>DATAPD010000016.1:0-2172 GCA_036265385.1 Terriglobales bacterium
GGATTCAAACCTGGAGAACTCGTCGGTCGATCAATCTTTGATCTCTATCACGACTCCCCCGAACTTCATGGCAACGCTCGGCGTGCCCTGGCGGGAGAGTCGGTTACCTTTTTCACCGAAGCGAAGAAGCAGTTCTTCGAAAATAATCTAATACCACTCCTCAAAAAGAGGGGAGAGGTTGTCAGCGTGACCGGAGTTACCTACAACATCACCGATCGGAGACGGACCGAAAAAGGACTCCGCCTCGTGATCGATACCATTCCAGCGATGTCGTGGTCCACATTGCCGGATGGCGCCAATGATTACTGCAGCAAGGGTTGGCTGGAATATACGGGCATGAAGACAGGCACCGAATTTGAGTACGGGTGGCTGGATGCATTCCATCCCGACGACAGGGCTGCGCATATGGCAAGATGGCGCGCCGCAACCGACACTGGAGAACCGTTTGAAAGCGAAGCACGGATACGTGGCGTCGATGGCGTGTATCGCTGGTTTCTGACGAAGGGTGTGCCGCTGCGAGATGAATCAGGCAACATCGTCCGCTGGTATGGGACTAATATTGACATCGACCAGCGGAAACGCGCCGAATCGTTTCTAGCGGGAGAGAAACGGCTTCTCGAGATGATCGCCACGGGGGCCGAGCTCAAGGAGATCCTGAATGTCTTATGCCTAAGCGTAGAGGAGTACCGCAAAGGCACGCTCGCTTCAGTTTTGTTAGTAAACTCCGACGGTGTTCACCTCGACTCCGTCGCCGGACCAAGTCTTCCCAGAGAATGGATACAACAAATGGAAAAACTGCCAATCGGACCGTGTGCCGGATCTTGCGGTACAGCGGCCTACCGGGGATCGGCCGTCATTGTGCCGGATATTGCGACCGATCCACTTTGGGAAGTGCCTGAGCATCGTGCTTCAGCCTTACGGCACGATCTCCGGGCTTCCTGGTCAAATCCAATTCTTTCTTCAGAAGGAAAGGTGCTGGGAACTTTCTGCATGTACTATCGCGAACCGCGAAGCCCGGACGCGCGCGATCTAGGAATCATTGAAATGGCCACGCACCTGGCTCGCGTTGCCATTGAACGCGATCGAGCTCAGGAAGCGCTCCGCACGAGTGAGGCGAAGTATCGCGATTTAGTCAATACCTCACCCGATGCGATTTACGTGATCGATCAGGATAGCAGGTGTGTTTTGTCCAATGCGGCAGGCGCGCAACTAGCGGGTCGTCCGTTGGAAGAATTGATCGGTTCTTCACTTGCAGACACCTACCTTCCGGAAGATCGACATCTCATTCGTCTGCGGCTCGACCAATTGAAAGCAGAGGGTGCCTTGCGTTTCGAGAGAAAGTTCTTGCGTAGAAACGGCGAGGTGGTCCCGGTGGAAGTTTCCATATCAACGTTGGGCGACGGTTATAACCAAGCGGTTGTAAGAGATATTAGCGAACGCAAAAGAGCGGAAGAAGCCCTGCGCGCTTCTGAGCAGCTCGCGCGGGGCCAAGTCGAAGCATTAGCGCAGAGTCTGGACGTTCTCGCGACTGCGCCGCAGCCGGAAAAGTTCATTGGACAAATGCTGAGCACAATCGGTCGTCTTTTAAACGCGCAGACTGTGGTTCTGTGGCTATTGGACGGGGCAGCTGATTCTCTGGTTTTGCGGGCTGCAGCTCAGGGTGCAGATTTCGCAGCGGCGGACCCGGAACATCCGTTTATTAAAAATCCGCTCACTTGGAAAGGGGACAAAATTGTTCAGGAAGCGGTTTTTACCGGGGCCCCGGTCGTCTGCGAGGATATAGAAAATGATCCACGTGTTTCCAACAGTATTCGCGAGTATTTCAGTGGAAAAGGAACTAGGAAGTACCTAACAATTCCAACGCTGGTCGCCGGCCGGGTAAGAGGGTTTGTCAGCATTCGTCACGGAGATCGAAGAGCGTATCGGCCGGAAGAGATCGAATTAGCGCAAGCACTGGCACACCAGGCGATGTTCGCACTTCAACTCAATGAGTTTGCCGAGCAGGGCCGCGAAGCCGCAGTGCTGGCGGAACGAAACCGCCTCGCGCGCGACATTCACGACACACTGGCCCAAGGTTTCACCGGCGTGATTATGCAATTAGAGGCAGCCGAAGATGTGATGCCCGACGGTGTGTCCGACGAAGCGATCGGTCATTTGCACCGGGCGGGCCAG
>DATAPD010000017.1:0-4813 GCA_036265385.1 Terriglobales bacterium
CTACATCATGGAAATATCGCAGCGTATCCGCGCATTCACGCAGTTTTGACCAATGCGTGATCTTCTGCGGCGCTTTCAATGCAAACCTAAAGCTCCGGGGAGTTAGCGCTCTCCAATTATCGATCGTCTTGGGCGCAGGAATCCGATGAAACGTGTAATTGATTTCCGTAGTCGAAAGGCGTTCCGCATAAAACGGCAGCATTTTTGCCGTCGGCAAGTCTTCCGGATAAAAGTTTCCCTTCCACTCGGCGTACTGAAAACCTGATGTTCCAACCCAAAATTTCATTGGCTCAAAATTGGCAGAGTAAAAGCGCTCTTCAAGGAGCCAAAAAAGCTCATCGAAACATCCGGTTCGTAAAGCGCATACGAATTGTATTTAGCGGCGAAATTCTTCGCCTCGCTTAAAGCGGCTTGGGATACAGAGAGATTGTCGCCGCAGCAACGCAAAAGAAGAAAGGGGAAAACATGAAAAAAGTGCTCTTAAGCATTGCCTTGGCAATGGTGGCATCGCTTGCGTGGGGCCAGACCACGCGGCAGCCGCTTATGAACGAGCGACAGGTGCCGCAGCAGCAGACCACTACAACCAGAACGACCACGACGGAAGGAACGGGGACAATTACGGAGTTCACGCCCGGGAGCACAATCGTGCTGAGGGAAAGTAACGGACCCGTCCGCTATCGTTTCGGCAAAACGGTCACTTACGTGACACGAAGCGGAAGGGTTCTGGATGAAAACACCGTGAAAACGAAGATCAGAGTTGGTGTTCCAGTCCGAGTCCATTATGCGGGGACCGGTCCCAACATGGTTGTTGATCGTGTGATTCTCGAAGAGGATTAATATCTAAGCTCGTTTGTCTCCATCGCGCCTTTCTGTTCTGCCGGTTTGGCGGAGCAGAAAAGGCGCGTTTTGTTTCCCATAGCCAACACCATCGGTCACGGCGATCAAGTTAAGTGAATGCCGTTCTTCGTTTCGCACTCGTCGCGGTACTAATCTTATGCAGTATTTTGCCAGCAGCGGGGAGAAAGAGATCCAGCCACTCACCGCCTCCAAGCAAAACCGACGTTGAAGCGGCCACTCGACTGCAAGGATTTCTCGACCGCGCAAATTTCAGCCCTGGCAAAATCGATGGACGCTATAACGATCTTACGCAAAGGGCGCTCGCCCTTTATCGGGAATCTCGTGGAGAACAACCCCAAATTTCGCCACCACAACGCAAAACTAAATCAACTGTCGCGCCGGACGTCACCGGCCTCGGTCTCGCCAGCGTGGAACCTGTATTGATTCCCTATACCTTCACGGATGCGGATCTCCAAAGCGTTGGTCCGTTGCCCAGCAAAGTGGCTGAACAAGCAAAACTAAAATTTCTACCCTACCACGATGCTGCAGACGCAATCGCGGAGAAGTTTCATAGCGATGTTCATTTTTTGGAGCAGCTAAACCCGAACAAGATGAAAGGAATCAAATATGGTGATCAGATCATGGTGCCGAACGTCGAACCTTTTGAGCTCGCTTCCGTCAAGGCTATTAAGCCAGGCAGCGAGCTCAGCTCTCAGGCGGTTAACGAAATGGACGATCAACCCGGAACGCAAACTCCAAATCCAGGCGAAAGTGCAGGCGCACCCGGAAATGTCGCCATTAGGGTCGACACGAAAACAAACATTCTCGAGGTGCGCGAAGGCGAAAAGCTCGTCGCGGCCTATCCGGTCACAGTCGGCTCCGCGCATACCACCTCGCCTATCGGCGAATGGAAGGTACGCGGGATTGCCAAAATGCCTTCCGGTGAGGGCGCGTGCAGACTTTTTAGTTTCACTGGCGCGTCTCCACTCTCTGGCTAGGTGTTGGATCGCGCAGCAAGCAAAGGTCCTGGAGCATGGCGGACGTGAAGTGTGACGGCTCGTCGTTTGCAAAAGCGATTATGGTCAAGGCGCTCACTGATCACGCCGGGGTCGATGCCCAGCATGACTACATAGCCAAGCATTACGGCAAGTGGCGTTCCATTAGCGTCAAGTCTGTCGACCACGACAAGCGTCTGTTCGATATTATGCGATTTACCACTGTGGACGGAAAAAAACACGTTCTTTACTTCGATATCACTGACTACTACGGCAAATTGTGAATCTCATAGCGGACAACCTCAGCGCATCCGGATGGAGTCTGGGCTGGGTGTCAGCGATTGATCCCAACGGGCAAACAACCCGGATTGTTGACGTGCACCGCGATGATGGGAAACGTTTCGTTGTACGAGCGGAAGAAAAGCTGACCGCGTTTCTTGAACCGGAAACAGTCACGCATGAATGCGCTTGGAAGCGCAAGAAATAGACTGCATGATGCCGTCTAATTATAGCTAGACCGCGATGGTGCAGACAACCTCGACGGAGGTAGAGTCAAAATGACAGATGGCACTGTTGACACTTCGCCGCAACTCTACGCAAGAATGGCTGGCATCTCCTATTTGCTCGGAAGCCTGACGTCAGTTCTTGGTCAAATGGTCATTCTCGGCATGCTCGTGGTGTCCTGCAGCGCAACAGCGACAGCGGCCAACATTCTCTCGCACGAGCCCCTCTTTCGGTTAGGGTTCGTGTCTTCCCTCATGACTGTGCCGTTCCATCTCGTTTGGGCGGTTCTCTTCTATGGCCTCTTTAAGCCGGTGAATAAGAGCGTCTCGCTACTCGCGGGGTTCGTCATGCTCGTAGCATGCGCGATGTGGGCCCTTAGCAGTCTCCTGTACCTCGCCCCCTTGCTCGTCCTCCAAGGCAAAACCTCCTTGAGCGCATTTGCGCGTGAACAGTTGCAGGCTCTGGCGCTCATGCTTCTCAAATTGAATGCGCAGGCCTACGACATCGGCCTCGTGTTCTTCGGATTCTGGTGTGTCCTAATCGGCTACCTCATTCTCAGGTCAACCTTCCTGCCTCGAATTATAGCCGTGCTGGAGGTGCTTGCCGGCTTGGGTTACATGACCCTTCTGTGGCGGCCGCTCACACACTATCTGTATCCCTACAACCTCGCGCTGGCCGGCCCCGGGGAAATATCGCTGTTGCTGTGCTCCTCGTGAAAGGGGTGAACGTTCGCAAGTGGAAAGAAACCGCAGGCGCTGGGCAGAGCGGCTAAGTGCCAACTGGAGCTTGCCGCGCCTAGAATAAAAACAGGCTACGGATGCGCTTTCGTCACGCGCGAATCATTGCGCTTCCTAAATACCAAATAATTTGGGTCGATTCTGGTTCTTGAACTTGAGAGGATCACGCGCGAATCGGGCTAGGCCGCTGAGCTTGGGCCCTTAGGCATCGTGGTATCTGCGGATTCGACCGCACTCCAAAAAAAATAATACGATGAGCATCAGAAGAGTTGTACCAGATATCACCTGCAACCGGATTCATGAGAGCCGGAAGTTCTACACGGAGGTTTTGGACTTCGACGTGCCTATGGACATGGATTGGGTTGTCACGCTCGTCTCGCCGAGCAATCCAACGGCTCAGATCACGCTCGTGCAAGAGATCGGATCGGCCGAACCACAACCGAACATAACCATTGAGGTCGATGACGTTGACGCAGTGCATGCGAAGGCCGTCGGACTTGGCCTTAGGGTCGTTTATTCGTTGACGGATGAGCCGTGGGGCGTCCGCCGGTTCTTTGTTACTGACCCGAATGGCGTGGTCATTAATGTGATGAGCCACAAATGATGCCAGGGCCGGGCGCGTTTTCGAACGGGAGTGATTCGCGTTTTGGGTTCGAACGGCAAGCTCGAACGCACCATTGCGTTCACCGAGGCGGATCGAAATGCTGTGATTGCGGAGAGGTAATGCGCTTTACTGATCGACAACGACCGTTTGCGGCGTCGGCTTGCTCGCTTCGAGCTGGGCGCTCGCTTTCTGTAGGCCCGCAGTAAGCGTTTCAATTTGCTTTTGCTGGCGCGCAACGCTCGCCTCTAGTTTCTCGACTTTGGCATGCTCTTTGAGAAACTCGTTAAGCAACATCGCGTTCACCTGGTCGTAACGCACACTGTAAGGTTTTCCTTCCTTATCGCGTACAATTAGATCGGGATTGACTTTTTCGACTTCATCTGCGATCAACCCAAACTGCCGGATACTCTTAGAATCAATCTCCTGCTTGTAGCGGAAGGTGACTGGCTTGAGAGTGAGAATTGCTTCACTCGCTTTGTCCATCGGCTTAATCTCATCGCTGAATCGCGTTGAAGCGGTCATCGTGCCTAGCTTTCCATTTGAATCCACAAAGACCGCAGCACCTCCAGCGACTGTTTGTCCACTGATCCCACTAATAAAGGTTGCGGTGATGTCCGTGTTGCCGATCCGAACGGTGTTACTTTCGCCTTTCACACCGAGGACATTGTGACCGATATCGATATTATTATTGCCCGTGGTGAGAGATTCACCGGCTGAATGGCCCAATGCGACATTATAGTTTCCGGTTGCGATTAAGAGGGCCCTTGCCCCGATGGCCGTGTTGGAGAAGCCGGTTGTGTTCTTATAGAGCGCACCTACACCGATGGCCGTGTTGGCGTTGCCGGTTGTATTGCTAAAGAGCGCCAGAGTGCCCTCAGCGGTGTTGCCATTGGCATTGCCTCCGTCCGGTGGCGGGGTGCCCGCTTCGGAAGAAACGAACGAAAATAGGCCAGCCATCAGTACAACGAATGTTTTGTTTAAGGCCGTGCGGCGATATTTACTAGGCGTCGTCCCGTCCAAAATACCGTGCACAGCCGCCTTTTTTCGAGTCTCGTATGTACGACGCCTGTGCGCAATCGCGCCACTCCCGGGGGGGTTCATTTCTCACCTCGTTCTACGGGAACGGTGCAAGGAAG
>DATAPD010000018.1:0-113113 GCA_036265385.1 Terriglobales bacterium
AGAGGTTGAGAAGGCGCAGGCGCTGGGGCTGAAAGCGAAGATGCCGGTACTGGAACGACGTCAGCGCTCGGAGGTAGCGACGGCGAGCCGAGAGGCGTTGTTGGCGCAACTCGATACGCTTTCACCAGACGACGTGCAATCTCTGCTCAAACGCGTCCTCGATGCCAAGCACACCATCTACAAGAACTAACTACTCGGATTACAGATAGTTGCGAGATGTTTTCGGCGATCAATTGCTAGCAAATATGGAGTTCCTGCCTTGACTTCACCTTTTTACGGCGCTCCAATAATTACTTCGAGGCAAGTTGTGCATTTACGAAATGCTAACGCTCACCATCCGTTCCTTCTCATGGCAACATTGCTCGCGCTCGCGGTTTTAACCGGGTGTGGCTCATCAGGAAGCCAGTCATCCTCGCCCGGATCCGCCGATCTGCCTCCCGCGATACCTGCCGCTGTACCTGTGCTGCTTTTCAACGGGACCGGGACGTCGTCAGACGTTGGTGCAGTTCAAGCTGTTCTTAATGACCTCAAGATCAAGTACATCACTGCCGACTCGAGTCAGCTGAATGCAATGACCAAGCAGGAGCTTGGAGGCTACAAACTCCTGATCTTCCCCGGCGGCAACTCGATCACAATCGGACAGAATCTATCGCCACAAACATCCGCGAATGTGCGCGCCGCCGTGCAGCTGTACGGAGTGCATTATCTTGGCATTTGTGCTGGTGCTTTCTATGGAGGGTTCTCTATCTATAACGGAGTGGACCTTACTGGAGGCGTGGCTTTCGAGTTTTACGCGGATGAATTTAAGGGAATTCACAAAAATGCCGTGACGCTCACGTTTCCGAAGGATTCCCCGAGGGATGTCTATTGGGAAGATGGTCCTCAACTTTCCGGATGGGGCGCCATAGTGGCAAAGTTTCCTGATGGTACTCCAGCAATTGTGGAAGGAAACTCCGGCAAGGGATTCGTGATCTTCACCGGCGTACACCTCGAAGCGCCCGAAAGCTGGCGAGCGTCACTAAGCTTCAATACGCCTCTTTCGGAGGATCTTGCTTATGCAGGCACGGTGTTTCAAGCAGGTCTGAACGGGACAGAGTTGCCCCATTTCTAAATTGAGAGATTCCTCGCGAAGCAGCGGTAGGGCTATGATTTTCTTAGGAAGCTTTTACGATTGCAGATCTCGATCACTCGCTTGCATTTTTTCCGCGAGTCGTACTCTTAGTTGTTCGAGTTTCTTCTCTTCGCTGTGTCTCTCGAATTGCTTAGCCAATTTTTGATGTTCATGTTGCAGCGTCGGAGTCGGCTGGACTGGTGTCTTAGTCTGCATCGCGCCAGTCTAGTCATCCATCTGCGAACGAGTCAGCTCAACCCGAATTACTTTTTCCACAGATCTAGGGTGAACCGACGCACTGCCGCATAGCCAACATTTGGAAGTTCATCAATTTCACAAAACTTTCATTTTTTCGTTGCATGGATGTCATAACTCAGGCTTAAACTCGCTGCCCTGGCCGTAACGCGCCCGCCTTCGTTCAATTCCTTTTTCATGCCGCACTCCGATCGCACCACCCACGTCCCGGGTCATATCAAGCTGTGCGGCAAACATCCACGTGAAAACCGCCCCTTCGATCCCAAATGGTACGGAGGTTTTATGAGATACCTGCAACAAACGGGTTCGATCTTGCTCGGACTTCTGTTCGCATTGTTTTACCAACCAAGTTTTGCGCAAAGCTCCTGCGCGCTGAAATCGCCAAAGGGCGGCATCAAGCACGTGATCTATATCCAGTTCGACAACACCCACTTTCGTCGCGATAACCCGAACGTTCCCTCCGATCTCGAGCAGATGCCACACCTGCTCAACTTCATCAAAGGCAATGGCATTTTGATGTCGAACGATCACACAGTTCTGATCTCGCATACAGCGACGGGCATTCTCACTTCGCTCACCGGCGTTTATCCGGATCGCATGGGACAACCGGTTTCGAACAGCTTCCGCTACTTCAAAACGGACGGGACAACTCGAACCGGAGTCTCGTTCGCTTACTGGACTGCGCCTCTGTTTGATCCAGGCGGTAGCACCACGGACACCACGCCGGAAATGATCAACGAAAATGGAAAAATCGCTCCGGCGCCATGGGTTCCATTTACTCGCGCTGGATGCGACTTCGGCGCAGTAGCGACTGCCAACACCATTCTCGAAAATACTGCGATCGATATCCCGACAGTCTTCGGAGCGGGATCGGACGAAGCAAACGAGGTTGCGGTGAATCCCGGACAAGCATTTGCGGATTTCGTCGGCATCGGCGTGCACTGTGCGCAGAGTTCGTCGATTTGTGCGGCGTCAACGCACGCAAAAGCAGATCTGCTTCCGGACGAACCGGGCGGCTATAGCAACTTCAATGGCCTGTTTGGTGCAAAGTATGTCAATCCTGTGATCAAGCCGAGCGGGGCGATGACCGACCTCGATGGCAATGTCATCCAGGATGCAGGCGGTCACGTTGGTTTCCCTGGTTTTGATGGAATGGAAGCTAGAGTTTCCCTCGCATGGGTAGCACAAATGCAGGAGGCGGGGATTCCCATTACGTACGCGTATGTTTCGGACGCACATGACGGACATGGAGGTGCGGGCGAAATTCACTTCGCATACGGTCCTGGTGAAGCGGGTTACACGCAGCAGTTGCAAGCCTACGACAGTGCGTTTGAGAAATTCTTCGCGCGGCTCGCGTCTCACGGCATTAACAAGAGCAACACGCTCTTCGTTTTTACGGTGGATGAAGGCGACCACTTCGTCGGAGATCAGCCGACGCCGGACGGGTGCGACGGTGTCTCAACCCCGTGTACGTACAACCGCGTTGGCGAAATCAATGCTGATCTGCGGCGCATGGTCTACACGGAGTTCGCGGATGCGACCCTGTTCTCAGTGCATTCTGACGACGCTCCCACTGTGTACGTGAACGGCACGGCTGCCCAGCCGCTCGTGGACCAGACCGATCCCGCTGTGCGAGCTCTGGAGCGCGAGATGAGCCAGTTGAGTTGGCTGAATCCGTATACCGGAGAAGTCGAGAACAACATCATGGTTGCTCTTGCGGATCACACGGGCATGAAGACGTTGCACATGGTCACTGCGGATCCGTTCCGCACCCCAACTTTCACACCCTTCGCCGACCCGAACTGGTTCTTCTTTGCCACCGGCGGCGCAACTCCAGCGACGTGTCTGACACCAGATGCCTGCGCGTTCATTCCAGCACGCACCAGCCAGAGCTTTGCCTGGAACCACGGAGACATCCAGGATGAGATCGCCTCAACCTGGGTTGGATATGTCGGGCAGGGCATCGATGGGAGTGGTGAGAACAGTACGACCTGGTCTGACCACACCGACGTGCGACCAACGATCTTGTCTCTCGTTGGATTGAAGGACGATTACGTTCACGATGGCCGCGTGATCTCCGAAATCCTGCAAGGCTATGCTCGGCCGGATGCAGTGAAGAAGAGCACAAACTTCACCGCGCTGGCGCAGGTATATAAGCAGCTGAACGCCTCATTCGGTGCATTCGCCATGGCCGTTCTACGCTCGTCAACCAAGGCGCTTGCTTCGAACGATGCGGGAGATGCGACCTATACCTCGATTGAGTCGCGGATTGCTTCGCTAACTTCTCAACGCGATGCTCTTGCCGCTCAGATCAAGACAGCACTCGATGGAGCAGAATTTAACGGGCAGGTCATTGGGAACGCGCAAGCGCAATCGCTGATGAACCAGGCACTAACTTTGCTGAATCAGGCGAGCGCACTGCCACACTAGTCCATCTGTGGTGCTCGAAATTGATGAATTTTCCACCGGGGCGCTGCTATGGTGCCTCCGGATTTTTTAGGACCAAAAAGCAACTGCCCTGCATTTACGCAGGGCAGCAGCCATTTCTTAGTCGGTGTTTGAACGAGCGCTTTGCCTTAGTCTCGTCCAACCATAAACATGTCAACGATTCTCATCCGCGGATCGAGCAGAATGATTCGTCCGCTCAGCACGACACGCGACCATTCTCGCGGCAGACGTGGCAAACGTGATTCGCATGAGCTTGGCAGTGGCTGCACGCGTTTCTGCAATCCCGGAGGAAGAGTTCCGTTGCGCTGAAGTTGCCTTTCCAATCCAGGAGGCAAGCGATCTTTCTTCGCGAGACCGGGAGGCAAGCCAGCGCGGTCGTCGACAAAGCAGCTTCCCATGATGTGGCGTTCCGAATCCGAGAAGCCACTTGGCCCTCGTCCGTCATAGTCTTCACCTTGATCGTCATCACGATCATGACGTCGCGAGTCATAGCGATCGTCGTTGTCCCGGTCATGGTCGCGATCGCGGTAGCCATCACGGTGATCCGAACCATAGCGAGGTTGCGGCCCTTGCGGCGCAGTTGCTACTGGCGCGTCAGAGACCCAGGCCAGCACTGCTTCCGATTGAACTTCCGCAGGCTGCTTCCCGGTTCCGGCAGCGACACCCGTCCCAGCGGCAGCGCCAACTCCGGCGCCTATGGCCGCACCTTTACCTCCGCCAGCAAGCGCTCCGATCAACGCTCCCACACCGGCTCCGCCGCCAATCTTCGTGATGTTCGACTTCGTGTGCGAATTGCCCTTGACCATGAGAGTCTGCACGGAAACTGGATACGTGCGTCCGCCGCTGCGGATGCTCTTCAACGTGAGATGTAGTTCGCCGGGCGTGCTCAAGCGGCCTGACCGCTCGATGTTCACAACCTCGCCGGTAACATTCGCGCCCTTCGGAAAAATCGTCCGGCCCTTGGCCGTGATCGGCGCAGCCAGCACACCGTGAAATTGTTGTCCGACATTTGCGCTCTCACTGCTGAGTTTTTCTGTTACGCGCACCTGCACGGAAGTTCCGGCGGGAATTGTGCCCGACTGCGCCATGCTGATTGCAACTGCTGACAAGATCAATAGTGCAATTGCGAGAAATGGTTTCCAAGACCTATTCATCATTCATCCCCCAAGCTTGGGTTTTTATCGTCCTTTCATGCTAGGGGGAGCCGAATTCTTCGGCATGTATCGAAGGTCCATGACCGGGCAACGTAAGGTATCGAACGGTGAACAGGGCACTTATGCGGTGTTTTTCTCGCGAAGTATTCCGCAAACCCTGTGGGAAACATGAAGAATCTCGAGGTTTCAAGACTTCATCCAAACCTCAAATCTGGGATAATTTATCGACCCGAAAAAATCGTCCAATTAACCTCACCAGCATTTCTCAACGTAAGAGCAAGGAGATTCCCCTATGTCGACCCTCACTCCTCCGCAAGAATTGAATGCCGCGGCAACGAAATCGTTCACCGCGAAAGCCTACGCAGCTCACAGTGCCACATCCGGCATGTCGCCATTTACGATTCGACGTCGTGAACCGCGGCCTCAAGACGTTCAAATCGAAATTCTGTATTGCGGCGTTTGCCACTCCGACCTGCACCAGGTGACCAACGATTGGAAAGACATGCTGCCCACGGTGTATCCATGCGTGCCCGGGCACGAAATCCTGGGACGTGTTGTAAAGGCCGGCAGCGCAGTGAAGAAATTCAAGGAAGGCGATCTCGCCGCAGTCGGGTGCATGATTGATTCCTGTCGCGTGTGTCCGAATTGCCGCTCTGGCAACGAGCAGTTCTGCGACCAGATGCCTGTCTTCACCTATAACGCCGAAGACAAGCAACTTGGTGGTATCACCTACGGCGGTTACTCGACTGCCATCGTTGTCGATGAAGCGTTTGTGCTGCGCGTGTCAGACAAGCTCGATCCCGCTGCCGCAGCGCCGCTGCTCTGCGCTGGGATCACCACCTACTCTCCACTACGTCACTGGGGAGTGAAGAAAGGCCAGAAAGTTGGCATCGTCGGTCTCGGTGGCCTTGGTCACATGGGCGTGAAGTTTGCCAACGCGTTTGGAGCGCACGTCGTGCTCTTCACAACCTCGCCTGGCAAGACAAAAGACGCGGTCCGCTTGGGTGCACATGAAGTGGTCATCTCGAAAAATGCCGACGAAATGCTGAAGCATGCTGGCAGCTTCGACTTCATCCTCGACACAGTTTCAGCCGAGCACAACATCAACGCTTATCTCGACTTGCTGAAACTGGATGGAACCATGACGCTGGTCGGAGCTTCGCCGGCTCCCTTGCCGCTTGCCGTTGGAAGTCTGCTTTTCCGGCGCCGCTCGCTCGCGGGATCGATCATCGGCGGAATCCGCGAAACGCAGGAGATGCTCGATTTCTGCGCCGACCATGGAATTGCCTGCGACATCGAGAAGATCCGCATCGATCAAATCAACGAGGCCTTCGATCGCCTGTTAAAGAGCGACGTGAAATACCGCTTCGTGATCGATATGGCATCGCTGAAGTAGTCGACGATTGTGAAGCGTCATCCAAAAAGAGAAAACAAAAGGACGGGCGGTAAGCCCGTCCATAATTCAAAAGCGAAATTCAACGCCTTGCATTGTTTCATCACGATGCAGCTTCGGCTGTGTGCAAGTCCTCATCGGCCTGCTTAGTTCCTTTCTTGGCTTCTTTCTTCGCATCCACGTTCGGTCCACCAAGATCTTTTATGGCCGTACCAAGTTTTTCCGAGGTGGAACCAGCCATCTTGTTTTTCAGGTCAGCGAACGGGATGTTGAGATTTTGTGACACGTGAAGAGCCGCTACGCACTGTCCTAGCGTCTTGAAACCGCCGCATGCGGCTTGCAGATTCCCGCCGGGAACGGTCACGCCACTCTTCGAGAGCGCATTGGTAAGAGATGTGGTGAGCTTCGGGTTATTGAGAACCGAAGCGGGTGCTTGTTCGCCCATGTTTGTGTGACCGATCCGCTCGCTGCCCACATCGCCTCCGCGAGCGCTCGTCCCCATGTTGGGATTGCCAGGGCTCATGTTGCCGCCCCCCACGCCGGACGGACGTCCACTGCCAGCTGACGACGGCCGCTGAGCGAGCGCGAAAGCGCTGAGCCCAACAGTGATAGCCAGAATCATCAATGAGCTCGTGAATTTACTCTTCATGCAGATTCTCCTTGGATCGTTTTCCGAACTGAAAGGGAAGCCGGGCGGAGTGCCTTTCGAACCGCGATGCCGTCGGGCGTTCTTATGCGCATCGCAGAGGTTGAGGACGGAATTCGTCGAAGCACGTCCGAAGCTTACCCCACACTCTATTGATTGTTAGAACCAAGGATCCCGCCAAAAGTTGCCGCGTGGAATCAGTGACTTACGAGTAGCAAGGCCAGAATTTTACGCGATGCAACCGCTCGAGTGATCTGCAAAAGAAAAAGGACGAGCAACCGCGCCCGTCCTCTTGTTTGCGAGCTGACGTAATCCTCCTACCGCGTCTTTGCTCCCCAGTCCGGCAAAGGACATCCTTCTTCGCACACGAGAATGGTTTTCACATCCGAACCATCGGTGTTCATGGTGCGAAGATTGCCATGACCGTCGTTGAACACGATCTTTGTGCCGTCAGGCGAAAAGGAAGGATTGCCGGCCTTGACACCGCTCGTGATTTGTTTCAACTGCGTGCCGTCTGTTCGTCCGACCCAAGTCTCTCCTATGACGTCCGTGTTCTGGTGATCATAAAAAACCATGTGCTGGCCGTCTGGAGAAACATCCGGGCCGCTGGCTTTGAGCCCCGCCTGCGTGAGCCGCTTTCTGTGTTTGCCATCCGCATCGATGACCCATATCGCCGACAGCAAGTTGTCGGTGTTGCTGCCCAACAAAATATGTCGGGTATCGACAGTGTATTCAGCTTGATAGTCATCGAAGAGAACATTTGTTAGTACCGTGCGTTCGCTACCGTCCGGACGAATCGTGGCCAGATGATGCGCGCCAAAATCGCCGTTAAAGAGCGTGGAGAAGAGGATATGCGTTCCGTCCGGTGACCACCTCGGAAAGATGTTTTCTGTTCCGTCATGCGTCACCTGCGTGAGTCCCGAGCCATCAGCGTGGATGGTGTAGAGCTCGACCGCGCCGCTCATATCGTGGCAAAAGACAATCTGGGCGCCATCCGGGGAGTAGTCGGGAAACCACGACAGAAAATCCGTCGCTGGGAGATGGGTTATTTGTTTCAGGCCCGTGCCATCCGGCTTGATCGAGTAGAGCTGCCACGTACCGCTGAAATGTGCCACAAATGCGATGCGCCCGTTCGTTCCGGGATAGGTTGCCCAAGCCGCGGTGCCCGACAGGAACGCGATCAATCCCAGCGACAGCAACGTCGCTTTCACGAGAATCTTTCTCCAATTAGCCATAAACCCTCCTTACGAAATGTGAGGGCGCCTGCGCGCCGTTTTACTCAGCTGCAACTCCCCAGCGAGGAATTGATCCGCCGCTCTCAAGTTTTTTGAGCCGGCGTGTGGTCGTGGCGTCCGGTGTCGCTTTCAATCTCGGCAGAGTTAAAACAGACGTCAAGCCGCTACCGTCCGACTTCATGATGTAGATCGAGACCGTGTCGAAATCAGGCGCGTGCCGTTCGAACACGATGTAATTGCCATCGGGTGAAAACGCAGGATTACGATCGCGCGGCCCAGTGAAGTACTGGCTCCCGTTCTGTGTGAGGTAGTGAACATTGCTGCCGTCGGCATTCATCACAGCAATGGTTTCGTTCTGCGGATTGCACAAGTGCGCAAACGTTGTGATCTTCGTGCCGTCTGGAGACCAGTCAGGACGGATCAAGCACGGAGCGGGATCGGTGATCCGTCGTACATTTGTTCCGTCTGCATTCACGAGGTATGTCACGCCCTGAAATCCAGCGTGACTGTCGGGCGATTTGATGAATGCGATCGTCTTCCCATCCGGCGAGAACATCGGGCTCCGTTGTGTTTCGTCGAATTTGAAGGGAAGCACAGCTGCGAGTCCGTTGCCATCCACGCCAATGGTGTGGATTGCGCAAGTGTCCCCATCGCCCACGAAGCGCTTGCAACGACCGAACACAAGCTTCGAACCGTCAGGAGAGAAACTGGGACGGTTTTCGTCGAAGCGCGCTTCCGAAAACACCAAATGCGCGTTGCTGCCATCAGCGTCCATAATCCAGATTTCCGGCTTGCCATCCGGTGGGGGCATTTCGTTGAAGGCAATCTGCTTTCCATCGGCTGACCACGATGGCCAACTCGCCGAATTGTCCGGTCCAAGATGCGTCAACTGCTTCACATCGCTCCCGTCCGGATTCATCGTGAAAATTTCTCCAGCTTGCACGAACGCAATGCGCCCGTTATTGCCAGGGAATGTCGCGAATGCAGGCAAAGCCGCCAACGTCACGAGTAGAAAAGAAAGAGCAAAAATCCAAACATACTTTCTGAAATTCATGATCTTCTCCTTGACCTATTGCTTTGGTGCCGAAGGTGGAAAGTGATACTGCTTACGCAGTCTCTGTTGGAATGTTGCCGCTGCTTCTTCTGCGGTTGTGGGACGAGGCAGAACTATCGGTACGTCTCGACTCGTCGTTGTCGTCGATAGGGTCACAGTCGCCGACGGAGTTCCACTTGATGCAGTTGCTTCTTGCGCGTTGCACTGCCGATCGTCATCTCCTGCCCCGCAAGGAATTAGCAAAACGAGGTGCCCGAGGTCTTCGTCGTCGAATGGCGTAATTCCGATTGGATCCGACTTCGCGAGGATTTCTCCGCGATCATTGATGTTGACTGCGTTTGTCAGTTGCAGTCCTGACCCGGGAGCAATCAGCGTATTCAGGTCGAGTATCGGTCCGCTCCCGTTCCAGACGAATGCGCGCAGGAAAGAGTGGCAATCCCCGGAGCCGCCCACAACCTGCCCGCGCTCATTCAACCCGTAGGCGCGGCTGCAAGCGTCACCATTTACTCTTCCCAAGTCTTTGATCTTTCCGTTTTTCCAAATGACCGCGTCGTGAAAATTCACGTCAGGTGCAGGTCGAGGAAAATCGGCAGAGCCCACGATCATTCCGGACTCATTGATCCATTGGGCTTCGGAATTGGGCCCACCGAGACTTCCAAGATCCTGCATCTGTCCGGACTTCCACAAAAACGCGTGGCAGCCAGTCAGATGTCCATCAATGCAAGCGATCGGGGTGTCAGCCAGGCTCGATATGCCAATGACCTGATGTCGGCTGTTTGTGCACTGCGCAAATCCAAAAGTTCCACCGAGTGTTCCCAGGTCGGTCATCTTCCCGTGATCCCAGAGGAAAGGATCTAACGTAGGAAGTCCGGTATCCGGGTTGGGTGTTGTGCTGGTTGTCGAACTTCCCCAGACCATGCCCTCCGGCGGGTGACTGCAACTGCTGCCGGGAAATGTGTCATTGCCGCCGAGCGTTCCGATATCGAGTTTTTGTCCGTGTTGCCAGATGAAGGTGTGAGTGGGGAAGCCGACGAACCCGAGAGGATCCGGGTCCGAATTGATCGTAGAAAATCCGATGACCTGGCCTCCATCATTTACGAAGATGCCAAGGCTTTCCGTCCCTGCGTCGAGCGTGCCGAGGTCGATGATCTGTCCGTGTTTCCAGAGCACGCCGCGATATTCGGGAAAACCGAGAACGGGATCGATGGTGGAGCTCTGTGATTGACCAGTCGCCCAGCCGCGAGCGTTGATGGATCCGGCGGCGCTATTGTTGTCACCGGGGAGCGCTCCAAGGTCCTCGATTACTCCGTGTTTCCACAGTGTGGCATGTGCCTGAAAGCAGTCCGCGTCATAGCAGCCATAGGACGCATTGGGATCAGGAACCGCGAGGTCTGCACGCGACGCTACTTCACCAGAGTCGTTCAATAAACGGAAGCCGCCGCCGTTGAGTCCGCCATAGCTGATCGGTCCGCCCAACGTTCCCAAATCCACCAGTTTGTAGCGAGTCGGGAAACCGGCGCCGTCAGCGGGTGCAACGGACTTTTCTGAGGGTTCGACGTTGCTGGCCGCCGCTGCAAGCCCCGTCCCTGATAAGCTCACCTTCCTATAGACGGTCGTGTTTCGAACCCTGACCGTGGTCGAACCCAAGACGGTCCCTACTCTCGTAGGTGCGAACGTTATCTTAATCGTGCACCGTCCATGACCGAGCACGGTCCCAGCGCATCCCGTGCTGTGAAACGGCAACGTGGTCGAGACCGAGAGGCTCCAGGGCAGCGGAGATAGGTTCCAAACCGTGATGTATTTTGCCGCGCTCGTCGTGCCAATCACTCGAGCTGGGAACGTCAAACTCGTAGGCGAGACGCTGATCGCGGGACCGCAACGGGTGCACTGCGCTGCCGCGGGCAAAGTGATCAGCAACAGTCCGAGCACAGCCGCCAGACCGATTAAGTAGGGTCGTAGTTTCTGCGTTCCGTTCATGATCTTCTCCTCGAAATATTGTCTGAGCCAGAACAGCGGTTGGATTGCAATACAGGAGTGCATCGCATCATGCTGAACGGCTAACGAAGTAATTTTTGAAGGGCGTTGGATACGAGCTGCGGACCCCTAAGTCCCGACGTCCAGTTTTCCCGGACTCAAAGATCTCGATTTCGTCGTGCAGTAGATAAACCGGGAACGCAACGGTTCGTGCCCGTGCTCCGTTGTTGAGACCGCGAAGCATTCCTCGATCGGTGTTGGCAGAAATCTCGTTCGTGCGGGAGGACACTGTTGCCGCGCTCGATTCGGATGGAGTCTCAGTTGCCGAGGCGGTACCGCTGATCTGTCCCGTGCGTATGCCCTGACCAGCAATGGTTTCATAAGCAAAACCCAGCAATTTGGTGTTAATTGCGTATCGGCTGATGTTCACTTCCAACAACGCCCAGCCGTAATGAGGTTGACCATTTATCGGGAACCTCAGGCCCAGATATCCCGCAACTTGCCTTGATCCCGAAGGACAAGTAGACGTGGTAATAAGGGTAGTGAGGTTGTGGAAAGTCGAACTGGAATTGATCAGTATTCCGCTTGGGAGGACGGCCGCACGGTTGGACGAACTAACAACGACATTATTACTTCCGATCGCGACTGTCATGGTCAGCCCTCCACGGAGTCCACAAGAAAAATCTTTGAGGATTTCATGAACTGTGAAATCAGTCGTTCCATCATGATTGAGATCGATGGGTATCGATCCATTTCCAGACACGGCGAAGGGTGTGTAAATGACTTTCGCGCTGGCACGCTGGCCAGCACCGAGCAATGCGGCAAGGACGCAGGCTGCTACTGCAGTATTTACCGATCTTTTATTCCAAATCATGTTTTCACTCCATCTACCGGTCTTTACCGGTCGCTCTGTAGTCCTTGGTCGATCTTGGGAAACGCGATTTGCTGGCAGATAGCCAAACGATCCTGGTGACATGGTTAATGAAAATTTCCATACCTGCGCCTCCATTAACTTTCTTACGGCTGGCACGATAAAAAACCTGCCAAGTCCACTTTCTGTGGACTTCCGACTGCATCGTCGTTCACTAAAATGTCGCCAAACGACCGATGACGTGACCATCCAACTGAGATTTCGCAGGATTGTCCTGCGTCAAGCTTCTGAGCACATGTATTTGCGGTCAGATGGTAGGCGCTTCCCTCTACGGTGATGCCGTTGATGGTGAGTGTCGATGTGCCTGTGTTCGTTAGGAGGGTTGATCTTTCCGTGTCGCACTGGCAACCGGCGCTGATGACATTTCTGCATGCGAACAACAGTCGATTGGGCTCGAGAGTAACGCTGGTCGCCGGCGACGCGCATGTCAGGGTCGCCGTGCTTTTCACCGTACCTCCCTTGCCAGAGGCCGATGCTGTAATTGTGATGGGACCACCCAGTTCGAGGCAGATTGCGACACCATGATCGTTCACAGTCGCTATGGTCGGGTCGGACGAGGCCCAATGTGCTGCAAAGTCTGTTTTCGTGGTGGGCGCTTGATCGAAAGTGGCAGTTGCACTGAAGGGGACCTGTGCACCCTGCACTCCGCCCGCTTCGGCGGGGTGGACGGTTAGGGCAACAAGCTGTCGTTGCTGGAAATTGGCGTCGCCGCCACCACAACTTCCAAGTGAAATAGCGAGCACAACTATTCCAGTGACAAACCACACCTGCTTGCAGGACCGGACAAGTAGTGTCGTCATCGATCTGTTCCTCCGTCCGTCCCAACCGTAATCAAATGCGCCATCGCTTCACTCCACTCGTCCTGTTTGCTGTCCCAAGTGACATACCCGGCTTTCGACAAGTTGAAGCCGCCTCTCATAAAGTGCTTCCATAGCGTGGCGGGAATATCCGCGGCGCCCAACCAAAAACAGTTCTCAGGGGAAAGTCAGGTGAACCGTTAAAAACTTCGGAGACTTTGCTCCGACTGGCAAAAACCATCAATGCCGCGCGTATGACCGGCGTGTGACATGTCGCTGACATGCGCTAAGCCGTTGAAACGCAAAGCCTGATAAGCGAAGACGTGATTAATCATTTCCTGATAACTGGTCCTCATCGCCAGTGTCATTTCAAAACAAGACATTTCTTTGATCGATAATCCGGCGTGCTCCGCGCTCTTCGGGTCTCCCTACTCGAAAAACGGAAACACGCCGTCCCCCGGTACACTCATCTCGTTCGATCGATCGAGTGGAAGCGACCCCCCTCCACACAGGACGCGCGCTCGCCAGCTTCTCCGTCCTGTGCTCGTCCCCAGTGCGGCTAACTCTGATTTGGAAATAGCCGCCAGTTCTTCCACAACAGCAGGACCTCGCATTAATAAATTCCTCTGTCTCTCGATCCATCGAGGATTCTGAGCGGCCCTAAATTGGCCGAAAGCTTTCTAACTGGCAAGGGCGGGCGGGTGACGCGTGTATGACTTATGAGTGACCGGGTGTAACAGTCATAGACAGCTAGTACTTACAAGCGGAGAAGGTACGGTGGCCGCTCTATGTCGGCAGTGCTAGAATTCCAGAACTTTCCCCGGGGAAGGTTGTGGGCTCCATGGGGTCTCCCGACCGCAACTTGCAAACTGTTCATTTCGCTGACTACATCCTCAACCGGCAAACGGCTGAATTGCATAAGAACGGCCGCACGATCCTGTTGCAGGAGCAGCCTTTTCAAATATTGACCACTCTGCTCGACTCGCCTGGTCAACTCGTTACACGCGAAGAGTTGATCCGCAAACTCTGGCCTGAGAACACGTTCGTCGATTTCGATCACAGCTTGAATAAAGCGGTCGCGCGCTTGCGCGAAACGCTGGGAGACAATGCCGAGCAACCGCGTTTCATCGAAACTCTTCCGCGGCGCGGGTATCGCTGGATCGCCCCTCTCACACCCAAAACGTCTCTCACGATAGTCCCGCCTGTTCCGGAAGCTCCTCCTAGGCCTGCACCTCCTGTGCTGCCTGCTGATCGAAATGAGGTTCCACCACCTGTCGTCGCGTCGCACACACGGCGTTGGGTGTTCGTCGCCGTCACGATTGTCATAGTGTTATTGGGATTGTTTTTCTGGCTCACCCGCTCCGACGTTCCATCAGTCACAAGCTCTTCTCAGTTGACGAACGATGGCGTGCTCAAGACAGAACTTGTCGCCGACGGCTCACGCGTTTACTTCACGGAAGTGTCAGCGGGGCACACGATCCTCAGTCAAGTGTCCGCGCATGGTGGAGAATCGGTTCAGGTTCCCACACCGTTCACCAGTTTTCGGCTAGGCGGCGTTTCGCCCGACGGCACGGAACTTTTGCTCGCTGGATCTTCCACCGCATTCCCCACTGGCGATCTCGGCTATGAGTTTCCGCTCTGGATTTTTCCACTACCTTCGGGTTCGCCTCGCCGAGTCGGCAATGTCATCGCGAATGACGCGAACTGGTCGCAGGATGGGAAACAGATCGTTTATTCGCATGGTCACGATTTGTATGTCTGCAATCCTGATGGTTCAGATTCGCGGAAACTGGCGCATGTAACGCATTATCCGTTGTGGGCGCGATGGTCTCCTCATTCGGACCTGATTCGCTTCACCGAATACGATCTTGAGACCAATGGCACGGCGATTTGGGAGGTAAATTCCAGCGGTAAAAACCAGCATCGTTTACTCACGGACTGGGACCAGAACGCGCAGGTCTGCTGCGGGAACTGGACTCCCGATGGTCAATACTTCGTCTTTCTAAAAGATGGGGACGTCTGGGCTTTGCGCGAGCGGCGGGATTTGTTCAGCAGCAAGCCAACTCCGATGAAGTTAACATTTGGCCCCTTATCGCTCACCAGCGTGTCCCCAAGTCCGGATGGTTCCAGCTTGTTTGTTGTCGGGCAGCAACGGCGCGCCGAGTTGCTTCGTTACGATTCCAAGTCCGCGGAGTTCGTGCCCTTTTTCTCGGAAATTTCTGGTGGCGAACTGGATTATTCGAACGATGGCGAGTGGATCGCCTACATCGCCTATCCTGAGGGAACTCTCTGGCGCATGCGCCGCGATGGCACCGAGAAGCAGCAGATTACGCGGCCACCCTTGCGTGCTGCGCTGCCACGCTGGTCCCCCGACGGAACGCACATCGCATTCATGGCGGCGAATCCTGGGCAACGCTGGAAGATTTTTTTCGCGTCCATTGCAGACGATAGCTTGCGTGACGTACTTCCAGATCAAAGCAACATCGGTGATCCAACATGGTCGCCCGATGGCGAGAGGCTAGCTTTCGGGTCGCTTGCGGTCGATGCCAGTGCTCCGCCGTCCGCGATTCGGATCCTCAACCTGCGCGATGGACAAGTTTCTGTCGTTCCCGGTTCCGAAGGCATGTTCAGTCCTCGGTGGTCCCCCGATGGGCGCTACCTGGTCGGTATCTCAGGAGATTCCCAAAAACTCTTGCTTTTTGATTTTGAGAAACAGAAGTGGAGCGCGCTCGCGAACCAGACGATTGGATATCCGACCTGGGCCAAGGACAGCAAGTCGGTTTATTTCGATGACACTTCCCTTAGCGCCGATCCCGCGTTCTACCAGGTCAATCTTTCCGATCATGCTACGCACCGGGTCATGAGCTTAAGAAACGTTCGCCAATATCTGAGCGAATGGCCATTCGGCTCCTGGACGGGACTTGCCAATGATGGCTCGCCGCTGGTGCAACGCGACATCAGCACACAAGAAATCTATGCACTCCACGTGAAGTGGCCGTAACGAACGGCAGGTTATCGCTCCGTACAAGTATATTTCCGGGCATCCATCCGGTTTTGGCCAAGTGGATTTTCTTCCACCGGTGTCT
The DNA here is from genome assembly GCA_036265385.1 of Terriglobales bacterium. Lineage (GTDB taxonomy): Bacteria > Acidobacteriota > Terriglobia > Terriglobales > Acidobacteriaceae > DATAPD01. The sequence goes on from DATAPD010000018.1 coordinate 16,085, forward strand.
ATTGTTGTGTCGCGTGCAGCCATGGATGCGTTCGGAATACGTGCGCGAGCGCAGATACATTGCTCGCTTTCGAGATTAAGTAGCAACTTCCGGGTTTACGTAGACCAGATGTGGCAAATGGGAAGTAACTAATTTCACTCTCGGCCGCATCGTATCTGGCACGAGAACCCGGAGAGGTTTCTCTGATCCTGCCGCGTTGAAGGGTAATGGGCGCCTGTTACTCGAGTTCGATGCGCTGATTCCCCACGTTATCCCACGCGCGACCCGACGCAAGAAACTGCTCACCTGACGTTCTCCCGAAGGGGCAAAACTATGACAGGCAAAACTATGAGGAGCTATCACTTTCCTGGTGATGTGCGAGGCCGAAGTGTGTGGGCAGCAGTCGTAGCGCTTGCAACGCTGTTTGCCGCGATAGAGGTAAGTGCGCAGATTGCGTCCAACGTGCGATCGGGTGAGGCTGGCTGGGTTGTCATTCCCGTGGAGCAGTACAAAGAATTGAGAGCAAAGGCTTATCCGACCGAGCCAGAACCGGAGCCGCCACCCGCGCAGGCGACTCTTACCCGCGCCGACTATGACCTGCACGTGAACGGAGAACTGGCGCGAGGACGAGTCACACTCGCCGTCGATGTATTGAAAGACGGGTGGGTGCGCGTGCCAATCCCCTTAGGCGTGCTGGTGCGCGAAGCTCGAGTCGACGGGAAGCTGGTCTCGCTCACGCCCATGCCAACTGCAAAAGGAGTGAATCAGCTGACCGCAGTGCTGGCGCATCCGGGACGGACAGTGCTGATGCTGGACGTAGCTTTGCCGGTCGCGACGGCTCCGGGGGAAGAAAGCCTCTACCTTCCCGCCACTGAAACCGGCATCACGCGAGCGATGCTGCAATTGCCGCGACAAGGAGTGGACCTGAGGATTTCGGGTGGCTTGGTGACCGAGAAGTCCGAAGCGGATGCGCTGAGTAAGTGGGTTGCGTATGGCCGAGGAAACGAGCCGCTTACTTTCACGTGGCGGCGAAAGACGGAAGACCATCGCGGTGATCAGCCGCTGCGGATGCGCGGAAGTCTTACCGAACTGGTGAGTCTGGGCGAGGACTCGACGTCGGTGCAGGCCGAAGTGAGCGTGGATGTATCACAGGGCGCCGCGAAAGAAGTTCAAGTCGAACTCAGCGATCAGGACTTCACCGTCAACCAGGTCATGGGTGCGATGGTTGCGGATTGGGAAACATCGAAAGGAATTCTCTCGGTGAAGTTCCTCGAACCCATCGAGCAGAATGCACGGCTTGTCCTGAATGGCGAGTTGAAGACGCCGAAAGAAGGAAACATCAAAATTCCGATTCTGCGGATTGCAGGCGTCGAACGCGACACGAGTGGAATCGCGGTTGAGGTGTTAGGCGCTGGAGAGATCAAGGGCACAAAAGCGGAAGGACTCGAAGCCGCCGATGGGAGTGATCTAGGTGAGATGGTCGCGAGCCGGCAATCTCCATCGCTGGCCGCGTTTCGCGTGAGGTCCGTTGGAAATACAACGCGTTCGCTTTCTGTTGACATCGTGCGCTATGCGCAGCAGGCCGTGCTGCTGGCAAACGTGGAAGAAGCGCGCTACGAAATTTTGCTCAGCAACCAGGGCAAGACGCTGGTGCGCGCTCGTTATGCGGTGCGAAACAATCAAAGAAACTTCATCAAAGTTGGACTGCCGAGCGGAGCATCCGTTTGGAGTGCGTCGCTGGCCGGAAAACCAGTACGTCCGGGACAAGCCCCGGACGGAAGTTTTCTGCTGCCGCTTGAAAAAGCACGCGGCGGGGAGGATGCGACTCCCTTCGAAGTTCAATTGCTCTACCTGATCCGCGGCAGTGCATGGGATGACAAAGGGCGATTGAAGTTGCCACTGCCATCGCTGGACTTGCCAGTTTCGCGAACCGGTTTGCTGGCGTACTATCCGCCGCTTTTCAAGATCAGTGCGGAACCCGGCTCGTTCCGAACCTCCGAATATGAGCCGCCAAGTTCGATGGCGTTCAATCATGAACCTCCGCCAATGCCGCCTCCGCCGCCTCCCATGTCCTTGCCCGCCCAAGGGCAGCTTGGCGCTGTTGACGAAGAGAAGACGCGGCAACTCGTGGACAGTTTCAAGTTGAAGTCGGAAGCCGGGCGCGTGATCGGCATCCTTCCGGTTGATATTGCATTTCCTGAACTTGGGCCGTCGGTCTTCCTGGTATCGGAGTTGACCAGCGAAGGACAGGTTCCATTAGCGGAGTTGAATTATCAGCGCGATAAAAAAGGCGGTGTGCGATGAAAAGCATTTTGATGACTGCTTTGTTGCTGACGTGTGCCATGAGCTTTGCGAAAGAGAAGGATGCTGTGCCTTTGCCTGAGGTCGGCAGCGTTTCGTTGTCACTCGACGAGTACAACCGCCTGATTGAACTGGCCAGCAAACCGCCCAAGAAGCTCGACCTGCCGCCACTGAGTTACTCGCTGAAGTGCGCCGATCTCCGGATCCGCGTCGAAGACGACGATGTGCGCGGCACGTTGCGATTGGAGGGAGAAGTTTTCAAGAAAGGGATGGTGAAGGTTCCACTGACTTCCGGCATGACCGTGCTTGAAGCGAAACAGCAAGGCCAGGTCCTTCCGCTCCAACAGGAGCGTGGAACGGAAATGGCTGTGCTCAGTGGGCCTGGCGAATTTTCGATCGAATTAGAAGTCGCTTTGCCTGTTGCGATTGAAGCTGGCCGTGCGTCGTTCACTCTGCCAACTCCTGCAGCGGGAAGTGTGCGCCTTGCGCTCAGCATTCCGGGAGAACACACGAACGTGAAGATGAATCCGGGGCTGATTACGGAACGCAGCTCGGATAAGGGACGCACAGCGATCGAAGCCGTACTCGAACCTGGACGCAATGCGTGGGTGTACTGGACAACGAGAGAGGTTGTCACGCAGGCCGTTCCGAAGGAAGCGCGATTTGTCGCCAGCGCAAAGACGATGGTGTCGGTCAGTGAGGCTGAATTGCGAAGCGCAAGTCTCGTCGAAGTCAACGTGATCCAAGGCGAACCTGAGCAGTTCGAATTGACGATCCCTTCTGGATTCGAAGTAACCGGCGTGACTGGACCAACGCTCGATGCGAGCGAAGTCCAATCTGGAGTGCTCACTCTGCGCGTGAACGCGCCAGCACAACGCAACCACCAATTCCTGGTCTCCATGGAAAAGGCGCTGAGTTCAACGTCAACCGATGCTCCTTTTCTGTCGATCAAAAACGCACAGCGCGAGACCGGCGAAGTTTTGGTGGAGGGCGCGGGAACGCTGGAACTGACTGCAAAAGAAGGCGGCGGGTTGAAGCGGATGGATGTGAAAGAAGCGAACCCGTACTTGAGGTCGCTCGGTCATTATCCTCCGCAGGCGGCGTTTCGCTATCACCGGCAACCAAGCGAGATGCCGACACTCGCACTCGAGTGGGTGCGATTTCCAGATGCGGGTGTTCTGGCTGCGGTGGCTGAAAATGCAGAGATCACGACTCTCGTAACGACAGAGGGAAAAACACTGACCGAAGTCAAACTCACTGTCAAAAATCAGGCGCAACCGTTTTTGAAAGTGGGATTACCGGCTGGCGCAACAATTCTTTCCGCCGATGTCGAAGGCGAAAAGGTGAAACCCGTGCAAGGTCCCGATGGAAACCGCGTGCCACTGTTACGCGCAGGATTTCGTCCGACGGGCTCGTACACGGTTTCCTATGTGTTCATGCATTCGGGAGCGCCATTCGCGAAGAAGGGTGGATCGGAGCTCGTGCTGCCGAACATGGATGTGCCGATCAGCGTGATGCACTGGGAAGTTTTTCTACCCGAACGCTACAAGGTGAAAGACTTCGGTGGCGATGTGACGCCGGAGGAGTTGATGCAGGCGCGACAATTCGACGAATTGGCCCAGTTCAGCGCACTTGGCAAAGTCAGTGGAGGAGTTGATGGCGGCTCGGGTGCGGGTGTGGGCCCGGGACACGCCGGAGGGATCGCTGGCGGCATTTACGGACGCACCATCGGAGGTCCGATTTCGAAAGATTTCATCATGCCGCCGTTAATGCCGGGACAAATAGGTGGGTTCCTGGTGGATCCGACGGGCGCTCCGTTACCGAATGCGACTGTGAAGGTGAAGTCGCTTGATACGGGCGAGGAACGGATTGCTGTCACCGATCCGCAAGGATTCTGGATGGCTTCCGGCTTTCGCTCGGGTCGAGTGGAAGTGCGCGCCGACGCGACGGGGTTCAACTCAATGACCAATACGTTCAACTATGACGCGAACCGCCCACCGCGGCACGACATGAGGTTGGAGCTCGGAGCTGCAACGGAGACCGTGGAAGTCACAGGCGAGGCTTCACAAATCGAATTGCGGAACGGGCGTGACATCAAGAAGCAGGCGGCAACGGCTCCTGCGTCAGCGAACGTTACGAACTTGCAGCGTCGCGTGGCAGGCGTCTTGCCAGTTGCAGTCGATGTTCCCAAGGCCGGCGTTTCTTTCCGCTTCATGCGGGCCTTGGTGCTGGATGAGGAGACACGAGTCACGTTCAATTACAAAACGAGGTGACGCGAAAACTGGAAGGTACTGGGAAGAGCCTAACGCCCAGCGGCTTGGCTTCGGCCCCCCGCGGCGTCCTTGGGCGGCACCCAGTACACTTCCTCCTTCGTGAAGTCCTTCTGAAATCCGATACGGTGCAGGATGGCCTTGCTGTGTTCGATCATCTGTGGGTGTCCGCAGAGATAGGCGAGTGAGTTCCGCGAATTCAGACCCCAGCGATCGGCGTACTTGCGCAGCAGGTCATCGACACGTCCGGTCTCGCCTGTCCACTTTTCGTCCTCCCAAGGTCGGCTGATGGTCGCGACATACTCAAGCCACGGCACCTGCTCGGCGATGCGCGCCAGTTCTTCGCGATATCCGAACTCCCACGAGCGGCTCGCACCATTGAGCAGGAAAAGCTTGTGGCCGCTAGGGAACGCACCTTCTTGCCAGGCTTTCGAGCAGGCGCGTATGTAACTTACAAACGGCGCGACTCCAGTCACAGTTGAAACCAGCAGATGATTCGTGCGGCCAGGCTTCGAGGTCTCAAGTGTGAATCGGCCTTTTGGAACTCTCCGCATCAGGAGTTGATCGCCGACCTGCAGATCGTAGAGCTGAGGAGTGAGTTCTCCGTGGGGCACAAGTTCGACGAAGAATTCGATTTCACGCTCGTGTGGTGCTGATGCGATCGAATAAGCCCGCTCCCAACGTCGGTCGGGGCCTTCGAGTCCGAGCGTTGCGTATTGTCCTGGCGCAAATTCGAAAGCGCCGCCTGCGTCGATGCGGATCGCCCATAAGTCCGGAGCGATATCGACACGTTGGGTGACACGAGCGCGGAAATGCTTCTCGTCAGCTTGCACCTTGGCACCCCAGGGAAGGATTTAGTTACAGTGTACGCGCATTCCATGCAACGGATTAGCCAAACCTGGTGCATGCAAGAAAGCAGACATCGACTGTGGAGCAAGTGGATTCAGAATGTTGCAGCTGCAGAGAATTAGTTCTCCTCGTGACGAGGAACATCGGCGGTAGGGCGCTCGAAAAATTTGCACGTACACGTGTGTGCACGTCAGTTTTCTGTACAAAAGAAAACGGCCGGGACCAGCGGCCCTTCGAATCGCTCCGCTTAAATTTCGGCTACGGATCGCTAGCCGGAAAGGGCAATTGCGTCCCCGCCGTTACCTCGAACCGTGTCGGCTTCAAGGTAACGGATGCATCGGGATTGTAATAGTCATAAAGGACTGAGGGCGCTGTCTCTGCTCTCATGGCAAATCTCGGCCGGAACTCAAACGTAAAGTCTGATCCGCCGGCGATTGGCCACATGTAAAAGATTACCCGGTCCGGCTGCACTTCATATCGGGAAACTGTGTTTTCTGACGCAAGCGCACGTTCCAGGCTTTCTCGATCCACATCTGCCCCCGGGGGCAAGCCGACTTCGCCGAGCATCATTCCGTACCCGCGATGGCCCACTCTTTCGGCATGAATCCGCGCATGAATCTTGTCATCGGTGGTTGCTGACGGCTTCGAGTACGTGACATTGAAACTGAGCGTGCTGGTTGAATTGGTTTCAGCGTTCACGATCGAAGCATCCTGCCAGGGCACGTACGCCTCAAGCACGAACTGGGCATCGAAGAGAGATCCACCAGAGGAATCCAATTCAATGCGATTTTCTCCCGCAGCGATTAGGCCCGTCACATCCAGTTCGATCGGAGGTACGACTGTACGTCCGGGAGGCCACAGGAGACTCTTTGCTTCTTTCCCATTGACCCGTATTTTCAACTCACCAGCTTGGTCTTGCGCAGGTGAGGCAATGCTCAGCATTGTCTTCAGTACTTGAACCGTGGTTTGCCCGCTGTACCACATCCCCTCGCGGTCCGTGTCTCTCAGAAGAGAGATCAGTCCTTGTCGCTGGAGTTTCTTGGTATCATCCCCGGAAATCGCTGCCAGTGCTCGCATTACCATAGCCGTGGACTCCAGCCGTCCTGTCTTTCCCCAGCCATAGAAGGGCGTGTTGCGTTCAAGGCTCCAGTACGCGCCTTGTCCCTCGAAGTGAATGTTTTTCTGTAACCAATTCGACAGCTGATTTGCTGTTTGGATATCTCCCGCTGCTTTCGCTGCTAGTCCATAGCTGGCGACGACGTAGGGTTCGTCGAGCAAATCGCGGTGTGCTGCCAGAAAGTGTAATGACTTCTCGAGCGCCGCTTTACGTGCTTTCGTGCGCTCCGTGTCAGCGTCCGAGAGCTGCGTTAGAGTTTGGGCGACATATGCGGTGGCAAGCAGCGCATCTTTGTCGTCTCTGTCCCACCGTAAGTGCCAACTCCCATCGTCGCGTTGCTGTTGGATCAGCCAAACCTCTGCATGCTCCGCCACGGCAGGATCTACCTCAATCAAATTGGAGGCCCGGGATAGAAAATCCAATGCATAGGCGGTTAAGGAGATATCCGCTTCATCCCGGGTGCCCCAGTACGAAAATCCTCCGGTCGTTCGTTGGTATGCAAGCAGTCGTTCATAGCCCGCCACAACATAACGCTGAGCTTTTCGTGCAACCGGCGGCTTGTCCTTTTCATTTGCATAGATTTCGGAGAGCAGAACACTCGGATACGTGGAGGAAATCGTCTGTTCACCGCATCCGTGAGGACGCTCGAGGCCTGCCTCGAGATTCTCCACGACGTGTGCAAGCAGATTCGGATAAATTTTCGCGTGAGCTCGTACAGAACCCGGGATCGCATTCTCAGGCACTTGAAGCGTGAGCAGGCCTGTCTTGTCGATTACGCTGCTTGCCGTCTGCGTATCGGGGCGCCCGAACGGATGCACAGCAATTGTCTTCTGCACTGCGTCGCTCACACTTTGATTGGCAACGCTGACCTGTTGCTTACCTGCGCTCACCGAAGCGGATGTTCGGTAATGGAATAGTGCCCGAGAGGCGTCCCCGGCTTCAACGTGAACCGGGACTTCCGGCGGACTTGTGAGTGTGAACCAATTCTCCGGTTTCATCACAGCCTTCAACGTCTGCGCGCGATCCAGGTAGTTCCGCAACACGACTGGATATTCAATCTCATCTCCCTCGGTCAGAACGCGCGGAGGGTCGTGTTCAAGAAAGAATGGCTGAAATGCTCTCAGGTCTTTCTCCACGTGCCCCAGTTCACCATTCTTGGTAGATGCGACCGCCGTGAGACGCCAGGTGGTGATGTTGTCGGCGAACTTGAAATTCAATCGAGCATGACCACGCTGGTCAGTGATGAGCGCGGGCTCCCACAGCATGGTCTCGGGGAAATCCTGGCGCAGCCGAGGCGTGCTCATCAGCGCGGGATTCGCGCTCGCGATTCCAGGCGCAAGTTTCACAAGACAGGAGAAATTTCTGGCAGCTACAACCGACGAATTCATCGTTTCCAGTTGGACAGGTGCAGCCTCCACATTTACAGTTTCGGTCCTTCCGCCCACCGATAACTCAAAATGGACCTCGGTCAAATTGCTGGCTTGAACGGGCACGGATCCGAGCCGCGCCGTGCGAAACCCTTGGGCGGAGGCTTGTAGTTGGTAAGTGCCAGGGGGCAGATTTCTCAACTGGAAATTGCCCAGAACGTCGGTCTTTGTGGAAAATTTCTCGGCTGTAAGCTCGCGCACAGCATCTACTGAGGCATTCGAAATAACCGCTCCCATTTCGTCGGCAACGACACCCAGGATTGCGCCCATGCTCTCATTGAGACTGATTGCAGCAGCGTTGGGCCTCGGGCGGCTATCCTGCGCACCTTGATCAGCCACCAAAATTGAATACGACGCGACTTGAGCATCATCAGCTGTTCCTTGCTGCAAATCGCGCCCTGGGCTGAAAACCGCGACTTGCTTCCGGACCAAGATTACGGGTTCACTGGTCCGGGATCCGGAGGAAGCCTCACGCTGCTGAATTCGTATGCGATCGCCGTATTCCCTCTGCTTTCGAATGAGGACGTAGAAAGGGCTGCCCCATGGATCCCGTAACTGATCGAAGTCAACTCCTTGATTGCTTAACATCTCCCGGAATGCTGTTTCGTCCGCGGGATACTTGCCGGTACGCGAGACATAAAGACTGAGAATTTGCTCTATCTTTTCTCTTGACTTGGCGAAGTAGTTCACGCTTCCGGTCCACACGACAGTTTCGAGAGGCTTGCCCTTCTCATTTACCTCGCCGACGCTGAGCACTCGAGATATGAAACTTGAGCCGGACACCTCGAACTGCGTTACATAGGGTTTTCCCCAAGGATCACGCAGCGCTTCGAAATCCACGCCGTATTTACTCAGTTCGACATCGAGCGTGTTTCTGTCGCGAATGAATCTCCCTTCCTTTTCGAATAATGAGTCGCTCGCTCGTTGAATCGATTCCCCGTAGTACGTGAAATATTCTTCCCGTATGTCTCGAGCCCTGAAGTCGTCCGCTGTATCGAATGTCTTGTCTGGGCCCGCCGATTCCAACGAAACAACGAAATTGCTCGCCCGGGTATTCGCAAGGTAGCGATAGGGTGTTCCCCATGGATCGCGCAATGAGTTGAGGTCCAACCCATTTTGGAGTGCTGCCTCCAGCACTTGCTTCATTGAGAGCGGCAGCTTGCCTTCCTCGTTGCGACTGTCGAGAAAAGTCACGATCGGCTTGACTTGCTTGTCGAAAAATTTGCTGAATGCCTGCGAACCGCTGGTCCTCGAGTCGTCGCTCTCGATCTCGGGCGAAGCCCCATACGTATTTTGGAGAAGATATTCTGCGACGAGATCGAGGTCTTGTGGAATGGGCTCGGTCAAGTCCAGCTGGTCCAAATCATCGCGTGTGACACCTGAGAATTCGGCGTCGAAGATTGTGGACCACAGGGACCAGCGCCACGAACCCCACGCGCTCCCGAATTCTTCGTCAGTGCGCGTGCGCTCTTCGACCGCTTGGTCCACTACTTTTATACCGAGCGCGCTTTCTGACCCGGTGTGATCCGGAAGATGCACGGAAATCCGAGCCACACCTTCCTCACCTGGACGGTATTCATCTTTGTCGAGCTTTAAATCGATGCCGAGCTGGCGCTTCTTTGGATAAAGAACAGTGCGTGAGCCCATGAGCCAGCGATAATCGTCAGAATCCCTGTCGAGTGAGTAAGCAAAAACCGTGACTTCATCAGTGAAACGCGGGTCGTAGGGAAATGAAACTGAGAATTGACCTTTGCCCAGGGAAACATTTTGGCTCACCAGTACTGATCCGTCGCGCACAGCTTGCACGACAACATGCGTCACCGGCTGGACGGAACGCAGAGTCACGTCGATCGGATCGCCCGCTTTATAAATCGTTCGAGTGCCAGAGATTTGGATGAAATTCTGATCATAAGAATAGATTGTCTCCTGAGCGGTGCCTTTTTTCCCTTGTGCATCGCGTGCTTCGGCTAGCAGCGTATCGTGTTCGTCATCTATGTCGAGTTTCAGACCACTAGCTTTGCCGAGCCCGTACTTGTTGGTCTCAATGGTGGGGAGTTGCTGCTTGACAGCGGAATGATTGTTTTCATTGACCAGGCTAAGCTTTACCTTGCAGCGCGCGGGGGTTCCATCCGCATAAAAAGTAGAAACATAGTACGACTGTGGTAATGGCGCGGCAGTGCCCTGTGCTGATACCAGATACACATGGATTGGATCGCGAGTGATGCGTAGTGTTGTCCGGCGCTGCTCGGTACGGCCCGTTGTGAGATCGGTAACATAGGCGGCGATTCTTATGTCTCGATATCGCCCACGGTCTTCCAGGTCTTTGTGTTTTTCAGCAAGATCGAAACGAGCGGTGAAGATCCCATCGCGATTCAATTCGCCAGCATAGACCTGTCCTTCGTCCGCCTCCCACTTCTGCTTGCGAAAGTTCCAATTCCTTTCTTTTTCCTCTACGATTCGAACTTTTCCGCGCTTCACCGGTTGTCCGAATAAGTATTCGGCCGAGACTGTGACTTCCGCATTCTGGGTTGGGAGATAGTAGGGTTGGTCCCCTTTTGCGGTAACGCGGAAGTTGGGCAAGTCATAACGATAAACACGCACCGATTTCACGCTTTGCCTTCCGCGTTCACTGTCCTCTTCGCGTTGTGCCGAGACTGTGAGTTGATAGCTGCCCTGGCGAGCGTTTGTTGGAATCACCCAATCAAATGGTGCCACCCCGAATTCGTTGGTGGTGACGCTCTGTCGAGAAACAAGCGTCTCTTCCTCATCTCTGATGCGAACGTCAAGGATTGCTTTCTCGACGGCTTTGCGGCCGGAGTCAAAATAAAGAGCGCGCGCGTGCAAGGTCTGGCCCGGCTGGTAGATATCTTTGTCGCTGTCCACCAGGAGATAACTGGCGGCGGCGAACTCAATGTCCTGTTCGAGAGAACGCTCGACCACTCCAACTCTTGCCCCCACATGCAGTTCGCCATCCTGGACAGCCAGATTGTTGGGGATCGTAAACTCGAGAGTGGCATTGCCGCTGGAGTCTGTGCGCGCCTTCGAAGTCAGGTGTTCCGTTTCGCGCATGCCCTCCCATGTGATCTCGGCATTTACAGGTATTCTGCGAAGAGGCTTCCTGTCGCCGCTCTGAACGTGCACGCGCACCTGATATGGACGTCCGCTCGCCGTGACACGTGCTGCTGCCGCAGTGAGAACGAAAGGATCCGTGGCCGCAGAGCGCAACGCCTCGATGCCCGTGGCAAGAATGTCCCCACTCTCCGCACGCAACTCATACTTCAAACGCATCCAATGAAGGTCTTTCAAGTCTTCGACGGGAAGACCATGAAAAGGACGAGGCAGGACAGCAATGATGTGTTTTTGTCCCGCGTGGAGAACAACGTTGTTCCTGACTTGCGCCCAAGCGACATCCTCAGGATCAACGAGAGTGACCTGCATAGTTGCTGGCATCTGCCTATTTTGTTGTGGCAGCGGAATTGTAAGTGCGAGGCGTTGCTCACTTACTTCGATACATGTGGCCGGAGCCCGCGTTTTTGGCGATGCTGTAACTGCTTCGTGCTGAGCATGGAGGCTCTCAATGAAACAAGTGAGAGATAGTAGTAAGAAAGCGCAAAGACGAAGCCGGCCCATCTAAGAACCTCGAGTGAGGCGATGGTAGCACTAAATGTGCAGAAGTAAACGGCAGGGGCCTGCGCCACCTGAATCAGTTTTCGAGGATGCTGGTCGAAACGCGCTAAGTTTCGATTCCCACGTAACAGACGCGGCCGATGATGTAGTCGGACGGCTTCTTGTCGGGTTCAATCGTCAGCACCTCAACCGGGTAAGCCTGGTTGTGTGGACGCAGGATCAGATAGTTGTCGGCGTGCTCGACGTACTTGACGGTCAGAGTTTCGTTCTTGCGAACCGCGTACATGTTGTTCTCGCCCTTGCGGTAAGAATGCAGGGCGTTGTAATGGCGATCGAGGAGGATGGTCGCGCCCGGCAACATGCGCGGATACATGCTCATGCCTTCGCGGGCGTCGACGCGGATGATGACGAAGCGTTCCCAGGTGTCGCGGTCGCCTTCCATATCGGCGCGCATGCGGCGCAGAAAGCTTTTCTTAAATTTCAGGATTTCGCGGACATGCATTTTCATGACGAGCGGCTGGGCGGCGGCCACGTCATCATCGACCAGCATGACGCTGTCGAATTCGTCATCGCTGGGAGCGGGGATGCTGGCCCGCTTGTTGACCTCGACGGGATCGAGCAGATCGAGCACGGAGAGATGCTGGACGGCGAGCACTTTGTCCATGCCCTCGAGGCTCAAGCCGCGCTTGCGGTTGAGGAAGTTCGAGATGTGCGCCTGCTTGAACCCTGTCTGCTCCGCCAGTCGTAGCCCGGTGAGGTCTCCGTCCTCGATCCGGTCCCACAGGGTTTTGCGCAGATTTTCCTGCAAAGTGCGGAATTTCATGCCGGAAGTATAGCACCGGCTTATAGCCTCGTGATATTAACCATCCAAGTACAACACCTCAAAGGAAATAAATTTCTTCACTCGGGAAGTACAAGAAAGCTATACATGGGAAGATTTTTATAACTCATACTGTAGTTAGTAGAAAGTGTGTTTTCATATGTCCGAACCTGAAATTCTGGCAACCAGCTTTGTTGAATTGCGTCGCAAGGTGCAATCGGCGGAGCTACTCTCTGCTTCCACGGAAAGCCTGTTGCGATCGTGTCACTTCACGGGCCGATTGAGCGTGGTCGTGCAAAACGGACGCGTGCTCAAGTCGGGCTATGAAGAGGGATATTTCCGGCATCACGAATAGCCGGGACGCGCAGGATGCACTCATAACTAAATAATCAAGCAGGTCATCGTAAGAGAAACGAGCCCTGTACCGGTAGCTCCGGTGCGGGGCTTTTTTGTTTTGGTAGTCAGGAGTCCGTAGTCCGCAAGAAGAAACTCCGAATTCGGAGCGCCAATCTGGGGATGCAAAGTCAATCAAAGGCTTGCTGACTGCAACTCGCTACTGGCGACTGACTACTGGCTACTGACTACGGAGTTCTTCATATAGGAGATGGCAATCATGGAACTGATCGAAGCTGAAATCGGAAGTGACGAGATCGAAGAAGTGGAGCTGAAGTATTGCGAGCGGTGTGGTGGGTTGTGGTTGCGATTGAAAGGTGACGTCGAGATCTACTGTGCGCCTTGCATCCCGAAAATGGACGAACTTCCCGGGGGCAGGCATCCACAGCGCATGGAGTCGCGATGGCCGGCAGGGCGTGGTTTGAAGCTCCAAAGTGCGATTGACACGATTGTGGAGCTTTGCATTCGTGGAGGCCGAGCATGAGCACAATGACGCTTCCGGTGGTGATGGCGGTGGCGGATGAAGAGGAACTGGAAGTCTCGGCGATCACAGAGGCAAATTTGCCGGTCGAGGATAAATGGGCTTCGACAGACACTAGCGATCCGGAGTTGTCGTTCTATCGAGACAGGACCATGGCGATACTAAAGCGTTATGCGCGGATGTCGATTGAGGTCGGGCGCCTGCCTTCGGTCCTGGGACGCGAACTGTTTCGCGGACACGTGACGGGCTACCAGGTGGCGACGTTCGAAGACGTAGTGATCTTCGTGCATGACGTGGAACGCTGCGTCGCGCAGCTCGACGCGTTCTCGCGGCAGGTGGTCGGTAAGTGCATTCTTCTCGATTACAGTCAGCAGGAGGTGGCGCGAATGATGCATGTCGGCCTGCGGACGATCCAACGAGAACTGCCGGATGCTCTCGATCAATTGACGCTACTCTTTCTGCGGGGCGGAATCATGAAAGAGAAAAGCCATCGGGCGAAAGCGAGCAAAAAATCTTGTCAAGGGGGTGAAAACGACGATTCGTTTGTAAGTGACTGTGTCGACTGGAAAAATAATTTCTGAAAAGTTGGCGGGTTCACCCCTTTCAACCTGCTATTCTGAAATTAAGAGTGAGAAAAAAGAAAATAACTGAGAGTTGCTGAGCGAATCGGCAATGAGGTGGGTTCGGGAGGCGCGATGCATATCGCGCCTTTTCCATTTTGCAGATAGATATTTTGACGGGAGATCAGTTTGGCGACGAAGAAGCGGTTACGGAAACGGTCAACGGTGCAGGTGAGCGTGTCGAGGAAACCGGTGGATGCGGAGCTGGTCCGCCAGAAGATCCGAAGCATGGTGGCGAACCATGCCTATGATATGACACGGGCCATGATCAGCGAAGCGGTGGATGGTGGAAGCATCGCGGCGATGAAGTTTCTGCTCGAGTTGGCGGGGATCTTCCCGGCGAACCCGGAGATGGAAGAGACGAGTTCCGGAGAGTCGCTGGCGAAAACGCTTCTCGAACGATTGGGACTGCCTGAGAAGCCGTTCGACGAACCACAGCCGGTGTAGAGTTAGAATCAGAAGATTAGTCGTTGGTCGCCGGTCGTTGGCCGTTTGCGAATTATTGTTTGGATCATGGGTGCGCGCGAGATCCCCTTCGGCTTCGCTCAGGGCAGGGCCTCGCGGCGCTGGTGAAAGCGCGCGGCTTCGGGATGACGCCAGATTTCTCAGGGATGAGCGCAGATTTGTGCCGAGCTGGCGCTCGGCTGGGCAGACGAGGCGTCCGCCCCTACGTGAGCTTGACTTGCTGAGCAACGAAGATGCAAGCAGAGAGGTCTAATCGCGGATGGATATGACGTGGGTGACCGGCCGCATTGCGGTCGGGGGCGGAATCTGGAGTGCGGACAACATGGCGAAGGTGGCGGGGGCGGGAGTCACGCACATCCTCGACATGCAGATCGAGTTCGACGACACTCCGCTGGCCACGATCCACGGTATTGAGGTGCTGTGGAATCCGATTGACGATGATTTCGAGCCAAAGCCTCCACAGGTATTCGAGAAGGGGATCGAGTTTGCTCGTGCGGCGCTGGATCAGCCGGGAACAAAGCTGTACATCCACTGCGCGGCTGGAGTGCATCGGGCACCGATGATGGCGGCTGCGGTGCTGTGCGCATTGAGTTGGAAATTGCAGGATGCGATCCGGCTCATCGAGACGAAACGTCCGGTGGTGGATTTTGCAGACGTGTACGTGAAGAGCATTGAGAATTATCTGCAGCATGCGAACGTTGGCCGGGTGGCAGCGAGGCCGCGGTGGGTGGAGTCGTAGGGTCTGTCGTCTGCTTTCCGTCGTCCGTCGTTGGTCGCCCGCTAGAGCGGTCGTGGGTCGTCGGCGGAATGTAGGAGTCGCGTGGTAGACCCTTAACCGCAAAGGTCGCGAAGGATCGCAAAGTTCGCGAAGAAAGCGGTCGTCGGCTTTCCGTCGTCCGCGACTGACGATGTGATGCGCGCGAGATCCCCTTCGGCTTCGCTCAGGGCAGGCTCTCGCCGCGTTGGAAAAAAGCACGCGGCATCGGGATGGCGCCGGGTTCGGTCCGTACGTGAGCAGGCGAGTGAAGGTTCAAAAAGATCGGGTTTGAGGGTTGGGGCAGTAAAGGAAGGCATTCATGGAGGGAGTCATGGTGGACGTACGCCGCCCGGCAAGGCGGCTTTTTTATTTGCTGCTGTCGGTGATTGCTGCGGTGGGGATTTCGCGGATGAGCATCCCGCTCGAGGCAGCGAACGGGCCGGCGATGACTACGGTCGCGGATGTGATCTACGGCGCGGATGGAGCGACAGCATCTGGGACGCTGCTGATCTCGTGGCCCTCGTTCACGACTTCCGACAACAAGCCAGTAGCGGCAGGCACGAAGAGCGTAAAGCTGGGCGCGGGCGGGGCGTTTACTGTAGACCTGGCTCCGAATGAAGGAGCCACGCCAGCAGGAACGCTCTACACGATTGTCTTCCAACTGGATGATGGAGTGCCGAAGACAGAGTATTGGTCGGTGCCGACGAACTCTCCGGTGACGGTTGCGGGCGTGCGATCTACACCGGGAACGAGCACTACGGCGCAGTTGGTGTCGCGGCAGTATGTGGATACCGCCGTGAGCGGGAAGGCGAGTGATACGTCTGTAGTCCACCTGAGCGGGAGTGAGACGATCGCCGGCGTGAAACAGTTTTCGCTTTCGCCAAGTGTTCCGTCACCGCTTGATTCCGGTGATGCGGTGAATAAGGCGTATGTCGATGCGGCCGTGGCGAATGTAGGCAGTGGGTCTTACGTCCAGAAGAACGGCGACAGCATGACGGGTCCGCTGGTGTTGAGCGGCGATCCGACGGCGCCGACGCATGCGGCAACCCGGAGATACGTGGACAACACAGTAACAGGGAAGGCCGACCTGGCGGGTGGATTCATCCCGGTCAGCGAGTTGGGAAGCGGCGCAACGGACGGGACGATGTGTCTGAAGGGGAATTCAACATGGGGCGCATGTGGAACGAGCGCGAACGCAGTGTCAATCCAGGGTGTGCCGATGGATTCGGTTGTGCCTTCCGATGGTCAGGTTATTACGTACGAATCTGCAAGTGGAAAGTACAAACCTAAGGTGGGCGGCGGGTCGGGATTGAGTTTGGGAATGCAGATGGTGAAATACGCCACGGACTTTGCATGGACGCAGGCGCCGGCGGCGGACTTGAGCACAGCGGGGGCGAAGACGGTGTCGCTGGGCTCATGTCCGCCTGGGGTAGTCGGGACCGAACCCTGGTACTACGTCTATGTTTCGGGAACCGGAACGGCGGAAGCGGTGAAGGTGACAGGCGGTACGTGCGCGGGAAATGGCGCTGCTGGAACGCTGCAGTTCACGACGGCGAACACGCATCCGGCGGGTTACATGATTTCGAGCGCATCGAGTGGATTGCAGGAAGCATTGATTGCGGGCCGCATCACGCCGACGAATCCGACAGGAAGTTCGCAGTCGGGCAAGATCGTGGTGCCACCGGGCGAGTACAAGGCGTATGCGCGAGTTTCGATCCGAGGATCGAACTCGACGGTCGACCTGACGGGCTCGATTGTTGAGTGCTACATGGATGATGCCTGTCTGTACGTGGGGGACCCGTCGAGTTCAAACCTGGTGCAGGACGTGACGCTGATCAATCCGCGCGGACGTCCGATGCTGGCAAATGGAACGAAAGCGTTCCTCGAAGTGAACGGGCAGAAGACGCGGTTGCTCAATGTCAGCACGCGGTCGAGCACATTTGGGACGTTTGGCTCATATGTGCAGGTTGATGACGACCAATCGTTTCTGCTCGATGGCTTGGACAGTTCGCTTGGGTATGGTTTGCGATGCGACGCGACATTTTGCGGAAGTTATGTGACCGCGCCTGGCCCGTTTAATACGTGGTCGGCCGTGGGATGGTTGAAGAACCTGAATATATCCGGGCAATGTCATGGAAATGGCGTGGATTGGCAGAGCGGCAACACTTTAAGAGTCTCTGACAGCGTCGTTCAGGGCTTGGCGCAGTTTGGGATTCGGACGGGAGCGGCCCGGGGTGGTTACGGTCCGACCGTGATTGAAAACGTTTACATGGAGACCGGGAATTGCTCGAATCCTGCAGGGAACATCGGGATCGCGGGTGTAATCGCACAGGGACAAAGACTGGTTTGGATTGCGGGAGAAGGCCCGCAGGCTGTGATCCCACAGTTTGCGAATACGGGCACGACGGATTACCGGTACTACGTGGTGCCGCATCATGCAACGTACGGATATGGGAATCCGTTGTATGCGGGGAAGGCGCTAACGAATGGCACTGGAAATATCACGGTGACGACACCGGATATTGCTGGAGCTGACAAATTCGATCTGCTGCGCGTCAACGCGCCAACCGGGAACGTCATGGAGCAAGCTCCGTTTGGGACCGGAAATTATGCGGTGGCGACGAATGTGGCAAGAGCATCGGCATGCTCAAACGGAGTCTGCACATTCACAGACTCGCAGTCTGCGTTAAGTTCTTACGCCGTGGCCACGGTGAGTTACTTTCCCTTGCTGAGTTATTGGCCAGGTTCGTTCGTGCTAGGAGCGACAGGCGATTCGAACTCGGCCTATGCTGCTGCGAACTTAACGATCGATTGGTTATCCGCGCCTGTGACGAGCGTGGCAGGAGCGACGAAGCCTTCCGTGTTTGCACAATCGTGTTATGTCCAGAACAGTTGGACGCCCACATGGCTTTCGTGCGCAGCGCAGAGTGCGCCGCCAACAGGATTCTATGACCAAGGCGCGATGGTGCTGGCCGTGAAGCCGACGGGGGACGGTGGTTTGAAGACGAATCTGAAAGGAAGGCTGAATTTCTCGACGGTGGGTACGGGGCCGGGACACGTCGTGACGCTGTCGGATTCGAATTTTGCGAAGACGGTGGCGACGGCGAATAACCGTCCGACAAACGATGGAGACGATGCATACATCGGGTACGACCAGGGAAATGGGAGTGCACCCAGTGTCGGGATCGCATTCGGGGCACCGAAATCGATGTCGAACTACATCGGCAACGTAGGAGACGGAACGAACTGGAAGGAACGACTGACATTGTCGCTGAAGGAATTTAAGACCGATGTGAAGGTAAACGGCAATCTGACGGTGACCGGAACGTGCACTGGTTGCGGCGGTGGCGGCGGTACGGGCAACAATGTGACCGGGGATTTGACGGTTTCGGGGAAAGTGACGGCGGATTCGTTCGTGTCGACTGGGGCTGGTGCCTGGAATGTAGAGGGCAGTTATGGAGCGATGACTCCTGCAGGCACGGGGAAATCGAAACTTGGGTTCGATGCGGGCGGGAGGCTGGCGGTATCAGAAAATGCGGGAGCGGTGGTGGAAGTGGCGAAAAAGCAGCCGCAGGAATTCACGTATACGTTCTTCGATCCGAATAATCTGCTGACCACGACGCTGCAAGTGCCGTCGATTTATGTGAATCGGGCCGCTGCGTTCCATATTGTCGAGGTGTACTGCGAGATCGATGCGGGAAGCGCAACGATCAATTTGCAGAATGGTGGCGGAAATGTGCTGAGTTCAGACTTGGCGTGCTCGACGAGTGGAGCGGTTTCGTCTTCGCTGGCTGCAGGGAAAGATGCGGTGGCCGTGGGAACGAAGCTAGGGCATGCGACTGTAAGCGCGTCGGGAGCGCTACATCGGATGAACGTGGTGGTGAAGTACGTGGCGGATTGAGAGCGTCGTCGGTCGTCCGTCGTCGGTCGTCCGCCAAAGCTGTTAACGACAGAGTTCGCGAACAGGAAGAGCAGATTCCTCGCGTTGCTCGGAATGACAAGGTTGTAAAGGAAGAGCAGGTCCTTCGCTCCGCTCAGGATGACAAGCTTAGAAATTGGGCTCTGGTAGCGAAGCGCACATTGTGCATCACAAACGGTGAGATCGCGCGATATCACTAGTACGGCTGAAGAAAACGCCGGGCGTCGGGATGACGCGATGGTTTTACCCGGAACAAATCCATAACAAATCAGGTTAAGGCGGCGATGAAATGAGTTTCAGCGCGGGGGCGAAGGTGTGCGTCGGTCGTTGGGTGTCAGTCATTAGCCATCGAAGTCAGGAATTAACCACTGTGGGCACGGATGGGCGCGGACAAGACTGCATCACCGATGACGAAATGTCACGAGAAGAGCCCACCCTGTCGCAAAGAACGCGACAAGGGTGGGGCACCCAGCCAGTCATAGAAGCTCAGAACCGAAAAGAGCGTGAAACGTCGCGAAGGACGAAAAGAATCGCTCGAGTGAGAGCAGCGCTTTGGACGATGTTCGTGAGTGCAACGCTTGGCGTGGCTACTGCGGCGGGAGCGTCTACGTATTACGTCGATGCAACGGGCGGAAATGATGCGAACAGTGGCACGTCGGTGGATGCGGCGTGGAAGACGATCGCGAAAGTGAATGGTGCGACGTTCGCAGCGGGGGACCAGATCCTGTTCAAGCGAGGCGAGGTTTGGAGAGAAAGCCTGGTGCCTCCGTCGAGTGGGGCGTCGGGCGCACCGATCGTGTTCGATGCCTACGGCACGGGCGAGGCGCCAACGCTGACTGGGGCGCTCGATCTTCCGAGTTCGGCGTGGACGATCGATTCCGGGAATATCTGGAAAGCGCCAGTCACGGCGACAACGATGAGCTATGTGTTGTTCGGGACAGTGTGGGGACAGAAGCAGACTTCGAAAAGCGCGGTGCAGCACGATCGGGATTTTTACCTTTCGTCAAACATGTTGTACGTGTATGCGCCGGCGGCGACGAATCCGGCGGCGTATTACGGCAGTGTGGCTGCAATGTTGATGGCCAACGGGCAGATTATTTATGTGAATGGAAAGACCTGGCTGCAGATTCAGCATTTCAAGCTGACGTACTTCGACACGTACGGGTTGAGGATCGGCGGAGCGTCGGACCACATCACGGCGGCGAACGTGTATTCGGACGGGATCATTCCTGCGGGGCCGACACCGCACGGGTTTTATGTGAATGCGTCCGCGGCGCCCGTTGATATCAAGTTTTACAACGTTGATGCACACCGGAATTATGACGGGTTTCGGTTTTCGGGAGCGGCGAATGGGATCGTAGTGAGGAACTGCCGAGCGTATGGGAACCGGAACTACGGGCTGGAAGACACGTCGACGGGCAGTGGAGTCAGCTATGACTACTGTCATTTTTATGGGAATGGGCTGGGAGTGTTGCCATCAACCGATGTGGCCGGCGGAGTTGCGGGGACGCACAACCTGGCGGCGTACACCGAGCCGGCGGTCGTTGGATTTCGGAAGTACCCGGCACGGATAACGCTGACGGAGGACGATCCAGGACTGATGGATGCGGCGACGAATGATTATGTGGACAGCTGGTTGCCGCAGTTTGACTCGAGAGGCGTGCAGCCGAGCATCGCGATCGTGACTGGGTATGACGGGACGCTGTCGATGGTGCCGAAGTTTCAGGAATGGATCAATGCAGGGCGGGACCTGAATCCGCATTCGTGGTCGCATCAGTATTTTCAATCACCGTCGGCGTTCACGATCCGCTACACGGGGACAGGTACGGCGGCGACGATGACGATTAGCGGAAACTTGCTGACGACGACGGTGGCGGGTGGTCCGGGCGGAGAGAATTTGAGTTTGAACTTGGCGAGTGCGTCCTACGACACGATGTCGGAATTGTGGTCGACGATTGCGAACAAGAGCGGGTATACGGCGGTGGCGGATCCGAATGCGAAGGGCGCGGCGCATTCAATCACGCTGGCGGATGTGACTGCGCAGGATATCAAGACGGCGGGGTACACGGTACAGATCCAGGAAAGCCGGCTGATGCCGGATGAGATGGCGTCGTCGAAGGCGTGGATGGCGGCGCACCTGACGGGGCTGCCTGCGACGTGGGTGTATGTGTATCCGGGCGGGCAGGAGGATACGAGCACAGAAGGGTATGCGGCGGCGGCAGGATATCGAGGGTCGCGCGGTGCGTTGTCGATGAGCGGAGTGAAGGATGTGTACGCGCGAGGAGTGAACATCCAGAACATCACGAGCTTTGGTGTTGCGACACCGCTGCAGGGACTGACGGCGGCACAGATGGACGAGCGGATCGGAGCGCTGGTGTGGAAGGCGTCGGTGTGGGGAGCGCCGTATGGAATTTTCTGGCACACGAATGAAATGACGCCGACGGAGATTGGAAATCTGCTGGACGCGTTGATCGCGCACGGAGCGACGATCATGACAAACACGCAACTGGCGGACTGGTTGTATGGGACGTCACAGGTGGGGACCGGGACGTTCTATACGTCGGCGGCGCCCGGAGCGGAGCCTGACCTCCGGCCGACACCGGCGTCGCCGATCGTGAATGGAGGGTTGGATTTGGGAGTCGCGTACGTGCTGGATTTGGAGGGAGTGAACCAGGCAGCGTTCGGGAGTTCCTGGGAAATGGGCGCGTATGCGGTGAAGCAGGGCGGAGGGTTTGTGGTGGTGGTGGGGCAGTGAAGGGATTTGCGATTTCAGATTGAACATTGTTGATTGCGCGCTGCGAGACTCGAGCTACGCGCGAAGTCAAAAGGACAACCGCAAAGTACGCGAAGGTGTCGCGAAGGCCGCAAAGCCGCAGAACAGTCGTTGGTCGTTGGTCGTTGGCAGAGCGAGTTGTCGCTGATTGGTGGTCGGGAAAGATTCCAGAAGAAGAGATTCCAGAACAATGAAAACAGTTTGGGTGGTTGTGGTGCTGACCGCGACAACGGTGGCGCGTGCGCAGTCGACCTGGAAGGGCGGTTCAACTGGACATGGGTCAGCGACGCATGGGGCGGCGGTGCTGGCCGCCCTGGAAAATGCATACTGCGGACCGGGAGATGTAGCCCGCTTCGGTGGCACGGATGGTCCTGCGGAGTTGCCGAGTGGGTGCGTGTATACCGCGCTGAGCGGATCGCCATCTCCAGGGGCAGTGGTATCAGCTTCAGACAGCGCGGATCTTGCGGCGAAGCTCGCGTCGGTGAGTTGTGGAGACACGATCGTGTTGACGGCTGGTGCGAAATACACCGGGCCATTCACACTTCCAGCAAAGACATGCGACCGAAATCACTGGGTCACGTTGCGGACGAGTGCGATTGGCGATGTGGCCTTTCCGAAAGAAGGAATGCGGGCGACACCATGTGAGATTGGGTTGACGTCAGTGAGTGGATATCCGGCGTATGCGTGTGCGACGCCCGGACAGAGGATGGCGACGATCGAAGCGCCAGCGGATTCGTCAGGCGGGGTGCTGAAAGCGGAGACGGGAGCGAGGTTTTATCGGCTGATTGGGTTGAACATGCAGAAGGCGCCGGGAAGTCCGAAGCTGTATCGGCGGATTGTTGATTTGAGCGATGGAGCAGATCACATCATCTTCGATCGAATCTTGTGCCATGGAGAGAACTTCGCGGGAAACGCGACGAATGAGATGTTGGGCTGCGTTTGGGCGAACAACTCCACATACATCGCGGTAATTAATTCGTGGATGTACGACACGTACTGCATGGGATCGTGCACAGATTCGCAGGTGTATGCGGCGGGAACAGGAACCACACAGGACGGGCCGCACAAGCTCTACAACAATCTGTTGGCCACGGGAGGAGAGAGCTGGTTATTTGGTGGGGGAGGGAATTATCCGTCAGCAACGCCGGTTTCACGCGATATCGAGATCAGGAGAAACCACAGTTTCAAGCCATTGACATGGATGCTGCCCGTGGGCGGCGACGATGGGAGTTCCAACGGAGTGCATCCGATCAACAAGAATCATGGCGAATTCAAGAATGGCGAACGTGTGCTGGTGGAATCGAACGTGATGGAGAACAACTGGCATGGCTGGCAGACCGATCAAACGGGGAATTCGCTCCTGATCAATCCGAAGAATCAGAACAACAAAGTGAGCGTCACGGTGACGATCAGCGGAACGTCGCTGACAGCAACGAGCGGCAGTTTCTCACCGGATATGGCGGATCGGACTGGGTGTCCGGTGGACCAGAGTGATGGAGTGCGGCGATGCCGGTTCGAGATCACCGGCCAGCCTGGGAGAAGCGATAACGGCGATGGATACAGGATCGCGAGCTACATCGATTCGACGCATGCGACGTTGACATCGGCGCCGACCGGAGGAGATGGAACGGGTGTGACCGCATATGCGTGTCACCCGGGGGATTGTCCGGATTGCTACGTGCGGAATGTGACGGCGAGGTACAACCAGATCCGAAACACGACGAATGGGTTTCAGATCTCGACGGCGCTCTCGAGTCACTGCCTGGATGAAGCGGCGGGGATGGACAGTGTGTCGATCCATGATGTGCTGTTCGATGGACTCGATGACAGGATGTCGAATGGAAATGGACCCAATATTCAATCGAGGGCATTTGATATCGGGAATGGCGCGCGAGCGTCGACGTTCTCCAATTTCACGGCTGCGCACAACACCGCGATCATTCTCCATGGCGGAGCGTCGAGCGTTTCCGGACTATTAAAGGAAGGCGATGCGACGAACGCTGCATATCTGAAGAACATGACGTATCGCGACAACATTGCTTCGGGCGGGATTGTGCCAGTGCAAGGGCAAGGCAGTGTCATCGCGAGCGGGCCGCTTGCTGGATTGAATACGCACGATTGTAAAACGCATGCGAACACGTACACGGCAGGGGGAACGGTGCCGGCGGGAAGTTTGCCGGATCCGACGCCGGTTGGAACTCCTCTGGAGGCGAACTGCACGTGGCAGGTGACAAAGAACCTGTTTGGGATGAACCAATGGCCAAACCAGACGAATCAGAATGCGGCGAATTATCCGTATAGCAATCAGACGTGCGGGGCTAGTGGGGAGAGTTGTTTTTTGGATGGGGCGGCATTTGCGGCGGTGTTCCGGAATTTTGCGGGCGGATATTTGGGAGATTACCGGTTAGCTGCGGGGAGTCCCTACAGGGGACAGGCGAGTGACGGGCGAGATATCGGAGCTGATCTCGATGCGATCGCGTCGAAGACGGCGGGCGTGGCCGGCACTCCCTCGTACGTTCCGGTGGTGGTAACGAACGCGACCTTGCCGGCGGGTACGGTGGGCGTGACGTATCCGCAGACAACGTTAGGGGCGAACGGGAATTCACCATTCAAGGAATGGACGTTGATCTCGGGGTCGCTGCCTTCGGGATTGACGCTGACGAGAGGTGGACGGCTGGGATGGATCGGGTGCACGCAGGTGGCGCGCAATAGCGGAGTGAGCACGTTGACGTGTCCGGAGGACATCAATGCAGGGAGTTTTGTAGTCGGACAGAGCATTAGCGTGTCGGGATTCGCGGCACCGTACGATTCGTTCAATGGAACGTTTGTGCTGAAGAGCTTCACAACCGGAGGGTCGTTCAGCTTCGATCAGGCGGGAATCGATGTGGCGACACATGCAGTGGACGGTGTGTTGCAGGCGGCTCCGGCGACGGCGGGAAGTTTTTCTTTCACGGTGCAAGCGAGAGATGGGGCGAAGCAGGTCGGGACGAGAGCGCTGAACATTTTGGTGCAGTGACGCTTTTGCCGATGTTCGAAAAGCTTTTAACCGCAAAGAGCGCGAAGGTTCGCAAAGTTCGCAAAGGGGCCGAGTGGTTGCGGCGGCGGAGTAGCGAACTCACGGATGGTCCTTGGATGTGCCTAACCGGTAGGGGTCCTTTGACTGCGTTCGGCTTCGCCTCACTCCGCTCAGGATGACAGCTTAAAAAGCAGGTCCTTCGCTCGCAGAAAGCGCTCGCTCAGGATGACAGCGGTGGAAAGCAGGTCCTTCGCTTCGCTCAGGATGACAACACTTTAAAGGATGAAGCTCTTCCGGCGCGAGAGTAGGTCAAAGAAAAGAGCAAGGCAAGGAGATAAGCGAGAGCGCCGGAGGCGAGGGTGATATTCAGTCCGAAGTGGATGGCAATGACCATCGCGAGGACGGAGCCGAGGACGCTGGAAGCGGCGTTCATGGCCCAGGCCCATTCGATGGAGTTGTTGTCAGATCGATCTGCGAGAGCCCGGAGGCCGGTGGGGAATGGCATCCCCATGACTACGCCAAGCGGGATGAGAAGAACGGCGCTGACGAGCAATTTCAGGAGAAACGGAAGTCCGACAAGCGCATTCAGAATCGCGGGTAACGCGAAAACGTAAATGATGATGATGGCGATTGCGAAGGAAAGAGGACGCCAGGCGGAAGATGAGTGGGAGAGCCATCGGCGAGACAGGAGACTGCCTGCACCACTCGAAAGCAGCATAAGAAAGATGACGACGGTGAGAGCGTACGTGGGATGTCCGAGGAAGAGAACGAAGCGCTGGATGAAGGCGATTTCGACCAGGATGTAAGCGAGTCCAACGGCGATGAAGTAGAGCAGGTGGCGCGATTTGTGGCCGCGGCGGCGTGTGGACTTGAGCAGCAATGGAACGATCAGAAAGGCGAGAACGGCGGCAATGGAGATGACGAATACCATGCCGAGAACGGCGACGCCGAGATTGACTTTCCAATCGATGCCTTGTTGGAGGCCTTCATCGTTCAAGATCTGGCTGGTTTTTAGAGTGAAGAAGAAGAAGGGATCGTTGTCGGTTACAGGTGCGACGTTATAAGGATAGGACTGAGCGAACGCCCAAGGGTTATTGCTGGCGATAAGAGCAGAGAACGGGTTGTTCGTCGGCGAAGAAGGAAGATAGAGAGCGTTGAGATTGTCGTGGCTGCCGAGATGATTGGTAACTACTTGCTCCTCTTCGCGAGTGAAGGGAGATTTCTTGGCGAGCACGACAACGGGGATGCCGTCTTCATCGAGCGGGCCCTCTGAAACGACGATGAAGTGACGAGCTGGATTGGAAACTCCGAGCTGATGTAGCGCTTCGGTCGCGACTGAAATTACACGCAGGGCTTCGCGAGGCTCACGAAACTCCCAGCGTGTGATGGCGACCATGCCTTCGGGATTCAGATGTTCGAAATATTGGCGAAATGCTTCGACGGTGTAGAGGCTGTTCTCGCTGAGAGCGAAGGCGCCGGCGGCGGTCGAAGCCCAGGTGTCCACCAGAGTCATTTGGACGACATCGAATTGCTGAGATGCGTTGCGGACGAAAGAACGGCCGTCGGTCACGTGAATGTGAACCTCAGGCTGCGAGTAGAGGTGGTACGCGTAATCGGCGTAGCGACCGCGCATGATGTCATTGGCAATGATGGGATTGATTTCGATTCCAGTGACGTTCGGACTGCCATTGGCGACGGCACGCAGCACGTCGACGCCTCCGCCGGGACCGATGATCGCGTAAGAGCCATGCGGACGAAGAATGTTGGCGAGAGACGGCACTGCGGACATCAGATTTCGTTGCCAGTCGGTGTCCTGCCAGTGGTGCGGATCGACATTCATGATGTAGGTAGAAGCGTCGGCATCGATGACGATGGCTTTGGCGCCTCCCTGGCGATCGACTTCGACGCGCGAAATGGCATTCCATTTCGCGAATTCGACCCAGTCGCGGCTGCGGACGAGTCCTTTAGCGTAGACGATGTCCATGAGACGGCCGGAGTGGTTGAAGGCGATGAGGAGAAGCAGAATCACTGGCACAAGAAGCTGAAGACGGAAGCGAGTGAACTTTCGTTTCCAGAGAATGGCTGTGAAGCCGGAGACACAGGCCGCAAAGAGCACGGTGTTGGGGCCACCGATGAGATTGAGTATTGGAACGATGGTGAGACAAGCGGCAGCGCCTCCGACAAGGTCGGCACCATAGAGGCGGGTGATGTGGCGGCTCTCGCGAGCGAAGACGACTGAAAAAAGCAGTCCCGTAAAGAAGAATGGGACGGCAGCAGCGAGATACATCGCGGTGAGGCGAAGGAAATTCAATCGAGAAATTTCAAGGGACACAGGGACGCGCAGCACGACGATGAGAGCGAAGACAATCGCGGCCGCGTTCATGGTGCAGAGTTCAGCTGCGAGACGGAAGGTCTCGAATTTCTGGAGCCATTGGCGCGCAATGTAAGCAAAGACGCCGCCGGCGCCCAGGCCGAGCAATGCTATGGAAATGGCCAGAAAGGCGAAGTGATAGAAGAGCACGACCGAGAAAAGGCGAGTGAGTGCGAGTTCAAGTAGCAAAGCCGTGAAACTTGTGAGTGCGACGGGGAGAAGGAGAGATCGGTCTGTTGGATTCGTCATGCGTGGCGAAATGGATTGGACAGGATAGCAGAGAATCAGCAGTCAGCATTCAGCACTCAGCATGCAACGTGAAATGTTTATGGAGTTGCGCGCTGCCATGCAAATTCTGGCATCAACTTTCCAGAATCACGTTGGCGAGAGCTTGCTCAGCGGTATGGGTCAGGGAGAGAGCGATATTTTTCGTGCCGAGGCGTGCGGCGATGTCGGCGGCGGTGCCGTGGAATTTGATGGTGGGGCGCTGTCCTTTGGGACGGACGACTTCGATGTCGCGCCAACGGACGCCGTGACTCCATCCGGTGCCGAGGGCCTTCATGCCGGCTTCTTTAGCGGCAAAGCGCGCGGCGTAGCTTTCGAATCGTGAAGCCTTCGCATCGCAATAAGCGATCTCGCCGGCGGTGAAGACACGATGAAGAAAGCGATCGCCGAAGCGCTCGATGGATTGGCGAATGCGAGGAACTTCGGCAATGTCGACCCCGGTGCCTAGGATCATGAAAGTCAGGCTACAGGCTGCAGGCGTCAGGGTTCAAGTCAGTCGTCAGTGGTCGGTGGTCAGTGGCTAGTGGTCAGTCAAAACAATCAATGACCGGCGGACAGTGATCAGCATAGAAGTCGCACTTCAGAAGAGGAGGTCGGCGCGGTAGAGAAGTTGTCCGTTGATCAGACGTGCTTCACGCGTGAGTCGGTGAGGACGGGCGGGGCCTTCGGCATCGATGTGTAGGACCTCGTGTCCGTGCGCAACGAGCCAGTCGGAAACGAGCATGCGATGGCAATGGAAGTAAACGCGCTCCGCACACATGTAAGCGGTGCGGGATTGTGATGCAAGATCGAGAAGACGGTGCATGGCCGCCTGGAATTCTTCAGTGAGCATGTAGTCGGCGTAATTGCGAAAGCTTGAGTTACGAAGGGCGATGTTGGGTGATTCCGAGAGAATCTTCTTTCGATAGCCGCCAAGTTCTTTCATCCAGACATATTGAATGCCATCTTTGGGGAGATCGAGTTCGAGCGATTCGCGGCTGAAGTGCGGGAGACGGCGCGATGCGGGGAAGGCACGGATATCGACAAGAGTTTGGATCTGGTGAGCTTGTAGGGCGGAAACGAGTTCGGCGAGCGTGCGGGTGGAATGGCCGATCGTGAAGAGAGGGTTCAACGATTTCCGATTTTCGATTGCTGATTGTCGATTGGCAAAACGGATTGAATTTTCGCGAAGGCAGAGATCAATTGTTGGTCCTGCTCGGGAAGAACGGTGCGGAGATCCAGTAGAACTCGATCTTCTTCGATGCGGGAGATGATTGGCGGATCGGATTGGCGGAAGAGAGCGGTTAAATCGGCGGCGGAGAGATAGCGGTGCTGAATAGCGAGTAAGCATGTCGGCAATGTTGCGGACGGTGCGGCTCCGCCGCCGATCAGGGAATCGCCATCGCGAAGTTCGATAAGGAAAGTGTTGTCTGAAACGGCCTGACGAAAAACTTCGGCACGGCGCCGGATCGAGTCTACGGATAACTGAATCATGTGCACTGCGGGGATGGAATCGTACTTTTTTCGCAGGTAGGACAAGAGAGTGGCTTCGAGGGCCGCGTAGGTAAGCTTGTCGACACGAAGTGCGCGGAAGAGCGAGTTCGAGCGCATGCGGGCAATGAGATCGGATCGTCCTGTGATGAGACCTGCTTGTGGTCCACCGAGAAGCTTGTCGCCGCTGTAGCTGACGATGTCGACGCCGAGGGCGAGACTTTCGCGAACACCGGGTTCGTTCTGAACTCCAACCGAGCGAAGGTCGAAGAGCGCGCCGGAGCCGAGATCTTCCATCAAGGGGATCTTGCAACGATGCGAGAAAGCGACAAGTTCTTCGAGGCTGGTTTGTTCAGTGAAACCAGAGATTTCGAAGTTCGATCGATGCACGCGCAAGAGAAGGCGAGTGCGATCGGATAAGGAGCGTTCGTAATCGGCGATGCGCGTGCGATTCGTTGTTCCAACTTCGCGCAAGATAGCGCCGGATTTCGACATGACGTCTGGAATACGGAAAGAACCGCCGATTTCGACGAGTTCACCGCGCGAGACGATGACTTCTCCACCTTCCGCAAGCGAGTTCAACGCCAGCAGAACGGCTGCGGCATTGTTGTTGACTACGATGGTGGATCGAGGTGCGCGTGAGTCAGTTGTGGATTCGCTGGTAGCGAATATCTGCTGGAAGAGATTGTCGACATGGGAATCGCGCTTGCCACGATCTCCAGTGGAGAGATCGAACTCGAGGTTGGAATAGTTGGTGGCGATTTCGCGGATGTGATCGATAACGGTGTCTGAAAGTGGAGCTCGTCCAAGATTGGTGTGAAGAATCACTCCGGTTGCGTTGATAACAGCGCAAAGAGAGTGAGTTAACGAGCTACGCAACTGGCCTTCGATCGTCGAGGGTAGTCTGGCGAGCAGGAAATCAAGTTCGTGAGCGTCGAAGGATCGACGGGACATTTCCAAGCGAATCCTGTCGAGAACATTGCGCACTGCGGCCGTTACTGCAGGCAGGCCATCGCGGGCGACGAGCGCCTGGATTTCAGGGGAGCGCAAGAGTTCGTCGGTCGACGGGAGCTTTCGGAACAAATCAGTCGAATGCGGTGCCACGAAGGGATTATGCCACGGGCGCAGGTTGGCAGTCCGATGGTCAGATATGGATGTTGGGCCGGGTCAGGGGTAAGGGGAAGTTGTGAATACGGACGTTCTCCTGTTGGAAGAGTTGGGAGAGTTGCTGGATTATCCAATTAACAATTTTTATCTAGGACCGTTTGCGCAAGCTGGGAAGGTGAGTTTTGGAGAGCAGACGAATTCAGACTCAGAAATAAAAGGAGAGAGGGTCGAAGGCGCAAAGAAGTATGCACCAACGTTGCGCGATTTCCTTATGGCGCGACTTCTGAAGGTAAGAAGAAAGAAGGGTGGAATTCAGTATTTAAAACTGAATCGCGCGCAATACGAGTTTTCTATAGGGGCGACGAAACGGAACATCGTCCTAAAAGCACGGCAGTTGGGAATCACTACTTATGTCGCTGCGCGTTTTTTCCTGGAGACGATCACGCACCCGGGAACGGTTTCGTTGCAAGTGGCACATAGCCAGGAAGCAGCAGAGGAGTTGTTCAGGATTGTGCATCGATTTCTGGAGAACCTGCCGGAGTCGATGCAACGCGGCGCGTTAAAGACGTCGCACGCGAACGTCCGCCAGATTGTGTTCCCAGGTCTGGACAGTGAGTACCGGGTGGCCACTGCGGACGAAAATGCGGGGCGCGGGCTGACCATCCATCATTTGCATTGTTCGGAGGTGGCCCGCTGGACCCGCGGACCGGACGAAGCTCTGGCTTCACTGCGTGCAGCGTTAGTTCCAGACGGCGAGATCGTGCTCGAGTCAACACCGAACGGAGCGAGTGGCATTTTTTATCAGGAATGGCAGGAAGCCGAAGAGACAGGTTATAGCAGGCACTTTTTCCCGTGGTGGTATGACTACACCTACGCTTCCAAGGTGGAAGTGCCAGTCCGCCCCTTTACGGTTGAAGAAGAAGAGTTGATCCTGAAACACGGGTTAACGGACGCGCAGATCGCGTGGAGAAGGGAGGCATTCAGCACATTGAGAGGGCTGAGTGTGCAGGAGTACGCGGAAGATCCGGTGAGTTGCTTCCGTTTGTCGGGAGAGTGCGTATTCGATCAAGACGCTGTAGACATTGCACAGACGAATCTTACGGATCCGATGGAGATCAAGGACAACCGGCGATTGCTGATCTGGCTGCCTTCGCAAGTAGCGCGGGAATACATCATCGGAGTGGATCCGGCTGGCGGCGGATCCGATGGAGATTATGCGTGTGCGGAAGTAATTGAACGGCAAACAGCGATGCAGTGCGCTGAACTCTGGGGACATTTCAGTCCACAGGAACTCGCGCAGCGATTGGCGGAATTATCGAAGCGATACAACGGCGCTTTAGTTGCTGTGGAGCGAAACAATCACGGGCACGCGGTATTGGCGCATCTGAGAATGATGGGCCATGTAAGCGTCTATCAGCAGGAATGGAAGGATGGTTGGCTAACTTCCTCGTCGACGCGACCGGCGATGCTGGCGAACCTGGCAGCGGTGCTGGCGAGCGAGCCACGGGTTTTCCGCAGTCCGCGTCTGTTACAGGAGTTGCGGACGTTTGTGCGGTATCCAGACGGCAACTCTGCTGCGGCGGCCGGGGCCCATGATGATTGCGTCATGGCGATGGCAATCGCGTTGGAAGTACGGAGAAGAATTGCGGGAGAGGCGCCACGCGAAGATGTAGCGCTGGCGAGTTTAGCGATTGGATAGCGAATAGCAATTAGCACTAGCAGTTAGCACAAACATTTTGTACTCAAGCCGAAATTAGGAGGCACGCGCAATGGCGTGCCTTTTTCTATTCGAAGTGAACTTCACCGGCACAGACCGGTCTCGGACGGAAAACTGATGAACATTAGAGAAAAGTTGCGCGGCGCGATGCGTCGGATCGCGGGAGTGTCAGTAGGGGAAGCCGTGGCACGGGCAACCGGGCTCTGGGCTTCTCGAGAAACGAGCACCGGACGGCGTACTGCAGCAATGCCGACGCTTCTGAATACATTCGGGTTCTCTCGAACTGGCGCTGCTCATTCGCAAGTTCTGTTGCCCAAACCGACTCCGGCGAATCTGCGGAGGTTTGCAGAAACTCCGGTGGCTCGACGGGCAATCAATACCATCAAGGATCGCATTGCGGGAATGCGCTGGAGAGTGCAGCCAAGGCGCGGGCGAGCGCTGGAACAAATTCCGGATGGGGAATTGAGAGCGCAGACACTGACCGCGATGTTTGAAGCTCCGAATCCAGACGATTCGTTCCGGTCGCTGGCAGAACAGGTACTCGAAGATGTGATCGTTGGTGGATTTGGTGCGATTGAGATTCAAACACTGGAGGGCTGGAATGCGGGAGACGGTGCTCCAGGGCCAGTGCTGTTGTGGCCCGTGGATGGAGCGACGATCCGCATGAAAACAGATTGGGACGGAAGTCCCGATGCTCCGCGATATGTGCAAACGACGGGGCAGTTTGGTGTTGGCGGGGAGATCGCGCTGGATGACAACGAGTTGAGTTACATCCGCTTAAATGCCAGGACGCATACGCCGTTTGGACTGGGGCGACTAGAGGTTGCGTTTGAGACGATCAATTCGTTTCTGAGTGCCCATCGTTATGCATCGAGACTGGCCTCAAATTCCGTCGTGCAATATGCACTCTGGCTGCAAGACCTGAGCCCCGCGCATCACGAACGATTGATTCGATGGTGGCAGGACGAAATCGAAGGAACAGGCAGAGTTCCAATCTTGTCTGTCGAAAGTAAACCAGAGGTGCTGCGTTTTGGTGGAGGCACGGATGCGGATTTGCGAATTGAGTGGCAGGAGTTTCTGCTGCGAGTCATCGCAGATGCATTCGACTTGCCGGCCCAATTTCTAGGGGTAGAGAGGGACGTGAACCGATCCACGGCAGCGGAAATGAATGATGTCGCTTTTCGCCAGGCGATCGTTCCGACTGCGCGCTTATTTGCTGAACATATGACACGGGATGTGATTGCGAAGAAGCTTGGGTGGCACGATCTTGAGTTCGTCTTCACAGATGTGGACGCGCGCAATGAGATGGAACAGGCACAGCTCGATGAAATCCTGATCCGGAGCGGCGTTATGACAGTTAACGAAGTGAGGAGGGCGCGGGGATTGGTAGAGATTCAGAGCTGAGTGGGCAGCGGCCGGTGGGCAGTGATGAGTAACTAGTGAAACAGTGAATTGTTTGGTCGAGATTGGTAATTCGTCTTGATAAGAGTGGGCAGCCTAGGGGAAGAACTCGATGAATCTGGAACTGGAGACGATGGCAATTGCGATGCCTGAAGTGGAAGGGCATCCGAACCGAATTGGGTTTCATGGACTGCTAACGCTGGTGGACGTGCCGTCAGACCGCGCACCGAACGGGGCGAGAGGGCACCGTGTGCTGCTGCCGCGAAAGCTTGCTGAACAAGCGATCCCGTCACTGTTGGGCATGGCGCTTGATTACGCTCCAACTTGGGACCGCCATGATGTGCGGCGAAAAGTTGGCGTTATCACGAGTGCGGAAGTTGTCGGTAATGGACTGGAGGTTGGTGGATATCTGTTCGCGAAAGTTTTTCCCGAGATTGTCGAAGAAGTGGCTCGAAGCGGTAAGCGGCCGGGCAGAAACGCGCGAGAGAGAAGTTCATCATCGCAAGAATTGGGGATGTCGTACGAAGTAACTTCGGTCGGAATTCTGAATCGACAGGAACCCGTCTGGGTCCTGACCTCGGCAACGTTCACGGGAGCGGCGATTCTGCGTCGCCAGAAAGCGGCTTACCGGAAGACATGGATCGAACTTGAGGAACAACAAGGCAATACGGAGTGCGAAGGCCGCCTCTAACAGTGGTCACAAAAAAGAGAGGAGAAGCTATGGATGAAATGATCACCCAACAATTGAGCGCCGCGGCCGACCGAATGGCAAACGCGGCAGAAACATTCGACCGTCTGCTCGAACGGCTAGATGCGCAATATCAATCACTGAACTTGAAAGTAGACCGCATCGTCGCCGCCATAGAGGAAAGTGACGAGCTGGAAGATGAGCAAGCAGAGGAAAACGTACCCTCTACGGTTTCGCTTCCGGACCGAGTGAAGGAACTGGAACGGACGAATGCGGAATTGAAAGCGCAAGCGAGCCGAGCAGCCAGAAAAACTCTGCCTGCAATGGTATCGGCGGTCCTTGGCAAGCATGATCTTGAAGCTGGTGAGCGCGTGGATGCCGGGGCGATCGAAAGATCGTTACAAGCACTAAGTGTCGAACAGCGAATTGCGGTGAAGGCGGAGATGGCGCGAGCTGGGATTATCGAATAAGGAATCCGAAATTGGAGGAGCGAAGGGCACGGCAAGTTCGTGCCCTTTTTCTTTGCCATAGCACTGCTTCGGCGAAGAGACCCGAGTTTTCGAAATGACAAGTTTCACAAATTCAAATTCAGGAGAAATCATGAAAGCACAATTTCTGGACCTGCACGCGGCTGCCGATTTCATGGGGCCCGGAGCGGTGGAAGTAAATCGTTATCAATCAGAGATCACGGATATCGTGCGCCGTCGTGGAGTATTCGGACAGCGAATCAAACAAGTTCCAGCGACTGGACATCCGTCACGATTCTTCGAGCAGACCGGTATCGCTGCACCAACTGCCGCGGAAGGGTTCGTTGATCCGCGCTCCATCAGCGCGGTAGAGAAAACACCGACCAGGGTGGAACGAAGCGTTCCGTTGAAGGCTCTTGTTTCCCAGATCAAGTACAACCTGTTCGATCTGGAAGTTGGCGCACAGCAGAGCCAGTTCGCGTATCTGCAGGCGAAAGACTTGGCGGATGCAGTCGAAGGGCTGATGAGAACACACGACGTTGCATTGTGGAACGGTAACGATACTTCTCTGAGCGCACCGACGACAGCGCAGTATTTCGGAGCTATCGGACAGATCGTGGGCGGTGGAAACACCTACACGATCCATGTTGGCGACAGCATTGTGGATGAGCTGAAGCAGGTTGTGGCGCAGATGGTGGCGAATTCGTCGTATGAGGTTCGGCCGACCGCGATTTATGCCAACCCCGTGCTGCTCGATCTGATTGATCGAGAGATGAAGTCGACGTTCAACACGGTGCTCTCGACGACTGAAGTCGCGGGCGGGCTGCGCGTGAAAGCGTTGTCGACGCAGGCTGGCGATCTTCCACTCATTCCGGAATGGAGCCTTGGCTATACGGGTACACCTGGAAGTGGAACCGCAGTCCTGCCGTGCTACATCGTGAGCGAAGACATGATCGAGTACCACTGGCTGACAGATGGGAATCCGCGTGTGTTTCAACTTGGAATGGCTGGGAATCTTTCGTCGCAGTTAGTCGTCGTGAAGTTCGGCGCTTTGGTGGTGAAAGGTGTGTCGTACGGGCACTACGAAGTCAAGGTGAACCGATAGTAGCCAGTAGTCGGAGGTTCAGCGCAGAAGCGCTTGAAATGGGCCGTGATTGAAACGCGGCCCTTTGTTCTTGGTCCGCACAAGTTAAGGCAGTCCGAATCTTGTTGAGAGGAGTGGAGATGATTTATCTGCAACCGTCGGAATATGAGCAGTATGGGCTCGAGGCGACGACCCCAGCATCCTGGGTGACAGCGGCGAGCGCGATGGTCGACGCGCACTGTCGGCGCGCGACCCTGGGGGTCGTAAAGTACTCCGAACGCGTGCGAGTGAACGATGGCCGGAATTCCGTGCGATTGACTTATCTGCCGCTGGCAATCTCCGACTCCGCCAGCAGTCCTATCGTTTCGATGCGAGGCAGGTACGCAATGCCAAGGCGGGGTGAGTCAGCAAATTCGGATTTCAGTTCAGATGTCGCGACTGCATTCGGTCTGCCCGGAACATGGTCAGAGCTCGATGCGACACAAGTGGATTGTTGCGTAGAAAGTGGTGAGATAAGTGTCCCGCTGAATACTGTAGGGCTCTCGTATAACGAGCTCGAAATTGCATACACGGCAGGGCTGGATCCGATACCAAGCGCCGTGAAGGTAGCCTGTGCCCAAATCGTGAGAAATGCGCAAGCAACGCCTGCACTCAACGTACGAGCGGGCAATCTGGATCGGATGCACCTCGAATATTTCGCCGATACCTTGATCGATCAGAATGTGCGAGCGCTGCTTGCTCCGTATGTTGCACAGAAGGTGGGATGACATGAGCTCTTCTGCGGAACTACGTGGAATTACGAGTGCGGCAGTCGTGAGGGCAGCCAATGCGATGCTTCGAACACTTGGAGGCGGCGAAATCCATTTACTTTTGCCGGCGCATTCGTTGCCAGGGAAGACAGCGGTGGAGTTGGGTGCCGTGGATCCGGGAGTTGAAGATGTAACTTTAGGCCCAGTGATCATTCGAACTCTGCCAACAGACAATTCCGGGCCGAGAAGACGCTCGGAGTTTTTGATTCCAGCTTCAGCTGTCGATAGTGAAATGACATCGCACAACGCCAATTCAGTGCAGTCACTGCTTGATTCGGCACTGGGGATTGTTTGCGAAGGACAGATGTATCGCATTGAGGGCATGACCAGCGAGCAGTTCGCGGGAACTACTTACTTATACCGAGTGACTGGTTGCTACTAGGCATGCAGGCCCGAAAAGGGTCAGAGAAGGACAGAGTTCGTATGCAATTCGCGAAAGACAGCTTCTACATTGCATTGCGGGAACGGCTGCAATCGCTAAATCCCTCGCGCACGATCGAGCGCAATGGGGTGAGTCGTCCGGCCATCCTAGTTGCGGAGAATGAATTACCAAGCTCTGCGCCGCGAAGTCTGGATGCTTACTACATTGAGTTCGGGGAAGTGGTCCCAACGAAATCACAAGGCGAGCAGCCCCTGATGTGTATGGAATGTTTTCTTTGGTACCAAACCCAAGGTGACTCGGAGAGCGCGATTGATCGAGGACGCAAGTTGGGATTGCTCGATCTGGACCTAATGGCGATTTGTGAGCCTCCTTACGCGAGAAAGAGGAATTTTCTAGTCAGTCCGAGTGCTGACCTCGGTACAGGGATCTTCTGGTCAACTCCGGTGCTCGAAGCGGCCAAGGAGAGAGCCATGGTCGATGGGTCGAGACAAATCGAGAGGTGGGCGAGAGTGTTGCTTTATTTCTACGCTGAGGTGATACCGCAATGATTCAAGGAACAACGCGAGCTGGAATGATGCCAGTCGCACGAAGACTGCGGACATACTTCGCTCCGATCGATCGAGTGTCGGGCACTCCTACTGTGTTTGATCCTGCGAAGCACGGCGCATTTCCACTTGATGATCCGCCCTCGCCGTGGATCGACCTGGGATGGATTGAAAATTTCGAACAACAGAGTGAAACAAGGATCGAAGGATTTGAAACATCACGTATGGATGCCGGCGCGGTCCAGTTCCGGGCGGACCGAGGCGCGCGAGTGGAGTTTGACTTCCGAGAGTGGGGAAAGTTGCAGATGGCATTGGCAGGAGGCTCCGAGCATTTGAACGTGCTGGCCGCTGATCCGGAGTCAGGTGCCCAACCAGCTGGAGGTTCAGCGTTGCCGGCGATTGCAGTTCTCGAGGGCTCTACTGCAACAGAACTCTTGCTGGGGGCCGCGGCAGGAACCTTTGTTAAGAATGATCTAGTCGCAGTCGATGTGGATTATCAGCAAAACCTCGGCTATGTCGGTAGTGCGATCGCGGGAGCTTATGTTCGAGATCCGATGGAGGTGGGGCGCGACATCAATTTTGTCCGACGAGTGACCTTTAATGTTGGGCGGGTGAGTCAGGTCACGGCGAACTCCCTACTCCTTGCTCAGCCGCTGGCGGGCGGCAGGCCTTCTCCTGGAGCCGGTGTTCAGAGAGTCGTTGCATTTGTAGACCGGGAAGGAGGAGCGTTCTTGCAAGAATGGTCGGCACTGTTCGTGTGGGAAGCGGAGTCGGGAGGACGTGTTTGTTTTTATTATCCGCGGCTTGCGCCAGCCGGTAATACGAAGAATGGCTTGGCCCGCGAAACAAAGTCGGAGATTGGGAGTGGAACCTCCGCACTTGCGTTGCACGCCTCCTTTCGAGCTGTTCCGATCCGGGACGAGATAGACGGCGCGATCGCCCACTACTACCGCAGCTACTTCCCAACGGCGATGTCTGCAGTGTACTGAGCATGTGAACGGCAGGACGTTCCATGTGGACGCGAGCTTGGATCGGCGAACAGGGATAAAACGGGAATCCGACAACATGAAATTGATGATCGATAATTTGGACGGCAAGGGATTGCAGGACTATACGGCCGCGATCGATATGAGCCAACTGCCGCAATTGCGGCGAAAACTGAATGTCCGCACAGAACTGGAGTTAAGTCTTGTTTCGAGCGGGGAAGATTTTGTCGTGCCGGCGAGAGGAGCCCGGGTTCGTTTTGGACGCAGCAATGGCAAGGAAATGTTTTATGGGCAGGTGAGTAGTGATGTGAAGCATGAATATCTGGGCTTCGGTGAGAAGGGACCCGTCTACCGCTATACATTTGTCGCGTTCAGTGATGAAGCATCGCTCGATCAGAAGCCGGTCCCGGCTCTGCCCCCTTTCGTGAATAGGGGCGCCGGCGAGGCGCTCCAGTGGGTGACAGATACGCTTCTTCCAAACGCATTTGACACATCAGGGATACAAGCAGGAGACAACGTTCCCTGGTATGCGTGTCGAAGCGGAAGCCGGTGGTCAGACGTTGCTGCCGATCTGAGTATCCTCGCACGCGCGAATTATCGGTTAGAAAACGAAGCGATCTCATTCAGTCCACTGGGCAGTTCAGTATTGGCGATTGACGAGTCTACTGAAAACGGTGCGAGTCTCAGCCTGCAACGAGGCGATCACAGCCTGAATGACATAACAGTCTTGGGTCGAATCGAACCTTCGATGTATGTGAAGGACTATTTCGTGGGCGATGGATTCAGCCTGAAGTTTTATTTGTCGCAGGTGCCGTTCACACGCAGCTCTCGTACTTTGGTGGATGAGGAGTTCTCCGGCCTGGACGCGACGCGCTGGGTCGTGAACGATCCGCTGAGTGTTGTCGGCGCGAGTGGCGGAAAGCTGACCGTAACTGGCGGTAACGGAGTTGATGGTGCAACGCGCATCGAATTTCACGAGTCGATGGAATTGGGCGGAGCGCTCGTTTTGCAACATGGGGATGTCGAGTTTGGTGGTCCATCGAGCGGAATCCTGGGAGGACTTTACTCCGAGGAAATTAGTGCCAGCGGATGCCTGGCCGGGTTTTTAGTCACGCCGATTGGAAGTAGTTCGCAAATTCAACCATTGATCAATGGCCGCGTGAGTGGAACAGACATATTCACGCAATCGGGGCACCATTATGTGCTCACAACTCGAATTTATGCCTCAGAGGTGTATCGAGCAGCACAGCGATTTCACTCAATCGCTCATCCCTGGGGGGCAGGCCGTGGGGCTGCAGATCCGACCGCGGATGCTCGGATTGTGCTGGAGATCCACGACATGAACCCGGCGGACCCTGCAACAGTGGTGGGCACCTCGACCGTGCTGTATGACGACATTGTTTCCAATGTCCCAGGCTTTTGTCGATATTCGCTCGTGAACGCCATGGACATGCAGTGCTCGATTGCATTTACCCGGATCACGCAGGCGATGGATGCTCTCGTGCGAAGCTGCGCGAGTGGTCAGATCTTTCGAACGCGACTGACCGGTTCCCTCGCCGACGGTGGAGAGTGCCGTCTAACTGAGGAGCCTTCTCTTTATTTCTATCCATCAAATGTTCCGGATCCGAATGAGTTGATTCATGTGAGCTACCGGAGCCGTAGTCGTGCGAGGGCGCGGGTGATGGACCCGGTGAGCATCGTGGCTCACCGACACGGCTCGGACGACGGCGTACGGGGAGCGGTGCGGCAGGTTCTGCTTCCATCGCCCCGTACATCCGCGGACTGTGAGCATGCAGCGCTGGCGTTACTTGACGATGCAACTAGTAACAGTTGGCAAGGGAGATACCAAATATGGAACTCCGCATTGCCAGGAGATGCGGAGGATGTATTCCCCGGTGACGCGGTTCAAGTGAATGCTGAATCGCAAGGCGCAAATTTCGAAGCCATTGTCCGGGAGGTGCAGATACGAGTGCGAGACCTGGAAGAGGAAGCGGCAGCGTACACCATCCGTTTTGCGGACGAGGCTGCTGAGCCGCTCAGTTTCGTATTCGGTAATGATCTTGGAGCAGCTCCGCAAGATCTGATTGCGAGCGAGAAATCTTCGATCGGCCAAACTTTTCTCCCGAGCCTACCCTTCGCTGAGATTACAAAAGTGAGTTCCACCGCTGTCACTGTGGATGTAGGAACGGATCCGCAGGCTGATGGTGGAATCGAAGTGCGCCGGACCGACGCAGGCTGGGGCTTAACAAACGATCGCAACCTGATTGGCAGATTCGAGAGCCGCAGCTTCTCCGTTGACAGGTTCGCGCGAACGCAAGACTGGTATTTGCGACAGTACGACGCTGCTGGGCGGTACTCTCGTTACTCGACTGCTCTTCATCTGGATTATCCGTTATGAAAAGCGAAAGTGAAATTGAAGTTTCATTCTGCGAAAACCGGGAATCCCCGATGTTTTTGCGCCTGCACGATAACGCCTTTCAGCGCGAAGTACTGGAAAAGCTGGGACAGTTGGAAGCCAAAGTTGACATGCTGATCGGAAATGGACAGCCGGGACGCGTGCAGGCCGTCGAAAGCCGTATCACCGTTTTGGAGCGGAACGATATCCGACGAAGCGTGTATGACCGAGTTGTGAATGCAGCCATCACGATTGCGATCAGCGCTGCCATTGCGCTGCACGATCATTTCGGTTTGAAGTAAATGCGCTTTATTGCCCACCGAGTTTTTATCTTCATCAGGAGGAATAATCATGAATATTTTTCTAGGGAAGTTGTTGCAAGCGATCGCCTTTGTGCCTTCAGTGGTTCAAGGCATCGAGGGTTTATTCGGCGGACACTCCGGACAGCAGAAAAAAGAGTCTGCCATCTCTTTTGTAGCGGCTGCGCTCCAAATGACAGAGGCCATTGCGGCCCGCGACATTGTGAGTGAAGACGATTTCAAGGCAGGGCTTTCGAAAGTGATTGATGGAACCGTGCAGTGCCTGAATGCGTCGAGCTGGTCAAAAGCGAAGTAGTCCGAACAAAAAGGCAGGCCGACGAGGCCTGCCTTCTGTAGTACTCGATCGAGTTCCTAAAGTTTTAAATCCTACCCGACGTCCTCGCTCCAATTCTCGAGCGTTTTCTTAACGAGTGCCATGAATTGATCTGCAACCGCGCCATCGATCAGGCGGTGATCATAGCCCAGCGTGAGGTGCACGATCGAGCGAATGGCGATGGAATCATTTCCGTCTTTGTCGGTCACGACCATAGGCTGCTTGGTAATTCCACCAACGCCCATGATGGCCGAGTTCGGTTGGTTGATGATTGGCAGACCGAACACGGCACCGAACTGGCCCGGGTTCGTAATTGTGAACGTGGAACCCTCGACATCGGTGGGCATCAGTTTCTTTGATCGAGCGCGCTCGCCAAGATCTGTGATACCACGCTGCAGACCGAGGAAATTCAACTCGTCTGCATTCTTCAGGACCGGAACGATCAATCCCCAATCCAGAGCAACCGCAATACCAGCATTTACGTGCTTGTGATAGCGAACGCCCTCGCCTTCCATGGATGCATTCACGATCGGATATTGTTGTAAGGCGATGATCGCGGCGCGAACGAAGAACGGCATGAAGGTGAGCCGCGCACCATAACGCTGCTCGAATCCATTTTTTAGCTTGTTGCGCAAATTCACGATGCGAGTCAAATCGACTTCGAACATACAGTGAACGTGAGCGCTGGTTCGGCGTGACTCCACCATGCGTTGCGCAATGATTTTGCGCATCTGTGATAGTGGAACCAAGTCGCCCGGTACTGGCGCGGGTTGTGGAGTTGGTGCTGGTCGGCTTGTCGACGCCGAAGCTGCAGGAGATTTGGAACGGTCCACGAAGTCGAGGATGTCCTGCTTAGTGATACGACCGCCGTTGCCGGTACCTTGTACTTGAGAGAGGTTCACGTTGTGTTCGCGTGCAAGTTTGCGAACGAGGGGAGAGGATCGAACATCTTCCTCCTCTTCGTCCTCTTGAGAAGGAGTGGCAGCTTGCGCAGGTGAAGAAGGGGCGGGAGCAGCTGGGGTCGGGGCAGGTGGCGGAGCTGGAGCGGGCGCTTTCTTCTCTGCGGGTGCGGCAGACTTGGCGGAAGCTTGCGCGCTTGCGCCGTCACCATCGCCAATCACGCCAACTACTGTGTTGACCTGAACAGTGTTTCCTTCGGTGACTTTGATTTCCTGCAAAACGCCACTGGCAGGCGCAGGGATTTCGGCGTCAACCTTATCGGTCGAAATTTCAAACAGTGGCTCGTCGCGCTGAACTTTCTCTCCGGGCTTTTTAAGCCACTTGGTAATAGTGCCCTCAACAATGGATTCTCCCATCTGGGGCATGACAATGTCAGTTGGCATAAGTCCTTCCGTACCTGCCCTGATTTCAACCACGAGGCAAGCACAAACCTTCATTATATAAGAGAGGCTCCTGTGGTTCGGAGCCTCTGGGCTAGTGACTTGAAGCCTCAGTGCTCATCGTGGTGATGCTCTGATGCCTTGTCTGGCGTTGGCGGTTCTGTGCCGGTGGAGGTTTTCCAGAACTCCTGGGCTTGTGGTGGAAGTTTTTCCAGTTGTGTTAGAAACGCAGTGACCTTCCACATGTCTTGAGCACTCATAGTTTTGCCCCATGCGGGCATGCCGGTATAGCGGACCCCGGTGCGAATCGCATAGAAGACGTGCCAATCAGGATCATCCAGAGGGTGTTGAATGAGCTGGGGAGCCGGAGGATAGAAAGAGGCTCCGAAATCAGAAGCCTTGCGATCCAGTCCACCATGACAACCAGCGCAGTTCATCGTGTAAAGCTTCATGCCGTCGATCAGGGTTTCTGGAGCCTGC
The DNA here is from genome assembly GCA_036265385.1 of Terriglobales bacterium. GTDB lineage: Bacteria > Acidobacteriota > Terriglobia > Terriglobales > Acidobacteriaceae > DATAPD01. The sequence continues at coordinate 59,059 of DATAPD010000018.1, forward strand.
GGCAAAGGATTCGAATCGCGAGGGGCACGACGTTCCATAGCAGCATCCAGTGCGTTCATCGCGATCCGGCGTTCCAGCGCAGTGGGGCTGGCATCTGCGTGGGTAGGAAACAAACCCAGCAGGGCGAGACTGAGACCACCAAATGCTAACAAGATGAGCGTGACGACGATTCCGAGTAGAAAATTACGCATAGACTCCTCGCATTCGAGGCTTGGACGAACAACGCTTCATGTTCTTGCGAGTATAGTCGCTTTCGAAAAGAGGGTTGTCAGCGTGGCATGCCCGCGTCAATAAGCCTTTAGCCGTCGAGCCTCGCGCACTACATCGCTTACCTTAGGCAAGAAGAATTCCTCTTGTGGCGGGGAGAATGGAACGGGTGTGTCGAGTGCTGCGATGCGAACGATAGGTCCATCGAGGTCATCGAAGGCTTCCTCATTGATGATCGCGGCAATCTCACCAGCAAGGCCTCCAGTCCGGGGGTGCTCGTGAAGCAAGATCACCTTATTTGTCTTTTTTACTGTCTGGGCGATGGCGTCGCGATCGAGCGGTGAAACGGTGCGCAGATCAAGGACTTCGAGTTCGACTCCTTCTTTCGCGAGGACTTCTGCGGCTTCCAGCGCGGTAAACACCATGGCGGCATAGGTAATGACGCTGAGGTCACGGCCTTCGCGAGCCATGCGAGCCTTACCGAGTGGAACAATGTAATCTTCCGCAGGTATCTCTTCCTTGATTCGACGATAGAGGTACTTGTGCTCAAAGAAAATGACAGGATTGTTGTCGCGAATCGCCGCCTTGATCAGTCCTTTGGCATCGTATGCACTCGCCGGACACACGACCTTTAATCCTGGATTATGTACAAACCACATTTCCGGGTTTTGCGAGTGAAATGGTCCGCCATGCACATTGCCGCCGCTCGGACCGCGGATTACTAGAGGTGCCGGCGCATTCCAGCGGTAGTGCGCCTTTGCCACCATATTCGATATCTGGTTAAAAGCACATCCGATGAAGTCCATGAATTGAAATTCCGCAATGGGGCGCAATCCAGTAAGCGAAGCGCCGAAAGCGGCACCCACGATTGCAGATTCTGCGATCGGTGTGTCGATGACACGTTCGGGGCCGAAACGATCGATAAACCCATCGGTGACCTTAAATGCGCCGCCATAGATACCGATGTCTTCGCCGATACAGAAGACAGCGGGATCGCGCTCCATCTCTTCCCAGATTCCCTGGCGGATTGCTTCAAGATATGTGAGTTGCATTCAGCTCCCAACAACTGGCTTATTCCAGGTGGACTGCTGCCTCTGACCTTTTCAACGTTGTATTGTTCGCGCGCCGCACTGTCGGCACTCCATACTTCGGCTTGATCTCGTGGCAACCGTTCTCGCAATAAGCTCCTGGCGCAGCAGTCCCAGGCTCAGGCATTGGAGAGTTCACGGCGAAGTCTCTGTCGTTTTCAAGCTGCTTGTCGACATCTTCGATCAGTTGGCGATCTTGGTCAGGCGTCAACCACTTTGTCACATTCACGAGATAATTTTTGAAGCGAGCGACGCAATCTCTCTTCTTCCAGTAATCGAAGAGCGGTTTTGGAACATATTCCGCAGCATCGTGGATCGCATGGCCTTTCATGCGCATCATTTTTGCTTCGATTAAAGTGGGTCCTTCGCCCCGACGCGCACGTTCGCAGGCTTCGTGAGCAGCGTCGTACACCTGGCATGCATCGGTACCATCGATGATTACTCCAGGTATACCGTATGCAATGGCTCGTTCGGCCAGGTCTTTGACTCGAAACTGCATATCGGATGGAGTGGAATAACCCCATAGATTATTTTCAACGAACAGAACCAAGCCGAGATTTTGCACCGCCGCGAAATTCAAGCCCTCGTAGGTGACGCCAGTTGATTGGCCGCCATCTCCGATGTAGGTCATGACCGCAATGTTCTTGCCTTGAAGGCGCGCACCCAGAGCCACTCCTGCCAAAACTGGAATTAAATCGCCCAGCGTCGAGATGGGCGCAACTACATTGTGCTCATCGATGTCGCCAAAATGGGATGAAGCATCGCGGCCCTTCGTGGGTGATCCGGCTTTGGCCATGTACTGCATCATGATGTCGCTTGGCGCAAAGCCGCGTACCAGCAATGAACCCTGATTGCGAATCATGGGTCCCAGCCACTCTTCTTTTTTCAATGCATACGCAGACGCACATGAGCAGGCCTCCTGCCCAAGACCGAAGTAAACTCCACCAACCACCTTGCTTTGTTTGTAGAGGTTCTCCAGCGCTGCTTCCATTTTGCGGTTCAATAACATCCAGCGGTAGAGCTCGATGTGCTGCTGCTTTGTGAGGTATTTCGACTCGCGGATCGGAGGCACGGGCGCAGAGAGATCGCCTGTAACCTCGTATCGCACCTCGTCGCCAACGTGTATTTGTTTTACTGAAAACTGTGGGCGTTCCAGACGCCAGTCGGGAATCGTGTATGTGCGATGGGCTGAGTTCAAATTCTCGGAGGGCCGCGAGGTTCTGGAAATCGAGCGCTGGATTTTGTTAGTGGGTTTCTTCTTCTTGGCCATGCGGGAAGCCACGCAAGATGCTAACGCTATGATGGCGTTCCTGTCACGTTATCGGCCTAGGAACGAGAGTTGTCTCTTATTTATTTGATGATGGTTCCAGGCGATACAATCGAAACAATCCGCACTTGAAATTCGAACGTTGGGGAAGCAATGCTCCGAAAGATTTTGGTTTGGATAGGCTATCTGTTCGGTGTTCTTGTAGCGCTTGCGGTGTGTTACGGCAGCTATGTTTACGTTCGCAGTGAGAAGATCCTGAGCACGAAGTACGATGCGCCTCCAACAACTCTTGTAATTCCAACTGACAGTCAGTCAATCGCTCGCGGGGAACATTTGGCAAGAGCGGTCACATCCTGTGTCCTTTGCCACGGGGAAGGCCTGGCCGGGAAAGTTTATGTTGATATGGGGCCGGTCGGACTCGTCGCCGGCCCCAACCTCACGCGCGGCAAAGGTGGCGTTGGAGCTACCTTGACCGATGCTGACTGGGTACGGGCGGTTCGCCATGGTGTTCGTCCGGATGGGACGTCCCTCATCATTATGCCGAGCGAGGTATTCACCTATTTATCGGCGGAAGACCTGGGCTCCATCATTGCATACGCGAAGCAGTTGCCTCCCGTTGAACAAGAGGTGCCAGAAACGCATTTTCGGCCGTTGGGGCGCTGGTTGCTGAGTCGAGGCAAGATGCCAATCCTGGTTGCACCAAAGACACCTCGCGTGGAACTAATGCCGTCTGTGCCCCGTGAAACCACCAAAGAGTACGGGAGTATCTCGCAGATGTTGCGGGATGCCATGGATGTCACGGGTTTGGTCTATCAGGTGGGCGGGTTGCCGGTCCTCCGAGTGCGCCACCTGCTTCGAATTTGACACCGGAAAATTTAGGCAGCTGGACGGAAGCGCAGTTCACGCGCGCAGTCCGTGAAGGCAAGGACGAGAATGGGGGCACCCTCGACGAGTTGATGCCATCGAAGACATTCCATGGCATGACTGACGATGAGGTTCACGCACTCTGGCTTTACATACGCAGTGTTCCGCCAAAGCCCTTTGGGCATAAGTAAAATTGATGTGCGGGAAGTAGGATCAGGCCCAGGCGCTTGAGTCATCGCCATGGAGTTTGCGCAGTTCTTCAGGAGCTTTGACTGGAACTCCGACCTGTGGGCCCAAGAGAGCATCGAGCGTTTCGAGCCAAAGCATTTGAGATTGGAACACTGTTCCGAAATTGCGGGAAAGTGCTTCTGCAACAGCGCCGGAATCGACATGCTTGCCAAGTTCTTTGCTCATTGATGTAACCGGTTTATCTTCAATTCCACAAGGAACGATCAAATCGAAGTAACTCAGATCGGTGTTCACGTTCAGCGCAAATCCATGGGATGTCACGAAATGAGAAATGTGGACACCGATGGCTGCGATTTTGGCTTCATCGCCAGTTTCGACTTCCGTCCAGACACCCGTCAGGCCTGCAACACGTTTGGTCGAAATCCGAAAGTCGGCACAGGTGCGGATGAGTACTTCTTCGAGTCGCCGGACATAATCGACAGCACCCAAAGTTTTTCGTTTTCCGTCGGGCAGAGCATACCCGCGCAGATCAAAGATCGGGTAACCGACCAATTGGCCTGGTCCGTGGAATGTGACATCGCCACCGCGGTTCGTATCAAAGACCTCAACTCCGCGCCTCACGAGCTCTTCGGGGGATGCCAGGATGTTTTTCTCCTTTGCGTTTCGTCCGAGCGTTATGACTGGAGTGTGTTCGAGCAGAAGTAAAACGTCGCCAATTCGACCTTCTTTACGCAGTTCGACCAAGCGCCCTTGAAGCTTTAATGCGGTGGCGAAATCAAGTTGGCCGAGATGGAGAACGGAAATCATTTTGCGATTTCAGATGTTCGATTGTTTTGAACTTCGCTTGGACCTCACGCAAGCAAGCGAGCCGCATCTTTCGCGTAGTAAGTGAGGATAATGCTCGCTCCAGCGCGACGAATCGACAGCAGAGATTCCATCATGACGCGGTCACGATCGATCCAGTTATTTCGAGCGGCGGCCTCAATCATCGCGTACTCGCCGGAAACCTGGTATGCCGCCAAAGGCAAGTCGAATCGCTCCCGAGCAGCAGCAATCACGTCGAGATAGGGCATGGCTGGTTTCACCATGATCATGTCTGCGCCCTCTTCTACGTCGAGTTCGATCTCATGCATTGCTTCCCGAATATTCGCAGGATCCATCTGATACGAACGGCGATCTCCAAACTGTGGTGCGGAGTCGGCTGCTTCGCGAAATGGCCCATAAAAACCCGAAGCGAATTTGGCTGCATAAGCGAGAATTGGAGTATTCGAAAAGCCTGCCGCGTCGAGCGCTTTGCGAATTGCAGAGACACGTCCATCCATCATGTCAGATGGGGCAGAGATGTCGACTCCTGCTCGGACCTGGGAAACTGCTGTCTTAGCCAAGAGTTCAAGGCTCGCATCATTGACGATTTCGTATTCAGTAGTGGCCGGTGGCGTTGCCACCGCTGCGCCCAAAGATTGCGGAGCCGCTTTCACGACTCCACAGTGGCCGTGGGATGTGTATTCACAGAGACAAACATCCCCCATGATCACGAGATTCGGCAATTCGCGTTTGATGGCCCTAGCCGCTTGCTGAACGATTCCGTCATCCGCCCAGGCGCCGGTCGCCATCTCATCTTTCAATTCGGGTAGTCCGAACAAAATCACGGATGGTACGCCGAGAGAAGATGCTTGCTGGGCTTCTTTGACTGCTTCATCGACCGAGAGATTGAATACTCCCGGCATGGAGCGCACTTCCTTTCTCACGCCAGCTCCGGGACAAACAAACATCGGATAAACGAAGTTTTCAGGGGTGAGGTGTGTTTCCCGCACCATGGAACGTAGGGTTTCAGTGCGGCGCAGGCGGCGAAGGCGCGTGATCGGAAACGCCATAATGACTCGATTTTAGCAGCGCCAGCTGAAGGTTCCTTGTGTTTTCACATCACTTGAGGCTGTGATCTGAATCACCTGGTCGAGCGGGGGCACAGCGAGGACCCCACTGATGCCAACCTTAGTACGGAAGTAACTCCCCGGCACCCACTTGTAATCTAACCCTCCCACCTTCACGGAGTTAGAGTACACGGAGGCGCATGCAAAGCATCCGGCGACATTGGTGGGCGTTCGGCACAGCAGCGGTTTTGCTGGCGTGGTCCCTCGTGTCGGTGGCGCTCGGAAGATCTCCAGTTGTCATCGTAGGCGGCAATATCCTGGCTTTACTCGGGATGTTCGCGATGACCGCCGCGGCCGCTCGGAATATTCCGCGTATGCACGGCCAGTCGAAGATCTTTTGGATTTTGATTTTTTCCGGGCTCTTCCTCTGGACTTCGAACCAAGCGCTCTGGACCTGGTATGAAGTAGTCCTTCGCAAACCGTTACCAGATCCATTCGTGGGCGACATCATCCTCTTCATGCATCTTGTGCCATTTATGGCCGCGATCGCGCTTCGTCCGCACCGAGCCCGCGATGAGCATAAGTTGCATTTCAGTACTCTCAGTTTCCTGATGTTGCTGCTGTGGTGGGTCTTCGTTTACACATTCGTGGTTTACCCCGAAGAATACATCGCGATGAACGTGGACGTGTACAGCCGAAGTTATGATCGGCTGTACTTCATCGAGAACTTGTTAACTTCAGGAGTTTTGGGCGCAGCCGCACTCGCAGCACAGAAGGGTTGGCGGAAGGTCTATTGGAATCTTTTTCTCGCCAGTGCTCTTTATGCACTCGCCTCAGAATCGATGAATGCAGCCATCGCGCGAGGGTTGTACTTCTCGGGAAGTCTCTACGACATCCCCTTCCTTGCTTCGGTTTCATGGTTTTTCTGGACAGCGCTGCAGGCGAATGGTCCGGCAGAAGATTTCGCGCCGGCACCAGCTCCAGAACGAGCGGCGAGGCAACTGGCACCCCGCCTGGCGATGCTTGCAATGCTTTCTCTCCCTTTGCTCGCACTGATCGCTTTCTATGACAAATCAATGCCTGAGTCTTTACGCAACTTTCGCTTGATCACTGTTTGCGTGACTCTACTAGGATTCGGGATATTCATCTTCCTGAAACAATATCTACTGGATCGCGAATTGATTTTTCTGCTGGAAGCGTCTCATTCTAACTTCGACAATCTGCAGCGACTGCAGACGGAGGTCGTGCAACAGGAAAAATTGGCATCGTTAGGAGAGTTGGTCGCTGGCGCAGCTCATGAATTACGTCATCCTTTAACTTCGATTCTAGGATTTTCAGAGCTGCTGTCGTCGAGCGTGTCGTTGGGGGAGGACCAGCGCGAGATGGCGCAGAAAATTCATCATCAGGCATTGAGAACGAACGATCTGGTCTCTGACCTCTTAAGTTTTGCGCAACAGGCCCCTGCGGAGAAGTCGCTGATCGATATTGGAACCCTGCTACATCGTGTTGTTCACACCCAAATGATTAAAGTGGAAGGGCGCAAAATTGAAATCAAGCTGACAGCGGCGCCGAATCTGCCAAAGGTCAACGGCAACAACAATCAGTTGTTTATGGCTTTCTTAGAAATCATAACGAATGCCATAGATGCGGTTACGGAGGACGGCGGCGGAACAGTTTTAGTATCAGCTCACGAAGTTGAAGATGAGATAGTGCTGGAATTCTCCGATTCGGGCCCCGGCATCCGCGAACCGAAGCGTGTATTCGATCCATTTTATACGACTAAGCCGATCGGCAAAGGTACGGGCCTGGGCCTGAGCGCCACTTATGGGGTAATGCAAGATCACGGCGGACACATTTCCTGCTACAACAAGCCCGAGCGCGGAGCGGTTTTTGTGGTACGACTGCCCGCAGCTTCCCGCGAACAAAGGGCTGTCGCATGGGCGACCAGCTGATCACCACCATCGTCATTCCGAGTTGATCCTGTACCATGAAAGACGATGTCTGCCGATGATATCGTCGCGCATACCAGTGCTCGTGTTCTTGAATTCGAGTCGCTACGTGAGCTTCTGCGCGGATACACAAACTCGCCTCTTGGCTCGAACCGAGTCGGCTCTTTAGCCCCGTCTAGTGACCGCTCATGGATTGAGCGCCAGCACCAGATGACCGAAGAGATCCGTGCGTATCGGCGAGTCGGTGGCTCATTCGATTTTTCACAACTTTTCGAGATCGACGATTTGTTGAACAAATCCCATATCTCTGGAACGGCTCTGGAAACGTCAGAGATACGCGATGTGGTGCTGGTCGCGGATCGAGCCGCCGAATGGCGGCGTATCGTGCAGGAGCCTCCCGCGGCAATGCGCGACAGCTGGCGCATGATCCGCGAGCTTTCAGAAGGCATCCTGGATTTCTCCGGGTTCTTGCGTGGGTTTCGAAACAAGATCCTTCCGGACGGAACGCTCGACGATCGGGCGTCGCCCGAATTGTCCCGAATTCGGCGCGACATCGAGAAGCAGAAGAAGCAGATCCAGGAATCTCTGCGTGGTTATCTGCGTCGCTTGGCTGAGGGCGGAAGTGTTCAGGATGAGCTCATCACCATTCGTGGCGAGCGCTTTGTCATTCCCGTCAAGATCGAACAGAAGCGGCGCGTGCAAGGTGTCGTTCATGGAGCGAGTTCCAGCGGTCAAACAGTATTTGTGGAACCGCTTGAAACCATCGAGCAAAACAACGAGTTAGTTCGTTTGCTGGATGAGGAACTGGCGGAGATTCATCGCATCCTGCAGGAAATGACACGAAGCATCGCCCAGCATGCGGATGCGATCCAGGCCGCCGCGAACATTTTGGGTGAACTTGAACTTCAATTTGCAAAAGCGAGGTTCGCCGAAGAATACGGATGTGTGCCGGTCTCAGTCGCGGATAATTCACGGTTGATTCTCCACCGATCGCGTCACCCGCTCCTGGAACGTAATTTGAAGGCAAAGGGATTGCATGCTGTTCCAGTGACCATTGAACTGGAGGGTGACCGCCGTCAATTGGTTATCACCGGCCCGAATACAGGCGGAAAGACGGTCACCTTAAAAACGGTCGGTCTACTCGCCCTGATGGCGCAATCCGGTATCCCAATTCCAGCGGATCGCGCATCGATGCCCATCTTTGATTCGATTCTTGCCGACATTGGCGATTATCAGTCCATCGAGCAAAACCTCTCGACGTTTTCGGCTCACGTCACGAATATCGATTTCATCTCGCGCACAGCGACTGATGCTTCGCTCGTCTTGCTAGATGAACTGGGATCGGCGACCGACCCCGAAGAAGGTGCCGCACTTGCCGTTGCTATCGCAGATTATTTTCGACGAATTGGCTGTTTCACGATCATTTCGACTCATCACACGTCGCTCAAGGTATACGGGGTGAACACGTCGGGTGTCGTGAATGCCGCGGTCGGTTTCGACGAGGCGACATTGCAGCCCACTTACGAGCTGAAGATAGGGGTGCCGGGCGCCTCCGCCGGAATCAACATTGCCCAGCGACTAGGCCTCAACCCGCGGATTACCGAGGATGCACGGTCGCGCCTAACTTCTCAGACGCAGGATGTAGCCAAGTTTCTCGATCGCTTGCACTCTGAGATGAAGGATGCAGAGGGCGAACGTTTACGACTTCGCGAGCGGGAAAGCGAAGTGGACCGCGAGCAAAAGCGTTTGGCGGCCGAGGGACGCAACGAGCAGCAAGCCAAGATTCGTGAAATGGAAAAGAAGCTGGAAACCTTGTTCAAGGACTTCGAATATCACGCACGAGAAGCGGTCAATGCGGTTCAGGAGCGAGCGGCGGCGCAAAAGCTGTCCAAAGACGCCGAACGTCGAATCGCAAAAATGCGGCGCGAGTTTCGCGAGCAGTTCGATTCAACAGTAGTGGCACACTCAACCGGAGCGGATCGCGACGATCCTCATGCACAACCACAGATCGTGAAGCACGTGAGCGAGGGCGATACAGTCAAATTGAAATCCGTGGGTCGTCCGGCCCTTGTTTCAAGAAAGATCGATGACAATCATTTCGAGGTGGAAATCGGCGCGATGAAGATGAAGATTGCGCGCGAGGACATTGCAGAAGTGATAGCCCGATCCGCCGATTCTCCGCTCAAAGCTGCGCGTGCCCGCGGAATCTCGGTGTCATTGAAAGAAGATGTGGCAACCCCGTCCGAGATCAACGTGATTGGACGGACAGTTGACGATGCCACCAGCGAAGTCGAAAAGTTTATTGACCGCGCGTTTCTTGCTGGGCTGCCTCGAATCAGAGTCGTTCACGGGAGCGGGATGGGAATTTTAAGGAAAGCTCTCCGTCAGTATTTGCAGAAGCATCCACAAGTTGTGTCTGTCACGGAACCGCCTCAAAACGAAGGCGGCGGTGGAGCTACGGTTGTTGAACTGAAAATTTAGGCTTCTCAAACGAAAGCCCTCCACGGAAGAGAATCGTAGAGGGCCAAGTACTCCAAATCACAATCTCAATCGCAAACGTCTGACTTACCAGTGCAGTTTCAAGGCGAACTGGAACTGGCGCGGATCGTAAGCCGATGTGGCCCGACCAGCATCGGTCCAGAGTATGTTCACGTCCGCAACGTTGACGCGGTTCGCGATATTAAAGATGTCAGCAATGCCTTCCAGTTTGATGCGCTCGCCGATACTAATCTGTTTCGCGATTCGAAGATCGTTGAAAACCGTCCAGGGCCGCACGCCAGCGTTTCGTCCGAGTGTCCCATCCAGCGAGACTAGGCTTCCATCGAATCCATCGATAAAACATGGCAATTGATAGGCGCCTGTCGGAGAGAATTGAGATGGGATGGTCGGGCCGCAGGCATTGGCGGGTGTTCCCGCCGCAACGACTCTCGGCCGCGCCGTGTTAGGAGAGAACTGAAAGTTGGTGTTTTCTGCAGTGAGGATGTTGAAGGGGCGTCCGGACGCAACTTCAACTATCGGCGAGAACGTCATGTTGCTCACTAACCGTCGTAGAAAGCTTCCACCCGTTAAGCCGCCCGTTTGGAAGACACCACTGAAGACGAATCGATGGCGTTGATCAAAGGTCGAATTGGACCTTTCCAAGTATGGGAAGAAGCTGTCTTGGGGGGCAAGCGGGGATTGAAGGTCGGTAGAGTCATCGATCGAGTGCGACCAGGTGTAGGACGCCAAAAATTCGTAGTGATTCGAGAAACGCTTTTTGAGGTTCGCCGTGAAACCGTGGTAAACGGAGCTGCCATTCGAATAGTTCGCGTCCATATCGCTGAACGGAACACAGTCTTGCAATGTAGTTGGATCACACGATGCGCTGATCCCGGCGCCCTGCAACACTGCAGTCGCTAGCGGCACACAAGGCGCGAACGCTTGCATCAGCGACGGGTTAAATCCAGACCGACGGAAGAAATTCACGAGAGCCGCGGGGATGTACGGACCCGCCGGCCCGATGCCACATGGTGCTAGCACAGACGGATCCGAGGTTCCGACGAACAAAGGATTAGTCGGGAAGTTCGGATCGGTCTGCGGCACTCCTGCAGCTGTTGCCGCAGCAACGGCCGCTTGCCAATTTTGCGTGAGCAACGCGCCGTTCGCCGTGTTCGCATTGATTGGCCGATTGAGATGTCGGCCGCCGTTGTAGTTGTAGGCCAAGTTCACGGCGAAGCCGGACCCAAGATCATGCTCGAAGCTGAGATTGATCTGCTGCGAGTACGCATACACGAAACCCTTGCCCTGGGGATATCCGAAAGGTTGGAACGCGAGCGGGAAGAATGCGGGCGCAAATGGCGAATTCGTAAGGTAGTTCTGATTGATGAAAAGCGAATTTGGCGTTGACGGATTGAACCGCTGCTCATTGGGCAGATATCCCATGTTCAAAACCGAGTCACTACCTGGCAAGCAGCCATTGGTTGCAAGAATACCCTGAAAGATATTCGATGCATTCAGATTAGCCGGGCTTGCTTTAGCTGGATCTGGGCCACAAGGCGAGCCGCCGACAAACAATAGCTGTCCACTCTTCGATCCATCGGACGCGTCACCCAAGAAGTACAGGCCGAGCAGCGGGTGGTCGTAGAAGATTCCATAAGACGCACGAAATACACTCTTGCCGTCACCATGCGGATCCCAGGCGAGTCCGATTCGCGGCTGGAAATTGTTTTTGTCAGTATCAATTCCTTTCTGCAGTCCGAGTTGGTTATAAGCCGCCAGAGCTAGAGCACTCGGAGGTGTGAACTTCGGCGGAATCTCAAGATCGTAACGAACGCCGTAGTTGAGTGTGAGATTTGGTCTAATCTTCCAAGCGTCCTGGAAAAAGAAGCCCATCGGTTGGTTCTTGAAGGAGTCACTTGGATTGCCGACTCCCTGCACATATGAGCTCGGAATTCCTAAACCATAAGCTTGAACGGGCGAAAACGCGGGTATGCCCAAACCTGCTGGAAACCCTAATTGCGAAGCATCCAGTCCGCCGAAGTTGATCACTGCGCCGTAATTGACGGTAAAGATCGCGTCAACCGGGATGTAGTTGTAATCGCCCCCGAACTTTATATCGTGACGGCCCTTGCTGATCGAAAAATTGTCCACAATCTGATAACGCTGTTCGGTTCTCTCGATGAAGCTGTAAGGTTCTCGTCCGAAAAATGCGAAACCGGGAATATTGATAGCCGCATTCGATCCGCCAGGTCCATCGTTGTAGAAGTACGACAATCCGCGCCGCGCATATTGAAAACGGAACTCGTTAATTTTGTTGTTCCCGAATGTTTGCGTGTCCTGCGCCGCCACGGCCCAGTCGTGATAATCCTGCGCCGAGGTACGGGAAAAGGCATTCTGTCCAAAGGTCTGGTTCTGGCCATTAACCTCAATGCCCGTGACTCGGCTGGGGCTCACGTTGCCGCGGAGCATTAGACGATTCGCGTTCGTGACGTTGTAGTCGACGCGGAGCGAATAAAGATCGGTGTTTTCGTAAACAGGAAAGTTGCCAACCTGCGAGTTGAGCGTGAGGAATGAAGAGGGCAGGCCGTTGCAGAGTAAGTTGCCGGGATTGCACGAGGTTGGGAACTGCGACAACTGGCTGCCGTTCGAAGCCGGCGGAGCGATAGCAGCAAACCACAAAGGATAGCTGCCGTCGAGCGCAATTCCGGATGAACCACCCGCGAGAAATGCATATTTTTGTAAGTCGGGGGATACAGGAGCGCTGTTCAGAAAGATGGCTTGCTCAGGAGTCACCTTCATCATAAGCGTGCCAGCTGGGGCTCCTGGCGCGAAGAGGTTGGTCGCGTCGAAGTCTGTCAGGCCGAACCCGTTTTGTCCGATGCTCGAGAACCCGGTTTCGTGCCTGCGCGTGAGTTCGTAAGACAAGTAATACCAGGCCTTATCTTTCTTGATCGGACCGCCGAGTGCCAGGCCAGCTTGTACCCGCGTGTAGGCGGGATCGCTAACGGTGCTGAATGGATTCACGGCCTGGATTTTGCGATTGCGGAGATAGCCATAAACATCGCCATGAATATTATTGGAGCCCGAGCGAGTGATGATGTTGACAACGCCCCCAGATGCCCGCCCGTACTCGGCGGCGTAGCTGTTGCTTACGATTTGAAACTCCTGCACCGCTTCTTGCGAGACCGTGGATCGAACGCCGTTCGTGGAATTGTCGATTGCATCCGCGCCGTCGACATTCACGAGGTTCGAACGCGCGCGTTGACCGCTGATATTCAAGCCAGATGTAGGAGCCGCGCCGATGTTGGGTGCGTTGTCGCGTACAACCTGCGAATCCGTGAGAGCGAAGTTGATGTAGTTCCGACCGTTGATGGGGAGGTTGTCGATCTGTCTTTGGTCGACGGTATTCGTGGTCTGGCTGCGAGTCGTTTCGACCACGGCTGCGTCCGTGCTCACTTCAATGACAGTCTGGCCGCCTGCCACCTTCAAAGTAATTGGAAGATCGCGCGCTTGGCCGACTGTGACACTGACATCGGGGGCGTCAGTCTTGCCGAAACCCTGTGCTTCGACGGAAACAGTGTATGTTCCGGGAGGCAGCTGGAGGATGCGGTATTCGCCATCCGTGTTAAGGCTGGTCGAACGGTCAATGCCCTTGGCCTGATCTCGCGCAGTTACAGTCGCTGTTGTGATGGCAGCGCCTTTTTCGTCGCGCACCGTAACTCGAAGATCGCCAGTCGCAGAACTCTGGGCAGTGGCGAAAATGTTCAATGCGCAAATCAGAAGGATCAGGGCAGAGGTCCGCATCATGAATTTCATAGGTCTCCTGGGTCGGCCACCCCGCATGGGTCGAGCGGTGGCAGAAAGCGAGCTTTGGTCCGTGGCTAGCTTCCGAGAGATGCTCACGTTGTAGAAGTGCTGAGTACCGCTGGTTTTTACATTACTAGGAGCGGGAAAGCAAGTTGCTTTAACCGAAGTGGATACAGTTAGTTAGCGCAAATCTCCGTTAGGCAACGAAGGATATTCAGCGCTCGATACCTAAGTCCTCGCGGGAACTGGTTTTGAGTGCCCACGCCATGCGTGGAGTGTTGTGAGCGATTCCGATTCGGCCGCGAGCATCCAGCAAAATAATCCCGCCGTGGCCGTTCACACGCTGTTTCAGATAGTTCATCGCTTCTTGCGCAACCCATTCCGGTTGATTGCCGGCAGCAACCCGGTCTGCCGACCATTTCGCCAGAACTAATTTCATGATCGGCTCTCCCCAGCCTGTGGTCGATGCAGCCGCACTTCCGTTATCGGCATAGCATCCGCAGCCGATCAACGAAGAATCGCCGAGCCGGCCCGGAGCCTTATTCAGCGTTCCACCGGTTGAGGTCGCAGCCGCGATGTTGCCGGTGCTATCAAGAGCAACCGCACCAACTGTGTCGTGAGAAATCGTGGGTGCAAAAAGATCCGGCTGTTCCGCAGCGTGGGTCTGGTATTCGCGCAGTCGCGCAATTTCTCGGGGAATGATCAATTCCTTGTTGTCACAGAGAGGGATTCCATGTTCCTCGGCGAAGCGTTCAGCACCTTCACCGACGAAGTAAACGTGAGGACTGTCGCTAAGAATCTTACGGGCCGCGCGAATCGGATTACGAAGGCGCTCGACACAGCCAACTCCACCACCGCGCAGAGTTGATCCGTCCATCATGAAAGCGTCAAGCTGGACCTTGCCATCTCGATTGAGAAAGCTGCCCCGGCCGGCATCGAAGGTCTCGTCATTTTCAAGGACGACCACGGCTTCTTCGATAGCGTCGAGAGCAGAACCATTTCCTTCAAGCACCTTCCATCCGGCGGCCAATGCGTTGCGAACGCCGTTCAGGTGAGCTTCCACCATGTCATCAGGAATTGCCCATGCGCCGCCATGCACAACTAAAACGGGGTTCATACGTCGGAACAAGACCTCACAACTCTAAGAAAACGACGGGTTAGTGTAGCAGGCTATCCTGCGGAGACCTCTCGGTTGCATATAGAATCGCGTTCGAAAAAGGAGCCGGAGATGCGGAGAGCTCTCATTTATCTGATTGCACTGATTGTGATTTTCGGGGGACTTATTGCAGTTTTTGCGGAATGGCAATGCGCGAGACATGATCTCGAGAACCGGCAGTTAGATCAAAAAGCGCGGTTGGAAGCAGGTGGTAGTTTCATCGCCTTGCCCGAAGGAATTACTCACTATGAACTGGCCGGTCCAAACGACGGTCGACTCGTGGTCCTGGTGCATGGTTTTTCAGTGCCGTATTTTTTGTGGGACCACACATTTCAGCCGTTAGTGGCAGCTGGATTTCGAGTACTTCGCTACGACGCGTATGGCCGCGGATATTCTGACCGTCCGGAAGTCAAGTACGACGCGAAACTTTTCGTCAGTCAGTTATCCGATTTACTTTCTGCCCTGCATGTGAGTGGCCCAGTGGATTTGGTGGGGTCGTCGTTAGGAGGGCCGGTTGTAGTGGCGTTTGCTGCTCAACATCCAGAACAGGTACGGAGTATCACCTTGTTCGATCCGGGTTACTTTGAAGGCGAGCCGATGCCGTGGCGATTTATGACACCCTACTTCGGCGAGTACGTGATGTGTACCAGCATTGCACCGCACATGACTGCGAGCCAGAAAGAGGATTTTGTGCATCCCGAGCGGTATCCGGACTATTTCGATAGGTATGCGACTCAAGTGAAATTCAAAGGAACGCGAGCGGCACTACTTTCGACATTGAGGGAATTTGTTGGCCGCGATGACCGCGAGGATTACAGAAAGTTGGGACTTAGCGGCAAACCAGTGCTTCTTGTTTGGGGCAAGAAAGATAAGGATGTGCCATTTGAAACCAGCCGATTGATCTTGGCAGCCGTTCCACAGGCCGAGTTCCACAGCCTGGACGACGCGGCACACGTTGGATTTTACGAGCAACCCGAGATTGTGAATCCGCTTGTGATTGACTTTTTACGCAAGCACTAGCAGCTACGGGTCATCTCAAATCTATGCGGCTCGGATCGGATGTGCACTTGGCTCGATCTGATTCGTCTGTTGCCAGGTGTATCGAATTCGATGGATAACCGTTAGTGTTGAGATGACTGCAATCACCCAGAGAGCGGGTGTCATCCGGTTGAACAGTGCCCCAATAATCAGGAGGACGAGTCGCTCGGGGCGCTCCATGAAGCCAACTTTGCAGGACGGAATGAGAGATTCAGCACGTGCGCGGGTGTAGCTCACCATGATGGAGCTGATCATAACGAACGCAGTTAAAACGACATAAAAGAAGCGATTGCCGCGCGCATAAAAGACGAGAAGACCGAAGAATAGTGACCCATCACTATAGCGGTCGACGACGGAATCGAAGAAGCCACCAAATCGCGTAACACGATTCGAAGCGCGAGCCACCCGACCGTCGACCAGATCGAAAAAACCGGATCCGATGATGACCAATCCCGCGTAGAAAAACAGCTTGCGCTGAGTGTCTCCGTTCGCATAGCCGAAGAGGAATGCCGCGACGGAGTTAATCACTAAACCAAAAAAGGTAAGGACATTGGGGTTGATTCGCGCTAATGCAAGCCAGCGAACGATCGTATCCAACAGGACGCCGCAGGCCCGACCGAACGTGCTAGTCCAGGTCACTGGGCGTCAGCCTCGGCCTGGGTTTCGTCGTGCATAGTCGTAAGTTTCAAAACTTCCAGTTCCCGTTTACCACTAGGAGTGACGACGACCGTCGCATCCCCGACCTTCTTGTTGAGTAGCGCCCTGCCAATAGGAGATGTTGTCGAAATCTTTCCGGCTGCAACATCAGACTCCTCGCTGGTCACCAGTTTGTACTCAATCTCCTCGCCTTTGTCGCTGTCGTAAACCTTAACTGTCGAGCCGAGGCCCACCTTATCTTTGGGGATGTTATTGAGATTGATGAGTGAAAGATCGGCAAGCCTTCTCCCGAGCTGGCGAAGACGCGCTTTCACAAACTCCTGGCGCTGTTTCGCCATGTGGTATTCGGCGTTTTCGCTCAGGTCACCAAGTGCGACAGCTTTTTTCAGTTCTTTCGGAAGATCGTGGCTCAGTTCGTACTCAAGCGCGTTGATCTCGTCTTGCAATTTTTTCTTGATGTGCTCAGGCATGCTTCGAAAGATTATACCCCCGACTTCGCTTCCGTCGCGGGATCGCGGCGGTGCACTTGCAAATGCAACTGTGCGGGACGATCCTGTTACAACTCACTGTCAGTGAGGTACTTACCTCACTTTACGTCTGGATGCGGCTCTGATGTCCATCCCCGTTAATTGCCTTTTGGTCATGGCGCACCTACAATTGAACAAGTTCGTTTTTGTCCTTCCTTCTCGCGCGAATTGGGTGTCCTGAATGATCATTGGCGATGGAAATTTCCACATAGGCGACAAAGTTGTTTACCCCAATCATGGTGTAGGAGTTATCGAACAGATCAGCAGTCGAACGATCGGGAGCACCGTCGAACGCTATTACCTTCTGAAAATCAAAGCCAGTAGTGCCACCGTCATGGTCCCCTTTCAGAATGCGGCGAGTGTGGGGTTGCGGCGCGTGATCAGAAACGGTGAGGCTCAGAAAGTCGTCGATTTCCTGACGGACGTTGAGACGTCCAGTAATGCGGATTGGAAGGACCGATTCAAGGAGAATTCCGACCGGATGCGGACGGGTTCACTTTTAGAAGTTGCCGCTGTTTTGAAAAGCCTTTTGCTTCTCACGAACTCCAAACCACTTTCCTTCCGCGAGAAGAAGATGCTCGAGCGCGCTCGTTACCTTCTAGTAAGTGAACTTGCCATGGCGAAGAATTGTGAAGAGCGCCTTGTGGAAGATGTTCTTACCAAGGCCCTCGCAAAATGCAACCTGCGTTTCCCCGAAGCCTCGGAGTTCGAAGCTTAGATTCTGCAGCTCGCGAATCCTATTTAGTCTCCCAGCCACTCCGCGTAAGGTTTCATCGACTCAATGTGATCGAAGATGATCTTGAGAGTTCCGGTGATTGGGACTGCCAGTACTAGACCGACCGCTCCCCACATCCAACCCCAAAACAACAGTGAAATCGTAAGAGCCAGTGGGTTGAGCGCCAATCTTCGCCCCAGAACCATCGGATAAAGAACGTTGATCGCAAAGATGTGCAAAGCGATGACCGACGCAGCGATGATGAGAACATCGGCTGGAGAGATCGCACCGACGCCAACGGCCAAGGGGGGAACGATGGCCAGCACTACTCCCAGATAGGGAACCAGGCTAAGAAATCCGCTGATAAACCCTACGAAATAAAAGAAAGGCACGTGTAAGAACCAAAAGATGCCAACACTCAACACTGACATGAACAATCCGACAACTAGATTGCCAAGGATGAATGCGCGCACCATGTTCGCGATCAATCCCAGTGCCATGAAGGCTGCATGTCGATGTTCAAGCGGAAATAACATGACAGTGGCGGAGCGCACATGATTGCGCCAACTCAACATAAAAAATATGAGGAAGGGGACGAAGCTGGTTGCGAGTACTAGATCCGTAACCGTGGTGAATCCATGGGAGAAGATGTCTG
This sequence comes from Terriglobales bacterium, assembly GCA_036265385.1. Taxonomy (GTDB): domain Bacteria; phylum Acidobacteriota; class Terriglobia; order Terriglobales; family Acidobacteriaceae; genus DATAPD01. The sequence continues at coordinate 77,527 of DATAPD010000018.1, forward strand.
TCCAGTTTGTGGTTGGACGGACCTTGAGTGCCGTTTTTTCCTCATTGGTGGGAGGCACTAGTTCTGTTGTTTTCTGAATGTCCTCAGCTTTCTGTCGGAACTTCCCAAGCATTGCGCGGATCTGCTTGGAATACTGGGGCAGGTTATCGAAGAAAGTTTCTGCGTGGCTGTACGAGAAGTAAAAAACGCCATACACCAGCACAACCAGTAAAGCCACCGCTACTAGCGATGCCAGGCTTACGTGCAAACGCAAGCGAACGAGAAAATCGACGACTGGTGCCAGAATGAATGTGAGCAGGACGGAGATTAGGATCGTGACGAGGACTAACTCTCCGAGATAGAGCAGGCCGAGCATCACACCTATTGCGATGACATTCAGCGCCCAATTTCGGGGTCGCGTTGTAATGTTGACTTCAGCGCCGGCTTTTTCCGCTTCGCTCATCGTGTCCTTAAACAGCGAGATTCTATAATCGGCCCATCCATGGACGGAACTCGACAACCGGCGGAGCGAACCCAGGGACGCGTTCTCGGTCTTGATGTCGGGTCAAAGCGTATCGGCGTTGCCATCTCGGATGAACTTGGAATTACCGCACAGGGCCTAGAAACGCTCCAGCGAAAAAACAAGAAAGCTGACTTTGCCGCTCTCGATCTGCTGATCCGACAACATCACGTGCGGGAGATCGTTATCGGACTGCCTCTCCGCTTGAGCGGTGCAGAGGGAATGCAGTCGGAGAAGATGCGCCATTTCGCAGAAGAGTTGCGCGTACGCACTCGACTTCCGGTACACCTCTTCGATGAGCGCCTCACTTCAGCTGAGGCGAATCGGGTTCTGAGGGAAAGCAACATCAGCATCAGCAAACGCGCAGCAGCCGTAGACAGAATGGCGGCTGTACTTATCCTTCAAGCCTGGATGGAAGCCCAAATTTCGCTCCGTGAGTCGGAAGAAAGCTAGCTGTTGTGACTATTTACCCCGCATGGCTTTTCGATACGCCGCCACATTCCGATTATGTTCTTCAATACTCTGAGCAAATCGGTGACGCCCATTTGCGTCGCTCACGAAGTAAAAATATTGGGAATTCTGCGGGTGCATGGCTGCTTCAAGGGATCCGCGCCCCGGATTGGCGATTGGCCCGGGTGGCAAACCAGGGTTTCGGTAGGTGTTATAAGGCGATTGAACAAACATGTCTTCATGATGAAGGGCACCTTGGTATTTATTGGCGAGGAGCAAGGCATAAATGATGCTGGGATCAGCATCGAGTGCCATCCGCCTGGACAGACGGTTGTAGTAGACGCTTGCCACGAGTGGGCGCTCTTCAGGCACCGCAGTCTCCTTCTCCACAATAGAAGCCATGATTACGGTGCGGTGAACGTCTGAAGACAAGCCTATCTGCTGCGCAACTTGCCGGAATTGTTTAATCATCGCTGCAGCCATGTCTTTCAGGGATTGCGTTCGGGTGAACTGGTAGGTTTCCGGGTAAAGGTATCCTTCCAGCGATTTAGCCTCCGGTGCGAAATCACTAATTAAGTCTGTGTTGGTTTGTACGATCTTCAAAAAAGCTTGGGAGGAGCCTAGTCCGGCTTCCTCAATCAGACGCGCGATATCGAAACTTGTGTACCCTTCAGGAATTGTGACCGTGTGAAAATAAATATCCCCTCGCACTAACCGTTCGTACACTGCGCGGCTGTTAGCGTCTCGTTCGAATAAATATTCTCCGGCCTTGAGGCTTTGTCGGCGGTGCATGTAGTGCCAAAGCCTGAAGGCGATGGCACTCCTGATGACCCCCGCCGATCTCAATTCCTTGGCAATCCTGCGGGAGGAAAATCCAGGGCGCAACATCACAAATGTCGGGGTCGATGGACGGATCGGCGACTGAAGGGCCCAAGCCAGCCAACCGGCTGCAGCTATCAAAATGAGGACAGCAACGAGGAGTAGTCTGCGCAAGCCCCTCCAGTCTAAGCGAAAGCGGCGATGTGGAATATTGCTGTTGCTGGAACCGAAGTGCCGTATCAATGACTGGCCTGCGGGACAAGGTCGGCGCAACTGCAGGCTTTGCCGTAGGCCTTTCCGCCATTCCGATACCGTATACTTCTAGATTGATTTTGTAGCCATTGAATGCTGCCGAATGAACCGCTTTCGAGTCATCCTGCTCATGATCGCTGTTTTTCCGCTGAGCGGCTGCTTGTTTCGCACCCGCAAGATTGAACGACAGGTCTCCACTGCCCCCCTCAAAACGGCTACTCAGCAGGAGCTGATCGCCTACCTAGATACCCAAGCCGAGAAATTGCGGTCCATGCAAGCGACAGTGGACATTGATACTTCGGTGGGAGACGAGCAAAAAGGCAAGATCACCGATTATAAGCAGATTCGCGGCTACGTCTTAGCGCGGAAACCTTCGATGTTGAGGATGATTGGCCTCTACCCAATTGTTCGGAACACTGCTTTCGACATGGTAAGCAATGGTTCGGACTTCAAGCTCTGGATTCCTGCTAAGAACAAGTTTGTTATTGGCCACAACGATATCGTCAAGCCAAATGCCAAGCAGCGGCTAGAAAACGTTCGACCCCAGCACATCTACGATGCTTTACTTTTACCGCCGATCGATCCGGAAAAAGAGATCGCGGTTCGCGAAAATGACTATGAAACGGTACTTGATGCGAAAGGTCGGCGGGTGGATCAGCCGGATTATGAAGTTAATGTGATTCGCAAGGGAGATAGCGGCTGGTATTTGGCGCGAAAGATCTCGTTTAGTCGCACAGACCTCCTGCCCCGACGACAGCGAGTCTACGACGAACAAGGCCAAGTCGCCACCGACGCCCGTTACGAGGGGTACACCAATTACGATGGCATCCAGTTTCCATCGCGCATTGAGATTGAACGTCCGCAAGAGGGCTATTACATCACCTTGACGATGGTGAAGCTTGAGCTCAATAAAGATCTGACTGACCAGCAGTTTGCATTGCAGCAGCCCCCTGGAGCTGAAATCCTGAACCTTGATAAACAACCGGCACAGAGCGCCATCAGTCAGTAGTTGCTCGTAGCTGGGGTCGCGAGGGTAAAACGAATGATGAACAAGATGATCGTGGCGAACCTTGCGCACCGCCCGGTGAGATCATTGATCTCGATTGTTGCCATCGCGCTTGAAGTCACCCTGATTCTTCTCATTGTGGGGCTGTCGCTAGGAATTCTGAACGATTCGAAATCACGGCAGGCTGGGATTGGCGCCGACGTGATCGTGATGCCGCCCGGATCGTCTTTTATCGTTGGTCTCACTGGAGCGCCAATGTCGATAAAAGTCGGCGGCGTTCTTCAAAAGCTTCCCCACGTCGTGACGGTCGCACCGGTAATCACGCAAGTAGCTACGGCCGGGACGCTCGAGGTAATTGCTGGAATTGATCTGAAGAGTTATGAAGGCCTGGCTGGTCCATTTCACTATCTAGCGGGAGGGCCCTTTCGAGGGGACGATGATGTGCTCGTGGATGATCTCTTTGCAAAATCCAAACATATCAAGCCTGGAGATAGCATCGAGATACTGAATCACAACTTTCGAGTCGCGGGTATCGTCGCACAAGGCCGGGGAGCTCGAAAGTTTCTTCAACTCAATACATTGCAGGATCTGTTGGGAGCCAAGGACAAAGCTTCTCTCTTTTACTTAAAGCTGGACGATCCGAGCAATGCCGACGCCGTCGTGAACGAAATCAAAGCCGTTTCGGGAATGGAGCGATACGTAGCAACGTCCATGGCTTATTACTTGTCCATGATGACGCCCAGTAATTACCCGGGCCTTTCGAGTTTCATCACGGTGGTAATTGCGATTTCAGTAATCATTGGGTTCATCGTCATCTTCCAAGCGATGTACACCGCGGTGATGGAGCGAACTCGGGAGATTGGAATTCTGAAGTCTCTAGGCGCTTCCAAGCTCTATATCGTGAATGTGATTCTCCGGGAGACCATACTTCTGGCTGTTTGCGGTATCGTCGCCGGAATTCTATTCAGCTTGGCCGCGAAACTTGGTATCACACAAAAGTTACCCCTTCTACGCGTGGTAGTCACCGGAGGGTGGATTTTGAAAGCGACGATCGTCGCTGTGGTGGGAGCTATTTTGGGGGCTGCCTATCCTGCCTTCAAAGCGGCTCAAAAAGACCCTATTGAGGCATTGGCATACGAATGACGGTCCGAACGCTATTTCGCGTCTATTCCGTTTGTTGACAATCTTCTACAAGCTAAGCTATCTTAAAGGCTTTGGTAGTCCTGCGGTTGCCCGCCTGAGCCCTGCGCGTTCTGCGCTGTGATGGGTATTCAGCGGTCTTCTTTGCGTTTTTTTAATTCTGGGAGATTTCAGATGTCAACCTATTTCCCCAAACAGGGGGAAATTGCGCGCAAGTGGTACGTCGTCGATGCTTCAGGAATGCCTCTGGGCCGACTGGCCTCGAAGGTAGCTCGAGTCCTGATGGGCAAGGAAAATCCGAAGTACACACCATTTCTCGACACCGGCGACCACGTCGTCGTGATCAATGCCGAGAAGGTGAAGATGACGGGCATGAAAGCGGAGCAAAAGGCATATCACCACTACACCGGCTATCCGGGCGGATTGCGTACGGAAGCATTCACGAAGCGTTTCGCTCGCAAGCCGGAACTGATCATTGAAGACGCAGTCGCGCGCATGCTCCCCAAGACGAAGTTGGGCCGGCACATGGCCAGCAAACTGAAAATCTATCGTGGTGAAAAACATCCCCACGAAGCACAGAAGCCCGAATCATTGACGATTGCGTAGATACCTTGGGCTTCGGTGAGCAGTTTCTATTCGAATTACGATTGAAAGGTTAGGCAGACGGCGCAGGCTTCGCCCACGTGGCTTGAAAGCAAGCAGCCAGAAGCCAGAAGCGAGAACATGGCAGAAACAGTTCAGTACTATGGCACCGGACGGAGAAAGACGGCAGTCGCACGCGTATACCTGCGTCCTGGTAGCGGAGATTTCAAGGTAAACGGCCGGGCGTTCGAACAGTATTTCGTCACTCCGTCCCAGCGCGTGGCGGCAAAACAGCCCCTTTCGACCACAGAAACAAGTAGTTCGTTCAACGTGCTTGCCAATGTTTCTGGCGGTGGTGTTGACGGACAGGCTGACGCCGTGAAACTGGGCCTCGCTCGTGCCCTGATGCAATTCAATGCGGAGCTTCGCAAGAAGCTTAAGGTCGAGGGTATGGTCACCCGCGATTCTCGTGGCAAGGAACGAAAGAAATATGGGCAGAAGGGTGCCCGTAAGCGCTTCCAGTTCTCGAAGCGATAGAAGATCGTTTTAAGTTTCTGGTTACGAATCGTTTTTTGGCTGAAAGCTGAATGCTGACAGTCGGTTTTTTAGGTGTTCAATTCTTCCCGTGCTTCGCGGCGCGGGGACGGGAATGGCAATCTGAAGAGTCGCTAGTAGCTGGTTAATGGTCGCTAGTAAATCGGCGTACGGAGATACAGCCACCATCGACAAGGTACTAGCAACCGTTCTTCGGATGCAGACTAAAGAGGAGGTTGCTTGGCTAACATCACCATGAAGGAGTTGCTCGAAGCTGGTGTTCACTTCGGGCATCAAACGAAGCGCTGGAATCCCAAGATGAAGGAATACATCTTCGGAGAGCGCAACGGTATTTACATCATCGATCTTCAGAAGACGCTGAAGATGTTCAAGGAAGCGTCGAAGTTTGTGCAAGACCTGGCGACCGAAGGAAAGCGTGTTCTCTTCGTGGGAACCAAGCGTCAGGCGCAGGATGCGATCGCCGAAGAAGCGCAGCGTTGCGGCATGTTCTATATCAACCAACGCTGGCTGGGCGGGCTCCTGACCAACTGGGTCACCGTACAAAAGTCGGTGAAGCGGTTGAAGGAACTCGATGACATGGCCACCGATGGCCGATACGAGTTACTCCCGAAAAAAGAAGTTATCAAGCTCGAGCGCGAGCGCAAGCACCTGCAGGCGAACCTTGCCGGCATCAAGGAATTGAACAGACTTCCCGACGCAATCTTCGTAATCGACTCGAACAAAGAGCAGATTGCGGTGCGCGAAGCACGTAAGCTCGGCATCCCTGTCGTTGCCGTCGTAGATACGAATTGTGATCCCAGCGAAGTTGATTATGTGATTCCTGGTAACGATGACGCGCTGCGTGCGATCCGGCTATTCGCTTCGAAAATCGCCGACTCGGTTGTTGAAGGCGTTCAGTTGATGAGCGACAAGCAGGTGGCCGAAATGGCCGCCGCGGTTCACAGTGCTGACGAGAGCGCCGCTATTTCAGAAGAAGTCGCAGCAGATGCCGTAGGCGCTCCGGTCGATACCGGCGAAGATATCAGCATGGAAGATGTTCTCGGGGCAGGAACCCGGAAGCGTCCGGCGGCAGCCTCTGAAGACGTCGACGCGCAACTGGAAACGAAATCTTTCTAGGCCTGACTTGCCGTAGTTCTATGGGCAAGAGCCCCAAGGGAAATCGACCCGCGCGGGTAGTCTGGCGCGGGTTTAATTTTATGGCTTCGAAGCTTCGAGCTTGCGAAGTTGCACAAGCATTAAGGAATTTTGAAGTTTTGAAACAGAGGTCTTCATGAGTACGACTATGGCAAATATTTCTGCAGCACAAGTAAAAGAGCTCCGCGAAAAAACCGGAGCTCCCATGATGGACTGTAAGCAGGCCCTCACCGAATCCAAGGGCAACCTTGAAGAAGCAGTTGTTCTGCTTCGCAAGAAAGGTGTGTCGGTTGCTGCGAAGAAGGCGGCCCGTGTGACCAGTGAAGGATCGGTGGCCAGTTATATCCATGCGGGCGGCAAGATCGGAGTATTGGTTGAAGTGAACTGCGAGAGCGACTTCGTTGCGCGAACCGAGGACTTCAAGGAACTCGTTCACGACATCGCGATGCACATTGCGGCTAGCGATCCGAAGTACGTGCGCAAGGAAGATGTGACCAAGGCTGATTTCGATCGTGAGAAGGAAATCTACCTCGACCAGGCCATCAAGAGCGGCAAGCCGGCCAATATCGCCGAGAAGATGGTTACGGGAAAGATGGAAAAGTTCTACGAGGAAGTTTGCCTTCTCGAACAACCATTCATTAAGGATCAGACGGTCAGTATCGGCCAGCTGATCGCTACCAAGATTGGCAAGCTGGGCGAAAACATTGCTGTCCGCCGCTTTGCTCGCTTCAAAGTTGGGGATGCGGGTGAGACGGTGGCGGTCACCAAGCCCACAGAACAAAAACCGGAGTAACACCAGGGCTGCCTCGGCAGCCCTTTTTTAGTTTTGGTATGTTTGCGTACTGAAACCATGTCGACTCCAGCCTTCAATCGAATTTTGCTCAAGCTCTCCGGGGAAGCCCTGGCTGCAAACCAAGGCTTCGGCGTTGAGTCCGCGCGCATTCACGAAATCGCCGGTGAATTGGCCGACGTGCAATCTCTCGGCGTGCAGATCGCCATCGTCGTCGGAGGCGGGAACTTTTTCCGTGGCGTCGCCGAGCAAGCCAAAGATATGGATCGCGTGTCCGCCGATCATATGGGAATGCTTGCCACGGTCATCAACGCCCTGGCTCTGCAGGACGCACTGGAAAAGCAGGGAGTATTCACGAGAGTTCAGTCCGCGATCGAAATGAACCAAGTGGCAGAGCCGTTCATTCGCCGTCGTGCGATCCGGCATTTGGAGAAGGGAAGGGTCGTCATTTTTGCCGGAGGTACCGGAAATCCTTACTTCTCGACCGATACCGCCGCTTCGCTACGCGCCATGGAAATCAAGGCAGATGCCATTTTAAAAGCCACGAAGGTTGACGGAATCTACGACGCAGACCCTATGATCGTTAAGGATGCCAAGAAGTTTACGGAAATTTCCTACATGGAAGTTTTGAAACAGGGTCTGAAAGTGATGGATTCAACAGCCATCTCACTCTGCAAGGACAACAATCTGCCGATTATCGTTTTTAACCTCAATCAGCGCGGCAATATCCGCAAAGTGGTTCTGGGACAAAAAATCGGATCGATGGTCAGCGCATAAATCACATTTCAGTATCAACACGCTCTACTGCGACACCTTCTTCCCGTCGACGTCATACACTTCAACCGGTCCATATTTTGAGAGCACATCCTTGATCTCTTTGGCTGTGCCAACGCAGACTACTTGCAGGCGGCCGGGATCAAGATATTTCTTCGCCATCTGCTGAACGGAGTCTGCGCTCACCTTTGTCACTTCTGCCGGATAGCGATCCCAATAGTCGATAGGCAGATTGTTGTGCTTTACTCGCATCCATAGGTCGATAAGTTCGCGATCATGCTCCAAAGACAGGGCAAAACTCGCGACCATGGCTCGTTTCGCGTCGTCTAGCTCCGCAGATGGAACTGTCTCCTCTCGAAGTCGTTTTAGTTCGCCTAACAGTTCGTGCATGGAACCATCCGTTACCGCTGTCCGAACTTCCGTTGTGGCTAACAGCGGACGAGGGTATGTATCGGCCGCGATGTAGCTGTAAGCGCCGTATGTGTAGCCCTTTTCTTCGCGCAGGTTTAGAAAAAGCCTGCCTGTTGCGCCTTCTCCGAGCACGTGGTTCATAACCCGCAACGGGATGTAATCCGGATTGTTTCGTGGGACAGCCAGTTCTCCCGCCAAAATGTTCGTTTGAACGGAGTCGGGCCGATCGACCAGGGAAATCTTGAAAGCAGACGCTGGAGGAATGCTGCCGAGACTAGGGGCGTTGAAGGGCTGGGTCTTCCACGAACCGAAGTGTTTTTCGAGCAGCGCCATCATCTGCTTAGAATCGAAATCGCCGACTACCCCGAGGAGAGCATTCCCGGGCAAGTAGTACTTGCCGTGAAACTGGCGCAACTGTTCTGACGTCAGCGCCTTGACTGATTCTGCTGTAGCAGAAGTCGTCGCTGCGGGGAAGTTGCCATAAAGTGCGCGGTACATGCGCTCCTCGCCCAAGAAGCCAGGATCGGAACGCTCTTCCTCCAACGCGGCCATTTGGCGCTTCTTGTACTTGTCCAACTCATCTGCCGTAAAAGCGGGATTGATGAGCATGTCGGACATGAGATCCAGTAGTCCGTCTGCGGTATCGGCGAAACCTGAAGCAGCGAGCTGGGTGTAGGTCGATCCAAATTGCGATTGCGTAGTTATTGTGGCGCCAAGCTGGTCAATCTGGGTGGAGAGCTGGCTGCTGGTACGGTGAGAGGTGCCTTCGCGCAGCATTTCAGCGGTGAATTTTGCGAGACCGGGAGCGTCCTTCGGATCGTAAAGTGATCCGGCATTGACCCAGAGACTCACGTTCAGCGTGGGCAGCTTATGTCTTTCAAGAAGCAAAACAGTTAATCCATTGCTTAATTTCGCTTCAGTCGGGCGCGGCAATTTAACCTGCAAAACCTCTTTGTTCACAGGTGCTCGATTGAGCCGCTGGACGGCTTTCGGAGACGTGCCTTTCTCCTGGGAATTCGCCACTGTACTCAAGAAGATGCCAACACAGAGACAACTTAAGGCAACGCTTCTAATGATCGGATTCATTGTTGTCCTCCCGAGTGAGCTTCTGGTTGTTCCGAGCCAGTCGGTGGCAGCGCAACAACGACAGTTCGGGTCCGTGGAACGAGAAATTTCGCTGCCGCTTTTTGAACATCCTGTGCAGTGACAGCATTGAACTTGTCGAGCGAAGTGTTAATGAGGTCTGGATCGTTGAAATAAATCGCGTTATTCCCAAGCCGGTTTGCAACCTGCAGAGCAGATTCTCGTGTTGTCACGGTCCGCCTTCGATTCTGCATCTGAGCCTTCTTGATCTCGCCAGCCGTGACCCCGTTTTTTATGACTGAGTCGATAACGTCGTAGAGCGCTCGTTCCGCATCCTCGGGCTTTACTCTAGGACGAAGACTGATGAAGAAGTACAAGAGGCTTGGCCCTCGACGAGCATCAGGTTGCACTTGGACCTGAGTGGCGAGCTGTTTGTTCTTGACGAGTTCCTCGTAGAGTCTCGAGCTTTGGCCAGTGCCCAGAATGTCGGCTAATACCCGGATGGCGTAGTTCTCGGGTGTATTTCCCGGCGGGGACTGGTAGGCGACCAATACCATCGGCACACGGGCCAACGGATCCATAATGGTTTCGCGACGTTCTCCATAACGGTCTTCTTCACACAACGGTGCTGCTGGCGCGGCGGGTTGGCGTGCGATATCTGCAAAATACTTTTTGATTTTTTCAGTTGCTTCGGCCGGGTCAAAGTCTCCGACAAGTGTCAGAACCGCATTATTCGGAGCGTAGTAAATGCGGAAGAATTCTTTTACATCGTTGAGATCTGCCGCGCTGAGGTCAGCCATCGATCCGATAGTGGAGTGTTTGTAGCCAAAGCAGTCATACGCGAGGCTGTCGATTTCGAGAAATGCCTTCCCATACGGTTGATTATCGATTCCAAGACGCCGTTCTTCCTGAACCGCATTCCGCTGATTGTCCAGATTCGCTTGATTAACAGCCAGCTTCGCCATGCGATCCGCTTCGAGGAACAGCAAGAGGTCCAATTGGTTCTTGGGGACGGTTTCATAGTAGATCGTACGGTCTTCGTTCGTCGTCCCATTGAGATCTCCGCCGTAATTCTCGAGCAGGATGAAATGCTCTCCCTTGCCGACGTTCTCCGATCCCTGGAACATCATGTGTTCGAAGAGATGCGCAAAGCCAGTGCGACCCGGCCGCTCATTTCTCGACCCAACGTCGTAGGCAACGGAGATGGCGAGAACCGGAGCCGTGTGATCTGGCGCAAGAATCACTCGCAGCCCGTTATCTAACGTGAGTTGCGAGAATTGGACTTTCGGAAAAGTTTTCTCTGCGCCGGCAAGCGAAACGAGGAGCATCGTAAAAAAGCAAGCAGTCAACAACGAGGCGAAACGGGATTTCATCGGGAGCCTCACGAATGAAAAGCAGAAAGACAACTGGAAACTCTGGCCAAGCTACGTGGGGGATCCTGCGACTGTCAAGGACGCCGAGTCGGCCAGCGCAAGCAATTTCAGACGACCTGAAAGCGATTTCGTGAGCGGGCCTCGGGGAAAGTGATCCGTGCATGTTGTTGGCGTTTTTGGGTTTATAATGCAACGTTTTGATGCCGACTACTTGTTACGGGAGTTAACTCATGGCGCAAGCCAGCATGGCTGCCAATCCTGCCCTAAAAGATGTGTACGTTCAGCTCAAAACTCGTATGGATAAGGCTGTCGAAGACTTTCGCCGTGAGATGGCTTCGACTCGCACCGGCAGAGCCTCAGTTCATATGCTCGACAGCATAAACGTGGACTATTACGGGTCTCAAATGCCTCTGAATCAGATCGCGCAAGTTCACGCTCCGGAGGCCCAACTCATCACCGTTCAGCCCTTCGACCCTTCCTCCCTGGCCTCCATCGAAAAAGCGATACGTTCGGCCGATATCGGTTTGAATCCAATGAATGATGGCAAGATGATCCGGGTTCCTGTGCCACCTTTAACCGAAGAACGCCGCAAAGACATGGTCAAGCATCTTCATAAAATCCTGGAGGAGCATCGCACGGCAGTGCGCAATATTCGTCGCGATGGCAATGATGCAATCAAGAAGGCGATGAAAGATAAGAAGATCACGGAAGATGATGAAAAACGAGCGCTCGAGGAAATCCAGAAGCTTACGGACGATGAAATCAAGAAAATGGAAGACATGAGTAAGGCAAAAGAGAAAGAAGTGATGCAGATTTGAAAAAATAGCCGAAGGATGTGTTTTACAAAGCCGCGTGGAACGCGGCTTTTTCCTTTGGCCAGAACAGGACTTGACAATCCTTCGTATCTTCTGTAAATTCTGTATGTACAGAAATAAAAGTAAAAATGCCGCAGCTTAATCAAATACAGCGACGCTACATTCTGCACTGGGGCGAAATGGGGACGCGTTGGGGAATCAATCGCACCGTCGCGCAGATACATGCTCTTTTGTTTCTCTCGGCCAGCCCGGTTTCTGCAGAAGACATCGCGACCACGCTCAATATTGCGCGGTCGAACGTGAGTACCTCCATTCGAGAACTGGAAAGTTGGGGCCTTGTTAGACCAGTTCACCTGCTCGGCGAGCGCCGTGAGCACTATGAGTCGTTGAAAGACGTCTGGGAGATGTTTCGGGTTATCGTCGAACAAAGAAAAAAAAGAGAGGTCGATCCGACCGTCCGTATGTTGCAAGAATCCTTGGCCGAACTGAATAAGGCGGAAGGTCAGGCTTACACGCGTGAACGTTTGCAGGACATGTCGGAGTTTTTCGATACCGTGAACACTGTTTATAGCGAATTAAACGAGGTGTCGCCGCGGACCCTAAAAGCGGCGCTTAAAGTCCGAGGTAAAATCCGCAAACTGTTTCAGAGTGGGGGATAAAAAATTTCGTTCAATCTTTCTGTATAGACAGAATATTCTGAAGGCCGACAAAACAGAGACGGAGCAACAATGAATGCATCGATATTGTTTGTCTTAGGACTAGCAATCACCCTATCCATTTCGGTAGCGGTTGTGCGTTGGCTGCACCTTCCTCTGAGAAAGCAACTTTCCGAACTTTGTGGCAACTCAGAGCGGGCAGAGTTCTGGACGGCATTTTCCAGTGCAATCCTCTCATTAGTGCCACTCATTTTTGCCATGCAAGCTGAACCATATATGGAATCGCACGTTCCGAACGTCTTCGCGATCGTCGGGCAGATCAAGTGGGGAATCGCTGGACTTGTTTTCTCAATGCTGGTTCTCGCTTGGATTCTCGGTCGGTTCATTCGTCGACACCCGGTACTCCCTGGAGGAGTGACTGCTGCGCCGCCCCAAGGATGGCAAAAATGACGAATCAAATCTCAATGATTCATCTGATCTGGCTCGCCGGAAGCATTCAAGCAGCGGTTGTCATTTCCAACTTCGCACTACCTCGGATGCTGCATGTCCGACAAGGCATGTCGCCGGTCCCGAAATTCCTCCGCCAGGTTTTTTATGTTCATTGGTTTTATATCGTTTTCATCCTGGCTTTCTTCAGCGCACTCTGCTTTGGTTTTGCGAGTGAGCTGGCAGGTGCAACAGCTCTGGGCAGATTCGTGAGCGCGGTGATTGCCGCATTCTGGTTGTTACGAATCCCATTGCAGTGGTTTTACTACGATGCCGAAACGAGACGCCTCCACAGAGCATTGGACATTCTTTATTCCGCGTCTTTGATTGCACTCGTGATGATTTTCGGATCGGCAGCACTGAAGCGCTACTGGTGAGGTTTCGTATGCTTGATCTAGACAGGGTTCGCTTCACCCGATATTCCATCACTGTCGGAATACTGGCATGGACGCTTGTTCTTGCGGCAGTCGCGAGCGGACGGGCTCCATTCGGCATTATCGAACTGTTTTTTCTGTTTGCGCCATTGGTTGTAGTGCCCCTTGGAGTGGATTTGGGGGAAGCGTATGCACCAATGAGCCCCCGGATCGCGCAGCTGTCACGACTCCTTCAGCCCAGCGCTGCGATGCTGCTGGTCGCAGCCTTCTGGCGACCTCCGGGTTTTGGGGCAGCGCTATTTGCAATGGCTTGGGCCACCTTTTGCGTCCTGCTTGCTTTGGGAGCGCTCCCCCGTTTACGTAGATCAACAGTGCCCATTTTCGCCGTGACCGTAGCACGATTAGATCTTGCATTGGCCGCCGCATGGTTATTACTTTCTCGGTCGGGTCAGCACTTGACTAGTTTTCAAGAGCCGATCGTTCTACTAACCGCGGTCCATTTTCATTACACCGGGTTCGCCACGGCTTCAATTGCCGGAGGCTTGGCAGAGTATGTCCGACGCCAAGGGCGAAGTTCCCGCCTCATTTCTTTCCTGGTGCTCTTCGCAGTGATACTTCCTTTCGTATTGGCAGCTGGATTTGTTTTTTCACCTTCGATCAAAGTGTGCGCTGCGATTCTCCTCGCGGTGTGTATTCCAAGCCTCGCGGTTGCCCAGCTATTCGTAAGCCGGAAGTCTAAAAATCCCATACCAATCGTCTTTTTCTCCCTATCAATGTTGGCAAGTTTTGCGTCGATGTTTTTGGCTGCGGTTTATGCGATTGGGGAGTTCAGGAACACCGATTGGCTTTCGATACCCAGAATGGCAAGCATGCATGGCGCACTGAATGCCCTTGGCTTTGTTCTGCCTGCCCTTGCAGGGTGGCTGGTCGCGCTCGGCCTAGAGACAAAGCACGTCTTGGGTTCTGATTCAGCCCGTTCTTCTCATATAATTTGTTGACCATGAAGACCGTTGTTCATGCGGCTTGTCCGCACGACTGTCCCGATGCCTGCGGAGTGTTGATCACCACTGAGAATGGTCGGGCCATCAAGATACAAGGTGATTCGGCTCACCCGGTCACGCGCGGATTCTTGTGCGCAAAAGTCGCAAAGTACCTGGATCGAGTCTACTCGCCAGACCGCGTGTTGTACCCGATGCGGCGGTTGATTCCTAAAGGATCTCCCTCGCAAAACGTACAACAGTCGCAAACTTGGCAGCGGATTTCATGGGACGAAGCGCTAACGGAGATTTCACAGCGTTTCAAAGTGATTTCCCGTGATTTCGGAAGCGAGGCAATCCTCCCATACTCATACGGAGGAACTCTGGGTGCGCTCAATGGAGCATCGATGGACCGGCGTTTCTTCCATCGCTTAGGTGCTTCCTGTCTGGAACGATCAATCTGCTCGGCCGCGGGTGAGGCAGGCATCCTTTCAGTTCAAGGGGTCAAGCTGGGTACGGAACCTGAGCAGTTTCGCCACTCGAAATACATCATTGCGTGGGGCGCGAATATCCACTGGAATAATGTTCATCTGTGGCCCTTTATTGAGGAAGCTCGACGAAATGGTGCCAAACTCGTTGTCATCGATCCTTACCAAACCCGAACGGCAAAATGCGCGGACTGGTATCTGCCGATCAATCCGGGAACGGACGTTGCTCTTGCGCTCGGGTTGATGCAAGTGATCATCGCCGAGTCTCTTCAAGATGCCGATTACATTTCGCGGTACACCATTGGCTTCGACGAATTGAAACACAAGGTCGCTGACTACACGCCGCAAGCCGTTTCGCACTGGACTGGCTTGGCTGTGGAGGACATTGTCCGACTTGCTCGCGAATACGCGACAGTTCGGCCGGCTGCAATCCGCGTCAATTATGGTGTCCAACGTTCTGAAAATGGTGGGATGGCCGTACGCGCTATCACGATGCTTCCTTGCTTGACTGGTTCTTGGAAGGAAGTAGGCGGCGGATTGCAGCTCTCCACCAGCGGTGCTTTTGGGCTCAATCGCGCAGCCCTTGAGCGTGCGGACCTGATGAGTCTATCGCTGGGACGCAACGCTCGCACTCTCAACATGGTCGAGCTTGGAAGAGTTCTTAATGAGGTGGATGATCCGCCAGTGAAAGCGCTGTTCGTCTACAACTCAAACCCAGCTGCAGTGTGTCCAAACCACAACGAAGTCATTCGGGGCCTGAAACGGCCCGATCTGTTTACGGTTGTTCACGAGCAGTTTTTCACCGATACCGTCGACTATGCTGACATCGTATTGCCCGCCACCACATTTTTTGAGCATGAAGATCTTCAGGCCGCCTATGGCCACTACTTCATTCAGAAATCGAACCAAGCGATTGCGCCCTTGGGGGAAGCGCGATCGAATGTCGACCTCTTCCGCGGTCTAGCCGAGGCCATGGGTTTTGACGATGATTGTTTCAAAGACTCCGCGGACGATTTGATTGACCAGGCTCTCGATTCGAAGAATCCATGGTTGAACGGAATCGACCGCGAAAGACTCGAACGTGAAAAACACATTCGATTGAACTTCGGAAATACTGACGGCGCTTTCCTGCCATTTGCTCGGGGAGGCTTCCGCACCGCATCTGGCAAGGCTGAGTTTTACAGCCCGGGGCTGCGCAGCCATGGACTCGATCCTGTGATTGAATTCACACCACCTCTGGAGTCGCGTGCCGGATCGGGTCGTGAGCTCTACCCCCTCGAACTGCTGGCACGGAAAGCTGACAATTTTCTCAACTCAACGTTTTGCAATATCTCCTCTGTCCAGGAAATGGAACAAACGGATCTGCTCGAGATCCACTCAGTCGACGCTCGCGCCCGATCCATTCAAGACGGCGATCAAGTACGAGTGTTCAATGGCCGGGGAAGTATCGCTCTGATCGCTCGGGTCAACGATGCGGTTCAACCTGGAGTCGTGGCGGCCCGCCTCAATTGGGCTCGTCTGCGGAATGAAAAAATTAACATCAATGTGCTGACGTCAGAAAAACTTACTGACATGGGCAACTCCGCCACGTTTTATTCCGTCTTGGTTGAAGTGGAGCCAATCCACGCCGTTCGAACGGCTCCCGGAGGGCGCGCAGACTTGGACGCTACGCCTTGCTCTACCGTATAATGGCCGTTTTCCTAACTCCTTGAGTTTGAGGTAGTAACGATTCTTTTTCATCCTAAGGAAAGCCCTGCTCCGACGAGGAAAGGGCATAACCGGCGTGCGTGTGCATTTGGCGACGTCCGCGCCAGGCGAGACCACTTGCTTACTGGGTTTTGGTATCAAAACAAGACGCGCAACGCCTTATTTTTCGTAATCGGCCTCCTTTGCTTCACCCTGCCTGGGTTAGCCCAGCAAGACATCATTACGGGCATCCAGATTCACGGCAATCGACGCATTCCGGCTGACACGATTCGCGCACGAATTTTTACAAAGGTGGGTGACATCTTTGACGCCGCCTCTCTGGAGCGCGACTTCAACTCTTTGTGGAACACTGGCTACTTCGAGGACATACGCTTCGAGCGTGAGCAGACTTCGAAAGGTTGGGTCGTACATATCTACGTCAAAGAGCGCCCGACCATCCGCGAAATCAATTACCTGGGCCTGAGTTCAGTTTCCACAAGCGATGTTCTTGATCGATTCAAGGAGCGCAAGGTCGGGTTGTCCGTTGAAAGTCAGTACGATCCGACGAAAATCAAAAAAGCCGAAGTTGCGCTGAAAGAGCTACTAGCCGAGCACGGACGGCAATTTGCGACCATTCGGACCGAATACCGTCCAATTCCACCGGCAGCAGTGGGCATCACCTTTGTAGTCAAAGAAGGACCCAAAGTTAAAGTCGGAAAAATCACGTTTGTAGGAAACAAGAACGTAAAGAGCCGCGTCTTGCGCAATGCCATGAAGAACCTGAAACCCATCGGCATTCCGCACTCTATCTTTCTGGAAGCTCTCTTCTCCAAAACTTACGACGCCACCAAGCTCAACGAAGATGTCGAGCGTGTACGCGCTGAGTATCAGAACCTCGGCTACTTCAAGGTCATCGTGGAAGATCCAAAAACGAACATCCACGACACCGGCCATTACGGATTCCACATCCCGCTGATTCAAAAAGGTGCCGGAAAGGCAGTAGATATCACGATGCCTTTGGAAGAAGGCGAACGCTATCGTCTAGCCAGCATCACGTTCAAAAACAATAAGGCTGTTCAGGATCAAAGAGCTCTTCGCAGTCTCTTTCCAATCAAAGATGGCGATATTTTCAGCCGAGAGAAAATTGGTAAAGGTCTCGAAAATCTGCGTAAAGCCTATGGACAGCTCGGCTACATCAACTTCACTCCAGTACCCGACACTAAGTTTGATGATGAGAAGAAGCTGATTTTCCTCGAAGTAGATGTCGACGAAGGCAAGCAGTTCTTTGTTCGACGTATTGAATTCGAAGGCAACACAACCACCCGCGATAAGGTCATCCGCCGTGAAATCGCGCTTGAAGAAGGCCAGGTCTACAACCAGCAACTCTGGGAAGTGAGCCTCTTGCGGTTGAACCAATTGGGATACTTCGAACCTCTCAAACCAGATGATCAGAACATCACCGAGCGCAGACTGGATGAGAAGAACGGAACAGTTGACCTGATCCTTAAGGTTAGGGAAAAAGGGAAGAACAGTATCGGTCTACAAGGCGGCGTGAGTGGTCTTTCCGGCGCCTTCATCGGTATCAGTTACACCACGAACAACTTCCTCGGTTTAGGCGAGACGCTGCAGATCCAGGCCAGCATCGGAAATCGTCAGCGCGATCTTTTGTTTGGATTTACAGAGCCATATCTCTATGGCCGCCCGATGCAGTTGGGATTCACTGTTTACACCAGAAAGTTTAGCTACGACCAGGCAAAGCAGTACGAAATCTTCACTGGCCAGAAACTTGATCTTTCGACACTCCAGCTGCAGAACCTTCAGAACTATTCGCAGTCAAGCACCGGCTTCTCGCTCTCGCTGAGCTATCCACTTCGCCGTTCATTTAAGCGAGTTGGTATCGTTTATTCCTACGACCGCTCGTCGCTAGTCGCAGTCAGCGACGCGTCAAAATCTCTTTTCACGAACCTTGCCTTCCGCGGCATTACTGGTCCCAATTCGTTGTCCGGCATCGTGACCAGCAAGATCGTTCCGAGCTTCACTCTGAATACTCTGGATGCTGCCTACGCTCCGAAGAGTGGAAAAAGCCTGTTCCTGGGGGCGGAATTCGCGGGCTTGGGAGGAACTGTCAACGTAATCCGTCCGATCGTTCAGTTTAAGCAGTTTCATCCCATGCAGAACAAGCGCAACACGATCGGCTACAACGTACAAGCTTCGTTCCTTACCGGCTATGGTGGGATTGTCGCGCCACCGTTTGAACGTTTTTATCTTGGCGGCGACAACGATTTGCGGGGATTCGATATCCGATCGATTTCGCCCATTGCGTTCCTTCCGGATCGTCAGACTGTGACCTTGACCAATCCGGATGGTACTGCCGTTCCGTTGAATCCGAATAACCCGAACGATCCGCGTAAATATACCGTCCCCATTCCGTTTGAACGTATCGTTTTTCCAGGTGGGGATTTGAGCCTCACGACCAACTTGGAGTATCGCTTCACCATCGCCGGACCGGTAGCACTAGCGCCATTCCTGGATACCGGCATCAATCCAATTGTGAGAACGTCGCAACTGCGGATCAACTCGGGTCAGTTGAACGACATCAACAGCGTTTTCTTTGGTTGTCCGGTACGAGATGCGGGGCTGGCGTGCGTCGGAGGCAGTCAAGTACATTTCGACGGCATTCTCAGACCGGTGCCTGGAACAAATTGGGTACCGCGTATGTCGACCGGGCTTGAACTTCAGGTGATGTTGCCGGTCATCAACGCTCCATTCCGAATTTACTGGGCTTACAACCCGCTGCGTTTGGATTCGCAAGCCGATGCTCCCGTCAAAGTGACCCGAGACATGTTCCCGGCCGGGGCGGCGGGCGACTTTACTTATGAGCGTGCCGTGGGTGCGCAGAGCTATACACTCCGCGAGCCGCGAAAGACGTTCCGCTTTTCGGTCGCGACAACGTTCTGAGTTCGTCAATTGTTTCAGGGACAAGAGTGTTTGACGCTGCTTGACCATGCTCCGTATAATCGCGATATCCACACCCTGAAATACAGAAATGGCGACAGGGAACGCCTTCAGGTTGGGTGGAGGAAGCTGGATGTCACGGCATGCCTTCCCTGGTCACGGCGTCGGACTGACTGACGAACTGCCCAGTGATCAAGTTATGGCCCAGTCAGAATGGGCGAAAATCCAGCAATTCCGAATGAAACATTCCAAGGAGTTCAAAGCGATCCAATGACAAGCACGTTTGCGCGGTATTTCCTCGCCTTGACTATGAGCGTGTCGCTCGCAGCAATGGCACAAACTGGCGCCCCCGCTGGTGGAACTGGCGTCCCAGCTGCCGGAACAGGCGCTGCCCCCGCCGCCGCTGTCCCGTCCGCCCCTTCAGCAGCATCAGCAGCGGCTGCGTCGCCTGCAGCACTTAATTTCAATGGAACACGTATCGCCTCCATCAACATCGAGCAGGCCATCATTCAGACGAATGAAGGCCAGCGCGACTTCACAGCGCTAAGCAAGAAGCTTGAGCCGAAGCAAACGGAACTCAAGAGCGCCAGCGATGAAATCGAATCGCTGAAAAAGCAGTTTACGAATCAGCAGGAAAAGATGAACGATGAAGCTCGCGCGAATCTGCAGAAGCAGATCGAGAGCAAACAGAAGCTGTTCGATCGCTCTGTCCAGGATGCTCGCGAAGAAGCTCAAAATGAGCAGAACGTCATCGCCCAGCGTATTCTGCAGAAGCTTTTCCCAGTTTTAGCCAAGTACGCCAGTGGCAACAACGTTGGCATGGTCATCGATACGTCGCAACAGTGGCCCCAAGGCCCCGTGATTTTCTCCGGCGATGCGATGGATATCACAAAGCCTGTCGTCGAAGCCTACAACGCGCAGTCCGGAGTTCCTGCTCCACCGCCAGGAACAGCGAAGCCAGCGGCCCGCCCGGCAACAACGCCAGCGGCAAAGCCTGCGACACCATCGACCACGACTCCGCCTAAGCCCCAAGGCAAGCAGTAGGGCGACACCAGAAACTCAATCGAAGTTCCCTCAAGCCGCGATTCTCGCGGCTTTTTATTTTTATTGAATCCACGCTCGATGGACGACAAACGGTGTCTTTACCGCTGAGAGCCCATGCGTTCTGGAGGATGCCGATGTTTGCTGATTCGTTCTGTGATTCAACACTGGCCACTTTTCCCCGCCGGACCTGGACCACGCTCATGTCGTTCGGTGTGCAAGTAGTCGGCGTAGGGATTCTGCTTCTGATTCCATTGATCTATACCGAAGGCCTGCCGGCGTTGCGATGGATGACGGCGCCCCTTCCTACACCCGCACCGTTGACTGCTGCAGTTCCTGCACCCCGGATACGCAATTCTGGCGCGAGCCGAAGCGAGGTGTTCAACGGCATCCTTGTTCAACCTCCGCACATTCCGCTCGTGACTCTTCAAGTCGATGATCGAAACGTTCTACCAGCACCGCCAGATGCAGAGATTGGACCGGGGCCGGGTGGTCCGATCGGATCACCCAAAGGCGTATTAAACCCAATCTACTCTGCGAGTACTTTTGTACCTCCGCTTCCTCCAAAGCCCACCGCTCGCCCTGCCCGTATCTCAACCATGATGGAAGGCAATCTTATCCATCGCGTTCAGCCAACATATCCTCCGTTGGCTAAAACAGCGGGCATCCAGGGCACAGTTGTCTTGCGTGCCATCATCAGCAAAGAGGGCACCATAGAAAACCTCACCGTTCAGAGCGGGCCTCCTCTACTCGTCAAAGCTGCGTTGGAGGCTGTTGCTCAATGGCGTTACCGCCCGTATCTGTTGAATGGCGATCCATTTGAAGTCGAAACGCAGGTCACCGTGAACTTCGTTTTGAATCGATAGCAGCGTCGTACTGTTATGCGCCGCCACCGCGGTGCGCAGTTACCTAAGTGGAACCACGAATTAGTTTCGGACAACGCTGCCGATATAATCGTGAGAGTGATTGCTGACGATGTCCAATTGAAACGGCGCCAATATACTCGGCCAACCTGGGTTGAAGTTTCATTGTCTGCCGTGCGCAAAAACTTCCGAGCACTGCAGCAGTTTGTTGGTCCAGATGTCACGATTTGTGCCGTAGTCAAGGCTGACGCATACGGTCACGGCGCTCCTGATTGCGCTCTTGCGCTCGAAGCCGAAGGCGCACGATGGATGGGTGTGACCTCCACAGATGAGGGCATCATCCTTCGGGACGCTGGCATTCGAAGTCGTGTTCTCTTGATGAGCGGATTTTGGCACGGGGAAGAGCGCGACATCATCTCGCGTGAACTCACGCCGGTTATTTGGGATCCAGACCAGATTGAAACTTTAAATCGCGCAGCTTCTGCTTTCGCGACTGCTCCCGTGCCAATTCATTTGAAGCTGGATACGGGAATGGGGCGACTTGGCGTCACTCTCGACGAACTTCCAGAAATCGTTTCTGCTCTGCACTCGGCATCTTCTTTATACGTCGAAGGTGTTGCTTCCCATTTGGCGTCTTCTGATGTTCTTGACGCTGCACAAAACGAGCAGCAGATTATCGAGTTTCAGAACGCGCTGCAAACTCTCACCCAATCCGGCATATCGCCGAAACATATTCACATGGCGAACACATCTGCGGTGCTTTCGCGTCCGCCGAGTTGGCACAGCATGGTTCGCCCTGGAATTGCCTTATACGGATATGCCCTTGCCTTTCGCCGGGGCGGGCGTATTGACGACCAGCCTTTACCAGTCGGATTGGAACCGGCTCTGTCCTGGAAAACCCGAGTGATTTCGCTGAAGCATGTGGCTGCAAACCAGTCGCTCGGATACAGTGCGCAGTACACCACGAAAGCTCCTTCCACGATTGCCGTTCTTCCGGTGGGCTACGCCGATGGATATGATCGACGACTTTCAAACCGGGGGCGCGTTATCGTGCGAGGCCAATATGCGCCAATCGTCGGCCTTATCTCGATGGACCTGACGCTTGTCGACGTTACGGCAATTCCCGAGGTAGAGATCGGCGACACCGTGAATCTGATCGGTTGCGATGGCGATTGTCGAATCGATGTTTGGGAGCATGCTCGGCTCTGCTCAACCGTGCCTTACGAGATCGTCTGTGCTATTTCAAAACGCGTTCCTCGCCGTTACCTCTTATAAAAAAATGGGACGGCTCTAGAGCCGCCCCATAGTCAACGAAAAGCAAAGCTAAATCCGCGTGCAGACTGCCTTTGTTTGTGTGTACAGCTCGAGAACATCTTTGCCCATCTCGCGTCCCCACCCGGATTGCTTGTAACCTCCGAATGGAAGCGCAGCGTCGAAGATGTTGTAGCAGTTCACCCACACAGTCCCTGCGCGCAGGTTCGCAGCCAGTCGATGGGCTTTGCTGATGTCCTTTGTCCAGACGCCAGCCGCGAGGCCGTACACGCTATCGTTCGCCCTAGGAATCAACTCTTCGGGATCGTCGAAGGGGATAGCAGCGACCACCGGTCCGAAGATTTCCTCTTGCACCACTTTCATCGATTCCTTGGTGTCAACCAGCACAGTTGGCTCGACGAAGTACCCGCGATCGCCCACCTTCTTACCACCTGTCATAGCGCGCGCACCCTCTGACATGCCAACTTCCAGGTAGTTGCACACGCGGCTGAGTTGTTCTTCTGAGACGAGAGGTCCCATATTTGTCTCGGGTTCGAGGCCAGAGCCGACTTTAATCTTCTTGGCACTGGCCGCTACGCCGTCCACCACCCGATCGAACACAGGACGTTCGACGTACAGCCTTGAGCCAGCGCAGCAACATTGTCCATGATTGAAGAAAATCGCACTCGCGGACCCAGCGATCGCCGTGTCAAGGTCAGCATCCTTGAACACAACATTCGGGGATTTCCCACCGAGTTCGAGCGAAATCTTCTTCAGATTGCCGGCAGCAGCGTGAACAATCAACTTGCCGACTTCGGTTGATCCTGTGAACGCAACTTTGTCCACATCGTCATGGGCAGCAAGTGCTGCTCCCGCGGTTTCGCCATAGCCGGGAACGACGTTTACGACGCCTTCGGGGAACCCTGCTTCGCAGATCAGCTGTCCCAGCCTGAGTGCCGACAATGGCGTCTGTTCCGCCGGTTTGAGCACGACGGTGCACCCGGCCGCGAGTGCCGGCCCCAACTTCCAGGCCGCCATCAGCAATGGAAAATTCCAGGGGATAATCTGCCCGATCACACCAACGGGTTCCCGCAACGTGTAGGCCAAGTATTTTGCGCCCGGAGTGTAGGGAACTGAGATTGGAATTGTGGTTCCTTCCAGCTTGGTGGCCCATCCCGCCATGTAGCGGAAGAGATCGACCGCAAGTGGAACATCAGCTCCTCGTGCGACGGCTAGCGGTTTGCCATTGTCGAGCGTTTCGATCAATGCAAATTCTTCGAGATGTGATTCCAGCAGGTCCGCAAGCTTCCAAACTAATTTTCCGCGTTCCGAGGGAGTCATTCGCGACCAAGGACCATTAAATGCCTTGCGCGCAGCCTTTACGGCCCGATCGATATCCTCGCGATCCCCTTCTGCAACCTGTGCCAATACTTCTCCGGTTGCCGGATTGTAGGTCGGGAATGTTTTGCCAGACGCCGAGCTACTCCATTTCCCGTCAATCAAAATCTGATGTGAGCTCTCTAGAAAGTCATTGACCCGAGGATCAATGCCAACAGGCAACATTGCAATTCCCATAGTGCCTCCTTGTATTTACCTTGCAAAATGGCCGGTACGAAAGGCGGGTTTACGAATCGGAGAATGGTATTCCTGCTGGTGCCGGATGGCAATCCCGGGATTCCCTTAGCGTTTGTTAATATCGTAAGGATGGCTTCGTGGTACGAACGATGGATGTACGACTGGGAAATGCGCCTCACGTCGGTCGACAACAACCGAGTGGTGCGTCCCCTTGAGTGGGGAATGGATTGGGCCCGAGAATGGCCTTGCCAAGATGCGGTGGCCACGATTGAAGCCACTGATCCAGAGACATTCTTCTGCGACTTCAACCGCCGTATTATTCAGAATAGTGATGAGTTTTACTCCTACACAGCCCCGACAGACTTCCGCCTGGAACGCCGGGAAGTGCAAGTTTTCAGTACGCGTGAAGTCCCTGATCCCAAACTCGATGAGGCCGTCCGGGGTACATTCGCAGACTTCCTTCGCTTTACTTCTCCTGTCCGCACCCAACATCCCGAGAACGACTTAGCCAACGCGCGCTGGTTTCCATCGGAGGGGAAAAAAGCAGTTGTCCTGCTTCCTCACTGGAACTCCGATGCGATTTCTTACGTGAGTTTGTGTCGTGTACTCAACCGGCTCGGAATTGGAGTCCTACGGCTTTCCATGCCCTACCACGACATTCGCATGCCAAGGGAGATTTCTCGCGCGGATTACGCCGTATCTGCAAATATTGGGCGAACGTTAAACGCTGTGCGACAAGGCGTGCTCGACATACGTTGTTGCTACGACTGGCTCGAAAAACAAGGCTACGAGCAGTTGGGGATCGTAGGCACAAGTCTCGGTTCATGTTATGCGTTCATCGCTGCGGCACATGACCCTCGCATCCGCGTGGCCGCGTTCAATCATGCCTCGACGTATTTCTCTGATGTTGTGTGGCACGGACAATCTACTCGCCACATTCGAGAAGGACTCGAAACTGCGATTGATCTGGAACGTCTCCGAAAGCTTTGGCTCGCGATCAGCCCAATGTCTTACTTCGACCAGTTCTCACGCTGGCCGAAAAAATCGCTCATTATTTACGCAAAATACGACATGACATTCTTACCCGAGTTTTCGCGCCAGGTGATTGCCGAATTTGCCCGGCACAACCTTGACCACAAGGTTGTAGCTTTGCCCTGTGGCCATTACACGACTGGCGAGACACCCTATAAATACATTGATGGGTATCATCTGGCGGCATTTCTTCGAAAGGCGTTTGACAGAGTTCCTTACGTCTCGCCTGCTCTCGCCGTAGCAGAGTAAAATACCTCACGTACTTTCGAGGCTCTCATGAAAAATTCCGCGATGTCGCGTCCTTTATATGAAGTAGATCCTCAGATTGCTGCTGCCATTGACAACGAAGCTCGTAGGCAACATGAGGGCCTGGAATTGATTGCTTCAGAGAACTTTGTCAGCGAAGCAGTTCTCGAAGCGATGGGTTCGGTCTTCACAAATAAGTACGCCGAAGGTTATCCCGGCAAGCGCTATTACGGCGGTTGTGAATTTACGGATGTAGTAGAAGAACTGGCGCGCAACCGAGCGAAACAACTCTTCGGAGCGGAGCATGCCAATGTTCAGCCCCATGCAGGATCGCAGGCCAACATGGCGGCCTACGCTGCGGTGCTTCAGCCTGGCGACACCATCCTTGGACTAAATCTCGCGCATGGTGGCCATCTGACGCATGGTCATCCGCTGAACTTTTCAGGGAAGACATACAAGATTGTGCCGTATGGCGTCACCAAAGAGACCGAAACTATCGATTATGACGAACTGCAACGCATCGCCGAAAAGGAGCGCCCGAAGCTAATCATAGGAGGCGGCAGCGCGTATCCTCGCATCATCGACTTCGCCCGTATGCGCCAAATTGCTGATAAGGTCGGCGCGCTCTATATCGTTGACATGGCCCATTTTGCGGGATTGGTCGCTGGAGGGGTGCACCCCTCGCCCGTTCCGCATGCTCATATCGTGACCTCGACCACCCATAAAACACTCCGCGGGCCTAGGGCTGGGATGATTCTCAGCAAACAGGAATTTGCTGCTGCGATCGATAAAGTAGTTTTCCCCGGTATGCAGGGTGGCCCACTTGTTCACATCATGGCTGCCAAGGCGGTCAGCTTTCTGGAGGCGATGCAACCCAACTTCAAGGAGTACGCCAAGCAGATCGTTGCCAATGCCAAAGTGCTCGCTTCAAGCCTTGCCGACGAGGGCTTTCGCATCATCTCAGGAGGCACGGATACTCATCTGATGTTGGTCGATGTTTTCGCCAAAGGTATGCTTGGTAGCGAAGCCGAAAAAGCGTTAGGCGAAGCCGGCATAACGGTGAACAAGAACGCTATTCCGTTCGATACAAATCCTCCGATGAAGCCCAGCGGCATCCGGCTTGGCAGCCCGGCATTGACGACTCGTGGGATGAAAGAGGCGGAAATGCGCCAGATCGGACAATGGATATCAGCCGCTTTGAATAATCGGACTGATAGTCAGACACTCACCACAATCCGCAAGCAGGTGTTTGAATTGGCCGAAGAATTCCCACTCTATGCAGAACGTCGGATGAAGGCGGCTGCAGAAGTACGCGCCTGATACACAAGAGGCGTAACTGGTAGTGCTGGACTGCCGAAAGCTGTGTACCTGCAACGTCCGTCTGGTTAAACTCGTCTTGTGAAGATCGCCATCGATCTCCGTCGTATGACGGAATTCGGCGTAGGTACCTACATCCGGAACGTCGTTCGGACACTCGGACGTCTGGATCAAGAAACGAAATATTTTCTTGTCGGTTCTCCGGAGAAGGTCGCCGAGTGTGCGCCACTGCCCGGCAACTTCCATGCCGTCGAGTTACGCGAGCGCGACGATTCCATCAAGGGATGGTCAGCATTCCGTCAAATCATCCGACGACTTGACTGCGACCTTGTTCACATTCCTCACTTGTTCTCAGTTCCGCGAATTCTGCCCTGTCCGTACGTGATGACGGTGCACGACGTTCTGGATCACTTGTATCGAGCGCGTGAGAAATCTGGTTTCCGCCGCTCTTTACACTTCCAAATGACTCGGCGAGCGCTAACCGGTGCCTCTCGCATTCTTGCTGTGTCTCAATTCACGAAAGCTGAAGTCGAAAAGCTTTTCCAAGTGCCATCGGAAAAGATTCAGGTGGTTTACAACGCAATCGATGAACGTTTCCTAACTGGACACGCAACTCCATCCGATAAGCAGATGCTAGCCGAACGGTACCAGATTACCTATCCATTTGTTCTTTATGCCGGGAGTGTTGCGCCTCACAAGAATGTAAATCGCATCATTGAAGCGTTCTCCGCCCTCAAAACAGAGCTTAGTAAGGAAGACGTGTTACCTGACCTAAAGCTGATCATCATTGGAGATGATCTCTCCAGCCGTCCCGAACTGCGCCGCACAGTGGTACGCAGCGGGATGCAGAACGACGTTCGATTCCTTGGTTTTGTGCCCATCGAAGTTTTGCGTGTGTTCTATGATGCCGCCAAAGTCTTCGTTTTCCCCTCTTTATATGAAGGGTTCGGCTTACCCCCATTGGAAGCCATGGCTCATGGGACCCCGGTGATCACATCGAACACCTCATCATTGCCCGAGGTCACGAGCAATGCGGCGGTGCTGGTGAATCCGGAAAACCTTTTTGAAATCATGCGTGGATTGCATTGCGCTCTCGTTGATCCCGCCCTTCGAGAGAAGCTGAAAAAAAGAAGTTACGAGCAAGCCGCGCGTTTTTCGTGGGAGCTCTCGGTAAGAAGAATTCTTCAGGTGTACCGCGATATCGCCGGATCGAAGGCAGGTGCAGCTCTGAATGCAGCAGCTGACTGATGGACTTGAAGTTTCTACATAACAATAATCAACTGTGCCTGTTTCTCTACTGCTCGCGAGGCGTCCCTATAAATTCTCGTATACCCGCTAACCATAATTCGTAGACCTTCATCCAGCATCAGACGTATCTCTCATCGCCGAAAATATTGAAAAGCATTTTCAACAACTTCGAACCCAGTGCGAATGGCTGCCTGACTGCACTTCTTACTAGTGTCGCTTCCGATAGACACAAGTTAACAAGGAGTTCTGTCAATGAGGGTGTTGAGGCCATTTCTTCTGAGCTTGCTTTTTGTGTTAGTGCCAGCTTTCCTGATCGCGCAAAATGGCTCGATCGCTGGTGTGGTCACCGATTCCTCCGGCGCTGTCGTTCCTGGCGCACAGATCACGGCTACACACACGGGGACGGGTGCGAGCCGCACTGGACAAAGCTCCGATTCTGGCGCTTATTCAATTGCGAGCCTTCCGGTGGGTAGCTATTCGCTCACATTCGAAAAAACAGGCTTTAAGCCAATCAAGATCAACGAAGTTCTCGTAACAGTAGCCCAAACAGTCCCTGTGAATGCGCAGTTTCAACTAGGATCCGTGCAGGAGACTGTCACAGTTACCACCGACACCCAAGCGCCAGTCGAGACCGAAAGTTCGCAACTCAGCAATTTGGTTGATGAACGTCGTATTGTCGACCTACCCTTGCTGACCCGTAATCCATACGACTTGCTGTTGCTATCGCCGGGTACCTCGACGACGAACGCTCTCGGTGGCTACACAGTCAATGGCTCTCGCGAGCGAAATAACAACTTCTTGCTCGATGGCTCCGACAACAACGACACATCTGTTCCGGGCGGCCCGGGTTCGCTTGTGCTCTCGTCCAATCCCGAGTCCACCCAGGAATTTCGTGTTATCACCAACACTTTTAACGCCGAGTACGGACGCAACACCGGCGCGATCGTTGACGTGGTTACAAAAAGTGGAACGAACCAATTTCACTTCGACGCTTACTGGTTTGGCAGGTATAACGGCT
This sequence comes from Terriglobales bacterium, assembly GCA_036265385.1. Classification (GTDB taxonomy): domain Bacteria; phylum Acidobacteriota; class Terriglobia; order Terriglobales; family Acidobacteriaceae; genus DATAPD01. The sequence continues at coordinate 106,423 of DATAPD010000018.1, forward strand.
TTGGTGGTGCTCGTGATTATTTCAACCGTGCCGAAGATCCGGTCCTGCCGCAGCAGAACCCCTACGTTCGCAATCAATTCGGCTACTCCGTTGGTGGTCCGATCATCAAGAACAAAACGTTCTTCTTCTTCAATAATGAATTTCAACGTTTCCGAACTACACTTACGTTGCCAGCCACCGTTCCGACAGCGCAATTCAAGAACACCGGACAGTTCGATTGGCATACGAGCACCATCGATCCTGCTACTGGAAACGAAACGCCGGTCACGATCCCCGTCGACCTTACGGCTTCTTCACCGCAAGGGATCGGCGTAGGCCTCGATCCCACCATCGCCCAGATTTTTACCTTCTTTCCGGATCCGACTCGCTTGAATCCAGATGGCTATACCGGGCAGATCTTTTTCCCAAGTGCATCCCGTCAGGACAGCTATCAGACCGTATTGAAGATTGATCATCGATTCACAGATCGCCAAGTCCTCAGCATGCGCTACGGATATGATCATGCCGCCGATCCGAATCCGTTTCACACCGATATCCTTCCCGGTGGCATTGCAGCTGCGGGGGAGAAGAGCATCAGTCAGGCTGTGGCGGCAAGCCTAAGTTCAACGCTCACAAATAATCTCGTCAACGTTTTCAAATTCGGCTGGAACCACATCTACAGCAAATTTGATTGCAATGGACTCGATGCCCTGAACAGCGTTAGTCCTCTCGACCAATTTGGTTACGGCCGCGATTACCTTATCGCGCCGTTCTCCAACTTTGGTTGTACAGCCTTGGTCGCAGACAGTCAGTTCCGGAAAACTGCCACAACCAGCTACGGAGACGACTTGACTTGGGCGCATGGCAACCACACTTTCAAATTCGGCGCTGATTTCCGCAATGTTGGAGAGACCGGCCCGAACAGCTTCTTCTCGCGTCGTCAAGTCGATCTCCGTTCGTTTACTACCTTTGGATCCAACTTCCTGACGATCAATTCTCCGAACCCAGGACAGGAAATCAATCCCGACGACTTCGGCAACCTGGCTGATGCGGCTTCTGCTTACTGGGGTGTCGTCGTCAGCGACTTCAATGGGCAGTTCTTTAACAAAGCGGGAGCGCGTCAGCCGATTGACAACAAGAACTTCCGCCAGCACGAATACGATTTCTACGGACAGGACTCGTGGAAGATTCGCCGCAATCTAACGCTGAATCTCGGATTGCGGTACCAATTCAACGGTGTGCCGTATGAAGAGAATGCAGCCTTCTCAAACCTTCTGACTGATCCTGCATCTTCCCCTGTCACCTTTACCATCGTCGGTCCTGGCACGGGCAAGCAGATCTATAACAATGACTTTTCCAACATCGAGCCGCGGGTTGGTTTCTCATGGGATCCGTGGGGGGATGGAAAGACCGCGATCCGTGGTGCTTTTGGCATCTTCCATGATCGCGTGTTCGGGAACCTATTCGGGAACGCTCGTGGTAACCCACCGTTCGAACAGGATTATCAGCAGTTCCCGTTCGAAACCATCAACGATGCGTTTGGTTCCGGAGCATTCCCAGCGATTGCTCCGACTCAAACCCCGTCGCTCACCATTCCAGATGGGGCTGGCTTGGCACCGATTATCTTCGACACACATTTCCGCAATTCTTCCAGTAACAACTGGAATTTCGGGATTCAGAGAGAAATTGGCGCTAACTTCGTAATGGATGTGAACTACGTAGGTTCGAAGGGAACCCACATCTATCGTCAAGTAGACGGTAACCCGCCGGATCCCGCGCTGGTCCAACAACTGCTGGATTTCTGCAGTGACCCCAGCAACGCATTCGGTTGCACGGAGGCCACAGTAACCAAAGCCAACCTTTGGTTTGGTGCTGAGAACGGGGTCCTGCCGTTCGACGCTGTTGCTCACAATGCAATGTTCCAGCCGTTCTATCAGCGCTCGATCGGCAACTCCAATTACAACGCCTTGCAGGCTAAGGTCACGCGACGCTTCTCGCGCGGCTTTCAGGTCCAAGGCTCCTACACCTATTCTCACGCGATTGACGACTCGGGCGATCCTCTAAACCCCGCGACCGGGAATCGGGGCTTTCCTCGCAACAGCAGAAAGCTTTTCGAAGAGCGTGGAAACTCCGACAACGACCTTCGTCACATCGGAGTCATCAACTACATTTGGGAAGTTCCCTTAGGAACCGGCAGGGCTCACTTTAATTCGGGTTTTGTCGGCAAGGTCTTCGAGGGCCTGCAAATCTCCGGAATCACGAGCTTCCAAACCGGACATCCGTTCGACGTGTTCTCTACTCGAGATAGCGAGCACACCGGACTGAGCAACCGCGCAGACTTGACCGGTGATGCGTACGCCATCGGAACACCTTTCCTGGCGAGCGGCAATCGTGGCTATCTGAATCCAGATGCTTTCGATACCCCGCCCTTTGGAAGGGCCGGCGATGTCGGACGCAATCACATCTACGGTCCGGGTTACGTGAACTTCGACATGGCTTTTTCGAAGAAACTGAAGCTGACTGAACGGCTTGGGCTTGAAACTCGCTTCGAGGCCTTCAATCTGTTCAATCATCCGCAGTTCACGAATCCGGGCTCGGATGCGAACGTGAATGGCAACTTACTGGGGTCCGGAATCTTTGGTGAGATCACCTCAACCATTACTCGTTCCGATGGCACAACCTCGGCTCGACAAATGCAGGTGGCGATGAAACTCACATTCTGAGCCGATTCACTCCAATAACAAAAGCGCTCGTGCCAACACGAGCGCTTTCACTTTGGTGGGATGAGTTAGAAACTAAGCTTTCACTAACGGGTTCCCCGGAGAGACGAGTTCCAATCGTCGAAGTTTCCCTGTGAGTTGGCCTTTCTCTGAATCTGTCGATGCTTTCTGTAGTCGCTTTCGCAGATATGCGACCTTTTCCTTCCGCGCGCGACGGCGTCGGATTTCGGGACGGCGACTCGGTGCTGACATAGCTTTTCTTTCTCCTGTTTTGGAATATTCAGAAGTTTACACGAGCGCAGCGCACGGTCGCACCTGGCTCGGTGATTAATCTCCCGCGTGGGCTGGTATGGGAGACGTCCAGGGAGGCAAGAGCTTCACCAAAGCCCACAGAATCCCGAATGGAAGAACCATCAGCACGATCGCAGGCAGGAGCCCTTCCCTTGTGGCGAATCCCATCTTGTATGTGGTATAGCCCAGGAAGCTCTTTGAAAATAACTGTCCGCCAATCACTACGTTCCACCGCATTGCGAAGATGCCGATCAGAGTCGCTGCACTCGCGACCGCGTAAATTCTTTTTCGAACGAGTTCTGAAAAATGCAGAACTTGGGTCATTGATAGAAGGATGATCGGCATCACGGTTCCGAATAGAATCTGCACAACGATGTGGGGGATGTACAACCTCGTATGGACCATAAAATCGAGGCTGCGGAACGATTCCCCTGACTCATAGATGCGGTGGATCAAATCCAGCATCTCAAGGCTGAAGTCGATCACAAACGTATAAAACAAATACTTTGCTACCGTATCTACACAGAGCGCGTTCGCTTTTTCTCCGCGAGCCCAGCTGATGAACATGTACAGCATTAGCACCGCAGCGATGCCTGAAACCATTGCGGAAAAAAGGAACACAACAGGCATCAGTGGCGTAGACCACCACGGGTTTGCTTTCACAGATCCGAAAATGAATCCCACATAACCATGAAGCAAGAATGCTGAAGGTATGCCGATGATCGTAATGATCCATCCCACTCGGTCGTCGATTGCGAGTGAGCGAGGGCTGACATTATGCGAGCCGAGGGTCATCGCGGCATAAAGCCAGCGTTTCCACCCAGAGGATGTTTCCGCGAGGTGCACAATATCGCGCCTGTATTCGAGCCAGATCTCTACGACCAGCACAGCCATGAGATACCAAAGGTAGACAAACCCGAACATCGCCATCGCTGACGAACGATGAGGCGTGAGGTACATCTCAAACGACCGTTCCGGATGCCCGAGGTGCAATTGCAATGGAAGGGGCGCAACCAACAAGAAAGCCAATGCGGTTAACAAAGCGAGCCGATACGTGGGTTTCACCGCTTCAACCCGGAACACTCTTTCCAGCGATGCCAGGATGAAAGCGCCAGCTACGAGTCCAGTCAAGAACGGATAGAGCACGATGAGCACGCTCCACTGCAACTCGACCTCGTTCGGATACATGAATCCATCCACCGGTATCACTGAGGCCTCCTCATCGGACTGATCCATCCAGCTGGTTATAGAACACCTTTGCGTTGGTCGCCATGTGCGGCTTCAACACCTGGACGCTATGGGTCCGCAGAAACTCATGAATCGGGTCTTGTGGATTCTTGAGGTCTGCCAGCTGCCGCGCTCCGGTTGGGCAGTTTTCACAGCATGCCGTGGTTAAGCCTTTTGTGATGCGGTGATAGCAAAGTGTGCATTTTTCAGCGGTGTTCGTTTTCGGGTTGATAAAGCGGCAACCGTATGGACACGCTTGTACACAGTAGCGGCAGCCCAGGCAATATTCCTTGTCAACCAGCACCACTCCGTCAGGACTCACAAAAGTTGCGCCGACCGGACACACCTGGGTGCATGGCGACTCAACACAGTGGTTGCAAAGCTTCGGAATAAAAAAGTTTTTTCCGCCCGTCTGCGTACTCGGGGGAAATCCGTGTATGCCACCGTCGGGCGAATCCACAACCGGATTCTCAAATCCCCAGTCCGCAACGTGATAGCGTTCCACCCAAGTGCGGAAGTAACCTTCCGGCACATCGTTTTCCTTGGCGCACGCTCGAACGCAGTTGCCACATCCGATGCACTTGGGAACATCGATGAGCATGCTCCACCAGTGCTCACTCATCTTGTAGTTCGGAGACTTCTCAGGTGTTCCCGCCAGCACGTGCTCCCACGCAATTGCCGCAGCGGGAAGAAGGAGCATCAAGTGGCGACGGGTAATATTCACTGTCCGGCTCCCTTTACGATGCTTGGCGCATGCGGCTGATGACACGTGTCACACGCCAGCCCACTGGAGTGCTCCTCAGCTTTGACCTGCGGAAATCCCGCGGGCTTTGCAATGTTTGCCTCGTGACACCGCACGCACAGCACTGCAGTATCGAGTTTCTCAGGCTGCACACTTGCCGGATCGTCAACATGCTTTGCCAGTGGTCCGTGGCAAGCTTCACAACCGATCCGGACATGCTTACCTGAGTTCTTTTTCTGGACCACATCGGCATGGCAGTCCTCACACGCTTGGCGGCCGGCGTAGGCTATTGGACGCGCCGCAATATCCGCAATCGCAGCTCCCCGAAAATGGCCGTATTCGCCGAAAGTCTTGGGGACGAAAATGCTGCGCACGCCGATAAAGAACACCAACCCCAGCGCAAACACGATGGCCAGACGAAATAGGTGTCCAGAATCTTTGATGACGCTCATGAGTCTGCCTGCCCGTTGGTTTAGCTGTTTGTGAACAGCATGGCTGTGCTTCAGGTCACAATGGCTTGTGACAGGTACAAGCAAGCCATCCCTTATAATGGTCGTGGTAGCAGCCGGACCGGACGGTCGCCCCGCTCACTCTGGAACGAGCATCACTGCCCAGACCTCTCGTTCGAGAATGGGCGGGGAGGAAAGTCCGAACTCCGCAGAGCAGTGTGCCGGATAACGTCCGGGACGGCGGATTCAAGTCCGTTGGACGGAAAGTGCCACAGAAAACATACCGCCTTGGCGGCAACGCCGGGTAAGGGTGAAAAGGTGCGGTAAGAGCGCACCGCCGCGGCAGCGATGACGCGGGCAGGGCAAACCCCACACGGAGCAAGACCAAATAGGGAGGAAGTCCCGCCGTTGCGGCAGGTTCGATACCATCAATCGAACTTGCGGCATCGGTGGGACACGCGCTGGCTCGGCACGTCACAACCTTCGGGTAGGTCGCTAGAGCCGTTCAGCAATGGACGGCCCAGAGGAATGACCGTCCCGCTGCAAGGCGGACAGAATTCGGCTTACAGGTCCGGCTGCTGCATTTTCAACAACTTCCGAGGAGTCGGCCACCGAGTGTGCCATTTTTGTGCCACGTTGTTCGATTCCTTCCCCCATCTCCATAAAACGCCGGGCACGATCGCGTAGCACGGAAACGAATGGGGCATAGTGTTTCTCAACCGTCCCGACAGCGTCACCGAGAATTTGAGCGACGTCGTAAATCCCTAGTCCCTTACAAAGCAAATCCACGGCAAGCGTGTCTCGAAACCTGTGCGGGTGTGCGTGTGACACCCCTGCTCGCTTCCCAATCGCTGCGATACGTTTATAGAGCCGGGGCCGCGACATCGACATACCAGTCTCTGGATTGATTAGAACGGTGTCGTGGGCTTGAGGATCACGCCTCGCGTGTTCGCATTCGAGAGCAAATAGAAGTTCTGCGTGAATTGGCATCACAACAAGTTTTTTCCTCTTCTGTGTTATGCGCTCAATCTCCCTCCTTTCAAAGTGAACTTCCTTCCATGTAAGCCGGACGGCATCCGATCCACGCAAACCTGTGTGTCGCAGTAGGAGGAATGTCAGGAGATCGTCCCCCGCATGGATGCGAAGTTTTCGAAGTTCTTCTCCATCATATGGCTGTGCCCCCACCGTTGGTTGTCTCCCGGGAGCACTCTCCGTCCTAATGGGATTCTTCGATACCATCTCGGATTCGATGGCATGGTTGAAAACGTTGTGCAAAATCGCAG
>DATAPD010000019.1:0-5893 GCA_036265385.1 Terriglobales bacterium
AGAGGTTGAGAAGGCGCAGGCGCTGGGGCTGAAAGCGAAGATGCCGGTACTGGAACGACGTCAGCGCTCGGAGGTAGCGACGGCGAGCCGAGAGGCGTTGTTGGCGCAACTCGATACGCTTTCACCAGACGACGTGCAATCCCTGCTCAAACGCGTCCTCGATGCCAAGCTTGCGACAGCGAATGTAGCTGAAGATCCTGAACTATCATGAACTGGGGCAGCACGATAGGTAGAGGTTTATGTCTTTAAAAGACCTGTGCGTACAAGACTTGGTGCAACAGCAGGCAAGTGAAACGCCTGCCGCCGTCGCCGTTGTGTCGGGGTGTAGTCAACTCACGTACCGACAGTTGAATGACCGAGCCGACGCAGTGGCGCAACGCTTGCGCTTGATGGGTGTCGGACCCGAAGTTCCGGTCGCGCTCTGTGTTGGACGTTCCTTGGAATTACCTGTTGCTGCGCTTGCGATTCTCAAAGCCGGTGGAGCATACGTAGCTCTTGATCCTGCCGACCCCCTTCAACGTCTCGCGACACTTCTCGAAGGCTCAGGCGCATCCGTGATTGTGACCCAAGCGGATGTGGCAGCGAAGCTCCCACGCGGTAAATGGCAGCAGCTTATCGTCGACGCAAACGGAGCTGAAGTCGGCCCCGCGAAAACGACTGATGCACGGACCACGGGTGTTACACCTGGATTAAACAACATTGCGTATGTGATCTTCACATCCGGTTCGACGGGCAAGCCGAAAGGCGTCCAGGTCACGCATGCCAATCTTCTCAATCTGGTGAAATGGCATTGCCGCGCTTTCAATGTCACGTCAAGCGATCAAGCGACTCTGCAGGCAAGCCCTGGCTTTGATGCTGCCGTCTGGGAACTCTGGCCGTATTTAGTCTCAGGAGCAACGGTGCACGTGGTTCCGGATGGCATGCGTGCGGAGCCTAAAACCTTGCAAGAGTGGATCATCCGGAATGGCATCACCATCGGGTTCTTTCCCACTCAGTTGGCTGAATGTTTGATGGGCCAATCGTGGCGAGTGGAAAGCGCATTTCGAACGTTGCTCACGGGTGCGGACGCTTTGCGGCGACGCCCCTCGCGGGAGCTGCCGTTTGCGGTTGTGAACAATTACGGGCCAACGGAATGCACGGTAGTCGCGACTTCTGGTGTTGTTGAGCCGGCAGAGGCGTGCGCAGAAATTCCATCGATCGGGCGCGCGATTGACAACGTCTGCGTTTACATCGTGGATGAAAAACTCCAGCGCGTCCCAGATGGAGAACCCGGAGAGATCTTGATCGGTGGCGAAGGCGTCGCTCGCGGTTACCTCAACGCTCCGGCGCTCACTGCAGAGAAGTTCATTCGCGATCCGTTCAGCACAAAGAAAGGTGCTCGCCTCTATCGTACGGGCGATCTCGGACGAATTCTTCCCGACGGGCAAGTAGCGTTCATGGGGCGCATTGATGATCAGATCAAAGTGATGGGACATCGCATCGAGCCTCAGGAAGTGATGCGCACTCTTGATCGACATCCCGATGTAGCCGGAAGTTACGTCTGCGGATATGCCGATCCGTCAGGCGCGCAACGTCTCGTCGCTTACATAGTGTCGGCGAAGAGTACGCCGCCGAAACCGAGGGAGCTGCGGGATTTCATGGGGAGCATGCTTCCCGCGCACATGGTTCCTTCCGCTTTCGTGCCGTTGTCGCAGCTTCCAACGTCCACGCATGGAAAACTTGATCGCTCCTCGCTTCCGTTGCCGACGCAAGAAAACATGTTGCGAGAAGATTTTGATGAGGCCCCGCTCTCGCCTCTCGAAGAGCGCCTGACGAGTCTCGTCTCGGGGCTTCTCGGGGGCACTCAAGTCGGTGCTCACGATAATTTCTTCACCTTAGGCGGACACTCTCTCTTGGGCGCGCAGTTGATCGCCCGTATCCGCGAGAGTTTTGGCGTAGAAATTTCCCTGCGCACCTTGTTTGAGGAGCCGACTGTCCACGGCATGGCCGCGGAAATCGAGAAACTGATTCAGGCGAGAATCGCTGCAATGAGCGACGAAGAAGCGGAGCGCCTGCTCGCGTCTTCCAATGATGGGGACTAATTATGTCGGCGAGCATTTCTCCGGACATCGCCTCGCGGAAGATGGATAAGGCGCTAAGCCTCTATCATCTCCTTGATCCTGACGTACTCGCGAATCCCTATCCGCTTTATCACCGGTTGCGCACCGAAGCTCCAGTTCATTGGGACCCATTTCTGCATGCCTGGGTCGTCACTCGCTATGCAGATGTAGTTCACGTTCTCCATCACTTCTCTGCGAATCGCACTCCCAATCCCGAGCAGTTGAGCGCGATGGGACTTGCCGCGCTGAATCCAATTGCCCAGGTAATGGTCCGGCAGATGTTGTTTCTTGATCCCCCAGATCACACGCGATTACGTGGCCTGGCTTCCGCAGCCTTCACCGTGCGAAGAGTGGAGCGCTTGCGCTCGCACATCCAGGAAATTATGGATGGCCTACTCGACCGGGTAATTGCGAAGGGGAGAATGGATTTGATCGCGGATTTCGCCAGTCCGGCTCCCGCGATCGTTACGGCGGAATTGCTGGGCGTGCCTGTCGCTGATCACGATCAACTGAAGAATTGGTCCGCGGATTTCGCTGAGATGCTGGGGAATTTCCAGCATAATCCCGATCGCTTCCCGAGAATCCTGCGAAGCGTGCAAGACATGTCCTCATACTTCCGATCGGCAATGGAGGAGCAACGACTCCATCCTCGTGATGGACTAGTGAGCGCGATGATGGCCGCTAATGTCGACGGCGCCAAATTGACTGAAGATGAAATCATCGCGAATCTGATCGTCACAATGGTGGGTGGGCAGGAGACGACGACGAATCTGATCGGCAACGGAACTCTTAGTTTGCTTCGGAACCCAGACACCCTGGTACGGCTGCGCTCGAATCCTGCACTTATGCCTTCCGCGGTTGAGGAGTTGCTTCGTTACGAGAGCCCGAGCCAGCACACCGCGCGACTCGCGCCAGAGGAAGTGACACTTGGCGACAAGAAAATCCAAAAGCGCCAAGCCGTGATCGCAGTGATGGGCGCTGCAAATCGCGATCCCGAACGCTTTCCGGAACCGGATCGATTGGATATCGAGCGTCCAGATAATCGGCACGTCGCCTTTGGATGGGCAGCGCATTTTTGTTTTGGAGCTCCGCTGGCGCGTTTAGAAGGACAGATCGCGTTCACGACACTTTTGCGGCGACTTCCTGGTCTTGCATTGGATACAACAGCGCCACTTGAGTGGCGGCACAATTTAGGATTACGCGGCTTGAATGCTTTGCCACTTCGGTTTGGAAACGACACGCAACACGCGAACAATAACCCAGCTCTCGACACGCAAGCCTGAATGTCTTCTTCGTCCGATGCACGTCGCAATCTGCTGGAGAAAAGTCTTCGGGGACAGTTCTCTTTAAAATCGGCTCAGCCTGCAATACCGCGCAGAGATCCGCGCGAGCCGATACCACTTTCTTATTCGCAAGAACAAGTCTGGATGCATGCCCAGCTTGTCCCCGAGATTCCTCTTTATAACGAACCGGTAACAATTCATTACTCGGGCGAACTGGATGTCGCGGCGCTGGAAGCGAGTTTCAATGAAATCCTGCGGCGACACGAAGCATGGAGGACGTGTTTCAAAATTGTCGATGGCAAACCGGTGCAGGATGTGAAGTCTGAGTTTTCGGTTTCCATTCCTGTCGTCGATCTCAGGCCGATTCCAGAAGACCAGCGCGATTCCGCCGCGACAAGCATCGCAACGTTGGAAGCCGCAACGCCACTGGATCTGGCGCAGGCCCCGCTTTTTCGCGCAAGGTTGATCCGTTTAGCGGAGCGCGAGTACCGCCTCTACCTGGTCTTGAGCCACATCATTTTTGATGGAGTCGCGATCTATCGCGTCTTTCTCCCAGAACTCGCTGCACTGTATCGGGCACGAGCAGAAAATCGTCCTTCGCCTCTGAAGGAACTCGAAATTCAATATCCGGACTACAGTTCCTGGCAGCGGAAGACACTCACCTCGGAAACGCTTTCCAAACACACAGAATATTGGCGTCAGCAACTTGGGGGTGATCTCCCGATTCTGAATCTGCCGACGGATCGTTCGCGACCGTCAGTTCAGACATTTCGCGGGAGCATGTATCCGTTTGTATTGAACTCCACACTCACCGATGCTGTTCGCTCGCTCGCTCGGCAGGAAGGCGTTTCTCTTTTCCAGACGTTGCTCGCAGGCTTCGCCGCTCTTCTCGTCAGATATTGTGATCAGGACGATTTACCAATCGGGAGTGTTACTGCTGGTCGAGATCGGCCGGAAATAGAGGCGCTTCTCGGATATTTCTTGAACACCGTTGTTTTACGAGTCGATGCGTCTGGCGATCCATCCTTCCGCGAGTTGCTTCGGCGCGTGCGCAATGTCACGCTCGAAACCCTAGACCACGACAGCGTTCCATTCACGCAATTGCTTCACGAGCTGAATGCTTCGCGGGATCTTAGCCGGAATCCTTTGTTTCAGGTGATGTTCTCACTCGAACCGGCTCTGCCGGAAGTTGATTCCGCGTGGCGCCTGACACAAATGGATGTCGACACAGGCGCGAGCAAATACGACTTATATCTCGAACTCGATGAACGTCGTAGCAATGTTCTTGCACGTTTCCACTTCAGCACCGACCTTTTTGATCACGCGACAATCATCCGTATGTCGGAACACTGGATGAGCCTGCTCGCGGGCGCGTCTATCAACCCGAGCGCGCGCGTCTCAGAATTGTCCCTGCTATCGAACGAAGAACGAAATCAGGTGGTCGCAGACTGGAACAAGACGTCCGTTGCTTTTCCAGCCCACTCGACCATCCATGAAGTATTCGACGCGCAATGCGAGCGGACGCCGGATAGCATCGCGATCATCGAAAAAAATAAGCACGTCAGCTTTGGCCAATTGCAGGAACGCAGCAATCGTCTGGCACGTCATCTTCAACAACTCGGAGCAGGTCCTGGTTCAAGAGTGGCCTTGTGCGTCGAAAGATCCATCGACATGTTTGTTGGACTGATGGGCATTTTGAAAAGCGGTGCTGCCTACGTGCCACTCGATCCAGCGTATCCGTCGAACCGACTTCGTCTGATGCTGGACGATTCAGATCCAGTTGTGGTGCTCGGCACGCGAAAATTGTTGAAAAGTCTCCCTGCACATCGTGCTCAAGTGGCTCTGGATGACGAGTGGCCGGAAATTGCGCCCGAGAGAGGCGAAGCTTTACAGACGCTGGTTCATTCCGATGATCCGGCCTATGTTCTGTACACGTCGGGATCGAGTGGGAAGCCGAAGGGAGTGGAAGGGACACACGCTGGAGCGCTGAACCGGATGCAGTGGATGTGGGAGCGGTATCCGTTTGCCGCTGGAGAGGTGTGTTGCCAGAAGACGAATCTTGGATTTGTCGATTCGGTGTGGGAGATCTTTGGGCCGCTGTTAGCAGGCGTGCCGAGCGTGATCGTGCCGCAGGAAACGCTGCTTGATCCGGAAGAGCTGATTACGTATCTGGCGCAGTATCACGTGACGCGGCTGGTGCTGGTGCCAACGCTGTTGCGAGCCTTGCTTGATCACGCGCCGAACCTGGGCGAGCGATTGCCGGAGTTGAAGCTGTGGACTTGCAGTGGCGAAGCGTTGCCGTGGGAGTTGGCAGCACGGTTTCAGAAGGCATGTCCCGAGGCGACGCTGCTGAACATTTACGGATCATCGGAAGTAGCGGCGGACGTGACCTGGCACGAGGTACGGGAGCGCGCGGAAGGGAAGTTGGGAACGGTGCCGATCGGAAAACCGATCTCAAACACGCAGGTGTATGTGCTGGATCGGAAGATGAATCCAGTGCCGGTGGGAGTG
>DATAPD010000020.1:0-298020 GCA_036265385.1 Terriglobales bacterium
CTCTTGTTCGGCGACGCTTATCGAAATGCCACCTTGTACGACGACGCTATCCGGGAGTTCCAGCGTGCGCTCTCACTCGATCCCAAAGTTCCAAACGGCCACTACTTTCTCGGCCTGGCCTACCTGATGCAGAACGAATGGGTACTCACGCCGGAGGCCCGCCGGCAATTTCTCGAGCAACTGCGAATCGACCCTGGAAATTACTTTGCGAACTATCTCCTGGGCTATATGGCGTTCAGTTCGAACCAGCCGCAGGAGGCGGATCGCTATCTGGGGGAGGCGGCGAGATTGAATCCGTCTTCATCGCAAGCCTGGCTGTACCTGGGACTGAATGCCTACCGCCGCAAGGATAATCAGCGCGCGGAGCGGCTCTTCCGGAAGGCAATTGCACTCGCCGAACGTAGCGGCGCAGACACTCACAACGATATCCGGAAGGCCTACACCAGTCTTGGCCGGATTCTCATTGCTTCCGGAAGAGCAGCGGAAGGGGAGCGATACTTCGAAAAGGCGCGCGCAATTCAGCAAAATATCCTCGCCGGCAACCAGGAAGAGGGTGGCATCGGTGATGCGGGTGGATCCGGTGTTTCTTCAGCCGATGTCCCCAGCCTTCCGCAAAACGAGCCGCCGGTTCCTCTGGGTGGGACGGGCAAGGATGCGGCCACGCCGTTAGGAAGCAACGCGCTGTCGCACGCCAAGTTGACGCAGGCCCAGAAGAGACAGGCAGCGGCCCAGGAGGAATTCTTGCGTTCTGTTCTGGGCGGGGCCTTCAATGATCTGGCCACGGTGGAAGCAATGCAGGATCAGTATGCCACAGCTCTCGGGCACTACCAGGAAGCGGAGGTATGGGATCCCAAAGTACCCAACCTAATGCGCAATCTCGGGTTCACGGCCTATCGCGCCGGGAATCAGCCGGAAGCAATCCGCGCATTGCGAAAGGCGCTGGCACTAGCCCCAGCCGATGATGAAGCTCGCGCGGTTCTGCGCGAACTGGGGACGACTGTTCCCGCGCAGGTTCCGCCAAAGAGGGCAGCCAAAAAGCCATGAACTTGAGCACGACGGACAGCCATTGAATCCGCAATCATTACTTCGCATTCGCGGCGTGCTCGTCAGCGCAGCGCTCCTACTGGCGCCGATGGCTGCGACTCAGGAGCAGCATCCGGCCGCGCCTCCTCCTCCGCCGAACGCGAAGAAAATTCAGTGCAAAGGACGTCCCGTCCCGCAGCTGGAGGACATCACGGAGAAGGCGGGTATCCGTTTCCGCCATATCGCCAATCCGCTGAGCACATACGTTGTCGAGTCGATGAGTGGCGGCGTCATTCTGTGGGATTACGATCGCGACGGCTGGCTGGACATCTATTTCACGAACGCGCCCACCGTCGAGATGGCCCTGCGCAAAGAATCGGCTCGCGGAGCTCTCTACCACAACAACCACAACGGCACATTCACCGATGTGACCGACAAGTCCGGCCTGGCAGCTCCTTGCTTCGCCATGGGCGGCGCAGTCGCCGACTACAACAACGACGGTTGGCCTGATCTGTACCTGACGTGTCTCGGCGGAAATGTTCTGTTCCGGAACAATGGGGATGGCACATTTACCGATGTCACCGCGAAAGCCGGCGTTGCGGACCGCCGCATGTCTGCCGGTGCAGCCTTCGGAGATTACGATCGCGACGGATTCGTTGACCTGATGGTGGCCAACTATGTCGACTTTCAACTCGACCATCTGCCCCCGTTTGGCGGCAAGTCACTCTGCAAATATCGCGGCATCGATGTCTATTGCGGACCGCGCGGATTGAAGGGCGCCGGTGATTCGCTGTTCCACAACAACGGCGATGGCACGTTCACCGATGTTTCCAAGGCCGCTGGTGTGGATGATCCACACGGCTATTACGGTCTCGGTGTCGTTTGGGCCGACTTCAACAACACCGGATGGCCTGACATCTACGTGGCCAACGACACGCTGCCTAATTTTCTTTATCGCAACAATGGTAAAGGCAAGTTCACCGAGATTGGCCTCGAATCCGGCACCGCATTGAGCGAGACGGGATCTGAGCAAGCCTCCATGGGAGTTGCCCTCGGCGACTATTTGCACAATGGACGTCCTTCCATCTACGTGACAAATTTCGGCGACGACTATAGCGACCTCTATCGCAACGACGGGAACTGGATGTTTACCGATGTCTCTTATGCATCTGGGGTAGCCTTGCCTTCCTTTCCTTTTGTGAAGTGGGGCGACGCATTTGTGGATCTCGACAATGATGGCTGGCTGGATCTCGTAGCGGTGAACGGCCACGTCTACCCGCAAATGGAAAAGGTTCCTGCTAGCGGTGGTTACGCGCAGCCCAAGGTGCTCCACATGAATCAGAAAGATGGCACCTTCTGTGATGCGAGCAATCTATCCGGACCGGCTCTCGAAGCAAAACGCGTATCACGGGGCCTGGCTGTTGGCGATCTGTTCAACGACGGCAATGTGGACGTCGTAGTCG
Source organism: Terriglobales bacterium (assembly GCA_036265385.1). Taxonomy (GTDB): domain Bacteria; phylum Acidobacteriota; class Terriglobia; order Terriglobales; family Acidobacteriaceae; genus DATAPD01. The sequence goes on from DATAPD010000020.1 coordinate 2,487, forward strand.
AAGATCTCGATAGCGCGCCGATGGTCCTGCAGAACCACGGTGTTCCCGGCCGCCACTGGGTGAGTCTGGAAATGGCGGGTACCAAGAGCAATCGCTTGGCAATCGGGGCGCGCGTTAAAGTCGTGGCCGGAGGAATGACGCAAACCGACGAAGTTCATAGTGGCGGCAGTTACATTTCTCAAAGCGATTTCCGTCTCCACTTCGGGCTCGGATCGGCAGACAAGATTGATTCGTTGGAAGTCCGCTGGCCTTCCGGGAAAGTTGAGACATTCCAGAACCTCGCTGCCGATCGTTTCTATTCTTTGCTGGAAGGAGAAGGTGTCGTTCCAGCAGAGCGGATCCGGCCGTCCCACACACCATCCTCCAAATAGAGCTGGTGTCGCGGGAACTCCGGGCTAGCATTTTTCGGTGTGCAATAATCGTGCCGCATGAATGTTGATTCTCGGCGTGGGCGATGGTTCTTCATTTCCATAGCGGCTCTATTACTCGTGATCATCGCGGTTGGTTTTGCGCGATCTTTCTATCTCAGAGGCCTCTTCCATAGCGGGCACGCCGCCAGCACAGGACTACCCATTTACCTCGTCGTGCATGGAACTGTTCTGACGTTGTGGTTCCTGCTCTTCTTGGTTCAAACCCTGCTCGCCTCATCCGGACGCATTCGCATGCACCGGTCGCATAGCATCGCCGGCGCGGTACTCGCGGCTATTGTGTTTTCTCTGTCGCTGGTGGTCGTAGTCCGCTCGGTCCCCCGAGAGACCTCACTCGTGGTCATTGGGGATATGATCGTTTTGATCTTGTTCGCGATTTTTATAAGCCTGGCTATCCGCTTTCGCCGAAAGCCGGAAGTCCACAAGCGGCTCATGACCATCGCCTCGATCAGCATTGTGGCTCCTGCGATCGCTCGCTGGCCCGGAGCGCAAGCGATGTTGCCTCTTTCAGTAGTATTGCCCCAACTTTCTATGTTGGCGACCCAAGTCGTATACGACGTTCGCTCGCGTCGAAGAGTGCATCCTGCAACTGCTTGGGGAGTGGCCGCGTACCTCGTTGCGCTAGGGATCACTCTTCCTTTGGCCTCGAGTAAGCTCGGACATACATTGGTGAATGCCCTGACATAGCTTCTTGGCCCCGCGAATCTCCGGATCGAAGCAGATCCGCCTCGATCAAGCGCAGCTGTTGTACTCAGGCGATTTCACTCACTGAATAGCTGCGAAGTATTTCGAGTGTATTGACCTCAGATTTTGGACAACATCACGGGCGAATGTAATGGTGAACTGGCAATATTTTGGGTTCTCCGAACGTGAAGCCTCGTTTGATCATCGCTTCTTTGAACGTCGGGGCGAATGCGTCATAGGCTTCTCGATTTTCCCAAACGCTGACCGTGAAGAAATCGTTTCCCTCCACCTCCCGCGTGAAAAAGCAGGCTAGGCGGCAACGGCACAAGTGGCCCTTGATCCCCATCCCAGCTGGTTTTGTACTGCTCAGCTGTCATTGCAGGCGGTCGATAGACTACGGCAATTACCATAAGCACTCCTCAAAGTTGCGCAGGCGCATTTATCACGCCAAAAAGTCAATGCGTGTAATCGCGATTTTCGTCAATTGACCATCTGCTTGGTGGTATGTTCCTGCAAAGGAGGAGACCGCTATGAGACCCATGGTCTTTGTTGCCTGCCTGCTCTTTTGTTCGTCGATGTGGACCTTCGCAGCTGTGAGTCCTGAATACAACCTCGACGTCCATGTCAACGTGAGCAGAATGGTGCTGCACGGCGATTCGACACTTCACTACCAGTACCTAAGCGCTACGATCGATGGTAAAAAATACGAACTCGAATCTATCGGATCTTATCAGAGCCTTTTAAAGCTCGGAGATTACAAGGCTAGGGTCGTAAGTGACGATCGCGGTAAAGGTGAGTACGAATCGTGGCGGGTGTATGAATTTCAGTTCCCTGATGGCAAAACACGAAAATTTTTAGTGGTGGGTCAATTGGAATGACAAACCGTGCTTTCATCACGCGAATTGCTACGAGTAGCTGCCGTGGGTCGGCAAATTCGGGTCAATGTGTGTAATGACGATTTATCGCCAGCGATCTTGCCGCACACTGGCTACGCTTGTCCCAGAGTTTCGTTCTAACGGACGAAGGAGTTGGAAATGACTGGCAAACAAGGGCTGATGCTCGCGGCATCACTAATTTCATTATTCGTGTTTTCGGCGCAGCGATGTTTCGCGGCAGAGGAGGTCGGACAAGTGATCGTGCGGATAGCAGAGTTGGATATTGTTCCGGCGGAGCTTGATGCCTACAAAATCATGCTCAAAAAAGAAATCGAGACGTCGATTCGTGTTGAGCCGGGTGTATTGACACTCTATGCGGTTTCGATCAAAGGGCATCCCGAACAGATCAGATTGTTCGAAATGTACAGGGATGCAGCTTCATACGAGTCTCACCTGCAAAGCCCACACTTTAAGGCGTACAAAGTTCAGACGCAGGGGATGGTGAAAAATCTGAGGCTCATCAAAACCGACCCCATTTTGCTGGGAATCCAAACCAAGATGAGCTCCGGGGCTCGCCCATATTGAGCAGCTGTGCCCCCTTACCCTCCCAAGAGTACCTCTTTGGCAACCGTAATGGCACTCATCGCATTGGGCCAGCCTGAATAGAACGCCAGATGCGTGATCATTTCAACTAACTCTTCTTTCTTGACGCCGTTTTGAACAGCGAAGTTCAGATGAAAACGCAGCTGGTCTGGACGATTCAACGCCACCAACGCAGCCACGGTCGCCAGGCTCCGATCACGCTTTGAAAGTTCCGAGCGTTCCCAGACGTCTCCGAAGAGCACGCTGTCTGTGGTCCGCCAGCTTCGGAGCGATATCACCAATCATCTTCTGGGCTGCAGATAGTTCTTTGCTCATGCTGGTCAACTCCCGATACTCAGTCTACAGGATGCTTGGCGATATCATGCGGTTCTCACTCATTGACCAGAAGCAAAGTTCTGCATCTTGACGAACCGACTTTGTGTGCATAAGTTAGTCGGTCACGAGGTGACGGCATTGCCTTCCCTGAAAACTCTCACTCTTTCTATGTTGATCGTGGTCAGCCTAGCGCTCGCCGCATCTGCGGACACCATTGATCTTCTAAGCTCCGGTGTAACCACCCTGCCTTGTCCCACGTGCGGTGGCAAATACGTTTACACCAACTCGGGCGGCACACTCACTTACTCCAACGGATTCACCCTCACGGGCTCAACGCTGGTTTCCGTCTTCGGGCTCGCCGGCGGTTTTGTCACTGGAAATCTCGGGACCGTTACGTTCATTACGCCTCCGCTCTCGAGCGGTAACATTCAGACGGGCGGTACGTTCGGTACTGGTGGAAAACTGATCATCACAGCGAACGGCAACGGCGGGTTTCCCGCCGGCAAAATGCTCTTCAACAGCTACTTCGGTGGAGGCACCTGGACGATGGAGACTTTGCCTGACGGCACGCACCAGTATGTCCTCGCCGACCTGGTCGGACCTTTCAGAAGTGTTCAGATAACCCTCAACACGGGCACAGGCTTCTTCACTGGCTCGGTCGGTTTGAAGGGCGGTGTGACTGCCGTTCCAGAGCCGTCGGCACTCGGGTTCGTTGCCACGGGGCTGGCAACCATTGCAGCATTATGCCGAAGAAAACTCATTTCTTTGTAAGCTCATCGCGCCGAGTCGGATTGCAATCGGCATAAGTCGTGTTCCATCTTTGAGAACCGACCAGGTGCTTCGCTCGTCGAGCCGCCAGGCCTGAATGCCTACTCTGGGTTTGAAAAGCGCAGTGACTCCCGAGGCCACCGCCAATTTTCAGGGCTTCCGCGGTTCTCGATGTACCCTCTCCGGTCCTAATTCCGGCAGAGTCAAAGCTATTAGCTTCGTCGGATCTACATACGCCCCATTCCACCGCACTGCCATGTGCAGATGTGGGCCGGTGACGCGTCCCGTTTCGCCAGAGAGTCCCAGCTGCTGACTCTTCCGAAGCTTGTTGCCAACTCTCACCTGAATCTTCGAAAGGTGCATATAAATCGTGAACAAGCGCTGTCCATGGTCCACGATCACGCAATTGCCTTCGTAAAACAATTCCTTCGCCAGCACCACTGTGCCCGAGTTCGATACCCGGACTGGTTCTCCCTCCTTTACCTGAAAGTCCGTGCCGCGATGCGTGCTGGTCAACTCCTCATTCAATAGGCGGCTGGCCCCAAACGAATCCGTGGGTTTCGCGTCTGCGGGCATTACGAAATTGCCAGACCACTGCGGCCGTGCGATGAGATGTGAGAATGCCCGTTTCTTTAGAACTTCGTCCGCCGCGATTTTCTTTTTGCTTGCCTCGTCCGGTTCGACGAAATTTTCCGGAACCTCCGCTGTACCGCTCGGAAAATTGGCGGCGCTGATGTCGACTTTTTTCGTCGAATGTAGAACGGCTCTCCCTCGTATCGATTCTTTCAGGCTAAGTTCGTAGGTGCCCGGTTGGGTCTCCAGATCCACTCCCGCAAGCGCGTACCACACTCTGGGCTTATTCGATTTGAAGAATGTCACGTCTTTCCCAATCCACTTGCCTGTCAGCCGGATTGGAATTTTTTCGAGTTCCACGGTGATGAAAACAGGCGAACCTTGTTCCAGTTCGTTCGGCTGCCAAAACACATTCTTGATTCCTCGAGCGGCTGTTTCGGAAAACAGATGTGGCACGGCAAAAATCAACAAAATGGATGTTATTACAATTCGAAGACGCATCATGAGTAGCCCTGGCTCAAAGAGAAATTTTTCCAAACACACTAGAGAGCGATCTTTCTGTGCTCCGCCCAACATCAATGAAACGAGCGTTAGCGACAGTAAGACTGCGAGCCGATGGTTGCAGTTGCCCGATCCTCAGAAACGCCGCGAAGCCACTGACCTCAGTCGCTAACAGCTAATTGCTAAGTGCTAAACACTGCCTCGGCATCCCACCTGCTCTTCAGAATCCTTTGCTCAATCTCGACAGTCGATTTCCAAGCTGCTCACGGCTGCGTGACAGATGTGAGGCACGAATTCGATCGCTAAGTCCTTATTCCGGAATATTTTCCGTATAAGTACTTTAGATCCAAAGATCTAGCGGGAAATTTTCTGTAAGTTGCTGATTCCCAAAGATCGAGATATGGGGGGAGGGATACCTGTTACCGGCTAGTTGACAGCTAGAAAGTAACGTGTGCTGCCAGACTTGAGAACTTGCACGCCAGCATTTCGGCAATCTCTTGAGGAATACGAACGCTTACTCCTAAGAAGGTCTCTTGCTTGATGCATGTCAATCGCACACGCGCAGGAATGCAGAACAAAAAACGTGGATTTCTCGTGCTTGAACTGGGCGGGGTGCAAAGTCTGGAGTTGCGGTCCGGCGCTGACCAATCAGGATAAAATCATGGTCAGGAGCGAACCATGACGAATCTGGCAACTGTTGCCAGTCCGCTGGCTGAATTAAAGGACGCGAATCTGTTCCGCGAAGCGTGCTACATCGACGGCTCGTGGGTACAAGCGACTTCCGGACAGACCTTGAATGTGGACAACCCTGCCACCGGCGAGGTAATCGGAAAAGTTCCCAAGATGAGCGCGGCGGAGACGCGCGACGCGATTGAGGCTGCCAATCGTGCATTTCCCGCCTGGAGCAAGAAGACAGCGAAAGAACGCGCGGTCATCCTGCGGCGCTGGTTCGACCTCATGATCGCCAATCAGGAAGATCTCGCGCGCCTCATGACGATCGAACAAGGCAAGCCGCTCACCGAATCACGCGGCGAAGTGGCGTATGCGGCCGCGTTCCTCGAGTGGTTTGGAGAAGAAGCGAAGCGTCTCTACGGCGACACCATTCCGCAGCACCAGGCCGACAAGAGGATTGTTGTCATCAAGCAGCCGATCGGAGTTGTCGCCTGCATCACTCCCTGGAACTTCCCGTTGGCGATGATCACGCGCAAAGTTGGCCCAGCCCTTGCCGCTGGGTGCACCGTTGTCGCGAAGCCCGCTTCGCAAACACCTTATTCAGCGCTCGCTTTGGCCGAGCTCGCCGAACGTGCTGGAGTTCCGAAAGGTGTTTTCAATGTGTTGACTGGTTCTCCAAAGGAAATTGGAGGAGAACTCACTGCCAATCCAATCGTTCGCAAGCTCTCGTTCACAGGATCGACAGAGATCGGCAAAGTGCTGATGGCCCAATGCGCCGGAACGATCAAGAAGATGTCGCTCGAGCTTGGCGGGAACGCTCCTTTTATCGTCTTCGACGATGCGGACTTGGATGCGGCCGTCGAAGGCGCGATTGCCTCCAAGTACCGCAACACGGGCCAGACCTGCGTTTGCACGAATCGTTTACTAGTGCAGGATTCGGTGTACGACGCATTCGCAGCGAAGCTCGTATCGGCGGTAAAGAATTTGAAACCTGCGCCGGGTCTCGAGAGTGGCGCCACGCAAGGCCCGCTCATCGACGACGCTGCCGTTGAAAAAGTGGAAGCGCACGTTCGCGATGCACAAGAGAAAGGCGCAAAAGTCCTGGCAGGAGGGAAGCGGCATTCACTTGGCGGACGTTTCTACGAGCCGACAGTTCTCGCAAACGTCACGCCCAAAATGGCTGTCGCGCGTGAGGAAACCTTTGGTCCAGTGGCTCCCTTGTTCCGTTTCAAGAACGAAGCGGAAGCGGTGTCGCTGGCGAACGACACAGAATTCGGTCTTGCCGCTTACTTCTACGGACGGGACATTGCCCGCGTCTGGCGCGTCGCCGAAGCTCTTGAATATGGAATCGTCGGTATCAACACGGGAATAATCTCGACCGAAGTCGCACCGTTCGGTGGTGTGAAAGAGTCCGGACTTGGTCGAGAGGGATCAAAATACGGGATCGATGAATTCGTCGAGATCAAGTACATGTGCTTCGGCGGAATTAACTCGGCAACATAAAAAGAAATTTTCCGAACGTTGATCACTGAGCAGCTAATCTAGCAGCTTCCTTTCGCTCAGCTTCCGCATCAGCGGGACGATTTGCTTTTGCGTAGTATTCGGCGAGGCGCTGGTGAGGTTCCGCTTCCGCAGGTTTTAATTTTGCGGCTTGTTGCAGAAAAGGAATCGCTTCAGCGAATTGAGCCTTTTCAGCATGCTGTCCTGCGAGCGCAAAAGCTGTCGCGTACAGCATTTCTCGAGTGGTTTGATCTTGCGAGTTCAGCTTGTGCGCTCTTCCGAGAGCTTGATACGCAGCATCGAATCGTCCCATCCGAAAAAGAACAGCTCCGTACAAAGAGTTTAGTGGAAACAAGTCTGGCCAACGTTTGAGGGCAAGTTCCAGCGGAGCGCGAGCAGCTTCAAACTGACCGAGCTGAAAATACGCAAACGCGAGGTTGTACTGCATTTGCGGAGATTGTGGAGCTAACTCTGCTGCGCGCTGCAATGGTTTCAGCGCTGCCTCAACATCGCCGTGTTCGCCGTAAAGCGTGCCGAGCTTCGTGAGCTTTTCAGCGCTATTGGGATCGTAGAGCTTGTCGCAGAAGGCGCGAGCTTCTTGGCGAGGACCTTGATCGAGTTTCTGCGCGCATTCCACTCTCATCTGCACTTCGTCGTTATCGCGTTTCCGCAACTCGCCAGAACGAGCGAGAGCCTTGCGAGCATCCTCGCCTCGACCCAGCTTGCGATATAAAGTTCCAAGTTGGAAAGGAACGCGAGCATCTTGCGGAGTTGCGCGTTCGGCTTCCTTCAACCATTTCTCCGCAGAGACGGAATCTCCTTTTTGTGCGTAAGCAAAGCCCAGGTAATACGCAGTGTCGGGCAGTGGAGGCTTCACAGCAGCCTTGCTGAGATCGCGAATCGCTAAGTCGACTTGTCCGCTCTCGAGTTCCATTCTGCCGAGATAGTAGAGGACATTGGGATGATCTCCGACGACTTTGCGGACCGCTTCAAGTTCCTTGCGCGCATCACTGTATTGATGAGACTCAAACAAAGCCACGCCGAGAGGGAACTGAGCTCGCTCGACGAGAGTTGGATCCAGCGCGAGTGCGGCGCGAAATTCACGCATCGCGTCTTCGTAACGATCCTGTTTCAACGCTTCGTAGCCAGCGCCAACGTGCGAGTCAACACCTTCGGGAGCAGGATTCGTTTGTGATATACCCGCGAAGACAAACAGAGATAGGAAGAGCAGGATCGCAACTAGGAATCGAGACATCATCCGATGCGATGGTTCGCCTTCTGAATCAGGTTGGAGGCGACACGTTTGATGTCGGCGATTTCTCCTTGAGTGGCGGTCGCAACGTAATCTCGCACGAGTTCTCCGCATCGAACTCGAATTTCGTCATAGGCCTCAGAGTTTTGCCCGCGCACAACGAGCAACTCTTTCAACCATCGTTTCCCGTAACCAGCGTGAATCGTCTCATCAGCCCAGTCGAAATCCATATCGTGTTCGCTCAAAGAGTCGCCGTAACTGTGAAAGAGTTGCGCGCGAACAGGCTTGTGACGGATGTTTTTGGTCTCGAAGAAATACAGCATGCCGAGACGATAAATTGGATCTTGCCCAGAAGCGCTGTCGTAAATGTATGTTCCGAGCGGGATCTCCTGCAAAGGAAGATTCCATGCAAGCAGGCGTTCATATCCCATTCGACAATGACGCGACTCATCGTAGGTCCAACGTGCGGAATTATGAATCCATTCCCAAGGAAGCGCGTCCGCGAATGCGCTCAAGATGATTCCACCTGCTTCGATTGCCCAGACTTCGTTCAAGTGGCTGATTGCAGATCGAAGTTGAAGCTGCAATCCTTCACCGTAGGAATAAGAGGGATCGACAATGTCTGGCCAATAGAAGCGGCAGGGAAGAAAACGCGGATCGCGAGCTGGTCGATCCGGAATGAAGTAAGGTTTGCGGCTCTCAATCGATGGTGTCGCTGCGGCAGACATTTCCTCGATGCCAATTCCTCCGACAGATCGCAGACATGCAGCGAGATTGTTCGTCCATGCTGAACAACTTCCAGTTGCGTCAGGTTCGGAAGTGAGCGCTTCGGCAGCCCATTGTTTTACATTTGCGATCTGTTCTTCTTTTTCAGCGAGAGCCAACGATAAAAAGCGATGCGTTGGCCCGTCAGCGATCGAGTCCGATGCTTGCAGGTAATCGCGATAAGAATCGCGCAAAGCAGGTAGGAAAACTTCTCCCAAAGCGGAGAGGAACGCCGGAGCCGATGGCGAATCCTGCACAGCGCGGATCACTTCGACGAGCGCGTGATCGTTTCCTTCTTCCTCTAGAAGTCGGCTTGGAAAACGAAGCTCGAAAATTCGTTCTCGCAAAGCATGAGCCACTTCAGCGCTTTGCCAAATCGATTGCGCCATGCCGATCTTCGCATCCAGAGACGTGACCAAGGGAATCCAAGCAGCTTGACTGATCAAGAGGGCGCGTTCGCAGAAGAAGAAGCGTTTCAAGAGCTGAGCGGTATCGAAACGCATCCAACGAGCACGCTTTTCCTCGACAAGCAGGTAATTGGAATTGGAGATCATATCTAAAATTTAGCGGTGTCCTCTCAGAAGAAGACCAGCTGATCGACACTATCTTATGGCAGCCGCGTGAAATTGCGTTGAACGCTGGTGGGAACGAAGCCGTTTTTGCGCAATAATCTGCACTTCTCTATGGTTATCCGCGTAGTTAACATTTGATTACATAACCAAGGTACTTCAACCCTCGTGTTACTAGCGTTAAATCTAGCTCAATCATCTACTTACCTGTGATTTTGCCTTCGTAATCAGACGATAAATTCTGATTGCGAGTGCGGCGGCAACTCTCGTACTATCGATGAGTTAGGAATGCTGTCGTTCTGACCCTAGGTCATGGCAGTGTTCTTGCATCTAAGTACGTCAGGGCCTTTGGCGAAGGGCCTTAACGGGGACAAGGAAGAGAATGTCGAATCGGGGCTCGTGGGTCGTGCGTGTTCTCCTAGTAGTAGTTTCCCTCTTGCTGATTGGCGCGAGTTCTTTTGCCGTGAACGTCAAACCACGTTCATTGGCGTCCAGCAAATCAAAAAGTCGGAGCGTGAGTGAGAATCAGCCTGCGCGCAAAAAGATGACGCGTCTAGCGAAGAGCCGTGCTCCCCGAACTCGCGTCGTTCGCCGTCGTCATCGTCGCTATTATGAGCGCTTCAGCACCAGTTCCTTTGCGGAAGATGTAGTAAACGGAGACATCACCGACGGAGAAGATCCGGTTGTTCGGCGTGCGGCGATTGAGGCCCTGGGAAACATGAACGGGACGGTTGTCGCGATTGAGCCCACCAGCGGCCGAGTTCTCGCAATGGTGAATCAGAAGCTGGCTCTATCAAGCGGTGCACAACCCTGCTCTACTATCAAATTATCGGTTGCGCTGGCAGCATTGAGCGAAGGCCTCGTCGACAAAGACACTCCTATCGCACTCGGCCGTCGTAGCCGGATGAATCTCACGTCCGCTCTCGCTCATTCCAACAACGCTTACTTTGAAGCTCTGGGAAGGAAACTCGGCTTTGAAAAGGTCAGTTTCTACTCACACCAGTACGGCTTAGGTGAACTGGCTGGCTACAACATCCCTGGAGAGTCCATAGGCATTTATCCAGAAGAGGAAATTTCAAGCAAATTGGGTGGTGTCGGAAAGATGTGTTCGTTTGGAGAAGGTATTTCAATGACGCCTCTCCAATTGGGTGCATTGGTTTCCGCAATCGCCAACGGTGGAACTCTCTATTACATGCAGCATCCGAATTCAGCGGACGAAGTTGCGAATTTCCAGCCACGCATTAAACGGCAGCTCGATATCGGCCCGCTTATTCCCGAACTGTCGGACGGAATGGCGGGTGCGGTGCAGTACGGAACAGCCCGCAGTCTTCGGCTTAATTTCGGAGAAGAACAGATACTAGGTAAGACTGGCACGTGCTCGAAGGCTGGCACTCGCTTCGGATGGTTCGCTTCCTATGCCAATACTGACGTAGGTCGCATCGTAACAGTCGTTTTCCTGCAAGGTGGCCGACCGACGTTCGGACCGAAAGCGGCTGAGATTACGGGCCGTATGTACCGCAGTCTCTATGACAACAATTTCTTTGTGGCGCGGTCGGCCGTACGCAGCACGCCCGTAGCACCCGTAAGCCTGCAACAGCAATAGTTATTCCTTTTACGCCAAGCATTTCGCGAGTGCTTGGCCTACTCTTTTGCCTATCTAAAAAGGGCTACATCTTCGACCTGCCTAGTTTCCACGAAATAAATTCATTGGAATCTGTCGAAATCGGAGTTCGTCCGTCGATTCACGTATAGAAATCAAGGAGGATGGATATGCAATATCTGCTGCTTATTTATGGCCAGGAAAGTCGTTGGGACGGCTTGGGTTCCGCAGAGCGCGATCGCGTGCTGGACGAGTACACGGCATTTACGCAAAGTATTGCCGAGTCCGGGCACTTGCTTGGAGGGAACGAGCTTCACCCGACTTCTCGTGCGCGGACAGTGCGTGTACGAAACGGCAAGCGCTCCATTACTGATGGCCCATTTGCAGAAACCAAAGAGGCTTTGGGCGGATATTACTTGATCGAAGCCGACAATGAAGCAGACGCGCTGGAGATCGCCGCCAGGATCCCCTCGGCACGCTGGGGATCGATCGAGGTGCGACCGATTATCCCGCACGATATGCCAGTTTGACGTAGCACGAGAGCGAGCGCGTTCCGAGTAGGTTTTTGTATCGTTATACGATATAATAAGTTTGTGCGAATCCTACTCAGATATACTCGGCTGGATGGAGTCAAACCTGAGTGCGGCAGACTACGAATCGTTGGCCGAATTTCGCTATCGGATACGGAAGTTCCTTTCGTTCAGCGAGAAAGCAGCTCGTGCGGCTGGTCTGGAGCCGAGACAACATCAATTGCTGCTGGCCTTGAAGGGGCTGCGCAAAGGCGTTCGTCCGCGGGTTGGGGAACTGGCCGAACGACTGCAGATTCAGCACCACAGCGCTGTGGAGTTAGTGAATCGGTTGGCTACAGCGGGATATGTCAAGCGACATCCGAGCGGGGTCGATCGACGCGAAGTGTTTGTCGGGCTTACTCCCAAAGGGGAGAAAGTCCTGCGTGAACTCTCCCTCCACCACAAACAGGAATTACGGAGCGCAGGTCCCGATCTCCTGGCTGCTCTCAAACGAGTCATCCACGCCGACACAGCCCCGAAGCGCGCTCGCAAGAGTCTGGAAAAAGAGACCGCCTAAGCCGATGATTGCTGCCCCCGTAGCGGAGGAGCAGCCCTGATGAACGCGCGTGTTGATCTCATTACAAAGAACAATGGCAATCCCACAAACCCTCCAGTCCAATTTCGAATGCTGGTTGTATCGCTACTGGGGGGCGGGGTCGGGCTGCTCGCTGGCTTTATTGCGTTTGTCCTCTACAAACTGATCGGCCTCTTTTCGAACATCTTTTTCTATCATCGCTTTGTCGCGAACTTTACCAGTGTGCGTTTCAACGAATTAGGCCCCTGGGTCATTGTTGTTCCCGTGATAGGCGGCTTAGTCGTCGGACTGATGGCAAAGTACGGATCTCCAAAGATCAAGGGACACGGAATTCCCGAAGCGATGGAAGCAGTACTTGTGAATCGGAGCCGTATTCAGCCGCGAGTCGCGATTCTGAAGCCTATTTCTGCGGCAATCGCGATCGGAACAGGTGGCCCGTTCGGCGCTGAAGGTCCGATCATCCAGACGGGCGGCGCCTTTGGTTCTCTAATTGGACAGTTGTTCCACACGACAGCAGCGGAACGGAAAGTATTGTTGGCCTGCGGCGCAGCGGCTGGTATGTCGGCTACATTCAACACGCCAATCGCCGGAGTGATCCTTGCGATCGAATTACTGCTTTTCGAATTCAAATCGCGTTCGTTTATTCCTCTAGTGATTGCAAGCACGCTGGCGACTGCCGTCCACCTTCAATTGCTGGGCAGTGGTCCGATGTTTGAAGTATCCCGAGTTGATTTCGGGATTCCGCATGCGCTGCCTTACTACTTAGTGTTGGGCGTGATTTGTGGCTTGGCGGCGGTGGGTTTCAGCAAAGCTCTTTACTGGACGGAAGATCAATTCGAGAAGTTGCCAGTCGATGAGTTGTGGTGGCCAGCGATCGGAGCCCTGGGATTGGGCATCATTGGCTACTTCGTTCCTCGCGTGCTTGGCGTGGGGTATGACACGATCGGAGATCTGCTGAATGCGCGCCTCGCGCTGGAAGTTGTCTTAGTTGTGATGATCGCGAAAGCTGCTGCATTGCTGATTTCTCTAGGATCAGGCACTTCGGGTGGCTTACTTGCGCCAATGTTCATGTCGAGCGCTGCTTTAGGCGGGGCGTTCGCCATGGTAGCTGACAAGATTATTCCCGGGGCGGCCCTAGCACCAGGGGCGTTCGCGCTGGTAGCGATGGGAGCCGTATTCGGCGCGGCATCAAGGGCGACATTCACATTCATCATCTTTGCGTTCGAAATCACGCGCGACTACAACTCGGTCTTGCCATTGATGCTGGTGAGTGTGATTGCGGACGGTGTGGCAATGTTGTTTATGCCCTCGGCCTCGATCATGACGGAGAAACTGGCACGACGTGGCCTTCGCATTCACCAGGATTACGAGACTGATGCTTTGTCGCACGTTTTCGTGGGCGAGACCATGGAGCGGACCGCCCCGTGCATATCTCAAAACACTCTCTTGGGCAATCTAGCCGAACGTATTGCCCGGCACGATCCGGAAGTTTCGCGTCATCAAGCGCTGCTGGTTGTTGATGATGATGGCAGGTTATCTGGCATTCTCACGCGTGGTGACCTGTTGCGCTGTCTTGATAAGGATTCAGGGGGGGAGTTAGCAATTCGCGAATGCGCCACTCACCATGTGATCGTGACATACGAGGATGAACTCCTCTCGGAAGCGCTCGATAAGATGCTGGCAAATGATATTGGACGACTCCCAGTCGTCAAACGGAACGATCCGCGAGCGATTGTTGGCTATCTTGGGAGATCCGGAATCATGGCGGGAAGGTTACGGCGTCATGGAGAAGAACACGTGCGCGAACCAGGATGGGTCGGCAGATTCAGAACGCGAAAGGTAAGCGCGAATTAATTACTGGGGAAGGGATGCGGTTGAGACGGATGTACCCGCCGCATCTTCGGAAGCTTTCGGATCGGGAGCAATCGGTCTACGTTCTGCGACTGTAAGCAGTGGCTTGAGGCAAGAAACAGAGACTCCCAGCGTCCCTCCAGAAAAACCATCCATGTAAGCCGAGTTGATTCCGATCACTTCTCCGCGAGAATTGAAGACAGGTCCGCCACTACCGCCGTGTGCCGTGGGAGCGTCATAGATCAACTTGTCTCCTACAACGTCTCCAAGATGACCGTACGTAGCTGAAGGACGGATGAGGGAGAGGGCTGCCAGCTCGTTCGCGGCACCGATGTCCGCCCGCCGATATGCCAAACGTTCGTAAACAGATGTGGGTGACTTTGCCACCATTCCCGCAATTCCCATTGGATAGCCGACGACGGTTACGACTTCGCCGGGCGGAGCTGTGTTCGAAGCCAAGGGCAATGGCGTGAGCTGGCGAGTGAAAGCTGTTTCGTTCATGCGGAGAATGGCAAGATCTCCGTGTGAGCTGACGGTGACCGGTGTGACATCTACCGGGGTCGGAGATCCAGGGAAGAAGGCCAGTAGCTGCTCCAGTGCCGGGGTACCACCCTTCTTGATGTAGGCGGTGGCCTCCGAGTCTCCGTACCAGGGCTCAGCCACGTGGCGATTGGTGGCCAATAAGCCGGGTTCAACGACGAAGGCGGTTCCGGAGATGCGGGCGCGGATCGCAGGCGGTTGGCCGGGCATCCCAACGCGATAGACGCCATAGATGTATCCGATCGAGCCGCGATACTGACTGAGGATGCTGATAGTCGAAGGCAGTTGTGGCTGTGGCTGTTGTTGTTGCTCTTTTAGCACCTGAATCTGGCGGTTCAGCTGAGCGACTTGCTCTTTAAGACCATTGTCAGGAGCGGGGGCGTAAAAGTGCAATAGAAGGCCGGTGGCGACCAGCATGGCAACACCTAAGGCCGCTTGAACGAAGCGCTGCCAAGTGTCACAGATCTCGTCGGGTTGCTGCTGCAGGTCGTTCTCGGACATGAGCTTTGAGCGACCGGTGCGGGGGGAGTTTTCCGGTTTCGAGAGTCATTGTGAGGGCTGAGAGGTCATGTGACCACGGTACGGAAGGCGATGTACGGCAGACAACAATCTTCGTGTCGAAAGTGCAAATGGCTTGGATTGTGGTACTTACGAGGTGTCACTTAGGGCGGCGGTATTCAGCGTCGAAGACGACTTCCCAGGATTTGCCCGCGTCGCGGGAAATCTCGATGATTTGACGAACTCGATCGCCACTGAGCGGGGTGAGCGTGGTGCGGTCCAAGTGCGATGTGCCATCCCGATGCGGGATCTCACCCTGAAAGCGAATGCCTTCGCCAGTGTAAGAGTCTTGAGCGGTTTTTTCTTTCATCGGGCCAATATCGGTGACCCAGACTTGTCGCCACTGTCCTTTGACCGGCTGAAAGTAAAATAAGCTTTTACCTTCGCTTCCGTCGCTAGCTTCAGTCCAATTTTCGATGATTGCGCAACCTTTCAGGATTTTTTCGATCCGATTGGTACCACCCTTCTCGCCCGACTTGGTGTCGAACACCTCCCAGTTACCAATCCAGAAGTCGAGCTTGTGGTACGCGGGATTTTGATCGCAGGGCGAAGGCTTGGCGGGCGCTTGCGAGAAGGACAAAACAGAATAGAACAACAGGGTAGACATGAAGGCGAGATGTTTGAGCATGAACAATGGACTCACACGGGGAGGAAACGTCACCCATGGCGAGAGCCACATATGCGGCAGCGTAACTGAAAGCAGATCCGAGCCAACTACTTCATTGTGAGTTGTGCATTGATTTCTTTTGCAATAGCCTGCGCGACTTCGGACTGCAAGACGAGAATGTCTTTCAGTTCGCGTCGATAACTGTTCGCCCACAAGTGCTCTTCAGGGTTCGCTCGAATGAGTTGCACGCTGACTCTCACGAAACTGCCGTCTCGAAAGACCGTTCCTTCGATCACCGCGTCAACGCGCAGCTCTTTAGCGATTTGGGGGATCGTCTTGGATGTACCTTTGTACTGCATGACTGATTGGCGGGAAACAATACGAAGAGAGTGGATACGTCCTAGTTCGCTGATCAGTGCGTCGGTAGCGCCTTGGCAAAAATATTCGTCTGCGGGTACGTCACTAAAATTCTCCAGGGGAATCACAGCGATGGAACGAATGGGAGCGATCCCTGGGGAGAAGATCCATTTATGGATTTGTGTCGTGAAAAGCAGAGCGACGGCTGCAACCAGGATTAACTCAATCACAAATCGCAAAGACACGGTTCTCTGAGGTGGTTTAATGCTTTCGGGGGAGCGATCAGGCTCCGATAGTTTCGCTGGCTCGTACGGGGTTACGGGCCACACAAAGCGGTACCCATGGTGTGGAAGCGTTTCGATGAAACGCGGGTGATCAGCGGAATCGCACAGAGCCTCCCGCAACCTTCGAACCGCAGCATTTAAACTGTGATCGAAGTCGACGAAAGTTTCGTTCGACCAGAGGAGATGGCGTAACTCCTCACGGGTGACGACTTGAGGCGCTTTCTGCAAGAGAAGCAGAAGCACTTGGAACGGTTGTTCGCCTAGACGTATCCTAACGCCCGATTTTCGCAGTTCTCCACTCTGCACATCCAGTTCGAATGCGCCGAAACGAACGGGCCTAGAGGCAGTCTGCATCTTCCGCCTCCAGAGAAAACTAGTTGTTTTCTGGTTTCCTCAAGATTGTAGTGGGTGTCGAGGACGAGATGTGGCAGGCGGCAGAAAAGTATTTTTCAGATTTGTTCCAAAACGGGAATTCGTTTGAATACTAAAAGTTACGTCGTGACTTACTTTTCATCTCTCTTTCACCTCCTTTGCATTGCGCGAAGCATGCGAGAAGAGGATTTTGAGCTCATCACATTCCCCCTGGATTCCGAGGAGGGATTTTATGAAAGCCAAATGGATCACGATCATCAGCCTGATGGCGCTCCTGTTCGTAGCAGCTCTCGCGTCGCAAGCGCAGCAGCAGTTGCTGTTTCGAGTGAACATACCTTTTGACTTCGTGGCTGGCGGTGCTCATCTGTCGGCGGGAGAGTACATCGCGTTTCATGCCACGCCCACTATCATTCAACTGGTCAGAAGGGATCGTAAAGCAAGTGCTTGGGTGCCTGTGAAAGCGACGCCGACCGCTAGTGGTGAGCCTGGAAATTTGTTGATTTTTAATCGATATGGGCAAAGTTACTTTCTGGCAAGTATAGTCACGGGCCACGACCAGCAGATTCACGAATGTTTCCGATGCAAATCGGAGCAAATGATTATTGCGCAAAGCAGACGTCCTGTGGAAACTGTGGCCGTGAATGTGGAACCGGTTCGTTAGTTGATGTGACAGTCGAGCGGCTGAAAATTATTCGAGGCGGGCGGTTAATTCCGCCCGTTTTTATTTGGAGTCCACGCCTAGCAGATCAGCCATTTCTTCATATAGAAACCCCTCGCCGGGGCGGTAAGGCTGAACCCATTTGCCATCGATCACGAATTGCGGGATGGCTCGCTTGCCGGTTTGGCGGATGACTTCTTCGGCAGCACCCGGCGTGGTCTCGATATCAATCTCAATGAAAGGGATGTTGTATTTGTTCAGGAAACGCTTCGCGATACGGCAATCGGGGCACCAGAAAGCTGAATAAACTTTGATATCCATTCGGTTCGTTCGACTTCTACTTTAGTAATCCTTTCACAAAAGCTTCATTGGATGATACGAAGAAGCCTACGGTTACACACGTTCCTGCAGTAATGAGAGAAACGGTTCCCCCGTCGGTTGAGCGTTGACTGTAGCCGCTACCACGGCTAGCCTATTGAAAACACGTTTGATGTTCGTTCTAGTGTACCCCTGAGATACCTGTCATTGGAGCGACTGATTCGGATGAAATCGAGATGAATCGCCGCACACTTCGAATTTCGTTGTACGCCCTTGTCGGTGTGCTGGCGGTTGGCGCGTCGTTTGCGGCGCGTGTGTCGTCCGAGCGCAAAATGAATGAGGAGATTCATCAAATCGCGCAACAGAACGCGATA
Organism: Terriglobales bacterium; assembly: GCA_036265385.1. Taxonomy (GTDB): domain Bacteria; phylum Acidobacteriota; class Terriglobia; order Terriglobales; family Acidobacteriaceae; genus DATAPD01. The sequence goes on from DATAPD010000020.1 coordinate 20,615, forward strand.
GCACAATACGCATGGGACAACCGGGATTTGCCAGTCGAGGCGATGGTGCGAACTGGCACAACCTGGAGCGATTTGCTGCAGGAAATGGAATTCGATTCTAAAACGATCAGTAGCGTTACAGATGCAGCGCACCGAGTCTTCAATTTGCGGTCACTCAGGCCGGGAAACAAACTGACCGCAGTACGATCGCGATCGGGAGAACTGCGATCAGTGACGTACCGAATTGACCCTGAACGTGAACTGCTGGTCAAGAAGGAAGGCGATTCGTTTCGTTCGGAGATCAAGACCACGCCGGGTACGGTACGAACCGTTGCCGTACAAGGAACTGTGGAAGGCTCGTTGTTTGACAGCGTGATTGCGGCGGGGGAAAAACCCGATTTGGCTGTGCGCCTAGCAGAAATATTCGCGTGGGATGTGGACTTCAATACCGATACTCGGCCGGGTGACGTATTCAAAATGGTGGTGGAGAAGAAGGATTATCTGGATGGTTCCCCGTCGACATACGGACGGATTTTGGCTGCAGAGTATAAGAATGCAGGCCATCCGTACCAAGCATTGCTATTTCATGATCCTGGCGGCGCGCCGGCTTACTATTCGGCAGATGGCAAATCGCTACAGAAAGCCTTTTTGCGGTCTCCTTTGCGCTTTGCGGCGCGTGTAAGTTCACACTTCACGATGCACCGATTTCATCCCGTCCTGAAAATCAACCGTCCTCACCTCGGTACGGACTATGCAGCGCCTGTGGGTACGCCGGTGCAGACGATTGCGAATGGACGAGTCGTGTTCGCCGGGAGAAAAGGTGGGGACGGCAACATGGTGCAAATCGCGCATACACACGGCTACGAGACCTACTATCTGCACTTATCACGAATCCTGGTGCGGGGAGGCCAGAATGTGCATCAAGGACAAAGGATTGGACTGGTAGGCGCCACCGGTTTGGCGACAGGCCCGCATCTCGATTTCAGGATCCGACAGCACGGGAATTTCGTGAACTTCGAGCGATTGAAATTGCCTCCTTCAAATCCCGTGGCAAAAAGCGATTGGGAAGAGTTTGCGGAAGTGCGCGATAAAGGGATCGCTTTGCTACCAACTACGAGTGATCATAATGTCACGGCGAGCACCGCGGTCCAGAATGATCGAGCGCGAGGAACTAACTAGCCCTTTTCGATCCAGGTCCCGAATGTTCAGCATTGTTTCTCCCTTTCCCCGAGTTGGATTTTCTGTCTCGTCGATGCACGTTAGATCCACGCAGTAACCCCTGCGGCGAACACATGCCTGTGACTTGAATCACTGTCCAATGTAACGGGCCCGCTCAATACTGAGAGGCGTTCTCTCATGATCTTTGAGTCCGCTACAGGCGGGGGGCGCAAATGCCGGACGGTGCTGTCACAGGTAGATCGGTGCCGAACCACTTGAGATCGGCGCTCGAGAAGGGCGAATTCGTACACACGGCGGAACTCGTTCTCGGACGGGATCACACGGCGGCCGAAGCGGAAGAGTTTGTACGAGACGCATCTGCCACTCCAGAGGGGATCAAAATCATCAGCCTGACCGATTCGCCCGGCGGCAATCCTGCGCTTCCTCCGGAAGCATTCATTTCGCATGTTCTCCAGCACGAGCTCACCCCAATCGCGCATTTAAGCGGGAAAGACGGGAACCGCTCACTCCTAGAAGCGCGGCTTCACGCTCTTGCACGGCGCGGGACAGAGAATGTACTCGCTCTTACCGGTGACGCACATAAGTTGAACGCTGCTAGAGCGCCAAAACCGGTTCACGACCTCGATTCCGCGCTCATTTTGAGGTTGATTGGCTCGCTGCGGAATGGGCTTGGTTACAAACTCGGCGACAAATTAAAGCATACTACGCCGTTTGATTTTTTCGCTGGCGCCGTTGTCAACCCATACAAACTTCGCGAACCGGACCTGATGATGCAGTTGTACAAGCTGCAGCTCAAAGTCGCAGCAGGGGCGCAGTTCATCATTCCCCAGCTCGGTTTCGATCTGCGAAAACTGTACGAATTGAAGCAGTACATGGAAAGGGAAGGCCTTGGGCACGTTCCAGTTTTTGCGAATATCTACGTGCCAACCGCTCGCATTGCCCGCATGATGCAGTCCGGGGAGATCGCGGGATGCGTGGTGCCGGACGAACTCGTTCGATGCTTAGAGCGAGAGGATAAGGCGCAACGGCTCGAGCGAGCTTCGCTGATGTTATCTGCGGCAAGGGATTTGGGCTTTGCTGGAGCACATCTTGGCGGCTTTAATCTCTCTCATCGGGAAATGATGAAGATTTTAGAACGTGCATCGGCAATTGGAGGATGTTGGCGTAGCCGAATCGAGGAACTCGTCCATCCATATCCAGCGCAATTCCATTTGTTGCCTCCTACGCCGAACGGGCTCAGCGATGGAGGGGCGAATTACCAGATCGGAAGCACGAAACAGAATCCTTCTTTGACCCAGTGGCTTTCAAGTTTTGTCCATCATCACCTCATCTGTGAAAATTCGTCGGTTGGACATTTTTGGGCGAACCGATTGAAGGCACAAGTTGTCCATGACATCCCGAAGGACAATCTGTTTAGCCGAGTGCTTGGCATTTCTGCTCTTTATAGAAAAGCGACTCTGGGCTGTGTGGGTTGTGGCGATTGCGTGCAGGACCACTTGAACTATGTCGGATGCTCGATGCGATGGTGCTACAAGGAGCTGCGCAACGGTCCATGTGGAGGATCGCGAACTGATGGTACGTGCGAGGCGCGCCCGGAACAACCGTGCATCTGGAACCTGATTTATTCAGGCACGTTGGCAATGGGCGATGATCCTCGAAAATTCGGAGAAGTATTGATTCCCCCTCGAGATTGGAAGCTCGATCGAACGAATGCGCTCGTTAATCGTTTTGCTGGAGTAGACAACTTCGACCAACGATTGCGATTGAATGTCGTGAAGAAGGACAAGGAACCATGCTGATCATCGGAGAACTCATCAATTGCACACGAAAGAAGGCGGGTGCAGCGGCTGTAGAAAGAGACGCGCAGTTTTTCGTCGAGCTCGCACAGAAACAGGTGGGCGCTGGTGCCCACATGCTGGATCTGAATGGAGATCTTCCGGGGCAAGAAGTGGCGGTGTTGCATTGGCTCACGGATCTGGTTCAAAACGCTGTGAGTCTACCGCTATGCCTGGACAGTGCTGATCCGAACGCCTTGATGAAAGTGCTGCCTCTGTGTCGGCGACGGCCGATGGTCAACTCCATCACCGATGATGCCGAACACTGGGACATGATGCCGGTGCTGAAAGAACATCGGCCGAAAGTGATTGCACTTTGCACTTCCGAATCGAGCGTGCCCAGCGGCGTGGCAGATCGAGTTTCGACCGCGAGTCGCCTTATCGATCGACTCACGCGAGAAGGTTTCACGCTGGATGATATTTATGTCGACCCCTGCGTACTGCCGGTCGCGACCGGAACTGGCGGGAGAGATCTACTCGCTGCGATTACAGCAATCACGACGAATTATCCGGGCGTTCACGTTAGTGCCGGCGTAAGCAATGTCTCCTTTGGGTTGCCGGTTCGCAAGCTGCTGAACGAGAGCTTTCTTCTCTTGCTGATGGCGCGGGGGTTGGATACGGCGATCATCGATCCATGCGATGAGCAATTGATGCGGAACGTGACGGCAGCGGAGGCTTTGCTGGGGAACGATGAGCATTGCAAAGGCTACTTGCGGGCGTACCGGGAAGGAAAGCTAGAAGCGGTCCTTGCTGGCGGATGCTTAGCAGCAAGGTAGAGTAAAAGGAAAGCCGCCAGCTTTCACTGGCGGCTTTAGTTTGCACAAATTCGGCTGGGCCGTGTCCGTTTTAGCTCTCGTACAGCAGGACGCCTTCGGCTTTCTCAGAGTCGACCGGACGATAATACAGCTTGTTGTCCTCCAGAAAGACCTCGATAAATGCCGGTCGAGTTGTAATGGTTCCCTGAATCAGCGCTTCCGAGAGCGGATCCTCGATGTACTTCTGTAATGCTCTACGCAGTGGGCGTGCACCGTAGCTGCGATCACTGAGCGTCTGGTTGAGAATCCATTTCTTGGCTTCGTCCGTCACGGTGACCGTGATCGAGCGTTGCGCCAAGTTCTGGTTCAACTGGCTGACCATGAGTTCGAGAATTTGAATCAAATCATTCTCGCTCAGGGCAGTAAACAGAATGACTTCGTCCAGACGGTTCAGGAACTCTGGATTGAAGGTCCGCTTAACCTCGTTTTTCACGAGATCCTCAACCTTTTCGGAAACCATGTCTTCTTTAGATGACTGGAATCCGAGGCCTTCACGCTTCATCAGGTGACGCGCGCCGATGTTCGACGTCATGATCAGGATTACGTTCTTGAAGTCGACCGTGTTGCCGAGACCATCGGTCAATTGGCCGTCTTCGAAGACCTGCAGCAGGATGTTGAAGACATCCGGATGGGCCTTCTCGATTTCATCGAGCAGGACGACAGAGTACGGAGCGCGCTTTACACGCTCGGTCAATTGGCCACCCTCTTCGTAACCCACGTATCCCGGAGGCGAGCCGATGAGTTTCGAGACCGAATGTTTTTCCATGAACTCCGACATGTCGAACCGAACGAGTGATTTTTCACTTCCGAACATGAATTGAGCAATGGTTCGAGCAACTTCCGTCTTGCCAACGCCAGTCGGGCCGAGGAACAAGAACGAACCGATCGGACGGTTGGGACTCTTTAAGCCGGCACGGCTGCGACGGATCGCACGCGCCAGAGCGCTGATCGCCTTGTCTTGCGAAATGATTCGCTTGTGCAACTCTTCTTCGATGCGAAGAAGTTTCTGAGACTCTTCTTCTTTGATCGAAGCGATCGGGACGCCAGTCCAGCGGGAAACTACGTCTTCAATATCTTCGCGGCCGACAACGCCGGTGGCGGATTCGTCGAGATGGTATTTCTCGCGGAGGGCCCGTAGGTTTTCGCGTTCCTTGCGTTCCTCGTCCGAGTAGAACCGCGCCTTTTCAAATTCATGGTTCGCGATGGCGTTTTCCATCCGATGAACGATGAACTTGATGCGCTTTTGAACTTCTGTGATCTCCTCTGGCAATGAAGTCTGGCGCAGCTTTACGCGCGCACCAGCTTCATCGACCAAGTCGATAGCCTTATCCGGCAGAAAACGGTCCGGTATATACCGGTTTGAATGTGAGACCGCGAAGTTGATGGCATCGTCGGTGTAGGTAACCGCGTGGAATTTTTCGTAACGGTCCTTAATGCCGAACAAAATCTTGGTTGCGTCCACTTCGTTTGGCGGCGGCACCTTCACTGCCTGGAAGCGGCGCTCAAGCGAGCGATCCTTTTCGATTGATTTGCGGTATTCACCCGGAGTCGTCGCGCCGATGCACTGAATTTCGCCTCGGGAGAGTGCGGGTTTCAGGATGTTGGCGGCATCGAGCGAGCCTTCGGCAGAACCGGCTCCAACCAGCGTGTGCAGTTCATCAATGAAGATGATGGCGTTCTGTGACTCCATCAATTCTTTCATGATGGTTTTCAGGCGCTCTTCAAACTGTCCGCGATACTTTGTGCCTGCAACAATCAAAGAGAGGTCAAGGGCAAGAATCCGCTTGTCGGAAAGGAACGATGGCACTTCGCCATCAGCGATGCGTTGCGCGAGTCCTTCCACAATGGCGGTCTTGCCAACGCCAGGTTCTCCGATGAGGACTGGGTTGTTTTTCGTGCGACGGCAAAGGATTTGAATTACGCGCTCGAGTTCACCTTCCCGACCTACGAGTGGGTCGAGTTGAGTATCCATGGCGGCCTGTGTCAGGTCGCGAGAGAATTCAGCGAGAAGGGAAGACTCACGCTGACGTTGCGGCTGCGATTTTTCCTGGCTCGTCCGGGCAAGCTCCTCGCGAATGGTTGACAGGCGAAGCCCACGCTCATGCAGAATTTCTGCGGCGAAGCATTTTTCTTCGCGCAGCAAGCCTAGAAGTAGATGTTCGGTCCCAATGTGTTTGTGAGAAAGCCGCTCAGCCTCTTCTGCCGCATAAGCCAATACGCGCTTGCATTCATTGCTGAGGGGTAGATCCACAGATGTGGATACTTTCTCGCGAATGGTCGTGTGCCCCTCGATCTGCTTGCGGATGGATTCCACCGAAGCATGGGAACGCAGGAACCGGTTCGTGAGAGCTTTGTCTTCGCGCAGCAGCCCCAGTAATAGGTGCTCCGTCTCAATATAAGGAGACCCAAACTGGCTAGCCTCATAGCGCGCGAAGAAGATCACGCGCCTGGCTTTCTCCGTATAACGTTCAAACATATTGCCTTCCCCCTGGGAAAGCTCGGGAGAGCCAGGTCAAAATTGGCCTACCCTCCAGAGAACCCGTGGCCCTACTACATTATGCAATCAGGATGGCCATACCCCCAACCCCAATTCGTGCTAGGGGAACCGAAAACGCACCCTGGACCCGAAACTACACCCAACCTTGAATACTTGCCTTTCATCCCGGTAATAAATCCGGTGTTAGTTCCTCAATGTGCCCCCGCTCCAGACGCAGCACGCGATTGCAACGTCGTGCGAATCCAAAATTGTGGGTAGCAATCAAAGAGGTGAGTTGATGCTCTTGATGAAGTCTGGCAATCAGTCCGAAAACGGCTTCGGCAGTTTGACCATCCAGATCACCGGTCGGCTCATCCGCTAAGAGGAGCTTTGGCTTTGTAATCAGAGCGCGAGCGAGAGCAATACGCTGTTGCTCACCGCCGGAAAGTTCTCCTGAGCGGTGGTGCCCGCGGGATTCTAACCCTACTTCACGCAACCAGCGCGCAGCTTCCTTTTCAGCAGATGACCAATCGATGCCACGTATCAGGAGCGGCATGGCAACATTTTCCAATGCCGTAAATTCAGGCAATAGATAGTGAAATTGCCAAACGTACCCGATTTCGCGATTGCGGAATTCGGCTGCTTCATCATCCGAGAGCTGGTTCAATCGCAATTGGGCGCAGTATACGTTACCGTCAGAAGCGCGATCAAGAGCGCCTATTATATGTAGCAGAGTGCTCTTGCCGGCGCCGGACTGTCCGACAATGCCGACCATCTCTCCCTTGCTAATGTGAAAGGACAAGTTTTCAAAGAGCACCAAGTCGCGGTCCCCGGACCGGAAAACCTTCTTCAGTCCATCGATCCGCAACAGCAGGTTTTCGCCTGCTTGTTGGATTAGATGCAACTAGGGCCTCCGTCGTCTCAGAGCCAACTCCGCTGCTCATGAGCAACAAAGTTCAACCAGCAAGAACTCGTTGCCGTCCATCCATTAGACCACGGAAGAGTCATCCACCCCTACTGCCTGAAAGCGGGAACTCTACAGGCGCCACTTTATACCCATCCATAACCAACGCAATGTGACTGAGGTCACAGGTGAGCCCAAGGGCGAGCCGGTGGAAGATGCTAAACGAAGCTTAATTTCCGCAAGTTTCTGCACGAAACAATGCTATGTGATTGCGCACCTCCGCTCCGCGTAAATACGTTTTTTCATATCCGGACCGACGTTTTATTCGTAGCGTAAAGCTTCGGCCGGGAGGATGCGTGAGGCTGACCACGACGGATACAACGTGGCTACAAAAGAGATGCCGATCGCAACGAGACCAACGATAAGGCCATCAACAATCCGCGGGGCGAAGGGCACGTAATCGATCGAGTAGACTTCGGCGGACAGGGATATGAAATGGTAGTGACTGCCCATCCATGAGAGCGCGTAGCCCAGCACAAGACCGATGGCGGTGCCGACGACTCCAATCAAAACTCCCTGGGCGATAAACACTCGGCGTACCTGGGATTTTGTGGTACCCATCGACAAAAGAACGGCAATATCACGCGTTTTCTCCATGACCATCATGATGAGGGAAATGAGGATGTTGAGTGCAGCAACCAAGACGATCAGGCCGATCGTGATGAAAGTAACTACTCGCTCAAGGCGTAAAGCACGAAAGAGTGCTTTGTTCTGTTCCATCCAGTTTGTAGCCATGAATCCGCTGCCCGCAGCGGTTTCGAGTTGCTTTGAGATTTCACCGGCGCGATAGATGTCATCGATCTTGAACTCCAGCACGGAGACGAGATCACCTAACCCAAACAAGCTCTGGGCATCCGAGAGACGGGTGAAGGCCCAACCTGAGTCGTAATCATAAAAGCCGGAATTGAAGATACCTGCGACTTTGAATCGGATGTACTTAGGCACCATTCCGAAGGGCGTCAGTTCGCCTTGGGGGCTGGTAACAAGCACAACGGCTCCGACAGTTGCGCCCAGTTCCGCAGCCATATCTTTGCCGAGAATGATCGGCGGCATCGACGCTTGCCGTCGCTGAAGGGAACTCAGATCATCCGGGGAGGATGTTGCGGTGTCATCTCCTGCGGGGCGAGCCGATCGCGACAGATCTTCGCTTGCATTGAGCGCATCAGCCGAGCCGATGGTGACACTCTTCAGCAAGTCACTGACCTTACGTTCGTCGGCGGGGATCATTCCTTTTAGGACCGCGCCTCGGGCTCGCGCCCCGCGAGAGATGAGCACTTGTTCATAGATCGCTGGCGCCGCGGCAACTACATGCGGCGATTTGCTCAAGCGCGCGAGCAGCGGCTGCCAGTGTTTGATGCCGTCACTCTCTATTCGCAGTAGATTCACATGGGAGGTCGATCCAAGCAAACGTTGCTGCAGGTCTTGGCGAAATCCGTTGTTGATTGCCAGAGCTACGATTAGGGAGGCTACGCCAGCAGCCACGCCGATAATGGAGATGATGGTGATGATCCCGATGAATGCTTGTCTTCTCTTAGCGCGGAGGTAGCGGGAGGCAATGAAAAGTTCGAACCTCATGCTGAGGTCCCTCGCTTTGCTCGGGATTTGCGGCTGCGGGCTCCCGCTCCGCTCACGCCCACAGAACGCCTCAACTTGTCTTCTCTTAGCGCGGAGGTATCGCGAAGCGATGAAAAGTTCGAAGCGCATGAAGGATTTGTGGAACCGCTACCGGACCGAAGCTGGAATTATAGATGGCAAACTAAAAGCGAGGAATCAGAGCCGGAACGGCACCCTGATATCGCAAATAGGGTTCTCCAAAACGCTTCACGAGTTCCTGTTCTTCGGCTCGGATCATGAAGATGCCGGTCAGGATCGCGAATGCGGTCAAGAGGTAACAGACAGCTAATCCGGTGCCCAGGCTCCAAGCAAGCATCTCCAGGAGATGGGCCAAATAGACTGGGTGGCGAATCCGAGATCGAATTCCATGAGTCGCCAGTCGCTGGTCGGAATTTGTGTGAAGTTCCGGAATGCCGCCAAGCTGCCGTGCTGAAAAGCCGCGGCTGGATACGCGATACAGCCAAATGCCGATCGCGAAGAGAATTGTGGCGGGAATCCAAATGATGTCCGTGGAGTAGAGCGTCAGATGACGCCAAGGCGCGGTAGCGAAGGCAACGATGACCCACATCGCGAACCATAGCGGCAAAAGGACGCGATAAGGGGATCGTTTGCGCGATCGCCAAGTTTCGACTCGGGGATGGATCATAAGCCAGAATGATGGGATCGTGGAGTAGATGGTACAGGCCATCCATCCAAAGATTTGCAGAGAAGAAGCCACGCCGCGAGTCTAGCAGGGCCATTGAGACCTATGACGAAGCTAGTTCACAAAGATCTGTAAAAAATCAGCGGGTATCAGGTTCCTGAGTGTTCGTTCCTGACTGTGGGCGAATGACGGTTTTGGCACTGCTCATATTTTCAAATCGATCGTAAACACGCACGACAACGACGTGCTCGAAAGGTGTTTGCGGCGGAGGCGCAGACGTCTTTTGTTTTTTTCCAGAAGACTTTTCTTGCGTCGGTGAGCTTTTGGTCAGTGTCGCTGGCTGGGGAGTCGCGGTACTTATCGGCACATTGAAGTCGTAATCTTCGGAAAGCGAATCCGATAGCTGGCCAGTCGGTTCCAGGTACTGCCAATCGCCGGCGTCAACGGAGTATTCGGCGCGTTTGATCGGGGAATATCCATCGGCCGCACGAAAACGTACATGAACCTTGTCGGTATCCAGAGAAGCGTTCAGGCCCGAGATTTGAGGCGGTGTGGTATCTACTTCGAAACGAGAACTTTCTTTCTCAGTTGTTAGCGATTCTCCCGGGGAATGTGAGGGAGCGTCAGAAGCCACTAATTTCACAAGGTAGGCGCCATCAGGAAGAAGACTTGCGTCAAACGAGTACGCCTTGTCGTAAATTTCGTCCTTCAGCAACAGCCAGCGAGAGTCGTTCTCGCCACGATAATAAAGCGAGTAGACCATCTGATCGTCGTTGTCATCGTGAGCGTTCCATTTCACGCCGATGGATTCGCGATCCCGCACACTGGGAATGGAATTGTCCGATCGCTGAGTCGAACTCGCGGCTGAGGTGGCATCAGAGCCCGATGTGCGAGGCGGTATCTGAAAACGGGTTCCGGCGAGGACGTTGATGTCGTCAATATCGGGTGCTACGTTTTTGGGGAGATAGTAAAGAAGGACGCTATCCAGTCGCGGAGTGACAGGTCCATTTTGTAAAACAGCCTTCCACTGTACATATCGAGCAGCAGGAACGCCGATTTCAGCACTTTCGGAATTCTTAACTTGTGCCCAAGGGCTCCAATTCCGGTCAGGATTGTCTACATTGCCGCTTCTCGCATAAAGCGTAACGTTTCCTGTCGCCCTGAGGTCAGCGCGTCCGAACCGCGAAAAGATCTTAGTGTCGAAAACGTCGCTTTCGTAAGTGCCTTCGGTCTCAGGCGCAGAGCCAAGCAGAAAAAGTTTCCCAAGGTTGCTAGTTGAAACGTACAGGCCGCTGGGAGCCTTGGCGAAAGCCGTGACCTGGGTTGCACTGGCTTTTACGAGATCAGTGAAATCGTCTTCGCCGCGTATTGAGAAGATGTGCCCCCGGTTACCGGAACCGACAATCAAACGGCCAGCTTCATCAAATGACAATGCGTAGACCAAGTCTTCTCGAGAAGTCCAGATGCGAGTAGGTGATCCATCGGGAGCAATACGGTAAATCTCTGAACCGGCAGTTGCGCCAAGACCAGGGGCTGGAAACGGAACATTGCCGGCAAGGGGTGGGGTTGCTCCGACCGCGATGGTTGGTTGAGTTCCTGCCGGAAGAGCAGAGGGCGGAGGAGAGACTGAAGTGACGATCCCGGTTGCGGTGGCTGCGCCGGGACGCCGTTCGCCAGAGGCAGCGGCATAGATGTTGCCAGATTTGTCGATCGCCAATGCCGTGATTTCTTTTTTCGGAGCGCTGTATAGAACAAATCCCTGCCCGGATGGAGAAATGCGGTAAACAAGTCCGCTGCCATCAGATCCGGCGATAAGGCTACCGTTGGGATCGAGCGCAATGCGCCGGATGTGAACTTCATCACTCTTGAAGAATAAAGAACCGGTGCCATTAGAGGCGATGCGATAGATCTCGCCGTGATCGCCCGTTGCCACGAACAAGTTTCCACCGTGGTCTATGAGCATGTCCCAGATGTATTTCGTTTTCGGATCGAAATACACGGAAGCACTCCATTGTGGGGCTGCGGGTTCGGCTTTGTTTTTGTCCACTCCAGATGTCTTGGGAGGAGGAACGATCGCAATCCGGTAGACCTTACCGTCGGGAGCGGTTCCCGCATAAAGAACACCCTTGTTATCGACTACGAGAGCCTGAACCTGCAATTCTTGCGGTTCGAAGATGGTTGTCGCCTGGCCGTCCGGGGTGATGCGGTACACGCGAGCGGGAGACCCGGCAGCGGCATAGACATTTCCCGCGCTATCGGAGGCGAGCGCCCAGATATAAGTGGAAGGTGTTGTACAGAGCGCTTTGAACGCGGGCGCAAGTTCGAGTTCGCCGTTGCTGCGAATGGCGACCCCGCGGGCGGTCCCCTTAGTAAATTCGTCGAAGCGGGATTGTTCCCAGCTGCGAGTGCCTTCCGAATATCCCATTGAAAGGCAAAACCACAGAAAAGCAATGAGAAAGAAGAAAGATCGTGTGATCGAGCGTCTAGGCAAAATCCAACCTCGGGACGGAGTGTTCGCGAAAAATTCGAGGGTATCACGGGCGACCTCCCAAGGCCGCCCGCACAAGACTTACTTCACGGTAATGCTGAGAACCTGGCCGCCAGCGACAACGTAGTCAAGCGGAGGAGTGGAAGCTTCGTTCACGGAGGAGTCCCCGAGCACAACCATCTCCTGCGTACCTCGCATGCCCTCCATCACGTTCATGACGCTAAGAGGCAGTGTCGGCATCACCTTGTCCGCCACCATCGCTTCTGGGTCAGCTTCGAGCAACGAGACAAATACGCGATTGTTGGCGTGCTCAGTGTTCAAGAGCGCAATCGTAGAAGCAAGGCCGAGTTTACGATTGAGGAGCGGCGCGCCGCGACGCATACGATCCAATGTGTCTCCGTCGCTAACGAGAATGCGAAGAGGGCCTTTTGAGGTCGATGTTGGAATGCGGATCGGGATCTGCTTCACAATGCGTTCACCACGATATGGTCGCAACACCGTTTCTACGACGATTTCGTCGCCTGGTCGAGCTTCTGTGACGTCAGTTCGCACGCTCTCCAAACGGGCCCAGCGGCGTTCGCGCACGAGATCGAAATCGAGCTTTACCGCACGTACGCGGGGCACATCGTAAGGGTTATCGTAGATCCGTCCAAAGCGGTCCCCTACCATCATGGCCGCAAGTGCGGCGGCGGGTTGACCATTGTCCGTGGGAGCAAACATGTTTTGCAACGCCACTTCCTGGAAACCCTGAACGTTGATGACTCCATTCATGCGATAAGTGGTTTCTTCGCCATACTCGTTGGTTCCACGAAGAGCGTTGAAAACAGTCGCCATCATGGCAACGGGACTGAGCTTGGCGTTGTTTAAAACCTCGTAGTGAAATTCTTTCGTTGTGGGTCCACCATGAATCGTCAGCGTGACTGGGATCATGTCAGGGTTTTTTCCAAACATACCCAGGATGCCGGTGTGACGATCTTGAACGAACGCGCCCACAGGTTCTGTTGTGCTCACAATCTTGAAAGCATTCAGCGGTGATGGCAGAGTCGCCAACACTTTCGCCTTGTTCATCGGAATGTCCACGGACCCAAATTGCATCAGCGGATGCCCACAGGCGAGTAGGCGTTGCGGATCGATGTAGGTGACCGTGCAGGTCGCAGCGATATCCATATCACCACGAACCAGAATTGCACTGACGGCCGAGCCCGGTTCGAGGGGTTCGGGCTGCGTCTCATTACTCGAGACCGAACCGACGCCCATCACGGGTACGATGCCAGCAGCGGCGAATTGTGGGCCGAAACGATGCAGCGTTTCTTCGGAGAAACCACTAAAAGCGAGGGGTGTATCAATAGGCTTCAGATAGTTCCCGTAAGCCTGCAACCCGGTCTGGTTCGGGTTAGGTGTCGATGTCGGAGTCGACGTCTGCGGCGCCGTGTTCGCGACTTGCGGGTCGACAGCTGGACGATGATCCAGAGCATCAATCTCCAACATTTCCGCGATTGGAGTCACACCCGCAATCGGTTCTTTCGAAAATTCACCGATCCGAAAGGCGAGTGCGCCGGCAAGTTTTCCATCGAAATATACCGGGCTGCCGCTCATACCCGCGACGACGCCGGTGTACTCAGGCTTTGTGCCCACGAGGCGTACGAGGATGACGTCACCCTTTGGACCGTTGGCGTTCTTCATGACGCCAAGTACCTCTACGTCCATGGGTTCGGGCTTTGTGCCTTGGAAAACGGTGTAAGCCACGCCGCGCATTCCGGCGTGAATCTGATCTACGGAAATAGTTTGCAGGGTGGAACTCTGAGCTGTGACTGACGCAGAATGCAACAGCAGACAGCAGAGGGCGGATAAGCAGAGAACAGCCTTTCTCATCGAAATGCCCCGGAGGCCTTATAGCGGGCCGAAAATCTTTTATTCTTTTCACTCAGCAGTTTGTGACAGTTTTAGCCGCACAGGGGAGCTGTCCCCATGCAAAAAGTCGCAAAACGTTGAGTTATTGCATCTATACTAACATAGGGATTTTCAAGAGGTTAACATGTTTTCGGTTACTTTAGTGCCATGGCGAGTGCTAAGGCGTTCGCCTCAGATCGTGGCTATGTTCTTGGTGATCTTGTCGTTATTTTGGGCTTTCAACGCCGCGGCCCAGGACACCACACAGCAGCAACCTGCGCAGACGCCACAACAGTCACCCAATAAGCAAGAAACTCCGCCGGAGGCAGGCGGTCCGCAGACCGATGTTGGGCCATATGCCATTCCAAAGAAGAAAGAGCAGCCTCCGCCACCACCGCCCGAGAAGCCGAAAAAGATCGAGGGCATGCCGGACTACTCTCTCAAAGTAGATGTGCCACTCGTGAACGTCGACGTTTCAGTGATCACCAAAGATGGACAGTTCGTTCCCGGGTTAAAGCAGGACAACTTCAAGATTCTGGAAGACGGTGTGACGCAGAAAATCTCGACTTTCAATCAGTCGGAAGCGCCTATTACAGCGGTGTTGCTCGTCGAGTATGCGGCTACAAACTACAACTACATGTACGACGCTCTGAATGCTGCCTACACCTTCGCAAGCGGTTTGAAGAAGGAGGATTGGGTGGCGGTTGTGAGTTATGACATGCAGTCGCACATCCTAGTGGATTTCACACAGGACAAGCGAGCGGTGTACGGTGCGCTCAACATGTTGCGCATCCCCGGATTTTCCGAGCGCAATTTATTCGACGCAGTTTATGACACAGTGGATCGGTTAGATCGTTTAGAAGGGCGGAAGTACGTCATTCTGGTCTCCACTGGACGAGATACGTTCAGCAAGTTGAATTTGGATCAGATCCTCAAAAAATTGAAGACGACGCAGAACATTACGATCTACTCAATCAGTATTGGCAGAGCACTACGTGAATGGTACGAAAGCCATGGCTATGCCAATGGTCCGATCACGACGGATTGGCTGCAAGCTGACAATCAGCTCAATACTTTTTCGCGCATGACTGGAGGGCGAGCATACTTTCCTCGTTTCGAGGGCGAGTTGCCGGAAATTTTCCGAAGTATTGCGGCCGATATCAGGAACCAGTACACAATCACTTATCATCCTACGAACACTGCGTTGGATGGGACATATCGCAAACTCAAGATTGAACTGGTGGCGCCCGACGGTGGACCTTTGAAGGTGCGAAATCAAAAAGGTAAAGACGTGAAGGTTGAGGTGGTCGCTCGCGAGGGTTACACGGCGAAGCACACGGTGGAATAGTGGAAGGGGTTAGTCCCACGATGCTTGATGCTGATCCTTAAATCTGATCTGCAGATCAGGATCAGTGCGCGTGAAACAAGTGATCGAGCGCAAACAGTAGTCCCACGCCAAGAAAAACAACCAATGCCATTTTCACGCCTGGCTCTTTGTTGACCTCCGGCATGAGGTCGGAAGCGGCAACGTAGATTGTTACTCCCGCCGAGAGTGGAAGTCCTGCCGTAACGTGGTGCCGGAAGAGCGCCATCGTGAGTACTCCCGCCAGAGTCGCTGCTCCGAGAAGAGCCGATGCGCCCCAGGCAGTCATCCGGCTGCGGCCACTGGCGAGCATGACGGATGCAACGGTAAAGCCCTCCGGAATTTTGTGCAGAAAAACAGCTAGAAAAATCAACCAGCCCAGCCATTCGGAGACCAGAAAACCTGAAGCAATCGCGACTCCGTCGAAAAAAGTGTGAATCGTCAGGCCAAGGACAACAGAAACACTTTTGTGCCTGTGCACGAATTCGTCTTCGTGGGTTTCTTCTCCGAAATGGAAGTGAGGAGTAACGGTGTGTTCGAAGAAGTGAATAATGAGATAGCCGACGAGAATAAGGAACGCAGCATCCTTGCCACCGAGCCGCAGGCTTTCCGGAACAACTTCGACTATTGAAGTTGCCAACATGAAACCAGCGCCGAGCGCGACGAAATATTTGAGATAGCGACGCTCCCAGTGCTTTTGGACAATGATTGTTCCGCCGAAAACATTGGCTAGCGCGGCGGTTAGCCCCAGCGCCACACTGGTCAGAATCGGGTTCATGCGCCGTTGAGCATACCAGCAAGCTGGATTCGCACCTAATCAGTCAGGAGTTGCGTCATCAAGCTGTGGCATACTGCCGAGGTTCCGGCAATGCCTTTCTTAGAAGAGTCACGACAGAATCTAACGAAGTTGATGCTCTACGGAGCTGTTATCGGCTTCGTATACGGATTGGCTGTTCGGATAGGTATACAGCGACACAATTTGCCAAGCTGGCTAGGAGTGATGTCCGTAGCATTCGTCCTGGTGGTGCCTTTTGTGATGGGCTTTTTGACAGTGTTCATCGCAGAGCGCGACCAATCGATGCCTGGGTGGTACTGGGTTGTTTTACCTTGGATTCCACTTTTTGGTGCGCTGGCCGCGACAGGTGTACTCCTGATTGAAGGGTTGATCTGTCTCGCAATGTTTGCGCCAATTGGGATGGGCTGTGCCAGCCTTGGTGGAATTCTCGGCGGGTTTTTGGGCCGTGTCGCTCGCGGACATCGGAGCACTGATGTGATCGCGGGTTGCATCCTGTTTCTTCCTTTGCTGGTGGGTCCGTGGGAACAGCAAATTCTTTACTCGCATGAGATTCACGAGACGAAAACCTACATCGATATAAATGCTCCGGCAGAGATCATCTGGAGCAATATTCAGCGCGTGCCGAAGATCGAGACTACTGAATTGCCCACTTCATGGAGTCACCGCATCGGGTTTCCTGATCCAGTTGAAGCAACGCTTTCTTTCGAAGGTGTTGGCGGAGTGCGGCATGCAACTTTCGCAGGTGGAGTTCTATTTATCGAGAATGTGGACATCTGGGAACCACAGCGACGATTGGCATTCTCAATTCATGCCCAGACCGATCGGATTCCCAATACCACGTTGGATGAACACGTTCGGATCGGCGGACCCTTCTTCGATGTGCTGCGAGGGGAGTACAGATTGGAGCCTTTGGGGAGCGGGATCATCCGCTTGCATTTATCGAGCCAGCACCGCGAATCCACGGACTTCAACTGGTACGCGCGCATTTGGGCCGATGCGATCATGGCTGATCTGCAGCAAAGAATCCTGCACGTTGTAAAGAGCCGCTGCGAACACACTATGACAAGCGCGGGCGGATGATCTCAACCGCTGTGACGGATGTGCATGACATCACCGTCCTGTACGATGTACTCCTTACCTTCGAGCCGTAGCGTTCCCTTGGCGCGGGCATTGGCTTCGGAACCTGCTTCCAGCAACTGATCCCAACGGATAGTTTCGGCGCGAATGAAATGTTTTTCGAGGTCCGAATGAATTGCTCCGGCGGCATTCACCGCGCGTGTGTGAATGGGGATCGTCCAGGCGCGACATTCATCCTCACCAGCGGTAAAGAAAGAAATCAGACCAAGCAAATGGTACGTAGTCCGAATCAAGCGTGTGAGGCCGCTATCGGTTAGGCCATAGCTGGAGAGAAACTCTGCGGCATCCGCATCGCTCATTTCCGACAACTCGGCTTCGACCTTCCCGCAAATGGCAGTTGCACCGGCATTCGGGCGAGATGCAACCTCAGTCAGCTTATATTTTGACACCGCCTCTTCGAGATCCCGTCCAAGTTGAGAGCTCTCGCTCACATTGAGAACGTAAAGAATTGGCTTCTCGCTGAGGAACATGAACCCGCGAATGCGCTTCTTGTCTTCTGGCGTCATCTCCATTTCGCGTAGTGGTTTTTCGGTCTCAAGGTGTGCCTTCGCGCGCAGGAGTAAATCATTCTCTTTTTCGAGTTCCGGCGTCTTCATTTTTTTAAGGTCTTTTACGAGTCGCTCGAGCCGTTTTTCGATCTGGCCGAGATCGCTGACCATAAGATCGAACTCAACGTTCTTGATATCGCGCAGTGGATCGATGGGGCCTACGTGCGGAATGGAGTCGTCCTCGAAAGCTCGAACTACATGAGCTAGCGCATCGACATTACGGAGATGACCGATATAGCCGGATTCTTTCAGGGCTTCCTGGCCGATTGCACCGACGTCGACGTACTCAACGGAAGCATGCGTAGTCTTCTTGGGGTTGTAGTGGGCGGCCAGCTTGTCGAGTCGCTCGTCTGGTACCTTCGCGACACCAACGTGGGCGTCTCGCGGATTCGTATGCGCCTCAACCGCAGCCTTAGTCAGAATGCGAAAGAGCGAAGTCTTGCCTACCTGTGGTAGACCAATGATGCCGGTTTTCATAAGAAAGCCTTCAGCCGTCAGCGCTGAGCATTCAGCCAATCGTACGAACGAATTCGGACGGCAACATTACAGAATAAATGAACTTCGGACTCGACCGGAACTGTGTACGCTTCTGTGCTGCCCGGAAATTACGGCGTGCCCAGCGAGGATGCGGTTAGGTAGATCGTGACCAATCCAAGCAGTAGGACCCCTCCTTCCAGTCTTTCCGACCAGCGGTGAAGAGCCTGGAACTGTAGTCGGGCGGGATCGTCTGGCGCGACCTGATCAATATCTTGAAATGAAGTTCGTAAAGCTGCCATTTTCGGCGAGACTCCAAACTGGGAGATAACAGTGAGCAGCAACATGAAAAACACGAATAGGTTTCGTGCTGAAAATGGACGCGCGGAGCCAGTGGTAAGGCTCGAAAGCAACATCGAGCTGCCAAGGAAGATCACGCCGGAGTAAAGTCCAATCCAATGAAGCAGGCTGAGCGATGGCCCTACGATGGATCCGGCCATATGACGTGTAGGCGCAACGCGGAATGCTGTGGGAGCCTCAACGAACGAAAGAAACGAGATGCCACCCACCCAGACCACGAGAGAAAGAATCATAAGAAAGCGAAGGAATGACATGGCGGGATTATAAAGGCAGTGTCAGCCGTGAGCGGTCAGTGATCTGTCCCAGATCCTAGAGACAAAGCAGTGCTGAAGCAATTCGCAGATAAGGATGGACAGCGCCGAGTGACGGACAGGGAAACCTGAAGGACGGGCTAGGGAACCCATTCATTCAGTTTTTGAGCAAGTCACTCCGCAAATTCGTACGATGGTTTGTCGAGCACGTCTTTCATCACGGTCTTCAGATCGAGCAACGACTGACGGCAGTCACCGGAGTAGCTTGATCCGTGCATGATGGCGAGCGTTCTCGGTTCGAGCGATGCAAGACCATCGAGAATCCGCGAGGTGTTATGAGTATAAGGAATGTAGTTTGCTAGCGGGCCTGCCTGGTAGGCTGTGATCGAGTGTCGCACGCGGTCCAGGACACTGGACTGAGTAAGCGGCTCAACATCTCCATCGTGATGAAACAAATCGGAACAGAAAAGTGTGCGCTGATTTTCTTCAAACATTACTCCCGCGTCCCATCCGTGAGGCAAATGCGGCGTCGCATGATAGCGGAAGCGATATTTGCCTGTGACGAGCGGTTCCTGCGGAGACAAGACCCGTGTATCACGCCCGGTGAAGTCATTCACGCTAACTAGCGCACCCACCATCCCGCAGGCGGCTTGGGCATGGGGAGCAACAGCGAACCATTCGTTAAGAGCTCCACATTCATCCGCTTCAAAGTGACTAAAACTGATCCATCGTAAACGGGCGGGATCAATGATCTTCGAAACGCCATCGCGAACCTGCGGAAACATTTTGCGCAGCCCAGTGTGGAAAAGCAGTGGTTCTTCATCTTTGATAAGGAAATGATTGAATTGAAGGTTGATTTCAGGATAGAAGACGCTGATGCGGTAGACGTCTGGCGCAATTTCAATGACGTTGGACATGCACTCTCCAGGGAGAATATTTTTTATGAGGCCTAAGGATAGACGCGATTTGGCAGTAGGAGGTGGCAAAATATTGCGCGCAAGGTCGCACGCGGGTCTTGGAAGTTCATTTGCGCGGCTTGTTCACTTATCATTTGTCGAATTCCACTTGAATCCACCCAAAAAAGTTTTCAGAAGCAGCCAGGAGACCCGTGGCATTTGCGGAGCCATTCGAAGCCAAAACGCGCCCCAGGTCCAGAACCACTCCGAGAAAAGATCAACGAAAGTCAGGGGACTTGGTCGAAATGGTCGATCTTCGTGGGCAAAGTATGTGATCTGCTTTCCATCCGATGCGATCGAGAATTGTGGATGGTAGAAGCAAGTACTGAGTGTGGGGAAAGAATCACCAATTCTCCAATATTGAGGTTCGACAATGAAGCAGTGGCCGTCACGGAAGAACTGTACCCAAGCATGTCCGGTTCCATAGCGACCATGCCGTCCGAATACAATGCGCGCATCGTACCCCATGGCCATGAGTTGTCGCCAAGTCCAAAAAGAAAAGTCTTCACAGTCGCCTTTTTGAGTGCGTTCGAACTCATCAGGCGGTAACCAGTAATCTCTTTTGCCAAACTGTTCCTCGTCCGATACAGCTTTGCAACTCGCAAGAAACTTTCGAATATCATGCATGGAATGGCAATTTGTACGGAGTGGCTGACTGATATATCTGCCGATCGGGAATGTTGGTTGAAAGCCACGCCGTTTTCCTAGTGGCTGGAAGACGCGTCTGCCAATAGCGTCGTATGCGTTGGGAATTACCTTTGAAATCATCCGTTGCTGTGCGCCATAAGACTGTTTGATGGGTGAAGTGGCTTACACTGGCACAGGGACGCTCTCCACGATCTCTCGGATGATTTCATCGGTCTGCTCTGATTTTTTAAGCGTCGACGAATACTCAGCGCTGACCACGACGCGGTGGGCGAATACAGAAACAGCCAGCGCTTTGAAATCCTCCGGCGTGCAGAATGTGCGTCGGTCGAGGAATGCCATCGCCTGCGCGGCACGGTAGAGCATTTGGGATCCACGGGGAGAGACTCCCAGCGATAGGTGGGCAGAATGGCGAGTCTTGGTGACGATTTCCAACGTGTAGTTGATAAGAGAATCGTCTACTCGGACTTCGGTCACGGCTTGTTGAATCTCTAAGACATCAGCACCCGTTAGCACAGGGCGCAGGCCCTCTAGACGTGATGCCCCCACTGATGAGCGAAGAATGTCGCGTTCTGCCTCGCCGTCCGGATAACCCATGTGAACCCGCATAAGGAAGCGATCGAGCTGCGATTCAGGCAGCGGATAAGTTCCGTGGTGCTCGACCGGATTCTGCGTAGCGATTACAAGGAAAGGCTGCGGTAATGGATAAGAATGGGCATCCACCGTCACCTGACTTTCGTTCATGGCTTCGAGCAGGGCAGACTGCGTCTTAGGAGTGGTGCGGTTGATTTCGTCAGCCAAAAGCACATTGGCAAAGACCGGGCCGCGCTTGAACTCGAACTGTTGCTCGGCTACTGAGTAAATCGAAATTCCCACGACATCGGACGGGAGCATGTCGCTCGTGAACTGCACGCGCTGAAAGCTGCAGTCGATGGCGCGGGCCAGAGCCTGGCCGAGAGTGGTTTTACCAACGCCGGGCACTCCTTCGATAAGGAGGTGTCCGCGCGCGAAAATCGAGACGAGCGCAAGGCGAAGGACATCATCCTTACCTCGAATAATCGTGCGGAGACTGCGTTCGAGCTGAGCTGCACGGCCAGCGATCGCGGTCGCGGTTTCGGGAGACATCTCAAGAATTCTACTATGCAGTCCCGAACACGGTAGTTACGCGGGTTACCGCCCTGCAACGAACACCTAATGCCCAAAAATCACCGTAGCAAATCAGCTGGACGCCCGGTGAGACGCTCAATGCGCTTCGCAATCGGTGGATGCGTTGAAAACAGGCTACCGAAGTTCATCCCCAGGAACGGCTGAATGATGAACAGATGCGCCGTGGAAGGAGTGGCAACCAAGGGTGCTCGACGTGAATACGCATCAAGCTTCGAGAGTGCGCTGGCTAAAGCATAAGGATTGCCGGTGAGTGCGGCACCCGTTTCATCGGCGTGATACTCACGCGTGCGCGAAACCCAGAGTTGAATCATGATGGCCGCGAGCGGCGCGAGGATCAACATCAAGAGCGCGCCGATTACGCCACCACGGCGGTCATCTCGTTCGCCTCCGCCAAAAAAGAAGCCGAATCTCGCCAGATAAGTAATTGCACCTGCGATGGTGGCCGCAATGGAACTGATCAGGATGTCGCGGTTGTTCACGTGTCCCAGTTCGTGGGCCAATACTCCCTCGAGCTCCTCGTCATTCAGCAGGTTCAAAATTCCAGCGGTAACTGCAACCGATGCATGCTGAGGGTTACGACCCGTGGCGAAGGCATTTGGTGAGTCGGTCGGAATCACGTACAGCTTCGGCATTGGGATCGACATTTTCTGGCTTAGCCGTTCCACGATTCCATACACGCGTGGCAGTTGTTCGCGCGTCACCGGTTGTGCGCGATAGGTTGCTAGAGCGATTTTGTCGGAGAAGAAGTAGGCGACAAAGTTCATGACTCCGGCCAGAACGAGCGCCATGAGCATGCCATTTTGGCCAGCGAAGTAATTGCCGACCGCCATCATCACTACGGTCAATACGATAAGAAGAAGCGCAGTCTTGAAAGTGTTGCCCATATGGAGCCTCATGCAATTAGATGCAAAGATGGAGAACGTTGATGCGGGATGTCAGATGGTCTCTAGTTCTGCCTTTTTAGCGCACGTTCCAGCGTGTGGTCGAGTGCGGCACGAGATTTTTCGTATTCTTCAGAGGTGATCTTGCCTTGCTTGCGCTCAATTTCAAGTTGAAAGAGTTCTTCTTTCAGCGCATCGAGAAGCCCGCTGGGCGTAGCGGCCACTACTTTAGGCGAGCGCGCAGGAATGTACTGTGCAGCGAGAGGTGCAATCGGCGCTTGGAGATTTTCTGCTTGCATCGAAATGGGCGCAGCCGATACCGCCGAAGCACGACGGAACCGAGTTACATAAAAAACTCCCAATGACATGAGCACAGTGAGTCCGCCCAGAATCTGCCATCTGTATTGCTCAAGCGGGTCGGGCGCATCGATTGGAGCACCGAGTCCGCCACCCGGCCTGTTGTCATTGGCCTGTTGTGCTGCAGAACCGTCGCCTCCGCCCGCGGTCTCCGGCGCAAACGCGGCACTGCCCGAGATCTTGAACGAAAGATTTTGCGAAACAGTAGTTCTTTGAGCCACGTGGACGATTGCATCTTGAAACTGAGGATCCTGCATCGACTGAAACAAATTTTCGCTCGTTGGCATGAACTGCATTGATTTCGGCATTTCAACGACGAAATGTTCAGTCGGATAAAGAGCCTTCGGGTCTAGAGATGCATTTCCCGTGTAAGGAAGATGAAAAGCAACTTGAAACTGTGTCTCGCCTGGGCGCAGAGGGAAGCTGAAAGCGTATTTGTTTTTTGTCGTTTGCGGTACGGGAGCACTATTGATGGGCTGCCCGTTGGGAGCACGCGCCATACCTTGGTCGACCGTCGCGCCATCAGGAAGGAAGAACTCAAAATTAGCATCATTCATTTGAGTGCGCGGCGGAGTCGATTGATTGTTGACCGCAAATAGACGCGTCACCTGGAGTTGCCCTTGTTCCGCCTGAAGCCGCATGACATCAGCGGTGACATTTAACCCATCAACCTTTTTGGCGGCGTCGTAAACGTCCACTTCTACGGAAGACGTTCCGGGAGGGGCCATCTTGTGATAAGTGACACCCTCATGGATCGCACGAACAAGGTGGGGTCCACCATCGTCCTTTAATGCGAAGCTGAATCTCCCTTCGCGATCGGCTTTGGTGCGAGCGGCCTCCTGCATCCCATTGGAAAGAGCGAGCAACACCACGTCGTCCCCAGCGGCTGGCTTCCCACTGGTGCGATTCGTAATTGTGCCGGTCAGAGTTTGTGCAAACAGGCTGGATGAAAGCGCCAAGATCAGCACTGAAGATCGTGTCCAGAATTTCAAAGAGAAAACTCCTTCGCTACTCCGCGTGGCTGACGGACCTCGAGGAACTCTCGAGTCTCTCAATCTCCGCCAAGAGTGCCGCTGCTTCTTCTTCCAGCGATGATTTCATACTGCCGTAATCGCTGTCCGGAACTTTGCCGGCCTTGTATTCGAAGTTCAAGTCACGAAGATTTTCGTAGACGACGTCGCGGCGCTCACGCAGATAAGAAAGTCGGGTCTTTTCCGGACTGTGCCAAATCGCTTGCGGAAGATTGAAGACGTAGAAAAGGGTTCCGGCTGTGAGCAAAGCGCAGGCGAGTAACAGGATTTGCTGTTCGCTCATAGTTCTGTTTCCTTCCGGGCTTGTTGGCGAAATCTCTCCAGGTCGGATCCGTGAACCGACGGAATCCCATCTGCCAAGGCGGGTGCTGGTCGAGACTTCCAGCTCCGAACGACCATGACCAGAAAGACGATGCCGAGCCCAAGAGCTACAAAGGGAATGATCCATGCTACGTAGTTGAAGCCGCTGGTGGTAGGAGCAGCCAGAACTGTCATTCCATATTTCTGTACGAAGCCTTGCAGGATCGTGTCATCACTCGAACCGGATCCCGAAGTAAGAGCAGCCGTGAGTTCGTTACGCATCCGATCTGAATCGCGGCAGCCGACATGGTTGCACTCGAGTAGCACCTGGTTGCAACCGCAGATGCACATCAAACCGTGGCCGAGTTTGTCGAAGCGTCGATCATCTCCCGCACCAAGAGCCAGGAAGACGGCCAGCGCCAAGAGAATCGAGTGCGCGATACGTCGGGATGAAAGCAGAGTTGAACCCATCTAATCTCCAGCTCCTGCTGCTACGGGCACGCGTACTGGAACTGCGACACTAACCGGTGCGGCGTTGGGCACCATGGCTAATGCCGTTCCTAGGATCATGACCACCAGACCAATCCAGATCCAAGGAACCAATGGATTCAAGTGGGCTTTAATGATGGGGTGGCCAGTATCCGGGTTCACTCCTGCATAGATGACATACAAATCGCGCAGGAGCACGAAATCCTGAGTGAAAGTCGGGTAAATGCGCGGCATGGTCTGCGGCTGCTGGCTGGCCTTGTACACACGACGCTCCGGGTACATGGTCGTCACCTGCTTGCCATTGCGAAAGACATTCAGAATCGCCCATTCGCTAGCGTAGTTGGGATTGTCCTCCTGGGTGTAGGACTGACAGACCAATGTGTACGGCCCAATTGTCATTTTGTCGCCAAAAGCCAGTTCCTGCTCCTTCTGCTGATTGAACGCGCTGCCCAGAATTCCGATGGCAACCAGCGCAATACCGAAGTGCACAATGTATCCGCCATAGCGACGAGTGTTGCGATGGCCGAGGTGCATCATCGACCAGAGCATGCCTTGGCCAGTGTGACGAGCGATGACTCTACCGCCGCGGATAAATTCCGAAGCTACCGTGAGGATGACGAGCACTGAGAGGATTGCGGCCATCGTCGAATAGAAATACGAGGAATCCTCCCAGGGGCGCACGCCAAAAATCACCATCAATAGACCAATGAAAACTGAGCCGCTCGCCGGCCAGAGGAAATTACGTTTCAAGCTCTCAATCGAGGTTTTCCGCCAAGCCAACAATGGACCAACGGCGGTCAACAAAAGGAGCAGTAACGCGATAGGAATAATGACGCGATTGAAGAATGGCGGACCGACGGTGACTTTCGTCCCCTGCACAAAATCGGACAACAACGGGAACCACGTGCCCCAGAGCACAGTAAAGCATGCCACCATGAAAAGAACATTGTTGAATACGAAGCTCGACTCACGCGAGACAAGTGACTCGAGCTTATGTTCGCTACGTAGGTGGGAACGATTCTTGACGAAAAACCCAACAAACACGGCAAACGTCAGTGGAAGGAACCACTTGAACCAAGTTCCGATGCCAGATTGCGCAAACGCATGGACGGAGTTGAGCACGCCGCTGCGCGTCAGATACGTACCTAGAATCGCGAGCCAGAAGGTGGCGAAGACCAGCCACATATTCCAGACCTTCAGCATGCCGCGCTTTTCCTGCATCATCACGGAGTGCAAGAAGGCCGTCCCCGTTAACCATGGGAGGAGAGAAGCATTCTCGACTGGATCCCATCCCCAGTAACCGCCCCACCCCAAGACGGAGTAGGCCCAGTGGGCGCCGAGCGTGATTCCGATTGTCAGAAATCCCCAGGTCACCATTGTCCAACGGCGAGTGATGTGGATCCACTTTTCGCCGGGATACTTCATGATCAATGCCCCGAGCGCAAAAGCGAACGGAATCGTGAAGCCGACATATCCGAGATAGAGCATCGGAGGATGAATCACCATCTCGGGATATTGGAGTAGAGGATTCAGTCCGTTTCCGTCAGGCGGGATGGTGCCGGTTACCGTGGCAAACGGGTGAGCCGCGATGTTCAGGAGCAGTAGAAAAAATACTTGTACACCGGCGATTACGATCGAGGCGTGTGCAAAAAGGCGAGTGTCCGTTTTGTGACGTAGCCGAAGAACGAGAGCGTAGGTTGCAAGCAGCAGGGACCAAAAGAGCAGGGAGCCTTCTTGTCCAGACCACAAAACAGCAAATTTGTAAGCGGCCGGCAATTCACGGTTGCTGTGATGAAGGATGTAGGCAATCGAAAAGTCATCGTTGAAGGCAGCCTTGACCAGAACGATCGAGGCGAGGGCGACAGCTCCAAAAACAGCGATTCCCGCGCGGCGAGCAGTTTCTCCCAAAACGTCTGAGTAGCGGTTCGGGAAAAGAATCGCGATCAGCCCCACCAAAAAACAGTAAGCGCTCAGCACTAGCGCAAGGAGAAGCGCAAAACTGCCCAGAAGGGCAAGACTACTGGTTTGTGGCATGAATGGCCCCGGAACATTTTTTCAGAAACAAGGAGTCGAATCAACCAGACACGCAGAGCGTGACAGGTCTGCCGCTCAAAAGTCTGAACAAAGGCACTATCGCGGCCGATTTTTTCAGGCTTAGGCCAGGCTAATAGAAATTGCGTTGAACTCCCCGTAACTTGTTACGTGTAAGGAGCACGTAAATGGCCACAACGGGATTCCTGCAGAAGGGGGGCTCAAAGGACGGGCTCTATGACCCGTCCGCAGAGGTTGGCACAACGAGAACAGCTCTAGTGAGAATGTGTACTCAGTGGACCTGCGGAATTTTACGCACTTTGCTGGCGGTAACGGGCTAGAACTTCGCGCTCAGCAGTTAGCCAGTCTTCATTTTCATAACCCGCGACGGATCCGCGCTGTTCGTACAGTTCAAAGGCGCGCTTGCGAATTTCCTCGTCCAAGTTGATCGGAAAGACGTTGCTTTTCGTTTCAACGGTGGGCTCTGCAGTTTTTGAAACGCGTTTTCTGGCGGGCGCGGTGCCGGTCCCGTTCGAGTCTTTTGTTTTTGCCATTAGATACTCCTTAAGAATATGTAAATTCAACGACGGTTTGAATTGGCGATGCTCCACAAACACCTTGCCCTCACCTGATTTGTGGACAGTGTGTTGTGGTGAATGATGTTTCTAGTATAAGGGGTTTTACTGTGGAATTCGTAAATTTGCGAAGAAAAAATATCGATGGATGCTACAAAGATTTTCTATCAGTGGAAGTCGTGCGAGGTTGTTTCCGCGCGCGTAATGCAGAGTGGCGCAACGTGCTCCGCGCGAACATGAATCACGTTGTCACGGCTCTGGAGAATGCCATCAATGAGTAGAAAGTTTTCTGAGACAAGAAGCATACGGTGCTTCTGTAAGAGATCAGGCATGATGATTGCGTTCGCGATTCCGGTCTCGTCTTCAATACTCAAAAACATTAACCCCTTCGCTGTGCCAGGACGCTGACGCGCGATTACACAGCCTCCGATGCGAGTGCGCTTGCCATTAGGAAGCTTACGAAGATCCGTTGCGCGAAAGACCCCAAGCTTATTCATGCTTTTACGGTGGTATGCCATGGGATGCGGCCCGACAGTGAGTCCTGTGCCATGAAAGTCGGCAACCAGGCGTTCTTCCTGGGTCATGGGCTGAAGAGGCGAAGGGCAATCAGGGACAGGGAGATCTTCCAAGAGAGGTCCGGAAAAACGTATAGCGCGCTCCACCTGCCAGAGAGCATCGCGGCGGTGGAACTTTAAGCAATTGGTCTTTGGTCGTTGGTCGTCGGCCTGGTTCCTCGCCACTGGCCACTGACCACTGCCCACTGAATTCAGCGCGCCAATTTCGGCCAGCGTGTTTAGTTCGTCTTTATGTAGCTCGGGAATGCGGCGGGAAAGGTCATGGATAGATTCAAACGGAGCTAACCTACGTTCTCGAACGAGAGACAGTGCTGCCTGCTCGCGTACGCCACGCGCATAATTCAGGCCGAGTCGAAGTGCCCAGCCAGTTGGCGATTGTCGGTTCTCAGTTGTCGAGTGTAAATAGTTGGTATCGGACTCAATTGGCAATTGGGAACTACGAATCGATAATTCTTCCCGGCGTCCTAAGCTGCCGATGTCATCCCATGAAATTGGGTTGATTGTTGATTGCATTGCCGATTGGAAAACGCGATCTTGTCTCGTTTCAAGTGGCAATTTGCAATCGGACCAATTACCAACGGCGGATGACGGGCCCACGGCGGGATTCGCTCCGAAACTCTGATCACTGACCACCGGTTCCAATGTACATTTCCAGTCCGACTTGGTTACATCAATTGGCAGGACTTTCAATCCGTGTCTCTGTGCATCTTTCACGATGGTGGCGGGATGATAGAAACCCATGGGCTGATTGTTGAGCAGGGCAGCTGTAAATGCGGCGAGGTAGTGGCATTTCAAAAAAGCGCTGGCATAAGCGATTAAAGCGAAGCTGGCGGCATGAGATTCCGGGAATCCATAGAGAGCGAATGAGGTGATCGAAAGAATGATTTGTTCCTGCGCATCCTTTGGAATTCCATTTTTCTCCATTCCAGTGCGTAGACGCGCTTCAATTTCTTTCATGCGTTTTTGCGAACGTTTGAATCCCATAGCTCGACGAAGTTCTTCGGCTTCACCTCCCGTGAAATTAGCAACAACCATTGCCATGCGAAGCAGTTGTTCCTGGAAAAGGGGCACACCGAGAGTTCGAGAGAGCACGGGTTCAAGTGAAGGGTGGGGATAGGTGACCTCTTCGCGACCCTGTCGTCGCGTGATAAACGGGTTCACCATTTGTCCTACGATTGGTCCGGGACGGATGATGGCCACCTGCACCACAATGTCGTAAAAACGCTGCGGACGAAGTCGGGGCAGACATGACATCTGAGCGCGACTTTCGATCTGGAACATGCCGACTGTGTCAGCTTTTTGTAAGGTCGAGTAAACGGCGGGATCGTCGGCTGGAAGGTGGGCCAGTTCTACTTCTTCTTTATAGTGATCGTGAATGAGTTCAATCGAATCTTTCAATACCGCCATCATTCCCAAGCCGAGCAGGTCAATCTTGACAATGCCCATGTCGGCGCAGTCTTCCTTATCCCATTGCACAACAACGCGGTCTTGCATGGAGGCAGGTTCAAGTGGAACGACCGAATCAAGGTGGCCTTGACAGACGACCATGCCACCAGAGTGCTGACCCAAGTGGCGTGGCAAGTCTCTGACAGCCATGCAAAGCTCGAAATACTTGCGCAGACGTGGATGCGATAAATCGAAACCGGCATCATGCATGCGGCGATCGAGAGCGTCATGTTCGTCTTTGAATTCCCAGCTGGCAACGGCGGCTGAAATTTTGTTTAGCGTGTCAGGATCAAAACCCAATGCCTTGCCCATTTCGCGAGCTGCGCTCTTGCTGCGATAAGTAATCACGTTGGCGGTCATGGCGGCGCCACGTTCTCCATAACACTGATAGAGATATTGAATTACGCGCTCGCGTTCATCACCACTAGGCAAATCAAGATCAATGTCCGGCCATTCGCCACGTTCTTCTGAGAGAAAACGCTCGAAAAGAAGCTCCATACGAATAGGATCGACTGCGGTAATCCCAAGCGAGTAGCAAACGGCGCTGTTGGCGGCAGAGCCTCGCCCTTGAACGAGAATGTTTTGCTCTCTGCAAAAGCGAACAAGATCCCAAACGATAAGGAAATATCCAGCGAGATCAAGTTTTTCGATGAGTTTCAGTTCACGTTCGATTTGTCTGCGAGCACGTTGTTTCAGATCAGAATCGGCTCGTCCGTAATGTCGCTGAAAGCCTTCGCGAGTGCGTTCCCGTAAAAAAGAATTCATTGTTTCGCCATCGGGGACGGGGTAGCGAGGAAATTCATATCCAAGCTTGTCGAGAGTGAACTCGAGCCGGGAAGACAGTTCGAGAGTGTTGGCGATAGCGGAAGGAAGATCGGAGAAAAGCTCTTTCATCTGCGCGGGTGATTTCAGAAAGCGTTCAGAATTGCGCGCCAGAAGTCGGCCAGCGGTTGCCAGAGTGCAGTGATGACGAAGAGATGTGAAAACGTCTGCCAGTTCGCGATCGCGCGGTGTGGCATAACAAACGCCATTAGTTGCGAGCAATGAAAGATTGAGCCGCTCAGCGATTTCAATAGCGGCTCGATTGCGTCCTTCTTCCTCGCGTTCGAAATGACGTTGCAGCTCAACATAAACATTCTCTTTGCCGAATATGTGCATGAGCCGCTCAATTGTTCGTAGACCTTCTGGAGCGCCACCCCTGGCGAGGGCCAAGGCAAGCGGTCCATCAGCGCCGCCCGTCAGGCAAATTAGACCTTGGGCATGTTCCTTCAATTCACTCTCGAACACCTCACCTTCTTTTTTTTTGTTACGTAGCTTCATGCGTGTAATTAAACGGCAAAGATTTTGGTATCCAAGGCGAGAAGAGGCTAAGAGAGGCAAACGGAAGGGAATTGTTGATTCATGATTTTCGATTGATGATTGAGGTGGAATTGCCGATTGGCGATTGCAGATTTTCGATTGAAACGCAGGATGCTGTTCTCCTGCAGCTGGCAACTTGCAATCCGCATTTGAAAATTGCCGACAGGTGACTTCGGCTCCAATGTGCGCCTTGATCTTTGCTTGTTTTGAAGATAGGTGAAAGCGCGGGCACCCGTACACACCATTTCGATCCGTGAGTGCCATTGCTGGCATGTCGAGATGTGCGCATATTTCCGCCATATTTTCTGGAAGGGAAGCGCCCTCAAGAAAGCTGAATGCGGAACGGGCATGAAGTTCGGCGTACATCAAAATAGTAGTCGGTAGTCAGTAGCCGGTAGTCAGATTCGAGTTGTCAATAACCCGGCCCGTAACTCCCGACTCCACTTTCAGTCATAGCTTCCTTCCACAGTCCAGCGAGCACTGAAGTGATCGCGAACAAGACGGTATAGGGCGATACCGGTTTCGTTTTGAAGCATGATGTCCCATTCATCCCGGGCCCATCCCTCTTGTTCCCACCAGTCTCCCGAAGAACGCCAGGGGCCGGCGGCCCAAATAATTTGGCCGCACACATTTTTCTTTTTGGGGCAAGCAAGGCGGACGGGAGCGCCCTCAAGCATCGTTACTTCGGCCTGTAACGGGGGACGAAAAACTCGTAGGGCCGTAACAGGAGCTTCAGATTCTTGTGGATTGGTTATAGATGTTGTTGCAGGCCCGTCTGCGAGCAAAATAGCAGTCGATTGAAGGCAGGCGAAGTTTTCACTTGATGTTTGTGTTTTAGATGAGTGCTTTGGGGTGTTCAGCGGGTCTTGTTCTTTCGGCGCAAAATGTTTCATGTGAAATGATTCAGGTCGATATGTGTCGGATAATTCAACCGCTCCAACATTGCTCTCTCCGACAATCCCCGCAATGCGCGCTAATGTAAGCTCCAGTTTTTCCGGTTCGGGGAAGGGTGGAAGAAAAAGGCCACCCTGTGCCGCGCGCGGCTGTGCTGGTTCGATTGTCAGATGTATTTTCATGATCGGTGCTCCGGGTGGGTGAGCTCGTAAATCCAATTGCAATAACTTGAGAAAGACACGAGCATCGAGCATGGGCACGGGAAGCTTTAAAGTGCGATTGAAAGTTAAAGATCGCGCCGCATGAACACTCGGTGAGTTTGAATTGTGAGATCTTTTCTGTGCGACCGAATTCTCAGATTCTTCTTCTGCTCTGAATTCAGTGGCGAGTTCAAAACAGAGTTTTAATTCTTGTGCGGCTAATGCGCGAGCGGTAAGGCGATTACAAATCTGCTCAAGCATTCGGTTGAGTACAAATGCGAGCGGTTCCAGCAACACGATAGGGAATTCCAGCTCAACATATTCTTCAAAGGTCAGAGAGGGTTGTACTAATTTCAGTGTGCGACGATGAGAGCCTTGCGCTGATTGCTGCAAGCGAAAGCCTTCCTGGCCCAAGCGTTCTACTAGAGGAATTTCAGGCAGAGCCGCCAGTGCACGAAGATTGCGTATTCCCCATCGATCAAATGTCTCGAGAATTGTGTCAGTTTTTTTCTGTTGCTCTGGGGAAAGTAATCCCTCAAATAAAACGTTAACCGGCAACTCTCCCAATTTTTTGGCTTCATTTCCTTCTGAAATAAAGGTCATACCCGGAAAACCGCGTGCCGCAAGGAGGGCGGTATCTGGATCGAAAGCAGCGGCTACATTGGCTTCCAGTCCTAGCACTGAGGTGCGATGCGCTATCTGTCGGGCAATTTGAGGTGGAGTTCCAAGGAGATGTTCGAGTCCGTCGAGATCGATGAGAACGGTATCGAGCGCTGAGTCTTCAAACGAAGGAGAAAACGATTGTGCACAGTCCAGCAAGGCTTGATGCGCACTTTTTTCCTGTAATTCCGAACGTGGTCTTAACACCAGGTTTGTCCATGCATCGAGCTGTGTCTTGGTCATCCCAGGTTCGACATCAAGCGCGCGTGCGTTTTGGTTAATAGCAAAAACCTTTTCAAGTGGCGCTTTTCCTGCGAGCACTGCCACCGGGAGTGCGCGTAATTCAGGCTCCATGCGAATTATGGATTCAGCGGGGAAATCCGGAACGAAAATGCAGGCAAAGCAGGACATGGCGTACTCTCGAAGATCTAACTACGAAACAGCCCAGGCGGAATGCGTCCTCAGAAGCGTACGCGTATTACTTGAGGGCTTTCGTTCCAGTCGTGTATGCGAGAGTTCGATTTCAATCGAAAAATTTTCGAGTAATTTCGCGTGAGAAGGAAGTTGGGCCGGAACAGATTCGCGTATGTCGGTTTTCTTCGCACTCCTAGGCTCAGAAGTCTTAAGTTGAAGTATTAGGGAAGAGCAACTCCCTGCAGTTGGTTGTTGTTCAAGGACCATCAAAATAGTGGGTGTGACTTCAATCGCTCTGCGGAATCGAAACCACGACGCCATAGGAATACGTCGGGCCGTTCGTGAAGAAATATTGCCGAGATCGAGCAAGATCAGCCCGAAACCGTTGCTTTGCAAGAGAAGATCTGTAACTCGCAGAACTTGATCAAGAATTGAGTAGTCAGCGCGATTTACTTTTGATGTGAAATTCGAGTGTTGATAATTGTTGGAATAAGACTGCTTTTCTTGGCATCGCACCCAGAGCAGTCGAGTGAGGTCAACGGCAGCCGCCGCAGCAGAAACAGGATCAAAGGTATCACCGGCGTCTACCAGGGCACATACCTCGCCCCGATTCGTTGCTGCAGCCAAGGCTGCTAAAAAGAGGCTGGTTCGACCTGATGATTGTGGTCCGCAGATCTCAGTCAGACAGCCACGGGGGAGGCCGCCAGTCAATGCATCAATTTGTGAGACTCCGCTTGAAACTCTCTCAGGAGCAGGTCTGACTTCGAGGTGCGATGCCGGCGTAACCCCTGCCAGCTTCGGAAATTCTGGCATGCGGTTTAAGACAGCAGAATCAAAAAGAAAAGGGCGGCTTATAGCCGCCAAGGATGCAGCAGACATAAAACCCTCTCGGGAAATGTTCAGGGTAATTTTTCAGGGAACGGAGGGACAAAGTCCCGGCGATTAAGCTTTATCGTATTCGCTTTTTATTCGCCTACGGAAGATTCTGCACTCGAGGCCTCCGGTTGTCAACAGCTAAAGTTTCGGGACGAAAAAAATTAGCTTGGTATGGCGAGGATGAGAAGAATATGTCCTTCTCACCCGAGTCCTATTTGTGCCAAGGAATCTTTCCTGACTGCTGCTAGTGATTGCCAAAACGACCTAAATCATCTGATTTTGTGCTGCTATAATCTGGACGCTGTTTTATCAAAAGGGGCGCTATCGTCTAGGGGTTAGGACGGAAGATTCTCAATCTTCAAACCCGGGTTCGATTCCCGGTAGCGCTACCAACAATTCGTTTTCTGCTTAATTTCAACTCCGTTTGAAAAGACGAAATGGCGCTCGAAGTTAATGGTTTTAAGCTGCTTTTGGCGTCCTGCCTCTCGACTGACCAAACAGGTCAATCATTGCACTGTTGAATGCCGGGATATCATCCGGTTTTCTGCTCGAGACCAGGTTTTGATCCTTCACTACTTCCTCATCGACCCACTCTGCTCCTGCGTTCCGCAAATCGGTCTTGAGCGAAGGCCATGAGGCAATTCGTCGGCCGTGCGCTGCACCTGCCTCAACAATTGTCCAAGGCCCATGGCAAATTGCTGCAACAGGCTTTTTGGCATTGAAGAAGCTTTTCACAAATGTCACCGCTTTGGGCAGCATTCGCAGTTTGTCGGGATTGATAACGCCACCAGGTAGTAGCAGGGCATCGAAATCGTCTGCTTGAACGCTATCCAGAGACATATCAACGGGAAATTCATCGCCCCATTCTTTGAAGTTCCATCCTCGGACGCTTTTTTCATTTGGTGAAACGATAACGGTTTGTGCTCCAGAATCTTGGAGTGCCTGACGAGGTTTAACCATCTCGACTTGTTCGAATCCATCGGCGATTAGAATTGCTACTTTCAATCCTTTAAGGTCACTCATTACCCACCTTCGTTAATAAGCTTCGTCGCTCGGACTTCAGAGGGATGCTCGGCATTCATTCATTGTCCATCACCTGAGATTCGCCTTTATACGCTGAGGTTGGCGATGACCATGAGAAGAACCGGCAAACGTATCAGTTGATGAACAAGGAAGTCGTTTTTGAGTTGCTTGAACGGTCCCACAAGAAAGTTTCTAATGAAGGCTCCTGCCAAGAAAGCTGCATCCAATGTGCTCTGATCAACAATGCTGGGCTAAAATTCAGCCACGCTTGAGTGATTGAGCCCTATGAAGACCATTTCCATCAAGGTGAATGGGCAGACACACCAACTTGATGTAGACCCTAAGACTCCTCTGCTTTTTGTGTTGAGCGATGAGTTAGGGCTGCGCGGACCGAAGTTCGGTTGTGGTTTGGCGCAGTGTGGTTCATGCACGGTGATCTACCGTGGCAGAGCCTTGCGCTCCTGCGTATTTCCGGTTGAGGCCGTTGGTGAAGGAGAGATCACGACTCTGGAAGGGTTGGGTACACCGGAAAAGCCGCATTCTTTGCAACAAGCGTTCATAGAAGAAGGTGCTGCCCAATGTGGCTTTTGTTTAAGCGGAGTCATTTTGACAGCTAAGGCTGCTCTCGATGAGAAGCCACAAGCTTCCGAAGCGGAAATTCGAGAGGCTCTCGGTGGGGTGCTTTGCCGATGTTTCGCACATACTCGAATGCTTCGAGCGATCTTGAAGTACGCCGGTCAGAGGAAATCATGACCCTATCGCGGCGCAAGTTTCTAGAAATGTCGGGAGTTTTGGTGGTCGCTTTCGGGTCAGGATCATCGTTAACTTCGCTTGCGGTTGGTCAAGGTGCTTTCGATACGCATGCTTCGCATATTGACCCAGACAAACTGGATTCATGGATAGCAATTGGAAGCGACGGAAAGATCACGGCCTACACCGGAAAGTGTGATTTTGGACAGGGGATGTATACCGCACAGGTCCAATTAATTGCCGAAGAATTGTGCGCTTCCCTTGAACAGGTGGACCTCATTCAGTGTGACACGGCGATTACCCCGGATCAGGGGACAACCTCCGGGAGTCAATCAACTCCAACGAATTTCAATATGGAAAGCCTGGCACTGGCAGCGGCAACGGCTCGAGAGACATTGATCACGATGGCGAGTAAGCACGTAGGTGAGCCGGTCGATGCATTCACGATGAATGAAGGAATTATCACTTCAAGGAGTGGCCGGAAAATCAAATTTGCAGAGCTTATTGGGGGCCGGCGATTCGATGTTGCGGTCAGTCCAGCAGCCAAAAGGCGGTCGCCGAAAGAATGGAGAATATTAGGCAAGCCTATTCCATCGCTTGATCGATCGGCGCTGATGACTGGACGGTTTCCGTTTGTTCAGAACGTGCGGGTGGGAGGCATGCTTCATGGTCGAGTGGTCAGACCACCGGAGATCAACGCTGTGTTATCCGATGTTGACCAAGGTTCCGTCCGACAAAGTCCAGGCTATGTAAAGACCGTCATCAACAAAAACTTTGTAGGCGTTGTTGCTGAAAAACAATGGCAGGCTATCGAGGCAGCACGCCTGCTGAAGGTGACTTGGAAATCCGGTTTGGAACTACCGTCGGGAGACCGGTTTTATGAATGGCTTCGCAGCCAATCCTCAGAAACTGAGGTTGTTCTTGATTCCAATGATATCGACAGGCACTTGTCGGGAAGTGTCCAAAATTTGAATGCGACTTACGTTTACCCGTATCAGATGCATGCGTCACTAGGCACGTCGTGCGCCGTTGCTGATGTGAAGAAAGATCGAGCAACGATTTGGTCTGCTACTCAGTCGGTCTATCCAACTCGCAGTTGTCTTTCGAAAATTCTCAGCCTACCCCTGGAGTCGGTACGAGTCATCTACACACGCGGCTCGGGCTGTTACGGACTTAACGGTGCAGACGCAGTTTCCTTCGATGCGGCGCTGATGTCGCAAGCGGTCGGGCGCCCGGTGCGTGTTCAACTCTCGCGCCAGGATGAGATGGCATGGGAAAACTATGGTGCGGCATGTGTGATCGATCAGCAGGCGGCGATTAAAAATGGCGATATCACTGCTTGGAGTTGCGAAGCGTGGCAAGCCTCACGAGGTGGGAGACCTGGCTACGATCACCCTGGAAACGTGATCACTGGCATGTTGCTCGGTTACGTGGCGAACGAGGTTAAGCCAAATCCGATTCCGAAACGCGTGAAAGAATTTCGCAATGGAGACAATTCGGTTCCGTCGTATTTCGCCGGATTCGTCAACGGAAAATGCGAAGGTGCGGGCAGCCTCGCCAGTGAGCGTGTTGTTGTGCACAGAGTTCGTTCGCCATTTTTTACGGGACCGCTGCGTTCTCCCATTCGGCTTCAAAACACATTCGCGCATGAATCGTTTATGGATGAAATCGCCACTAGTCTGAAAGTGGACCCAGTCGCCCTCCGGTTAAGGTATTTGCGAGATCCACACATGATTGAGGTTTTGAAACTCGCGACTGAACGTGCGGCTTGGAAGACGCGTTCTTCAGCACGGAGGGACGCGATGAACGGAGAAGCCGCAGCCTACGGGCGCGGAGTTGCATGTGTCGCGTACGAAGGTGACAACGGTTTTGCAGCTTTGGTCGCGGAAGTCCGCGTATTTAGGACGGAAGGTAGAGTTGTGCCCATGCGCTTTACGATCGCTATTGATTCAGGACCGGTATCTAATCCTGATGGCCTCCGTAACCAGACCGAGGGAGGTATTCTCCAAGGCCTAAGTCGAGCGTTGTGTGAGCGTGTGACATGGGACGGCCGCAAGATTACTTCAACAGACTGGGAGAGTTATCAAAGTCTTTACCTGGACATGGAGACGCCCGAAATCAATGTTGTAATTGTGAATCGCGCCGACGGACCGGCGACCGGAGCAGGCGAGACCGCTATTACATTGGTGGCAGCCGCAGTCGGAAATGCCATCTATGATGCCACCGGTATCCGTTTGCGAGAGGTTCCTTTTACTCCGGATCGAATCAAAGCGGCTGTGAAAAAGAGCACGGCGGAAAATCAACTGGTGTAACGAGAATGTTTCGAACGCGTTTTCATGAGTTTTGGGTGTGTTGGATCTGTTCTACCGTGACTTTGGTTAGCTTTCTCTTCCTGGATCATCGGCAAGTGGTCGTTGCTCAAACTAACTTGGCAAGCCAGGTTGATGGATCACAGGCGTTCGAAGCAATGATTCCCGTGCTTCGCCATCCGAGATGCATGAATTGTCATTCACGTGGGGACTACCCCCGCGAGGGAGATGATCGACATCAGCATACGATGAATGTACGCCGCGGCCCCACTGGAAATGGGGCTGCTGGCGTTAAATGCAGCACCTGTCACCACACTGTGAACGCAACTGGTTTGCATTCTCCGCCAGGGGCCCCAGGATGGCATCTGCCTTCCTCCGATAATCCGCTGGTGTGGGAGGGACTTACCGATCGTGAGTTGTGTGAGCTATTCAAGGACCCAACTAAGAACGGTGAACGAAACTTGGATCAGATTGTTGAGCACATGAGGACGCCATTAGTGCTCTGGGGCTGGAATCCTGGGGAGGGTCGGACTCCAATTCCTGTGCCAGAAAACGTATTTCTGGCAAATGCACAGCGTTGGGCCGCAGAGGGCGGAAAGTGCCCTGCGAAGTGAGTGCCACCGCATAGATTTAACCGATCGTTCCTCATGCCTCGTTTTTCCGCTACAGCGAACTAACTTGTGTTGGGTGTCATCCAAGAGTTGGAGCCCAAGGATGTCGATCGATCCGAACCGAGTCCAAAAGCCAGTACGCAAACTACGTAAGTTGTTAAAGCAAATGCCCAGCCAACCGACGCAGGATCAGGTGCACGATCTGCGTACCAACGCTCGCCGTCTCCATGCGATGGTGGACTCTTCATCAGTTCGCGTGAATGGCAAGACTCGGCGAATCCTTAAGGACGTTTCGCGCATGCGAAAGCGTGCCGGACAAGTTCGCGATATGGACGTCCTTACAGCGATGGCTGCTTCTTTGCAGCCGCAGGCTGGAGAGAAAGCTTGTTTAGTGCAGTTATTGGAAAAATTGGGCGCCGAGCGTCGCGAGCACGCCAAAAGTCTTCATACGATCGTTGCCAAGCGGCGAAAGCGAGTGAGAAATCGTTTGAAAAAGATTTCACATCACCTAGAGCGAGCGTTCGAAGCGACTGATAACAGTTCTAAACGTG
This sequence comes from Terriglobales bacterium, assembly GCA_036265385.1. GTDB lineage: Bacteria > Acidobacteriota > Terriglobia > Terriglobales > Acidobacteriaceae > DATAPD01. The sequence goes on from DATAPD010000020.1 coordinate 59,527, forward strand.
GTTCAGTGGAGATGGCGGCATCGGCGCTCAAGCTTGAGACCGGACTCGGAGCCCCAGCTCGGCTAGTGAGGAGCAATCTGCATGCCTATCGATTGAAGGTCAAAGAACTTCATGATCTCCTTCGCACGTCGCATGACGGGGAACAACAATTCGTGAAGGTATTAGCAACTGTCAAGGATTCGATCGGAGAATGGCATGACTGGGAGGAACTGGCCGGTCTGGTCAAGGAGACTGTTGATCATGGGCCAAAATGTGGCTTGTTGAGTCAGATAAAACAGGTCGCGGAAAAAAAATTCGAAATCGCCATGGATAAAACTCAATCTATGCGCAAGAGGTACATCCAAACATCGGCTCCGAAGCGTCGGATGACTGTGCAACCTTCGGAACCGGTCTGGCACGCAACTCGTGCCATAGCTGCTTGAGAAGCAGGAAGTGATGAAGAAAAAGAACGCAGAGCGCAATAACGATAGGGAGAGAAAGCCCATTTGTGTTGATGTGATCATTGAAACTCCGGGTAACAATCGAAATAAGTTCAAATACGATCCCGAGACAAAGATTATTAAGCTTTCCAAGGTCATGCCGGAAGGCATGCACTTCCCCTATGATTTCGGTTTCGTGCCCTCAACAAAGGCCGAGGACGGCGATCCTGTGGATGTATTAGTGCTGACCGATGCGCCTTTGTTCCCGGGGTGTGCGGTTGAGTGCCGACTGATTGGAGTTGTCGAAGCTGAGCAAGAACAGCAAGGAAAGAGAAATCGCAATGATCGGTTGATTGCGGTGGCCACGCAATCGATACGCTATTCCGACATTTATTCTCTTCACGACTTGGCTCCAAGTGTCATTCGGCAGATTGAAGAGTTCTTCGTGAACTATCAACGCGTTCGAAGTGTGACGGTTACGATCCTCGGCCGCGGGGGCCCCACGGCTTCAATGAAAATTTTAGAAAAAGCGTCGGTGCAAAAACCTGCTGCATGAAGTGCAGATGGTAGGCAGAACTACCGAATTTTGGTTTGCGCTTTACAGGAATCTCCTTATCGACGACTGTTCGATACCCACCTACGATCTGGGATGTTGATCAGCGGTCCTTTAGCTCCTCGCCGCGATCTCACATCAGCGCTCGGATCCTGCAAGCCCCGAGCCAGAGCGTACCTGGGAGGATTTTCGTGAACGAACTGCTTTCTGTTACCTGCAGAAAGGAACGGAGCCTTATCGCTCGCGCACGGCGTGGAGACTCCGACGCACAGCGGATTCTGATTGAAAAAAATCACAAACAAGTGTTCGCGGTGTGCCTGCGAATGACGCGAAGCGTCACAGATGCTGAAGATCTGACGCAAGAGGCGTTCGTGCACGTCTTGAGCCGCCTCAAGACATTTCGTGGAAAGTCTTCGCTTTCAACCTGGATATATCGTATTGCCGTCAATACAACCCTCATGCATTTTAGAAAGAACCAGATAAGGCGAGCCACATCCTTGGAGACAGGCCAGAATCCGTCGGATAGGGACGACTCGGGGCGCGAGCACATCGACGTGCCTCAAATAGACCAGCAGCTCAAAAGTGCATTGAATCGCTTAGCGCTTTCACGGGCCTTGGAAAAGCTTCCGACCGGGTGCCGAACAGTGCTGGAAATGCACGATATCCAAGGATATGCCCATCATGAGATTGCAAAATTGTTGAGGTGTGCCACTGGAACTTCAAAATCGCAGCTGCACAAAGCGCGCCGGAAAATGCGGGAAGCACTGCAGCCCGATTTCTGCAGACCGAGCATCGTTCCGCGGGAGCCAGTTTTCGGATACTCGGCCACTTCGCCGGTGATCCCTATCGCTGCATAATCCCCCAAATTCCACGGATGGAATCACACAAAGAGCGCCGCGAGGGAAGTCTCAGCCAGCGCTCTTTGGAGAGTCCACCCCCCTCATAAACAAGTGTGGACCGCTCAATGGGCCGAGAATACACGCCCTGATGCATTGGGCACAACGGGCTGTCTGCTATCTCTGGCAACCACCGTATATCTAAGACTCCTTTTTGAAACCAAGTTCCAAATCTGAACCTTCTCCTTTGGCGTACTCTTAAGAATGGAACTTTTCGGCTCGCCCTTTGCCCTCAACCCACAAAAAAAGCTGTCGCTCCGGAAACGTGTTTCCCGTCTAGCTTTGTCGTGAGCGAGGCCGGAACTCCTCTTGTTACCAACAATTTGCAGCTTCGTGACAATTTTGTGACAAGTGAGGAGGAGGTATCCATACATCATGAGAGCAATCGCGCGTACCGGCTGACACACGGTGCGACGCCAATGCCGAGCGGCGCCTTCTTGGAGAGGGCGCCGTTTTTGATGTTAATTGAGGGATCAAAGATGCAATCGACGGTTAGAATATCCGTATTCTCGAATAGCGTTCAAAGCCTTCCCATGGACCGCATATTGGTGGTCGAAGATGATCGAGCCGTGCATCGTGCATTGAAGCGCCTTTTTGAACCTGAAGGCTACGAGGTGCAGGCCGCTTTGGACGGTCTAAGCGGTGTGGAGGCGTTTCAGGCATCCGTCCCATCAGCGGTCGTCCTGGACATGCGCCTCCCGGGGATGTCAGGTCGCGATGTGTGCCGAGAGATGAAACGGATCGCGGCTAATGTTCCCGTCATCGTTCTGAGTGCCGCTTCGGATGTAATGGATAAGGTTTTGCTCTTTGAGATAGGTGCCGATGATTATGTAACTAAACCATTTAGTCCGAAAGAGCTTTTGGCTCGTGTCCGAGCAGCAATCCGTCGTTCGGCTCGTCCGACCCTGTCAGATAGTTTTGCATTCGACGGTGTGTCTGTTGATTTTTCCAAAATGCAGGTGATTCGAGAGGGTCAGAACATTGCGCTGACGCCTCAGGAATTCAAGATCCTCAAGTTTATGGCGCAAAGTCCGGAACGTGTCATGACGCGTGAAGAGCTATTAAACGAGGTATGGGGCTACCAGAGTTATCCTACGACGCGAACCGTGGACAATCACATCCTGAAGCTTCGACAGAAGCTTGAGAAAGATCCATCGAACCCAGTGCATTTCCGAACCATCCACGGCGCTGGTTACAAGTTCGTGCCCTAATTTCAAATGCATTGGAAAAATCAGGAGCGCCACGGGTGGTGAGCTTTCGGCTCCGCACGAAGTTCCTTTTCTCGTTATTTCTAGTCGGTCTAGGACTAACCAGCGCCACGCTTTTTGTCGCTCGACGAACAGTGGAACGACAGATTCGGCTACAGATATTTCAAGACATTCGAAATTCAGTTTCTACTTTCCAAAATGTCCAGCGACAACGTGAGCGATTTCTAGAGCATTCGGCTCAGCTGTTGGCCGATCTGCCAATTCTGAAAGCTCTGATGACAACGGAGCATGCGGCAACCATCCAAGATGGATCGAAAGAGTTGTGGGGGGTGGCCGGATCGGATCTACTTGTAATCGCTGACCGAAATGGGTTGATTGTTGCTACACATACACGTCTGGGCGATTTCGGGAAGGAGTCGGCGCAAGCCGCATTGGCGAAATCGCTGCACGAAGAGGAGCATGCATGGTGGTTGGTCAATGGCCGACTGTATCAAATCTCCTTGCAGCCGATCGAGTCCGGACCGCACGGTGCCAGTCGTGGCCTCGGTTATCTCGTTCTTGGAGATGAAGTGGATGATGCGGTCGTGCGAGAGTTGAGTCAGGTTGCTTCCAGCCAGGTCGCGTTTCGCTATGGAAGCAACATCATCCGCAGCTCATTATCGAGTTTGCATGAGGCGGAGCTTAGTCATCAACTGAGTGAAAAACACTCGACCACCGGACGGGATCCGGAGGAAGTTCGATTAGGGCAAGAAAATTATTTGCAGGCAATCGTAAGTCTTTCTCCAGGGATTGAGCCTGGAGTGCAGTTGATAGTTCTGAAATCGTTAGATGAAGCGACAGCATTCCTGGGACAACTAAACCGGTTGTTACTTGCACTCGCTTTGGTTGCGCTCGCAGTCGCCAGTTCGATGGTCTTTCTGTTTTCTCACACTTTCACTCGTCCATTGGCGGCTCTTGTGGACGCTGTGCGTGCGCTAGGCAAAGGTGACTATGATTACCCAGTTGCTGTGCGTGGGCAAGATGAAGTAGCCGAAGTTACGGCTGCTTTCCTTCGCATGCGCAGCAGCCTGAGAGAGAGCCAACGGAAATTGATAGAGAGCGAGCGGCTGGCCACGATCGGCAGAATGGCGAACTCGATCTCCCATGACTTACGCCATAGCTTGGCTGCAATTCTCGCAAATGCCGAGTTCCTCACCGAAAACAACCGCACGGTTTCGGACAGGGCAGAGCTGTACCAAGAAGTTCGTTCCGCCGTGAACGAAATGACCGAATTAATTGACTCTCTGCTGGAGTTCTCGAGAACGAGGGAGGCATTGCATCCTACCTATGGCGACCTTGAAGACTCGGTCGCGCGAGCCATCCATTCTGTGAGTGCACACCCAGATTTTCACTCCATCACGATCCTGGTACATCGTGAAGGAGAAACGGATGCGTGGTTCGACGCCCGCAAGATGGAGCGCGTGTTTCAAAACTTAATCAGGAACGCTTGCGAAGCCGTTTCTCCCGACCACGGCCGGGTCGATGTGTACATAAGGGCCGACAAGGAAGTACTACGCATAAAGGTTGAGGATAACGGTCGCGGCGTACCCGAGATTGTCAGAGAACGTTTGTTCGAGCCGTTTGTGAGTCAGGGTAAAGAGAATGGAACCGGTCTGGGCCTTACTATCGTCCAGAAAATTGTCCAGGATCATGGCGGGATCGTTCAGGTTGAGAGTACCTCATCCGCAGGAACGACATTTGTGATCGAACTACCCCGTTCATGTGGAACTCCGGTCGCATCGGCGAATGGTGAAGCCGTCGTCCGCTCGGTCATTCCGATCAAATCTGACATTTAGCGCTTTCAGGCCCCAAAGCAACGCGGAACCCATATGTGAACCCGGAGGTCGTATGACGTCCCACCTTCTGACAATGAAATCACTGGTGCTGATTAGTGCGCTGGTGATTCCGTCGTGGCTGGTTGCTCAAAACAAAAGTGGTGCCACTGATCCTTCGTTGCCCGAAACTGTGAAGCAACTTCAAGAGCAGATGAACGAGCTAAGAGAAGTAGTTACAGAGCTACGCCAAGAATCGCAGCGTTACCGAAGCGAAACGGAAGCTCTGAGAATCGAGCTGAAGGCAGCGCTCGATAACAAGAAAGGCTTGTCTCAAGCGGATTCGATTCAGGCCACGACTATCGAGGCGAATGATTCTCGCGATATTGCGCCTACACAGGATCGATCCCAGAGTGATGAGTCGAATCGGCTGGCGAAAATGGAAGAAGACCTGGGGCTGTTGAGTCAGAAGGTGAATGATCAATATCAAACCAAGGTAGAGAGCACATCGAAATATCGAGTCCGACTATCAGGCATAGCGCTGTTCAACACTTTTGCCAACCATGGAAACTTTGCGAGTGCCGACACCGCAGACCTGGTTGGGTCGCCCGATCTCGTTGGGAGGTCGAACAGTTTCGGAGGTTCTCTGCGCCAATCACAGATTGGATTGGAAGTCTTTGGTCCGGACCTCGCGGGCGCGCACACACGTGGTGAAGTTCAATTCGACTTCGCCGGCGGCTTTCCAGATGCTCCGAATGGCGTTACGTTGGGCATCATGCGATTGCGAACCGGAACGATTCACTTGGACTGGCCACATACCTCGATTGTTGCTGGCCAAGACGCACTGTTTTTTTCACCTTTATCACCCACCTCCTTTGCAACGCTCGCCGAACCGGCAATGTCGTACTCAGGAAATCTTTGGACATGGACGCCCCAGGTTCGAGTGGAGCACAAGATTCCCGTCTCTGAGAACTCGAATTTCCTGATTCAAGCGGGCATCCTGGATCCGCTTTCCGGTGAGTCACCGTATTCTTACGCAACATACAACCGATTGCCGCAGGCCGGTGAGTATAGTAGGAAGCCTGCATATGCCGCGCGGGCGGCGTGGTCAGGCATTCTTATGGGACAGCAAGCAACATTGGGCGCAGGCGGCTATTTCAGCAGTCAGGACTGGGGTTTCCAGCGGAATGTAAAAGCATGGAGTGGCATGGTCGATTGGAGTATTCCCTTCGGCAACGAGTTCGCATGGAGTGGGGAAATTTATCGAGGCGAAGGTTTGGGTGGCTTGGGGGGAGGCACCTATCGCAGTGTGCTGTTTAAAGGCCCACCGACCAGCGCAACATCTGAAGCGAATGGGTTAAATACGGTGGGTGGATGGTCGCAGATAAAGTTTAAGCCCCAAATCAAATGGGAATTCGATGTTGCGGTTGGTGAGGACAATCCATTTGCCAATGAAGTTCGGACTTATCCGTACAACGTATCGTCGAGGTATGCCCAGATCGTTCGAAATCAGAGCGGTTTGGTGAATGTGATCTATCGTCCTCGGTCAAGCCTGCTGTTCTCGGCAGAATATCGGAGAGTGCAGACGTATCGGCTGGATACGGAGAAGCAATCGGCTGACCAGGTCAATTTAGCGATGGGGATACTCTTCTAATGAAATCTCGGCCTATCCCGGCATGTACGCAGCGTTATGCCATTGTTTGGGCAGTTGTGATGCTGGTCATGGGCCTTGGCCGAAGTCAAACGAATGAAAAACTCGAAGTGTCAGGCAGTGTGGAAATTCAGAGTGCCAACAAAAGTTTGAAAAAGGACCGATCAAACGTTGTGTTGTGGTTGAACCCACTTGATTCAACGCCGGACAATCCTCCTACAGATTCTTCTCCCCGCCTGATCCAAAAAAACAAGAAGTTTGAGCCGCATGTACTAGTCATTCCGGTCGGAACGGCTGTCCAATTTCCAAACCAGGACCCAATATTCCATAACGTATTCTCTCTCTTTGAAGGGAAACGTTTTGACCTTGGTCTCTACGAGGCGGGAACAACTCGAACCGTTCATTTCGATCATGCGGGAGTCAGTTACATCTTTTGCAATATCCACCCGGAGATGAGCGCCGCAGTTGTCGCGCTAACAACTCCTTATTACATCATCACGAAATCGGACGGAATTCTGCGTTTTCAGAACATCCCCGCGGGGCGATATCGGATGCAGGTCTGGTATGAAGGATCCTCCCCGAATGTCCTCAAAAAATTGGCGCGAGATGTCACGATCTCTCTGGAGAACTCGGACCTGGGAAGACTTCAAGTTCTTGAAGATAACCCAGTCCAGAATCATACGAACAAGTATGGTCGCGAGTACGATACTCGGACTTCACAACCTGGCGCTTACGGGCCCAACTAGCAGTCTGAAGCAAGTTCTTGCAACTGACTTCAGTAGAAACTAAAGCGCTTCAGAAGAATTCATGAATGGCATTTGCGCCAGAATTGGTGCGATCTGTTCAAGTAATTTGAGTTCGTTGGTAGTGAAGTCAGGACCGGCTAAACGTGCGTCGAGGCCTTTCCGAGAGATCTGAACAACGCCCAAAACCGCGCCGTTTTGTACACTTTCAATTGGCACGGAAATAAGTTTCTGAATTGGAACTGCTTCGATGAATTCTGTCCCACGACTGTCGGAGGCCAATTTCACCGTTTCGAATAAGTTAACGTGCTTGACCCTCAGGAAGTTATTTGAAAGAAGGGAAGTGCGCGTGACTGCTGTGCGAGCCGCGACCGCGTTGCTTGAGAGTGGAATCGCGCCAGCCGCGCGCAGCTCAGGTGGATGAAGAAATTTCAGCAGCGTGTTCTCGACCCGCAGAAAAGCTACTTCCGTACGCTGTACATTCAGAAGTTTCGCAATTTTGGTTGCGATGCGATCGGGAGTCGGAGACTCCCCGACAAGTTTCAGGAGTTCGGAAAGATTTGGGCCGCTAGCTTTGGGTTCACCAACAGCCGAGATTCTGATCATGGAAGTGTATCTGGGATGCTTGACCCGGCCTAGTTACGGTCGGACGCAGACGGGACACCTTCCCAATAGGTACATGTTGTCCACATCCGAGTTGCAATGGCAAGTTACCGCAGTGCTTTTCGGCAACTACGAAGCGCCTGATTGCGGAGTCTTTATGAGCTTCTCAGGGTCATATCCAATTTGCTCCACCTTCAAAAGAAGGCTCTCGTAGAGAACTGGATCCATTTTCGGTGTTCGACTCAGAATCCATAAATATTTTCTTTGAGGTTCTCCAACAATGGCATAGGAATAATCCGACGGAAGATCAACAATCCAATAGTTTCCGTAGAAAGGCCAAAAGAATGTGACTTTGAGTTTTGAGTTTGTGGTTGCGTCCGCTATTTTGGCGGTTCCTCGCGCTTGGCTAAGACTCCCATTCTTTTTTCGGCACGAATTCAGTACCGCGATCTTCCCATCCTTCCGGAGCGTGTATTCAGCGGTTACCTCACCCATGCAGTCGCGTTGAAAGCGATTGGGATATCGAGCAATCTCATACCATTTGCCCACATATCGGCTGAGCTCAACAGAACGTACGGTGGGAGGTGGAGAGTCCGCGGTCACTCGCACCGGCATTGTCGCCAACAGGAAAGCCAAGATACTCAGTTTCCTCATAGTCAATTTAATTTTCCTCCTCAATAGATGCAGAAAGGGAAGTATGGGTTTACACGAGCTTTTTTGGTCTGGAAATTAGGAGCCGAGATTGAAGAAAGTGAAAATTTGGAATACCAGAGCTGCGACCAGTGCAGAAGCTGGAATTGTCAGAATCCATGCCCACACAATGCGTCGAGCTACACCCCAGCGCACAGCTGAGAGGCGGTTTACTGCGCCGACACCCACGATCGCGCCGGTGATTGTGTGGGTCGTGCTTACAGGGATTCCCGCCAAGGCGGTAGAGAACAGAGTGATTGCGCCGGCAGTCTCGGCGCAAAATCCACCTACCGGCTTCAGCTTGGTGATTCGGGACCCCATAGTATGGACGATTCGCCAGCCGCCGAAATACGTTCCCGCCGCTATTGCCGCGTGAGCTGCCAGGATAATCGGCCAGTGATACTTGCCCCAGTTTCTGGATAATTCGTCTGCACTAATATAGTGAGCTGTATAAAAAGCACTGGCTATAATGCCCATCGTTTTCTGGGCATCATTTCCCCCATGGCCGAGACTGTATGCAGCCGCTGACAAAAGCTGAAGTTTGCGGAACCAGGCGTCAATCCGTTGTGGTGGTTTATTTCGCAGAATCCAGTAAACGGCTACTTGAAGTGCTAGTGCCAACACAAGACCCATAAGAGGGGCAGCGACGATGAAGATGAGGGTCTTGTACCAACCTGGAATTATGATGACGCCGAAGCCGGCGTGAACGATCGCTGCTCCAGCATAGCCGCCGATCAAAGCGTGGGACGAAGAAGTTGGCAATCCCCATAACCACGTCAACAGATCCCAAACAATGGCACCCAACAAACCAGCGATGACCACATACTGGTTTATGACATCGACATGGATCATCCCTTTCCCGATTGTCTTTGCGACAGCCGTTCCCAGGAAAAAAGCTGCCAGAAAGTTAAAAACCGCCGCCCACAGGACGGCTAGCTTTGGCGATAGAACTCGAGTAGAAACGACGGTGGCGATGCTATTGGCGGCATCATGGAAGCCGTTCAGGAAATCGAATGTTAGCGCCGTTAAAACGGTGGTAATGAGGAGAATCAGTTCAGAGTTCACCAGTGGATGTCCTGTCCTGTCTTGAGGTGGGCACGATCAGGTGTTCTTCAACACGACTGATTCCAGCACGTCCGCGGCATCTTCCGCCTTGTCCGTAGCTCGTTCGAGAACTTCCAACAACTCTTTAATTCGGATCAGATTTATCGGGTCTTTCTCAGTATCGAATAAGTATCCGATCGCGGTTTGGGAAACCTCATCAGCCTCGTTCTCAAGCCGATTGATTTCTACGCAATGATCGAGGACATGGCCATTTTTCTGCAGGACAGAAACAGCTTTCCCAAGTTCCTGCGTTTGTTTCAGGATAACGTTTGCAAGTTGCCCGGCGGCTGCGGGCGCAGCGGTGATGTTATAGAGAACAACGCGATCGCCAGCTGCCTTGATGAGATCCAGAACATCGTCGATCGAGGACGCGAGTCGGTGAATGTCCTCGCGATCGAATGGAGTGATGAAGGTCTGATTCAGCTTCTTGAGGAGATTGTGCATAATCTCATCACCAATGTTCTCAATCCGCCGAATTTCCTTACTTTTTTGCTCCGCTGTCTCATATTCCGCGAAAAGAGCCACTAAAACTTGCGCTCCCCGCGTCAAGTTCTCCGACATCTGGTTGAACATGTCGAAAAAGCTATTATCCCTTGGTATTAGGCGCACTATCACTCCAGTAGTTGTTGCCCTCCGGCAAACACGAACATATTCTGGGAGAGCTGTAAAAAGACCTTCTTATCTCACAATGGCTTGAGCGGAGTCAATGATAAGGCAGAGTTCTTTTGGGGAGCTCTGAATCTGTGTAAATTACAGAGACGGTGGGTTTTATCGGCGGGAGTGGGTAGGAGTTTCCGCCCGGGCGACCTTGGTTCGCGCTGGCATACTCGCACCGATACAGAGAATTAGAACGATCGTGGCGCCGAAGCCCACTGCGACATTTTGAAGAAATTCGAAAAACATGCCATCGAAAACCATGAACGGGATTATGGCGTGTGTGGCTTGATGCGAAAAGTTACGGCAGTACTCAAGGGAGAGAAGGTTACCGTTCGAGCGATGTCTGAGTAGAACTTAGCTGAATCTCAGCCTTGTTCAAAAGGTGACGCGAAGAGCTAACTGCACGATTCGAGGATTAGCGGTGTCCTGAACCTTACCGAAGTTTGGATCGCTAATGTTTGTCACTGGCGCTTCGAACTGAACGTTATTGAACAGATTGAAGAAGTCGGCTCGGAATTCTGCGCTGACCTTTTCTGTAATCGGCGTTATCTTGGCAAAAGCGAGATTGATATTGAAACGATTAGGTCCGCGCAGATAATTCCGAGGCAGACTTCCATAGGTCCACAAGGCTGGATCTGCGAGGATTTGCGAATCCGAAGGGAATACGTCGGGCCCTGGTTGACACGGTATTCCATCGGATAAATCCGTACACTGGGCATTCGAAAAACTTGTCGGATCGAAGTAATAGTGTCCAGAACTCCCGCGAAACGTTCGGATCCGGCGAGGGTCGCCGATGGCTGGGTCGCCGACCAGATTGGGTCGAACCAATCGAGGGTCGCCTGCTCCGGAAGGTCCGGGACTCGTGTAATCGAAGCTTGATGCAAGGTTCGCGAATACATCTACGGGAAAACCGGACCGCCAGGTAACGATCGGAAAGACATTCCACCCGGTGGTGAGTCGCTTTGGAATCGTAGACCAGGCTCGTTCGAAAGGGAGTTCCCAACCACCACTGAGGACCAGACTGTGGCGTAGGTCCATATCGGCCGACGATCGAAAATAGTCAGCATCGTTCGCCGGAACGGAACTACTCCGGTTACGGAATCCAGATGCGGTGTCGATGTTGTGTGCATACGTGTACGAGATCGTGAAATACGATCGAGCAAACAATCCCTCACCTGAAATGCGCTTTTCTAAACTCAGCACCAGCGCGTTATAGTTTGACTCTCCAACGTTTCGAAATTCCTGCAATGCTGCAAAACTGCAAATCTCAGTGATCGTCTGGCAGGTGGTATTTCCCGGTAGAAGGTTCAGAATACGATCACGGGTTCCACGAATAATTGGATTCACGTCTTGCAGTGCGGTAAGCCCTCGGGACACAGCGCCGATGTAACTAGATTCGAGGACGACGCTGTTGGAGATTTCTCGCTGCAGACTAAGGTTGAACTGATACGTATACGGGGTTCGCAAATGCGGATCGACGAAAAAAAGGCTATTGGATGAACCAATCGGCAAGAATCCAGCGCTCGCAAAGTTGATATCGGGAGGCACTTGTCGAGACGGAAATGGATCCGGAATGCCAGCAGCGGTGTAAGGTTGGGATAGGGCTAGGGGCGGAGTGTCAGGATTGGAGACGATTGGATTAAAACCAAACCCTACACTGGAAAAAAATGGCGGTTGACCATTGAACTGGAAATTATCTTCTGCTTTAAGAATGTCATAGAAGGTGCCAATTCCGCCGCGAAGACTCATCTTGCCTTGTCCAGTCACGTCCCATGCGAAACCCACCCGGGGGGCCCAGTCATTGCGATCTGGAAAATTGATGCCGCGGGGCACTCCTGGATCGCCGGGGAATACCATGCTGACCGGAGCATTGGTGAACACACGCGAGCGCTGTCCAACAGATAACGAAAACGTTCGGCCGAGTGTGTCTTTTTTCGGCGTGCTGTACTCGTAACGAAGTCCCAGCGTTAAAACAAAGTTTTGTGTAATGCGCCATTCATCTTGCGCGAAGGCATCGATTGCTTTCGATCGCACATTGGAAGGCGCTTGCGGATCTTGCGAAAAGAAGGTAGGCAGACCAAGTAGGAAATCTGCAAATGCATTCTGCGAGCCGGCGCCTCCGACGCCAACGAAATCGAATTGTCCTTCTGAGTTGAATGAGAATAGAGTGTTGTTCTGATAAGCCGAAAGCCCGCTGCCATATTTCCAATGATGCCGCCCAAAAACCCAAGTTACCAGATCCGAAGCGGCGAAAGTGTTGTCCACAACGCGCTGTGGACCTTGCGGACTGAACCCGAGGATGGTTGTTCCTTGGTCGAACACGATCCGAGTGGGGCCGTTGACCGCATCAGGGGTGATTGCGATACCCAATTGTTCGGGACCGGGTAGTTGAACTCCGGGTCGCAAGCCACCTATGTGTGCCCGTTGAGCAGTGAACCGAAATTCATTGAGAAGGGTGGGTTGAATGATGCGAGTATAAGAAAAGTTGGAGAAGTAGTCTTTCCCTCTGCTTGTGTTGGGAAATCCGGGCAATGTTGCAAACGGAAAGGGGTCCCGAAAGGTGGCCTGCTGCAATCCGAGAGTGACGGCCAACTTATCTCGAGACGTTAAGTCGTAGTCGAATCGTCCCGTAATTTCGTCCCGATCGCGATGTGCGTTCTCTTGAGCGCTCAACTCACCACCTGCGGCCGTCGGGATTAGTCCAGCGTTTTGATAGTTGAATGCCACCGGTGAAATACGGGCTGGATCGATGATTGCTTGTTCAGCCAACGCTTCATCGGGTTGAAAAAAACTATGTGCTGGTAACGGAATATCGTGAGAGTCTCGACATGCATACGGAGTGGCCGCATCTTCGGTAGGCTTGCCGGAAAGAAAACATCTCAGTGCGGGATCTGGGATGCTCTGTCCTGTTGTGCTCAGACCGGAGTGAGAGAAGTCGCCACGAAGTTCCGCGTCAGTGAAGGTTGGTCGGTTGTGAACCGCGATCTCCTGCAGTTGCCGTTGTCCCTGATACCCGACAAAAAAGAAGATACCCCCGCTCCCGTTCTTACTGTTGCGTACTGGCCCGCCAAATGTGAGTCCAAACTGGTTACGCTTCAATACATCTCGCGGTAAGGGCCCATTCGGGTCATTTTTGTTAAAGAACGAATTTGCATCGAGTGCGTCATTTCGCAGGAAATCAAAAACTGATCCGTGGAAGTTGTTTGTTCCCGAACGCACCGCCATTGTTACGACACCACCAGAATTGCGTCCGAACTCCGCCGGATAATTGCTTGTCAAAACGCGAAATTCAGCAATCGTGTCGGGGTTTGGGTTATAGACCACTCCGTTATCGAGCAGATCATTATTGGTGCCGCCGTCGAGCAGGTAGGCCACCGAGTCACTTCGGCCGCCCGTGATGCTAAAGCGACCAGCGCCTTGACTCTCTGGATTAGGAAGAGTGACTCCCGGCATCAGCAGTGCGAGATCCAGGACATTCCGCCCGTTGAGAGGCGCGTTGCGAATCGTTTCTCCTGTTACGAGATGGCCTAACCCTGCGCTTACGGTTTCGACCTGCGGAAGGGTGCTATGCACTTCTATTTCCGTCAGGGGAGTGCCAACCTGCAATTGCACATGCAGATCGTGGGAATCTCCGACGTGCAGTACGATATCTTTTATTTCAGCAGCAGCGAAACCTTCCTTCTGAGCAGTTACGACGTAATTTCCTGGCTGCAGCCATGGCACGTAGAAGGTGCCTTCATCTTGTGTAGTCGCCTCACGCTTCAAACCCTGATCGAGATTCAACAATGTGATCTGGACGCCACTCAGCACTCGTCCGCTTGGGTCATAAACTGTCCCAGAAAGGGTCGCGCGTTGGGCTTGAGCGAGGGGGCACGCCATGGCGAGAAGGAGCAGACTAGCCAATGGCTTGGCGCGTTGGATGAAAATGGTCCAGACCTGAGGCATGTTCGGATGCCGCCACCGCAACGGCATTTTTCCCACCGTTTACCGTTGCATGTTCACCAAGAGGTGGGACAAAGCTTAACACCGATACAAATCGCGCTTGTTTGAGTCACAACAAACGCTTTATGCGCCCATTTTCTTAAGCACAGCCAATAGCCGAGAGACATCGACCGAAGTTTGCGATTGCCGACTGGAAGTTGTGAACAAAGCTCGGACAAGATCGTTCTGCTCTTGTGCCAGTTGAAGGAGCGTGTCGGCATCGGGAAGTGGTGACGCAGATAGGGTTTTTGTGGGATCGGAATCCACAATGGTGCCCAAAGCTTGTGCTTGCTTATGGGATAAAGTTTCTATCCAGCGACGATGATCTGCTCTCAATTTATCGACTGTTCTGACCGCTTCCGGCGACAGCTTAATTGCTCTTGGTTTTGAGAATTCCCGTTCCAATCTCTTTAGAGCCCACGCGTGCAGGAATGTCTGACGCGCCAGCGTCACCACCTCATTTGAAAAGGCATTGACCTGTTGCTCTGCTTCGCTCGCGCTCATGCCCTGCGCAGAAAAATGACGATAAAGCACATCATGGAGAGGTAGCCGCTGATCGGATAAGTCGGCCAACGTGGTCACAGCGTCCGTCTGCGATTTTTCACGCTCGCGCTGCGACAGGCTGTCAGGAGCTGGGAGCAGCTGCGTGCTCCGCTTCAATTCGCGCGGCAGGTAGATCTCAACCGTCAAGGGACCAGAAACTAATTTGGCCGCCTTGCGTAATGCGTCCCTTCTTTGAGCAGAATCGACGAGACCCTGCAGCAGGAGCGAGCCATCCGACATGGGGAAGATATAGATTTCATCGCCTAGACAAGCATCAGCTTGGTGAAGAACGCTCGCCAGGGCAACTTCCGATTCGCTAGCAAGCGAGTTCGCATACGTAAGTGTCACAGTATGGGGCTGGATGTTCGAGTGGCCAGAGTCAATGCGAGACGGCCCTACACTCGAACTCAGTAGCATTGCGAGCTCTTTGGTGCGGGGTTGAATCTCGAACTCAGTTTGGGTGAAACGATACTCGACAGGGCCGCCGTTTTCGACTGCGAGCAAGCTCAGGCTTTTAGGAGAGAAGTCCGTTGCTCCGACTGCATAGATCGCTTCAGAAATCGTTGATATGTGTCCGGAAGCAAAAGGGAAATGAAGTTCCCACATCCCGTTCGCTTTCCGAACCGAATTTGCAGACGATTCGCGAGCATCCAAAATTTTCTGAAGCTCGGTGGGAGCGAGATCCGGAATCCATCGAACAGCCGTTAAAAACTTCATCACCGGGTCGGCGAATTCCGGTCCAAGCTTGGATTTTGCGGTATTCGTGTCCGAAAGATCGATGATGGTCTGGCTCGCGTTGTTTGCTGCATCCGCTCTCACTAAAACTGTCCCGGCAGTAGATTGCCGGTAAATGGTGACCCGTTCCAGTTCCTTTCGATGATCTGCGGCCTTTTGGATTTTCTCGATTCGAATCGATGACTTCAGCACCGAACCGGAAGGCGGTTCATGAATCATTTCGAAGTTCTGCGCCTTCAAGAGAATTGTTTCTGCCGACAAGCGGGTGGTCCAAACGTCCGTGAACATCGTAAAGACCAGGCAAAATGCGACGAAAAGCGCCAAAGCAGGTTGACGATGGCGTCCGATCCAAATAAAAGAGGCGGCCAAGGAGGGTTCGAAGAGAGAACGTATGCGTTCCCACCAGCCCAAGGCTGCTCCTTTTTCCTCTGCATGTCGCAGTAACCGGTTGCGAAACTGTTCAACCCTCATTTCCTCCGTCCCATAAGCATTCGGTACGGGGAGAGACTTCCGAATTTCAATCAATTGGTGAATGTTTTTTTGAAGATCGTTGAGGCGACTTCGGCAATCCCAACAGCTTTCCAGGTGAGATGCCGTTGTTGCTTTCTTGATTTGGGTGAGTTCGCCGTCCAAATGCGCCAAGAGCTCTTCATCGTGAAGATGCTGCGTCATCACTCCTTTCGCGTCAGGCACGCGGCTCATTGCGTCCTCCAATTTTTTTGAGCCCTCGTACAAGATAAACGCTTACTGCCTTGACGCTAATGGAAAGGACCTCAGCAATCTCTTTGTAGCTGAGTCCATCGGCGCGGAGCATTAAACAATGACGCTCGCGCTCATTGAGCAGAGATAAGAAGTGCATTACGTGTTGCCGAGAAATCATCACATCTTCAATGCTTGTTTCTGGTGCACTGCCGCTGTTTAGCCATTCGGTTACCAAAGAATCCTGCTTACCTTCATGTCGAAGTTGATCGATTGCAGCGTTGTGGACGACTCTATACAACCAACTTCGTGCGTTATCTATCTGAGCACGACTTGATAGCTGATCGTAAAGTTTCAGAAATGCTATCTGCACGAGATCCTCGGCATCGCCGCTCGACCCTGCGATCTGGTAGGCATAATTCAGCAGCGGAGTGCGCATGGTCGCATAGAGTTCGACGACTAATTCTTCGAGTCGCCGACCATGACTGGGCTGGACTTGGTCCAGACTGCCAAAGCCAGCAGCGATGAGGTTATGTCCGTCACTCATTGGCTCGACCGAACTGCCGTGTCTGCGTGTAATTCACAGAAGGCGCACAAGATTTTGTTTATACACCAACTATTGGAGGTTGCTGACGCACAGAAAATAAAATCTTTAGCGGTGTTTTTTGTTAGGAAACTGAGCGTGTTGATCGTCACTCATAACAAAAACCCGCATCCGCCGACATTCATCGATCCGGTGCGGGGGGAGGGGCCGGAGGAGATGAGACTCCGGCCTTAATGTTTGCTGGATAAGCTATTGAAATCAATATCTCTCCACTGCTTTACAGGCTGAAATTGGCAACCCATAACATTTTGTCTATGGTTTGTTAGGAAGATGTGGGGCTTGTACGTCCTATTAACGTCTCTTCTCTCTCATCGGAAGGAATCGGCACCGCTGCGATTCCATCGCCCGGAGTTGTTGTCTAGCCTCCGGGCTTTTTGTTGATAGAGCCTTCTTAGCGACGTTTTGTCTGCCGAAGGATAATGGCAAAACTTCGACCGCCGAAACTGAAGCCTTGGCCTACCGTACCTGTCACGGCTACTCTTGCACCGTTAGCTGGGACACCGAAGCTCTGGCTAAAAACCCACATTTGCCCCGAGCCATCGTCGAGTTGATAAACTCCGCTCCCTAGCGCGCCGAACGAATTGGTGACTCGCCCGGCGATGGTCACTTCTCGATTCACGAATCGTCCGGGGTCTCGATTGATTTTGTCGATGCTCGTTCTGGGGCAAGCTGTAAGCAGCAGGGCTGAAAGCACGACGACAACAAACATGAACCGAGTTTTGGCTGTCACAGAAAATTCTCCTCAAAGAACTACTGATCAACGTTCACACAGCGGATTTCTTTCGTAAAGCATT
Source organism: Terriglobales bacterium (assembly GCA_036265385.1). GTDB lineage: Bacteria > Acidobacteriota > Terriglobia > Terriglobales > Acidobacteriaceae > DATAPD01. Next base: position 77,218 of record DATAPD010000020.1, read on the forward strand.
GGCATGTTCTATCGCCTTTTCATATTCTGCCTGCTTGCCAGCAGCCTTGTAGGCTTCTGCGAGCGCCTCGAAAACCGCGGGATCATCCGGTTGTGCTTTTGCCAACGCTTGAAGTTGTGCTATCGCGTCCGATGAATTACCGCTTGCGAGAACCGACCGAGCTAAACCAATCTGAGCTTCAGTACTATTCGAGTCGACCAGGGTTGCAGCTTCGAATTGGTCCTGCGCAGCTTTCACATCTTTCAGTGCAAGATAAACATTCCCCAATAAAATGCGTGCTGGTAGTTGCCCTGGAAGTGATTTCAGGCTCTTCTCGAGCGCATCGCGTGCGCCTGCGAAGTCTCCCGATTTTTCCAGAGCCTGCCCAAGCTCATACGCTGCAGTGGGATCATCAGGGCGCACGTCGAGAGACCTTTTCAGGTACTCCGCTGCTTTCTGGTGATGTTCAGTCTGGAGTTCCAACTCGGCGAGTTGACGTAAGGCGGTCGGCGATTTTGCGTCTAGTTTGAGAACTTCCTCGAGGGAGACGCGCGCATCATTTATGCGGTTGTCGTCCGAGGCGAGCATTGCACGATGGAGAAGATTTTGTTCCTCGATCTTGTCTTTCGGATCGGGAAGTGCAGCATTTTCTGCGTGAGGCGCATCGCCGATTTTGTTACGCGTCTCGGTTAGAACCTGCTTCAGGTTATCCAGTTCCGGGCCGCCATTAGCGAATAAATTCTTCCGTTCCCCTGGATCCTGCTTCAGATCATAAAACTCAGATTTCGGAGACTCAATGTATTTTCGCCCTTGAGTTCGAATCGACCGAAGTGGTGCCCACCCAAATCGTAACGGATAGTCAGTCTCACCAATAGCAACGCGGTCATTCTCACCTTTCCCAGTCAGATATGACTTCAGAGATTCGCCATTGAGCTGAGACGGGATCGGGATTCCAACTAGTTCCAGAATCGTTGGGAGTAAATCAATCGTACGCACTTGCGCCTCGACGACCTTCGGTCCTCCTGTACTCCTAGCGGGTTTCACGATCAAGGGTACGTGAGTGGTCGAATCGTAAAGGAAGATGCCGTGCGTCTCTTCTCCGTGCTCTCCCAATCCTTCCCCATGATCGCCCACCACGATCACTATCGAATCCTGGTAAAGGCCAGCCTTCTTCAGGTATCCAATGAAACCGCCTACCACCGAATCTGCATAGGCCACCTCACCGTCATAAGGCCTGTCCTTATATTTCTCAGAAAACGGCGCGGGTGCTTCATACGGATCGTGCGGATCGTAGAGATGTGCCCACACAAAATGTGGCCCTAAGCGATTCGTGGACAGCCATTTCTCCGCGTGCTCGATCACGTCGCCGCCTCTCCGCTCTACGCGTCCCCATCGCGACTTGCTGGGAGGAGTTGCGGGAAAATAGTCGAAAAAATCAAAGCCGCGATCCAGTCCCGGAGCGAGTGTTTTTGCATCAAGAATCACGGCTCCTATGAATGCAGCGGTTTTGTACTTTTTTTGCTTCAAGAATTCGGCCCAAGTCGTATGCGTGGAAGCGAGCGGAATTCCGAAATCTGTGACTCCGTGAACGCTAGGCAAAAGTCCGGTCAGAATGGTCGTGTGCGACGTGTTCGTGATCGGGCTAGGCGTAAATGCCTGAGAAAATCTGATGCCATCTTGCGCCAAAGAATCAAGCGCCGGCGTATCGACATTCGTGGCGCCATAGCAGCGCACGTGATCAGCTCTGAGTGTGTCGATCGTAATGAGGTAGATGTCGGGTAGAGTGGGCTTCGCTGTTGCCGGTTTTGCACCTTGAGCACTCGCTAAGGTCACGCAGATATTCAAGAGTAAAAAACCAACCAGTTTGCGGATCATGGGATGCACCTAGGATAGCGTAGATTGCGGGTTTGAGGCGCGAGGCGGCCCACTCCACTAAGCTATAATTCTATTAATCCATGGCATTTGTGCGTGGCATTTTCCTTGTTCTTGCGCTTGTCTGCTTGCTTCCCCAATCTCAAGCGGCAGACATGAAATCTTCAAACGTTGTCGTCATCACGATTGACACACTTCGACCGGACCACCTGGGTTGTTACGGTTATAAACAGATCCGCACGCCAGCGATCGACAGCCTTGCTGCTGAAAGCGTTCTCTTCGAACGTGCTTACACAGTGGTTCCGGTGACACTTCCGTCACACAGCGCCATGTTCACCGGAACTTATCCTCCATTCAGCGGGATGCACGACTTCAGCGCCAATGTTTTGAATCCTCAGCAACCGACGTTGGCGACTATCCTCAGGCAAAACGGATACGCGACCGGCGCAGTCGTTGGCTCGGCTGTTCTTGACTCTCGATTCGGCTTGAACCAGGGGTTTGATTTTTATTATGACCACTTTGATTTCAGCCGCTTACAAGAATCCAATCTTGATGAAATGGAGCGGCCCGGCAATGTGGTTGCCGACGAAACTCTAGCGTGGTTGGCTCAGAACTACCGAAAAAAGTTTTTTCTGTGGATGCACCTTTATGATCCGCATTTCCCGTATCGCCCGCCGCCACCCTATGACAAACAATACGTGTCACAGCCATACGACGGTGAGATTGCATTTGCGGATGCACAAGTGGCTCGTGTCCTCGAGTTCCTGAAAGCAAAAGGCCTTTTCTCAAATACGGTGATTGTGCTTGCCGGAGATCACGGAGAAGGATTGGGTGAGCACGGCGAAAAGACGCATGGCTTTTTCATCTACAACTCCACTCTCCACGTGCCTTTCATGATGCATCTGCCGACGAGGTCTGCGGGACGAGTAACGACGCCTGTATCACTTGCTGATCTAATGCCGACGGTACTAGCTGTGCTCCATATACCGGCGCCACCGAAGGTGCAGGGGAAAGACTTAACATCGCTCATTTCCAATGGGGGCAGTGGCGGCGACCGCTCGCTTTACTCAGAGACATATCTGCCGAGATTGCACTTCAATTGGAGCGAATTAAAAGGAGCGCAGAACGCCAGCTATCACTTCATCGATGCGCCGCGTCCCGAGCTATATGACTTGAAAAAAGATCCGAAAGAGACGACCAACCTCTTCATCGAAAAGAAAGCGGTCGGTGAGGAGATGCGAGCTAAGCTTAACAACCTCATTCGTGAATACAGTGCAAACCAGGAACTTGCACAGAAGACTGGCCTCGACCCGGCTCTTATGGAGCGGCTCAAATCATTGGGGTATGCAGGATTCTCGGGTGGGGGCGATCTTACTGTCAGTAATCGCGATCTGCCAGATCCGAAGGACAGAATTGAACTTTACGAACTCATTTCGGAAGCAATGGCGGATGCGCAGCACGGTCGTCTTCAGGAGTCTATTGACAAACTCACAACTGCTCTAAAAGCCGAGCCGAAATCAGTCGCGACTCGTTATCTTCTCGGTTTGAGCTACTATCGGCTGCACCGATTCGAAGATGCAAAGAGGGAACTGGCTCAGGTCGTTTCCGCCAGTCCCGATTACACTTTGGCAGTTTTTAACCTTGGATTGGCACAAGCAAGATCAGGCGATCTAGACGGAGCAATCACAAATCTGAAACGAACACTGGAATTGGATGCTACGAATTTTTCAGCTGCTTTCAATTTGGGTGTCGCGTACCTGCAAAAAAAGCAAATTCAGGAAAGCATCGCTGCGCTTGAGCAGTCGGTGACGATCTATCCTGACTACGCAGAGGGGCATCGAGCGTTGGGTGAGGTTCTTCTCTACGCGGGCAAGCCTAGCGATGGTATTACGCATCTGCAGCGAGCAGTGAATTTGACACCGGGAGATCCCCGGGCGCATGCCTCTTTGGGGCAGGCTCTGGCGGCTGTAGGGCGGAGGGCTGAATCCGAGGCTGAAATGCAAAAGGCACAGCAATTAGGTCAAAAGTAATGGCGGTATCTCGCCAGATAAGGAAAACTGTCTTCTTTGTGCTAGCGCTGCTGTTGGCGCACGCTGGGGCTCAGTCTTCTTCTCGCGCGAATTCGAATGTAATACTGATTACGATTGACACTCTCCGGGCAGATCACGTGGGTTGCTATGGTGAGAAGAATGTAAAGACCCCCACGCTCGATGGACTGGCCCGTGACGGCGTCGTTTTCGAACGCGCAATCTCTCAAGTTCCATTGACCTGGCCATCTCACGCCGCGATCCTGACTGGTACGTATCCGTTTCAAAATGGGGTCCAAGACTTCACGGGACAGCCGTTGGCTGCCCAGTTCCAAACTGTTGCGCAGGCCTTTAAACGTCGCAGATATGCCACGGGAGCGGTGGTCAGCGCCTTTGTTCTCGACCGGAGTTGGGGGCTGGGCCGCGGCTTCGACTATTACGACGACGCATTCTCCGCTGAAACTTTTCAAAAGAAAGACATCGGTCTAGTGGACAGGCGTGCTGACCAGAGTGTCGCGCACGCACTCGCCTGGTTGAAGAAGACGCCAAAGCGTCCATTCTTCTTATGGCTTCACCTCTACGATCCGCACAGCCCTTACGATGCTCCCGAACCTTTCCGTTCCCAATACAAAGAGCATCCATACGATGGCGAGATCGCTTATGCCGACCATCAGTTAGCTTCCTTGGTGAAATGGCTCAAACAGTCGAAACTTTACGACTCAAGCTTGATCGTTCTCCTGAGTGATCATGGAGAGTCTTTAGGTGAGCACGGCGAGCAAGAGCACGGATTCTTCATCTACAACTCGACGGTTCATGTTCCCCTGATCGTGAAACCGCCTGTTGGGCGCGGCATTCAGCTCGGGCGTATCGGAGATCCGGTAGAGACTACTTCGGTGGCACCGACGCTCATGAGTTTGGCTGGCCCGTCAACTGCAACACCCGACCCTATCGAAAAACAGTTTCAGTCACCCCCGTTGTTTCTCAAATCGATGAAGACAGCAGGGTCGAAACCCGACTCTGCATATTCGGAAACGTTTTATCCTTTCAGCTCGTTCGGGTGGAATCCGTTGCACTCCGTGCAGACTGCCCGTTATCACTACATCGAAGCGCCGACGCCAGAGCTTTACGATCTGAGTGTTGATCCGGCAGAGACGAACAACATCGCGCCGGAGCAGACGGCCACAGTGGGCGTTCTTAAGGACAAACTTCAGCAGATTCTCAAGGTCAATCCGTTTTCAAACGAGGGTTCTGGTGGAAGTGCGCCCGCTCAGCCGAAACTGAATGCCGATGCCGCTGAAAAGCTTCGTGCCCTGGGATACATGGCGTATCACTCTCCTGTCAGTGCTGAGGCATTAGCCTCCGGAAAGCTCGCCGACCCTAAGGACAAATTGTGGGAGTTCAATACGATTCTGAAGGCAACGGACGCTTTTCAGTCCGGGGACGACGACCAAGCTAAGTCTTTGCTCTCGACTGTCCGAGAGAAGGACACAAACATGTACATCGTTCCATTCTTGATGGGAGAAACTGCGCTGCGGCGAAAGAACTGGGATGAGGCCGCGAATGAGCTGAAACGGTGTTTGGCACTGAATCCTAGCTTCGACCAGGCGATGGCCGGGCTTGCCCGGGCCCTCATCAATGATGGGAAGAGCGAGGAAGCTCGCCCCTGGTTAGACAAGGCTTTAAAGATCAATCCACAAAATTATCGGGTGTGGTACGAGCTCGGCCATCTGGAATCAGAGTCCAATGCCGCAGCAGCGATTCGTGCTTACGAAAAATCAATCGAAATTCAGCCCAACTTTGCACCCGTGCGACGCGATTTGGGGATGTTGCAGTTCCGCCAACGGAATTATCCCCAGGCCGCCGAACAACTCGGAAAAGCTGCAAACCTCGGAATAAACGAGGCTCCGCTATTTAATTTTCTGGGAATTTCTTACAGTCGGACTGACCGGCTTCAGAAAGCTGTGGGCATTTACCAACGCGCTCTGAAGTTGGATCCGGATTACGCGGAAGCCCATCTTAATTTGGGTTTCGCGTATCAGAGATTGGCGCGCCCAGTACAGGCCAAGGAGGAATATGAGGCCGCATGTCGTCTCGACCCGAATCTGTGCAAACTTGTGCCCGCCAAAGCTGCTAATTAGGCGCGCCGGAACTTTCCAGGCGTTTCAAGACGTCTCGCGCTCTAGGTGAGAACGGATGATCCGGGAATTCTTTTAAGAAAGATTTCAGTTCCACAATTGCGCTGTCGTTTCGCTTTTCCTGCAAAAACAGATTTACGAGGGCTAAATGCGATTGCGCCATTTTGGGATCAAGTTCCAGAGATCGCCGAAGAGAGGTTTCTGCATCCTGCGTGTGCCCGATTCGAGCATCTATCGAGCCCTTGAGGAAATTGCCGAAGGCAGAACTGGGCAATTTGCCGAGACCCTTTTCGACGAAACGTAGAGCATCCTCGAGTTTGTTTTGCAAGAGTTTCACATTAGCGAGATTGAAATAGGCGCTGCCGTCGTTTGGATTGATGCCAATGACTTTTTCAAACTGCTCTTGGGCATCGTTGAATTGAGACTTTGCCAGATAAAGCGTTCCAAGGTTATTCCTGGCCATGTAGAACGTCGGAGCTAGAGAGATCGCTTTTTCATAATGCTGAATCGCTTCCTCCGCGTGCGATTTTTCGTCAGCTTTCTTGCCAGCCTTGAATTCTTTAACAGCATCTTTGGGATAGAGTTTTGCAAACTCGGCTTCATTCGTAAGATAGGGACTTTCGCCAGCTACAGACTCTTGAGCGGGTCGGTCAGGTGCGCGAGGGACCAAGTAGATGTTCACCATCCGCATCGTGGCGGTTTCGATGTCGCTTACAACTGCGATGCTGACCGGCTGAAATCCCTCTTCATTTATCTCGACGTGGTAGATGTTCCCCGGCAATCCGTTGAAGTAGAACCGGCCCTCCTCATCGGTATAAGACTGCCCGACAGTGATGCCCCGTGCTTTGAGAGTTACTAAGATCGGCTTTGAGATCAGATTTCCAGGCGTGATACGCACCTGGCCCATGACGGTTGCGCTGGTGGCTTGGGCTTGCAGAAGGCTTGAAACAAGAGGAAGACAGACTGAGATGGCTATCAACAAAAGAAAGCGCGCCCGAGCACAAATGGACATGGTCGCCCTCAAATAAAACAAGGGTCTGTGCCCATGCGGGAACAGACCCTTAATAAGAAAGAACTAGCCTAGAAGCGGATCTTCAACCCAAATTGCAGATTCCGTGGGTTAAAGGTACCGCCCGCTTGTCCAAAACTGTTTGAGTTGGTGCGGTTGTTGGTAGCCCCACCTGCTCCTGGCAGCTGGAAGTTCGTGTGGTTCAATATGTTGAATGCTTCCGCACGGAACTGCAAGTTAACCTTCTCCGTGATCTTAATGTTCTTGAACAGAGAAGTTTCCCAGGAAACGTAACCGGGCCCAACAAATGTGTTCCGGCCTTCGTCTCCTACGCAGCCAAGGCAAGGCGCGGAGAAAAAGCCGTTTGCACTGGCACCGTTCCCGGTGAAGCGAAATGCGCCTGAGTCACTCCAACCATTTGCCCAGCCATTATGACCGGGATCGTAATTGTTGGCAGCTACATTAGGACGATCGTTGCGGACGCCGTCGAGATTAAAATCACCACCGACGTTCCGGCAGTCACCGGCATCGATGTCTGCCTGTGTGCAAATGGCGCCTGCACCGTTGATGACACTCGATGGGTTCAAGTTTGCCCCTCCGTTGCTCTGAGTCCACGGCTCCCAGTGAGCGCCGGTTTGCCACGAGATAATTCCGTTGTATTGCCACCCGCCCAGGATGTGGCCGATGAAACCGTGCTGATCCTTCATCCAGGGCAGCTCCCAAACATAGTTGGCGACGAGGCGTTGCCGTATATCGAAAATGGCATTGCCTCGGTCCAATTGGGGCAACATTACATCGGTTGTGTAACCTTCGCCAGCGCCTGCACCGTTGGAACTGGTAGCGCCGCTGTGCCAGGTCGAACCTGCGTCGATCGCGTGACCGTAAGTGTAGTTAAGGTTGAAAGTCATGCCATGGCTGGCCTGTTTCTTCACGGAAAGTTGCAAGGCGTTGTAGTTGGAATTTACAACGTTCTGCCAGACGCGAAGAGTACCGAAGTTCGGATTCAAGCGTCCCGCAGGGTTTACAGCTGAGTCGATCTGACTGCAGAGCCTGCGGCCCAAATTATCGGTTACGCAAGTTCCCTCCGGCAGACGCTCGCCAGCGACGCGATTGACGTTTTGCGCACGGAACAGCTTGTGTCCAGCGGTTCCGACGTAATTCGCCTCAATGATCAACTTCGGCATAATTTCGCGTTGAATGCCGAGGTAGTAGTTGTAAACGTATGGATCGCGAATGCCTTCTGGAAAAACAATTCCGGTGAGCGTCGCGAGATTGGGGTTATTAGCATCCCATCCGGTCAAGTTTCCAACTGCTTGGGCTCCAGTTCCTTGTCCAGGATTAGTGGCTGGTCCTGTGAAGGTTGGGGTTGCCGTAGGATCCGGCGCGCAACCTCCAGGAGCTCCCGTACATGTGTAAGGCCCGTAGATAACTGTGTTCACATCGCCAGCGAGGAAATTGTTGGCGTTATTAAAGGAATAGTACGGAAGGTTCCAGCGCGAGTTCGACAGTGGGTTGTAGAGCGTGCCTTCATAGGCAACGCCAAATCCTCCGCGAAGCGCCATTTTGGCGTCACCGAAGATATCCCACGCGAATCCCACGCTGGGGCCGAAGTTGTTGTGGTCGCCCTTTCCAAGGGCCTTTGCGGTAGTGAAACCACCAGGGCCGCAGACGCCTGCTATCTGTGCTTGGGCAATCTCCTCGGGTGTATCGCAATTAGGCAGGCCAGCCGGGGTGTTCGCATCCTTAATCTGTCCTGCTCCAGTCGAAATGTCATCAATGAAGTTGCTGCCAGGACCTTTGATAAAGGTGGTGACGAGATTGTTAAGTTCATGGTGACGTTGGTAAAGATCGTAGCGCAACCCGAGATTCAAGGTTAGGTTACGCGTAACCTTCCAGTCATCCTGGAAGTATGCGCCCATCTCCAGATTCCGCCAGTGCCGGAAGTTACTGGCGAGGCGCGCACCTCCGCCGTCGATAATTCCTGGATCAACGCCAGCAGATTGTGTGTACGGTGCATCGGCTGCGAAGTACAGGAAATCCGTAAAGTAGTACGACGGTCTTGCAACGTTGAACTCACTGTTTTCGATATTGCGGCGGAAATCAACCCCGACCTTCAAGTTGTGTTTTCCGTGCGAAATCGAAACCATGTCCGAATAGGAATAGATGTTCTCGTGGAAGACTTGGGGATATCCGGAGTAGGATCCAAAACCCATAGATCCGTCATCGAATCGGATATCGGGAACGCCTGGCAAAGCGGTGCTGACATCGCCGGTGATATTTAAAGCATAGCCAGCTCTCGCTTCGTTCAGCACGGTTGGACTAAATGTGTGAACCCAACTCAATTGGCCATTGGGAGACTTTGCTAACGTGGGGTTAAGAAACCCCGGTCCGCGGCCGTTGCTATTGCTGGTCGTGTTTGGAAAGCCAAACGAGTCGGGGAACCTGTTCCAGTTCATTGAGTAGGATATGCGGTCTTTTGCCGTCGGATTGAAATCGATCTTTCCGCCAAGTTCCCAACCGTTCAACAGATTGCCTTCGCCGGTATTGATCTGATTTTGAGAGCCATTGAGGGCGATCGTATTGTTGAGAATGTTTACTGTACGACGAGCCGTCGCGATGTCACCGCCTGGTGCAATGCTTCCACCTTGGATGCCAGGGATAGTTCCGCACCCAGCAGCCCCCATATCAGTCTGGTCCTGCGCGGTTACGCCGATGACTGCTGCGATTCGAGAAGAAAACAGAGCGTTCTGACCATCGGCACAAAGCCAATTGGAGAAGTTTCCTCCGGTGTAGTCATTCAATGAAGTGATGTTTTCGCCCGACGATGGGTCGAACGGGGCCGGAGTACCGACAACTGTAGGCGCGAAATCACCGTACAGTAGTGCTGCAGTAGAGTTAGGCAAACCAGCCATCACAGCTTGACGCCACTCGGGCGATTCCACGGTGACAACGCTGGGCGGCGCAGATTCGCGAAACTTGGTCTTCTGGTAAGACAAGAAGAAAAACAACTTGTCCTTGACGATCGGTCCACCGAACGTTCCGCCAAACTGGTTGAATCGCAGTGCTTGGCGTGCTGTACCACTTTGATTGGCGAAAAAGTTGTTCGCGTCAAACCAATCGTTTCGGTTAAACCACCATCCGCTGCCGTGATACTGGTTTGTTCCCGACTTCGTAACCAGATTTGTGACGGATCCAGCGCTGTTGCCGTACTGAGCGGACATATTCAATGTCAGCTGCTGGAATTCCTGCACTGTATCTTCAATGGGCGTCGTTACAACACCGCCGCTCAAGCCCTTGTTAGAAGAACCATTGATCAGGAAGCCGTTGAAGTTTTCACGCAAACCGTTCACGACCGTGTTGGCGCCGTTTTCCGACATGACACCACGGACGTTAACAGCACCGGGAGCTAGCTGAACGAGGTCATAAACGTTGCGGCCATTCAGGGGCAGGTTTTCAACCTGACTAGATGTAACGGTGGAGGCCAGCTTCGAGTCTTCGACGTTAACCTGCGTCGCTTCGCCAGAGACTTCGACAACTTCGCGCGCCTCACCCAGTTGCAACTTGAAATCAACGTGCTGGATCGTGCCAGCGTTCAGGGTAAGACTTGTGTTCTGCGACGTCTTGAAGCCTTTCGCGTCGACAATAATCTTGTAAGAACCGACCGGAAGTTCCTTGACGGTATAAAGCCCCGCCTGGTTTGTCGTCACTTTTTGAGTGAGGTTCGTTCCGGTGTTGGTCACCGTAACATTGGCATTGGCGATCGCTGCGCCGGACGGGTCTGTTACTTCACCCGTAAATTGACCGTTCTGGACTTGCGCAAAAGCGCCCAGAGCGAGCAGCAGCGTGCATAACAGCACGAGGCAGAACTGCAGTCTCTTCATTCACCTACCCCCTGAAGCATTTGGGATTTTTCTTTGTGCACGGAAAAGTTTGTTGCCTTTACGGCTCTTTCGCTGTCACAACGTCGACGTGACAGTCGTCACTCATTGATGTGAAGTGCGGAGCATTGTGCGCTCCAGCACTTATCTTGTCAAGCTATCTTGCTGATTCTCCTACTGCTTGACCAAGTTTCGCCGCTCCACAGAAGGCGCCGAGCTCGATCCCCACATGCGAACAAAACTGATTAACACTGGCGCATTTCCGTGGCCAAATGGGATATTGTGCAGATTCAACAGCTTAGGTTGTTGTAACGGATGAAGTTCTATGAAGAACCGGAGGTCTGACCGTGATCGCTATCCAAGTTTTGGAAGTTCGTCACACAAGAATGGTTCATGCCTCACGATCTCGAGTGACAAGCCTTTTTCTGAGCTCTTGTGTGCCGTCGAGTGTTTCCAAGAGGTGGTTAGCTGAGAAGTCTCGCAACGGATCAGGGCAAGACGGCCGCGGTCCCTTCCTTAATTACGATTTCCTTGTCGACGGTTTGTGGCCCCAATCGATCAATCTTTCCGGACGGCCATCTGATCACAATACTGTCCACACGCTGAGCTTTACCCAGTCCGAAGTGCGCCCGCGGGTCGCTCGCCGAAACATAGCTGCTGCCTGAACGAATCTCGTCCGAGTAGGTGACACCACCGGCCGAGACTTCCACTTTAGCGCCGTACCCGTTGCGATTCGACCTAGTACCAACCGCCATAATCCTGATCCAGTGATTACCCAAGCTTTGAGGTGGCTTAAGCAAAACAGGCGAGCCATCCAATACCGTCATGAGGACGTACTGCCTCCCATCGTTCATAAAATCGGCAACCGCTGCGCCACGGCCAGCGTAACGCTGGCTCAAAGCTGGACTCTTGTGGCCCATCTCTTCGAATTTTCCGTTTCCAAGATTTCTAAACAGAAATGGCCGCTCCGCATACGTGACCCCAAAAGAATGCCCATCCACTTGCGGGTCGACGTGTCCGTTTGCGATGAAGATATCTTTCCAACCATCGTTGTCGAAGTCGAGAAACTTTGCGCCAAATCCCAGGAAGGGAATACTGATTGGACCGAAGTTCGCGGGGCCCGCTCGGTCAGTGAATTCGCCGGTTCCATCGTTGTGGTACAGATTGTTGGAGTCGTCAGAAAAGTTTGTTTTTATGATGTCTGGCCAGCCGTCATGGTCGTAGTCGGCCGAATCGATTCCCATGCCTGCTTGTTCACGGCCATCGGAACTGTAGGCGACGCCTGCCTCGGCACCCACCTCGGTGAATCTGCCTTTGCAATCGTTGTGATAGAGCAGACTTGGGGAGGAATCGTTGGCAACATAAAGATCAAGGCAGCCGTCTTTGTCATAATCGAGCCACAGCACTCCAAGGCCGTAATAGCTACCTTCGTCGATCTTCAGCTTTTCCGTTACATCAGTGAACGTGCCGTCGCCATTGTTGTGATAAAGGCGGTCTCGCGCACCTTTGAGCCCTCGCGGCCCACAGTTCACAGGAATCCCGCGGTACTGGCAAAACGCTCCTTCCCCAAACTTCGGAAGATCATTGAGATCCAGGTCGACATAGTTCCCGACATACAGGTCTAAATTGCCGTCGTTATCGTAGTCTCCGAACGCCGCGCTCGTACCCCAGCGGTCTGGATTCCCCACGCCAGACTTGGCCGTCACGTCTGTGAATGTTCCGTCGCCATTATTGCGATAAAGGGCCGCCCCGCCGAAGTCCGTGATATAGAGGTCGTCCCAGCCGTCATTATCGTAGTCACCCACGGCAACGCCGAACCCCCAGGCACAATGCGACAAGCCGGATTTTGCGGTGACGTCGCTGAATGTACCGTCATGGTTGTTGCGATAGAGTTTACCCGGATGACATTTTCCGGCTCGTAGATCTTCCAGCGTTGAGCCGTTGACAAAATAGATGTCCATCCAACCATCATTGTCGTAGTCGAAAACTGCTACGCCTCCACAGTCCGTTTCGAGTATGTAAAGTTTTTCTTTTCCGCCACAGGTGAGGTGAAAATCAAGCCCCGCGGCTTTGGCGACATCTATGAACTGCTCCGAATTTGCAGGCTGGGGTTTACTTCGAATCGTTGTGCGGGATGGATGGGCGGGAGTTCGGGTTTGGCCGCTCATATAACCGCCCAACACTATGCCGACTAGAACCAAACTGATGCCGAGTGCCGATGCACGCACTGAGCTTTTCATCGGTCGCGGCTCGTTGCCATCCCTGCTTGGGCAGGTTGCATCTTCTTTAGTTCCGCAAAACGGTCACGTTCCCTTTTGGCTCCTTCTTTGTCGCCCAATTTCTCCAGCGCGCGCGCCAACTGATAATGCGGACTCGGATCGGTGGGTTTCAGCTCACTTGCCTTTTCAAGTGCCGTTTTGGCTTCCTCCGTGCGATTTCCCTGCAGTAGCGCCTTACCCAGTCCGTAGTAGGCATCCGTGTTCTTCGGATCTAAAATGACAGCCCGTTGTAGGTAAGAGATAGCGGCCCGCGAGTCTCCAGCTTCCAGTTTGCATTGGCCAAGTTGATAAAGCAGTTCCGGATGCTCGCCCGATCCGGCCAACTCCCTTTCGTATTCGGCGATTGCATCCTGGTTGCGGCCTAGGCTCTGATAAGCGAATCCAAGATGGTAATGTCCCAACCTCGTCTTGGGATCGAGCTGCAACGCAGCCTTAAATTCGTCGATCGCCCGCTCTGACCGGTTTGTATTGAGGAGCGCGCGCCCGAGGAGAACGTGAGCGAGCGGATTTCTCGGACGCAACTTTATGGACTTTTCAAGTTGCTGCGATGCAGGTTCATATTGTTCCGCATTCAGAAAAACCAGAGCCAGATCGAAAGGGACATCCGCATTGTTCGGATCGAGACCTGCGGATTTTTCCAATTCTTGTCGCGCAGGCTCATTCTGCTGTGTCTTAAAATAAGCGAGTCCGAGAAGATGATGAATCCGGGCGTCTTTCGGAGCTTTCATAGCGGCCTGCGTGCCAATAGGTAACGCAAGATCAGGTCTCCCCAATTGCAGGTAAGCCTCGAGCAATCCCCTAGAAACTTCGACGCTATCGGGCGCAAATGCACGAGCACCTTCGAATTGCTCCGCTGCCTTTCGGAAATCTCCAGCATCCAAAGCGGCGTTCCCCTTCTGTAACAAGCCCCGAAGCAGGGGTGAGTCGGATTGCCCGGCGCTGATAGAACTCCAGAGAAGAAGACATGACACAAAAGCAGCTACCAAAATCAATCTGTCTCTCGATGCAGGTGCGTGGAACGAAGCTGCGAAAGGCGAAGTCGACATTGACATGACTACTTTTAAAATCCTACCTTTGCGGGAAGAGTCACGCAAACTTTCAGCGACCAATTCTGAATTCATCGGTTCGTTTCATCGTGGAAAGAAAAGATAAAACCCATGAGCACTCAAGAGTATCTGCGTCATCTCCTCGGCTATGATCAGTGGGCAAATCGTGAAGCGATGTCTTTCATCGAACGTGCTATTCCGCCTCCATCGAGATCTGTTCGATGGCTTGCCCACATTGTCGCGGCTGAGAATCTATGGCTTGATCGGATTGAGGGGCGTTCGCCCACCGTTCTCGTCTGGCCGGATAACGACGTTGAAGCCGCCAAACGCGAACTTCAGTCTTTGCAGAGTAGGTGGTATTCATTTCTTGGTGGTCTCACCGACGACGCTCTGCTCTCCTCTATCGAGTACAAAAACAGCAAAGGAGAGCCGTGGAACAGCACGGTCGAAGATATTCTTATCCATGTGGCCATGCATTCGGCCCATCATCGGGGACAAATTGCGGCTGATTTTCGTGATCAGGGATTTGAGCCGCCTTATACCGACTACATCCATGCTGTTCGTCAGGGATTTTTAAAGTGACGTCGGTAGCGGGACGAAATTTTTGGTCGCTTGTCTTTTTGCAATGTTGCAGCGGAGTTGCTCTGCTGGCGATTTTGTTTTGGTGGCCCGTGCCGTGGGATTTCCAGAGAAAACTGGGATGCGTAATTGCCATTGCATCTATGGGCCTACTAGCGACTGCTCGATATCAGCTGGGTCGGTCGTTTTCTATCACCCCGCAAGCCAGAATCTTGGTGACGCATGGGATTTATTCCCGCATTCGAAATCCCATTTACGTCTTTTCTGCTCTCATGATCGCCGGACTTGTACTTGTCTTACACCGACCAATGCTATGGCTAATCTTTGTTCTTCTCGTTCCTATGCAGATTGCACGTGCCCGCAAGGAAGCCCGGGTTCTCGAAAAGAAATTCGGGGAAGAATATTTGAACTACCGGCGTAATACTTGGTTTTGACGTTTTTGGAATCGTATGTCACGCCTGCTCTAAAATGAGTGCTCATGAAAAAGGTCTCGGTCATCGCGTTTCTGATATTCCTCGGTGTGCTCCTGGTTGCGGCAGCGGACTTTCACTTGGATCCCTTTCCAGCTCCAGTTTCGAACAATGCAGTCGCCTACTTGAAGGTCGGTAAACAGCCATACTTGTTCTCGATGATGGGAATTGGCGGTAAGAAGACTTGGGACGCGATCACAAATCGAGCTTTTCAGATGAACATTGAAAGCGGGAAATGGATCGAGTTGCGACCCGTACCGGGAGTGGCCGGTCGCCTAGCAGCATCTGCGGCTGGTTTACGAGATCAGGTTTATCTGTTTGGCGGGTACATCGTCGATGCTCAAGGCGGCGAAATCACCGTTGGGGACGTAAACGTGTATGTGCCAATCGACAGTCGTTGGTATCGTGGCGCTGACATGCCCGTTCCTGTGGACGACTCCGTAGTTGGCGCCTACCGCGATCGCTACGTTTATCTGATCAGCGGTTGGTCCAAGACGGACACCGTTCGGAACGTTCAGATCTACGATGCCGAGAAAGATACATGGTCTCAAGGCACGCCCATCCCGGGGAGGCCTGTTTTCGGTCATGCGGGAGCTATTCTCGGAGACACGATCGTGTATGTAGATGGCGCTTATAAGAATCCGGTGGGCGACCCACACTACATCGCATCGGACGAATGCTGGATGGGAAAAATCCAGAAAAGTGATCCCACCAAAATTGAATGGACCAAACTGCCGGCACATCCAGGTAATTCCCGTTATCGCATTGCTGCCGGGCCGGAGGAAAAAGATGTCAAGATCTTCTTCACCGGGGGTACCGACAATCCTTATAACTTCAACGGGATCGGGTACGACGGTAAACCGTCTGAGCCTTCGCCGGTCACCTTTGCGTTCAACGTTAAGACGACGAAGTGGGAAGTTATCAACGAGAATACCCCGGACCCAACAATGGACCATCGCGGGCTGATTGCTACGAAGCAGGGCTTGATCGTTGTGGGCGGCATAGGCAAGGGGCAGCAAACAACCGCTAAGGTAAATGTGATTAAAACCTCGAAGTGATCACTTATTGTGTCTTTTTTTGTGCTCAATTCGATCTGGCAACACCGCTGATAAATAGGAAGTTGCAGCGTTCATCCCCATTTCAAATTGGTTGTGGACTGCACAAACCTTTACATTGCTTGACGCGATCTTTACTGACTCCACTAAATCTCCACACATCTCATCTTCAATGATGCAAGGGCTGGCGTCGCCTTTCTTCCTCTTGCCCACACGCCGGGCGACGCCAGCCACACGGGCAAATCGAATTCCATCGTGTGTGAACCTGAAAATTCGCTTTCATTTGTGGATTGCGGGTTTGTCAATGAATCAATTCACAGGTGGCACATTGGTTGGGTTTTCTAGCACTGAAGTGCTATTCACACCAGTAGATTAGAAATTTAGCTTGAGAAGCGAGCAGTTCTGGGGGAGGGCTGCCCGGGCGTCCATAGCTCGCAAGAGCTTGGGCGCTCGTTAATTTTTGGGCCGAATCTGGTCGACCAAGTCTGTGCAAACGTCAGGTCAGTTTTTTGAGAGCAACTGGCCGGCCTACGTTGTAGAAATTGTAAAATTGACGGTGATGCGTGCTTGCGTCTCAATGGCTTGTCCATTCTGCATATAGGGCTTGAAACGCCACTGTTTCACGGCTTCGCGCGCAGCCTCAGCTAAGATTGCAGGCCCACTCACTACTTTAAGTTCCTGAATCGTTCCATCCCGACCGATCAATGCCTCAAGGATGACGGAGCCCTGCACTTTCATTTGGCGCGCGAGCAAGGGATAGTCAGGCGTGACCGGATGCGTTACAGCCTGTTCAGTTTCGGGCGACAAACGCACCCGTTCGGATGCGTTTACAGCTGGAGAGGTAGCGGGGACAGCCGCTACTGTTCGTTGCGGTTCAATGATTCGGCCTGCGGTTCGGGTTTGTAGGTCAACATGAACCGCATTCGTACCCGCCTGTACAGTCCGGCGACCATCTCCAGCGACAACTTCGACCTGCAATGGCGGTAGAGCACGCCTTTCAGCAATGATAGCGGGACCAGTGCCTTTGGGAGTTTCTGCCAAAGGTGCCGATGTCGCTTTAGCTTTTGTCTTTGAGGTTGTTACATGTGTAGGCTTTGTAGCTTTGGAATGAGAAGTATTAGCCTTTTCCTCGGTTCCAAGTTCATCAGCAACTGGCTCGGCCGTAGGCGGAAACCAGAAGTCGCGATCACGAATGATCACCACAGCCAGCGCGACCAAGAGAAGTCCCAAGGCGACGACCATGGTCCGGCGCTGCCTCTGTTGGTGCTCGGGAGGTTCAGAAGGGGAAATAACGGGACGTTCTTCGACCGTTAGAGCTCTTAACTTGTCCTCAAGGGTGGGCACGCGACCGGTCTCCTAACCGTACCAAAGGGGGGAGGAGCTTCTTTAGTATGCCCTGAAAAGCTCCGCAAAACCAGCTAAAACCTTATTCCCGCCGCTTGTGAGGCGAGTCACAATCACATGTGCCTCCAGTCACAGCAGGTCGTGCCCCACGGGATGACACTGATAGCGTGACGCAGGTCACAAGACCCCGGTATGCAAGGCGCTGCACAGTAACTTGCCCGGACTAGCGTCAGAGGGGGTGCATCGTGCTCTCGCCATATGGACTGGACATCATAGAAAGCTGTCTAACATGCAAGATGCGCTCTGACCGCATCTTCTGCGACCTTCCCGCCAACGCTCTGCAGAGCTTTGAAAGCATCAAGTACGCCACAGCGTACCCCAAAGGGGCGGTTTTATTTGTGGAAGGGCAGGCGCCACGGGGCATATTTGTGCTGTGCAAGGGTCGAGTGAAATTGTCGATCTGCGCGACCGACGGAAAGACTCTGATATTGAAAATCGCCGAACCCGGCGAGGTCCTGGGTTTGAGCGCTACTGTTTCGGGCAAGGCATATGAATTAACCGCCGAAACCATCGATCCTTGCCAGGTCAATTTCGTCAAACGCGAGGATTTCTTGCGGTTCTTGAAGGACAACAGTGATGCCTGCTTCAAAGTAGCGGAGCAGTTGAGTGAGAAATACAACAATGCCTGCCATGAAGTCCGGGCGCTCGGA
Source organism: Terriglobales bacterium (assembly GCA_036265385.1). GTDB lineage: Bacteria > Acidobacteriota > Terriglobia > Terriglobales > Acidobacteriaceae > DATAPD01. The sequence goes on from DATAPD010000020.1 coordinate 95,601, forward strand.
CTATCGCATTCCGCGGGGGAAAAGTTAGCAAAACTGCTGCTCGAATGGAGTTCCAAGAATGGAGAAGCCATCAAGCAAGAACCGCGGCTGAAGTTGGCGCTCACACACGAAGAGATTGCGCAAATGATCGGAACTTCTCGTGAAACAGTGACCCGTCTGTTTGCGGACCTGAAGAAACGGCAAATTGTCCAATCCAAGGGATCCACCCTCGTCATCCGCAACAAGGCGGCGCTTCGTATTTTGGCGACTAACGGTTGAAGTTCAAACCGCTCTTGTAACAGGGGTCACGATTTTCAGTGACTCTAGTCACTGTCGAATCCAGTCCTTCGGCATAAGAAATGGACATGGAGAGCGCTACCCAACCCCGATGTATGGATTGCGTGCAACGAAAGGATCGTTTTTTCTGTGACCTTCCGGTAGGAGCACTGCAAGCGTTCGACCTGATCAAATCAGTGGCTTCCTACCCCCGAGGCGCTGTGCTCTTCCGCCAGGGAGAAGCAGCACGAGGGATATTCCTGCTATGTGATGGCCGAGCACGGCTATCTGTGTGCTCCGAATCGGGCAAGCGACTGACGCTTCGTATCGTTGGTCCAGGAGAAGTTTTGGGATTGAGTGCTTGTTTATCCGGCGGCCCCTGCGAGGTTACTGCGGAGATGCTCGACAACGCACAGGTGGCTGTGGTGAAGCGCAAGGATCTCGTCCACTTTTTGCATGAGCACCGCGACGCTTGCTTGCATGTCGTCCATTTACTGAGTCAGGACTTGCATATCGCATACGATCGCGTTCGTTCGGTTGGCCTAGGCAGGACTCGACGCGTCCGCGCGCACGTTAACTGAGATCGGACGTCAGATTGGCCCACCTCGCCGCTCCAAAACTCTTGACTGTCGATCAAAACCGGCTCATCTTGGGACCACTCAGCCACCTACATACCTTCGTGTGAGTTGCTTGTGACGAAACTCACAATGCCTTTTCGCGAGATTGACTTAGTGTCGTCACTGGAAATGCTTGAAATGCCAATCGTCCTTAAAGAATGCGATCTGATCTTCGACTCCGGAGAACTCCGCGGTGCAACGAGGAGAAACTATGAGTGTAGCGAACGTTCGTAGGCGCCCGACTGGGGCATTTGGTGCGTTGCTGCTTTTGTGCCTTTTCTGGAGCGTCTGCTTCCTCCGTGCAGAAACAAGCGCCGAGTTTGTCGGCTCAGAAACTTGCAAGACCTGTCACGAGGCTCTGTACAAAACTGGCTTCGAAAGAACGCCACACCTTCAGACCACGCTAAAAGGCGGGCATGGGTGTGAATCCTGTCATGGGCCTGGCGGAGAGCACGTCGCCGGTGGTGGGGATGTGGACAAGATCATTCGCATGAAAGACCTGTCTCGTCAGCAGGTAAATTCGCGCTGCTTAAGCTGCCATGGCGAAGGAAAACAGCAAGCGCATTTTCGTGCCTCAGCCCATAACAGCAATGATGTGGGATGCCTCGACTGCCATTCACCGCACTACGCCAAAGAGCCCCAATTCTTGCTGGTGAAGTCACAACCAGAGTTGTGTTACGCATGCCACACGTCGACACGCGCCGAGTTTGCGCGTCCGTTCCGGCATCGTGTAAATGAAGGACTCGTTCAATGTGGCGATTGTCATAACGTCCATGGGACTACCTCGCTTCGGCAAATTAGAACGCTTCCGGGAGGGGACGCGCCTTGTTTCAAGTGCCATGTCGACAAGCAAGGCCCATTTGTCTATGAACATGTTCCCGTGAAGACAGAGGGCTGCACGAGTTGTCACACGCCACACGGATCGACGAATCCGCGCCTAATGCGTGTCAGTCAAGTCAATCTGATGTGCCTGCAATGCCACACAGTTCCGGTGCAAGGTCCATCGGGTCCAGCCCACAATCAATCCCAAAAGTATCAGGCTTGCACTTTATGTCATATAGCCATTCACGGCTCCAACTTCAGCAATGTGTTCTTTAAATGAAAGGAGACTCCATGACATCCGGAAATAATTTCCTCGCTGTGCAGTCCTTCGGATCTTCGGTTCTGGCTGGAGTCGCACGTTTCATTCTGGCTCTATACGTTATTGCGATGGTGATCCTTCCAACTGTTGCTCAAGGGCAAGCCTCGCCGACTCCGCAGGAGTCAACCGGACAGGAAGGCATAGAACGGGCTGGATATCAGATTCATCAATCGCTAGAGTTCGGTTATCGAGTCACCGACACCGTTGGCAATGACAGCATGTATGAAACGCTGGTTGACTTGCACACTGGTCCCCGTCTCTTAGAGCAAACCCTCTCGATGAAATCGGACAACCATGAGGGGGTTCTATTCGACGACCTCTATGTGAACAGCTTCGGATGGGGAGGAGATCCTGAAAACGTTTTGCGCGCGCGAGCCAGCAAGTATCAGTGGTATGACTTGCGAGGGAACTTTCGTCGCGATCAGAATTTCTTCGATTTCAATCTGTTTGCAAATCCGCTGAATCCTCCAACCTCCAGTCCTGCAGTCCCTGTCCCAGATTCTCCGCATTCTTTCGCAACCCGCCGGCGCATGAGTGATATCGATCTAACGCTCTTACCTATGTCGCGGCTGAGCTTCCGAGTGGGATATTCGCGAAACAACATGACGGGTCCTTCATTCTCAAGTTTTCACGAAGGAACGGATGTTTTGCTCTTTCAACCTTGGGATACAACCCTGAATTCTTACCGTTTCGGCATGGATTTCAAGTTCCTTCCGAAAACTACTTTCAGCTACGATCAATATCTCGATTACTACAGAGGCGATACGAGTTGGACTCTGGCTCCTTTTGGGAGTGCTTTCTTGCCAGGCGGCGGATCGGTGAGCCTTGGACTCCCATTCGATACATCAAGCAGGTTGCCCTGCGCGATACCAACCGGCCAAACTAGCTTAATTGACAACACTGGAACATTAACGAACTTAGCCTGCAACGGTTATTTCGGCTACAGCCGTTCTCAAAAAGTTCGCACCTCGAATCCAACCGAGAGGCTAAGCTTGCGAACGAACTATTTCGATTGGCTTGACCTTGCTGCATCTTATGCTTACAGCTCGGCGCAGATGACCACACCGCTGTCAGAATTCTTCAATGGATTAGTCTCCCGCACCCGAACCCGACAATTCTCAATTACCGGGCCCGCTGACGCACGACGCATTTCGAACGTTGCAGACTTCACCGCCACCGTGCACTTGGGTCATCACTTTCGCTTGGTCGACACGTTCTACTTCTGGGGCTATCGCATCCCATCCAGTTTTGACGCCACAGAAGTGGCAAACGTAATTCCCGGTTCGGGGACGTGTGCGCCGCCTGCATGTTCATTGCTAACACCGTTGACAGCTACAACCGCTACGACCACTGAAACGATCGATGAACTGTCATTCAATCAAAGCTGGAAACGCAATCAGATCGAGTTGCTCTGGGATGTCACGAAGCATTTCGGGGCGCGCATCGGGTATCGCTATGGAAGTCGTGAACTCACGCATGTGCTCAGCTTTGAGGAAGCTGATGTCGACGATGTGATCATTCACGAGCACACTTTGCTGTTTGGAGCCTGGGCCCGCCCCTCGACCGCATTCCGAGCAAGTTTCGACTTCGAGCACACGAATAATGACAATTGGCTGGTTCGCATCGGTCCGCGCGAGGAGTGGCGTTACCGCCTTAAAACGAACTACACCCCGCGACGGTGGCTTGTGATGGGTGCATCGCTTAACGTTCTGCAAAACTCAAATGGTGATTCGACCATCAACTATGAGGGTCACAATCGCAATTTCGGATTCGATGCATCTCTAACTCCGAAAGATAGGCTTTCTTTTGACCTCGCCTACAACTTCACCGATTATCGGCAGAACGCACTCATTTGCTTCAACGACACTCCGCCGACAGGAGTAACTTTGCCAGTAGTCACAAACGCATCTCCATGTACGGATGATCCAAGCAATCCGCTCTTGACAGACTCCTATTACGAAAGCAACACGCATTTCGGTGTGGGCACCTTGATGGTGAAGCCTGTTAAGCGAGTTACAACGCGGGTTGGTTACAGCGTAACCAGCGTGGACGGCAAAACTCCGCAATTCAACATTCTTCAGCCTTTGGGGTCGTTGGCCTACAACTATCACCAGCCAGTTGGGAACATTGGCATTGACCTCGGACATAACCTTTCTTGGAACGCGGGTTGGAACTACTACCAATATGGTGAGAAGTCGTTTTCGGGACCAACGGAAGCACGCTACTTCCACGCGAACACGGCCACCTTTTCTCTCCGTTGGGCATTCTGAATTCGAGTCTTGCCTTATAAGGGGCAGCTATGGCTGCCCCTTTCGCATTGAAAACATTGGCAAGTTCCTTGTGACTCGCGTCACGGCCCCTGGTGCCGTTACTCACTGCTGCTCGGGTTATCGAACTTCAACAATGGAACTGCAGTCACTCGAGTTAGGAGGCAGTTTGACATGCCACATGCAGCGGCGAAGAGCGTAGGCGAGGTTTTCTTGTGGTCGAAAATCGCTGGATGCCTCTTCCTCTTGTGTACGTTGTCCCTTGCCGCCAAGCAATCGCCGAAACCCACCAATGATGAATGTCTGGTTTGCCATGGTGACGCAGGACTTTCAACTGAACGAGAGGGTAAATCTGTCAGCCTTGCGGTCGACCCTGAGAAATTCAAGACATCGATGCATGGTTCGATTCTGAGTTGCGTGGATTGCCACCAGGATGTTGCTACATCTCCCCACGACAAGACACCCGCGAAGGTGTCCTGCGCAACATGTCATGCGGATCAGCAGGCAGCGTACGACCGAAGCTTTCATGCGAAAGCCATCAAAGCAGGAGATGGGAAAGCCGCAACCTGCACAGATTGTCACGGCAGTCCGCATGAACTGCTTGCGGCTGCTGATACGAAGTCGAAGGTGAACCATGCAAATCTGGCGGCCACCTGCGGAACATGTCACGGACAGAAATTTGTTATGGAGGCGAGTGGCCATAGCGCCCAGCCATATCTCTCGTACCAGGAGAGTGTTCACGGCCGCGCTGTTGCGGCTGGATCCGAAAAAGCCGCTGTTTGTACTGACTGCCATGGCTCACATGAGATTCTGCAGGCGAGCGATCCGAAGTCCCCGATTTTCAAATTCAACGTTCCTCAGACGTGTGCCAAATGCCACAACTCGATCCAACAGGAGTTTCAAGCCAGCATTCATGGACAGGCCATAAATCGAGGAAATTGGCAGGCGCCCGTTTGTACAGATTGCCATGGAATTCACTCAATCAAATCCCACATCGATCCAAACTCTTCTGTGGCAGCAGCAAACCTGGCAAAAGCGACTTGTGCTCGTTGCCACGAAGGTGTTCGATTGTCTGATGAATTTGGGATAGAAGGTCGCCGCTCCACGACATATCTCGCCAGTTATCACGGCCTTGCCTCGAAACTTGGATCGCAAGTAGTCGCCAACTGTGCAAGTTGCCACGGTGTTCACAACATTCTTCCTTCTAGCGATTCCCGGGCAACCACGAATCGCGCCAACTTGGTCCGAACTTGCGGACAATGCCACCCTGGCGTTACTGAGAAATTCGCGCTTGGCAAAGTTCACGTCGATGCACCCCTGTCGGCCGATACAGGTAGCGTGGCTGTGCGCTTGATCCGCAAGTTTTACCTCGGCATGATCTTTGCCGTCATTGGCGCCATGTTGGTTCACAACTTCATCATCTGGCGGCGGAAGGCGGCGGCCCATCGTGATGCGCACCACAGATCAGTCACGCGAATGAACAAGCAGCAACGGTGGCAGCACGTGATACTTTTCACGAGCTTTTTTGTCCTCGTTTTTACTGGCTTTGCCCTGAAGTTCCCGGACTCTTGGTTTGCCACGCTTCTCGGAATGAGTGAGAGATTCCGCGGATGGACCCATCGATTTGCCGGCGTAGTGCTCATCGGTGTCGGCGTATATCACATCGCGTACATCGCATTGACTCGAGATGGCCGTCGCTTAGTTGCAGATTTCCTACCAATACCTAGAGATGCTGCCGATGTGTGGTCCACCATGCGTTACTATCTGGGTCTAAGTTCCGATCGGCCTACGTATGGGCGATTTACTTATGCTGAGAAGGCCGAATATTGGGCTCTAGTTTGGGGCCTGATCGTGATGGCAGCCACCGGCATTATGTTGTGGGCTAAAGTTTCCGTTGGAAACCTACTCCCACGTTGGTGGTTGGATGTTGCGACAGCCGTCCACTTCTACGAAGCTGTTCTGGCGACGCTCGCGATCGTGGTGTGGCATTTCTATCAGGTCTTCTTCGATCCAGAGACGTACCCAATGAACTGGGCATGGTGGGACGGCAAGATGTCGTTCGAGCATTACAGCGAGGAACATGGTTTAGACAGCAATACATTGCTCGCTTCTCTGGAACTGGAACACGAAGAAACCGCACAAAGTGAGACGGGCGAGGAGGTCTCCTCCATTGCGGGTGGCGATCCTCGTGCTCAGTCCGCACGTGAAAAGCAGGAGTAAAGCCGAACTTTCGGCTTCCATCTCAATACACAACTGATGCAGAATTCTGGTTCCACCAGAAAAAGTTGTAATCGCCGGAAAGGAATGTCGAAGAACAACTATGACTGAAGACGCGAACACCGATAGTCAGTCTGCTTCAGGCGTGTCAAAGATTCGGCGGTTGCTAAATAATCCAATCTCGATGATAGGGTTAGCCCTCGCCGCAGTCGCGCTCGGAAACATTTTCTTTCTCTTCTTCATCGATCTCACGTCCGAGCACCATAGTCCCTACGTCGGCATCCTCGCTTATATGGTGGCGCCCGCTTTCTTTATTGCTGGTCTAGCGATAGCGCTTCTTGGGATATGGCATTATCGCCGCAAAGCTGGTCAGGCTGAGAAAGACAAAAGATACTTGAGCCTGGATTTCAACGATCCGAGTCAGCGGGGCGCATTCGCGTTTTTCATGACATTCATTGTGGTATTCGTTCTGATGAGTGTTGTGGGAAGCTACAGAGCATATGAATTCACTGACTCAGTCCAGTTCTGTGGTCAGCTCTGTCATGGAGTGATGAATCCGGAATTTACGGCCTATCAACTTTCACCGCATGCCCGCGTTGCTTGCGTGGATTGTCACGTTGGGTCGGGCGCCACCTGGTATGTGAAGTCCAAACTGTCAGGGGCTCGCCAGGTTTTTGCAACCATCCTGAATACGTATCCGCGTCCGATTCCCACGCCTGTGCACAACTTGCGTCCGGCGGCACAAACTTGCGAACAATGCCACTGGCCCAAGAAGTTCTATGGCGCCCAGTTGAAAGTATTTACTCACTACGGCAGCGATGAGAAAAACACTCCTCGACAGATTCGTATGCTCATAAAAACCGGCGGTGGCGATCCCACGACGGGAGCTCCCGAGGGAATCCACTGGCACATGAACATCTCCAATGAGATTAGTTACGTATCAACGGATGAACAGCATCAGGTGATTCCTTACATTCGCGTGAAAGATATGCAAGGACGCATCACCGAGTATTTTGCGAAGGACGCAAACCTAAACAAAGACCAAGTTGCGAAGATGACCTCGCGACGAATGGATTGCATTGATTGTCACAACCGGCCAACGCATATTTATGTTCCTCCCGACTCAGCCGTGGATCAATCGCTTCTTGCTCATCGCATAGACGGAGCACTGCCGTTTATCAAAGCGCAAGCTGTAGCAGCGCTGACGAGCAAGTACGGGACGACGGCGGCGGCTACCGCGGGGATTGCCAAGAGCATGCACGAGTTCTATGAAAACAAATATCCGCAGTTAGCCAAAGAAAAGGAATTGGAGATTCGCACGGCGATCGAAGAAGTGCAACGAATCTATCGAAGTACAACCTTTCCTGAGATGAACCTCGATTGGCGAACCCACCCGAACAATATAGGGCATTTTTATTTCAGCGGTTGTTTCCGCTGTCACGACGGGCAGCATGCCAGCCCAGAGGGCAAGGTTGTTAGCAAGGACTGTAATTCGTGCCACACGCTTTTTGCTCAACAAGAGGGAGCAGTAAGCATTGCATCCACACCGGGACTCTCATTCACCCATCCAGTGGATCTCGGAGACATGGGCGCCGTCAACTGCAGCGACTGTCATACGGGAGGGGTCTCGCCTTAAGTTCCTTTTTTTCAGTGAATTAGACGCGTGATCTTCGTCACAAGTGGTCGTGATAAGAGTCACGGCTGTAATGGTCATCCCCCCGTATCTTCATCAGCAATCGGGTTGGATCTTAGACGTCCTGCTTCCAATCCCGGCTCGGGGAGGAGATCTGAAATGGCTCACGGTGACAGCAACGGACACGCACCTCACCTGCTCGACGGCAAACCACGCCTAATTTTCTGGGAGGTTACAAAGGGTTGCAACCTGCGTTGCATCCACTGCCGTGCTACGGCGACAGAACTCAGTTCTCCGAATGATCTTTCAACCCGCGTCGCACTGAATATCATTGATCAAATAGCTGAATACGCTAAGCCAATTCTCGTTCTCAGCGGCGGCGAGCCTCTCTATCGTTCCGATATCTTCCAACTTGCCCGCTACGCCTCAGATAAGGGAATACGAGTCGCGTTAGCCACCAATGGCACATTGGTGACGAAGGAAGTCGCACGAATGATCGTCGATGCCGGTGTGCGGCGTGTGTCCATCAGCCTGGACGGGGCAGATGCTTCAACCCACGACGCCTTTCGCGGTATTCCCGGTGCATTCGATGCTGCATTGTACGGACTCAAGAATTTAAAAGCGCTCGGAATGTCTGTACAAATAAACATGACCATCGCTCGCCATAATGCGCAGCAACTTCCTCAAGTACTCGATTTGGCTCGAAACATCGGTGCAGATGCATTGCATACCTTCCTACTCGTACCGGTTGGATGCGGCGTCGACATAGCTTCTGAACAAATGGTTGCGCCGGAAGAATATGAACAGATGCTGAACTGGTTCTATGATCGATCGCTGGAGGGCGGTATCGAACTAAAAGCAACGTGTGCCCCACATTACTTCCGAGTGGTGCGTCAACGTCGTGTGGCAGATCGCAAAGCAGCACAGGCTGCGCTTACGACAGATCAACGCTCGTCACAAATTGCTTTCAATGCTATTGGGCCGAGTGACATGATGATGCCAGGTTCGACAGGAATCGAAATTAAATCGGTTGTCAGCGCTCATGCAAACGAGCCCGGCCATCAAAATTCGGGACACCCTGGAGGACATCCTTCAGACTTAAATGCAACTACAAAAGGCTGCCTTGCCGGCACTGGCGTTTGCTTCATCTCCCATGAAGGAGAAGTGTTTCCGTGCGGGTACCTGCCGGCGATTGCAGGCGATCTGCGTCAGCAATCCTTTGCCGACATCTGGGAAAAATCTGCTGTTTTTAATGAATTGCGCGATACCAACAACTTGAAAGGAAAATGCGGATGCTGCGAGTTCCGCAATATCTGTATGGGATGTCGCGCTCGGGCTTATGCGGCTACAGGTGACTACATGAGTGAGGAACCGTTCTGCATTTATCAGCCGAAGGTGCCAGTGCATCAGTCAAAAGAAGAGAGTCTCGTTTCGAGTACAAAGTAGGCTAGCAATCTAGTTGTGCGCGAGTAACCTTCAAGCCGTTCAAGTTTCCTAGGATTGTGACGGCGATGGACTCCGTTCTAAAAAACTCATTCGCCATTTGTTGAAGGTCCTCGACCCTCACTGCCTCAATTCTTTCGATCAGCTCATCCAAGCCGAAGAAATGATCGAAGTACATTTCCTGCCTGGCGAGATTCGACATGCGCGATGTCGATGACTCAAGGGAAAGCATGAGGTTGCCTTTCAACTGGTCCTTAGAACGGCGTAATTCTTCCGCACTGACACTTTCAGCTTTTAGACGGTGAAGCTCTCTCACTACGGACTGAACAACTTTCGGGGCCGATTCGCGCGAAGTTCCGGCATAGACGCAGAGGCATCCGGTATCACGATACGGACTCAAGTCGCTGTAGATTGCATAAGCGAGCCCCTGACGTTCACGAATGTTCTGAAATAGCCTCGAACTCATACCCCCTCCCAGCAACGAGTTCAGCAGGTATGAGGCATAACGCTGTTCATGCGCCATGGGATAAGAGGGAACTCCCAGGCAAATCTGAACCTGTTCAAGCGATTTCTTGTTTCTGAGATTTATGCGAGAGGCCGTTTTGGGTTGAAGTGAACGAAGATTGGTCTTCCTGGGCTGCATGTGCGCAAAGTGCTTGTGCACCAATTCAAGAAACAATTTGTGCTCAAGGTTTCCGGCGGCGGAAACGATTATGTTTTCAGGAATGAAGCACTGTTCATAGAAATCTACAACGCTCCTTCGATTGAATTTGCGGACGGTATCGCGCGTACCGAGGATCGGACGGCCCAAAGCATGATCTTTAAAAAAACTTTGAGTAAAAATTTCATGTACAAGATAGTCCGGGCTGTCCTCATCCATTTTGATTTCTTCCATGATGACGCCCTTTTCCCGCCCAAGGTCGTTTTCATCAAACAGTGGCCGCAAGACCAGATCACTCAGGATGTCTAATGCAAGAGGCAAGTGCTCGTCGATCACCTTGACGTTGAAACAAATGCACTCTTTGGCAGTGAACGCGTCCATGTTTCCGCCAATCGAGTCCACTTGACGTGCGATTTCCTCGGCACTCCGGTTTATAGTCCCCTTGAAGAGCATGTGTTCAATGAAGTGCGAAATACCGTTTGCCCCAGATTCTTCATCTCGCGAACCCGTTTTGATCCAAACCCCTATCGAGACGGAGCGTATATGTGCCATTTGTTCGCTGATCATTGTCAGGCCGTTTGGGAGCACTTTGCGGACGATTTGGCGGTCTTCGTGAACCATCGGGGTGACTAAGCTTACTTCATTGTTACACACAAATTGAGAATGGGTGCGCGTAGTAGTGTATTGCAAAGAAAGGACTTAGGGGAAAAGATTTCGGTGCCAGTCCGTGGGCCAGCGAAGCTCCTACGACTTTACAATGATGTTCAACTCGCTGTTTCTATGATGAGAGCAGAAAACATTTTCGGTGCGAGTGTGGCGGAGCTCGATGAGCTTGTGCGCCGGGGCGGCGAACCGTCTTATCGTGCCAGACAAATTTTCCAGGCGCTCTATTCAGCTCGTATCTCATCGTGGGACGAGATCTCGTCTCTTCCAAAATCATTTCGGAGTTGGCTTGTCAGCAGTGGCTACGTGATTGATCGTCCGAAGATTGCGGGCAAGTTCCACTCCCAAGACGGCACTTTACGTTATTTGGTGGAGGTGAGTGATCGAGAGACCGTGGAGACTGTTTGGATGCCGGAAGGGGATGATGGCGAGTCTGGTGATGGAAGTGAAGCCGGAGAGGAGAAACGGTCCTCAACGGACTCTTTTTACAGAGCCACGATCTGTATTTCAAGCCAGGTCGGTTGTGCAGTCAATTGCCATTTTTGTCTCACAGCGGCACTTGGAGTTCGTAGAAATCTCAGCGCTGGTGAGATCGTGGGTCAGGTATTGGCAGTTCTCGAGGATAGGGGAGTTACGCCTCCGCGCCAGCGTATCAACCTCGTGTTTATGGGCATGGGCGAGCCCTTCTTAAATTATGAGAACTTCATGAAGGCTGTTTCCTTGTTGGTACAGGGTGTGGGAGTTCCAGATGGGAGGATGACAGTTTCGACGGCTGGTGTCGCACCCAGAATCGCAGATTTTGGTCGCGAACAGGTTCGTCCGAAACTCGCGATCTCTCTGAATGCCCCCAACGATCAGATCCGGGACCAGATTATGCCCATCAATCGCAAATGGAGTTTAGACGTTTTACTGCGAGCGGCTCGGGAGTTTCCACTTCGATCACGCGAGAAGCTGACTTTTGAATACGTGTTGCTGGGAGGATGCAATGACTCAGAGGATCACGCTAGGGAACTAACCCTTCTGCTCCGTGGCATAAGAGCCAAAGTCAATTTGATCGCGCTCAATCCTGGACCAGGAATCGAATACTCCACTCCGGACGAGGCGAAAGTACTTTCATTTCAGAAAACACTCATCAACGCAGGTGTGCCAGCATTCATTCGTCGTCCACGCGGCAGAGATATCTATGCTGCTTGTGGACAACTAAAACGAACAATTGAACTCACCCAGCTTTCCTAGATAGTTAGCGGGAAGCTGCTGAGGCCATTGCGGTATCATTCCGCATCTGCTTGGTTGTCGGAAGTTCCACGCGAAAACATGCTCCGCCCTCAGCGCGATTGCGGCATGTGATACGTCCCTTGTGCTCCTGCACGATCCCGTAACAAGCGCTTAGACCGAGTCCGACCCCCTGACCTACGGAGCGGGTTGTGTAGAAAGGGTCAAAAACTCGCTCGGGTTCTAGTGCTCCCGGTCCTGAATCAGCGACCTCGAAAGCAACTCCCCCATCGATGGCAAACGTGGAAACTTTGACAGTACCGCCGCCAACCTCATCCAACGCTTGCAGTGCATTTGTGACGACATGGAGGCAGACCTGCAGAAGTTGGTTAGAATCGCCGGTCACTGGGGAGAGGGAAGTGCCCAACTCAAGTTGCAGCTCTACATTTCGACTACGCGACTGCGGCTGGAGCAGTTTCACAGTAGTTTGACATAAAGCATTTACGTCGATTCGAGATTTTTCGGATGGCATCTGTTTCGCGAAACTCAACAAGCTTGCGACGAGAGCCCTGGTTCGTCGGACTTGTGCACCGATTTTGTCTGCGAGAGCGCGCTGTTCGTCGTTCAAAGGCGTAGCTGTAAGCAGATCGGCATAGCCCATCATCGCGGTTAATGGGTTGTTAAGTTCGTGTGCAGCGCCCCCGACAAGCTGTCCAAGAGAAGCGAGTTTCTCGGATTGGACGAGCTGAGCTTGCAGACGCTTGAGGTTCTCAAACGAATCCTCTGAAGCACGCAGCAATCGAATCAGTTCTCGATCCAGGAGATGCTGGCGCATAAAAACCATGCCCCCCATAACCATGATCGCTCCCAACGTCAGGACAAGGCGAAAAGAACGGACGGAGGGCGGATTCGAGACATCGAAGATTGACCAGGCCGCAAAAAGGGGAAGTGAAAAGATAGCCACCATTCCCCATCGTGCACTCCACACACCGTGATTGGTTCTGTCTTGCGAACGCTCCTCGGTAAGCGGAAGGTTCGCGCTTGCAATCCCGACGATGCTCAGGGCTGCCATGGATACCGTAAGAGGAATGTCAAATAAGCTGCCCGTGTAATAAGAATGTGAAGCAATTCCCCAGTTCGCGACGTAGGAACTAAGGGCGTAAAGAGCACTGGCAAACAACCACAACAAATATGTCCACCGCCAAGGCCCTTTGGCCCGCAGACTCAAAAAAGCAAGGCCGCCAAGAAATGCGATCTTCTCCGTAAGGTAGAGGCCGTTGAAGTTGTGACTGTACGCAACCTGGTCTATGTGGGCGTATTGCCAAGGAATGACGGCAAATAGATACAAGAACACCCACCACACTAAGAGAAGAACGAAGTCCAGCATTCCAACTCTCGACGTGCGCTCGCCTTGCCGAGTCTCAGGCTCTAGCGCAAGCGCCGCAGTCATTGGAACCAGGTGCAAAAACAGAACGATGTCGCCGACGAAGATGTCTGGCACGTCTTGGCGAAGGACGACTTCGAAATAGGTCCACAACAATTGATAGGAGAGCCACAAGCCGACGCCGGACATCATTAAGAGCCAGAAGCCCCTAGTGCGCGGCGTGCGATTTTTCGCGCTAGCTAGATTGGGAGTAAGAAAAGCTAGTGCTGCAATGAGCAGAATGCATTGAATAATGTCCGTGACAAGCGAAAGTCGATAACTTTGGTGCAGCCAAATCGACGCAAGCACCTGGGCCACAATCAGTCCAGCGACAATACCGATCCAGATTTGGCCGCGGCGCGACACAAGCTTCCTCGGGGCTGATTCTAGACTTGAACTGTTCAGTCGGCAGGTTACCTTGGTAACCTCTTGTAGTCCGTTGTCTAAACCATGTCCTGAAACTAGCAACAAGTCGCGGCTGCATGGATTTGTTATGGTTTAAATCAACGAAAAAATCGACACGTTTCGTTTACGAGAGCCACAGTTTGCTTTCGATTTCCAAGTGGATATGGCGTTATCGCTTCTTCGGACGCCTCCGGGCGCCATTAGGCGCTGGGGAAGTGCGTCGAACCGAGCGTTGGTTGGCAACGGCCCGCGTATTTCTGGCGATATCCGCTCTTGTAGCCATCTGGCTGGATCCAGGAGAGATTGGCTACTCCAGCTGGGTGTACTGGTTCGTAATGCTCTACATAACGCATGGCGTCGTGGTGATGATGCTTTTGCGTTGGCGTCGAGAATCCACCACAGCGTTTCGGCTGCTGGTTCATTCAGCGGATATCGTGTGGCCGGCTCTGATCTCCTTGTTTGCCGTGGCCCAGCATGGGCCATTTTTCCTTTTCTTTGTTTTTGTGCTCGGGGCAGCTGCATACCGTTGGGGACTTTGGGAAACCGTCGCGACTGCTGCTGCCGCGGTGCTGCTCCTTTGGTCGGAAAGCTTTCTTATGAAAACAAGCTTTCCCATGTGGGCCGAATCTACAGTCTCGAGACTTGGGGGGCCCCCATTGGTGTTTGCCACGTCCGAGCTTGACCCTAAGAAGCTGTTTATGAGCTCAGTCTATCTGATTGTGATGAGCTTACTTTTGGGTTATCTCGCCGAGCAGCAAAAACGGCTTCGTTCCGAAAAGGCGGTAATCGCGAGAATACTGGGGGCCGCAAGAGTTGATGCGGGATTGACAGGGACTCTGCAGGAGATTTTGGCGCAGCTCTTGACCCTGTACGGAGCATCGTCGGTTCTGGCCGCTTCCCAGGAGGCACGTAGCTATCACGTCTTCCTGGGAGAAGTCCGCGTTGGCAAGGAGGGCCCCGGGCTTCTTCGCTGGATTGAATGTCCGCCGCAAGCACGAGACTCTTACCTTTTTCACGGCTCAACTGATGCATATTTCGCTGTGCGTAGCAGTGGGAACTTCGATATTGTCCGTGTTGATCGCACAGGTGCCCCTTTGCGAACAGTAACTGCGGCGTCAATCGAAAATCTCGCCGCACTTGCCGACTTCGAATCCTTAGCTACAGTGGCGTTCGAATTCGGCCGTGAATGGTCTGGACGCTTATTCATATTCGATCCGAGTCTCTCTCGCGATCTCGAAGAAGAACTCAGGTTTTTGCAGGAAATCGTGCGACAGGTGGGACCTGCCGTTTACAACGTTTACTTGATGCGACGGCTGCGTCAAAGGGCAGGTGCGGTGGAGCGTGCCAGATTTGCGCGCGAATTGCACGACGGCGCAGTGCAGTCTCTCATTGCTATGGAGATGCAGGTTGATGTTTTGCGACGGCAGTCGAGAGAATCCGCCCCAGAGGTAGGGCAGGAACTCGGGCGAATACAAAGCCTGCTGCGTGAAGAAGTGCTAAAACTCAGGGAATTGATGCAACAAATGAAGTCACTTGACGTTGATTCGGACACACTTATCTCATTTATGTCCGACACAGTCGAGCGTTTCCAACGAGAGACCGGAATTACTGCGACATTCATTTCGGATTTGGACGATATCGAACTGCCACAACGTTTGTGCCGAGAAGTGGCTCGGATCGTTCAAGAAAGCCTCGTGAATGTCCGGAAGCACAGTCAGGCCCGTCAAGTCTTTGTGCGATTAGCTAGTCAGGACAAACAACTGGTCCTCACTGT
Source organism: Terriglobales bacterium (assembly GCA_036265385.1). Classification (GTDB taxonomy): domain Bacteria; phylum Acidobacteriota; class Terriglobia; order Terriglobales; family Acidobacteriaceae; genus DATAPD01. The sequence goes on from DATAPD010000020.1 coordinate 111,312, forward strand.
TGAGGATAATGGGAAGGGTTTTCCGTTTTCCGGACGTTTGCGGCAGACCGAACTGGATTTGCAGGGTAAAGGTCCGTTGGTGATAAAGGAACGCGTTCGTTTGATGGATGGGAATCTCACGATAGAATCGATTCCGGGCCAGGGATCCAAGTTAGAGATTCGCATTCCACAAGTACGGGTGGCTACACATGGATAGACGCTCGCAGCCAATTCGCATCGTTATCGCCGATGATCATCCCATTTTCCGCGACGGCTTGCGTCGTTTGCTTGAAGCGGAACCTGGGTTGAAAGTCATAGGCGAGGCCTGCGATGGTGCGGAAGCGGTGAAATTAGCGCGTCAGCTTAAGCCAGACATTCTCTTGCTTGATCTCGCGATGCCGCGACATCCGGGGCTAGAAGCGCTCCGGGATCTCGGCTCGAACTCCGGGGCATCGATGGTTCGCGTGATCCTACTGACGGCGGCTGCAGAAAAGCATCAGATTGTCGAGGCGCTCCAACTGGGCGCTCGCGGCGTGGTCTTAAAGGACTCAGCGACGCAATTACTTCTCAAGAGCATACAGACGGTAATGTCGGGCGAGTACTGGGTAGGCCGAGAAAGCGTGTCCAATCTAGTTCAATATCTGCGGACCTTAGTCCAATCATCGGGCGAGGAAGCTCGACAAAAAAAATTCGGCCTTACGCCTCGCGAGTTGGAGATCGTATCAGCCGTGGTGGCCGGATATTCCAACAAGGAAATTGCTGAATACTTCAAAATTAGCGAAGACACGGTGAAGCATCACCTCAGCAATATCTTCGACAAGCTCGGGGTCTCGACCCGCCTTGAACTGGCACTTTTCGCTGTAAACCAGTCCGTCCCGTTGAAGAGTATCGGGTAAGTTATAGGAAAGTGGATACATAAGGGCGTCACTGCCCCGGGAATCCACATGGCACTCTCGTGCCATGCACCGGCACGATGGTGCTATTGGCCATTGAAACCGCCGATCAATACCATTTCGGTAGCAAAACACTTCAGTGGGATTGCATTTGCTTGCTCGAAGAGCTCGGGTATCCCTTGGAGCGTCCCCCAATTGCGAGGAGTTCACCGTGGCAGAATTTTTATCAGGCTTCTGGGCTGACGATAGTGGTCAGGATGTTGCCGAATATGCTGTGATGCTGGCTGTCATTTTGGTAATCGTCGTCGGAACGATTCGGCTGATCGGTTCAAATGCCAACAACGTGTTTTCACAAGTGGGCAGCTCACTCAATCAATAGAGTGGGAAAGCCAGATGAAATTCAGTATTCGCTAGGACGCTGATTACAGCGTCCGCACCGCTCTCATTTCTGCGTCGGTAAAGCAGCCACCTTATCTGGTGCAGTGCTATTTCCCTGTCTTGTCAAAAACGGGAAGAATGGAGTGACTTCAAAAGGCATCTTTTCTGATGGAGCGGTTAAGGCTACAGGTTTCGTTTTGAGAAGTTCCACGGCGTTAGACCACGGATCCAATTTGACCCTACCGCCCAAAGGTAGTGCCGCAATCTGGTCAGCTTTTTTCAGATCAAGCTGCGGAGCGCCAGTGACTAGATTGGACATACGTGCGGTATGTCCTTCCAGCAGGCTACTTCCAAGGTGCGGTCTGATCAGGTTTTTCAGGGCTGGAGCACGTAGCTGTACAGCTTGGAGGAAGAGGCCCGCTGTCCCCATTTTGTCTTTATAGGGAGAGTTGTTGATCAGTTCCACAGCCTTCTTGTCGGCTGCCTGTTCATCACTCTCGTTCCGATTGAAATCCAAACGTTCGAAGGTGTTTTCGTCCGGAAAAAATAGTCGATCGTTGAAGGCCAGTTTGGTATCGAGTTTGTGTCCGAGCACGATGTGGGCAAGCTCGTGCGAGAGAACCATCGCCAACGATGATTCATCGGGCAGCACGTCCAACATACCGCGACTCACAACGATAGTTTTGCCAACCGTGAACGACTCTAAAGGCGAGGTCAGTAGAACGCGAGCGTGAACTTCGGGTTCAATCGTCAAATTGTTCGTGACAATAAGATTATTGATCACGGTTTGAAGGACCTTGTCCACGTCGCCCGCAGGCGCGAGCAGGCCAATTTTCTGTAACCTTTCAACTGCATTTTCTTCAGCCTGGCGCTCCCACGCGCGCTGAGCGGCAATGGGAGACGCATCGTGTGCTCCCTCACTTTGATCCTTGATTGTCTCTGGAGAATCAACCACAATCTGCGTGAACTCATCGTTTTTTGCCAAGCCACGCAAGTCATATCCCCAAAGACGAGTCTGTGCCTTGAAATGCAGAGTCTGCGTGAGCCGATACTTCAAGTCTGATTCTTCGCTGTAAATATAAGCTGGCAGCCACAGATTCGGGCGCAGGTTCAAACGCCAACTATCGAAGTGAAGATAAAAACTGTATTTCGGATGGGGATAGTACGTTCCGTTAAACCGCACAATGTTGTAGTCCCGATCTTCCACCCAAACTCGACCAAGAAAACGACCGTTTCCAGCTTTCTCTTTCGGCTTAACATCGATGACCAAACACCGAACTTCTCCTAAAAATTCTCGTCTCACATAAGTGAAATCGTAGTACTTCTTTTGAAAGTCATCATCGAGAATGACCATCTGAGCAAAACCGAGCGGAAGAAACTTCATCGAGTAAAGTCCCGTGAGCTTACCCATGAATCGCCGGCCAAATCCAGGTTGTCCCAAAAAAGAGCGATCCTCAGGCCCATCCTGCATCTCAAGCCGGCCGAGGAAGTAGTTGTCACTGACCGGAACGTTTCCCAGATCGGTGTCCGGTTTCATGTTCTGGATGTAAGTCTCAACTAACGGGTGCATGTGCTTCATCTGCGCCAGGAAGTAGTGTTCGCGCTCGATGACTCGATCCACCACCTGGTCGAACGACGTTGCTGGCGAAGGTGTAGATTCTGTTTGAGATTGAGCTGGTGTGACCGAATTCGCGCCCTGTGCTGGAGATAGATTGTTCGTGGAGGAGTTCCCGGTCGAAATCCTACCCGTTGCATCGGTGTTCGGTTGATTCGAATTGTTCTGGGTTTGCCCAGATGAGGTTGTTTGCTGATCGCTGACACCGTTAGGGTTCGCCGCGGTTTCACCGGGTGCGCTTGCTGGCGACTGGCTCGCGGACGCCGGTTGCGGAGACTGGGTAGAGGTTGCGCCGGACGAATCCTGACCTAACGACCAGGAAGCAAAAATCATCAAACAGCAGATACTGCAAAACACAGGGAGAGTTTTGTTCACAGCAAAGCCTCAAGCTAATTGGAAGATAATGTGAAGAACAGCGGTTGAATCCGTGGCTCGTCCGTCTCGCGTAGCCGGCTTGAAGCGGATCTGTTCTGCCGCCTTGATCGCTGCTTCATCCAGGCCGTGACCGAGGCCGCGGACGACACGAGTAATCTTGAGCTGCCCATTAGCTCCAAGCACTGCTTCAACAAGAACCTCACCTTCTAAGCGGAGGCGACGAGCTTCTTCGGTATAGGTGGGATTCGGTTTAAAAATGATCTCCGCGGGAATCATTCGACCCGCATTTTCATCCACTTGTTTTGCTTTCGTGATCGGTTGAGCTGGTATCGCGGCATCGCTGAATCCGCTTTGCTTCACGGCGGTCCCAGTCCCGCGGGTTCCGGAAATTCGTCCGGAGCCATCTCCTGTCGCCACGCCGCTTCCAAAGCCAGTGCTCGCAACCACTCCCTTTACTCCGTGGCTGCCGCCAGTACCATTTCCCATCCCGGAGCCCTGGGGTAGATCAAACGAACCAAGCTGCGCAATGTTCACCGGGCGCCCGTTGGTTTCACTGCTTCGTACTCCATTCGGATCGCCAAAGCCTCCAGTTTGAACCTTTTGAGGAGCGGCTGCGATGGTTGGAGTGGCAGAACTTCCGGTGGAAAATACCTCCGTCTTTACCAACTGGCGCGGGATAACGGGCTTCGTGGTTGACGGAAGGTCGGGCATCTTGTTGCTCGCCAGTTCCATTTTCGGTGCCGCTGGTTCATCGACTACTGATTTGGTTTTTGGTAGCGGTGGTGGAAGGCGCAATGCGTCGGGGCTCGGCTGAGTAAGAGGGCGGGGTTCTGCCTTGGCCAAGACCCGGACCGGAGCAGGCTCAGTCGGAACCGGCGGTGGCGTATCGACTAGTCGCATGTAGGAGAACGTGCGGGGCTCAGGGATCAGAATTTGTGGATGCAGTAGGCCCGCTATCAGCACCAGAACAAGTGCCAATCCTTGTGTCCCCATGCTGAACAGAAATTCGGTCCATGGGGGCCGCGATTGAGGCAGCAGGCTAAACATCGTGTTCTGTGCAATAGCCCTATTGGTCACGATTTCGTCTCCCCAGGGTTACCCACGTTTGACCCCAGTTGGGGCGACCCTAACCTCGATGCGAACTAGGGGACTAGTTCGAGAACTCGCGGCGCATAAGGGGTCGCAGCACGAATAAGACCACTCACCTTAGGGAAATCTAGGAGTAAGCGTATATCCAACAGCTACTTACCCAAACAGGCAGCTATCTTATCAAACCGGAGGAATGAGTTTGCAAAGTTTTTCCTAGATTGATAGACAAATTCCCTCAACTGGGCTGTAGGGTTTACAACAAACAGTCCAATGCGTATAGCTCAGCAATGAACGATTTTAGGGCTCGAAATCCCCTTAGTGGCATGGCGCGAATCGACTACCAGTTGTGATTCACGCACGATTTTCTGGTAATCGTAGTCGGAGTGATCGGTCACGATCAAAACGCAATCGTACTGTCCTAGATTCTCGAGTGACGAACATTTCATCTGAAGATCGTATTTGCGACCTCGTCCAATGAAAGGGAAGTAGGGATCGTGATAACTGACCTCTGCGCCAGCTTTTTGCAAGAGTTCGATGATCGTGAGTGAGGGTGATTCGCGAAGATCGTCAATATCTTTTTTGTACGCCACGCCCAAAATCAGAACACGTGAGCCGTTTAGAGACTTTTTATGTCGATTAAGAGCCTCGCTCACCGAAGCCAGCACGTGATAGGGCATGGCCGTGTTAATTTCACCCGCCAATTCGATAAAACGGGTCCTAAAATCCCATTCTTTCGCTTTCCATGAAAGGTAAAACGGATCAACAGGGATGCAATGTCCTCCCAGTCCGGGCCCCGGATAGAACGGGTGGAACCCGAAAGGTTTAGTGGAAGCGGCCGCGATCACTTCCCAGATGTCCAGTCCCATCCTCAGAGATAAAAGCTTGAGTTCATTCACCAACGCAATGTTCACGCAGCGGTAGATGTTCTCCAGCAACTTCGTCATTTCCGCGGCGGCTGGGGACGACACCGGAACCGTTCGCCGGAAGATGGCCCCGTACAACGCGCATGCGAGCTCTGCGGCCTGGCTGTCCAGTCCGCCGACCACCTTTGGGATGTCATGTCTCTCTACGCTGGTATTCCCAGGATCCTCGCGCTCAGGAGAAAATGCCACGTAGAAGCATTCTTCCGACGACTCACCCGTACGGGCTGCTTTCAGATTTGCCCGGTTGCCCTTCTCGAGAATAGGTAGCAGCACTTCTTCGGTTGTGCCGGGATAAGTCGTGCTCTCAAGAACAATCAATTGGCCGGTGCGTAAATGCGGGGCAATCGCTTCTGCCGTGTTCGTGATGAAGCTAAGGTCTGGTTCGTGATACTCGTTGAGCGGTGTTGGTACACAGATGATCACCGCATCCATTGTTGAGATCTTGGCGTACTCGGCAGTCGCCGCAAACCCCTGCTTCTTGGCTGTCGCGATATCGGCGGCCGGAATTCGGAAGATATATGAGCCGCCTTGAGCGATGGTATCGACTTTCTTTTGATCGATATCGAAGCCCGTAACGGGAAAGCGCTGCTCGCTGAAGAGCAAAGCGAGAGGAAGTCCTACATAACCCAGGCCAATTACGCCCACTTTGGCTTGGCGGTTTTCAATCTTCGACTTAAGTTCGTTGAAAAGGGAGGATGACGCGGTCACTGGGTTCATGCTGTCGGTTCTTGATCGCTCAGATCGCACGCACCTGTAGCGAGTAAGCCAATTTTAACATGCGGATTTCGACACTACTCGCAACGAGATGTTTGCGATTTCCAATCGATTGCCGCCCTCACATGCGCCTGGCATTTTTATCTGTCCGTTAAAATCGTCGAATGCGCTTTCGTCTCGCGGCTGCCATACTCGTGCTCGCCATCCTTCTTGCGCGATCCGGCACGTATCTCGTTGTTGACAGACCTCAAAAATCGGATGTTGTTCTTGTGCTTGCCGGGGAAACAGAGCGAAGGCCAAACCGCGGAATCGAGCTTTTACGCCAAGCGTATGCCCCTAAGATGATTTTAGACGTTCCTGAAAGCCCGCAGTTCTATGGCGTGTCCCCGCCCGCACTAGCGCAAAAATTAATTGACTCTTTGCCGCAAGCAAAGCAGATCACGATCTGCACGATTAGCGGCCTTTCAACAAAGGACGAAAGCACGAATGCCTCGAATTGTATTGCTGCGACAGGCGCACACTCCGTGCTTCTTGTAACCTCCAGCTTCCATACTCGGCGTGCCCTCAGCATTTTCCGCCACGCCATGCCTGGCATTCAATTCAGCGTGGCTGCGGTCGATGATCCTCGCCAATTTCAATCCCCATGGTGGAGAAACCGACAGTGGGCTAAAGTTAACCTTGAAGAGTGGATGAGATTGGCTTGGTGGTATTGCGTTGATCGGTGGCGCTAGCTCACCTCCGTAACCTATTCGACAGGCGGGTACCTTAGAAAGTCATTGACGACCAAGAAGTTGCCGAATACGATGGCGAAAACTCACAGGGAGATTTGGGTAATGCACCGCTCCATAATCACGAGATCGCTCAGTTGCTTTCTTGTTGTTGCATTGCCATTGTCCATGTGGGCAGCCGATTCCAGCGGAGCTATGCTCTACGCGAATGGCACAGCGTGGCTGAATGGTGCCAATGTTCCGAAGACTTCTGCGGTTTTTTCCGGTGACCTGATCCAAACGAAGTCCGACTCCGTTGCAAGTATCAAAGCAGCCGGTTCAAATATCACAGTGCAACCGGATTCTTTGATTCAGTATCAGGGCAAGTCGCTGAAGCTTGAACATGGCGCAGTCACTGTCGCCACCGCGAAATCGGTAGTCACCGAAATCGGAGATGTCAGCGTGAAGCCCGCAAGCGGGCAGTGGACCGAGTTCCGCATCAAAGATTTCGACGGAACAGTTCAGATCGCGGCAAACAAAGGGGATCTCCTGGTAACGGACGCCCAAGGAAATACGACTACCGTGTCCCAGGGCCAGGAAACCACACGCGAAGACTCACCTGCAGGAAAACATCGCCGTCGTCGCTCTGGTGGCGCAGTTCCCGGAGCACAGGGAAGCATCCTCAATTCACCTATAGCGTTGTACACCGGTATCGCTGTAGTTGGCGGCGTAACGACCTGGGTTTTGCTTCAAGGAGACAATCCACCCAGCCCGGATACGATGGGCTCCAGCATCCGATAGCTTTTCCATCTGGAAGTACTTGTCCACACACCGAAGTCTACTGCACACGTCACGCACGCACGGGAGTTAGAATATAGAGCGCTTGTGTGAGGCCTTCGATCTCAGTATGAAAATCAGCGTTTTGGGATCCCTTGCCGTAGTCGGTTTTTTGACCTTGTGTCCATGTCGTTTGCTTCTCGCTCAGACGGAACAGGAGAGACCCGAACAGGCAAGACCGGAACAGACAAAACCGGAACAGACAAAACCTGAGGATAAAAAACCTGCTGAAGTGGCTGCCGAAGGAGCAGCGACGGAAAGTAAAGCACTAGAAAACACTCAAAATCCTCCCGCACAGGTTGCGCCCCAATCTTCATCGGACTCGCAGGCGACACCCACACCTGAGCCTGCTGCGCCGGGTCCCTCGGCCAAAGCCAAAAAGCGCGGGTGCCGCAAATCTAAAACCGGCAACTGCACGAAACAGACCTCCTCCCACACCGGCACCCGAAGAGTCATCGTTCGTAACGGCAGCACTACTGAGCCAACCGTAAAACTTGCCCCTACTGTACCGACCAACGTCGCTTCACAGCAGGCGCAGGTGACCGAACAACTGCTCACGACCGCAGAGAACAATCTGAAAGAAGCCGCTGTGCGGCAATTGAATGCGGACCAGACTGCAGTTGTAGATCAGGTTCGGAATTACATTCAACAAGCCAGGGCTGCAACCAAGGCTGGCGACTTCCAACGCGGGCACAATCTCGCTGTCAAAGCGCGCCTACTCTCCGACGATCTGATTGCTCAGTGATCAGCAGACGACTACTTTGGGCGCGCCCTCGCTGTATTGATCTTATCTAACAATTCCTGCGAAGGTTTTTGAAGCGGTCCTGCGATACCCACGGCTTCGCCGAGGACTAGCTTGGCGTCAGCAACGCGATTCAGTTTTGCATACGCGTAACCGAGCCGGTACAGCGCGGTCGCATATGCCGTTTCGTCTTGACCTTTCAGGAGATCTGACGCCTTCTTCAACTCAGGAACAGCTGCGGCAGTTTTGTCCTGTTTCATGTACGCGTACCCGAGCGTCGAATACGCAACTCCGGCCGATAACCTGCGCGATTTATCAGCATCAGCAGCATCCGCTTTGGCCAGTTCGACCACTTTTTGCGAGTACGTGACCGCCTTCCCGACCGATCCTGGCTTCGCATCTTCTACGTAAGCATTTGCCAACAGCAGCATAGTGGGCATGCTGTTTGGATTGGCAGCCAGTGCTTTTTCACCATAGGAGTACAGCCTGGCGGAATCGTTCAGCTGGCCAAGTGTGAACATCGCATATTGCGTAACTGGCTCCTCGAATCGCGAGTTCGGGAATGCTGGAGCGAAGCGCTCGATATAGCTCATGCGAGTCTTGGCGTCTTTCTCGTCAGCGATTGCGTTGTAAGCCGCCGTTTCAAGAAATTCGTAAGAAGTCTTGGCGGCATCTTTCGTCTCACTAATTCGGGCGTTCCACTGCGCGTCCTCCATACTCTCTGGTTTTGGTTGTTTATCGATCGTGTTGTATGCCTCGCCACCTTTTACTGCATAGGCCACTGTCTTCCCACTGTCTTTCATCTGCTGGGCGACATTGACTTGTGAAACAAGGATGTCAAGGTTGCGGGGTGCCCCTGCCAATGCCTTGTCGCCGAATTCGAGGGCCTTGGGTAGATCACCGGCAGCTTGTTGCGATTGTGCGATCTGCCAATTTCCGTAGGCCACCGCCGCCGGATTCGACGAAAATTTGTTTAAGAAGTCTTCGTACATCACAAGCTTTTTGGAATTGTCTTGTTCGTTGGAGATTGCGGTGAGTGCTTGATCCTCAGGCGTGCCTGCCGGGATGATGATCTTGTCGAGCTGCGCCTGAGAAATTCCTGAACAGAGAATCAAGGACAACGAAAGAAGCCATCGCCTGCCCATAGATACCTCCGGAGAGACTTTTGGCGCATCGTAGCTCTGAACCTTACGCTGCGCAAGGGGCGATCGGCTGATCATCTTGTGGCGCAGAACTCCGGGTTATCTGCGTCCTTCCCGTTTTTGCGCAACCACCAGCCCTCTCGGCGTAGGCAGAAGAACGACAGAAATTAGTCCCTCACGCTCGAGTTTGAGTGCCGCCTCTCGCACTTGCTTCAGATGCGAACTTGCGTCATGCATAAGGATCAACCCATTTGGATTGATCTGTGGCAAAAACCTCCTCACCTCTTGTTCGCGAATGGGCATATCGCTGTCACTAAAAAATAGATCGATAGTGCCATCCACTTTCATTTCCAGGCTTGACTCGTTTCGCAACTCGATCCAACTCGCAAATTCCGATTTCTCAAACCTTGCTTTCGCGTTCTCGTAAACTTTTTGATCGTACTCACAGGTGAGGATGCGGCCCCGACCGTTTGCCTTCAGTCCCTCCGCCATCCACAGCGTACTAATTCCGCTGAAGGTTCCGGTCTCCACGATCAGCTCAGGCTTGATAGTCGTGACAACCGTACGTAGGAACTCCAGCACTTCGACTTCGGCCGTCATCGAATCGAACATGCTGAAGCGTTCTGGATGTGGACACTCCGGCGTGGCCCGATGATATTCGAGCTGTAGCTGATCCCCGCTGCGCTCGATCCCGCGCAAGATGCGGTGTTCCTGCTTCTCTTTTTTAAACAGACGTCTGAGGCTAAGACTCATAACGGAAGAGGAAGTATACGAGATGCGTTACTTGCCCGCGACCTCGCGAGCCAGATCTCAACCTCTCGACACGCCACATCACGCCCACAGCGCATGTTAGAGTCAGGAAATATGTTTTCTGTCCTTCGCGAGCGCTCTCTCCGTTGGGTTTTCATCGCCAACGTTGTTTCGATGTTAGGGAGCGGAATGAACTCTGCTGCCGTGGCCTGGTACATTCTGCAGGCTACCCATTCTGAGATCGCGCTGGGCACTTTCGCGGTACTCCAAACGCTTCCTGCCATGCTGATGCTGCCTTTCACTGGCGTCATCATTGACCGGGAGGATCGTCGACGGCTCGTCATGATGCTCGACGCGGCTCGCGCAATTGTCATCTTCGTCGTCGCAATCCTTGCCTTCCTCGGCCGCGTACATGTTTGGCAGCTCTACCTCATGAACACTCTGGTGGCTGCAGGGTTCTGGATGTTTTGGCCTACCATCACTGCGCTGATCCAGGAATTAACTCCAGAGGGAGAATTCGTTCAGGCGAACACATTTCTACTCGCCGGTATTCAGGGTGGTTGGCTGATCGCCGGATCGATAGTCGGCTTTGTGTACGAGCACATTGGACTTGGCGGCGTGCTGCTGATCGACTTCTCGACCTATGTCGTTTCCTTCCTCTGTTACCTCGTTGTTCGGAAGGGACATCACGTCGTCCCGAGTCCGTCCGAACTCAAACACGACCTCATCGCGGCTGAAACTGCTGTAGAACGCTTCGGTCGTGAGATGCGCGAAGGCTTGCACTTTCTTCGCGATCATCGCAGCGTTGTTTTTCTCGGGATCAGTTGGGCCCTCTTCCTGGGCGCCATGCTCACGGGTGTTGTGGTTACGCCGCCGCTCAGCGACCTAGTTTTTCATGCAGGTGCGAAAGGCTACGGCTGGCTGAACGCGGGCTGGGGTGTCGGAGCCTTTCTTAGCGCTCTGTATGCTCCTCAAGCGATCGCAAAACTTGGCGCACGACAATCTATCGCGATCTCAATGGCTCTTCTGACTGCGTGCATGTTTCTCTCACCCTTGTCTCGCGTTCTTGCGCTGGGCGTGTTCTTTTATAGCCTGATGGGTTCCGCTCGCGGCGTAAGTGGCGTCGCCATGAATACGAGTTTGATGGAACAGGTGCCGAAACACCTCATGGGACGCGTTCAGAACACATTTTATTTCGGCGGAACGTTACTCCAAATTGTTCTCGGAATTTCGGTGGGTCTGACCGCGCAGAAGGTGAATCTCACCGCTGGTTTCGCCATCATCGCGCTGGTATATGCGATTGCCTTTGTGAGTGCAACTTGGCCAGCTCCTGTTCCTCAACCGGTCACCGAAGAAGCTGATTGATCTGCAGCCCGCTTTTTTTCTAACCAGCTGCACACGCTGGCTTGCCGACTGAACTGATATCCTTTCCATTTCCTTCAGGGAGGCCTATTCATGTCTACTGACCTTCAAGGTCGCACGGCGATCGTGTTCGGAGTGGCGAACAAGCGTTCCATTGCTTGGTCCATTGCCCAAGGACTGCACAATGCGGGCGCGCGTCTCATCATCACTTATCAGAACGAACGCCTTGAGCAAGAAGCCCGAGACCTAATCAGTTCCCTGCCCGGCACAGAGGGTTTCATGTGCGACGTTTCAAAAGATGAAGAGATCGACCGCCTGTTCGCGCAAGTCAAAGAGAAATTCGGTAAGCTCCACGTGCTTGTCCACTCCGTTGCCTACGCCCCAGCTGAGGAACTTCGAGGTGAATTCATCAACACCACGCGAGAGGGATTTCGTATTGCACACGATGTAAGCGTCTATTCTCTGATTGCCGTCGCTCGTGCTGCAGCACCCCTGATGGAGAACGGTGGCAGCGTTCTCACAATGACCTATTACGGCGCAGAAAAGGTTGTTCCACACTACAACGTGATGGCTGTGGCCAAGGCTGCCCTCGAATGCACCGTTCGTTACTTGGCATTTGATCTTGGGAAGAAGAAAATACGCGTCAACGCCATCTCGGCGGGGCCGATCAAGACATTGGCCGCCCGGGGGATTTCCGGGCTTGGCGAGATGCTGAAGTCCCACGCTGAGCGCGCGCCATTGCAACGCAACGTTGAGGTATCTGAAGTTGGATCAGCAGGTGTTTTCTTAGCTTCCGATGCAAGTTCAGGAATTACAGGGGAAACGATTTACGTGGATTGCGGTTACAACGTGATGGGTTTCTAAACTGCGTGCATTGAATGGGCGACAAGCAGCTTAAGAAAAGACAGCATGTGATTGCTCTTTAGCATCCAAACAAACAAAAGATATGCGCTTACGCTTCCTCATATTTGCGGTTTTCGCGGCTGGGCTTCTCTTTTCAATGGTCCGCGAATGGAATGCCCCGACGGCTTGCTTGCGCCCGGTGATCACCAGGCGCTAGCGGGAAGTAACTCTGATCTTTCTCTCCTGATCTGCAATCTTATCGAGAGCAATTTCTACATCTCTCTCGCGCTCGAATCGCAAGAACTTCTCTCCCCACTCAATCAGCAGGATGCTGTCGTCGGAAATAAGGTCATCCAACGCGAGTGTTTCTAATTCCCTTTGCGTGTCGATTCGATACAGATCGATATGGAATAGCGACGCCCGAGGACCCCGATATTCATGGATGAGAGTGAACGTTGGACTCGTTACCTCTTCCCGGGATGCCGCCTGAAAACCTTCGGCAATGCCCTTAACCAACGTCGTTTTGCCGGCCCCGAGATCGCCTCGTAAGAGGACGAGCTTCGGTGGAGTCAGCAAATCGACGAATGACCTGCCCAGGGCAATGGTCTCGTCCGACGAACGCGTTACAAATTGTCTCGTCACACTGGTATAAGCACATCAGTATAACGGGATGCGTTCGTGAGATCCCGAGTCAGTCCGAATGCAGATTAAAGACTTTTGGATGACGGCAATTGATTTGCGCGAGCCAGCAACACGCCCCTATCAACGACCGAATCGAGCGCCCGGCTCAGCTTACGATGGTCCTCGTCCGCTAATGCGATGAAACGGAAAGGTTGCAGAACGCCTTTCGTAAACTTCTGCATCGGGCTCAACATTTCAGCCATACCCTCAACGGGTCCGGAACTCGTTTGGAAGGCGATTTCAATGAACTCGCCGTCTCCCATAGCTTGCGCTAAAACAAGCAAGCCCCCGGTGGCTGAAATGGATTGGAGTTTACCTCTCGTACGCTGACCATCGGCTAATTGGATTGCAGCGGGAACTGCTCCTCCCAGTTGAACCCTAGTCGCGCGTTTGGTGGGGTGCGGGTGGGGAAAATGGGTCATAGGACGGGATGAACTATCTCACGCCAGGTTCATCAGCGGCAGATTACCGAAGGACCTTGTCCTATCTAACCGGCCTCAAGTCACCACGCAAAAAATTCTTATTTCAGGGGTCCTCACGGGTTACGGACTTGATGGGGTCGATGGGGAAACCTGCAATTCTTACAATGGGCTTCTCAAACATGCCCCGAGCTGTCTTGAAAGCATTGGGCAAAAATCGCACTAGGTCGGTCGCAACGAGCGATTCCTCCCCAAGCTCTTCACAAGCAATGTCGCCTGACAAGCCGTGCAAAAAGACCGCCAGGAGCACCGCCTCAAAGACCTTGTTGGGATGTTGCGCGATGAGCCCGGCTGCAATTCCAGTGAGGATGTCACCGGTTCCTCCAGTCGCCATTCCGGGGTTTCCCGTGGTGTTGATCCATACCTCACCGTCTGGAGACGCGACGACCGACCGGTTTCCTTTGAGCACAACGATAAGTTTGTGTTCGCGCGCAAAATTCCGCGCCACTTTCACGCGATCCTTCTGAACCTCAGGAATGGTACATCCGAGCAATCGCGCCATTTCGCCCGGATGAGGAGTAATCACCATCGCGTGATCACTCCCAGTGAGCATTTGGGCTTTCCCTTCAAAAGCGTTAAGGCCGTCCGCGTCCACGACCATTGGCACTGCATATTTTTGGACGACGCGGCGGACAAAATCGGCAGTCTCTGGCTGACGCGAAATACCAGGTCCTAGCGCAATCACGTTCTTGCCCTTCGCCACTTCATCAAATCGTGCCGTTTCCAGATTCGAGATGGCGATAGTGCCCGCTGACGTATCATCCAGCGGCTCGGTCATCGTTTCGGGGTGAAACGAAGCGACGGTGGAGGCAACACTTCGTGAAGTTGCAACTGTCGCCAAACCAGCGCCCGCGCGCAAGGCAGAGAATCCAGCCATGGCGGCCGCGCCACCCTTCCCCACTGATCCACCGACGATCAGCACATGACCGAAACTTCCTTTATTCGAGTCGGCAGCCCTGGGGACTAGAAGGTGAGCCAGATCCTGAGCAGTGATCAGGTTCAAATTGAATGATGAAACGATCGCTTCTGGCGGGGAACCGATCGGCGCGCAAGCCACTGGGCCGGACGCAATTTGACGAAAAACGTGCGCCAGGTGCGGCGCAGTGAATGTGACTACCGCATCCGGCTTAACGACTTCTTCCGGTTGCTCATTCATACCATCGGCATCCATACCGGATGGAATGTCCAAAGCGACCACAGGACAACCGTTTCGATTGATCGCAGCGATTGCCTGGGCATACAAGCCGCTCACCGGAGGTCGGAATCCAGTGCCCAGAACGGCATCGACGAGCAAGTCTGCTTGCAACACAGCCTGCCCCTCGGGGCTTTTCAATTCATCGCCGGTACGCGCTAAAATTGGTGCCGCGGAAAGCTTCTTAAACATCCCCAACGCATCGCCCCGCAGCTCGGCAGGATTACACAACAGCAGCACGCGTACGCACTTTCCTGCTTCGTGGAGTTTTCGCGCGACTACGAATCCATCTCCTCCATTGTTTCCTTTTCCGCATACAATCCCGATTTGTCTTGCCTGAGGGTATCGGGCCAGCGCAAAAGTCGCGACCGCCGTCCCGGCATTTTCCATCAGTTGAGCGGAAGGGATTCCGAAGCGTTCACTCGTGGCGCGGTCGATCTCGCGCATCTCGGCAGCAGTAACAATCTTCATGCCTGGGCGGAAGACAGCTGTTCAAGTTCTCGTAGTTGGGCAGGCTCACCCATTGCAATCAAAAAGTCGCCTGCTTCAATGTGATCATCGGGCGAAGGGTTGAAATGCATCCCCTTTTCTTTTTTTATGGCCAGCACGATGACGCCACGTTCTTGGCGGATCCGGGAGCCTTCTATCGTCTTTCCTGCGAACGTCGATCCGCGGCGGATCGCGATTTCTCCGATTTCAAGATCCAATCCCAAATGCGTGGTCGCCGTATCGAGGAAACTTACCACGTGCGGCCGCAAGAAGGATTGCGCGATGCGCTGACCCGCAAATAAATAAGGCGAAACGACAGAGTCGGCACCCGCCGTCAATAGATGCTTTTCTGCATCTTCTTCGCTCGCACGCGCAATGATCTTTAGCTTTGGATTCAGACCACGTGCGGTAAGCACAATGTAGAGATTCGTTGCGTCTGTTGTCGTCGCAGCGACCAGGCCAATCGCATGCTCAATCTGCACTTCACGTAGAGTTTGCTCTTTTGTGGCGTCCCCAATCAGGGTGAGCCAGTTCTCAGCTGCGTAGCGTGCCGCTTTGGATTCATTCTGCTCAATGATCACAAACGGGGCCGGCCTGCGTGCCAGCTCCCTTGCAGCGCTGCGGCCAACTCGGCCTGCCCCGCAGATAACGTAGTGATCTCTCAGGCGCCCAATTTCACGCTCCATGCGCCGCCTCCCAAAGAAGCTTTGCAACTCGAATTCTAACAACGTCTGGGTGAGAGCTCCGATCGCCAGAAATACAAGCGCCACACCTGCGACAATGATGGCTAGATTAAAAACCCGACCGGCATGGGACAGAGGATGAATTTCCTGATATCCAATTGTGGTGAGAGTCGTGACCACCATGTATAGTCCATCGAACCATGGCCACCCTTCGATGAAGTGAAACCCGACTGTTCCCAGAAGCGCCACCAGCACCAGGGCTACCGCGATCATTCGTAGATTGCGCAGAACTTTCAGTCTTGTCTCCTGGACGGGCACACCAGTGTCCGCGTGACCCCATCCCAGAGTCAAGGACTGTCAATTTTTAGAATGTAAGAATGAATTTGAGTAGGCGTGCTGCGATTATTTCAACGAAACGTTCCGACGAGTTGGTTCTGTCGCATGTCGAGTAACCTGTTCGCCCGGTTCAAAATAACGAATCGTCACATCATCCGACATGTAGTGGACCTTGCTTCTTTTCACATTCGTGCGCTTTAGGACGGAGTTGGGTTCGAAATAACGTACGGTGACATCGGCGAAAACCTGGTCCAACTCGTTCTTGCTAACCCGTACCCAACGCGAGTTTGCAGACGAGGTTTTTAGAGAAGCAGCTTCGAGCTGGTTTGCGTTTGCTGCCGTAGAAGTCTGAACAACTTCCGGAGCAGCTAACAGGGGAGCAGTCGAGGCCGCACTTTGCGACACATTAGGCCGATATTCGATGTAAAGAAAACTTACAAGCAAGATTGCAACCATCGCTAAAGTCGGCAAGAGCACTCGCCCGGAAAGGTGCGAAGGCGCCTTCCACGTTTGGGCACTAGTCCACGCTCTCGTGCCGGTTGCCTTTAACTGTCCGACCCTTAACTCTATCTCGGTCAGCCCAGCCATCAGGCACACCCATGCCAAATCCCACCTCGGAGACCAGTCCGAAAGGGTTGGCTCGGAACTGTGCGCACCGACAGCGGCTGGAAGCTCAACCTCAAAGATGGTTTCAGCTCTTAGTTGCGGCAGGCTCTCTTCAACTGTTGGAACAACTGCCGGGGCGTGTATTGTCGGAAGAATCGCCGGGGCGTCTGAAAGCACGCGGTCGCTTCCCTTGATCGCTTCCCCGATGAGACCACTTATCAAATGATAGGTTTGTACTTCCTGGTCGGAAAAACTATGCGCCTCACTGAAAAGGATCTTTATCACTCCGAAAAGTGAGGTCCCACGGTAAATGGGTACAATCAGCAGAGACTCAGCCCCGAATTGGCGACAAACCGCGGCTTCTATTCTTGTATCCGTCTGGGCGTTTTCCACCCGCAGTATCTCTCTTTTTTTCCCCGGATGATTAGGAACTCGGAGTATAGCGGTCAACTCCCGGCCTACAGACGCGGCAGCTGAGCCAGAACCGGCCCGATACACGAGGTTGTCTCCGCTGACCAATGCGACTGCTACTCCCGCGGCGTTCGCTACACGTCGGGCACACTCCGCCGTCATGTTCATGAACTCGGGTAGTTCTACTTTGCCTGAGTGGATTGCCTGCTCCAGGTGAACCACGGCCCGCAACGATCGCGAATCTACACCGCTCTGCTGAACAACGAATGCATTTGCCAAAAGATTTTGAAAGGATTCTCGATCGACGTCGAATCGGCTACTCATACCAGCAGCACTCCAGACTGACTCCCCATTCAACGACTTCAGGTCCCATATTCCAACACATCAACTAAAACGCAACCATCCCACACCGCACCTGGCAGTTCCAACCGACCGAGTGTGCCCCCAAGCACTCACGAACTATGATTTCCCGGGAAAGTGCCGAAGGTAAGTCAAGTTTCGATCCGCGTCCGCCACCAGCGTCCGAACGCGCTCACATAATTGTTACAGAACGCGCAATGGGAGAGCTATCCAGCGAACTCTGTATGCGGGCAGGGTTTAGCCATCTCAATTCCATCTATCGGTGAATTATTGGAAAATCCGGGGAACTCTTTGTCTGAAACTCCAATACTGCGGGTCTGACAAACACTAATTTCGGTCACCGCATCAAAGCGTCGCGTATGCCACTATTGCTTGCCGAAGCGACCGTGTCCACGCCGTTCCTGGTATTGGCATGGCTCGCGATCACCGCCACCGCCATTGTCATTGTTGTTGCCCTGTTCGATCCTGGTCTCCGATACCGAGTTGCTGCAGCAAACTCGCCTGACAACGGTTCAGCCGAATTCATCCGTACGCTTGAGGCTCTGACGGATGCGAAGGTAAACCAGTCAGCAAATTTAAGCGTTTTAACGAACGGAAATCTTTTTTACGAAGAAGAGCTGGAGGCCATAAGTGGTGCCGCACAAACAGTCTGCTTGGAAGCCTACATTTTCCAGGAAAGTGAAATCGGAAAAAGATTCGTCGACGCACTCACGGAGCGCGCCCGCGCCGGACTTCGAGTGAAAGTCGTGCTTGACGCACTAGGTTCCGCAAGAGTGGGCAAAGACTACTTCCGCGACTTCACATCTGCCGGAGGAAAACTGGCATGGTACAACTCCGCCCGATGGAACAAACTCCCGCGCTTCAATAACCGAACGCACCGTGAACTTTTGGTTATTGACGGAAAAACCGGGTTTATCGGCGGAGCCGGCATCGCTGACCAATGGTATAAGGCACGACCTCGACATCCCCGCTGGCGGGACACGATGGTCAAAGTCGTAGGACTTCCCGTCGCCCACCTGCAAGCGACTTTTGCCGAAAACTGGCTGGAAGCCTCCGGCGAACTGCTTACTGGAACCGATTACTTCCCGGAACTCACGGATTCCGATGACCAAAAAAATGCTGTCCTCGTCGTCAGCAGCAGCCCAACATCAGGGGGGATGACTCACGCTCGAGTTCTGTTTCAACTGTTAATAGCTTCGGCTCAAAAGTCTGTTCATATCACGACGCCATACTTCCTGCCCGATAAGAGCTTCAGTGACGAACTTGTTCGAGCAGTTCGTCGCGGCGTCGACGTGAAAATCGTTGTGCCCGGCCGGCGCAGCGACATTTATCTGACGCGAGCCTCGAGCCGTGGCGGGTACGGTAGATTGCTGAAAGCTGGCGCCGACATTTACGAGTACTTGCCCGCGATGATTCATGCCAAAGTGCTTTTGATCGACGGCGTCTGGGGCGTGGTAGGGTCGACAAATTGCGACTATCGCTCCTTCGGCTTGAATGACGAAGTGAATCTTGTTGTCTGCGATTCAACGTTTGTCGGTCGCTTGCAAGAAGACTTTGTTGCCGATATCTCTAACAGCGAACAGATTACATATGAGCGCTGGAGAAACCGCAACATCGTCGAACGCGCTCCCGAACTGTTCGGGTGGATCCTCGAGCGACAGCAATAATGGCGGCAAAGCGCTCGTCGCGGCTTCGAATTGCCACCTATAACATCCACAAATGTCGTGGCCTTGACCGCCGCACGGATGTTGTACGCATCGCAAAGATCATTTCGCAGCTCGATGCTGACGTCGTGGCATTGCAAGAAGTCCTTGATGTCAGAGATGGCAAACTCGAGTTTGATCAGGCCCGCCGATTGGCTGAACATTTGATTGGATATCACTGGGTCTTCGGCGAAAACCGCAAGCTCCACGGCGGTTCATACGGCAACATGACGTTCAGCCGGTTTGCCGAAACTTTCCATCAGAATTACGACCTCACCTGGCGACATCGCGAGCGGCGGGGTTGTCTTCGAACGGACCACCGTATCGGCGATGGGATCACCTTACACGTATTCAACGTTCACCTCGGCACCAGCTTTGTAGAGCGAAGACACCAAGCCAAGCGGTTGACCAGCGCCGATATCTTGAAACAAGACGACTTCATGGGACCACGGATTGTTACGGGAGACTTTAACGAGTGGACTCGGGGGTTGGCCACGCGACTAATGGGCACCAGCTTCCGGGCCGCTGAGCCACGTGCGCTGCTCCGCTACAAGCGCACCTATCCAGGCCTGTTTCCACTGCTGCACCTGGATCATCTCTATTACGACGACGTTCTATCGCTGGTCAGCGCTAGGGTCCACCGTAGTCGCGCGTCTCTGATCGCGTCGGATCACCTGCCGCTTATCGCAGAGTTTGAGTTAGCAGAACACTGAGCTACCTGGGCTCGAGACTGACGGGAAGAATGGGAGAGGCGTTTGTTAACCGATTCTGTGCAGCCGATTGATTTGCAGATCCCATCATTGGCATTCGAAGTCGGAACGTCGTTCCTTCGCCTGGAGTCGAATCGAAATCCACTGAACCATAGTGCCATTGCATGATTTGGTAGGTTTGGGCGAGGCCGATACCGCTCCCCCCTTTTTTGGTTGTGAAGTACAACTCGAAGATCTTTTCGCGTACCTCGGGAGCAATGCCGGCACCTTGATCTCTGATTTCGGTGACAACGTCATTGTCGTCACGATGAACATTAATCGTGAGATGTCCGCCATCGGGCATCGCTTGAATACCATTCAAGACCACATTGAGAAACGCTTGCTTCATGAAATCTGCATCTGCTTTGACGATTAAAGGGTCGTGCGCGAGTTGCGTATCGATGGTTACGCCGCGTTGTCCCGCGTCCGGCATCGCCAAGAGACCAACTTCCTCAACGATGCGATTGAGGTCAAGTTCTTCAAGTCTAAGATCGCGAGGGCGCGTGAAATCAACGAGTATCTGAACCACGCGGTCCAATCGATGAATTTCATTGCCGATGATGTCCATGTGTCTTCGAGTATCAGGATCGACTTGGGTTAGCTTGTTTTGGAGCAACTGCAGGTGCAAGACAATCGCATTGATGGGATTCTTCACCTCATGAGCGACGCTGCGAGTTGTGCGGGCACCGGCGGACAAGCGGCGAGATAATTCAATCTCGTCCTCTATCCGACGAACCGATTCAGCATCCCGCATGGTCAGCAGCGCGCCGATCGGCGTTCCACGTTCCTGTATGAAATCGAGTGATACTTGCATCGTACGCTGATCGGAGATTTGCACCTCGCGTTGGGCAAGCGGCTGATGGTCATCGAACGCATCCAAGACGATTTGATTTACTGGCGAGTTGCCGGCAAAGATTTCACGCGCTGTTTTTCCCAGAATGTCGCGTCTGGCACGACCGAGAAAGCGCTCCGCTGATGCGCTTACCAGCACCACTCGCAGATCACGAGTAAATAGCATCAGGCCATCCTGTAGCTTGGACATGACCTGCTCAACATTATCTTTCAATGCTGAAAATATCTGGTTGGTATCGCGTATCTGGCGTCCCAGATGTGCAATCTTCAGCGATACCAGGCCGAATTCATCCTGGCCGGCCTCCTCGCCGGGCAAAAGGTCTGCATCGCCGCGGCTGACGGTATCTATATCTAGATTCAATTGCCTCAATGGCCCGAGCGCGAGATTGGAAACACCCGCGGCCAGAAATAGGGACAGCACGATTGCGACGGCTGAGAAGAAGGCGGCGTGCTGGAGTCGAGGCGTGAGCTCGTTTTTAAGCAGAACAGTCGACACTCCAAGATGGACGCTGCCGAAGGGCGCACCATCAAGTTCAAGTGGCAAACTGACGTCATAGATCTTAGATGGACTGTAGATAAGCTGAAGCTGATCCCAGAAGTGTGCATCGCGGAGTTCGCGAAAATCCGGTCTCACGCTTGCCAATGGTTTACTCACCAAATCTGGATTATTCGACAAAATCACTTTGCCATCCGAATCAACGATGGTTGCGTCAAAGATGATCGGCCAGTTAGCGACAGCCGAATCCAGCATTGTGTTCACGTTGACATCGTTTTCAAGGTACTCGGCAAGAGCCCTACGCACCGCAGCGGGGTCATTTGTATCCACGCGGGTACTGGTAAGGTCCGGAACGGCGTTGTTAGCGGCATCGGCCAGTTGGCGGGTCAGGAGTGAAGCTGTTTCGTAAGAGGTTGTAAGACGTTGTCGCAGCAATTGCGAGATATAGATTGCCGAGAATCCGACCACAAGGCAGGCAATCATCATGGTGATTGCCACAACGATTTTGGCTTTCCGACTCATCTATCTAGTGGAGAGATAACGGAAATTGCAATGCCTAGCAGCTCCAGCCTACTCCGCATCTTTTGTAGCGAGCGCCTCGCTGGATGCATTGCCATACTCTTTCAGCTTGTTATGTAATGTCTTCAAGCTGATCCCTAGGATTTCGGCCGCACGTGTCTTGTTATTGCTGGTCGCTTCGAGCGTCTTCAGAATAAGCAGCTTCTCGGCCTCTCCCACGGTTGTGCCGACGCCGAGTCGCACTGCATCGGGGTCGTGTACGGCAGCGCGGACTGTTTGCCCGAAACCTGGCGCGAGATGCTTAGTCTCTATCATCGCACCTTCACAGACAATTACGGCACGCTCTAGGGTATTGCGGAGTTCGCGAACATTGCCGGGCCATGAAAAATTGTTGAACGCATTCAGCACGGCTTCGCTGACGGTGGCGACCTTCCTTCCGTGCTTGCTATTCATATCGCGTATCAGCGATTGCACGAGCTCGGGAATGTCTTCTTTATGTTCACGCAAAGGTGGCATGTGAATGTTGAAGACATTCAAACGGTAGTAGAGATCCTGCCGTAGTTCTCCATTCGCAACGGCTTCATCCGGAACCTTGTTTGTTGCTGCGAGAACACGGACGTCCACAGATGTTTCCACCCGGCTACCCAGTCGGCGTAGTTTTCGATCCTCGAGTACACGGAGGAGTTTCGCCTGTGTCGCGATGGGCATTTCCCCAATTTCGTCCAAAAGGAGGGTGCCGCCTTCTGCCAACTCAAAACACCCAGTCCGGCGCTCTAGAGCGCCGGTGAAGGCACCTTTTTCATGGCCAAAGATTTCACTCTCGATCAGCGTTTCTGGGATGGCTGCGCAGTTTATGGGAACAAAAGGCTTTCCGCGTCGCGGACTGAGTTCATGGATTGTGCGTGCGACTAATTCCTTGCCCGTTCCGCTTGCGCCCGTAATCAGAACCGAGGCCGTACTGGGGGCAACCATTTCGATCAGGCGGAAGATCTCCTGCATCTTTTTGGAAGCACCAACCAACTGACCGAGGGAGCCCGCATCTCTAAGCTTTCGCCGATTTACTTCCAGTTCCGCGCGCGCACCGAGTAAGTCCGCCGCATTCTGGAGCAAGGAGCGAAGCCGGATCGTATCTATTGGTTTTTGGATGTAATTGAACGCCCCGAGCCTCATCGCGGTTACGGCGCTGTCGATCGTCCCCTGGGCGGTCACCAGGATGACCGCTAGGGGCTGCTCAAGGTCTTTGACGCGCTCGAGCAACTCCATGCCACCCATACGGGGCATCTTCAAGTCCGTGACGATGATAGACGGATTCCATACAGCGATTTTTTCCATCGCTTCGACGCCATCGCGCGCGGTATCAGCACGGAACCCCCAGGAGCCGATCAGCTCAGAAAGGCCCGTGCGCTCATTTTCCTCGTCTTCGACAATCAGAACTCGTTCCTGGCTCATACCCAATCAGTCTATTCTGCGGCTTTATCGAGATAGCGGCAAGAGGCAGTACAGGAGCAGGGCAGGAAGAGGCGATTTCACTCCGTTTCAAACTGAGACAGCAATGACTTTCTTGGGGCGGCAAAGCGATAAAAGGTGGCAAACTTTTGCTGGCCTTGATCTCCTTGCGGTAAAATCTCAAGTTCTAAACAGCTCGATTTCCAATATCGAGCAGACTCCCGGTTCTAGTATCAGCTCGACAATAATTGGTTCGATGTAGTTGTTTTCCGGAGGACTCCATGTCGCTTTCTTATAAAGCAAGCAGTGGCCGCTGCTGGCTCTGTGTTTTCTTGCTCGCCTTGACCGTTGTTTTACCCATGAGCGTTTTGGCACAAGATGAAACTCCACCGAAGGTGGATCTCTTTGTCGGATATCAATGGCTAAATCCAGGCGGCAAGGTGCCTGATGGACTAAATAGCACAGGTGGTCGTATCCCATTCAAGCTTCCCTCTATTCCACAGGGTGCAGGTGCTGCACTTGGGTATAACTTCACTCCACATTGGGCGTTGGAAGGTGACTTCGGCGGGAACTGGAACAAGTTCGCCAACGAGACGACTGCATCGATCGGTCCGCGGTTCACGTGGAGGACTGAGGGAGTCAATCTATTTGCGCACACGCTATTGGGATTGAATCGCCTCTCCACTAAGACGACGGATTCGAGCAATGGCATCGGCGCCATTTTAGGCGGCGGTATTGATCTGAAATTGTGGAAGCCGCTGAGCATCCGACTGATTGAAGCGGACTACGTTTTTGCGCGACACAATTTCGCTAATGAAGTAAGTCCAGTTCAATCGGACTTGCGGAGACCTACATTCGATGGAGCGCGTTTGCGCACAGGTCTCGTCTTCAATTTTGGAGGCGCGCCATCGGTCCCTCCAGCTGCAACGTGCTCAGTGGACCATTCGGAAGTGATGGTGGGCGAGCCGGTGAAAGCCACGGTCGCTACCAGCAACTTCAACCCGAAGCACACGCTCACCTACAACTGGACGACTACGGGGGGTAAAGTTAGCGGCTCGGACACAACCGCGAACATTGATACCACCGGAGTGGCGGGCGGAAGCTATACCGTTACTTCCCACGTGGTTGATCCGAAGATGAAGAAGAACGGCGACGCGACCTGCACTGCGAACTTCACCGTCAAAGAGCCGCCGAAGAACCCCCCGACTATGAGTTGCTCGGCGAATCCAGCAACTGTGCAAACTGGCAGCCCAGCGACAATTACTTGCACTTGCACCAGTCCGGACAATGTTCCCGTGACCGTGGCAGGCTGGAATGCTACAGGTGGAACAATCTCGGGCGAAGGCAATACGGCAACACTCAAAACTGACGGAGCTCCAGCGGGAGCGATTACTGTAAATGCGACTTGTACGGATTCTCGCGGACTCACAGCGCCAGCCTCCACTCAGGTGAGCGTCGAAGTACCGCCTCCACCGCCACCGCAGGCCAGCAAACTCAGTGAATGCGAGTTCCCGAACCCGAAGAAGCCGTGGCGCGTCGACAACACTTGCAAAGCGGTCTTGGACGACGTCGCGTTGCGGTTACAGCAGGAAGCAGAAGCGAAGCTGGTGATTGTTGGTTTCGCGGATGATGCCGAGGCGAAATTCAAAAACCTGGCCGCCGAGCGTGCCGTCAATTCGAAGGCATATCTCTCGGGCGGAGAAGCAAAACAGAACATCGATCCGAGCCGGATCGAAGTTCGAACTGGTAGTGGCGGAGGTAAGAAAGCGGAGTTCTGGGTGGTGCCTGCGGGTGCTACTTATAATGCCGGCGATACTCAGTCCGTAGACGAGGGGAAGATCAAGGCTATTCCCGATCATCCGCGGGCCGCCGCACCTAAAAAGAAGAAAGCAGCTCAATAGTCGATTTAGGAATCACAGTTGGCCGGTTGGGTTCTCCCAGCCGGCCATTTTGCGTTTCTGGTCTTAAGTAACTTGATGACTGCATGGTAGGCTGTCAGTCTGAGCCGGTTAGGGACACTTCCGCGGGGGCACATTTCAGCTATGTTTTGCGCACGGTCTTTTTGGTGTAAGTCTCTGATTTTGATCGGCTTGACTGCGTTCTTGGCTAGCTCGGCCTGGGCAGGGCAATGGACGGTGCTGGGGCCAGATGGTGGTGACGTACGCAGTCTAGCTTATGATCCGCGGAATCCGGATCACATCTTCCTGGGCACGAGTACTGGAGTGCTCTTCACCTCGTCAGACGGTGGTCGCAACTGGACACGGTTCGCTCAAGTCGGGCTTGGAAACGACTACGTTCTTGATCACATTGCGATTCATCCTCAGGATTCGAAGTTGATGTACGTATCGGCATGGAGTGTCGTAAACCAGCAGGCTGGCGACCTGTTCCGCACGAAAGACGGTGGCAAGACTTGGGAATCGCTGCCCGGAATGCACGGTAAATCGATCCGCGCCATGGCGATGTCGATTTCTGATCCGAAGGTCCTGGTAGCGGGCGCACTCGATGGTGTTTTTCGAACGAAGGACGGCGGCAATAACTGGGAGCGCATTTCGCCTGCGGGGCATGTTGAACTGAAGAACATTGAGTCGATCGCGATTGATCCGCGTGATCCCAATATCGTCTACGCTGGAACGTGGCACTTGCCATGGAGAACCGTCGATGGTGGCGTTACATGGCAACACATGAACAAGGGCATTATCGATGACTCTGATGTTTTCTCGATCATCGTTGCCAAAGACAATCCGTCCGTTGTTTTCGTGAGCGCATGTTCCGGAATCTACAAGAGCGAAGTTGCAGGAGAACAGTTCAAAAAGATTCAGGGAATTCCATTCTCAGCCCGGCGTACACGCGTTCTGAAGCATGATCCAAGTAATTCTTCGATCGTCTATGCAGGTACTACCGAAGGCCTCTGGAAGACGACTGATGCTGGAACCACTTGGAAACGCGTCAGCAATCCAGAAGTGGTTGTGAATGACGTATTCGTTGATCCACGTGATTCCAATCGAGTTTTACTTGCGACTGATCGCAGCGGTGTCCTCGCCAGCGACAATGGCGCGCAAACCTGGACGGCATCGAACCATGGCTACACCCATCGCTACGTGACTGCGATTCTTGCGGATCATAAAGATCCTCAAACAATCTATCTTGGAGTCGTAAACGATAAGGAATTTGGCGGCGTGTTCTACACGCGCGATGGTGGGCGAACCTGGATGCAGAAGAGTTCTGGCCTGCAAGGCAGGGACGTATTCAGCTTGAAACAATCCAGTACTGGCGCCCTGATCGCCGGGACTAACCGTGGCGTGTTCATGCTTTCGGCGAACGGAACACAGTGGAATCCCATCAATTCAATACTGAATGAAAAGGTCACGAGCCGGACTGTCGCGAAAGGCAAAAAGAAAACGACAGTGACGACGAAGGTTCCTGAAAAGGGGATTTTGGACGGGCGCGTCAGCGACGTAGAAATCGATGGTGACCGTTGGCTTGCGGCGACTTCGTCGGGGATTTTCACCAGTGCTAACCAAGGAAAGACGTGGCAGGGTGGTGCAGTCCTAGGTTCGAAGGATTTCATCTCCGTTCGCAGCAGCGGTGCCATGATGGTGGCCGCAACTCGCACAAGCGTGCTTGTTTCCACGGACAAAGGTGCGACCTGGAAACAGGCGAGTCTTGCTTCCTACATCACCAACATCAGAGGTGTAACACTTACTCCGGACGAGCAGATCTTAGTCGCGAGCCGGGAAGGCGCTTTCCGATCAACCGATAAAGGCTCGACATGGGAACATTCGGTGACGGGTCTTCCATCGAAAGACATCACGTCGATTGCCTACGACAGCGTTCATAAACGTTTGCTCGCCACTAGCGATGCCACCGGCGTTGTTTTCTTCAGCACGGACGAAGGGCGTAGCTGGCAGCGGGGGCCTGACTCTGGTTTCCCGTTGCGCCGCATCAGCGTCATTCATGGACGCTACGTGGCCGCGACACCGTTCGATGGCGTCATCATGCAGCCGGAGAGCGAAGGCCAAAGTGCCGCTATTGATACTGCGAGCCGCTAAGGGGTTAAGAAAGCATGAGTTTTGGGGAGGCTTAGCGCCTCCCCTTTTTCTTGGTCGGTCGAAAAAAATACATGGCCGAACGTCGTGTTCGTGTACTAAGTCTTTTCCTTACAGCCATCCAGAATGGCCATGTTCGTGCCATCCTCAACACCATCTCCTGCAACAGCGTTCATTTATGAGTTTTTTGACCCGGCACATGCACCTCGTAGGCCTCGCTCTCGTTTTGGCAGCGAGCTTTGCCTGCGATTCTGACAGCCTACGTGTGCCTGAGCCCAGGAGTGCGAGTCCTAACGAAGAACTACCCTTTGAACAGCAGGGGAACGCCGAGGTTCAATCGTTAGTACCTCCCAAAGAGGAATTGCCTCCAGGAACCATGGTTGCTGTGCAGGTTCATGACAATTTGTCTAGTCGCACCGCGAAAGCGGGCGATCACTTTGTAGCCACATTAGCAGCTCCAGTCATTATTGATAATCAAACCGTGCTCCCTGCCGGAACTCAGGTGAGTGGCAAAGTTTTGGCAGCTAAACTTTCCGGGCGCCGGGCCGGATATCTCCGCATAACTCTTCAAGAGTTGGTCGTGGGCTCAGGAAGGCGAACTGTTGTCACCACGAGCGTGTTTGCATCTGGCGATACCACTGCGAACCACGCATCGGCTTCACTTCTTAACAGTGAAAAGCGTGAGACAGATGAATCGTTAGTTAATGCCTCCAACAATTCTGACATTTCCCAGACAGGCGACGATTTGCATTCTGCGGATGTCACAATCACTCCCAGTCGGAGGCTGATCTTCCGGCTGACTCAAGCCCTTAGTCTGCGAGACTAGCCTTACTCAGCTGTACAAAGCTTTCCAAATCCAAACTGTTCCGAATCCGAACTAAGATCTTCGCCGCGCCTGCATGTTCAGAGGGTCACAAATTTCTGTGATGCAGGTACTTAGCACCTCAGAGCACTCAGACCTAAGATGGCGATGGATGCGACGGGCCCAAATTGGTTCCAGTCCCTTTCATTTTGGGAGTTGGAGGGGGCCAGCCGTTACTTGGAACTTCGATGACACCATCGATTCAGTGCGCTGAAGCGGATCGCGCTCACATCGATGCGGATCTGTGGTCGGCATGCCTGGATGCGGTTTATCGATCAATTTCAGTCGGCATCCTTGTTTGTGAGACGAAGGGATGCGTTATCGCATCGAACCATGCCGCTCGGGCGATGCTAGGTTTCAGTGAAGACGAGGTGCGAGCCGAACGTTGGACGGAACTGATCAAACCATCCAATGACGAACAGGGCGCTCGCTTACAAGAACTCGTTTCGGGCAGTTGCGAGTCGTATCAAGCCGAAGGAACTTTGCTTGTTAGGAACGGATTTCGACCGTGGTGCCGCAGCACAGCGCAACTGATCCAAGGGCCGAATCATCGACGTCTGATCCTTGTGACAGTGGAAGACCTTTCCGTCCTTAAAGCGGCAGAGGAGCGGTTGCACGAGACTCAGAAGCTGGAATCGATAGGCCGCTTGGTGGGCAGCGTGGCGCATGATTTCAACAACTTGCTTACTGGAATTGTTCTCTACAGCGACCTTCTGGTTGCCAACAAACAAGTAGGCGATGATACGCGTCTGCACGCGAGCACAATCCGGGCGGCAGCCGACCATGGCGCAGCCTTGGTGAAGCAACTCCTGACACTTGCCCGAAAACAAGTGGTCGAACCGCAGATTCTTTCTTTGAATGAAGTTATCGAATCGATGTCTGATTTGTTAAAGCGACTTGCCGGGGAGCGAATTCAGCTGAAATTAGAACTGGAGTCGGGACTATGGAGTGTCCTTCTCGATGCGACGCAAGTGCAACAGATCATTCTGAATCTGATCTTGAATGCAAGAGATGCCATGCCACAAGGTGGCGACATCGTAGTGGTTACGAAGAACTGCTTGCCGACAACTTCTAAACAGCCGAACTGTCGAAGAATCGTCTCGTTAAGCGTGAGCGATTCCGGTTACGGCATGGATGAGCAGACGCGAGCGCAGCTGTTCCGGCCATTCTTTACGACCAAAACGCCAGGGAAGGGAAATGGGCTGGGGTTGGCCACAATCCACCGTATCGTTCAGGACGCTGGCGGTGCGATTCTTGTTGAGAGTGAGTTAGGGAAAGGAACAAGAATCGAGATTGCTCTGCCGGGTGTGCTCGAGGAGACTGATCGGCACACGAGTATTGATCAAGCTGCTTCGGTGGGCAACTCTCGCTCTTCAAGCGAAGGGTTCTCGCTAGCCGGAGCGCTTCCAACAAGTATCGCGACTAACCAAGACCCGAGCCGCGGAGAAAATTAAAGGTGTCGTATGCCCTTCGTCGAAGAACTTGATTATGCTCCACCGCTCGAAAGGGCGAATTTTCTCAATCTTCTCGTCATAGACGATGAGAGAGCAGTTCGTGAAGCATGTCGGGAAGTAGCGGAATCTCTTGGATTTCACGCCTATGCTGTTAGTTCAGCAGAAGAGGCATTCCAAGTTATCGCTACTCAGAACATCGATGTCGTGCTGCTGGATTGTCGGCTTCCCGGAGCAAATGGGAACGACGCTTTAGCGACATTGAAGCAACACCGCCCCGACTTGACCGTCATTGTGGTGACAGGGTTTGGGACCGTTCAATCCGCAGTCCAGGCGATGAAAGAAGGTGCGTACGACTACGTCACCAAGCCTTTCAGCAAGGATGAACTCACCTTACTGCTGGAAAGAGTGGTGAACCACCTGAAACTCAAATCGGAAAACAGGACGCTGCGCGAACGAATTAAATCCAAGCAGGGGTTCGGTAACATCATTGGGCGATCGCCTGAAATGGAAAAGATTTACCGAATCATTGGAAAAGCTTCTTACAGCAACCACCCGGTGCTCATTCTAGGCGAGAGCGGAACCGGCAAAGAGCTTGTAGCTCGTTCGATTCATTTCTCAGGGCCATATCGTGACAAGCCTTTCATACCCGTCGATTGCGGTTCGCTGGTTCCAACTCTGATCGAAAGCGAGTTGTTTGGTTATGTCAAAGGAGCTTTCACCGGAGCTTCACAAACCAAAGATGGATTGCTCGCTATTGCAAATGGTGGAACTGTTTTCCTGGATGAAGTAGGCGAACTACCTCTTGATTTGCAGTCCAAGTTATTGCGCGCGATTCAGGAGAAGGAGATCCGTCCCGTCGGCAGCACGAAACGCATTCCGATCAACATTCGGATATTGGCTGCGACGAATCGTGATCTGGAACAGGCAGTTGCTCAAGGAAGTTTTCGTAGGGATCTCTATTTTCGACTTAACGTGCTTTCGTTGAAAATCCCGCCGCTGCGAGAACGCCGTCAGGATATACCGCTTCTAGTGGGGCACTTCATGGAGAGAGTTTCCCGCGAATCTGGTATGGCTCGCTCAATATCAGATGATGCGATGAAAGCTCTATTGGACTACGACTGGCCGGGGAATGTACGGGAACTGGAGAATTACCTCGAACGGGCCTGTGCAATGACCACCAATCCAGAGATTCAATTGCGCGACCTGCCGAGTTCTCTACATGGTGTGCCGGATTTGTTAGCGCCACCGCTACCCTTGCGAGGGAAGGTTATGCCAATGGCGGAACTTGAGAAACAAACAATCCTGAACGCACTCGTTCAACTGAACGGAGACAAGCTCTTAGCCGCTCGCCTATTGGGAATCGGCAAGACCACGCTCTACCGTAAGCTCAAGGAATATGCTTCCCATAAATAAATTTATTCCTCCCAAAAAGGGACAGTTCAGATAACTGGCGCCATCTAACAGACTGAAACTTATGAAGTGAAGGGATGGCGGTGTACTTGCTTGTGTGAGTGCATGATCTTACTCGTTTCACCTCAAACAGAGGTTCTCCGCCAGTCTGAGGTTTTTAGTAAAGCACTTGGACAATCTGTACACAGCGCCGACAATCTCGAACAAGCATGTCTCCTGCTTCGTTCGCAAGTATTCGGAGCGGTTGTCTTTGATGAAGGGCTGATTGAGTTTGAACATGAGAAAGCCGAAGCCGTTTTTCAATTGCTGGAAACGGCCATTCCTGTGTACATCAACTTCGGCATTAGCAGTTCCGAACGCAGTGTTGCCCTTATTCGGTCGGCCGTGGTGCGGCGTGAAAGGGATTTGCGCTCGGCAAGGCGGCAGGCCCAAGAGGAATTGCGGAATGAGGTGAACGATTTAATTACAGCGCTCTTGTTGTCTTGTGAACTCGCACTGGACAACTCGGAACCTGCACAGGGGAGAACAGAAAGAATCCAATCCATTCACGGTTTGGCCTTGCAGATTAAGGGCAATCTTTCGGTTCCTTCGTGAGTCCCCGCCTCCTATGAGTCCGATTTGGTGGCTTAAAATCTGTAGTTTGCGCAAATAAGCTTTGCTGACGAGCCTTAGTCACACTAAAATGCATCCACGCTGAGCCCAGCTCTGACCGGCTCAGGGCTTTCTCGCTCCCGGGACGCCATGAGAGTACTCGTTACTACTGACACACTGACCAGCATGTGGACGTACACGCGTGAGCTTGTCAGCGGATTGGTCAGTCAAGGCGCGCGCGTCACATTGGTGAGTTTCGGCGAGATCCCACTTCCCGAACAAACAGGTTGGATGAGCTTGTTGCACGGGTTGGAGTATCGCCCGACAGCATTTCGACTCGAGTGGATGCAGGAAGGCGAAGCTGATTACAAGGATGCGTGCAGCTACCTGACGGCACTCATTCGCGAACAGCGAGCTGACGTTCTGCACAGCACTCAGTTCTGCTTTGGAGCTTTACCAACCCGGATCCCTAAAGTCGTTGTTGCCCAGGGTGATCTCGTCAGTTGGTGGCTCGCTGTCCATGGCCGCGAACCCAAAGAGTCGCGATGGATGCGGTGGTACCGCGACACCGTTACCCGAGGGCTAATAGGTGCAGATACTGTAGTTGCCCCCGCGAACTGGATACACGAGATGCTAGCTCGATGCTACGTGCGCATTTCGGATACAACAGTCATCGCGAACGGGCGGAATCCGATCTTCTTCAACCCTTACGTCACAAAAGAGGAATCGATTCTTTCCGTCGGGCGACTGTGGGATGCTGGGAAACAACTGAGTCTGCTTACGGAGCAACGTCACATATACCCGGTGTGCATCGTTGGAGCCGATCAAACGGTTTCAGCGCCTCGCGTACCAATCCGTGCGGATGTCAAGGTTTCAACGGAAGAACTCTCAGTTGCGCTGAAGGGTCCGCAGACTGAAAACCAATTGCGCCTTCTTTACAGCAAAGCGCCTATCTATGCTGCAACTGCCCGTTACGAACCGATTGGATTAAACGTGATTGAGGCCGCACTATCTCGTTGTGCATTAGTGCTTAACGACATCCCGATCTTTCGCGAAAACTGGGGTGACTCTGCTGTCTACTTTCAAACGAACGATGGTTCGGAACTTTCGGATGCCCTGCGGATGTTGAGTTCGGATCGCGAGCTGTGTCGCGGATTTGGCAACCGTGCTTACCAGCGAGCGCGCGAGCGTTTTAGCGCGGCCCGAATGACTACGTCCTATCTTGAGTTGTATCGAAGGCTGCTCAGCACAAGAGCTACAGCCGTAGCTTAAATTCCACGTGTTAACCTCAAACAAATCAAAGTTCGTAAGACAGGTGAGAACAGATGGCTGATGTGAAGATTACGATTCGACCAAACGGCCCCTATCGCGTAGAAGCCCCGGAAGGCACAATCGAGTTGGTGGACGCGAACGGGAACAAGTACGATCTCACGGGTAAGCCCGCCTTTTCACTTTGTCGATGCGGGGCCAGCGTCAACAAACCATTTTGCGACGGGACCCACAGCAAAATCGGTTTTCAGGCTGCTGAAGCAGCTGTTAAAGCCGAAGGCTGAATTCCGATCAGACAATAGGGCTCATCACTTCGGTTAGCCGCGTCTGCCAAACCTTACTTGAAAGTGGTAAACTTCCGCGGCGGAGGCCCTTGTGCAGAGCAAACGGGACCGAGAACTGGGTATGAACCGGCGCATTACGCGCCGTGATTTTCTGAATGGAGTCGCACTAACAATCGGCGCTGCCGCTCTACCTGGCGACCTTTGCCCTCTATTGGGTGACGATCTCAAGTACATCGACCAGAACGCCGCGGATTATTACCCACCAAAACTTACTGGCCTACGCGGAAGTCATGTTGGATCGTTCGAAGTTGCGCACGCCGTGCGAGACGGGAATTTCTTCGAAAAGGCCGGGAAGGCAACTGACCTCGGTGAAGCGTACGATCTGGTTGTCGTAGGCGGTGGAATCAGTGGTCTCAGTGCTGCCCTTTACTTTAAGAAGATGGCTGGAGAAAAGGCACGCATACTGGTTCTCGACAATCACGACGATTTCGGTGGCCACGCAAAACGTAACGAGTTTCATCAACAAAATCCGATGCGGCTTGGGTTCGGGGGCACGTACTCGATAGAAAGCCCTGCTCCGTACAGTACCGTTGCGAAGAGCATGATTGAAGATTTGGGAATTGATGTCCCATCTTACGCCAAATATTTCAAGAAGGATCTGTACCGGTCATTGGAGTTGAGGCCGAAAATTTTCTTCGACAAAGAAACTTTTGGCGCAGACAAACTGGTAACAAATCCTGCACCTCAATATGGCGGCGAGACCGTCGTGGACTCCGCCATAGGTACGTCAGACGCGTGGAAAAGTTTTCTAGCGGAAGCGCCGATCAGTGACAAGGCGAAGCAGGACTTTCAACGACTCAGCCAGGAACACAAGGATTACTTTCCAGGTCTCAGTTCCGATGAAAAGAAAGCTAAGCTTGCGCGGATCAGTTATGCCAAGTACTTAACAGAAATCGTGGGCATAGACCCGCAAGTAGTTCAGATCTATCAAACGGCGCCACACCCGCTGTTTGGTGTCGGCATTGATGCTGTAGCCGCCCAAGATGCATGGGGGCTAGGCCTACCCGGGTTTGCGGGCTTGAATCTGACACCATCCGCGGGCAAAGGAATGAATCGCGATGCGATTCGAAACGAAGAAGCAGATCGATATTTCTTTCACTTCCCAGATGGAAATGCCAGCATCGCGCGTCTGATCGTCCGGAAGCTGGTCCCAGAAGCTATCCCGGGCAGCTCCGCCACCGACGTGGTTACAGCCAAAGCGAATTACTCAAAATTAGACCAGCCTGCGAATTCGGTGCGCATTCGCCTCAACAGTACCGCCGTCCGAGTGCAGCATCAGGGAGAACCTGCGACCGCTAAAAGCGTTGAGATCACCTATTCGCAAGGAGGCAAGCTAAACACCGTACGAGCTGCACATTGCATTCTTGCGTGCTGGCATGTGGTGATCCCATACATATGCACGGAGCTTCCAGAAAAGCAGAAAGCAGCGCTCGCTTCTGCACAAAAAGTGCCTCTGCTGTACACGAATGTTGAGTTCAAAAACTGGACATCATTTCAGAAATTAGGCGTGAACTCGGTGTATGCTCCCGGCTGCTATCACACAGGAGTCAATCTCGATCTGCCTGTGAGTATCGGGGGGTATGAATGCGCTACCAAACCGGAAGCGCCGATTGTGGTTCACATGATGAAAGCTGCGTGCAAACCGGGAAGGCCGGCGAGAGATCAACACCGGCTCGGCAGAATCCAGTTGTATTCGACGACGTTCGAAACGTTCGAAAGGAATATTCGCGATCAGTTGTCACGAACCCTGGGGCCGGGCGGGTTTGACCCGGCAAGGGACATCGCCGCGATTACAGTGAATCGTTGGCCTCATGGTTATGCTTACGAATACAACTCATTGTTTGACGATTTCTGGTTGAACGGGGGAGAAACGCCATGCGAAGTGGCGAGAAAGCCATTCGGCAGAATCGCAATCGCCAATTCTGATGCAGCCGCTTACGCATACACCGATGCAGCCATCGACCAAGCATATCGTGCGGTGAAGGAGGTTACGGCGCCCGCTTAAGGTTAGTGCACGGTTCTCGTTTTGCGCGACATGTAGTCCATTAACAAGTACTGACCCAGGGTGTAGGGCGTCGTAAAGTACGCCTTTCCTCGGCACATCTGGGTGACTTTCTGAACGAACTGGATCAATCCATACTCTGACGCCAACATAAAAGTGTTAATGAGTATGCCAGCGCGCTTGCATTTCGAAACCTCTTCCAGAGTTTCGCTAACAACGAGAGGGTCGAGTCCGAAAGCATTCTTGTAGATTCGTCCATCTTCCAGAGTCAGTGCCGAAGGCTTGCCATCGGTAATCATGACAATCTGCTTCATATCCTTGCGCTGGCGTTGAAGGATACGTTGTGCCATGCGGAGCCCTTCTCGAGTGTTCGTGTAGTACGGTCCCACTTTCACTCGCGCGAGCTGAGACAACGGCACTTCTTCGGCAGAATCATGGAAGAGAACCAGCGAAAGAGAGTCGCCGGGATACTGCGTCCGGATCAACTGGGACAGAGCCATCGCAACTTTTTTTGCCGGGGTAAAACGATCCTCGCCGTAAAGGATCATCGAATGTGAGCAGTCCAACATGACGACAGTTGCGCACGAAGACTGGTACTCACACTGGTGAACTTGCAAATCTGAATACTCAATACTCAGAGGAAGTTCAAGGCCATCTCGCTTGATCGCGTTAGAAAGGGTTGCGGTGATATCGAGGTTGAGGGTGTCACCAAATTCGTAAGGCTTCGAGGACCCACTAGCTTCTATTCCGGTCGCCATGTCACGAGTGTCATGGCGGCCAAAGCTCGACTTGCCCAATGAGCCTAAGAGATCCCGCAGTGCCTTGAAGCCCAAAAAATCGAGACTCTTATCCGTAATTTCGAACTTTGTCTGTTGCTGATTGTCGCCGATTTGTCCGCCAGCCCCAGTACTTTGGGAAGGGTCTGGCGGTTCATCGACGGAAATATAATCTTCTTGCTCCATGCGCTCGATGAGCTTTTCAATCAATTCTTGGAGCGTTCCATCCATCTGCATTTGCTGCAATCGCTCGCGCATTGCTTCGTCGAGCAAGTCGCTATCGACTAGAGCCCGTTCAATAGCACTTTTTAAATCATCTAGCGTCTGCTCGCCGTCAGGCAGTTCGTAGTAGAACTCGTTGTTAAATCCGCTTTGCAGAAGATAATCAGACAGAGCAGCGAGGAGATCCTCCATGCTCATCTCGCCCGCTGGATCCGGAACGTATTTGGAATATCGTATCCGCTTCATGCAAACGTCAAGCAACCCTAATTGAAGTTCCGCCTCGGTCGGGCCTGCCACTCCTCTTCCTGTATCGGTCTCTCCGATTTTCTCGGCTGTTTTTCTCCGGCCGTGAAGACGCGTTCCTCGCTTCGGCCTATGCGCTTATGTGCGTGTAGACCCTCAAGGATGAACTCGGCGGCGGAAACCTGCATTTCTAAAGAGTCTTTCGGCCCAATGCTCAATTTCGTGATTTTGTCCATGAGGCCCTGGATATTTTGCAATGATTGCTGCGCGTCGACGGCAGCGGCTGTGTCTGCGAGTTGAACTTCACCGCCCAAGTCGAACCACTGCACCACCTGATTCATGTTCGTGCCGTCGAAGAACTCGTCATATGTTCTTGCGGTAGCGGTTCGGATCAAGTCTCGAACAACGCTGTCGGCGCCCTTCATTTCGCCTTCGTATTCAAGTTCCAGCTTGCCAGTGATGGCGGGCATTGCGGCATACACATCGCTGAGCCGGGGAACTACGGTTGATTCGTTGTGCTGTAGCGCGCGGCGCTCAGCATTCGAGATAACGTTCTCCATGCACGAAATGGGCAGCCGCTGGCTGACTCCCGACCGTTTGTCGATTTTCTTGTCTTCACGAGCCACAAATGCGATTCGCTCGATAAGCTTTTTGACATACGCAGGAACGTGGAGAGGTTTTCCGGAGCGCTCAAGCCAAGCTTCCTGTGTGGTGATCGCAATACCCTCTTCTATGGTTGCTGGATAGTGCGTTCGAATTTCCGAACCGATGCGGTCTTTCAACGGCGTGATGATTTTTCCCCGAGCGGTGTAGTCTTCCGGATTCGCACTGAACACGAGTGCAACATCAAGTGGCAGACGGATTGGGTAGCCCTTAATCTGAACGTCACCTTCCTGCATGATGTTGAAAAGACCAACCTGAATTTTCCCAGCGAGATCCGGCAGTTCGTTAATGGCAAAGATGCCGCGATTCGCGCGTGGCAGCAAACCGTAATGCACAGTCAATTCACTACCCAATTCGTGCCCGCCACGAGCTGCCTTGATCGGATCAATGTCGCCAATCAAATCCGCAATGGTCACATCCGGGGTAGCAAGCTTTTCGACATACCGTTCCTCTCGGGACAGATATTCGATCGGCGTCTCATCAGCTTGCTGCGCAACCAAGTCGCGACAACGCCTGCAGATGGGAGCGTATGGATTATCGTGGATCTCGCAGCCGGCAATGTATGGAGTTTGAATATCGAGCAGGGCAGTCAGGGCTCGAAGCATTCTGCTCTTCGCTTGTCCACGAAGCCCGAGCAAGATGAAGTTATGGCGTGACAGCACGGCATTGATGATCTGCGGTACGACCGTATCGTCGTAGCCGACGATTCCTGGGAAGATCGGGCCACCTTCACGAAGCTTGGTGATCAGGTTCTCGCGCAGCTCGTCCTTCACGAACCGGCTTTTCAATCGTTGTTCGGAAAAAATGCTGGAACGCAACTCGCCGAGTGTGCGCGGTGAAACCATGGATACAACCCCCAGAAGAACTGCTTAAGCGGATTATACGCCGCGCGGTAAATCACATCCGCTCGCGTAAATAAAGTGAGATGGTCGCAAGGAGGAAGCAATATTGAGCTTAGTGGACGTGACCATTTCCACCGGCACGTTGGCGAACTTGAATGGCACGACGTAGGTTGGGCAACAAAGTTTCGAAGTAGGTCGTGAGTGTATCGATACGCTTGGCTTCCGATCTCATGGACAGAAGCGCCTGTTTGAAATCGAGATCAAGCGGTAAACCACCCGCGAGCCGAAAAGCCAAAGTGCTGCCTTCCGACTCCGCCAGTTCTGTCTCAGCGCCCACCAACTGCATGATTTCTCCATGCAGCTGAATCGCACGATCCACCTGCTGGACTGAGGGTTCGCCCTCTTCGTCGGCGATGTATAGAACTTCGGCGCGAAGAAAGGAGCGCTCCTGATTTATTTCCAATACCTCAAATCGCTGCCTTCCCTGAGTCACGATATCCAATTTGCCATCTGGGTGTTCCTTGGTGACAGCAACGATTTCAGCCGTACACCCGATTTCTGCCACACCCTCATCCTGAGAGCGAACTACGCCAAAAGACTTGTGCTCAGCAAGACACTCTCGAATCATTTCCTTATATCGCGGCTCAAAGATATGCAATGGGAAGGGCATTCCTGGCAACAAGACGGCCTCAAGTGGAAATAATGGGAGCAGGGAACTCACGAAACCTCCGGCCTTGGCGATGTTTTGGATTGTACGCCACGTCTTGACTTGCGCCGGGTCAACGGCATACAAGCGCGGTATGGAACTTACCGACAAGGTGGCGGTTATCACTGGTGGATCGATGGGGATCGGGCAGGCAATCGCTCGACTCTTCGTAGATCGTGAAGCACGAGTCGTCTTGCTTTCGCGGGATGCGCAGCGCGCGGAGAGCGTGCGCGGTCAAATCGGGAGTACGGAACGGACCCTGGCCCTTTCCTGCGATGTCAGGAATCGAGAAGAAATTGACCGGGTTATCGGCCTCACTCTGCATCATTACCATCGACTTGATATATGGGTGAACAATGCAGGCGTTGGGATGAGAGATTCTGCCGCAGAGATGTCAATGGACCTGTGTCACGATTTGTTCGAAACAAACTATTTCGGAGCGATCGCCGGAATGCAGGCAGTAGTCCCTGTGATGCGGCAGCAGGGAGGCGGGACAATCATCAACATCTCAAGTGTTGCCGGACATATACCTCTTCCTTTCAATGGCGCATACTCCGCCAGCAAGTTCGGAATGAACGCGTTGGGAAAAGGAGCACGTATCGAACTGATGCGGGACAACATCAATGTCTTAACCGTTTGTCCTGGATACGTGCGGACGAGCTTCCAGGAAAATATGTTTCGGGGGCCGTCTGACAGACGAGTTCGCCCTTCATCCGTGAAGGGAATAAGCGCAGAACGTGTGGCGCACGCTGTATTGCGTGGTTATCTCAAGGGCAAGCGAGAAGTGGTTGTGCCTTGGACGATGCATCCTGTGATCAAGCTGTACCAGTTGGTTCCCGGTCTGGTGGAGTGGAGCATGTTGAAAATGGCGGCACGAAATGATCGGAGATCGAGCACTCAGAACACATGAACCTGCATACGACTCTACGCGAATCGTTTCGAGCGCTTAGCCGACATCGGGTGAGAAGTGTGCTCACTATCCTGGGGATTGCAGTTGGTATTGGTGCATTCATTTGCGTAATCGCCATCGGCCATGCCGCGACGAGCAAGATTGAAGATCAATTGCAGAGTCTGGGAGACAACTTCATATGGGTGGAGGCCGGTAGTCGGACGCGAGGCGGGATTCGGATGGGATCCCGCGGCACGCGTTCTTTGGTGATGCGCGATGCCGAGGCCATCGTCAGCCAAGTTCCGCTTATCAAAAAGATGTGTCCGAACGTTGACGGTCATGTCCAGGTTGTTTACGGCGGAGAGAACTGGTCGACGATGTATCGAGGAGTGACACCAGAGTTCCTGGATATTCGTCGCTGGCACATGCGCAGCGGAGAGTTCTTTACGGAAGCCGACGTCGAGGCGGACGCTCCTGTTTGTGTGCTTGGTCATACGGTGGCAGAAAATCTCTTCGGTATCGAAGATCCTGTCGGTAAGACCGTTCGGGTCAACTCGCTTCCTTGCAAAGTCGTCGGAACTTTGACTCCTAAAGGTTTCTCGGCTACTGGGCAGGACCAGGATGATTTCGTTGTCATGCCTTACACCACAGTGCAAAAACGGATTACCGGCACGTTCTGGCTGGACGATATTTTCCTTTCCGCCGGCGCGCGAGAAGCGATGCCCGAAGCCACGAACCAGATCACGGGACTACTTCGCGAGCGACATCACATCAATCCGAAAGAACCAGAAGATTTCAATATCCGTCGTCCCGAAGACGTGATTCAAGCGCAACTTCAGACGAGCAATATCATGACGATCCTTCTGGCGAGCATAGCCTCGCTCTCGTTGCTTGTTGGCGGGATCGGGATCATGAACATCATGCTGGTATCTGTCACTCAACGAACGCGAGAAATCGGCGTGCGGCTGGCTGTGGGCGCGACCGAATGGGACGTTCAGTTGCAGTTTCTGAGTGAAGCGATTGTGTTGGGATTGCTTGGAGGCGTGTTCGGATGGCTCACTGGCTATCTCTCTTCCATTTTGGTGGAAGACGTATTCGCATTCCCCACGCAGCTCACGTATCAGGTCTTTGTGTTCGCCGGAATTTTCTCAGTCGGAATTGGGATTCTGTTTGGCTATTATCCAGCGCGGAAAGCTTCCTTGCTAGACCCGATCCAGGGGCTGCGATTTGAATAGCGTTACTTCAGTTCATCCATCATGGCCTGCATCTCAGAGAGCGCATGATCGTTATTGGTCCGCTTTGCCGAAGCAATTCCTTGCTCAAGCATGAGCTTCGCTTCATCGGAGCGCTTCGCTCTAACCAGAGTCTGCGCGGACATGAAGTAGCCGGCGGTGTAGTCAGGATGTTTTGCGAGCAGGGTGGCGAATTGAGCGAGCGCTGAGTCGGTGTCGCCGGAATTCGAATATTCCAAGGCCAAGCCATATCGCGCGAAGGCGTCATCAGGATTTTGATCTAGCACTTCTTGCAGCATCGCCATTCGATCCATGGAAACTTTTCCCCCGAAAAATCTCCTTGAGTTTAACTCAGCTTTGGCCCTCACGGCTTGTGCGCGTACAATGACGCGTTCACTTCAAAGGTAGAGCAACAATGGCCTGTCCATTTTTTATGCCGCTAGAACGATTTGGAGACGGCGGATGGTCTCATCCCTCTCGGCTGCCCCTGGGTAGTGGCTGGCGCGGGGTTTGTACGTCGGCCATTGCGGCCTCGCCGCCCGACGACCACATTATTCAGGAACGATGCAACCTTGGGTATGCGCTCGAATGTCCAAATCTACCGTGTGTCCGTCAGTTTGATGCAGTTCGATTTAGCGTTTCCAAGTGCCTCAATGGCGTAGTCACTCTAAGTTTTGTTTGCGAGCGCGACCATCGACCCATTCAACACGGCACGGTTGAGTTCTCGAGGCTGGATCAGCGTTGGACGAGTCCTCACGCTGATTACCGAATTCAAAAGATGGCGGAGTGTTACCTCGATTCGTACCTGCGGAAGAATAACTCTGAAATTCAAGCTTCAACTGGATAAGGACAAACGTTAATGATCAACGCTGAGCAGCAGAGCATGCCGCGTCCCGTCCGCGACTCGCAGTCGGAAATGGCGGAAATTGTTCTTCCAAACGATGCCAATCCCCTCGGCGCCCTTCTTGGTGGACGTCTGATGCACTGGATTGACCTGGCGGGGGCGATGGCTGCTCACCGTCATTCGCGGCAGTACGTGGTGACTGCATCGATCGACCACTTAGATTTTTTGGTCCCAGTACGTGTCGGTGACCTGGTGATTTTGCGATCTTCCGTGAACCGAGTCTTTCACACCTCAATGGAGGTAGGCGTCAAGGTTTGGGTTGAGAATTATCTGCATGACGACTGCAAGCATGTGAGTTCGGCGTACTTAACGTTCGTAGCCATCGATGCGACAGGGCGACACCTCACGGTTCCACCGGTAGTACCCGAAACGGAGGAGCAACAACGTCGTTACAACGACGCGGGACGTCGTCGCGAAATTCGCCGATCAGAACTCGAACGAAGAAAACGACGAAGCTGACCTGAGTACACAGGTCCCGTGTGATGAATGTCACACAGCCTCTCTGGTCCGGATGTTAGTCTTGCGAAAACTCAGGATTTTCTATGGATAGTGCGCTGCTCGTTCACCGGCTGCATTTCGCATTTACTATCACATTCCATTATTTGTTCCCCCAATTGACGATGGGGTTGGCCCCTCTGATCGTTTATTTGAAAACCAGGGCTCTCCGCACGGGAAATCAGACTTACAACAATGCAGCCCGATTCTGGGCCAAGATTTTCGGAATCAATTTTGTGCTTGGGGTAGTGACCGGCATACCCATGGAATTTCAGTTTGGTACGAATTGGTCGCATTTCTCGCGCTTCGCCGGAGGCGTCATCGGGCAAACCTTGGCCATGGAAGGCATGTTTGCCTTCTTCCTGGAATCGGCATTCTTGGGATTGTTCCTGTTTGGTGAAAAGCGTTTATCACCCCGAGCGCACTGGTGGTCGGCTGTCGCCGTGTTTGTTGGATCATGGCTTTCTGGTTACTTCATCATTGCCACTGACGCATGGATGCAACATCCAACCGGCCATCAATTCGCGCCTGATGGATCAGTGCAATTGGCTAGCTTTTGGGCGCTGGTTCTGAATCCATGGGCGTGGTGGCAATATGCGCACAACATGAGCGGAGCGGTAATCACCGGGGCTTTCGTGATGGCTTCGGTTGGAGCGTTTTATTTACTTTGGGACAAATTCAATGATTACGGGAAAATATTTGTTTCGACTGGTGTAGTTGCAGCCTTCATCGCAACTCTGCTTCAACTGTTTCCCACCGGTGACGGGCAAGGCAGGATGGTGACTCAACATCAACCGGCGACGCTTGCTGCCATGGAAGCGTTATTTGTGAGTCAGCCTGGGGCCCCACTCGTAATCATCGGCCAGCCGAACGTTGCAGAGCAAAAAATCGATAATCCAATCGTTGTTCCAAAAATGTTAAGTGCGCTGACCTATCGGCGGTGGGGAGCACATGTGCAAGGGCTAGACGCTTTTCCGAGAGATCAATGGCCCGATAACATTCCGCTTCTCTACTACAGCTATCACATCATGGTTGGCCTGGGCACCATCTTCATTGCGATTGCTTTGATCGGAATAGTTTTGCTTCGACTCGGCCGACTTTATCGGACAAAGTGGATGCTTTGGGTTTTGATGCTGAGCCTACCCTTTCCATACATTGCGAATACGGCAGGCTGGATGACCGCTGAACTAGGGCGTCAG
The DNA here is from genome assembly GCA_036265385.1 of Terriglobales bacterium. Lineage (GTDB taxonomy): Bacteria > Acidobacteriota > Terriglobia > Terriglobales > Acidobacteriaceae > DATAPD01. Next base: position 154,812 of record DATAPD010000020.1, read on the forward strand.
CCATGGCTGGTTTACGGTCTGATGCGAACGGCCGATGGCTACTCAAAAACTGTTTCGGCAGGGAACGGCACGTTTACGCTGCTTGGTTTTCTCGGCATGTATACGGTGCTAGGAATTCTGTTTCTTTTTCTCGTTCGACGTGAAATTGAGATCGGACCTTCCGAATCAGTGACAGGAATTCACTAGAGGTCAAGAATGCCAACAGTCTGGTTCATCATCGTCGCAGTCATGATTACGGCGTACGTGGTCCTTGACGGTTTCGATCTTGGAGCGGGAGCTATCTACCTGCTCGTCGCGAAGACACCCCAGGAGCGTCGCGCGGTACTTCGCTCAATTGGGCCTGTATGGGATGGAAATGAAGTGTGGCTGCTCGCCGCAGGCGGCACGTTGTACTTCGCTTTTCCGCTGCTCTACGCTTCAAGCTTTAGTGGTTTTTACCTGCCTCTCATGATGGTGCTGTGGCTTCTGATGCTGCGTGCGATCGGTATCGAGTTTCGAGCGCACCTTGAAAATCCCGTGTGGCAAGGATTTTTCGAAGTAGTGTTCAGTGTTTCCAGCGCTCTACTCGCAATCTTCTTCGGCGCGGCATTGGGCAACGTGATCAGGGGTGTTCCGCTTGGTCCTGACGGTTACTTCTTCGAACCACTCTGGACAAATTTCCGGTTGAGTGACAATCCAGGCATTCTGGATTGGTATACGGTGATGGCGGGCCTGGTAGCGCTTACCACCTTAACTGTGCACGGAGCGCTCTACGTCGCGATTAAGACGGAAGATCCCATATCACGTCGCGCACGCGGAATCGCGATGATTGCCTGGCCTGTGCAGTTCTTCCTGACTTGCTTCAGTCTAATGGCTACTTATTTCGTTCGGCCTGAGGTGACTGCGAACTACAAGTTCTACCCAATCGGTTTGCTTATTCCGGTCGTTGTTTTCGCTTCGCTGTCCACGATTGTTTGGGCGATTCCAAAAGGCAAAGATCGTCTTGCGTTTGTTGCGTCAAGTTTCTACATAACGGGCATGCTCGTGGGCGCAGCGTTCGCCCTTTATCCGATCGTGCTGCCTGCACGACAACCACAATTCAATCTCACTATCGGGAATACCGCGGCTGGCTCGCACGGATTGGCCGTGGGGCTTTACTGGTGGCTGCTCGGCATGATCTTGGCCGTCATCTATTTCGTCTTTATCTATCGGATGTTTCGTGGAAAAGTTCAAATGGATGCCGAGGGTTACTAGACACTTTTCTTCCTGGTTACTTTCCTAGCACCTGCGCAGGTTTGCCGTACCATGTGCTGCAATGAGTTCACGTCTCGAAAATAAAGTTGCCATTATTACGGGTGCTGGCACCGGCATAGGGCGAGCTTGTGCGATCGCCTTTGCGCGAGAAGGAGCGAAGCTCGTGCTGGTTGGCAGGCGTAAGCCGATTCTCGAATCTGTCGCACACGACTGCGGTAATATCCCACTCCTGGTGTCAGCAGACATCTCCGAACAGAATGACAGTGAGAGGGTCGTGTCTGAAACGGTTGCGCAGTACGGCCGAATCGACGTCCTGGTCAATAACGCCGGCATCCTTCACATCGGAACCGTTGAGCAGATCACTCCCGAGCAGTGGGACGAGACATTTCGCGTCAACGTTCGTGGGGTCTGGTTATTGTCGCGGTCTGTTCTGCCTCTCTTCAGAAAAGCGGGCGGGGGATCGATCATCAATGTTGCATCTGTTTTGGGTGTGAATGGTGCACGCTTTCGTGCTGCGTATGCTGCGTCGAAGGGGTCAGTCGTGCTTCTGACAAAATGCATGGCCATTGACCACGGGCCCGAAAACATTCGGGTCAACGCCTTGTGTCCCTCCTTCATCGAGACTGACCTAACAGCGGCCGTGCTGGCTAATTCTTCCGACCCCGAGGCAATGCGGCGCGAGAGAATTTCCGTGCATCCGATCGGAAGATTAGGGCAACCCGAAGATACTGCGGGGTTAGCTGTGTTTCTGGCGAGCGATGAATCATCGTGGGTGACAGGCGCCGTGTATCCCATCGACGGCGGGTATTTGGCAGTTTGAATTTAGATGTCAGCGTTTGCGGTGATGCAAAAGCTCTGTGCCAGGTCTGTATAATCTTTAGTTAACCTCTGAACGACTCCACATTGGATGGTGAACTCTTGAGCTCTCATACCCATGCGCCTAGACAAGCTGTGCCCGCACCCCAACCACTTCCTGGTGTTGACGCCATCATTGCGGTGGGCTCGGGCAAGGGCGGCGTTGGCAAAACCACGCTGGCAGTAAATCTTGCCGTTGCATTGGCACGGCAGGGTTTCAAAGTGGGACTTCTGGACGGTGATGTTTACGGCCCTAATGTCCCGCTCATGCTAGGAACAAATGCGCAACCCAAGGCGGCAGCGGACAATCGCATTGAGCCGCTGGAGGCGCATGGGCTAAAAACGATTTCAGTCGGATTCCTCAATCCTGGAGATAAACCAGTCATCTGGCGCGGCCCGATGCTGCATTCGATCATTCGACAGTTCCTTGGATCGGTGGAATGGGGGCAACTCGATTACCTCATCATCGATTTACCTCCAGGAACGGGAGACGTAGCTCTGTCACTCATCCAGACTGTTCCGCTCACGGGGGCCATTGTCGTCTCAACGCCATCAGACGTAGCACTCCAGGATGCGCGAAAGGCAATCGAGATGTTTCGCCAAATGAAAGTGGATATCGTGGGCATAGTCGAAAATATGAGCTACTTCGTTTGTCCGCACTGTCATCAAGAGGTCGATATCTTTGCCAAGGGTGGGGCGGAAAAGACGGCGACGCAATTCGGCGTTACTTTTCTTGGAAACATTGAGCTAGACCCTGACATCCGGAGCGCGGGGGATAGCGGCAAACCTGTGGTGCTACAGGGAGAAGATTCGCCACACGCGAAGTCGATTTACGCGTTTGCGAAGCAAGTGTTGAAGCGGGTGGACGAAATTAAGGCGAGTTCTTCTCAGAGCGTAATTCAGATTCAGTAGCACTACTGGTGCTTTTTGAAGCGGGTGATGCTGAATTGAGGTTCGGCGGGGCGACCCTGAAGCACCATGCCCGCCATCAATTCGCCGACCGCTGGGCCATTCTTAAATCCATGACCAGAGCCGCCGCCGGCAAGCCACACATTGGAAGCGTCAGGATGTCGGTCGAGGATGTAGTCGTGATCTGGAGTGTTTTCGTACTGGCAAACGCGAGTTTCAACGATGGGAGCGCCTTTCAGTCCGGGGAAGCGGAATGCCACGTATTTTTTTGCTTCCTCGGCACGGTTCGGATCGATCAGTCGATCTTGTGACGTCGGATCAAACGAAGGTCCGCGAGTGTCGTCTGCTACCTTGAAACCGCGCTCCTGATTTCCGGGAATGCCATACATGAAATGATCGCGGTGATCTGCCCAAACAGGAAGGTTTCCAGCGTTATAGCGTGGATCGCCAGCGGGTGTTCCGAAGAAGATTACATCCTGCCGCGTTGCTTCGAGATTTTGACCAATCGTAGTCGGAAACAACGTTCCAAGCCAGGGCCCGCAAGCGTAAATGTAATGGTCCGCCGAAAGCTGCGATCCGCTTGAGAGTTGAACGCCTGTACCAATGTTTTCTTCTGTCGGCTGAGCCGAAACAGCTCCCTGCAAATAGGTTCCACCTTTTCTGATGAAGTGCTCCACGATCCTTTGGCAAGAAGCACGAGCGAGCAGATATCCGCTTTGGGGTTCCCAGATTGCCCATCGCACGCGTTCGAAGTTGATTTGGGGCCAACGCTTGCGCAGTTCTTCGACCGGGAGTTCCTCATAGGCAATTCGGGCTGCCTTCAGCGGAGCAAGCGATGCCTTCTCGAAACTGTCATCTTCTTCTGCCATCCAGAGCACGCCGATGGAATGGAAGAAGTGCTCGTTCCATTGCCTCTCGTGTTCTCTCCACAGGGTCATGGAACGGGCGGACATTTCTGTGTAAGGCTGGTCGGGACCATAGGCGCCCCGGATGACGCGTGTCTCGCCACCCGAAGATGATCTCGAGTTTCCGGGTCCCCACGAATCAATCAGAGTTACTGACGCGCCCTGCCTTTGCAGGTACAGAGCTGTCCATACTCCGAAGGCGCCAGCGCCTACCACGATTGTCTTGGGACCCTTTGCCATAGGACTTGAGATTGATCGGAAGTTATCGAACGGAACCGAGGAGAATACCTTTTCATCTCTACTACTTCAATCCACTACGGCGTCCTTGACAGGGTTTCGCTCAGGTTCCTATCATGCGCACAGGGGCCGTGCTGCAACTTTATCTATCTGCTTGCATCTAAAGAGATTAGATAGCGAGGCGCAGGAGTAGCGTGCCGAAAGAGTCTATGACATCAGGACCAAGTGGCGAACGGGAACGGGAGATTCTTACAGCGGTGGTGGAAACCTTCATTTCCACCGGCGAGCCTGTAGGTTCGCGGACTTTGTCGCGGGGGAATCGTGAGGGCTTGAGTCCGGCGACGATTCGCAACGTCATGGCAGACTTGGTTGATGCAGGTTTTCTGGAACAACCACACACGTCTGCAGGCCGGATTCCGACAGCGGAGGCTTATCGCTACTACGTCGAGCAACTGACTGGGAAGGCGCAACTCTCCAATGAGACCGAGTCAACAATCCAACAGGCGCTAAGCGGAATCACAGATGTGCAGGAATTCATGGAGCGGACCTCTCACGTATTGTCCTTACTCTCGCATAACGTTGGAGTGACGGTTGCAACCACTGGATCGCGAAATGCTTTAGAGCATGTTTATTTTTCCCGGCTCGCGGATCAGAAAGTTCTGGCAGTCCTTGTAACGAAGTCGGGAGTTGTGAGGGACCGTGTTTTGCGTTTAGATCTGCCTCAGGCAGACCTGGATTTAGCGGCTCGTTACATCAACGAGAATTTTCGCGGGTGGACGATGGATCAGATGCGGCAAGAGATTGCTCATCGAATCGAGCAGGAGCGAAATGAATACGACCGACTGATGAAATCGATCGAGCAGCTCTACAAGCAGGGAGCGCTAGCTACAAGCGATTCTAGCGACGCTGTCTTTGTGGAAGGCGCAGCAAATCTGCTATCGGTGGATCAGGACCGGCAAAGATTACAGGAAATGTTGCGTACCCTGGAGGAGAAAGAAAAAGTCGTCAGCCTGCTCGGCGCGTATCTCGATGCCAAACAAGAAGCCGTGCGAGTAGTGATTGGACTCGATGATGCGCTACCTTCCATGCGTAATTTTGTGCTAATCGGAGCTCCGGCACGAGTGGGTGGAGAGGTTATGGGCTCGCTCGCAGTGATCGGGCCCACAAGAATGGATTATCAGCACACTATGACCGCCGTGTCGTATATTGCACGGCTTTTTGACAAAGTCTTGAATGAATCTGAGTGAGTTATGAGTAAGACAAACGGAAAAACAGAATTGAAACAACCGAAGCTGGACATCGAACATGAATTGCCCGCCGGCGAGGAGGGCGAAACAGAAACAACTCCCTCCTCCATGGTGGTCACGGAAGAGAATGAACTTCAGAAGCTAAAAAATGAGCGCGATGCGCTTCTTGATCGCCTGGCACGATCTCAAGCTGAGTTCGACAACGCTCGAAAACGCGCAGCGCGTGAACAGCAGGACTATCGAGATTATGCCTCGGCGGACGTGATTAAAGCCTTATTGCCGGTAATCGATAATTTTGAACGCGCCCTGAATGCTGCGGAGGGGCAACCATCCGAATTCCGAACTGGGATAGAACTCATCTACAAGCAGCTGCAAGACGTTCTCCAGAAAGCGGGAGTTCGCAGGGTTGATGCGAAAGGCAAGCAGTTTGATCCTCACGTGCATGAGGCCATCGAAATGGTCGAAACTGAAGACGCTCGTGACCATGAGGTGCTTGAAGAATTGCAGTCTGGCTATATGCTGAAAGACCGTTTGCTTCGACCCGCCATGGTCAGAGTCGCCAAAAATTAGAATCGTGAAGCACTTCGTCTGCCAGTTCAGGAAGGAATTACGCCATCGCTACGAACGTAAAAAAAGATTTCTACGAACTACTTGGAGTATCCCGCACTGCCACCGAGCAAGAGATCAAGAGTTCTTACCGCAAGCTGGCCATGCAGTTTCATCCGGATCGGAATCCCGGAAACGCAGAGGCAGAAGAGAAGTTCAAAGAAGTTACTGAAGCGTATACGATCCTGATCGACTCCGAAAAACGATCGCTTTATGACCGCTTCGGTCACGCCGGAGTACAGGGCGGAGGAGCCACGGCTGGATTCGACCCCACGATCTTCCAGGATTTTACCGACATCTTTGGTGAGTTTTTTGGATTTGGTGAAATCTTTGGTGGTGGTCGCAGACGGACACGCGCTCAGCGTGGACCTGATCTGCGCGAGGATCTGGAGCTTGAATTCGACGAAGCAGTTTTCGGAACTGAAAAACGTATCAACGTTCGAAAGCATGAAGTATGCGAAGACTGCAGAGGAGCGGGTACCGCGCCGGGCAAAGCTCCTGTCCAATGTCGCACCTGCGCCGGTCGCGGGCAAGTTCGTTATCAGCAGGGATTTTTCAGTGTTGCCCGCACGTGCTCAACCTGTCAGGGCGCGGGCACAGTAATCACGGATCCTTGCCAAAAATGTCAGGGGCAAGGCCGCATACTTCGTGAGCGAGTGGTGGAAGCTAAGGTCCCGGCAGGAGTCGAGAACGGCACACGGATACGTTTTGGCGGCCTGGGAGAAGCCGGCAGCTTTGGCGGACCTCCAGGTGACCTCTATGTCGTACTGCATGTGAAAGAGCACTCGTTCTTCGAACGCGTGGAAAACGACCTTTATTGCGTGATTCCGGTATCGTTCACTCAAGCGGCACTGGGGACTGAAATCATGGTTCCCACGATGGAGGGCGAGCACAAGCTGAAAATTCCGGACGGAACTCAGTCAGGAACCAAGTTTCGTATCCGTAACAAGGGAGTGCCAGTTCTCAATAGCCACGGCAAAGGTGATCTATACGTTGAGGTTCGGATCCAAACGCCGTCAAAGCTGAACAAACGTCAAAAAGAGCTCTTGCAGGAGCTGGATTCGATCACACACGTCGAAAATAGACCTCAGAACCGCAGCTTGCTCGACAAGATGAGAAACATTTTCAACTGACCGGCTGCATCTGTTTGGGTGAATCCACAATTCCTATGACCCGCCGCCGGTGGATTGCCGACGAAGTTCATGACAATCGGGCTGTAATCGTTGGCGATCACGCTGATCATCTCGTGCGAGTTTTGCGAGCGCGGCTCGGACAGATATTCGACATCTCGACTGGACGGTCAGTCCGGAGTGGCCGAATCGCATCGATCGAGGAGGCGCGAGTCGAATTTGAACTTGGGGATGAGGTCGGGACAGTGGCGCTCCCCAACGTGTCTGTTGTTCTCGCCATTTTCAAGTTTGATCGAATGGAGTGGGCCATTGAGAAAGCCACGGAGCTCGGTGTTGCGCGGATTCTGCCGTTTTGTGCAGAGCGTTCCGATCGACACTTGGTCGTCGCGGCGCGAAAGCGAGTAGAGCGCTGGCGGCGACTTGCGCGACAGGCTTCTGAGCAATCGAGACGAGAAACGATCCCGGAGATTACCGACCCGCTAACGGTGAGAGAAGCCGTCTCCTGCAAGGGTACTGTTCGCGTTTTTCTGAGTGAGAATGAAAGAGCAATCCGATTGACAGAAGTTTTAGGCTCAACTGAGGGGCAGGCCGGAATGGCTCTAGCCGTTGGTCCCGAGGGGGGATGGGCACCACAGGAAGAGAAAGAGTTCCGAGAAACGGGATGGCGATCGGCCTCGCTCGGATCGCAAATACTCCGCACCGAAACGGCAGTGATTTCGGCGCTCGCTGTTGTTTTTTCCGAACTTAGTTGACACATTCCACAGCAAAAATCCTCAGGCTTCTCTGCTATGCTCAGCGTAAATGGCTGTAGCGAAGAAGCCGAATCCCATCCGAGAGTTCGTTCCTGATCAAAAGCAGAAGGTCGCAATCGAGCACGTCCACGGACCACTGCTGGTCATTGCCGGAGCAGGAACAGGCAAGACTTCGGTACTAGTTCAACGAATCGCTTACCTGATTCGGGAAGGCCACGCCAAAGCGGACGAGATTCTCGCTCTCACTTACACCGATAACGCCGCGACTGAGATGCGCGGGCGAGTGCGCGAAGCGCTGCCAGAGCACGATGCTTCGAAGCTTCATGCGCAGACTTTCCATGCCTACTGCAACGGCTTGCTGCACCGAACGGGTCGACAGTTTCGGGTGCTCGACGACAAGGACCTTTGGATTTTCCTTCGGCGGCGCATTCGTGAACTGAATCTTTCGCACTACACCCGTGCTGCCAACGTGGGTCAGTTTCTGAACGATCTGCTGGATTTTTTGCGCCGTTGCCAGGATGAGTTGGTAACTCCGGAACGATATGAGGAGTATGTAAACCGCCTTTCCCGGGGAGAAGTATGCGTGCCTCGAGTGTCTCATTCGAAGGAGGCCATCCCCGAAGAGGAAACTGTTGCCCGCTGCCAGGAGATTGCAGGAGTTTTCACAACATTAGAGAAATGGCTGGCTGAACAGAACCTGGGTACGTTCAGCCACATGATCACGAAAGCCCACGATCTGCTTTATGGGGATTCAACTGTGCGCGAGGAGGAGATCAGCCGCTTTCGGTACATCCTGGTCGACGAATTCCAGGATGCTAACTATGCACAGATTCGAATCGTGTCTGCATTGGCGGGCACCGCAAGGAATATCTTTGCCGTGGGAGATCCAGACCAGTCGATTTACCGCTTCCGAGGAGCATCCAGCGCCGCCTTTGCGCTCTTTCAGCGGATGTTTCCGGAAACGCAGTTGGTAGTGCTGGACCAGAATCGTCGGTCGAGGAAGCCTATTCTGCAGTGCGCATATTCAGTAATTGCGAAGAACCCGGTTTTCAGCGGAGAAGCTCAGAAGCTTGCCTACGAACGACTGCCGCTAGTATCGGTTCGTGATCAAATCACAGGGGCAAGTTCTCTCGGCGCTGCCATGCCGGTTCAGATCGCCACTTGGAGCGCCAGGGAACTCGAGGCGGCAGATCTCATTAATGAACTACGTTCTAAGCGGAGACAGCTGCGCTGCCCATGGAGCTCCTTTGCAGTCCTGTACAGGACTCACAGCCATCGGGACGAGTTGGTGGAGGAGCTAATCCAGAACTCAATTCCTTTCACGATCGAAAACATGGATGTTCTGGATACGAGTGAGGTACGCGATCTATTGGCCGGTCTCGGGGCGGCTGTTTCCGTCGGAGATTCGGCCAGCCTGTTTCGGGTTGCTGCGATGCCGCGTTTCGGGATTGAGGCCAAGGAACTCCGAGCGGCCATGAAAGCTGCAGGTCGCGCCGCCCTGCTGGCCGGAGTTTTACCTGATGTGAAGAACGGGCCTGCGGTGCTGGAGGCGGTGAGTCAAGCCAAGGAGATTTTAAACAGCCGCGAATGTAAGGTCCGACATGCTCTCGAGCTGGTCGCTCGACACTTCGAAGTGGATTGCAGTTTACCCTCGGTACAAGCTGTTCTGGATTTCGCATCCGGCTGGGAGCGAAAACCGATTACGCAAACCGGACGGCCAGAGGAGTTCCTCGAATACCTCGAATATTTCGCGGAGGCGGGAGGCAGTGTGCCCCTTGGGGCCAACGATGAAGATGCGGTCCGTCTCATGACGGTACATGCTGCAAAGGGCTTGGAATTCGATCACGTTTCCATCTTGCGAGCGTATAAAGGCTGTTTTCCCAATAATTATCGAGAGCCACTGGTAGCTTTTCCACGCGAACTCCGCTCGCCCGATTCTCTTTCAGATGACGAAGGTAGCGTGCTCAACGAACAGGAAGAGCGGCGCCTCTTCTACGTTGCTATGACGCGCGCGCGCGAGTCTCTGACCATTTATGCCAAGAACGGGGTAGGCAAGGTCGACCCCACGCCCGCAGGTTTTATCCGGGAACTTCTTGCGGATAAGAAGGCAGACGTTTTTAGAAATCATCGCGCAGCGCGAGCCATGCAGGTTGACCTGTTTGCGGAAGAAGAGACGTTCGTTCTTCCGAATTCCAACGCCTCGAATTGGTTCTCGATGCCGCCACAGGAAGGACTGATTTCTTCGCTGAGTGCGAGTGCGATTGATATCTACGAGCGTTGTCCGATGCGCTTTAAACTGGAACGCGATTGGAACATTCCCCGAGAAGTATCAGCTGCGCTTCACTACGGCTCAGCGATGCATCGAGCCTTGTTGGCTTACTACGAAGCAGTGCGTCATGGACGTGAGATCAACGACGAGGCGGTCATCGACGTATTCCTGTCCACGCTAGCCGATGCCGGTATCGAGGAAAGGTATCAGCATGATCTGTATGAGCTGCAGGGTGTGGAACAGCTGCGCACGTTCCTGCACGCGGTAAGAAGAGCACCGCAACCAGAGATTGCAGAAACTGAAGCCTCATTCACGATTCAGGTTGGACAGGCGACGATTCGCGGGCGAATTGATCGTATGGATCGTTTGGAAGATGGAACGATGGCGATCGTTGATTACAAAACCGGAAAGGCTCGATCGCAGAAGGATGCCGACGAGAGCCTGCAATTATCGATCTATGCTTTAGCCGCTCAGGAGAAGTGGGCCACCGTGGCGAGCAGGATTGCGTTTCACAATCTGGAAGACAACAGCCGGATTGAAACGCTGAGAGATCAGTATGCGTTGAACGCAGCGCGTTTGAAGGTTGAAAAAGTGGCGGCAGATATCGTCGCAGGTAAGTTTCCCGCGAAACCGGGCTTTCAATGCGGCTCTTGCCCTTACCGTAATCTTTGTCCGGCGACTGAAAGAAACGTCGCGCCTGTGAAGGCAATCAGTGCCGCTCGAGCCTGAGTAAAAGATTGGGCCAAAAAAACTTTGGGGACGCTTTTGGCGTCCCCGCGTTTTTTTACTTTAGAACTGCTTAGTGTTTCTTTTTCTTCTTCGCAGCTTTCTTCTTGGTTGCCATGGATCTATTCTCCCTTCCATTCTTCATGGAAATTTGCAACGGTATTTTGTTGCAACTGATTGAATGTATAGAGTCAATAAAAAGTGATGTCAAGAGAAAAATGATCGTTCAGCTTCACTCGAACGATGTACCAAAGTCACCGAGCGCAATGCGGAACCGAAAATGACGCTCTCGCGGATCGAGTGCACTCAGCTTGTGTGAGAGGAATACGAATTTTGATCACGCCATGCCGATCGAGAATTCTTGCATGTGCAGGAAGAGATCTCTCGTTGCAATTGAGACGACGTGATGTGATGTGCATCCCGTTTGTGCGAAGCACATCTATAATGTAGTAAGCGAAGAATCATTTAGGAGCTTATTTATGGCGGGTTTCGACGATGTCGTCATCATCTCTGGATGCAGAACGCCTGTTGGAAAATTTCAAGGAAGCCTCACTGACTTCACAGCCCCTCAACTTGGCGCGATTGTAGTTCGCGAAGCTGTGAAGCGTGCCGGAATCGAACCGGCTCAAGTGGATGAATGCATCATGGGCAATGTCGTGAGTGCTGGGCTTGGACAGAACCCAGCCCGACAGGCTGCCATCTTTGGTGGATTGGCTCCGGAGGTGGGTGCCATGACCATCAACAAGGTTTGTGGATCCGGTCTAAAGGCAGTCGCGTTGGCAGCCCAGGCGATTCAGACTGGAAACAGTTCAGTCGTCGTCGCCGGTGGCATGGAGTCAATGACCAATGCTCCGTATCTTCTTCCGCAGGCACGCAAAGGTTATCGGTTGGGAAATGGGCAGCTCATCGATTCGATGGTTCATGATGGGCTCTGGGACATCTACAACGACTATCACATGGGAATTACGGGAGAGAATGTTGCGGAGAAGTACGGCATCACTCGCGAAGAGCAGGATGAATTTGCGGTGAACTCTCATCGCAAAGCCATCGCCGCGATAAAGGAGTGCCGTTTCAAATCGCAGATCGTGCCCGTCGAGATTCCCGCCAAAAAGAAAGGGCAGCCGCCCATTGTCTTCGACAAAGATGAATCGCCACGCGAAGACACAACAATTGAAAGCCTTCGTGCTCTAAAGCCAGCTTTCAAGAAAGATGGCACGGTTACTGCAGGCAATGCTCCGGGAGTAAATGACGGAGCCGCGGCGGTCGTTGTCACGAGCGCAACTCGCGCCAACGAGCTCGGAGTGAAACCAATGGTTCGTGTCGTCGCACAAGCAACCAGCGGGGTGGAACCCAAGTGGGTCATGATGGCTCCTGTGGGTGCCGTTAAAAAAATCTGGGAAAAAACTGGCTGGAGCAAGCATGACGTGGACTTGTATGAACTGAACGAAGCGTTCTCGGTCCAAGCATTGGGTGTGATTCGTGAACTCGGGTTGGACATGAACCGTGTAAACGTAAACGGCGGTGCGGTCGCTATCGGTCACCCGATTGGGGCGAGCGGTGCACGAGTTCTGGTGACTCTGATTTATGAGATGATCCGCCGCGATGTTCATCGCGGCATCGCCGCATTGTGTTTGGGCGGAGGGAATGCAGTTGCGATGGCAGTGGAACGATAAGCTCGTCTCAGCGTTAACCAGAATCGGAGGGATGCTACGAACTCCGCTACTCTGTACTGGCAGCCGCCGCTTCTTGCGATGCAATCGGCAGCATCACTGTGAATAATGCGCCACCGGGAGTGGAGGACGCCTCGACATTCCCTCCGTGTTCTTTCAAGACCGCTTTGCAAATGCTCAGTCCCAACCCAGTCCCCCGTCCCGGACGCTTTGTTGTGTAGAAGGGATCGAAGATATGGGGCAGGATTTCGGCAGCAATGCCCGGGCCATCGTCTTGGAAGGTGGCCCAGACAAACTTTTCATGCTGGCCACAACGGATCCTGAGCGTCCCTTTCCCCTGGCCTTCCCTCATTGCTTGTTCGGCATTCAAAATGAGGTTCAAAAAGACCTGCATCAGTTGCCGTGGTTCGCCAATTGTGCCGGGTAGCATGTTTTCACGTTTGAAATCCACGGTGATATTTGCTTTGCGCAGCGAATAGGCTTGCAAATGCAGAGTCCGGTCGATCAACTCGCCGATGTCCACCTTGGTTTTTCCAGGCGCTGGAGGACGGGAAAAATACATGAGATTCTGAACGATTTCTGCCGCTCGGCGAGCTTGCTGATGAAGCATAGTTAATTGTTTTTTGGACGCTTCATTCGTCTCGCCATCCTGAAGAAGCTCACTTGCACCAAGGATGCTGGTGAGGGGGTTGTTCAGTTCATGTGCAAATCCGCCGATCATCTGTCCCATGGCCGCCAGACGTTCGCTTTGCATCACTTGCTGTTCCATCTTCTTTTCAACCGTGATATCGCGGACGGAGATTACGCTGCCACTCGGTTTCCCTATGGTGTCGGTGAGTTGACTGGCCGAGGCTCGCATCGTTCTGCCACTGCCGTCACGGTGGTTCGTGGTGTACTCGGCGGAAGCGACCAGATGTTTGCCAGAAGAGATGTTCCGGTACAGCGCCGCCAACTCGGGGGCGCTGTTCGCGACTTCCTCCATTTTTTTCCCGAGGTAGTCGTCAGGGCGGTAGCCAAGCAAATCGGTGATCCGGCTGCTTACAAAGCGGTACCGGCCTTCAAGATCTACGACGAGGATAAGATCGGGGAAACTCTCGAGCATCCTGCGCTGAAATTCTTCCTGCTGACGTAGCTGCTTCTCCATCGTCCGATGCTCTGTCACGTTGACCAACGTGCCCTGGTAACGGACGATCTCGCCGCCGTCGTCCCAAACCGCACGAGCCGAATCCATACAGATTATGGTTGCCCCATCTTTTCGGCGCAATGTGATTTCGCGAGTGCGCAGACCTTGCTTCTCGGAGGGGCTGACGCTGAGTGCGGGCTTTTCACTTCGGTCGTAATTGAGGTCAGCTGGGTCGAGCGTGAGCAGCTCATCTTTGGAGGAGTAGCCAAGCAGGGCGACGAGCGCAGGATTGGCGTCCAGAAGCTTGCCGTCGCTGTTACAGAAATAGACCCCCTCTTGAAGCGTCTCGAAAAGTTCGGTGAACCGCCGTTCCTTCTCTCTTTGACCCGTGATGTCGCGCGCGAGCGCGCTGGCGCCTACCAGTTCACCACTTTGGAAAATGCCATTCAGCACGCAATCGAAGTAAAGCGTGCGCGATGCATTCTTCAAGCGGACTGGAATTACACCACTCCAGTGCGGTTTTCCTACGAATCGAGCGAGGGCCGGTTCGACTCGATCGCGGGTCGGTTCTTCGAGGAAGTCATCGAGCTTATGACCCACCACATCCGAGTAGGAACATGCCAAAAACTCCGTGACACGCCGATTCACTGTACGAAAAGTTCCATCCAAGGATATTGCAAACGCTACGTCATCGAACGCATCGATGAGTTCCTTGAAACTGCGTTGGGACTTGGCAATGACCTGATTTAGCTGTTCGATCTGCTCTTCGGAAGGCGCCACCCCCGTGCGTTCTTCCAGTCCTTTCAGCAGGATCTTCAGGTTCGCTACTTCCTTGTGGCGTCCGTAGGCGTAGCTAGCAAAGAGAAAAGCCAGAGCCAGCAATCCAACTGGAATCGCTAATAAGGAATAAGGAAGAGACTGCAGTCTTTCCCAGCTCAATGCAGCCACGGCCGTTGCGAGCAGGACGAGAAAAAACAGAACCATGCGCCACAGCTTGGTTTCTTCTCGTTCCAAACGGCTCGGGGCTCGTGAGGTCTGTGCGGGTTGCGAATCGTTTTCTGGCATTCCTACCTAATCCAGGAACCGTTCTCGAAGTTGCTGGATCGCCTCCTAGCATTCCGAATCGTAGTTGAGGCGAGTGTTCCGAACAACTTAATCATTATTGGATTGTTTGGTTCCGTCGTACCGGAACATTTCTCACCAAGAGGGGTGACATTTGTCACGGATTCTCCAGCTTCAAGAAAGTAAGTTTGTATCGGGTCTCCCGACCTTCGTGTGTTCCCGCCTGAATCTTAATCCATGCTCTATAAAACGCTGAGCGCTGCTGTTTATGGGATCGATGCCAATATCATTGAGGTCGAAGTAGATGTTTCTGGGATTAAAACCAACGAAGACCACTTTCATACCGTAGGTTTGCCCGATGCGGCCGTGCGAGAAAGCCGCGATCGTGTCCGGTCTGCGCTGAAGAACTGTGGATACGACATTCCTCCGACGCACATTACGATCAATCTTGCGCCGGCTGACATCCGCAAAGAAGGGTCGGGATTTGATCTTCCGATGGCACTCGGTATTTGCGGTGCCTATGGTGGATTAAACAAGAAGGCGATTCCAGACGCTTTATTCGTGGGCGAACTGTCCTTGGATGGAGGAATTCGCGGCATTCGAGGCACACTGCCTATCGCACTTGAAGCTCGCGCGAAGAAGGTTCCCCGACTAATTGTGCCCGAAGTGAATGCCCGAGAGGCTGCCATGGTAGGTGGCGTTGACGTGTACCCAGTTCGTTCTTTGCTAGACGTAATCCAGTTTGTGAATACCGGCAATGGGATTAAGCCCATTCGTGTTGAATCAGACGCTCTCCTACGTGAAGCGCACCACCACATTGTCGATTTCAAGGATGTTCGAGGCCAGACCACCGCAAAGCGCGCTCTGGAAATAGCGTGCGCCGGCGGACATAACATTCTGATGATTGGTCCGCCGGGTTCAGGCAAGACCATGCTAGCCAAGCGCATTCCGACAATTCTGCCGCCGCTGAGCTTTGAGGAAGCGCTTGAGACCACTAAGATCCACAGCGTTGCTGGCGTACTTGACGCACGTGCCGGACTAGTGGGCGCTCGGCCATTTCGGGCGCCCCATCACACGATTTCGGATGCTGGCTTAATCGGCGGCGGGATGATTCCCCGGCCGGGGGAAGTTTCGCTGGCTCACAACGGGGTCCTTTTCTTGGATGAACTCCCGGAGTTTCCGCGAAACGTTCTAGAGGTTATGCGTCAACCGCTGGAGGACGGCAGTGTTTGCATCGCGCGCGCAGCCATGTCCTTGAATTTTCCAGCACGCTTTATGCTCGCTGCAGCAATGAACCCGTGCCCGTGCGGATTCCACAACGATCGTACTCGCGAATGCCACTGTACGCCGCCGATGATTCAGCGCTACATTTCAAAAATCTCAGGACCACTCCTAGATCGAATCGACATCCACATTGATGTGCCTGCTGTGAACTATAAAGAGATGCGAAGCGGGAGCGAACCGGAATCCTCGACTCGCATACTTGAGCGCGTGATCAGCGCACGTGAGATCCAACTGCAACGTTTTCAAAGTTGCAGGGAAAAGATCTATAGCAACGCCCAAATGGCGCCCCGTCACATGAGGCAATTTTGCGAACTCTCTGCCGATTGCGAGCGCCTGCTTGAACGAGCCATGACCCAGCAAGGACTCAGCGCACGTGCGCACGATCGAATATTAAAGGTGGCCCGCACGATTGCTGATCTTGACCGGTCTGCGGCTATCGATACTAAGCACATCGCTGAGGCGATTCAGTACCGCACACTGGATCGAACGTTTTGGGCATAAATTTCAGCGATGGGAACAAAGTACTGTAACTGGCTTGTTTTCAGACTTGTACGCGGTAAAATGGGGCACAGAAATATTCCTTGACCTAAAGATCGTTTGCTTGTACGTTAGGCTGTTCCTCGGACATAAAATACTCGTTGTCGTCCTGAGAACCTCCGCCCCGGAACTGGGTCAACTCCATAAAATTGAGCAACTTTGGGGCTAGGCGGAGCATCTATTTGGGTGATCTGGCTCCCGTTTTTACCCATTCAAACTTAGGAAAGAACCGCAACCAGGTTCTGTAGCTACAGCTTTCAAATGGGTCACAGCCATACATCCAGGTGAGGAGACCTACTTCATGCGCTCGGATCGTGTTTTCGATGCACTACATACTTTGCGGAACCGTTACATGTTGTGTCAGCTAGCCTCAAAGGCTACCCGTCGGTTCCACAAACCGAACACTCGTATTCAGGAAACCATGAACGAAGTATTGGATCGCATTGCGGGTTCGGATCGGCAGGCCGTTTTGTCCGAACCCGAGAATGTGACAGAAGCTCAACGGCGGGCTGCCTGAGGCAGCCCTGCCTGTTTTATTTTCGAAGGTCCCCCAAACCCTCTAACGACCTGCCTAAAAATCTTCCGTAGGTGATTAATGACCATCGCTGAATTAAAAGAAAAAAATATTACCGAGCTGACCAAGATCGCCCGATCTCTGGATCTGCCCGGGGCCAGCGGTCTGCGTAAGCAGGATCTTATCTTCAAGATCCTCCAGGCGCAGAGCGAAAAGGAAGGCCACATTTTCGCCGAGGGCGTACTCGAGATTCTCCCCGACGGCTACGGCTTCCTCCGCTCGCCGGATTACAACTACCTGCCTGGGCCAGATGATATCTACGTCTCTCCCTCCCAGATTCGCAAGTTCGATCTCAAGACAGGCGACACCATCAGTGGACAAGTTCGGCCGCCTCATGAAGGTGAGAAGTACTTCGCTCTCGTCAAAATTGAAGCCGTCAACTTTGAGTCGCCCGACGAAGCGCGCAACAAGATTCTGTTCGACAACCTGACGCCGCTCTATCCGCAGGAGCGTCTGAAGCTCGAGACCACGCGCGAAAACATCAGCGCCCGCGTCATGGATCTGTTGACGCCGCTCGGGAAGGGCCAGCGTGGCCTGATCGTATCGCCGCCGCGTGCTGGTAAGACCATGCTTTTGCAGAACGTCGCCAACTCGATTACAGCGAATCATCCGGAAGTCGTATTGATGGTCCTGCTCATCGACGAACGTCCGGAAGAAGTCACCGACATGCAGCGCTCCGTAAAAGGCGAAGTAATCTCCTCGACTTTCGACGAGCCAGCAGCTCGTCACGTGCAAGTTGCAGAGATGGTGATTGAAAAAGCGAAGCGACTAGTCGAACACAAACGGGATGTCGTAATCCTTCTTGATTCGATCACTCGTCTTGCGCGGGCTTATAACACGATCGTGCCGCCTTCAGGCAAGGTGCTCTCCGGCGGCGTCGATTCCAATGCTTTGCAGCGCCCGAAACGATTCTTCGGCTCGGCTCGTAACATCGAGGAAGGCGGTTCACTGACCATCATCGCGACGGCCCTCATCGATACCGGCTCTCGTATGGACGATGTGATCTTCGAAGAATTCAAGGGTACCGGCAACTCGGAAATCATCCTTGAGCGCAAGCTGGTGGATAAGCGCACGTTCCCAGCGATCGACATTCAGCGCTCTGGGACGCGTAAAGAAGAGTTGCTGATTCCAAAGGAAGACCTACAGCGCATCTGGGTGCTGAGGAAGGTTCTCAACCCATTGTCGCCAGTAGAAGCGATGGAATTGCTCATTGATAAGCTGTCAAAGACCAAGACAAACGGTGAGTTCTTGTCAAATATGAGCGCGCTGTAGACAGCGGATACCTTATGGCGGGCGATCATCGCCCGCCTTGCCTCAATGCGCTGTAGTTGCTGAAAGTCTTCCGAAGAACACTCGAGTTTTGTAGTCGAAGCTCACCCGACTGCTTTCCTCATGCCGATCATAAATTTCATGAAGCTTTGCGATCATGGGAAGGTGATTGGGGTGGTCGGGCAGCGGTGCATACGAAGACGATAGCAGTCGACCTTCCAGACCTGCATAATCAAATTCCTGTCGATAATCGAAAACGTGCTCCTCGTATGGATTAGGAGCGAAGAATTCATGGATCACGGAAGTCGTGCGCTCCTGGCGCACTTCCTTGTAGTCAATCGCATAATCCAAGAGCACTTGCTCATAATCCCGGAGAAACGGCGTGGTTTCAGTACATCGCTCGTTCCAGATCAGCACGCACCATCCGTGATGTTTCAGTATCCGATCAAATTCCTTTCGTGCCGCATCACGATCGAACCAGTGAGCGGCCTGTGCCGCTGTTATGAAATCCATTGACTTGTCCGGAAGCTTTGTAGCTTCCGCTTGACCGAGGACGCTCGTGAGGCCCGGAAAGCTTTCGAGATATCGCTCCCCAGCGATTCTCATTTCATCGTTTGGTTCAACCGCAAAAACTCGATTCCCATTCTCCAGCAGCAAACGCGTAAACAGGCCTGTACCGGATGCAATGTCGGCCATCACGTGCTCGGGGCGGAGTCCGCATCTGTCGTGAAGAAACGCGATGATCTCAATTGGGTAACCCGGACGGTAACGAACATAATTATCGACACGCGACGAGAATCGGGTAGTTGCATTTGGAGCTGGCATACTTTTTTATTCTATTCCCAGCAAGCTCACCTCCTGTCCGTTGGAAAGTCGATAACCATTTACAATCGGTAATTCGGATTGACACACGCGAGTGAACCACGACAAGTGAAAGAACTAAAACTGAAAATCGGTGATGTCGCCCCGGATTTCGATTTGCCGGTACTTCGTAACGGTGTAAAAGAGCGGCTTCGGCTCAGTTCCAAGTCTGGAACGTCAATGCTTGTTCTAGCTTTTTATCCGCTAAATTGGGACGTTGTTAGCACCCGACAGTTGGTCGAATTCCAGGCTGGGAGAAGCGAATATACACGCCACAAAGCAGAAATCATCACGATCAGCGTCGATTCCATCATGAACATAACGGCGTGGGAGCGTGAAATTGGACCATTCGACTTTTTAATGTGCTCCGATTTTTGGCCTCACGGCGATGTGTGTCGAAAGTACGGAGTACTTCGTGACGATGAGCCATTCCGAGGAGCTGCGCAGCCGGCAATCTTTGTACTGGGGATGAATCGCAAAATTCAGTTTCAGAAATTTTATTCGGTGGGCGAAGTTGCACCTCTGGAAGATATCGTGAGCGCATTGGAAGGAATCCATTGAAGATCTCAAGCGGAGGAGCCAAAAGTAAAACGAACCCAATGAAGATCACTTACGCGACGATCGTAATATTGGCATTTTTTTTGGCTGGACTTCTCTCCGAGCAAGCTCAGGTCAAAGCAGCTTCTGCGTCGGACGCTCCCGTTATTACTGGATTTCGGGATTCCGCTGCCGAGGCAACGCTGGAATCACGCTTTTTGGCGGTTCCAGATGCGAAGTTGGCCGAAGAGCATTTGCGCATTCTGACCAAAGCACCTCATATTGCCGCGTCTCCCGAAGACAAAGCAACGGCCGACTATGTCGCCAGCAAATTCCGCGAAGCCGGCTTGGATACCCAAATCGTTGAGTACCGTGTATGGATGAACTATCCCTCAGAGATCAGTGTGGACCTCACGGCGCCAGCTGGTGTCACGATGCATGGTCCGAAGCAAGAAAAGGTGAGTTCGGACCCGTTTCAAGATGACCCGCGCATTGTCCCGCCTTACAACGGCATGTCTCCGTCAGGCGACGCTGAGGCAGAGGTGGTGTACGCGAATTACGGATCCCCCGATGATTTCGATAAGCTCAAGCAGCTTGGCGTGGATGTGCGCGGCAAGATCGTTCTCGTCCGATACGGGCAGAATTTTCGCGGCGTCAAGTCGTTCGTGGCGCAGGAACATGGCGCCGCAGGAGTGTTGATCTATTCCGATCCTGCTGACGACGGCTGGCGTCGGGGAGACAAATATCCTGTGGGCCCGTGGCGCCCAGACAGTGGCGTACAACGCGGCTCTGTGGGGTATATGTTCCAGTACCCCGGTGACCCGACGACACCCGGAGTTGCATCCGTACCCGACCTTCCCGATTCTCAGCGCACATCGCCGGAGCAGGCGGCTCAATTGCCTCGCGTGCCGACCACTCCAATCTCGTATGCCGATGCTTGGCCAATCCTTGAGCATCTGGGCGGTCCAGAATCGCCGCGCGAATGGCAGGGCGCCTTGCCTTTCACGTACCACACAGGTGCTGGCCCCGCAAAAGTCAAAATCCATCTGAAGCAGGATTATCAGTTTCGGGCTATCTGGAACGTGATCGGCACAGTGAAGGGAAGTGAGCTCCCCGATGATTGGGTTGTAGCTGGCAATCATCGCGACGCTTGGGTGTATGGTGCGGTCGACCCAAACAGCGGAACAGCGGCGATGCTCGAGAGTGTTCACGGTCTGGGAGAGCTGTTGAAGACAGGCTGGAAGCCGAAGCGGACCATCGTGATCGGCAGCTGGGATGCGGAAGAACAAGGACTGATCGGCTCAACGGAATGGGGTGAGCAAAACACGAAAGAGCTGGCAAATGCCGTCGCGTATTTCAACATGGACGTTGCCGTTTCTGGGGCCAAGTTCGGGGCGTCGGCGGTTCCTAGCTTGAAAGAATTCGTGCGCGAGGTCACGAAGGCGGTGCCGAGTCCGAAAGGAGGCACCGTCTATCAGGTTTGGAAAACGGCGACAGACAAAGATGCGGTAACAGCGAGCCCACAAGATGCTATCGGAGGAGTCAAACGAGAACCGACTGTTCAGACGAAACAAGATGTTCCCGTAGGAGATCTAGGCAGTGGCTCTGATTACACTGTTTTTCTTCAGCATCTAGGAATCCCATCGACAGACGTCAGTTCTACGGGCAGCTATGGCGTGTACCATTCCGCTTTCGACAATTTCGCATGGTTTAAAAAATTCGCTGATCCGGATTTTAGTTATGAACAGCAGATGGCGCGAGTTTATGGTCTTGAAATCCTGCGCATGTCGAATCTAGACGTTCTCCCGTATGACTACGAAAGCTATGGCAAAGAGATCGGCGCTTACATCAGCGCCGCTCGGGCCAAAGCGCAAAAACGATGGGCAGGGCAATCTCCAAAATTCGATGATGCTGTAGAAGCAGCCAAGGCTTTTCAAGAAGCTGGAGCTAAGATCGCTGAAAAACAACGAAAGACGAATGGCGACACCAAACGCCTTAATGCAACATTACGCGATGCCGAGCGGGCACTCTTGCTTCCTCAGGGCTTGCCAAATCGACCTTGGTATCACCATGCAATTTATGCTCCGGGGCAGTACACCGGCTATGCCGCCGTCGTCATACCGGGCGTGAATGAGGCCATCGATAAGGGGGATTTGTCCAAAACGAGTGAACAGATCGATGCTCTGGCAACAGCCCTTAGCCGAGCTGCTAAGACCTTGGAAAACTACCGTTAAAGCAGTGCTTCTTTTAATGGCCGAAGTGCAAGAATTTGCATTTTGCCTGCAGTGTTTTCTGTATTGGTAAGTGGCATGGAGAAGCTGCTACACTTGAGTTGCCCTGTTCTCGCAGCACTCGCGGGTTTAAAATGCACTCCCTCCTACCGCATGTGTTGCCCACTCGAGGCTAAGAAGTATGCCACTCGCCAGGATAATTACTCGCGCTCTCCAAGAATCACAGGAACTCGTAGCTGAGTTGCGAGGACGCGGTTACGAAGTAGAGATTGTGTCTCCTTCTGAAATTTGTACTTCCCCTGCCGATCTTGAGTTGCAAGTCGAAGATTGCACGCCCGAAGAGGCGTTGATTAGGGCGGGAGTACTTCCCGACCGCGACGACCTGTCTGTTTTTATCGCGCCTGGCGCCATTAGTAGCCGGCAAGCATACCTAAACACAAAGCTGGTCCAGGCTTCACTTCACACACCTGAAACTCCTGCGCCCAGAAAATGGTATGAGCCATCATCGTCGGCCAGCATCTCCACTGAAGAACGGCTGGATACGGCGATGGAATCCATACGCGGAGAAGCTGTGAAGACGATTGATCCGACAATGGAAAGCAGTGTTGAGAGGGCTGAGGTTCGCTCTCAACCCATTACTCAAGATCTCATTTCTACGTTCTCCGATGCTCTGAATTCGATTCCTTCACCGCCCTTCGTGGAGAAGCCGTCCTCGCGCACGATCCCTAGGCCCAAAGCGACCCCGGTTGGAACGGCAAAGATGCACTCCAAGTACGGGATGCACGTAATCAGCGAAATCGATGAAGTGCTGGGGCATCCTGTTGCGATGATCAGGAGGCAATCGAATCGGCTTCGTATTCGAATCCCTTCATCGTGGGCTTTCTCCATGCATGCATGGAAGTCTCGCGCGGCTCTCATTGCGCTCGCAGCAATCGTGTTGGCAATGACTGTGTGGGTGGTTAGGCGAGCTCCAGCACCCGCGCAACTCGGCGTCACGCCAGCTGCGGCAGCAACTTCGGTTTCTGTGCCTGCAGTTCAGCCGAGTGCCTCACCGGACGTCAAAATCAAATCAAAACTGACACACCCGAAAGTGAAAGTTTCTACCGCCACCCGTCCAACTCCTAATCCAGAAGCTTCGCCCAAAGCGCCGCGGCGAAGTGCAAATGACGGAATTAAACGTTATTCCGATCTCGATTAAGAAGCCGTCCCGGTTCGGACTACTTTCCGAAATTTCAATAACCGAATAGCATGTGCTGTCTCCATGAACGCGGAACAGGCACTCGCGCATTTGCTGAAGTCACTTCCTTCGGCGGCCGGAGCAACATTTCTGGCGCTTTTTCCAATCGTGAATCCGATTGGGGGCATTCCGTTGTTCTTCACCTTGACTTCAGGATATTCGGGTAAGGATCGTGATCGGTCCGCATTAAAAACTGCTTTTTATGTATTCGCAATTCTGGCGGTCTTCATGATGTTCGGCAGATTTGTGCTGCATTTTTTCGGCATTTCTCTTCCCGTTTTAAATATCGCAGGTGGGCTCATCGTCGCAAATACAGCTTGGGGAATGGTGACTTCGTCAAGCCGAGTGACTGTCGCTGAGAGCGATGAAGCCATGACGAAAGAAGATATTTCTCTCACCCCAATGGCTATGCCGATGCTTTCAGGTCCGGGATCGATCGGAGTCGTTATGGGGTTAGCCGCCCATGCCGATTCCACCGCAGCCTACCTCGGGATGCTGATTGGCATTGTCTTGATCGCGGTTTGCGTTTTTCTGTTGTTGCGGTTGGGCGGACCGCTTGTGAACAGACTCGGTCCAAGCGCAATGGGCGCGATCAACCGAGTTTTCGGATTTCTGATCTTGGCGATCGCAGTTCAGTTGGTATGGGATGGGGTGGCGGAGTTTCACTAGTCTTCCCGGTGAGCAATCAACTCAGGGCTCCGCCAATTGCCTGAAACAAGTCGGTAGCTATTTGATCGTCACCAGCTTTTCTACCAAGTCTGAGTAGTTTTTCTTATGCAGTCCGTGAACTTCCTTGTTGTACTCATCAACTTTAGAGGAATAATTCATGGAGCAGAACTTCGGTCCGCACATGGAGCAGAAAGCGGCGGTTTTGTATCCTTCCTCGGGCAACGTCTCGTCGTGCATCGCGCGAGCGGTCTCTGGATCGAGGGAGAGTTCGAATTGCTTTTCCCAATCGAACTTGTAGCGGGCATAGCTCAGGGCATCGTCGCGATCCTGCGCGCCGGGTCGATGACGAGCAATGTCAGCGGCGTGCGCCGCGATCTTATAGGCGATGATCCCATCCTTCACATCTTTCTCGTTTGGTAGGCCGAGATGCTCTTTTGGCGTGACATAGCAGAGCATGGAAGCGCCGTGCCATCCGATCATCGCGGCGCCGATTGCAGAGGTAATGTGGTCATATCCAGGTGCAATGTCTGTGACGAGAGGCCCGAGCGTATAGAAGGGCGCTTCGTAACAAAGCTCGTTTTCTTTGTCGACTTGTTCTTTGATTTTGTCGAGCGGCACATGCCCCGGCCCTTCGATCATCACTTGAACGTCGTACTCCCAGGCTTTCTTCGTGAGTTCACCCAAGGTGGCCAACTCTGCAAACTGAGCTTGATCGCTGGCATCGGCAATGCAGCCCGGACGTAGGCCATCGCCTAACGAGAAGCTGACATCGTGCTTCGCGAAGATTTTGCAGATGTCTTCGAAGCACTCATAGAGGAAGTTCTGTTTATGGTGGTGTGCCATCCACTGGGCGAGAATGGCCCCGCCACGGCTCACAATTCCCGTAATCCGATTCGACACCATTGGGAGATACTGAATCAGAACACCCGCATGGATGGTCATGTAATCCACGCCTTGCTCAGCTTGTTCTTCGATGACCTCGAGCATTACGTCTTTGTTCAGGTCTTCCACGCGCTTCACACGCGAAATCGCTTCGTAGATCGGCACTGTGCCGATTGGCACGGGCGAATGTCGCAGGATCGCTTCGCGGATCTCGTGAATTTCGCCACCGGTGGACAGGTCCATCACCGTGTCGGCGCCGTGGTGTACGGCGGTGTGCAGTTTCTTGAGCTCCTCGTCGATGTTGGAGGTCACTGCAGAATTGCCGATATTAGCGTTGATCTTGCAAAGTGACGCGACGCCAATCGCCATTGGCTCGAGTTCAGGATGGTTGATATTGGCCGGGATGATCATGCGCCCGCGGGCAACTTCATCCCTTATAACCTCCGCCGGCTGCTTTTCGCGGCCAGCAATGTAATCCATCTCCTCGGTTATGACGCCGCGGCGAGCGTAGTGCATTTGCGAGAAATTGCCATCCACATTTTTGGCTTTGCGGCGCTCAATCCATTCTGCGCGCGGACGCGGGACAACATAGGAACCTTCGCCATTTGCGCCATTCGAGGGAGTTCCGTTCTTTGACATCACACCATCCTCAATCCGAGTGGAATAACAGACATTATACGTTGGCGACGGAGCCATTGGGGCGAGTTCAAGCTCCTAATTGCGGTGCCAAGAGACGTTGTGTGGCTACGGTACTCACGCTTGACCCTCTTCGTTGGCCAGCGTAAAGTTTTGAGAAAGGCAGAGGTGTGGATTCAATGTCGAAGGAAACCGGCAAGTATTTGAAGTTCGGCGGAGTAACCGTGCTCATTCTGGCGGCACTCGGCTATCTGGCATACACCGGCGTTCAGGACAGCAAGAGCTACTATGTCACGATCAAAGAGCTTCGCGGCATGGACGATGCCGTTTATTCGAAGCGCTTGCGGGTAGCTGGAAATGTCGTGCCCGGCTCGATTAAGCGGACCGGCACACACGTTGAATTCACCCTTAAAGAGCAAGAACTGACTCTGCCCGTGGTTTACACCGGAACGGAAGCTCCGCCCGATACTTTTAAGGACGATTCACAAGCCCTCGCCGAAGGCAGCTTCGGACGGGACGGCGTATTTCACGCCAAGCAACTGCAAGCGAAATGCGCTTCCAAATATGCGCCGGCGCCCGGCCAGCCAGGGGCAGTTCCCACCACAAATGAGCCAAGCAAGAGCATGACGCGGATTGAGACGCCGCAGTCAACAGGAATGGCGGATTAAAGTCCTGCGTCTTGTCAGCTTCTAGTTTTTCCTGAGCAGGCTTTGAGGTATTTGGTTATCATCCTTGCCGAAGTTATAAATCTCACATCTTGAGTAGCGCCTCTACTTTGAGCACAGCCACATCTCAGGCTGCACCCGCAGTCGTCGTAACCGATCTGGTCAAACAATTTGGGCGCTTTGCAGCTCTCCGCGGCGTTTCAGCGGCGTTCGATGGGGGAAAGTTGTACGCCATCCTTGGCGATAACGGGGCCGGAAAAACGACGTTGCTGCGCACAGTGGCCGGCTTAAATCGTCCGACCAGAGGAGAAGTTCGCGTGCTCAGTTCTACCAACCATCGCGAAATTTGCGCACAGATCGGTTACATGGCGCATCCATCGTTGCTCTATGACGAGATGAGCGGGATGGAAAACCTGCGCTACTACGGTCAGCTGTACGGTATCCGGGATGAGACGCGATACGAATTGACCATACGGAACGTCGGCTTGGACCCGGAACTGCAACGTGCTGTCGGACAGTATTCCCAAGGCATGCGCCAGCGAATGTCCTTGGCGAGGGCGATGCTGCACGACCCGAAAATTCTTTTGCTCGACGAGCCCTTCTCGAATGTGGACATACATTCAGCCAAGACGATGGTTGGATTGCTGGTGAAAATTCGCGACGACGGTAAAACAATCTTTATCGTCACGCACCAGGCTTCTTTGCTGGAGGGCGCGGCAGATGAGTTCGTCTGGATGCAGCACGGAAAAATCATAGCGCGAACCCTCGGTCTTCTACCGCCTCCGGAGGTCGCATGAGCAATGTAACCACGGCGACTTTGAGGAAAGATCTCCAGCTTGAGTGGCGCTCGAAGGATGCCATCAACTCGATGCTCTTTTTCTCGCTCCTTGTAGTTGTTGTTTTCAGTTTTTCTTTCGATCCCACAGCGGAAGAATCACGACAGATTGCAGGGGGCTTGATCTGGGTTTCATTTTTGTTTGCCGCCGTTGTTGCATTGAATCAAACTTGGGCACGAGAGATTCGGAATCAGGTTCTGGACGCATATCGGGTATCGCCGGCACCTGCGAATTCGCTTTTCCTTGCAAAAGCGATCGGTAATTTTATTTTCGTCATCGTTCTCGAGATCGTGATGACTCCGTTGTTCGTTATGTTTTATCAATTGCGATCGATTGGGCCGGCCTGGCAGCTAGTGCTGGTGGCCATTTTCGGAACCTGGGCTCTGGTCGTGAACGGGACATTCTTTGCCGCAATGTCGATCCGAACCAGAAGCCGTGAAATCATGTTGCCGCTTTTGTTATTTCCCGTGTCCATTCCGGCGATCATTGGGATGGTGCAGGCGACAAATTCGATTCTGACCGGTGAGGGTGCCCGTTTTTGGATCGTGTTGCTTGTCACCTACGATTTGGTATTTACTACCAGTTGTCTTCTCTTATTCGAAACGGTGCTAAACGCAGAATGAAGCGAATATTCCCGGTCCTCGGGGTTTTGACCGCATTTTTGTTGAGTTATGGCCTTTACCAGGCGCTCGTCGTCGCTCCCACAGAACAAACGATGGGCAATGTCCAACGAATCTTTTATTATCACGTTCCCTCAGCATGGACGGCATTCCTGCTTTTCGCCGTCAATTTTGTTGGTTCTATCGTTTATCTAGCCAGTCGCAACCAAAAAGCTGACATTCTCGCTCTCGTGGGTGCGGAAGTGGGACTCGTATTTCTCACCGTCAACTTGGTGACAGGGCCAATTTGGGCACGACCTGTATGGGGAATCTGGTGGACTTGGGACTGGCGCCTGACGTCGACACTCATCGTCTGGTTAATCTACGTCAGCTACTTGATGTTGCGGCGCTTCGCAGCAGGCGGGCAAACTGCTGTTTTGGCAGCTGCACTGGGGATTTTCGGCGCGTTATGCGTCCCGTTCGTCTACTTTTCGATCTGGTATTTCCGTACGCAACATCCCCAGCCCGTAATGGGTGGTGGCGGCTCGCTTGATCCTCATATGTTGCATGCTTTGCTTATCAACTGGCTTGCATTCTTATGCTTCGCCTTTATGGTGTGCTGGTCGCGATATAGACTCGAGGTCGTTCAGCGGCGAGTGGAAGAAGCGATCGCACTGCAGTCTTTAGAGAATGTTGGGAGTAACCGATGAAATCAGAAAGCTACCTTTATCTCGCCTACGTTGCGACGTGGGTCATCCACATTGCGTACCTGAGCACACTCGTGCGCCGGTATGGGCGATTGAAGCGCGAGATCGCGGAACTGGAACGATCGAAAAGGTAACTCGCAGTTCGGCCGGAGCTTAAGGCCGTAAGTACATCCACGCAGCGATTCCAATCAGAACAACGGTGATGATCCAGAGAGAGGATCCGCTCATGCCTGTTTTCTTTTCCATGGTCTTTTCCTGTTGCCCCCGTGAGACTAGGTTTCAGTTGCTCCGCTCCCACTGCTGGCGGAGGTCGGCATAGAAATCGGATGTCTGCTGTGAGCGAAGAAATTCGTATTCTTCAATCAGAGCAGCCACACCAATTCGGGATGACGGAAGCGGCGGTTCGACGCGTAAAACGCGTGCGACGAATTTTACTCGCACTGGGTCGGTAAGTGTAATGTGTGGTGGAAACGTCATTGTGACTTCCACCCGCTCCCCCGGTTCGATAGGACGGTCAAGATAGAAATACACTCCGCGAGCGCTTACGTTTTGAGTTTCTGTGAAGAATTCGTCTGAAGTTCCACCCATCCGTACTGCGGCAGGCAATCGCATGTTGAAACGCCGCATGGTACGTCGTTCTTGAGCCGTGTCCGGGTTGTTCATTAGCGCTTTGCCTAATAGCATTCGCCCTCGACTTGCGAGTCCAACACAGCCTCGCACTAGGACGTCGACGATTAGCGCAAGATTCTTTGATTTATCATACGTTTGCAAGAACAATTCGAACTGCGGAATTAATTCGGTAAACGGCACAGGAGGCTTGAATGCGAGCAGATGTCGACTGGCGAAGATCTCCAGCGAAATCGTCCACTGCATCGGGCACTGCTCAACACTGTCGAACGTTGATCGGCAAAAGAAGTCTGCCCAATTTTTCGACGTAGCATCTCCGACAGCCGCAGCGTGCATCTGACTGAACCGATGGTATTTGCAGCGGCCGTTAGCTTGACAGCGTATCTCTCAGATGTTTAAGTAGTTGTTTGCTTTTAGCCCAGTTCTGGTAACAGGTTCTGATCGACTGCGCCGAGCGCGGGGAGCCGTCTTTGTGCGTGTGTGACATTTCCTTTTCTACTCCACGAAATTGGGATATCCGGAGGAGCATGTGAGTTTGAAGGACCTGTGTTTGGGGAACGCTCGTCGTACGACAGTCGCATTGGCAGGTTTGGCTCTTCTGGTTAGCGCCGGTTGGGTGCTCTTGCACATGGCGGTGTTTGCGTCGAGCGAACGTGCTCTAAATCGGCCAACCGTTCTCAATTCCGCCCTCCGTAAGCTACCCCTCCATTTCGAATCGAACCGCGGTCAAACAGACTCGAGAGTGAAGTATCTGGCACGGGGTGCTGGGTACGGCATTTTCCTGACTGAAACCGAAGCAGTCCTGAAATTGGATGGCGGCAAAACCGAAGCGCCAAACGTTCTAAGGATGCAGTTGCTGGGTTCTGATCCGGCCGCGCGGATCACCGGAAGCGACATGCTGCCCGGGAAAAGCAATTACCTCATTGGGAAGAACGCCAAAAACTGGCACACCGGGATCGACCAGTTTTCGCGCGTTGGATACGATTCGGTCTATCCGGGAATCGATCTCATCTATTACGGCAATGAAGGCCGACTTGAATACGATTTTCGTGTGGCTCCTGGTGCTGATCCCAAGCAGATTGGAATCAGATTCAATGGCGCCCGCGCCATTCATGTGAACGAACGAGTGGTTGAGCTTGAAACGTCTTCCGGCAGTGTCCGGCTGGAAGCGCCCCGCGTGTATCAGGTGAATGGAAACCGCGAGCAACCAGTTTTGGGGCATTTCGTGCGCCGCAGCGAGAATGAAATCGGTTTTAGCGTTCCCGATTACGATCGCACTCGAACTCTCGTGATTGACCCGGTTTTAAGTTACTCGACCTTTCTTGGGGGCAGTGGCGACGAGTTCGGGACCAAGATTGCAATCGATTCTGGATTGAATTTCTATGTCGCGGGAACGACGACCTCGGCGGATTTCCCCGTTACAACTGGTGTTACGCAGCCCACACTTGACGCACCCAATGATGCATTTGTAGCGAAGTTCGATGCAACCGGCTCGACTCTCCTCTTCGCTACCTACCTGGGTGGCACTGGAACGGAGACCGTAGCGGGGATCGGCGTCGACGGCGGATTCAATGTGTACATTGGCGGTACAACGACATCATCAAACTATCCCCATTCGGTGAACGCATTCCAGTCCTCACCGAAGGCGCCGGGCACTCACGTTTTCGTCAGTCAGTTGAACTCGGCGGGGACAGACCTGCTCTATTCGACGTATCTTTCTGGAAGCGGATCAGATACTGCGACTGGATTTGCAATTGACAACCGCGGCAACGCATATGTCACTGGCATGACGACATCCTCGACAGATTTCCCCGTAACCTCCGGGACATTCCCGTGGCCGCCATCAAACCCGACCACCCAGTTCTTCGTTGCCAAGGTGAGCACTACAGGCTCTGGAACTAGCAGCCTTCCTTATTCGAGTTACTTCGGGGGAGGAGACCCTGTTAACGGGGACGCTGTCGGCGGGGGCATTGCCGTTGACACGAGTGGAAACATTTACATCACTGGTGGAACGAGCTTCCGGCATACTGGAGCGGATCCTCCTAACGATTTCCCAATTCTTAATGCGGGCCAGTCATGCCTGGATATACCGGTGACAAGTCCCCCACCGACCACTCCTCCCGCGTGCAACGCAGGTGCTACAAACCGGGATGCGTTTGTGGCCAAGATCACGCCGCCCACGGGATCCGCAGGGCCGCAGTTGGTGTACTCAACGTATCTAGGTGGATCGTTGGAAGACACAGGGCTCGCGATTGCTGTGGACACGGCGAACAACGCCTACGTTACAGGATCTACGAACTCGGCCGACTTGAGTACCAGCATTCCATCGACCATTGCGCCCTACCAGAAAACCTTGGCTGGCGGATTCGACGCGTTCATCGCGAAGATTGGCGGCACCCAGAACACCACTACCCATATCTATCCTCTGAACTACTTTTCGTTTCTTGGGGGCACTGGCGACGAAACAGGTTTTGCGATTACGGCCGACGGGATTCAGGGAGTGCGCGTCACGGGGTCGACGGCATCATCAGATTTTCCGAAGCTGAACCCGATTCAAGCTTCGTACGGTGGCGGAGCGACAGACGCGTTTGTGGCACGTATCGATACGACGGCAACCACTGCCAGCAATACAGGGCAGTTTGCAACTTTCCTCGGCGGCAGCGGAGCTGACGTAGGCACCGGCATCGCGGTGGATGCGAACAATCA
The DNA here is from genome assembly GCA_036265385.1 of Terriglobales bacterium. Classification (GTDB taxonomy): domain Bacteria; phylum Acidobacteriota; class Terriglobia; order Terriglobales; family Acidobacteriaceae; genus DATAPD01. The sequence continues at coordinate 186,393 of DATAPD010000020.1, forward strand.
GACCTACGTTACTGGGCAAACGCAATCAGCGAACTTTCCGACAGCAAATCCGTTTCAGGGCAGCCTGAGCGGTCCGAGTGATGCGTTCGTCACGAAGATTGGTGCCGTGAGCACACTGACGGTAACGGGAGCTCCGACACCGACCACAGTAGGGGTAGGAAACACGCTCACATTCAAGTACACCATCAAGAATACGGGTCCGGATCCGGCCTTCAACGTCACTTTGACAGATGTCGTGCCGTCGTCTGGCGCCACTTTTTCCAGCGCCACCGCATCCCCGGGTTCATGCACCGGAGCGACTGGAACACCTGCGGCCGTTACGTGTGCGATTGGCTCGCTTGCCGTGAATGCGACAGCCACTGTCAGTATCGTAGTAACACCAACGGCAGCGGCCCCCACTGGTATCGGCAATAGTGCCACCGTTACGTTCAACAACGGATCGACAGTAACCGCCACGGCGAGTCCGACTCCGATCGTGACCGATTTCCGCGTTGATGTGTCGCCCAGCACTGCGACCGTCGTCGCAGGCCATACTGCCACCTACACCATCACGGTGACACCGCTTCCGACGTACAGCGGCTCAGTTGCGTTGAGTTGCTCCTCGGGCCTGCCAACAGGTGCAGCCTGCACGATCACAAGCTCCCCTGTGACGCTTCCCAACACCAGTCCGGTGACTGCTCAGCTTGCGATCAGTACGACGTCGCGTCCCATCAACACTGCGCAATTGAAGTTGAACAGTTTGATTTATGCGCTCTGGCTTCCTATCGGGGGTATTGCGCTTCTGGGGCGCGGAGGGCGACGTCGCTGGTTGACATTTTTGGGAATCATGATTCTGGCCGCGTTGATCGCGTTGCAATTTGGCTGTGGCAGCAGTGGAACCACTCCACCAGTCACAGGGGGAACTCCCGCAGGAACTTACACGATTACGGTTTCTGCCTCTTCTGGTTCGGCGTCCAGGACGAGCCCACTCACGTTGGTTGTTCAGTAGGTTGGGTTCTCACTGACGTGAATCGCAGCTAGGCTTTCGCCGAAAGCCGGTTTTGCCCTGTGGTTTGCTGTGCAATCCCGTACTGGCGAATTTTGTAGAGCAGCGCCTTGTAACTTATTTTGAGGAGTGTGGCCGCCTGCTTCCGATTCCAGTTTGTCTGCTCCAATGCATGTGTGATGGCTTCAGCTTCTGCCTCATCCTTGGCGCTTCGAGCTAGCGACTTCAGTCCGCCGCCTGAATTGCCAGACGTGCTGTCCTTTGGAGAATCCGCACGCATTCCGCCAGTGCCGTCATTTCGAGGACTCAGTTCGGCAACCGCTAACTTTTCGTCTCCCAGGACGATGTAGCGCTTCACGAAATTGCTAAGCTCTCTAAGATTACCCGGCCATGAGTAACCGAGACACGCTTCCATCAGGTTGGTGGAGAGTGGTAATGATGGTCGCGCATAGCGTTCCGACATCCGTGACATAAAATGCTTCAGCAAAATCGGAATTTCTTCTTTGCGTTCACGGAGCGGTGGGATATTCAGAGTGAAAGCGTTCAAACGATAGTAAAGATCTTCCCGCAATCGCTTTGTGGCCAGGGCTTCTGGGATGTTTATGTTGGTTGCGGCAAGTATGCGAACATCAACCTTCACAACCGACCGGCTTCCAAGGCGCGAGAATTGCTGGTCTTGCAGAACATGCAGCAGTTTCGCTTGCAGCAGCGGCGGCATTTCTCCGATTTCATCCAGCAGGATCGTGCCCTTGTTGCACAGTTCGAATTTCCCGGGCTTGGCGTGCGTAGCGCCTGTGAAGGCTCCAGCTTCATAACCAAACAGTTCACTTTCAAGCAGATCTGCCGGAACAGCTGCGCAGTTCACTTTCAAAAATGTCCGGTGTGCGCGGGGCGAAAGCTTATGAATCAGACGGGCAGCAACTTCTTTACCCGTTCCACTTTCACCAAGGAGCAGAACTGGAATATCGACATTCGCGACAAGCGCGGCTTGCGAGCGTATCTTGCGCATTGGAGGACTGGCTGCTACGAAGAAGACATCATCCGCCAGTTCCTCGACCTCTCCCGGATAAGACTGCTGGTTTGCGTTGAGACACTGGCCGATAACTGCATCAAGCTCAGCCTTCTGAAACGGTTTGGTTAGGTAGTCGTGCGCACCAAGTCTCATCGCTTGCACAACTTTGCGCGTATCGCTCACGCACGATAGCATCACGACCTTTACGCCAGGTTTCATCTGGCGAAGCTGCTCAAGTGTTTGTAGCCCATCGATACCAGGCATCAGCACATCAAGCAGGACGAGGTCCGGCTGCAAGCCTTTCTGTACGCGCTCGACTGCCTCTTCGCCGGTGGTCGCCGTTTCAACCTTGTGATCGTCGACTTCGAGCAGAGTCCGGATATAGCGCAGCATTCCGGGTTCATCATCAACCAGCAGAATGTTGGCCGATTCACTCATTCTGTTTCCCCTTGGGGGTATTGTTAATCACGGGCTTCATCGGCACAAGAAATGAAAACTTGCATCCTGCTCCCGTTTCACTCTCCACCCATATTTTACCGCCCATGCTGTGAACCAGGCGACGCGCGATAGCGAGCCCTAATCCCATTCCCTCAGCCTGTCCTTCCGCGGACGGAAGTCGAAAAAAATCGTCGAATACCTCGATGTGATACTCCACAGGTATTCCGGGGCCGGTGTCAGAAACGCTTACCTTAACAGAATTTGGAGATCCAAGGTTCTGACGACGTCTTTCCCCGGCGGTCGGTTTGAATGCAGAGCGGCGTTCCCACATGTAGGGTTCCGCATGAAGCCAAACCGTACCTCCAGAGGGCGTAAACTTTGATGCGTTTTCCAGCAGATTGGAAATCGCGCGTTGCACTTTGGCGGAATCGAATGCAAAGCGCTGCAACTTGTCATTGGCGAGAAAATATAGAGCCAAACCTTTCTCTTGAAAACGGTGAGACCAAATTCGGCATACTTCTGACAAACAAGCATTCATGTCGGCGACTTCGTATCTCATCTTCATTTCGCCGGTTTCAAGAACGCTATAGGTCAAGAAATCTTGGATGAAATTCTGCAGTCGCTGTCCACTGGCATGCATATCGCCTAGAACTTCCCGCTGCTTCTCATTCATCGATCCGAGCTTTCCGCTCTGAAGAAGCTCTATGTATCCATTCAGGATTGCGAGCGGTGTCTTCAAATCATGGGCGGCGGACGCCAATGCGTTGGTTGTACGACGAAATCTGTCCCGGAGCTGCAGTAGCTCCTGCTCAAGTTCCAGTCGGTCATTGTGGCTTAAGGATGTCTCGCCGGGTAATTGCGTTTGATCAGCGGCTGGCTTTTGAGAGTGTGTTTCCAGAGACTTATCCGGTGAAGCCGCCATATGTTTGATCCCGTGGTCATACGAGGGAGGAAATAGAGCGGAACTGCATCGCGGGTAAAAAGATAGTAAGTCAGCCTCCAGAAGGTGTCAACGGAAATGACATTTCCGTATACATCAGAGGAAAAAAATTGCAGTTTTGTATAACTTGCGTCCGAGGATGACACCGAATATTTGGGCTTTTACCCGGTTTTTCGCGGGCTTAAAATCCCGCGCCCGTAGGGGAATTGGAGGTAGCATTGCGCTTCTCCAAAGCATCTTAGAAAGCTTTATAGGGTTAGTTTGGGTTTGGCCCGATAGGTGCCTCCAGATATGGGTCTAGGTTTGTTTGGTTCACTACCGGAGCCAGCACGTTGACCCCAAAAGCAGAACCAGCACGTGAGCTTCGTAAATGGGAGCGTTTGCCCTTGGCAATCCCAGTTTTTGTCCGGAGCCGCGACGATAAGGGAAAAGAGTTTTTAGAGTTCGCGACAGCACTTAACATTGGGGGCGGAGGTGCCTTGGTTGCACTACGCCGTGCCTTGCCGCAATCCGCACGAGTCCTGCTCGAAATTCCAAGTGCACCCCTGGCGGCTTCTCCTTCGCTCCCCAAATCATCTCGGATGCTGCGCGCGCGGGCGGTACGTGTTCATCAAGCGAACGGTTATCACTTGCTAGGTTTGAAGTTCTCTCGTCCTTTAACCGCACCTGCGGAAGCCAAATTTCCCTTTCCGAAGAGGTAATTTGCTTCTTCGTGTGAAAGATTTTGCCCTCCAAAAATTGTCTTCTCTAGCTACTTTCCATACGTCTTTTCGTAACGTTACCGCCGGTGAGCAAGAGAGCTAACATGCTGATTTAGCGCGAAAATTGTGCGGAAATCGGAGATGTTCGGTTGAATACGCAATGTTTGGTGCTTGAGGTGCAAATTCTTAGTCCAGGTGGGCTAAAGCTCCCGCCGACATCCATATGACGACAAATTCTGTCAGTTCTTTGGCGCAATCAATCGGAGAGATTCCTCCTGATTCCATCGTTTTCGGGCGTTCAGACGCGATGGTGGCTCTCCGCTCGCGGATGAACAAGGTTGCCGCAGCTAATGTTCCGGTTCTTATTCACGGCGAGAGCGGCACCGGTAAAGACATCATTGCGCGAATGGTTCATGGCTTGTCCCCCTGGAAGACAGGTCCGTTTGTAAAAGTGAATTGCCCAGCGATTCCGGGCACCCTCTTGGAAAGTGAACTTTTTGGTTACGAAAAGGGTGCTTTCACGGGCGCATACGGCACTAAGCCCGGCCGCGTAGAAATGGCCCATCGTGGCACACTTTTCCTGGACGAAATATCAGAATTGGATCTTGCGCTTCAATCGAAACTACTTCAGCTTTTGCAGGATGGCCAGTTCTGTCGAATCGGTGCACAAGAGGACAAGAAAGTTGAAGTCCGGATTGTCTGTGCCACAAACCGGCATCTTGAGACTGAGATTGAGAATGGAACATTCAGGCAAGATCTTTTTTATCGCATCAACGTTGTAAATTTGCACATGCCTCCGCTGCGTGAGCGGCGATCGGATATTCCAGATCTGACGACGTATTTCCTCGAATACTACAATCGCAAGTACAACTGCAGAGCAAAGTCCTTGTCGAATGAGCTGATGTCGGTCTTGCAGAAGTATCACTGGCCCGGCAATATCCGCGAACTGGAAAACCTTATCAAGCGTTATGTGATTCTCGGAAATGAAGACGTGATCGCCTCAGACCTGGTGGCGCGAGAGCCGGATTTTTTCAATCCAGAAATTTCTCTGGAGGGACCAATCTCGCTCAAGAAACTGACCAGGCAGGCGACTCGCGAACTCGAACGCAAGGTCATTCTGAAGGTTCTTCAGGCGAATCATTGGAATCGCAAGCGTGCCGCACGCGCGCTGAGTATCAGCTATCGCGCGCTACTTTATAAAATTCGTGATGCTGGATTGCCTTCAAACCGCGCACTGCGGCGCCAGGCTGAGAATTCGGTTAACACTGGAGCTGCGGCCGACTGAGATCAGCGGCCTATATAGTTCGAATTTCTACTGAGATCGATCAACCCCGCAATTGCGCAAGTGCTTTTTTCACATCGTCGCCCTTAGCGTAATTGGGATTGATCTTCAACACCCGCTCGAGATGTTGTTTTGCAAGCGCCTGCTGGTCGCTTTTCAAGTACGCCATACCGAGATGGTAGTTGAGCGTCGCATCGTCCGGCCTTTTTTTCATCGCTTCCTTGAACAAACCAATGGCAGTTGAATAAGCGCCCTTCTGATAGTAGGCCCAACCTAGTGTGTCGGCGGCGTTTGGTGAGTCTGGCATGGCTCGCCGGGCTGTTTGCGCCATAGATAAAGCGACATCGACATTTCCACCCTCTTCGAGCATCACATACGCCATATTGTTCGAGGCAAGCGGGTTTTCTGGTTGTAGATCGAGAGCTTTCTGATACATCTGTCGGGCTTTCGCGGTGTCGCGCTTCGTTTCATAAAGCTCGCCAGCCAGCACGTAAAAACTCGCCTCGCGAGGGTTGTCCTTAATCGATTGCTCATACGTTGCAATCGCTCGCTCAGTTGCCCCCATCGCAACTTGCACTTGTCCTAGTTTTACGAGCGCGTCGATGTTCTTGGAATCTAACTGAATCGCCTTCTTCAACTCGGCTTCCGCGCCTTGCAGGTCCTTTTTTGTGAAAAGAGCACTACCTAACAAGTCATGGAAAGCGCTGCTGTTTGGAACCTTCGCGATCTGAGCGTTAGCCGCCGAGATCGCTTGGTCAGTTTGTTTCTGGGACAGGTAGACATTCATCAAACCTTGCAATGCGTCGGAGGAGGCAGGATCTTTATCGAGGGCTTGCTGGAACGCTTTTTGCGCATCCGAGTATTTAGATTGAGACTGTCGCAAATTGCCGAGCTGAACGTATCCGGCGGGACTCTGTGGAGCAAGTTGAATCGCTTTTTGAATGTCCTGTTCCGCTTGTGGGAACTGTTTCCGAGTGGTTTCGGCCGCAGCCCTTAACAGAAATCCATCCGGGGAAAGCGGTTGCGTCGCGATAATTTGCTCGGCGTTCTGCGCCAGACCTTGCATATCGTTTTTTCGGGCTGCCGCGGCAGCGAGAGCTCGGTAGGCATCGGTGAGATCTGGCCGCAATCGGATCGCATCCCGCCACTCACTCTCAGCCCGTGTAGGATTTCCAGTAAGGTCGAATGCGATTCCCATATGATAATGAGCAACGCCGCTGTTGGGATCACTCTTGATTGCAGCTTGCAAAGCCTCGACGGCTTCGGCTGGTTTCCCTTGCCGTATTAGAATCTGTCCCTTATAGACGAGTGCCTCTGCATCGTTTCCGTTTGTTTTCAAAACTTCGTCGTCAAGTTTGCGGGCTTCGTCCAATCTGTTCTTCAAAATCAACAGTTGAATGTAGTTCTTCTTCACCAGCGGATCAGCAGCGTGATCTCTGTACAACGATGCATATTCGTCCACTGCTTTGTCCAAATCGCCAACTGCGAAGTAGTAATCGCCAAGCATGCGATACCCAGCCGAGTTTTCCGGAAGATCCGTTTTGGTTTGCTTCAGGAATGCTTCAACTTCTCCTTTGCGGCCCTGTGTTATCAACAACCGTGCGAGCGCATTGCGTGCATCGGTGTTCTTGGCATCTGCCGCAATTGCATTGCGATATTGTTGCTCTGCCTCAGGCAATCTGGATCGAGACTGCAAAAATCCACCGTAGGCAAGCATTCCTGTGCTCGATTTCGGGTTTAGCTGCAGAGCCTTCTTAAAGTTCTGTTCAGCAGCATCCGGTTGATTCGAGCGAATCTGTAATAAGGCGAGACTGAGGTACGTGTCGGCTCTGTCAGGTCCAAGTTGAAGGGCCTTTTGCATTTCCTGAATTGCAGATGGCAGATTTCCTTCTTGTGCGTAGAAGTTGCCGAAGGCGACGTGAACTTCTGGACTACTGGGTTCTTTCGTCAAAAGATAATCAAGGTTCTCTTTCGCCTGCCCAAATTCACGGCCCGCGATCAAAAGGTTCGTCAGATCCAAGCGTGCCGAGAAATTGTCCGGAGCCAGTTCAACCACTTTTGCGAGTTCCTGGTAAGCGCGGGTCCACTGCTGTAGCTTGAGATAGGTTTGCCCGAGTTGGTAATGAGCATCAACGAAACGCGGGTCGACTTGCGTTGCATTGGCGTACTGAATCGCCGCTTCCCGGTATTTGCCTTTTTCATAGAAGCGCTGGCCGCTCTCGTAATACTTCTGCTTCCGAACATTGGGATCTCGAGAGCAACCCACAAGAAGTGACAGGGCTACAACGGCAACAATGTATGCTCGGTATGTCGATAGTTTCATTTTCGCTAGTCTCCCGCAACGGGCGGCATGTTGGTAGGACTCACTGCAACGTAACTCAAGTATCGTAATTGCGAGTACTTACTCGCGTCACACAGGAAACCGAAGAGTTCCATCAGCGAGGGATGTAACGATCGAGCAGGGGATTCAGGGAATCGACAACTGACATGAGTCTTTCCTGAGCGTGCTCCGTCGTTTCTCCTTCGTTCATCGGCGTGTTTACACGGACAAGAGCTCCATCACTTCTGTTCATACGGATCGAGTCCGCCACCAAATAAAATTTTGCCCAGTATTCACTTGCTACTGCGCGGGAGTGGGCCCAATACCAGTACAGAACGAGTTGGCGTGCTTCTCCCTTTCCCACGATGTACCGATTCACAATAAAAGGCGAGGCCCCCCTGGGTGCAATCGAAATTCTGCTGGATTCAAGGGGCAACCATCCTGAGCCGGGCAGGCAATGCTTGGGCGAGTGAATCGTGTCTCCAGCTCGTTGGCTCGGGAAATAGGCGATAAATAGATCAATCGGCGGCTGATTTGCTGAATCGGAACGATAGACCCTTTGAAGAAACTCTCCATTGCCCAGAATCTCTTTCACTTCCTGTGAGATTTCCACGTCCGTGCCAGTCCACGGTCCCAGCTGTTTAGGCACATTCTGTAATGGCTGACGAGGAGGAAAGACCTCGCTTCCAGCTCGTGTCTGCAAGAACAATGCAGTCCCCGCCAACAGAAGTGTGGCAACGATCAATCGGGTATTTAAGCGAATCAATGACTACTCCCCATCAGGCGATACGGCGATCTGGCCAAATTTTTTCAAGAAACTTGTGCAGCAGGAAAAGCATTCCCAACGAAACGACAAAGATTAGCCAACCTGAAAAACTGTGAAAGAAGCCCTCTGCCTTCGCGGGATCCCAATATTGGACAAGCAGACCGGTTCCAACAATACGCAGGCTGTTGGCGGCCACGGCTATTGGAATCGCTGCGAGAGCGAGCACGATGCGCATCCGAGTAGACTCGGTGATCAGATAGCCATAAATTACCGCAAGCGTCACCAGCGATAGCAGTGATCGAATACCGCTGCAGGCTTCGGCGACTTCCAGTGCCATCGCGGGCAACTGAATGACATTACCTTCCCTCAAAACCGGAACTCCCATTACTGGTAAGCTCCAGCTCGCGATTTTCGACGCGAGGATCTGCAATGGAAATGTCAGCTGATTGAAAATGATTGCTGGGATCGGAATCATCAGAATCAGAAATGCCCAAGGAAATAGAACAGCGCGGAACACGTTCCAACCCCACATCAAGACCACCATCCCACCGACAACGATCAGGAAGGAAGCGCGGGAAAGAAAGAGCTCAGCCCCTAGGTTTCCTAAGACCAAGAGCGTGAGACCGAACAGCAATATGAGAGCGCCAATCCAGGAAGGCTGGACACGGGCGGCGGAAATCCGCGAGCGAGTTTGCCAAAGGACGAAGAGAGAAAATGCCGGAACGAAGAATCCGTGCGAAAAATTAGGATCCGCCTGCCATTGACCAATCAGTCTTCCCATCACTGAGAAGTAGAGCCACCCGGTGAGGAAGAGCAAGATGATTGATTCCGCCCAGCCACCTCGACGCGCCTCTCCCGTCTCGGTGTCTGCTTTGTAAGTCTGTGCCGTGCCATTCACTCTTTCGGAGCATAAGCCCACTAGCGGCGGCACGCAAACAATCGAGCGCCCTTGTACTGCGAAGATAACGATCATTCATCAAGGATGCTCACCCGCTCAAGTCCACATCCAAAGTGCACGCCTTCTACTTTCAATAAGATAAGAAAACCTACCGAGGGTTTGGCAGCTTGGGTTGAAGGCCAATTACCATTGTCACTAGTCGGACATTACGGATAAATGGGAAAAAACTTTCTCTTTTGTCCTTTCGCGTATACGGTAGAAGCTGTAGGCGGGGTTCGGGTGCTAAAAGTACCCTTCCTTAAGTTATTGAAAATGAACGAAATAGAATTCTCAATGGAACCCAGCCTAGGTGAGCAGGATGGCGAAAGCCGTGCTTAGAACTCAAGGGCGATGCCTTGGCTCTGAGTTCAACAGGAAGCGAATGTCTGTAGAGGAAACGAAAGCCGAAATCGGGAATATGCCCGCCGTACCAGTGGAACCCGCGACGAAGCTTTTTGTCGAAGCGTGCAGCCCCTCGATGCGGTCGGTGGAAGCGGTCTTGGGCGAGCTGGCGGGGCGCGATCTGCCAGTTCTGTTGATGGCCGAACCTGGAGCTGGAAAGCACGCTGCAGCCCGGTTCCTCCACGAGATGTCTCAACGAAAAGAGGAGAGTTTCCAGGCTGTTTGCTGTGCTGATCTCACACCCGACCTGCTGGTCGCCGGGGCGGCTTCCATTTGGGGTGCAGGGACGGTTTACTTGGACGAATTTGCGGATCTGCCCAAGGAATCTCAGCTCGAGCTTTTTCGTTTGCTCACTGCGATACCCGGTAATGGGCACCCAATTCTCCAAGCTCGCCTGATTTGTGGAACGTCAAGAGATCTTGAAATGGAAGTGAAATCCGGCAGGTTGCGGGAAGATCTCTACTACCGCTTGAGCGGTGTGTCACTTCGTTTGCCTCCACTTCGGCAGCGAAAAGAGGATGTACCGCAACTGGTAGCGTTCTTTCTTGAAAAATATTCGCGCGAGTTTCGATGCGCACTTCCGCGTCTAAGCGATTCCACCCTGCAGTTATTTCAAGAGTACGCGTGGCCGGGCAATATTCGCGAGTTGGAGGATGCCGCGAAGGCAATCGTTGTCCTCGGAGATGAAGCGTTGGCTATGCGCGGGCTGCGCTCGATGCTTCAGAAAACTGATCGTGCGGGTGAGCGGGTTTCCCTTAAGCAAGCGGCACGCGCTGCGTCTCGTGAAGCGGAAAGGGAACTGATTCTCAAAGCTCTAACGCGGACACGTTGGAATCGTCGCCGTGCCGCTCAGGAATTGCAGATTAGCTATAAGGCTTTGCTCTACAAGTTGAAACAAATTGGATTCGAAGAGTATGGAACTTCCTAAGTTCCAGGAGAAGGTATGAACCAAAAGTTGCTTTGGGGAATCTTGATCGTGTTCGCATGCGCACTGACAGCGTTTTGCCAGGACAGTGCCACTGCTGGTGCTGCGACCGCAAAAAGTGCTGCGGCACCGGCCCCGGAGCCAAAGTCAGTTGCGGGTCCGGAATACATCATTGGCCCCGATGACACACTGCATGTATCGGTTTGGAAGGAGCCTGACCTCACCGCAACGCTGCCGGTGCGGCCCGATGGGAAGATTTCATTGCCACTCTTGAACGATGTTCAGGCAGCCGGCCTGACGCCAATGCAGCTCGCAGACTCTTTGACGGGGAAATTGAAGAAGTTTGTTGCTGATCCTCGAGTGACGGTTGTTGTTACTCAGATCAACAGCAAGCGCGTGTACCTCGTCGGAGAAGTCCTTCATCCCGGACCATTGCCCATGCTGCCCAACATGACCGTACTGCAGGCATTGGCCAGCGGCGGCTTTACGCAATTTGCAAACACTAAAGGGATTTACGTATTACGTACCGAAAATGGACGTCAAATCAAGACACCGGTTAATTACAAACAACTGATCAAGGGCGAGTCAGTAGATCAAAACCTCGTTCTAAGACCGGGGGATACCATTGTCGTACCGTAAATTTGTCGATTTCGAAGTTCGAGGCTGGTTGCCAATTGCACTCCTTGTGTTTGGAGTGATTGCACAGGCTCAGAATATGCCAACCCCGGAAGTGGGTGCACAAACGCCCAACCAGCCCGCACCTGCTTTCGGACAGGAAACCCCTCCTCAGCAGGCCACAGAGAACCCGCCACTTTCCGGACTGGACGAGCCAGTGTTCGAGCCCGGTTCGGACGTGAAGAACTACATCCAGCCTGGGTTGGCCGTTAGCGAATCGTTGGACACCAATGCAGCCGGGGATTTTAGCAACGCCAAGGTGCGATCGGTCACGCGAGTGCTTGGCAGCCTCGCAGTCCAGCGCATCTGGAGCCGCTTCGACGCAGGTCTGGACTACGTCGGAGGAGCTGGAATTTACACTCATGGATTAGGTACCCGGCAAGTTCACTCTCTCGACTCTTTTGGAAGAACTTTTTGGCGCAATGGACATCTGACGCTGCGTAACAATTTCTCTTATCTACCCGAAGGTACGTTTGGATTTGGTTCCTATGGTGGAGTCGGCGGATTTCCCTTTGGAGGCGCAATTGGTGGAGGTGGCGTAGGGGGCTTTGGAGGTGCGCTCCACTTTTTTGGGGTCGGACAGCTGGGGACGCTGGGCAATGAACCGCACCTGACAAATCTTTCGACGATCGACATAGCCCAACACCTCACACCTCGTTCAAGCGTAACGTTCACCGCTGGCTATGGGATCGGTCACTTCACGGACGATACACAGAACCTAGTCGACAGTCGTCAGACAGCAGCTCAGGTGGGCTACAACTACGTGCTCTCACGTAAGGACCAGATTGGCCTTATCTACGGATATCAGCACTTTCAATTTCCGGGTGGCGGAAACACGTTCAACACTCATCTCGGTCACATCATGTATGGTCGCGCGATTACGGGGAGAATGAGTTTCGTGATCGCTGCTGGCCCTCAGGTGACTGAATTGCGGGATCCTGTGTTCGGCAACACAAATCGGCTCACCGGCAGCGGCCGCGCTTCGCTGCACTATCGTTTCCCAAAGACTACCTTCGCTTTCGTTTACTCACGTTACAACACAACGGGATCTGGCTTCTTTGCAGGAGCTGAAAGTGACATCATCAGATTCAATGTTACGCGCGCACTTGGCCGAAAATATGAGGGGTTTGCCGATGTCGGATATTCGCGTAACAAACGGCTTCAGGACAGCTTTCTTGGTGTGAATGCGGCCCATTTCAACAGCATCTATGCAGGAACCGGTGTGCATCGGCAGCTGACTCGTGAGTTGAGATTGTTTCTTACTTATCAGTTTGCTGAAGTTTCTTTCGACGATGCGCTTTGCGCAGGAGATCCCTCTTGCAGCCACAGCGGGCAACGGCATGTCGTAACTGTTGGATTGGGATGGCGTCCTCGGCCAGTCAGACTTGATTGAGGCATTGAAACATCTGAGATAAGAAGGCTCCTTGTGAGCCAGAATTGGATGAGCAAATGATTGAGAATCGCGAATTAAGTATGGACGATTATCTGGCGATGTTTCGCCGGCGAATCAAGGTGATCCTGATTCCTGCATTGCTGGCCCCCTTGGCGGGTTTCCTGATCTCTTACGCATTTCCGGCCAAATACACCTCCCAGTCGCTAGTGCTGGTTGAGGAACAGAAAGTGCCCGAAGGCTATGTCAAACCCGTGGTCACCGAGGATTTGATGCAGCGTATCGCGACCGTTCAGCAACGGGTATTGGCACAGTCTCGCCTTCTACCCGCGTTACAGAATCTGCCGGTTGCTAAGAACCGCAACGTTGCCGACATGGTCGACGAAGTACGTTCCAATCTGTCGATCGAGCCTGTTTCTACGGACATAAGTCAAGCGGCCAAGAAGCCGAAAAAGCCTGGGCAAGGTAATGACGTTCCCGGATTCACCGTCAACTACACCGCGCGTAGCCCGCGCGAAGCTCAAGAAGTTTGTGACGCGGTTACGAGCTTGATGATTGAAGAAAACCTTAAGTCTCGCGAGCAAGTAGCGCAGAGTACGACCGAATTTTTGACGCGACAGCTTGAAGAGAAGAAGAAAGACCTCGACGAGCAAGACTCCAAGTTGGCCGTTTTCAAGCGTCAGTACATGGGTCAGTTGCCAGGGGATGTCGACAACAATCTCAAGCTGCTGATGGCGGCGAATTCTCAATTGGACTCGAATACGCAGTCCCTAAATCGTGCTCAGCAGGACAAGGCGTACACAGAATCGCTTTTGGCGCAGCAGTTGGCCGCATGGAAGTCGACGCAATCATCAACTAATCCGGCGACGTTAGAGCAGCAACTTGCCACGCTGCAGTCCCAATTACTCCAACTGCAGGCACGCTACACGGCTGATCATCCCGATGTGATTAAGACGAAAGCTGACATTGCAGAATTGAAAAAGAGGCTTGCGGAAGTGAACTCCGCATCTGCTGCGCCCACCGAAGGCACGGAAAAGGCAAGTGCTTCTGAGCCAGCAGAAATACGACAGTTGCGTTTGCAGATTCATCAGTACGAGCAAGTCATCGAACAAACATCGCGCGAGCAGAAGCGTCTACAAGCCCAGGTTCAGGTTTATCAGGGCCGTATGGCCCTCAGTCCGGGGATTGAAGAACAGTACAAGCAACTTACGCGAGATTACGACACTGCGCTGAAGAGTTACCAGGATCTGCTTGCCAAGAAGGGCGATTCAGAAATGGCAACCGACATGGAGCGGCGCCAACAGGGCGAACAGATGCGGCTGCTGAATCAGGCATCTTTGCCAGAATCTCCGAGTTTTCCCAATCGCTGGCTTTTTGCTGGGGGTGGACTAGGAGTCGGTTTGTTCATCGGCCTTGCAATCGCAATGTGGCTGGAGCTACGCGACAAGTCGATCCGAACCGAGCAGGACGTAGTAGCTGCACTCGAATTACCGACTCTCGTTTCTGTGCCGTGGCTTACAGAAGAATTCAAGAACGGAAACGGCAAGAACGGGCATAAGCGATGGGGGCGTTCGTCGGATTCTACTGATACCGCTGATATACATCAGAACGTTCGAACGTAGAGGGAAGCATGTACAAGGAATTTTTTGGCCTGCGCGCCAATCCATTTAACGTTAATCCGGACCCGCGTTATTTGTTTCTAACGCGCCACACGGAGGAGGCCCTTGCCTGTCTGACGTATGGAATCCAGAGCCGGAAAGGGTTTGTTCTTCTTACCGGTGAAGTTGGAACGGGTAAGACGACGCTGATCAACAAGCTATTGGAGTGGCTACGTCTGCAGCAGGTTGCGACTGCCTTTGTGTTCAATTCGCGGATGAATGTACCTCAATTCCTCGATTACATGATGGCGGATTTTGGCATTCCCTGCGATTCGAAATCGAAGAGTCAGATATTGCTTCGACTGTACAACTGGCTCCTAGATCGTTACCGCGCAGGCGAGACGGCCGTGTTGATCGTGGATGAGGCGCAGAATCTTTCGGATGAAGTACTCGAGGAAATTCGAATGCTTACGAATCTCGAGACTTTTACTGAGAAACTGCTTCAAATTGTTCTTGTGGGACAGCCGGAACTGGAACAGAAACTTAAGCAGCCACAATTGCGTCAATTACGTCAGCGCCTCACTTTACGCGCGAAGACGCATCCTCTAAGCCTGGAGGAAACGAAAGCTTATGTGCAGCAGCGTTTGCGCATTGCGGGTTCGAACGGACAGCCGATCTTTGACCCCGAAGCACTCGTGGCAATCCATAAGTTTTCCAACGGCATTCCTCGCGTTGTCAATTTGCTTTGCGAGCATTGCCTCGTAAGCGCGTTCGTGGATCAACAGAAGAGTGTTGCGGTGGGAGTGGTGGAAGCAGTGGCCCGAGATTTTGATCTGAGTACGGACACGGCTTCTTCAGCAATGACTCCATCCAGTTCGCTTTCTAGCGAAAAGTTTGATGTTGCGGAAGCCCTTAAGACGTTGGCGACGCTAGCCGACCGGCTTCGTCAATCTGAATCCGACCTCCCCAACGAAAGGAAATTATGAGCCGAATTCACGAGGCATTGAAAAAAGCGGAACAGGAACGAGCATCCTCTCAAGGGGTTCCGTCGGAATCTACACCACTGGCGGAAAGGGAAGTTGAGCATTCTCCAGCTTTCTCATCCGCGACGGCGGTGCAGAGCGCACCGAATCCTGCGTCGGAAACGATGCCTGCTTTCACGAGTCAGGTGACTGCTGACACTCTCTTGGCACGTTGCGCACAGGGAAACTGGAATCCTGATCCGAAGGTCATGCTGTTTGTTTCAGGAGACGATCAGAAAGCAGGGACCGAGGAGTTCCGTACATTGCGATCGCGTTTGTGTCACATGCGCGAAAGCGGTACGTTGAAGAAGTTGTTGGTGACCAGTGCACTTCCTAAAGAAGGAAAATCCTTTGTCGCACTCAATCTTGCGCAAGTGCTTGTGCGTCAGCACGGACGCCGGATCCTCTTGATCGATGGCGATTTGCGCGGACCTCGCTTGCATCAGTCGATAGGTACGGAATCCACCCCTGGTCTCGTGAACTATCTCACGGGAGAGAGCGATGAATTCTCGATTATCCAGCGCGGCTCGATTGACAATCTTTTTTTCCTGCCCGCAGGGAGGGCGGTCTCCAATGCGCCTGAACTGGTATCGAATGGACGTTTAAAGCTCTTGATGCAGCGTGTCGAACCACTTTTTGACTGGATCATCCTTGATTCACCGCCAGCCGTTCCTGTGGCCGACGCAAGTCAACTCGCGAAATACTGCGACGGAGTCTTGATGGTTGTCCGTTCAAATACCACGCCAGTGGACATGGCTCGTAAGGCACGTCAGGAATTTTCGGATAAGCAGTTGGTTGGCGTTGTACTTAACGGCATCAGCGAAGATGCTAGCGATTACTATTCGCGTTATTACTACGGTCCGGTCGATGGGAGTCAAGCCTAGTACGGCAGGGACTTTCCGTGATCCGCCTCTTCAATGTCTATTACCCGGTCCGCTCACTGATCCTTTTGATCGGTGAAGCGTTGATCGTTTGGACATCGTTTCTTCTGGGAACGATTCTGCAGTTCCCCGAAAATTTCTACGTGGTTTTGAACTACGAAGGCGGTTACATCAAGCTCGTCATTGTGACGATCCTGGTTTTAGTCTGTTCGCATTGGTTCGATCTCTACGATCCGGCTCATTTCAACGCGCGCGGAGAATTGTATTTCCGCCTTCTATTGGTTCCAGGATTATTAGCGCTGCTCCTGTCAGCAATCGGATTCATCTTCCCAGGGTTTTTGATTGGAAATGGTTCAGCGCTCACGGGCCTAATCATCCTCACGATCGCCCTGCTGGGTTGGCGCACCGCTTATTCGTGGTTATTGCAGCAGCCCTATCTTCAGGAGCGCGTGTACGTTTTGGGCAGCGGGGAGCGTGCTCAACGACTCGTACAAGGTTTGCGGACAAGTCCAGACCTGGGAATCCGAGTCGTCGGCTGGAGTGGAGCCATGGAGGGAGCGCCAACTCTCGAAAACACCACGACCGATCTGATTGAGAGTTACCGTCATCACGACTTACACCGGGTGATCGTGGCTGTTTCGGATCGGCGCGGGGCAATTCCGATGGAGGAACTCCTCCGACTTCGACTCCGGGGAGTCAAGATCGAGGAGGCGACCTCCTGGTTAGAGAAAATGTCCGGAAAGATCGAAGTCGAGCAGCTTTATCCCAGTTGGCTGATATTCGCCGAAGGTTTTCGCTTCAGCACTTGGTTTTTGGTTGTGCGGCGCATCCTGTCTTTACTCGTTTCGTTCATCGGCTTGCTGCTGGCACTACCGCTGATCCCTTTCATTGCGTTGGCGATCAAGATGGATTCTTCGGGCCCCGTTTTTTATAGCCAGCAACGTGTCGGATTGGGAGGATCAATTTTCTTCTGCCATAAATTCCGGACGATGCGCCGCGATGCTGAGGCTGATACTGGAGCCACATGGGCGAATGATGATGATCCGAGAATCACTAAGATCGGCAAGTTTCTTCGCTCATCGCGCCTCGATGAAATTCCTCAGCTCTGGTGCGTTCTTAAAGGCGATATGGCATTCGTCGGCCCTCGACCCGAGCGGCCGGAGTTTGTGGAGTGGCTCAGCAAGGAAATACCGTACTACGGCGTTCGGCACATGGTTCGTCCCGGTATAACTGGGTGGGCTCAGGTTCGATACAAGTATGGAAATACAGTCGAAGATGCTAAAGAAAAATTGCAGTTTGATCTCTTTTACATCAAAAATGCCTCACTTGGCCTGGACTTCCTAATCATGTTCCAGACCGTGAAGATTGTGCTGCTTGGTCGAGGGGCACAATGATCTGGATTTTTTGGATTTCCGCAGCACTCATTGTGTATTCCTACGCTGGATATCCGTTCTGGCTTTGGATGCGAAGCAAACTTTTTCCCAGACCAGTTTTGAGCGGGAACTTCGAACCACGCGTTTCCCTCGTGATGGTGGTGTGTAACGAAGAAAAAATACTGCCTGCGAAACTAGATAACCTGCTTGCCTTGGAGTATCCGGCTGAGAAGATCGAAATCGTCATCGCCTCTGACGGTTCAACGGACCAAACAGAGCGTGTCCTGCGCGAGTTTGCGCAAGACTCGCGCGTACAAGTTGTTTTGAACCAGCTATCGCGAGGAAAAGCGGCCAGCCTGAACGATGCAATTGAAATTGCCAGCGGAGAAATTCTGGTCTTCACCGACGCGAGGCAGATGATTGAGACAAAAGCGCTGGGCAAGCTGGTATCGGATTTTGCCGATCCGGACGTGGGTTGTGTAAGTGGCGAACTGATGCTCGGTGATCCCACGAAACGGGAAAGTGTAAGAGGGATGGGACTATATTGGCGAATTGAGAAAAAAATTCGTGAGTGGGAAAGTGCTTCAGGTTCCGTGATAGGCGCTACGGGTGCATTTTATGGAATTCGGCGCAGCCTATTCATTCCCCTTCCGCCAGACGTAATCCTCGATGACGTGTTCACTCCAATGCAAATCGTGAAGCAGCGCAAACGTGTGATCTTCGAACCCGAAGCGCGGGCCTGGGATCTTCCTGATCTCGGAAGCACCCGAGAGTTTGCGCGGAAAGTACGCACCTTGGGAGGAAATTACCAACTCGTACAGGTAGCGCCATGGCTTGTTACAAGTGCTAATCCAGTGCGATTCGAGTTCATCAGCCACAAACTGACGAGGCTTCTGGTCCCATTTGCTTTAGCGCTCCTGTTACTTTCTTCCTTGCTTGTACATGGAATGTTGTACCGAGGGATGTTGATCGCGCAGCTTGCCTTCTACGGCCTAAGTCTGTTGGCGATGGCTCACCTGAAGATGGGGCCCTTGGATCGTTTATCGGATGCGGCCCTGACCTTCGTCTTGTTGAATACGGCTGCGGTCGTAGCGTTTGCGAGATTTATATCCGGACGAAAGGTGGTCTGGGCACGCTGACCAACGCTCGCAGCATGAAAATTCTCTGGGTCAAAGCCGACAAGCTGTTACCTGTGCACAGTGGCGGGAATATCCGCTCTTACCACATATTGCACCATCTAGCCGCGCATGCGGATCTTACGTGTTTTTCCTATTACGACGGCGATCAAGATGAGAGGTATGAAGCAGAATTGGCGCAACACCTTCCCGGTGCAATTGCGGTCTGTACAAAAAAGCGGGAACTCCACGGTTACATGCGAGGTCTGGATTATCTATTCCGTTTCCCCAATCGATCACCTTACGCGGTCAGCCGGTTTGCTTCTTTCGCGATACAACAAAAACTGCGAGATTGGTTTCGACAGCAAGAATTCGATGTTGCAGTCTGCGATTTTCTCGACGTGGCTGTCAACTTTCCAGGGAAATTTCTGATTCCAAGTGTGTTGTTTCAGCACAACGTGGAGAGCGAAATTTGGAGACGCCACGCGGAAACCGAAACTAGCGCAGTTAAGAAAGCGATGTACAAGGTTGAATTCCAGAAGATGCTGCGATACGAGCAGGTGATGGTGCGCAAGTTCCATCACGTAATCGCCGTGTCGGAAAACGACCGTCAGTTGATGTCCCAATGGTGTGACAGTTCACGAATTACTGTCGTGCCCACGGGTGTGGACTTGGGACAATACAAGCCACTTCCGGCGCAGAATCCTTGCCAGCAACTCGTTGTGTTCGTGGGAGCGATGGATTGGGAGCCCAACATCGACGGCGTCGAATATTTTTGCGAACAGATTCTGCCCGCAATCAAAGCGCACCAGCCTTCCGTTAAATTCCGAATTGTGGGCCGAAACCCGGATAGGCGTGTGCAGCGGTGGGCGTCCGAAAGCATTGAAGTGACTGGTCGTGTTCCGTCCGTAGTGGACCATCTGCGCGACGCAACAGCTGTCATCGTTCCGCTTCGGATCGGTGGTGGAACTCGATTAAAGATTTATGAAGCCATGGCGTGTGGCAGAGCTGTGGTTTCTACTAGCATCGGAGCCGAAGGTCTAAGCGTCCATCATGGGCGCGACATTCTTCTAGCAGATAGCCCGCAAGACTTCGCGCAAGCCGTTGTGCAGGTTCTAACCGACCAAAATTTCCGGCGGAACTTGGAACTGAATGCCGCTGCCACTGCATCGAAGTACGATTGGCCGGCGATAGGGCAAGTTTTTTATGACGTGTTGGCCGCGGCCGTTGAGTCTCAACGTTCCGCGGTTCTTCCCGGGATCGTACCTGCCTTAAATGGAGGTAATACGTAATGGCTACGATGAGTCGGCCAGCTCTCGATGTTTCTGTGCAAGCAGCACGCGATCCGATGCGAGCGGCCTTCTTTTGGCTGAGCGCATTCTATATTGTCTATTGTGTCCGCCCGGAAGATTGGATTCCCGGTTTGAAATACGTGCCTCTTGCAAAGATCACGGGAATTTGCGCTTTCCTAGCATTGCTGGCGAGCATCAACAAAGCCAAGCGGAGTTTTCGGCACTTGCCGAAAGAAGGTTATTACCTGCTGACCATCATTTGCCTGATGTATGCGTCAGCTCTACTCTCGCCGGTTTGGAAGGGCGGGGCTCTGATGCGCACAATCGACTTCTCGAAGATGTTTGTCGCATGGGTGCTCACCTATCTTGTGGTAACGGACTTTCAAAAGCTTCGTCGAATTATTTTTATCCAAGCCGGTGCGGTGTCCATAATTGCCGTGATTTCGATGATCAAGGGACGGGGGCACGAGCGGCTGGAGGGTGTACTGGGAGGAATTTACTCGAATCCTAACGATTTGGCATTCGCGATTGTCTTATCCCTGCCATTCTGTCTTGCTTTTTTGGTGACTGCCAAAGGCGCTATGAAGAAAATCGGGTGGCTTCTAGCGATGCTCGCCATGCTACTTACATTGTTCATGACAGCGTCGCGGGGTGGCTTCATCGACTTGGTCGTGAGTTCTGTGGTTTCGCTTTGGTATTTTGGCGTGAAGGGCCGACGTTTTTATCTAATTCTGGCTGCGGCCTTCTTCGGAACGTTGCTGATGGCGGTCGCCGGTGGCAAGTTAAAGGACCGCTTTCTTGCCGTCTCGGGCGAGGGTATCGACACCCAGTTAGAAAACCGGGCGTATGGTTCTTTCGAAGAGCGCCGTTATCTCATGGTGAAGGCTTTGGAGGCGATGGTTGAATACCCGGTCCTTGGAATTGGAGTACGTAACTTCACGAACTATTCGGGAATTTGGAAAGAAGTCCACATGTCCTACCTGCAGATCGGCGTTGAGGCAGGTATTCCGGCGATGATCCTGTATATGCTGTTCTTTGCGCGAGGATTCCGAAACTTGAGGTTAATTCGTCGTCGAAAGCACTTGGATCCGCAGATCATTCTCTTCAGTGGGGCACTCACAAGCTCACTTGTTGGATTCGTTGTGGGCGCCTTGTTCTCTCCGGAGGCATACCAATTTTTTCCTTACTTTGCAGTGGCGTTCACTTCAGCATTGATCGCAATGATCACTGAAGGAGAACAATCCGGCGAAGCTCCGCAGCCGAAGTCAAGCGGTACAGTGGTATCGGGTTGGTTAGCCGCCAACACCAAGAAGAATGAACCGGAGCCTGTTTTCCCGCGCTGAGGCGCTTGGAAAGATCTAGTGCATTCGGTTGAGGCAGACAGTCACAAGGAACTTGGAGGCATGCTGTGGGCCTGCGTAGCCCAGCACGGTACGTTTTACGATGGTTGCCAGCCTATGTCTGGCAATCGATTACGCGTAAAGCTCCTGACGGACCTGTGCACCTCATACTCTCGATTGGGGATCACTTCGAACCAGGCTATGTTCCAGGAAAACCTCGCGCGTGTGCTCCGCGTTTAGAACAGCAACAGCGACTCGATGAATGGACTCGAGAATATCCCAAAGCCGTCCAGCCTTGGCGAGACAACGATGGTCGTTGCTTGCAGCGATCATTTTTCTACCCGGCAGAGCAATATGAGCCTTCGCTACTCGACCAACTGGCGCATCATTGCACATTGGGATATGGAGAGGTCGAGATCCACCTGCATCATGGCATAGGCAAACCTGATACAGCAGAAAGCGTGCGACAGCAACTCGCGAATTTTCGGGATGCCTTAGCCACACGCCACAATGCGCTCTGTTACTGGGACGGACTTGGCGCTCCGCAGTATGCCTTTATTCATGGGAGCTTCGCACTTGCGAATTCCGCGGGCGGGCGTGCGTGTGGTGTAGATTCGGAAATGCAGGTGCTCGCGGAAACTGGCTGTTATGTCGATATGACTTTTCCCACCGGTTCTTTCCATAGATCACAGCCCGCGAAGATCAATTCTTTATACGAGTGCACACTTCCTCTTTCGGATCGGGAATCTCATCGTCGAGGTCCGAATTTGGCCGTCGGCCGCTCGCCACAGGTTTTTCCACTCATGGTGCAGGGGCCTCTGCTGTGGGACTTCCAGCCGGCGCATGCTCGTCGACTGGTTGGAATCGAAAATGGCGCTTGGACGACGCCGAACCCGCCATCGCTTCGTCGCTTGACACTGTGGAAGAAAGCGGCAATCCAAGTATCCGGACGACCTGACTGGCTGTTCATAAAATTGCATTGTCACGGAATGGACCCGCGGCAAAAGCCCGTCGCCTACGGCGAACCACTTCGAGCATTTTTGCGCGATCTGGTTGAGCACGCTGGAGATCGTAAAGAAACTTTGCACTTTGTCACAGCTCGGGAGATGGTGAACATTCTACTTGCTGCATGCGACGGAAAAGATGGGAATCCGGGGGATTTCCGCGACTACCGGCTGTTGCGAACGCGCCGAGTTGCTGACAACGTGCAAAAGGCGCAACAAGAAGTCGTGAAAAGCTAACTATGTGCGGAATTGCGGGAATTGTCGGCAGCAGAGAAGATGGTCGCATCGACGAAGCGACAATCCGCCGTATGTGCAATGCAATTGTTCATCGCGGCCCTGACGAAGAGGGTGTGTTCATCAAGAACGGCGCGGGATTGGGCATGCGCCGGCTGAGCATTATTGATCTCGCTGGCGGACATCAACCGATTTTCAACGAAGACCGATCTATCTGGATCGTTTACAACGGTGAAGTCTACAATTTTCAGGAACTTCGTCCGGATCTCGAAGCCCGCGGGCACCGGTTTCAAACGCATTCTGACACCGAAACGATCGTTCACCTTTATGAGGAATACGGCTCAGACTGTGTCAAAAAGCTTCGAGGTATGTTCGCATTTGCTCTCTATGACGAGCGCAATCAACGACTTCTACTGGCTCGCGACAGGTTCGGCAAAAAGCCTCTTCATTATTCCCTCAGCAATGGAGCGCTTTATTTTGCCTCTGAAATAAAGTCAATTCATGCCGTAGCTCCGGACCTAGCCGAAGTGAATCATGCGGCACTACTTCAGTATCTTTACTTTGGATACGTTCTCGATCCGCTCACTGCGTTTCAGCATATTCACAAATTACCGCCGGGCCACGTGCTTGAATTTGAACGAGGCGAGATCAGGATCAAACAGTACTGGGATCTGCCGCAGTACGGGACTTATGAGCCAAAGAACGAGGAAGAGTGTCTGGAGGAACTCGAACACCGGCTTACCGAAGCGGTCCGCATCCGATTGATCGCCGACGTGCCACTTGGAGCGATGCTCAGTGGCGGAACAGACTCGTCAACGGTCGTTGCTCTGATGTCGCGGGTCAGCGCAGGCCCCGTGAAAACGTTTTCGATCGGATTTCGTCAAGCAGATTTCAATGAAGCTGCCTACGCGCGCAAGGTGGCTGAAAAGTTTGGAACCGATCATCATGAGTTGATACTCGATCCAGATGTGGTTGGAACGGTTGAGACTCTTTCGCATTCAATGGAAGAACCGTTTGGTGATTCTTCCATGCTCCCAACATACTTCATTTCCAAGTTGGCCCGTCAACATGTGACCGTTGCGCTTTCCGGCGACGGAGGTGATGAAGTTTTTGCGGGTTATGAGCGATACAGGGTTCACCTTCAAGACCGCGCGCTCAGATGGTTGCCGGATTGGGCTGGACGTTTTTATCGGAATCAAATCCATGCTCGCTTGCCTTACAGCTTGCCGGGACGCAAGCTGGCATACAGTGTCGCGCTCCCGTGGCAGGAGCGGTACCTTGAGAGCATTTCTCTACAAGCCTTCGAGCGGGACATGGGGTTACTTTCCGACGAGTTCAGACACAAAGCGGCTGGTGGATTTGGCCCGCTGGGCGAAATGCGCGAGATCCTGAAGCACGCGCCCGCACAGGATCCGATCAGCCAGGTACTTTATCTCGACACCAAGACTTACTTGCCGGGAGACATTCTCACTAAGGTTGACCGCATGAGCATGCTTACGTCGCTCGAAGCACGTGTGCCGTTGCTCGACCATGAATTCGTAGAGTGGGTAACAGCGCTTCCAGCTCATTGGAAAATGAGGGGCACCCAGCAAAAATACATCTTTCGCAAGCTGGCCGAGCGTGTCGGTGTTCCGCGGGATGTTCTCGACCGCCCAAAGCAGGGCTTTGCATTGCCTCTGGTGCATTGGATCAAAAATGAATTAAGAGATCTTGTGCAGACGGTTCTTATGGAGCCCAGAACTGCGCATCGTGGATACTTCAATACGGCTTCCGTCCAAAAACTTCTGGATGAACATATGGAGGGAAGGCGGATCCACTCAGGCCGAATCTGGCGACTCCTGATGTTTGAGCTGTGGCATAGAAATTACTTGGAAAATCTCCACGCTGGCAGACAATTCGATCAGGCCTATGCTGTCAGCGAGGCTCCCCAATGAATGGAGTTGCAGCTGGCGAAGATAGCCAGTCCTTCTCCAAGCCACGAAGCCTTCCCACGGTTTTCCTGATGACCAATAGTCTGGAAACCGGCGGGAGTGAGCGTCAGTTCATTGCTCTCGCAAAAAGCCTGGACTCTCATAAATTCCGCCCGCTTACCGCCTGCATCATGCGGAAAGGGCCATCGGTAGATCTCTTACCCCGCATGCCTGAGTTCGGCTTGGGGGGCAGTCTCTACGGGTGGAAATCTTTAGCAACTCGGGCGCGCCTTTCGCGCCATTTGCGCCGAAATGATGTCGACATTGCTCACGCTTTTGATTTCTATACCAACTTGACGCTTATTCCCGCGGCTCGTCTTGCTGGTATTCCAGTTGCTATTGGCAGTCAGCGCCAGCTGGGCGATCTCCTCACCCCTATGCAATTTCGCACGCAAGCGGACATATTTCGTTTATGCGATGCGGTTATATGTAATTCCAGGGCTGCTGCTGAGCGCTTAGCCGAAACAGGCATCCGCGAACGGTCTTTATTCGTAATCGGCAATGGGCTGGACCCCGCTTTTTTTGTTCCACGAGAACCACTGCTGCCGAAGTTACCCGGCGTTATCCGCGTTGGGATGATTGCACGGATGAACACGCCTGCCAAAAGGCACAGTCTTTTTCTTGAGGCTGCCGCTAGAGTTCATCAAACGTTGAAAAATATTGAATTCGTACTCGCGGGAGACGGGCCATTGCGCCCGGAACTGGAAAGTACAGCGGAACAGCTGGGCATTCATCAATTTGTTCGTTTTCTTGGTGATTGTCGTGATGTTCCTGCTGTCCTCGCATCTCTGGATCTCAGCGTGCTCCCGTCTCAGTCGGAAAGTTTGTCCAATTCGATCTTGGAATCGATGGCCGCAGGAGTTCCTGTTGTTGCTACCGATGTGGGAGGCAATCCGGAGCTTGTGAACGGCGAACGAGGTTTACTTGTACCCGCGAATGATGCTGGGGCACTAGCTTCTGCAATCGTGCGTTTAGCGAAAGACCAAAACTATCGCGAGATCTGTGCGGCCAACTCTAAAAAGTTCACGAGCAACAATTTCACTCTCGACCGGATGCGACAACGTCATGAGGAGATCTACCATGAACTGCTGGCACGAAAACAGTGGCAGCCGCGGTCATCCGTGGCGGTCCATTCAGAGCCAGGGATTTCGCCAATGCGGGTCCGGTTGGTTGCAGCTTCTCTGCGGTATGTCGGCGGGCAATCTGTTCAGGCCGACCTGCTCCTTCGAAATTGGCAGAATGACCCTGACGTGGATGTCAGTCTGATTCCGATCGACCCATTGTTCCCAAGCGCGATCCGTTGGATAGCGGAAGTTCCAGGACTCAGGACTATCGTTCGCGAGCCTCTGTACTTGTTAAATCTCTGGCGTGGACTAAAGAATGCCGATGTCGCGCACGTATTTTCCGCGAGTTACTGGTCTTTTCTGATCGCACCGACTCCTGCATGGCTGATTGCGCGCATGCGCGGTGCTAAAACACTGATTCATTATCATAGCGGCGAAGCTCGCGATCATCTGCGCAAGTCCGGCGCTGCTCGAATTGTGCTTCGTAAAGTTGACCGCGTTGTCGTGCCATCACAGTATCTGGTGGACGTGTTTGGGGAGTTTAATCTGCCTGCAGAGGCAGTACCCAACGTTGTCGATCTAAGCCAAATCCGCTATCGCAAGCGCCAACCATTCCGACCACACCTTGTATGTACCCGAGGGTTCCATCCGTACTACTGCGTCGATGTGGTTGTTCGCGCATTCGCGAGTATCGTCCGAGAATTTCCAGAGGCAAGATTAGATCTCGTTGGCAAGGGCCCTTCTGAGGAAGAGATTCGCTCCGTAGTTCGCGAACTGAACGTACCCGGTGTACATTTCCGGGGGGTTGCGAACCGTAATGAAATCGGCGGCGTGTACGATCGCGCGGATATCTTCATAAACGCGTCACGTTTAGACAACATGCCCGTATCGGTCATGGAGGCCTTCGCAGCCGGCACGCCAGTGGCTACTACATCGCCAGAGTGCATGCCTTACTTGGTTGAAGATGGTCAAACTGGGCTGCTTTCACCAGTAGGAGACGCAAACGCTTTGGCTAACAATGTAATCCGTCTGTTGCAGAACCAGGATCTCGCAGAGAAAATTGCAAGCAATGCCTATGAGAAGTCTAAGACGTTCCGCTGGGAACACGTGCGCACGGCTTGGCTGAAAGTTTACCGTTCGCTGAGCAACTAGCCGGATTTCGATAAGGTTGGTGAGGTCCAATCCGATCGCATTTGAACGACTCTAAGCTGTCGCCATCCGGGTTTCGGGTTCGCGCGTGATCGTGTCATGCGGATCGCCTTCGAGGCAGACCCGATGCCACAGTTCCAGGTTGAGCAGTCGCCAGATTCGATCATAGTGGTCGCGATAGTTGTTTCGGTGCTCATTGAAGAGGCGTTCAATGGCGCTCCGATTGAAGTAACCTCGTTCGAGACTTCTCGGCTCAAGCAGAAGGCTCTGAATTGATTCCAGTTGGGAGCCAGCAAGCCATCCACTCCACGGAGTCGGGAATCCCAGCTTCGGGCGGTACAGAATCGAATGGGGTAGCAGGTCCTCCATCGCTTTCTTCAATATGTTTTTGCCGGATAATCCCTTGATCTGAATGTTTCTCGGTATTCGCGTGGCATATTCGACCAGAACATGATCGAGAAAGGGAACACGACTCTCAATGGAAGCAGCCATACTCATGTTGTCCTGCTTCATGAGCAGCTCGACAAGATACGTTTTGATATCTGTATAGAGCAATCTTTGCAGAAGGTCTCCGCTCGAATGGTCCCAGTAATCCAGAACATTCTTGTAGGCCGAAGTGCCGGCCAGCATCGCTTTTGTTTCTGATGACAAAAGCTCATCTTGATCTGAGGGCCCAAAAGCTGAGAAGAAGTTGTCGAAATAAAAGGAAGACCACGATTCTCCATCTCGGCCTAGGAAAGTGTGGCTCAGCTTTCTCCGTAGCGCAGCATGGATCAGTTTCGATTCTGCGATGTTTTCCCTGATACCCCGACGGATCGCGCTCGGCGTCAGTGCCCGATACATCCGGTCAAACGCCACATTCTTGACCGTGAATGCGTAACGGGAATATCCAGCAAGGGTTTCATCGCTACCCTCGCCGGTAAGCACCACGGTCACCCGCTCACGTGCCAGTCGAGCTACGAAATACAACGCGATACTGGATGGCCAGACGATTGGTTCGTCTTCATGCCAGATCAGCATGGGCAAGGCATCAAAAAAATCCTGTTTGCTGATCTTTACCTCATGATGCAAAGAATGGATGTGGTCTGCGACGATTCGGGCATATGGCAATTCGCTGTAGCTTTGCTCCGCATATCCGACGGAAAAGGTTTCGATCGGATCGCGGCGGATTTTCGCCATCAACGCTGCCACTGCACTTGAATCAACTCCTCCACTCAAAAATACCCCGAGTGGCACGTCGCTCATCAAATGACTCTCGACCGCGCCTTCCAGCAGTTCCCGATAACCGCCGACGTACTGCGCTTCTGATAAAGGTTTCTGTTCAGCGGAGAAGTCCAGATCCCAATACTTCTGAATGCGGACATCGCCATGCTCGGACACTTCCATCCAATGTCCGGGCATGAGCTTCTCGATGTCCTTGTAAAAGGTTTGTTCACCCGAAAGGTATCCGAATGCGAGGAACTCCGGAAGCGAGTCCTTTCGAAATTCGGCGCGTGTACCTGGGTGCTGGAGCACCACTTTGATTTCGGACCCGAATACGATTCGATCTGTGGCTAACTGATAATAGAGCGGCTTGATCCCCAATCGATCACGTGCGATGAACAATTTTTTGTTGCGGGAATCCCATATCGCGAACGCAAACATGCCGCGCAGATGTTGAACGCAATCCGGCCCATACTCTTCGTACAGATGAACAATCGTCTCAGTATCGCCATGGCTTCGATACGAATGGCCTTTCGCGATGAGTCTCCCGCGCAGTTCCGAGTGGTTATAGATTTCGCCATTAAAGACGATCCAAATGGAGCCATCTTCGTTGCTGATTGGCTGATTGCCTGTTGCCAAATCAACAATAGCAAGGCGACGCATGCCAATGCCGATCGGACCTTGCGTGTAAACGCCTTGGTCATCGGGGCCACGGTGTGCCATCACTCGGCACATCTGCTGAAGCGCACTCGCGTTCGCTCTGTTGCCGTCGCCGAATTCCAGAATACCTGCTATTCCACACATCGATATCAGTCCAAAACAATCAGAAAACGGAATCTAATTCGATTTCACGATCTAGAGAGTGTTCGACGGGCAGCTCATTGGCAACGTACGTTTCGCCAGCGTCTCCCCGTCTACGCCATTCGAATCGAGCCAATGGCCCGACATTCCGAAGGAGATCGCGGCCTGCATAGCTAACAAAACTGCCCGCGATACAGACGAGATGCGCAATTCGTCCTTCCAGTTGCCGGCAATAAAGAACTGCAGCGTCGCTTGACCATGGACCGTAGGACCACTTTGCGTCGGGTCTGGCGAAAAAGAAGAGATGCGTCATGTTGCCGAACACGTATTGATAAGCCCGCATTGAATCGGTGTCGTTTCCAAGCGAGCTGAACGCTTCTGCCTCGCGAACTTCTTTCGGGGAGATCACAGAAGCTATCTCAATGGGTAATCGAGCCCGCATTCTGCGTCGGACAACTTTTGCGGGAACATGATTTCCGTAAGCCGGCGAAAGGGATGATGTTTCGAGTTTGTCTTCACCTGATCCCTCGGCAGCAGACAGCACAGAAACCGCAACTCCGGATAGGGTGGCGCCATCCTCGCAGCGGGGCATCGCCTCGTGACCGCCCGCAATCGGGTTTACGTCCACATCCGCCGCAAAATGCCATGACAGCTCCACGTTATGCTCGCGACTTCCCTCAAGCACATCGCGCACGAGCCAAGGCCCACCATGTGGGTGGAACACAATCCGGTGGTGTCTGACAGGATCGCTAAGCCGCATATACCCATCATGGCTCCCAGCGAAAAAGTCGAAGGTCTTGCCCTGCACCCACCGATGTACTCTTACGGCCGGGATGTTGTTCCATCCGAATGGCCCATCAGCGCATGCTTGATCCTGCTCATCAACCCGAATCGTATTGTGAGCAGCCGTTCCGCGGAATGCAGCACGTGTCCCATCAGATGAAATATAGCAACAGGTGCCTGGATCCGTAAGCCAGGATTGGTCATGCGAGCTAAGTTGTATGCTCAAGGCGTCTGCGTGCCCGTGTCCACTGCGGCCCGTACCTTGAGGACCCGCATCAATCAACATCAATGCCTGTTGCTCGGGATCAGCCATCAGGTAAAGGCCGCCTTCAGGGAAGGCTTCAGATCGGACCTCATAAGTGGGAGCGTTTTTATCATCTAGCACGCGCGACTTCTCACCAAACAGCCACACGGCTTCTTCCGTCAGAGAGGCTCCACGGGAGATGTGGTTCTCGCGAAAAATCAGTGCGCCCAGAACAATGGGATCGCTCATGTGCACAGAGCGATTTCGCTGAGGATCAAACACCCGACCACCGTCGTCATCTCCGAACCCAAATGGGATGCCTGTTTGTGATAGAGATGCCACTACGTGCAGCATTTGCTTCAGTGAATTATCAAACGATTCTGGAATCTCGAGTTTGTTCCGCGCCCGCAATTCGCGTACGTGAAGAAAAAAATCTAAAGCGTAGACGTGGTAGTGAAGCGCTTGTTCGAAGTAGACTCCATCCGCCCGGACCTGCCTGATCATTTCCTGCTGCAAAATCCGCCAACCTTTTCGCTGCCAGCGTGATGCTAACCGAATCTCAGGACACAGTTGACCGATGAAATAAAGCGCAGCAGCCTCGCCGATCAAGTGTGTGTTCGGCGAGAAGTAGGTGGACAAAAAACATTCAATGTAGCGACCGTTCTTCGCTAGAGCTTGGAGCAAGTCTGTCTGAAACTGCGGCGGTATCGCGGCGCAGTCGGAGATAAGGAACTTCGTCCAGAGCCAGGATATGCTCCGAAAGGCGACTTCGAGACTGCTCGCCCAATTGATCCCCAACGGATAGGGATTTTTCAGCTGCCAGTCATACCATTGCGCCACAATTTCACGCGTGTAACGCTCGTTGCGTGTGATGGCCCAAGCCTTGGCGAGGGTAACAAGATGTTGGTGTCGATTGAGTTCCCACGTAATCTTGTGATCTCCAGCGACATCAAAATCTAGGAAGGGAATTGTGTACCAAGGCTCTAGCGTCGTCCGTTTGCCGTGCACTGCATCCAGATGCCAGTCGATCTCTTTGCCATAGTCAACGGGCTCGTAACCGAGCAGGCGAAAACGGTGTTCACAAATCTCATCGGCTTCCTGCAGCACGGACGCGGTACGCTCCGGCATCCGTTTTCCCAGAATGCGGACCCGTTCACCGATTTCGTCCTGTTTGAAAAAGAACTCTCCTTTTTTGGGGCTTGAGCCGACGCTAGAACCAACGGGATTGACTCCAGCGCGGTACATTGCCAGGTCCGCTCGTTTCCGGAACTCCTGGTTTAAGCGAGTGCCAATCTCGTGGACACTCATTCTCCTCAGCTTGGCTATGAGATTTCGCCGTTTCTGCGCCACTTTGCCCCTATACCCCGTGCGGGGGGTCATTTCAGTTTAGTGCACCGCCGCCTTCCAGGCTAAGGTTTGACTCCCCTATATAAAGTTGATCGATACTCGGAAGTAACTGCGAGTTTTCATGTCGGCGTGGAAGCCTAGGTGTCTCTCTATCGTCGATGCTTCGTACGTCCTATTCCATTGATAACTAAGGTAATTACGGGCGTGAAGCGGCTCACGGCTCTGGTATGCTGGATATGAACGTCAGGTCATCAAGCGGCAACAAATCTTTGAATTCAGCTATCGACCACCGAGAGCAACAAAGACTGGGAGCAGACGGGCACAGCCTAGACAGCCCGATATTTATTGTAGGCTGCCCACGTTCGGGTACCAGTTTTCTCTACCATCTCCTCCTGTCAGCGGGAGGGTTTGCCGAATTCCACACGCAAATGAACGTCTTCGACGTGCTGGAGCCAATCTATGGTGATCTAGGCAGAGCTGCCAAGCGCGAGGCGGCTACCAAGAATTGGTTGGCGAGTAAAGCTTTCGACGTCTCGGGTTTGAAAGCGGAAGAGATTGAAAGAGAGATCGCGTCTCGCTGCCAGGGTGCGAGTGACTTTTTGCGGATTATCATGGAAGCGGTGGCGCAGAAGCAAAATGTTGGACGATGGGTCGATTCCACGCCTACCAACGTGCCTCACATGCTTCGCATAGCTCACGATTTCCCCGCTGCTAAATTTGTGCACATCATTCGCGATCCCCGTGACGTTGTCTTATCACTCGACAAACGCGGCTGGACGCGGCCGCTCCCTTGGGATCGCTCCAGGAGTTTGTTGGCGGCAGGCGTGTACTGGGAATGGATCGTGCGTCTGGCGCGGAGATACGGCGCTGTGCTCGGGCCAAGACGTTACCAGGAAGTTCGATACGAGTCGCTGGTGAACGACCAGCCCAAGGCACTCAACGACTTGGGAGAGTTTCTTGATCACGATCTCGATTACGATCGGATCCAGAACTCCAAAGTCGGCTCGGTAAAAAATCCGTTGACGTCGTTCAAGGAGGATCTCGGTAAAGGCGAGTTCATGCCGGTCGGGCGTTGGAGGACGAAGTTCCCACCCGATCAACTAAAGCAGTTTGAAGCACTGGTCGGAAAGTACATGAATGAACTTGACTACCAATTGTCGACCGAACACACCAACACGAGTGTCAGCCTATTCGGATTCCGATCGATTTATCGGATGTTTTATCCGCTGAAGCAGTGGGCTAAGGTGAATACCCCATTGTCCCGCTGGATGGTGGACTATTCTGCCATCTTGATCGATAAATAGCTCGACACCGTAGATCGATATTCGCCAACCGCAGAGAATTCCTAATGAAATGTAAGCTGCTCGACCCAAAAACCGTGAACTGGGAAGCGCTTGATGCGTTTGCAGACCGCACTGTTTTTCAAACGCGAGAGTGGGTTCGATTTGTAAGTGAGACACAACGCGCAACGCCCGTCATAGTCGAACTTTCCGACTCTGGGAAGACGCTCGGATACTTCACCGCCCTGACAGTTCGAAAATTTGGCATCAAGATTCTGGGCGGGTCGTTCCCCGGTTGGACTACTCCATACATGGGTTTCAATCTTCACCCTGGAGTGGATCGCGCGGCGGCGCTGGCTGCCTTGGAATCGTTTGCATGGGAGTCGCTCAAGTGCCTGCATATGGAAGTTTCCGATCCATATTTTCAGCCGGAAGACGGTCAGTCTCTCGGGTTTAATTGTGAGCACTACACCTCGTATCGCACCGATCTCACACTCACTGAGGAAGAACTTTTCAACCGCATGGACAGTGCGTGTCGTCGCTGTATCCGCAAAGCGGAAAAAAGCGGGCTTAGAATCGAAGAAGCGAATGATGCCGGTTTCGCTGATGAATATTACAGTCAACTAAAAGACGTTTTCGCAAAACAGGAGCTCGTTCCCACCTATGACGTCGAACGGGTACGCGCGCTGATCCGCAATTTGGTTCCGACCGGACGGATTCTCTTACTGCGAGCTCGAGATTCAGAAGGGAAGTGCGTGGCCACCGGAATTTTCCCCGGATATAACCAAATCGCTGAATTCTGGGGGAATGCGAGCTACCGGTGGGGACAAAATCTTCGACCGAACGAAGCAATCCACTGGTACGCGATGCGATATTGGAGGGCTAAAGGCGTGCGTATATACGATTGGGGTGGCGAAGGTTCGTACAAGGAGAAGTACGGTTGTGTTGTTCATCGCGTGCCATGGTTTACGAAGTCGCGATATAAATTCCTCGGAACTCTCCGCGGTGAAGCCAAGAAGATGTTCAGCCAAAAAC
This sequence comes from Terriglobales bacterium, assembly GCA_036265385.1. Taxonomy (GTDB): domain Bacteria; phylum Acidobacteriota; class Terriglobia; order Terriglobales; family Acidobacteriaceae; genus DATAPD01. The sequence goes on from DATAPD010000020.1 coordinate 219,901, forward strand.
AGCGACTGGCTGCTTGGCTACAAGGGACGCGAAACAACCAGAACTATGAGCTCAACTCTGCATCATGATCCGCGACGAACTTCCATCGGAATATTAATTTCAGCCATTGCTCGATGTCACGCTATACGCGCAGAACGCGCGAGCTTTTTTCGTCGTAGGTGTCCGCTGTTTTCGTTGTCGAGCCCGATCGCATTGCGGGGAAAATACTGAAGATGATGTTCATCCCGTAGGGTTCCAGATCCAGTTCGTCCAGTCGTTTCTGTTGCTCAAGATCATAGAGAGCGATGTGCGTGGGCTTATCCTGCACGCCATCTTTCACGAAACTTCGCACCCACAAGACGTTCTCGACAAATTTCGTTTTGCGAACTCGTGTGAAAGCGACCCACATTCGTTCTTGGTCGGCGGGCAACAATCCGCGGCACCAACCGAGCAAAACTTTCTTTTCATTGTCAGGCTCATTCAAATCAACCACGCGCTGGACCTTAAGCGTCTGCCGATTGACGATTACAACTCTTCCATCGACCGTCGTGAAATAGATGCGCTCTCCGTGAATGAGACCGTCGTGAGGAGTTTGGACCGCAATGTCAATCCGCCCTCCAGGTTTCGTCAGACAAATCGCATCCCGCTGCCGAAATCTGGTTGCCCAGATTTCCTTTTCCAATTCGAATGCGAAATTTGGATGCGACTCGTGAGGTTTTGTCGTTTCAACTTTTCGATAATCAACTTCTCTCGAAAAACGCGACCAGATGGGTTTTTCGAGTACCGTCCACTCTTCCAAAATGGCTCCATCTCGACCGATTTTGAACACCATGTCCAAGCCTGTGCTCACCACAACGAGGCTGCCGTCAGAAACGGGCGTGACATGATGCACATCGTTGAACTGCGGCAGGGTGATGTAGCCGATTTTTTCAAAAGTTGGCAACTTGAAAATGATTACTTCAGTGGACGTACAGCTATAAAGGATGTCGCCAACCATGGTGGCACTCTTGAAGACCATGGACGCGTTTGGTCCGGAGCACGCTTCCAACGGACTCTTGTATTCCACGCATGTTCGTACCTGGCGCGTTTCCGTATCGACTTCGAGGATCAGCGCGGCTTCGTACAGGTTTTGTTCTTGTTCGTGCTTAAAAATCAGCTTGCGCTGCCGCGCGCCAAGTATGTAGAGAATCGCCATCTGGTTTGCTTAAAGTCCCCTTTGACAGCTCGTTCTGTCGTTCGCACTCCCGCCGCCGGAGTTCGCACTTGGTCCTGCTATCGAATTTTGTTATGTGCGGTTGGGAAGACCCGGGCTTCCACCCTGTACCTCCGAGCCTACCGGAACTGGCCGCTTCATCCTAACGTGCCGAAGCAGACGTTTCAATGACTGAAAAGGTTTGTCCAACCATGTAAACGCATGAAAATAATATACTTCGTTACTTCCGTCACGGCTAGATCCCATTCACTGAATGATATACTTGACGTGAACCGCCTACCGAGATCTGTGACTAATTCCGAACAAACTCAAGTTTCGAAACAGGGCTCCCGAAGTGCTCGGCCAGTCTTCGTGATGGGATGCCATCGCTCCGGTACTAACCTGTTGTACGACAATTTGTTGTCCGCTGGCGGTTTTGCCATCTACAGAGGGTATTTGCCCATTTACAAAATGCTGATCCCTCGCTTCGGTGACCTCTCTGACGCGGCCAACCGCAAACAGATGGTTGATACCTGGCTGCGGAGCAAGGGATTTCGTCGTTCTGGGTTGGATCCCGCGGATCACGGTCAGAAGCTCATGGATAGCTGCCGAACAGGCGGCGATTTCATGCGCTTGACCATGGACGATGTTGCCAAAAAGCAGGGGGCTCAGCGCTGGGCTGTGTACGATCCCGACAACGTTCTCTACGTTTCAAAGATCAAGCGCGATATCCCAGATGCTTTGTTCGTTCATATCATACGCGACGGGCGGGATATTGCTCTTTCTCTCAAGAAAATGGGCGGTTTTGCACCTCTTCCATGGGACCGAAGCCAGACTCGTAGTTTGCTCGCCACTGCAATGTATTGGGAGTGGATGGTGCGTAAGGGTAGAGAATACGGGACTGAGATTCCCGAAGATTACTTTGAAGTTCGCTACGAAGATCTCGTGAACAAACCTAAAGAAACGCTTTCATCACTTGGACGCTTTCTCGATCACGAGCTCGACTATGAGAGGATTCGAACTGCCTCCCTGGGTCGTCTGCGAGAGACGAATTCATCGTTCCGCGAGGAAGCGTCTCAGGAGAAGGTTAAACCAGTGAACCGTTGGAAGGAGCGTTTATCAGCGGAGGACATCGTTGCGCTCGAGGCCGCTATTGGCTCATATCTCGCCGAGTTAGGTTACCCGCTCACGACGGCGGAGGAAGATCGGGCTCGGGTTTCAAGTAGTCGTGTGATGCGTTCTGTTTATCCGATGTTCCTCAATACGAAGCTATGGCTCAAGACCGAGACTCCTGTGGGCCGCATGGCAAACTTGTCAGCGCTTGAGTTAGAAGGGGCTACACAGTAAGACGCTCTGGCGCATTTACATCTGATGTCGATCACATCGCAAATCGGACCTGTCGAATCCAGTCATCATTCATCCGACACGAACTCGATGCGCAGCCGGGCACCCGTTTTTGTTCTTGGTTGTGGCCGATCTGGAACGAAGTTCCTTTACCACACCCTCTTATCCGCTGGAGATTTCGCGGTCTACCATGCTGAGAGCAATGCGTTCAATCTCATTGGACTCCGATTTGGCGACCTTGCCATTCGTGAAAACCGACGCGCGATGCTCGATGCCTGGCTGAGTAGCAAGCTCTTCGAGCGCTCAGGTCTGACGAGAGAAGAGATCGAGCCCCGTATTCTTGAAGAGTGTCGCAATCCCGGCGACTTTCTTCGCATTTTGATGGAGACCATTGCTCGCAAACAGGGCATGAGACGTTGGGCTGAATCAACTCCCCTTCATCTGCTCTATCTTCCACTAGTCAAGAGATTGGTTCCCGATGCCCTAATCGTACACATCATTCGCGATGGCCGTGATGTGGCCGTTTCGCTCAATAAGATCGGTTGGATCCGACCCTTTCCTTGGGACCGAAAAAAAAGTCTGGTGCTCGCGGGAATCTTCTGGAGATGGATCGTCAGCAAGGGTCGGCGCTATGGTCGAGCGATGGGATCGGACTACCTCGAAGTCCGATATGAAGATTTGGTTCAGAATCCTCGCGATTTTCTTGCACGCCTGGGATCATTCATCGAGCAGGATTTGGACTATGACCGAATTCAGTCGGTTGCACTCGGCTCTGTCCAAGATCCGAATTCGTCATTCCGTGGCGATGGGCAAGAGAAAAATCCGGTAGGCCGCTGGAAGGCGGTATTGAAGGCGAATGAAATCCAAACACTCGAAAGCGCTATCAGCGATTTATTGATCGAAACAGGTTATACGCCGGTCACGCCTGTTGAGCAACGATCGCCATCGATATCGATCCGCCTCATGCGTGCTCTTTATCCCAAGTACTACGATTTCAAACTGTGGCTTAAATCAAGCACTCCGCTTGCGAAAACTGCTGACTTGGGACGTATGGGCATTCGGAAGTCGTAATCAGCAAGTTCCTCAAAGTGCTTTATCGAACACCCTCCAAGGCTTTTTCAATTGCATCGAGGTCTGCACCGATATCTTTTCCATCGCGAGTCGCTTTGATGGCTGGAGAAGCCTTTGAGCAGCCACCGCCCGCGGTCCGACAAAGCCGAAAGTCACCCTTACTGAAATTACGAAACCCGGCGGCACCCTCATCGTTGACGGCTGTGTTGCCCGCCGGCCATTGGCCCTTTCCTCCAACAATCATGTTGTTTTTGAACGCGTCTCCTGCAAAACAATTCTTGAAAACGTGCTCTGGCCCTGCTTTTCCAGCCTGAAAGGCGCAGTTTGCCGGACCACCACCAGTTCCGGCTACTTGGCGTTCACCAACCCCGAAAATGTTATTTTCAATCCTAATTCCTTCCATCTTCGGCATATCACTTGGATTGAAAATGGTGAAGAGCAGCCCCGGCGGGAAGGCAGTTGTGTTCATGATCCACACATCGTGCAGAGGCGGAACCTTCGAAGCGATCTGAGCGAATGATCCCGGTCCTTTGAAATCCTGCTGGTGGATTTCTTCAGCCACCAAATCGTGGATGCTGTATCTGCCGCCTCCAGCTGAGATCAGTCGATCTTCATTATGTCCGCCCAGCGCATTTGCAATCTGCAGCACCCCGCCGACCCTGATCACCCGGTTAAATCGTATCGTCACGTCATTGACCTTACAGATCGGACAAACGCCGGGGGCCTGGTTTTTGGGAGTCAAAAGGATTGAAAAACCTTTTTGACTGAAACCACCCCAAGAATTCTCCAGAATATTTCCCTCGAACAAGACCCGCTCCGCGTTCTTCAGTTCGAAATTGTTCTTCACAATGAACGGATCACCATTCGCGCTACCTATGAAGTCTGGATTATCAGGCTTCCAATTGAGCGGTTTAAAAAGGTGGTTCCGTTTGATCTCAATGTCTGTCGGCGTCGTGGTTGCGGGAGCCCCACCGAACAAAATGCTTTGGCCCGAAGCTTCTAAGAAGTTGTTGACGATCTTGTAAGGACCCCCTGCAATATCGCCACCTCCGCCATTGATCGCCTGCGCATCCGTACAACTTCCTTTTTTTGCGATGCATTTGAAGTCGTTAAAATATGAATCTACGACGGCCATGTAGTTAGTATTACTGAGATGAATTCCCGCCTTTGTCTCGTCGTTTGCCATCCCATGAGCCCAGATGCGATCAAAGATGATGTGGTGGACGTTGCCTTCTTTCCCTGGTTGTATAAGATTCCGCATGTGAGCGTCCGTATTCGCGCGAGTTATCTCCAATCCCATGAAGCGATAGTGGTTGGCACCCGCCTGCAGAATCAGCGGTCCGGAGTCTTGCTTCCCGTCAAATGCAATCTTGGCAAGAACGTTCCGCGGTTTATCGCAAGGGTATTCTGGTCGGCCTGGAAGAGAAGCCACTCCTCCATAACATGGTGTCAAACGAGTTCCTTCAGGAGGAAGATCTGTGTCGGCAGCGCTGGTGCGCACAATGATCCAATGGCCGTCATCACACGGCTTGTTCGGGACGCGGAACATTCCCGTGAACGTTGCGCCTGCTTGAAGCTTTAGAGTATCGCCGCATTTGGCGCTATCTAGCGCTTCTTGCAGGTTATCGCCTTCTTTTAATGTCCTCGCTCGTCCAGGAGCAGGGGTATCTGCAAGCGAACTTTTAACGTAGATGCGTGGTAGTTCGGCGGGACCATCAAAATTGCCGGAACGTGTCGAAGTTTGACCACATGCAGATACCGGGAGGGCGCAGATCAGTAGGAAAGCTGGAAACCGGAAACAAGAAAATAGTCGAAGGAACATGTTTTCCTTTGTGCGGTGCGGCACAGTGCGGTAAAGCGCAACACGCGAGAACTCGAAGTAGGCAAAAGGCTCAGTTCATTAAATGATAACACCGAGGAAACAGCCGAGTTTCGGTGTTCACACGACAGCGGTCAGTTAGAAGGGGTCGTACTGGTTCACTGAAATGCTACGTACTGAGCTCAGTACACGCCGCTTATGGCTGTCTTGATGGCGTCTATATCAGCGCCGATCATCTTGCCGTCTGTGGTCGCAGCGCTCTGCAGGGAAGCAGAGGATAACCTGTAATCGCCGCTAGAGTAATTCACGAAGATCGCCGATGGATCGGCCACAAAATAATTTGACGCAGGCCACCGGGATGCGGAGAACGCACTTGTTGCTGCAACGATGGCATTGTTTGCGAACGAATAGGAACTGAAGCACGCTTGGAGTACGGAGGTCGGAATGTCAGAAGCAGCGCAATTCATGTCTCCGCCACCCGTAGACCAAACTGGATATGCTCCAGCCAACACGATGTTGTTTACAAAAGAAAATCCCCACATGCTCGGATTGGAGATGGAGTTTCCAACCGAGAGGAGGTGCCCTTTACTATCCGTGAATCCAGAGATGTGACTGATTGAAATACTGTTGAGAACATTCGCTGTCCACGAGTTTGAGACCTGGAAAAGTGTTCCATTCCCTTTGAAATACTGAGCGCGAATGTCATCAATTGTGATGTCGTGAATGCTGAACCGAGCTCCAGCTAGCGCCATCCCGCCGTTGGCCCCATCGCCGGAAATTCCGGTCGCTATCTGAATACCGCTTGCTGCGTGGCTAAGCGTATTTAGGCGGATGGTCACGTCTGTAACTTGGCAAATCGGACAGACGTTCGTGTCGTTCATGTGCTGGTTTTTGGGGGTCAGCAGGATGGAATACCCAGACTGGCTGAAGCCACCCCAGGTGTTTTCCATGATGTTGCCCTCCACCAAGACACGCTGCGCATTCTTGAGCTCAAGGTGATTTTTGACGATAAATGGATTGCCATTGGCGGCTCCAATGAAACCTGAGTAACCAGGCATCCATTGCATCGGTTTGTAGAAATGATTCCGTCGTATTTCGATGTCCGCAGGCGTGGTTGCAGCAGGCCCACCACCCATCAAAATTCCTTCTCCCGAAGCTTCGAGAAAATTATTTACGATCTTGAAGGGACCAGCAGGCAAACTTCCGGTCCCACCGTTGACGGTCTGCGCGTCCGTGCAGGAGCCAGTTTGCGAGATGCAATGGAAATCGTTGAAATAGGAATCGATCACGGCCGCGAAGGTTACATTGCTAAGATGCACACCATCCTTCGTTTCATCTCGAGCGGTTCCGTGCATCCAAACGCGATCGACGATGATGTGATCAGCCGCTCCATCTTTCTTCACAGACAATAAATGCGTGATATTGCCAGTACCGGCCACACGCGTAACTTCCAAGCCAACGAGACGATAGTGGTTTGCTCCACCAGCTAAAAACAACGGGCCTGACCCACTGCCTTGAGGATAAACAATCTTTGCCATTACGTTTTGTGAGCTTGGGCAACTGAATGCAGGCCGGTTCGGAAGTGAGCTGACACCGGCATAACAAGGATTGATTCGCGTACCTTCGGACGGCAAGCTGCTGTCGGATGCGCTCGTGCGAACCACGATCCAGTGATTGTCGTCGCAGGCTTTCGCCGGCAACATAAACACGCCACTGAATGTGGCTCCAGCCTGAAGCGTGATCGTGTCTCCGCAGGCCGCATGATCGAGAGCGCCTTGCAGATCGCCACCTGCATTCACCGTGATGATATTGCCGGGTGCTGGCGTATCGCTCATCGCGCTGCTGACATAGATACGAGGCAACTCCGCTGGGCCGTCAAAGCCTGCTCCCGAAGCGGCTGACGACACCGTCATTGAAAATGCCTGGCTGGCTTGGGCGCTCGAAGAATCGGTCACTTGCGTGACGAAGTTAAAAGTGCCCTCTGCAATGGGGGTTCCTGAAAATGTTCCGGTGTTTGAGTCTAAAGAAACACCGCTTGGAAGGCTGCCAGCAGAGACATTCCATTGATAAGGTGCTTGCCCGCCACTCGCTGACAGCGAAGCTGAATAGGAGCTGCCCACAGTTGCATCAGGAACGCTGGTGGTAGCGATCGTCAACGTCGTTCCCACGGTGCTTGCCGCAACATTTACGGATGCAGTTGCAAGAGCCTTAGGATCAGCGCTGCTGGTCGCGGTAACTGTGACCTGCTTGCTGCTTGCAACCGTTGGAGCTGTATACAAGCCAACCGTCGAGATTGTGCCTGCGCTTGCAGACCACTTCACGGCCGTATTGCTGGTATTCGAGATGAAGGCCGTAAACTGGAGTCTCGCCCCCGAGTTCATGCTACTGGCTGTTGGCGAGATTGCAATCTTCACGCCCGATGTTGTCGTAGCTTTAGAAACCGCCACACTGAAACTTTGTGCTCCGCGTGCATCCTTGGAGCTATCCACCACGCCTATCGTGAAGTCGAATGATCCTGCCACACTGGGTTTTCCGCTGATGCTGCCTGTTGTTGCGTTCAGACTGAGTCCAGTCGGCAATGACCCGGATCGAACAGAAAACTGGTACGGAGAACTGCCACCTTGAACTGACATCACTGCGTTATACGCAGTTCCCTGGACAGCACTCGGAAGCGTTGGGGAAATTGCGATTCGTGTAAAACCACGCTTGGATTCGCGTGTCCTGCTCGCCATCTGACTGCTCGGTGAAAATCCTTCAAGCGCATTGTTGCATGCGCTGGTTACGGCAATGGCTGACAGCAGCAGACACACCGCTGCCAGGCGCGCACTCGCCACGTGGAGGAATAGGCGGACTGCAGTCAAGCCTGGCTTCTTGGGTGACACTTCACACCCCTCAAGTTTTTATTAGGACGGGTCTAGCCCTACGCAGACTGTAGCGACGCAGGTGATTCAGGCCCAGATAACTGAAGGGAATTAGCCTTAGGATTCGCGCTCACGAACGTGAGTGATCGGTGAGTGTTCTTTAGTAACGCCGAACTCAGTTCTGGTTAGAGCCGAGTAAGAGGGCTCGCATCCTGTCATACATCGCATTGCCAAGGACGCGCTTCGCAGTTCGATTTACCTGGTCTCGCATGCGCATTTTGACGAGAAGCGTGCCGTCGCAAATCGAACTGAAGGTTTCAATGGAAACTCCGCGCATTACGGCAACCCGGCCCAGAGAGTAAAGGTTAGTCTGTTTTCCATTCGCGCGTATCTCGCTATTGGCAACACTTTTGTAACCACCTTCTTTTGCCAGCCTGAGCACTCGCTCGTCATACTGGCCTCCGGGGCAGGAGAAATGGTCGACGCGGCCTCCAGTTATGTCCTCAAGCGCATTCTTGGCGTCGATGACTTCTCGTTTGAGATCCTGATCCGATAAATCTGGAAGATAAGGGTGTGTCATCGAATGGCATCCGACTTCGAACCCTCCAGATGCGAGCTCACGTAATTGTCCCGGAGAGAGATATCCTTTGCGCCCGACAAACCCCGCCGTCACATAAAAGGTGGCTCCAAATCCCAGTTCTCTCAGGATAGGAGCCGCAGTGAGGAGGTCTGTTTCGCAGCCATCATCGAATGTCACTACCACCGAACGATGTTCTGTGCCTGCGAGCGCAGATCCAACGCTGATGCCTTCTCTGCCCGACTGCGCCAGAAACCTCATCTGCGCCGAAAACTCGTTTTGTGAAACGATGTAACGGACATAACCGGGATCCGACTGGCAAAGCGCACGCCCTGGCAACTCCAACTCGTGATACATCAGGAACACATTGCCGTCGGTCGCCATGAGATGGGCTGATCGCTTGCTACGCTCCGGGTTGCGCTCCTGCCGCAGGCTGCATGTTTCCTTCAAGCATAGTTAGAAGTTCATTTCGCAGATTCGGCCCACTAGCAATCAATCCACTAAGGAGCGTGCGACGATTATTGCATCTCAACGGACCATTCTCGAGAGTGCTTAGAAATCCTCCACCACTGACCACCAGGGCTGCCCCGGCCGCGACGTCCCATTCATTTTTAGGAACGAGCGTGAAGGTCACATCCGCAAGTCCGGCTGACACTCTCGCGAGCTTGTAGGCCACAGATCCCATGTTCTGAATTTTGAAACCAGTCTTTTCGAATGGTTTCCACTCGCCTCGCTTCACTTCACTTCTGCTGGCGAGAACAAGAGCTCCATCGAGACTTCTCCGCTCACTGGGATGCACGGGCTTTCCATCCAACTTCACTCCCGTATCCAAGGACCCCAGGAAAACTTCATCAGTGGCAGGGTTAAATATGCCTCCGCATACCGGCACACCATCTTCCACGAGTGCGACCGACACGCAGAATTCTGGGATACCCGCCACAAACTCCCGCGTGCCATCGAGAGGATCCACGACCCACACGTGCCTCTTCTCGAGACGAGTCGGATCGTCGAGCGTCTCTTCAGAAAGCCAACCTTCCCCTGGACGTAGAAGATATTCCCGCAAAAGCGTGTCCACGGCGCGGTCTGCTTCAGTTACTGGATCGTGACCAATTTTGTATTCCGTCTCGATTGCGCCAGGTGTGAAGCGCGCAAAAACAGCGCGCGATGCTTCTAACGCGGAATGAATGCGATTGAGAATTTCTAGCTGTTGCGAACGATCCATCTTCCACCTTAAGAATTATGCCCACAACATCCGGGCACCAGTGACTAACAGGACAGTGCACAGGATTCTACGAAGCCACATCACAGGAACACGTGTGCTCAACTGCGTCCCAAGCAATCCACCTGGAATTGAGCCAATCAACAACGATCCTACAAGTGACAAGTCCACGTTCCCCGCTTTGAAGTGCAGCAGGCTGGTTGTACCGGTCAGGATGACTGCGTGCACTATATCGGTTCCCACCATCACCTTGGGGGGATAACTATAAAAAAGCAGGAGCAACATCATGATGATGCTGCCCGAACCTACCGAGGTCATGCCCACCAAAAAGCCGGCGAACAACCCGATGAATGTCATCCCAACAAACGACTTCATCGTTGGAGGCCGGTTGGCAACGCGCTCCTCGATTTGTCCCTGGGAGAGCAGAAGAATTGGGATGCATACCAGAAGCAGGCCAACAGCAGACTTGATGAAATCATTCACCCCTGCGCCATACACCGATCGCAAGTGCGTCAGGAAAGTAACTCCTGCATACGAACCCGGTACACTGCCAAGCGCCATCGCAATGACAACTTTTCGCCGTACCGTCCCCTTGCGCAGATGGAGCCAGCTTGATCCGATCTTTGTTACGAAATTGAACAAGGCATCGGAACCGACTGCCATGATGGCCGGAACATGCAGTCCGAAGATGAGAAGGGGCAGCAAAAGAACGCCGCCCCCAAGTCCGGTCATGCCTATGAGGGTGCCGACCAGAAAGCCGATTAGGATTTTGCCGGCAATCAAAGGCATCTCAAAGGTCCTGTTTCCCCGCTCCTAGATCCTCTTACGAAGCATCTCCGTTAACTCCGATGAAACCTTGCTGCTCCAGATGCAAAATGATTTCCTGGGCTGCTTCTTCCGGAGACAAGTCTGCAGTATTGATGACGACTTCTGCCTTCGCGGGTGCCTCGTAAGGATCCGAAATTCCAGTGAATTCCTTCACGATTCCAGCTCTCGCCTTTGCGTACAGACCCTTGCGGTCCCGAACTTCACAAACATCGATTGGGGTCGCCACATGGACCAGAACAAAGCCGCCATACGGTTCGACCATCTCTCGAACAGCCTTCCGGGTAGCCTCATAGGGAGCTATCGGAGCGCAGATCGCGATACCGCCGTTTTTTGTTATCTCCGACGCGACGTAGCCGATTCTTCGGATATTGATGTCACGGTGCTCTTTGGAAAAGCCAAGCTCGGAGGAAAGATGCTTTCGCACCAGGTCGCCGTCGAGAAGCGTGACGGGCCTTCCGCCCATCTCGAGGAACTTGGTAATTAAAGCATTCGCGATAGTTGATTTCCCCGACCCAGATAATCCCGTGAAGAAGATCGTCACTCCCTGTTTATGCCGTGGTGGATAGCTGAGACGCAATTCCTTCACAACTTCTGGATAGGTGAACCAGGCAGGAATGTCGCGTCCTTCATTTAGCCGCTTCCGCAACTCCGTTCCCGAAATGTCGAGAACGCGTGCACCCTTTGGAACCTCGTCCGCGGGCACGTAACGATCTTCGTCTTCCAGGTAAACCATCATCTGGAAGGGAACCATCGTTACACCCATTTCTGCTTCGTGTTTTTTGAAGAGCTCTTGTGCTTCGTAGGGACCATAAAACGGCTTCCCGTCAGTATCTTTTCCCGGTCCTGCATGGTCCCGGCCCACAATGAAGTGGGAGCACCCATGGTTCTTACGGATCAACCCATGCCAGATGGCCTCTCTCGGACCGCCCATTCTCATGGCCAGCGGCAACATCGACAGTTTCACTGTCCCTTGTGGATACTTCGGCAGAAGCAACTGGTAGCAACGCGTGCGGATGAAATAATCGACATCTCCCGGTTTTGTCATGCCAACCGAAGGATGGATCAACAAATTAGCTTCGACCTGTTTCGCGGCTCGCAACGTGAGTTCGACGTGTGCCCGGTGCATAGGGTTGCGCGTCTGAAAAGCTACGATACGGCGCCAGCCTAACCGTGCAAAGTCGGCCCGAACCTCCGAAGGCGTCAGGCGGAGCGCCCGGAAATCGTAGTGGGAAGGCATTTGCAAGGCTTCAATCCGCCCGCCTACGTACCACGGATTGGATCGATTCATCGCATAATCGGCGCCCGGATGTGCGTTCGACGTTGAGTTAAAGACAGCTTTGGCTTCCGCTGCCCGATCGGGCTGCCAGACATCTTCGACGTGCAAGACCGCCAGCATGACCCCCTCCGGATCACGTAGCGCTATTTTGCTGCTGCCAGGCTTTAATGTTTTTGCCAGGTCTTCTTTGACGTCCAGGGTGATCGGAATCGGCCATAACGTTCCATTGGCAAGCCGCATGTTATGGCATACGCCCTCGTAATCTGCCTGATTCATGAAGCCGCGAAGCGGAGAAAACCCACCGCTCATCAAAAGTTCCAGGTCGCAAACCTGACGCCCAGTCAGATCCCACGATGCCCATTCTTTAGAGTGAGACTTTAATTCTGCAGCTTTATCTTCATTGACGATCAAGTTGATGAGTTCGTTTCCGTGGGGGGCAATTAAATGGCCGGTTGAAGCAGTCAATTGGAACAGCCTCCGAGAGTATTAGATTGAATCTTCATTTTTCCGTGGGCCGCGGACATCCTGTTTAGTCCCGAGGAATACTCTGTTCGGAACCAGTCGGCCGCACAGTGATCAAGACGTGTATTACGAAACCTAAAGAAGCCAAACAAAAGCTGCCAGCAATTGTAATGCCTCAGTGCGGCCCCGCGGTATCCGCTAAATCCCTCAGAAGTCTGGGTTTTATTTAAGTCCCGGACTCTGGTGCTGTGGATTCATTCCTGAGGTGAAAAGATTTACACTTGCCGCCGCCAGACTCTCGCGTATTTTTCCTGAGGTGATCGACTTAATACGTAGCCCAACGGAACTCTTCTCCCAAGTCAGCATTTGGTAAGGTTTATAGAAAGATTACGCGATATTGAAAAAGCTTTTTCGAATCTTTCTTAGGACTCAATCCCGATGAGCAGGTTGTTCAAACAAGGTGTCGTTCAGAGTGGCGTTCTGCGTTGGATGGCGAAGGTTCGGTCAGGCGGCGTGGCGATCTTGATGTATCACTCCGTACTTGAGGATCCCAAAAGCGAAACCAACACGCTGGGGGGCATCATGCACTCGTCAGCCGTGTTCCGCGGGCAGATGGAAGTACTGGCGCGATATTTCAATCCTGTCACGCTCGACGATGCCTTGGCATTTGTCAAGGGAGCCAAGCATCTGAAGGGAAGACCCGTCGTCGTGACCTTTGACGATGGCTACTCCGACAACGAGAAAACCGCCATTCCAATCTTGAATTCTTTGGGTGTTCCGGCCACGTTTTACGTCGCAGTGGAGTCGGTTGATTCCCGAACTTTGCCTTGGCCAAGCCGTTTGCGTTTCGCATTCTATACAAGCCCCAAAAAGGGCTGGGAAGATGGCGGTGGTACGGAATACCTTATGTCCGACTTCGCTTCCCGGGATCGCGCGTTCTTGCGGGCGAGTGATGAGTGCTGTCAACTTGCCGGAATTTCGCAAGAACAGTACGTACAAAAAATAGAACAGGACTTGGATGCAGCTGTTCCCGCATCAAAAGGGAATCTGATGATGACTTGGGATGAGGTGCGTTCTGTTGCGAGGCAAGGTCACATCGTCGGTTCGCACACTATGACGCATCCCAACATGGCTTATATCGCGCCCACCGAAGCCGACCGCGAACTCCGCCAATCGAAAGCAAGGCTCGATGAAGAATTATCAGCTTCCACCATTCACTTTTCCTATCCGTGTCCCGCGATGTCGCCGCACTGGACGGCAGAAACAATTAAGCAATCCCGTGAATGCGGCTACGCCACCGCGGTCACAACCACCCCGGGTCTTGCGCACCGAAGCGATGATCCGCTCAGTCTCAAGCGCGTACGACCGTCAAAAACTGTGGAAGGCTTGCGTTGGAACTTGGAAGCTGCTTTTGCTGGCGTGGCCTAGAAATCTCGAACTCAATCTGATGGCTACTTCGACGGCGTAAGGCTTGCCAGCAGCCGTTTCACACTGACCTCGAGGGCGCGACAACAAGCTTTGGTGCTGGCCTCGTCGCCAAAATATGGATCAGGAATTTCGCGGTTTTTCCAAGGCGGGTCGCAATACGCACTCAGCATGAAGATTCGGTCCGCTGCTTCGGGATATTGCGCCAGTAGTTCTGCCCAGTTCTGATAATCCATCGCTAGAATTGCATCTGCGCTGTGAACCATCTCCTGGGTCAGGAGTTTGGCTGCGTGATTCGACAACGACAAACCTTGCGCTTCGGCCGCTGCCTGCGCCCATGGATGTGCTGCCGTTCCATTCGCAGCGTGTAGACCCGCCGACTGAAGCTGAATGTCTGAGCGCCCGAGTTCTCCTAAAGTGCGAACGGCGATCGCTTCGGACATAGCGCTGCGCATGATGTTTCCAAAACAAACGAATACGAGTGAGCGAGCGCTGTTGGGGACTTTTCTATGCTGTCGCCGAACGCACGCCATATCAAGCAGTGTCATCTTCAAGAAGATTCGTCCAGCTTTAGGTCCGAGCCGTTGATAAATTCGACGCTCTTTGAGCATGCGAACTGGGACCGCTCGCCGCAGCAAACCCTTTGCAGTGCTCACACCCGATGAGATGATTCCCATGCTTTCAGAAACGGCACTTTTCTGCCCAGATCCAATTCTAACTGTTCGTCCGAACCGCTCGTCTTGCGCCACGTTCGAATTGAAGTCTACGGCAGGGTGGGTGTCACTGCTGAGGCACGTGGAGCCTGATGTCGGGAGGTGAGAACGAAGGGACGCAGCGGCTATCCGTTTCCCGCAACCATGGACGACGCTGCCAAATCGATATCCCAAATGCATTGCTCAAGCGGGAGTCGTTTCAAGCCGACCTCACCCTGTTGGTCTGAGCCCATTTTTCCGAACCAGACGATTTGGAATTGGGCGCGATACGGCCCATATTGGACATCGAGAATTTCCCCAGCTTTCAACTTCGATTGCACACCTTCCAGAATGGCGCCGTCTTCGCTCACATTTTTCACTCGGGCAACCTCCGAGAATGGTCGTGACAGGCTATCTACACCCCAAATCCGTATAGGCAACTCAACGGGAATTCTCGGTTCTGCGCGGCGATCCATGCGACCTCTCTTGAGCCGCGAAGATCGTAGAACGATTGTGGCTCCAGCAGAAGATCACAGGCGTTACTCGCATGTGGTACCGGAAGTCACTGCGATGAAGGTTGCCGAGCGCGAAAAAAGTGCGGTTTTGTTAGTTCATTGAACAGGAACCCGGCCCACGAGGGTCTCCACATGATCCGCAAGGACCAGTCGACGGCGCGGCACCCGAACTTTTCGCCGACACCGCGAAAACGGATAGTTTGGGCGCAAGTTTCTTACTCTGGCACTTGGGGCATTCTGCTTTTTGACTTCCGTACACAAGTGCCTCGAACTCGTGATTACATTCTTTACACGTATACTCAAAGATAGGCATCAAAACTCCGGAATCGTTAACGACGCTCTTCTATTAAAAATCAACGCCCAGTGACTTCGCAATCGGATTTGGAAATTCCTGAGTTTCGTCCTCGTCGCTTTCTTCGCGGCGGCCACAGACAGACATTAGGTTCCTTTTTTTCTCCTTCGCCTTTCACTCTCCCGTCTTCCGAAAAACGTTTGATCGAAGTTCAACCGGGCATACCTGTACTTTGCCATTGCCATTGGCAAGAGAATCGCTCCGCTGCGATGACCCTCATCATCGTCCATGGCTTGGAGGGTTCAAGCGATTCCGGGTATGTCATCGGAACGACTCACAAGGCGCTGGCCGTGGGAATGAACGTTGTCCGGATGAATCAGAGAAATTGTGGCGGCACCGATCACATTGCTCCGACGCTTTATAACTCGAGTCTTTCTGGCGATGTTGTAACCGTTTCTCGTCACGTCATTGAAAGTGATGGTGTGAAGGCAGTGGCTCTGGTCGGTTTCTCGATGGGCGGCAACCTGGTCCTTAAAGCGGCAGGGGAGTGGGCAAAAAATCCTCCACCAGAGTTGCGTGCAGTGGCCGCTGTCTGTCCAGCGCTCGATCTTGCCGCGTCCGCTGATGCGCTTCATGAACCCGCGAATCGATTGTATGAGTGGTATTTCCTCTGGAGGCTGGGTGCGCGTCTTCGAAAAAAAGCTGCACTTTTCCCAGCGCACTTCGACCCGCGCCGACTGCATGGAGTTCGCACACTCCGCCAATTTGATGATCGGATCACTGCCTTTTATTGCGGGTTCAGCGGCGCGGACGACTACTATGCTCGTGCTGCTGCCTCGAATGTGATTCAACAGATCTCCTTACCCACTCTGATCCTGCATGCGGCGAATGATCCTTTCATTCGGATTACTCCGGAAAGTCGTGCCAAAATCGCTTCTAATCCGCACATTACCTTTTTCGAAACCGCGGACGGCGGACACTGTTCGTTTATCGGCGAAGGCGATCAAGCACGCTGGGCTGAAACGCAGGTCGTCAACTTCATACGAGGCTTCGCGGATTTGTAGCCTTGCGCATCTTCGAGCCGGTGGGAACCGGGCACAGTCATCTCTTGTACAATCGAGCGCGCGATGAAACTGTTGTCGCGACATTTCGCACTCATCATCGTGCTGTCTGTCACGGTGACTGCGTTTGCGGCTCCCGCTTGGCAACAACGTCCCACGGGCTACGTAAACGACTTGGCCGGCGTACTCAGCCCTTCGACCATCTCTCAACTCGAAAATATCTGTCAGCAAGTCGACCAACACGGGCGAACGCAGATTGCAGTTGTCACGGTTCGCTCACTCGAAGGACAAGACATTGAAAGTTATGCCGTCCAGCTCTTCAAGCAATGGGGCATCGGATACAAGGGAACCGACCGTGGTGTTCTCATACTCATGGCGGTGCAAGACCGACGCTACCGCACTGAAGTGGGCTATGGTCTTGAACCGATTCTTCCGGACGGCAAGGTCGGCGGCTTTTGGCGCGAAGCCGTTCCAAACCTTCGAGCCGGCGATTACAGCGCCGCGATCTTGCTGGTCACAACCAGGATTGCAGACGTCATCGCGCAAGATTCCGGCTTTCAGATTTCAACAGATCGTACGAACCTTCAGCCGGTCCAGTCCCAACCCGAAAGCCATTCCGGTGCAGGCATCATCTGGTTGATTCTTCTCCTGGTGATTATCCTTTTCACGCCACTGGGCCGGGGCCTTCTATACGCTCTCCTGCTCAGTTCGGGATTTTCACGATCCGGTGGTGGCGGCTATGGTGGTGGCGGGTACAGTGGCGGCGGATGGGGTGGGGGCGGTTTTGGCTCCGGTGGCGGCGGCTTTGGTGGTTTTGGTGGCGGTTCTTCCGGTGGTGGCGGCGCAAGTGGTAGCTGGTAGCAACGGAGACTTAGATGACCTCAGTGATTCCGGAAAAGCGTATCGCTGAATTTGTTGAACGGATGCAGGCGAGCGAAGGCTCAAACTTGCAGAGCATTGTCCTCTATGGGTCGGCTGCTTCGGGCACATACGACCCGGAGTTTTCCGACCTCAATGTTTTCTGCATTCTCGTGGAGACGAACTTCGATGCAATTTCCCGTGTTGCTCCGATCGCTCAATGGTGGTCTGAATTGCACCGAACGCCGCTGATCATAGGACGCTCCGAACTGGAGCACTCCACTGACGTGTTCTCAATTGAGATGCTGGAGATTCGTGAGCACTACAGAGTTCTCCACGGCGATGACATCATTCGCAAACTGAATATTCCGATGCACCTGCACCGTGCCCAACTCGAATATGAGCTTCGCGAAAAGACGATTCTGCTGCGCGAACAACTTCTGCTTTCATGGGGACACGATCGGCGCACTTGGAGTGTGCTCATGCTATCGTTTTCTCCCTTGATCACATTATTTCGTCACGCGTTGATCGCCTCCGGAGAGTCGCGGCCCGCTAATACTCACGAAACACTTCGAGCAATTGCCTCGAAGTTTTCTTGCAGCACGGAAGGGTTTTCGGAAGCGCTGGAAGTTCGCGAGCACAGGAAGCGTCAAAGTGATGTCCGTCTTCGCGAATTAGTAAGGAACTACCTCAATACTGTGGAGCACGTTGCTGCGGCTGTGGATCGTATGTTGGACTCCGCGGCTTTGCGCCCGTAAAATCCTGTTCTGTCGTGAGGAGATGATTCATGGGTAAAGGATTGATTGTCGTCGTCATTCTCGTGTTGATTGCACTTTTTGTTTTCGGACAATACGTCTCTGTCCGCAACACCCTTGTCCAGAAGAATGAAGCCGTGAAAGCCGCATGGTCGCAAGTCGATATCGTCTTGCAACGCCGCGCCGATCTCATCCCGAACCTGGTTGAAACGGTTAAGGGGTACGCTCAACAGGAGCAAACGGTATTCGGAGACATCGCCAAGGCTCGCTCCGCGTTGCTCTCGGCCGGCAATCCTTCAGACAAGATTAAAGCGAATGGCGAACTCGATAACGCAATCGGGCGCCTTCTTGTGATTGTTGAGAATTATCCCCAACTAAAGTCCAACGAGAATTTCATGCGCTTGCAGGACGAACTCGCGGGCACCGAAAACCGGATTGCCGTCGAACGAAAGCGCTACAACGACACCCTTCAGGACTACAACACTTACATCCAGCTCTTCCCAAAGAACATCTTCGCAGGCTGGGCTGGGTTCAAACCGAACAATGCTTACTTTGCTGCTTCAGAAGGTTCACGCCAAGCGCCCAAAGTGAATTTCGGTCCATCAACGTCGGCGCCGGCGCCTGTACCGCAACCATCGCCTGCTCGTTGAGGGAGTTATAATTTTGTCGACGAACATGCAGATGCCGCGTTACGCGCTGGTAACCTATGTCCGCAGCCCAGTTGGGGAATTTGTCGAGCAACTCAGGCGGGAGTTGCATCCTGAAATGCCCCATCTCGCGGCTCACTTGACGATCCTGCCACCCCGCAAGCTTTCCGGCAACGAGAGGGAAGCGGTCGAGGCGCTCACTCAAATCTGCCGGAACATCGATCCATTCGAGATCGAACTCGGGAATGTTGAAACGTTCACTCCCGTCACCCCGACCGTCTTCATTCGGGTGGGTATGGAATCTCATCGTTTGCGCGATTTACACGACCTTCTGGGCAAGGCAGATTCCTTGCGAGGTTCGGAAGAGTGGCCGTATATGCCGCATCTGACTATCATCAAGTTCGGATCTCAGCGTCCGGTCGAGACCGCCCTGGATGTTGCTCGTCAACGCTGGGCTGCATTCGACGGCAGTCGGCGGGTTCGCATTGAAGAACTTACCTTCGTGCGCGAAAGCGAAAACCAGTGCTGGATTGACCTGAGTTCGGTAACTTTAGGTTCCAGAGAAGCCGTGCCCACAAGTCGCTGATTTTCTGCCAAAAACCACAGAAAACGACCGCCCTCTCAGACTTCATGTCTTACTTTAAGTCAGTGTCCGTAAGGACATGCGCCTTCCGTGCATTGCCACGCCTTTGGTTTAAAGCTACATATTAGAAGAAGTTACAGCGTTAGCCGAACCCGAGTGGGAGCGTTTCCGGCGCGCCGGGGGAGTACCGATGCAGATCGGTGTTTACGGGTCAGGATATCTCGGCACAGTCATATCCGCTTGCTTGGCGGATTTCGGCACGCCTGTCAGTTGCTGCCACGCGGATGAGTCCCGCATCGTTGAAACTGCCAAGGGCAATGTCCCATTCTTCGAAAAAAATCTTCAGGAAGTGATTCGGCGCAACGTGCGCTGCGGTCGTCTGGTCTATTCAACCGATCTTGAAGCGTTTGCTCGTCGCGTGCAGATCATCTTCCTCGCAGAAGACGCTGCCGATGATTTGGAAGGCATCGTCACCCACTTGGCGAAAGCCGCCGCTAAGCCACCGATTCTCTCGATCGTTACGCCAGTGACAGTTGGAACTGCGACTCGGCTCGAAAATTCACTCAAGAACCAAAATCTACGAGCCACTCTTGTGTCCCAGCCCATGTTTTTCACGGACGGTTGTGCCGTCGAAGACTTCAATTGGCCAGACCGCATCGTGCTTGGCACGACGTCTAATGAAGCAGTGCAGATGATCAAGCAGACGCTTCACCCATTGGTGATGCGTGGCGTCCCGGTCATTGTGACTAGCCACGAGACAGCTGAACTTGTCCGTGAAGCCGCCACTGCGTTCGTCGCGACCAAGCTCGCATTCATCAACGAGATGGCAAGTTTGTGTGAACACGTTCACGCTGATGCGGTAAGTCTCTCCCTCGCGCTTGGACTCGACAAAAAGATCGCTCCTCGGTGCCTGCAGCCCGGAGCCGGGATGGGTGGCACATTCGCGGAACTCGACTTGGACTCTCTGACAAGCTTGGCGTCTTCCAAGGGACAAAACTTGAAAGTTCTATCCGCCGCTCGCGAAGTGAATGGCAGTCTTCCGGATCAACTCGCAGGGAAAATCGCTCGCGCGCTGCAATCGATCCAGAATAAACATGTCGGCGTTCTCGGGCTTGCGTTCAAGCCGAACACCAATTCTGTCGCCGGATCCTCTTCCATCCGTCTGGTTCGCCAGCTTGTTTCACAAGGCGCCCACGTGAGGGCCTATGATCCCGTCGCTATCCCCGATGCGCGCCTGCAACTGGATGGTACAGTCCACTATTGCGATTCGGCTTACGCCGCCTGCGAAGGAGCTGATGCTCTTGTTGTTGGCACTGGCTGGCCCGAATTTCGAGCATTGGACTTCAACAAGATTCGTCATCTGGTGAAGAGACCAGTCATCGTCGACACGAAAAACCTGCTCGATTCCGGACGCTTGCGTTCGATGGGTTTTCAATACGTGGGTGTAGGCCGAAACTAGTTTTCCCTCCCCGTCGCGGCAGCCCTCCCCCCAGCATCCCGCCTTCCTGTCTCCAAACACTGTCCAGAGCTCGGTATATGCGAGTAGTATCTGCGCTGTTATATGCCGACGAATCGATCTCTCCACCTGACGTTTGGGTTTCTTTTGTTGCTCATTCCGATTTCGTTCACCCTTGTCCCAAAGCCTCTGCTTGCGCAGAATGCAGCCAGTCCCGCGGCATCTGGAACCGTCGCAGTTGATACTGACCCGGAACACATCCTGAATCGGTTTGATCCTGACCAGGCGCTTGGCAGCTCGATCGATGTCCTATCGAAATACGATATTGACAAGGTCTACACCCCTCACATCCTTCAGAAATCCTTATCGGCAGGATGGGGCCCAATCACTTATCGCAACAACACCGAATTGCGAATGGCTGCCTGGCACTGGACTGAGAATGGGACATGGAGCGATGCCCAGCATAAAAGCGGATATTTCACCGGGAGCACGGACCTGAAAGATCCGACTCGTTACATTCTTGCTTACGCGTTACCTCATCGGGGGTTTGCCACTAGCGGCGATGCTCCGGTCCCAGGTCCGAACCTCACGTATTGGAAGAGCAACCCTTACCTGACACAGAAATTTACCCGCGAAAGTGATTCACTCCATCCGCAATGGGTGGTAGTCGATCTGCGTGAGCCTCAAGCTATCTCTGCGATTCGCGTCAACTGGGCACAGCCCTATGCCAAGAAATATAAAGTCGAATATTGGGTCGGCACCGATGCGCTCGATTTCGATGGTGGCCCGCGTGGAACTTGGCAGGCGTTTCCTTCCGGAACCGTCAACGACTCTCACGGAGATGCGTCCACATTGCAGCTCTCGCCAACTCCAGTCACCACTCAGTTTGTTCGGATCCTGATGACTGAATCGTCGAACACCTGCGATGAGCACGGTTCCTCGGACGTTCGCAACTGCGTCGGCTATGCGATTGACACCATAAGACTAGGCACCGTGGACCCCTCCGGGGATTTCTCCGAAGTATCATCAGATGCATCCGGTGACAAGGCTCGCACCTTCACAGCCTCTTCGATCGATCCATGGCATTCAGCGGCCGATGCTCGCGCAGATGGGAACTATCAGCACACAGGCTTTGATCTGTTTTTCACTAGCGGAATCACCAATCATTTGCCGGCCACCATCCCTGTGACCATGCTTTACGGCACTCCGGAAGATGCAGCAGCACAGATTGCCTATCTCAAAAAGCGTGGATATCCGATCGGCTATATCGAACTTGGAGAGGAACCTGACGGCAAACATGCAATGCCAGAGGATTACGGAGCGCTGTTCCTCCAGTGGGCGACGGCTCTCCACAAAGTAGATCCTTCTTTGAAGCTCGGCGGCCCGATCTTCGAAGGCGTCAACGAAGACATCCGC
Source organism: Terriglobales bacterium (assembly GCA_036265385.1). GTDB lineage: Bacteria > Acidobacteriota > Terriglobia > Terriglobales > Acidobacteriaceae > DATAPD01. The sequence goes on from DATAPD010000020.1 coordinate 242,229, forward strand.
GTTTGGCCGGACGCTCAGGGCCGGACGTCATGGATGGGTCGCTTCATCGATTATCTGAAGGCTCATGACCGCTTATCGGACCTGGCATTTGTCTCTTTCGAGCACTATCCCTTTGCGCCTTGCACAATCACATGGAAGTCTCTTTACGAAGAACCGCAACTGATGAAGCACATTCTCCAGGTTTGGCGGGACGACGGAGTTCCCAAAGGTGTGCCGCTGATGGTCACCGAGAATCATCTGGCCGCGCAACTCACCGGTCCCATGACCACGATCTTCGCGGCTCTCTGGTTAGCTGACAACGTCGGATCTTTCTTCGAAGGTGGAGGGGCGGTTTTCCACCACTCACCCATTCAGCCCCAAGGCTTGCAGTCGAGCTGTCTCGGATGGGCGTCGTGGTCGAATTTCGTTTCCGATCCCGAGTACAACATCAAGGGCTACACCTCACCTTACTGGTCCGCCCGGATGATCAATCTCGAATGGGCCCAGCATCGTTCGGGAATTCATGAAATGTTTCCATCTTCCACCGACATTAAAGACAGTGATGGCAACATAGTGGTGACTTCATATGCTCTGCGCCGACCCGACGGCAACTGGTCACTGATGCTCGTAAATCGTGACGAATCGAGCGCGCACTCCGTGCGAGTAAGGTTCAACACACGAAATGGGAATGCGGTAGCGTTCCGAGGAGCAGTTACTCAGGTGACGTTCGGCAACGAACAGTATGTGTGGCGCGACGAAGGTCCAGACAGCTTTGCCGATCCAGACGGCCCACCTGTCGCTTCTGTGGTGAATGCGACTTCGGAAACAACCTACAACTTGCCGAAGGCCTCAATCACAGTTCTTCGCGGCAATGTACCCGGCTTAACGGCAAAGGATTAAGAAAAAGGTGTAGAGAGCTGAAGGGCGTCAATCGATTGCTAAAGTGCTATGCGCCTGCGACCACGGGATTGTTGGACGCAGCCGGTTTCGATGGTTTCTGGTGCAGCAGAGCCACAATCTCCTGATATAACCGCGTTCGTGTCGAATAACGCTCGCTGGCTGACGTGATGTACCGAACATGAACCTCGACGCCTGAAGCTGTTGGTCTCAAGCTGATCGCAGGCGCAGCTGAAACAGCACCAATGCGCTCGCGATGAATCGCGTGCTTCCATTCTTCTTCGGCTTTGTGCGCATTGCCTTCCGTTGCATCGGTCACCATCTTCTGGATGGCGTCCAGAATGGGATAAGGATTTTGGGATGCGGGCACAAGGATCTGTAACTCGTCCCAGAGCCACTGCCCGCTGGTGGAGAAGTTGAAGAAGTGTCCTTCAATGGCGAAACCATTCGTGAACGCTACCTTGCGACCGGTTGGATGACCGGCATCATTCCAGTTCCCGGTTTCCAGCAATACGGTGCGAAATAGGCTGATCTCGATGACCTCACCGACAACGCCTTGAATTTCAACCCAATCGCCCACCCGAATGCCGTTCCGGCCCATCAGCACGAACCATCCAATGAAACCAACAATGAAGTCCTTTAACGCCACGGTCAGTCCGGCTCCAGCCAGACCTACTATGGTTGGCATCTGACTAGGCACACCAAACAACACGAACAGGATGATCAGAACGCCCGCTACTTGCAGCGCAAAGCGGACCACCACACGTAAGGTTTTCAACCTTCGCCGATCCGAAATGAGATCGGCAAACATATGGTCGACCGCGAGGTTGGCCAAATACACGGCCATTACGATGAGGAGAATGTAAAGTGCAGATCGGATGATGCCATTGAAATTGGCCTTCTGGCTTGCTTGCACGACTACCATCCAATTGCCATAAACGTCCGCCAAATCCTGATGATCTTGAATACGCTGATTCAAGGCGGCTAGATTTTTCTGATGTGCTGAAAGTCCGCGCAGACTTGCGAGCACGGTGTCATCGGAACTATCAGCAGAGGGTTTTATGTGAGGAGCATTTTCATTGGATTCCGCAGGTGCTGCCTTCACCTCCTCCAGTTTTTGCTGAAGGTGTTCGCGCTTCTGGAGTGCTGCATCGCGGGCCTGCTGCAAGCGAATCTTTTTGTCGCGCTGCGCGCGCCATGTGCTGAATCGTCCGATAAGATTGTCCGATTCAACTGGCGCGTCCGGACCAGAGAAATTCATCTGTGCACGACTGGCATCAGCCTGCTGCTGGGCAGTTTGATATCTCGCAAACTGTCGCTGAATCCTACTCAACGGGTCCGCACCGGATCGCAGTAGGTCCGCCTTCGCAGCTTCCAGTTCATCCTTGTCCAGTTCCATTTGTGCTTGCAGGATGTTGAGCTGCTTCTGTGTCTCTTCCTCCGAGGCTTTCGCCTTGGCCGAACTCTTTTTTAGATCGTCAATAAGCTCTTGATCTGACTTGATCTGCGTCTCGGCTCGACTGACGCGTGCAAACAGCGCTTTCGCCTCCAGAGTCTGCGCAGCAGGACTGACAGCGGCTTCCCGCATCCCTTCGGTAAAAGCCAGATCAACGGCATGATCAGCCAGGCGCAATGCCTGAAGGGCATAACGCTGCTCCTGCCGTCCTGAAGCAAGAGACAGCAGGGCCCTTGCATCTTGCACAGGCTGTTCATCTACCAGAGGAGTCCGACGGGCTCGAATGGGTACAGACGAACCTGAATCGCGAGTTAAGACTAGCCCGACGATTGCGAGCGCTATAAAGCCAACCAGCGTGAAAACGACGATCCACTGGCGAGTTTTTAAAACCCACTTCATGCAACAACCTTCAGAAAATATCGAGAGTCCGATTATATGAGGCACACGAGTGTGCCGTCGTTGTATCCAAGCGCAGTTGGGTTACTACCGGCATCTATGCAGTCATCGAAACTCGCGTTACGTATTCGATCGCAAATCGAGGCTATTTTGATGATCCGACGAGGGGCGAACTCGAAACTCCGTAAAGAGAGTCTGGAGATGAATCGCGCTAATCCGCTGGGCCAGCTAAGAAAATTTGGGGTGGGAGACGGGAATCGAACCCGCAACATCCGGAGCCACAGTCCGGTGCTCTGCCGGTTGAGCTACTCCCACCAGGATCTCAAAATTATATCAACGGATTCGATCGCGCGTTAGATCGGGCCCGCTATTCTGCCGAATAAACAACCTGGTTCTGTTCTATTTCCGAAGGTTGCGATGGCATGGGCCGCGCATTCATTCCGTACTGGTAACCCTTGTCGAAGGCTTGGATATTGAGGTCCCGAAAGTGGGACGGCACGGAATCGGCAACCGCTTTCCTCACTGCGCTTGGGTCGAGCAATCGTGTTACAGCCGCGAAAAATCCGACCATAACGATATTCAGCACCATCCGTTTGCCGAGTTCTTCAGCAAGGCGCGTAGCGGGTACGCTATACACTCTGGTCTGGCGAGGAATGTCCGTTACCCGCACCAGGTCTTGTTCCACAACCAGAATTCCGCCCTCTTTCAATTCGGGTACAAACTTTCCGTAAGCTTCCTGCGACATCACGACGAGAATGTCCGGCTGCGTCACGTAGGGATACAGCACTGGGGAATCCGACAAAATCAGTTGTGCACTGCAGGCGCCCCCGCGCGCTTCTGGCCCAAAACTTTGCGTCATCGTGGCGAACTCGCCCTGATGAATTGAAGCCGCTTTCCCCAGTACAATCGCCGATAGAATTACACCCTGCCCGCCAAATCCGGCAATGCGAACCTCGGTCAGCTGCATACACACTCCGTCTCTTCCACGTAACGCTCGCCTAGCGATTCATGCATTCGCGCTCGAAACAGGCTCTGGTAGTCCGGCCGGTCTCGATCCACAAATTTGCCCACCACGATCTCGCCCGTCATTGTTAGTCCAACTTCGTTGGTCGGTGCGCCGTGCCGCACTTTGCTTTTTTCCTTGTAGTACTTCATGGTGTCCAAGCCATCGCCGAGTTTGTTACGCCGCTGGTAAAGCGTCGGACATGGCGAGATGACTTCGATAAACGAAAATCCCTTTTTCTGGAATGCCTCTCCGATTGATCTCGCTAACTGCCGTACGTGAAAAGTGGTCCAGCGTGCGACGTACACTGCTCCGGCCGCTTCAACAAGATGAGGAAGATTAAACGCCGGTTCGCAGGTTCCGTAAGGTGATGTCGACGTGATTGCGTGATCCGGAGTGGTGGGCGCAGTCTGCCCGCCCGTCATCGCATAAATCAAGTTGTTAACGCAAATCACCTTAAGATCAATATTTCTGCGTGCCGCGTGGATCAGGTGGTTTCCACCGATCGCAGACAGGTCTCCATCACCGGAATACACGACCACGTTCAACTTTGGATTTGCCAGTTTCAACCCAGTCGCGAACGGAATCGCGCGTCCATGTGTGGTGTGGAACGAATCCAGTTTCACGTAACCAGCCACTCGCCCGGTGCAACCAATCCCGGACACAAGGGCCAGTGACTTCAAGTCCACTTTTGACTCGATCAACGCCCGAGAAAAGCAGTTGACCGTTGTTCCAATTCCGCATCCCGGACACCAGATATGCGGCATGCGGTCGGTGCGCAGGAACGGTTCGACGGGATTGATAGCGAGACTCATCGGCTGGCCTCCACGATCGCTTTCACAATGTCCTCTGGACGATGCACGCTTCCGCCTGCGTGTGGAACGAGGTACGTATTCGCCTGCCCAGCAGCGGCTCGATCCACCTCACGCACCATCTGGCCGAGATTGAGTTCAGGAACAACGAATGCCTTCGTTTTACTTGCGAGTTCCTGAATGCGTTTTTCTGGGAAGGGCCAGACCGTGATCAGCCGAAATTTGCCCACTTTCAGCCCCTGGGCGCGAGCGAGGTCGATAGCACGTTGGGCAACCCTCGAAGTAATTCCGTAAGACACGACAATCACATCTGCATCATCCACATTCTCTTCTTCAAACAATGCGATGTGGTCAGCCGCCGTTCGTATTTTCTCTTGCAGGCGACGCACCAACGTGTCCTGCGTCTGTGGCGTCATGTTCGGATATCCGCGCTCATCGTGCGTCAATCCAGTGACATGAAATTTGTAACCTTCGCCCGCATGTGCCATCTCTGGCACCATGTCGCCATTAGTGCGGTACGGGAGATATTCTTCAGCCGGTTTTCGCGTGTGCTTGCGTGGCACAACTTCTATCTGCTCTGCCGCTGGAATAACAACTTTCTCCGTCATGTGCCCGACAACTTCGTCCATCATGAACATCACCGGGACACGGAACTCTTCGGCAAAGTTGAATGCTTTTACCGTCAGATCGAAACATTCCTGCGGCGAGTTCGGACACAAAGCGATGATCTCGTAATCGCCATGCGATCCCCACCGAGCCTGCATCATGTCTGCTTGTGCCGGAAGGGTTGGCAAGCCTGTGGACGGACCTCCACGTTGCACGTCTACGAATACGCATGGCGTTTCCGTCATTGCTGCGTACCCAATGTGTTCCATCATGAGCGAGAAGCCGGGCCCGGACGTAACCGTAAAAGCCTTTGCTCCGCCCCACACTGCACCCTGCAGCGTGATTGAGGCAGCCAGTTCGTCTTCCATCTGGATGAAACTGCCGCCTACTGTAGGCACGCGTGCCGCAAAACGTTCCACCACTTCTGTCGATGGTGTAATCGGATATCCCGAGGCGAACCGTGCTCCCGCCGCCAGGGCACCTTCACAGCAGGCGTGATCGCCATCCAGAAAGTGCGTTCCTGTGAGAACTCCCCGCGGATCGGCCTTCATGACTTGCTCCCTTCCGCTTCTTTAGTAGGCGTCGGAAGCCGATATCCATAGATTGCAAAATCAGGGCAGTACATGCCACAGAGGTCGCAACCACTGCACTTCTCCGGTGCAACCACGTGTGGCGGATGATAGCCCTTCGAGTTAAATGCCGAGGAGAGTTCCAACACCTTGGTCGGACAGAACTCCACGCAAAAGCCGCACGCCTTGCAGCGCTCAACCACAATCGAGACGCGTCCCTTAGCCAAATCAACCCCCACGGGCAGGACCATTTACCCGACTATGGACATTATCCGTGGCGGTGTCGCATAAGGGTGTGATGTTGGTCACGTGCGCCTGTGAGCCATGCACGTCGAGCCGATCTCGAACAGATAAAAAGAGGCCTGTTCTTTACAGGCCACCGAAGCTTCACGTTTTAGATGTTTCTCTGGAAGGTGATGCTTGCCTTCAGCTTGATCAGCCTTAGCGAAGCGTCTCCGCCAGGAATAAACCAAGAATCATGGTTGGAGTATTCACTGCCGAGATGATGGTTCCGAACTGACTCGGATTCGCGATGTCCACTACCGGTTGATCGAAGTTCGGGTAGTTGAACACATTGAAGAACTCTGATGCGCCAAAGTCAGACTAGGCCCTGCGATCGCAAAGACTTTCCAATTGCAACAAGAAAGATCGCGCTCTTTCCTCTGGCTTCCGGCGAGAAGAAATTGATGACGTCGTCGTCGTAGAAAGTCAGTCCAGTTGCGCCCAGCCCTTGTGCATATGCGGACAGATACAATTTTCCTCCAATAATTCCAGCTTCTAACTGCGCAATCCTGTAGCCGCGATTTCCGAAACGCGAGAGAATGCTGCCTAGATCGGCCAGAAAAAAGATATCGACGGCAGCGTCCGCGGGTAGTTGTTGTTCCAGCCCAAGATAGCCAGCTTCTTGCCTAAAATTGCCAGCCTTCAGCAATTCGAGCTTTTGCTTTTTCGGCGAAAAGAAGTATGCGCCTGCCGGCAATCCATCCACGTTGTTCACGATCAGATATAGATCGTTCAACAGAGCACCATACGGCTCAAGAAAATCTGCTGGAATACCCCGAGTCGAACTCTCGAGAATCGTCGAGAGCTGCTGCAGGGAAATCGAATCGCGCGAAAAGTGACGCGTTGAGCCCCGACGCTGGATAACTTGCTCGATAGTATCGGTCGACCGCGATTTCTCGGAAATTGGGGAAAGTGGCCTCTCTAATCCCGCATTCGGGCGCGGTGATTTTTGGAAGGGACTGCCCTCACGCCAGGCGGCAACCTCATCGAGTGAAAGCGAAGACGCGGTGTGCATTTGCCGCATGGCGGGATAATCCACTTCGTCTTTGGAGTACGGCACAGTTGATAATCGAAGAGGCTCCAGGTGTTTCTCGGAGACTGGCACTTTGCCACTCATTTTGCCTAGGGCGACCATCGAGAAAGCAACTTCCTCAGATGTGTCGATGTCGAGCAACCGATTAATTTCCGAATCGGCAAAGCCGGTGATGACGCGTGTCGGCAATCCCATTGACGTCCCGACTGCGAGCATGTTGGCCAGAATCGTTCCGTTGTCCCAGCCAAAGTGTCTGTATGTTCGAGAACGGTATTTCCAAGCATTCCGCCAATACACGCCGGTGCAAATCACGATCACTGGCGCACGCGCAACGGTCTTATCTTCGCCACTGGCTCGGGTGACAACGTCTCGATAGTCGCCACCTCGCAACAACCGCAATCCGAACTCTGCTGCTCCGAAGTGGTACACCCCTGCGGCCAGCCCCGGTAATTCTGCGCAGACAATATAGAGTTCAATTTCATACAGAGCCCCCGTACACGCGGCGGCTCTGAAAAATACTTCTCCTCCGGGATACTTCTTGCTCTTGGTTACTCCTGCTGAAAGAAACAACAGCTGTGCCAACGCGTCGAGGTCCGGAATCGCTTTGCCCTTCACTTTCGCCGAACCCGAAGTAATGGCTGACAAAGCCGAAACTCCGGTTTGACGCAGGTCTCGTGGCAGCCTCATCACTTCAAGTGTCGGATAAATCTTGAAAAGCAGTGGCTTGTTCTGCCAATCCAGAAGATGCGGATGAGCGCGGAGGCTTAAATACGAATGCTTCGTTCCATTGTGATATTTCAACGCCGCATCCAGGTCACGATTGCGGCTCAATGGGCCAACCCTTTCTTTTGTAGGAATTCGTGGGCCACTTCCTTTACGTCTCGATGTTGACCATCCACGGCGAAATTGAGCGCTTGCATATCGGTATCCGAAATCTTACCGCCAAGTTGCTCGAGTGCTTGTCGGATTTCGGGATGACGGTCCAGAGTTTCTTTCCGAATCACTGGCACCGCTTCGTATGGAGGGAAGTAATGCTTGTCGTCTTCCAGCACGAAAAGGTCGAGAGCCGGAATCAAGCCGTCCGTTGTGTTGCCCGCAATCAAGTCAACCTGCCGATCTTTCAGCGCACGGGTGAGCAGCCCTAAATCCATAATGCGCGGCTTGTCGGCAAACCGTAACCCGTAGGTTGAGACCAATCCCTTGTAACCGTCCGGACGCTCCATAAACTCGTAGCCAAAGCCTGCTCGCCACTGGGGTGTGTACGTCGCGGCTTGCGAGATTGTCTTCAATCCCAGCTTCCGCGCATCTTCTCCACGAACTTCCATTGCGAAGGTGTCATCGAATCCCAGTGGAGGACCAAGCGCCAGATTAAATTGTTTCGCATAAGCTTTTTCAACTGCCTCATACACTTCCTTTCTGTCCCCCTGGGGCGGCTGCTTCAACACGGCGGTCAGGGCCGTGCCGGTGTACTCCGGGTAGATGTCGATGCGTCCCGCAATGATGGCTTGGTGCGCAATGAATGTTCCCGCGAGATAAAAACGTCGATCGACAGGAAGGTGCGTCGTGTTCTCGATTTGCTGAGCGAGAATCTCTCCAAGGATGATTTGCTCAGTGAAGTTCTTGCAACCGATTACGATTTGATTTTTACGGCCGGAAGCACATCCGTTCAGGACCAGCAAGGCCGTCGCGATCGTAAGGATCCAGATTCGTTTCACGCACAAATCCCGTTTTGCGGGCTTACCGTGGACTCAAGCGATGTTCCAACCACCCCAAACTCCAATCCGCCAAGATCGCAAGAAGAGCAGCAGGGACCGCCCCCGCCAGGATGACCGAGTTATTCACCATGCTCAGGCCACGAAAAATCAGTTCCCCCAGTCCCCCCGCGCCGATGGCTGCGGCGATCGTAGCCAAACCCACGCACAAAACTGTCGCCACGCGCACACCCGCAAGAATCACGCCGAGCGCAAGAGGAAGTTCAACCTGCCACAAGAGTTGCCGATCCGTCATACCCATGCCGCGTCCTGCCTCGACGACGGCGGGATCCACTCCTTTGATTCCCGTATACGTATTTCGGATCAGTGGCAGCAAAGCGTAGAGAGTGAGTGCGAGAATTGCCAGTCGGCTTGCACGCACTCCCAGCCAAGGTGTCGGCAGAAGAAATCCGAACAATGCGAGGCTTGGAATCGTCTGGATGACATTCGCGGTGCCGAGCACGACTTTGCTCAGCCGCGGCACTCGCGTGATCAAAATCCCGAGTGGAAGCCCGACCAGGACTGCGAAGAAAATCGAGGCGCCGACAAGCCAGAGATGTTCCAGTGTGAGTTCTAGAACCTGCGATCGATTCTGAATGAGAAACTGCCAGAAGTTCATCGGCTGACGTTCTCTCGCGGCGCCGTGAGAGCTCCATTCTCACCGAACGCATTCAGATAAGAGCGGACGAGTTCGTTTTCCGATCGTTGGAAGTCGCTGGGGGTGTGGAGCGCAATCAGCTTGCCTGAATCAATCAGCGCAATGCGGTCTGCCAATACTAACGCTTCCCGCAAATCATGCGTCACGAAGACCACAGTTTTCTTCAAGCGCTTCTGCAATTCACGAAATTCTCGTTGCAGCTCGGCGCGCGTAATCGGGTCCACCGCCGCAAAAGGTTCGTCCATCAGGAGAATCGGAGGATCAGCAGCCAATGCCCGCGCAACACCAACACGCTGGCGCTGCCCCCCAGAGAGCTCTCTCGGATAGCGCTTAACAATCTGTTCGCTCAACCCAACAATATTCAACAGCTCGCGAACGCGGGCACGCGTAGGATCAGCGTCCCAGCCCTCTATTGTCGGAATCAGCGCAATATTGCGTTCGATTGTGAAATGAGGGAACAGCCCAATCTCTTGAATTACATAACCAATGCCGCGTCGAAGCTTAATCACGTCCCATTCTGTAGTGGCCCTACCTTCAACCCGCACCACTCCACCTGTTGGATCCAGCAAACGATTAATGAGTTTCAGGCTTGTCGTTTTGCCTGAACCACTACGCCCGAGTAGCAGAAGCATTTCGCCCCGCGCCACGCTCAGAGTTAATCCCTGTACCATTTCTGGGCTGCTTGCTAATCCGAACGTTACGTCTTGGAATTCGATGGCTGCGTCGTTCTGCATAGGGGATTGTCTTGAAAGTCGATGCGGCGCGCTGGTTTACTTCGAGCGGAATGCCGCTTCTGGAAGCCCGGTGATACGGATACCGCTGTGTCCCTTGTGTCGAATATTCATACCGATGAGAAGCGCCGTAATCTGCTCGACGATCCTGGCATTTTCGAGTTTGCCGCCGTCGACCGCCCGTGCACCGGGGATTTTCGCTACTAATTCCATTGCCACCGGAGTGGCTTTTGGATCATCACTACACACGATGATGTCGCAGTCGATCGGTTCGTCGCCGTTCAGCAGTTCAGCCGATACATTCTGAAATGCCGCTACAACCGATACACCAGTCGGGACCATCTCGGCCGTTTGCTGTGACGCTGATCCCTGCCATACGCCCAGTGTGCGTGTTGCGCGTCCTCCGATACTCGCAGCGAGTGGCACCGTCGCATCGATCAAAATACTCCCAGGCTTGATTGCGGTCTTGAGTTGCTTGAGCAGCGCAGCCTGTGCCTCGAAAGGTACTGTGAACATCAGCAGATCTGTTTGCGTGCAAGCTTCCGAATTCTCCGCGCCGGAAATGTCCGCGCCAGGCACACGTTGCCGAATCGAATCCGCAGCCGCCTGTGCGCGCGAAGCGTCGCGCGAGCCGATAATCACCTTAACGCCACTTCGAGCCCAACGTAGAGCAAGCCCCATTCCAGCCGGGCCGGTACCCCCAAGAACAGCAATGGGTCGGTTCACGCGAACTCCTCGACTTCAACATGTTCCGTTGTAGCTGGTTCAAGTTGCGCCATGATCCGAATGCGTGAGTACGTCGTGTTGCGTTCCGCGGGAATGCGTCCTGCTTCAAGAATTAATGACTGAAATTCTTCGGGGCTCGTGTACTGTCCGGCAGTTGCTCCAGCCTCGCGAGATATGTTTTCTTCCATCAAGGTTCCGCCGTAGTCATTTGCACCCGCATGCAAACAAAGCTGCGAGAGTTTGCGGTTAAGCTTTACCCACGAGACTTGGATGTTCTGGATTGATCCCGCCAACAAAATTCGCGCGAGCGCATGTACTTTGAGATGTTCTGCCAACGTAGGGCCCGACCGCGCTAACCCTTGCGCGAAAAGCAATGTGTTCTGATGCACGAATCCCAAGGGCACAAATTCCGTGAAGCCGCCCGTGTCTTTTTGAATGCCACGCAGAAGCAGCATCTGGTTCACCCAGTGCTCGGTCGTTTCCATGTGCCCATACATCATTGTGCTCGTTGATCGAATGCCGCACTCGTGTGCAGTACGGATAACATCCTGCCATTGCGCGGAACTCAGTTTGTTGCGCGAGAGCACCTCGCGGATGGAATCATCCAATATCTCAGCTGCTGTGCCTGGAAGCGTGTCCAAACCGTTTTCGCGGAGCATCAAGAGGTAATCGCGTAATGACATGCCGGTGAGTTCCACGCCATAGACGATCTCCATCGGAGAAAAAGCGTGGGTGTGCATCTGCGGTACAGCAGCCTTTACGGCACGCAGGATATCGCGGTAGTAAAAGGGAGGAAGATCGCGCGGCAGTCCGCCCTGAATGCAGACCTCGGAGGCGCCTAGGTCCCATGCCTCGCGAGTCTTGCGTGCCATGTCTTCGAGCGAGTGGAAGTAAGAATCCTCTTCGCGCGGACCGCGGCTGAATGCGCAAAACTTGCATCCGACGAAACAGATGTTCGTAAAGTTGATGTTCCGATTGACGACGTAAGTAACGAGGTTGCCAGTGATCTCCCGGCGTAAAGTGTCGGCTGCGGCCAGCAGCGCAATCAGATCATCTCCTTCCGCTTCTGCAAGTTGCAGACATTCTTCGCGGGAAAGCACGCGGCCATCTTGCGATTCAAGCACGCGGTCCAGGATTTCTCGCAGCTCGGGCTCGATCCGTGCCGCAGCCTGCGTCCATTCCATGGAAGGGAAGGCTTCCAACTCAGCGTTCGATAAAACTCGTTTCACAACTCCTCCCGATCACACGGGCAATTTCACACTCAGCTTAACGAAAGAGGTCATTTTTAACCGGACGAAGCAGATCGCGTGAACTCCCAGGTCCCGCCTGGTATCGAAACCCGCGAATGATACAAGCGGGCGTGTTCGATAATTTGCCGCACACCAGACCTGCTGCGCAAGCCAGTTGATCAGCAACAGCCTCGACGGTCGCATGCAGTTCGTAGCCATGGGCGTCTCGCGTTCCACGATAATCGTTCAATGCTTTCATGCCTGCAATCCCAATCGCTGCTTCCGTCAATCCTTCGCGCCATGCGCGTCCCCAACTGTCACAGATGATCACCGGCACGGAGAAACTCAATTTCTTTAGCAGCGCTCGGTGTAGTCTCCTCGCTGAGCGGTCCGCGTCACGGGGTAGAAGCACCGCATGGCGCCCTCCGTCAACGTTCGATACGTCGACCCCGCTGTTTGCGCAGATGAATCCATGCTTGGTTTCCGTGATGAGCACTCCATTTTTTCGTCGGATCACCTTCTTCGCTTCACGCAAGGCCAACTGAGTCACTCTCGCATCCAGTTTGTACTGCTTCGCCCATGCTTTTGTGGAGGTCGAAGGCTGCATTTTGCCCAGGTCTACGATGCTTCCTTCCGCTTTCGAGACTACCTTGTGCTTAACAATCAATATGTCGCCTGCCTGAAAACTCACTCGCGTCTGCCGGCAAGCCTCAAGGATCTTGGCATCTAATCTTTCGCCAACGCTGATTTCACCTCTGATCGGAAGCGGAATCACGCGCAATTCATCGACGGGCTCATTCATTGGCAGCCATCGGCAAATCGCTCAGATTCCATCCACGCAACAATTTTTGCGCGTGACCATTTCCTTCCGCTAATTGCAATTCCTGCAAGTCTCCAGGACGGTCCACGTCCAAGGCGATCCCCGGCAGCGAAAGCACTATGCACGGTTTCCCCGTCGCCTGGGCCGCCGCGAAGTGCGGTTTGAAACTGTCATTGCCAAACCGCAATGGAAAGAGTCCGGCCGGATTTCGCAACGCGGCATTTGTGCCTCGTCCATCCGCCGCCGGAACCAGTAATGTCCCTTCGGCCGGCGCCTGATCCATGATCTCCTGCAGTTCCCATGCCGCGATTAAGGGAATATCGCCCGGAATCACCAGCGTGCTCTTCACTCCACGCGATTCACACAAACGCGTCGCCATCTCAATTGCCCCCGTTTCACCGGGGTTCGTTTCATCTCGAATCAACTCAAAATCAAGAGCTCGTCCAAGTTCTTCCGCGTACGGATCTGACGTTACCAGGGCAACTGCGGTGCTTACGCCACTCTCCTTACGCCACGACTGCACTGTTTCAAGGACGTCTTGGAGCATCGCTTGTGCCAATGCGGTTCGACTTTCAGCGTCGAGAACAGTCGCCAGCCGTTGCTTCGCATTCGACAGATTTTTCACGGGAATTAGAATCATGACAGATCCGCCGCGGCACGTTTCCGTGCAACTTCCTCGCGAACCGCACTCAACACACTGTCTGCTAACTCAGTTTTGTCTTCCGACGTTCGCATCACCGTTTTGGTGCAACGAACCCGTATTCCACTTTCTCGCTGCAGGGTCTCAGCCCCCCGTTCGTCTCGAACGTCTGCTATCAGTAAATCGAGAAAGTCCTGGTACGCTGCAGCGACTCCGGAGATCGACACATCCAGACCTTGCGCAGCCATCAATGCGCCCGCTGGACCCGCGACGGCTGTTCCCGCAACAATCGGACTCACAGCAGCCACCTTTGCTCTAGTTGACTTCAATGCCTCTCTGACGCCGGGAACCGCCAGAATCGGCCCAATACTCGTAATCGGATTGCTTGGGGCGAGTAGAACCACTTCAGCATCGCGGATCGCTTCAATCACACCCGGCGTCGGCTCCGCGTCAGCAGCCCCTGCGAAACGCACTGATTGCACTGGGTCTTGATACCAGCGCTGTACGAAGTACTCCTCGAAGCTGAGTTCTCCGATCGGAGTTTGCACTCGTGTTTCCACTCGTGAGTTCGTCATAGGCAAAATTTCCGCCTTTACGCCAAGCCGTTCGCACAGTTCAGTCGTCACTTCACTCAGCGTTTTTCCCTCGGCCAACATCTTCGATCTCAAGATGTGAACAGCAAGGTCGCGATCACCAGCGTGGAACCAGATTGGCTGCCCAAGCTGACCCATGGCATTGAGGCAGAAAAATGTATCTCCTTTCACACCCCACCCGCGTTCCTTGCTCAGAAGGCCCGCGAGAACGTACATGATCGAATCAAGGTCCGGAGACACGTACAATCCCCACCACATCAGGTCATCGCCCGTATTTACGATCAATTTCAGCTCTTCTGGAGCGACCACTTGGCGCAGTCCGTCAACAAACTTCGCCCCGCCCGTCCCACCAGTTAAGACCGTAATCACCGGTTTTTCTCCTCCCAGAGGATGATGTAAGTTGCCCTTGTGACAAATTTTGCGCGCGGCTCTTTAGTCACTGCCTTGCGGTAGCGTAGCCTTCTTCGTCGGCTGTGTTCCGCAAGCTTCTCCCCAACGCTCCATCTTGCTGCACGTACTTTATATATTCAGGATAGACAGGCAGCCTTTGTCGCAGTCGATATCCTTTCGCCTCGGTTTTTTCCCGCAAGTCCTCAAGGTGAGGCCAAGGTTTTTCAGGATTGATGAAGTCTGGCGTGAGTGGCGAAGCTCCACCCCAATCATTGATGCCCGCGTCCAGAAGCTCATCGTATGTTTCATCCGAAAGATTGGGCGGCGCTTGGATATTTACGTTCGGCATTAATAAACGTGCGACAGCAATCGTCCGTAACATCGTTCCGCGGTCCGGTTCCAGCGAATTCCACATCGGAATCTGAGGCTTTGCACGAAAATTCTGCACGATCACTTCCTGAATGTGGCCGTACCGATCATGAAGTTCTCGTATCGCGAGCAATGTGTCGACTCGGTCTTCCACGCTTTCGCCAATTCCAATCAATAACCCCGTCGTGAAAGGAATCCCATGCTTGCCAGCGTCCTCGATGGTGCGCAAACGTTTCTGTGGAACCTTGTCAGGCGCGCCGTCGTGGGCTGCGCCCTGACGAAGCAGATCAGAATTAACGCTTTCAAGCATCAGGCCGACGCTTGGCGCCACCCGTGCCAGTCTCTTAAGCCACTCTTCACTCATCAACCCCGGGTTCGGATGCGGTAGCAATTGCGTTTCTCGCAAAACCAGCTCGCACATTGCTTCCAGGTATTGCATCGTTGACTGATAGCCGAGCGTGCGCAGCGTCTCGCGCATTTCGGGAAATATCATTTCCGGCTTATCGCCGAGACTGAAGAGAGCCTCTGTGCATCCCAACCGTTCACCCGCTTGGGCGACCGCCAAGACTTCTTCTGGGGACATGGTGTGAGCACCAGGTTGTCCCGGATCTCGCCGGAAGGTGCAGTATCCACAATAATCACGGCAAAGATTTGTCAGGGGAATGAAAACTTTTCGCGAATAGGTGATCACATTCCCGCGAAATTGCGCCCGCGCCGCGCGAGCCAGACTCAGCAACTCGGGTAAGACGGCATCGCTACAACGAATCAAATCCAAGGCATCGATTCGCTCCAGTCGTCCGTCAAGGCCTAGCTGTGCAATGGATGCGACGTTGCCCGCTGACCACGCGTCGGTTGGTAAAGTTGGGCGATTCACCGGTCTCTGGATGCCAATTTCGCGCTTCGGTTTGCCGAATCATACATGAATCACACACAAGTCTTTCTAGGGAAGACCCCATTACGACGGCTTCATAGGTCGCAATTTTCCCGCAACGTTCATTCTTGGTCGTTTGCGGTCCGGAGCTCTTATCGTCGGACCCCTCATGGCGAACCGCTCACGTGGTCAACTTTTCACCACTTGACAAAGTGAACAGGCAGGCTCCACAATGCCGCCCAATCAGCCCTCCCCGGCAACCCGCATGGAGCGTTCTCAGATTCACCGCGTCAGCGTCGCGGATCAGGTGGCGTCCGTCCTCCGTCAGCGCATTATCGACGGCGAGCTTCGGCCCGGCACCCCACTGCAGGAGCTTTCGCTTGCGGCCTCGCTCGGAGTCTCGCGCAACACAATGCGCGAAGCCCTTCGCATTTTGGCGCTTGAAGGACTACTCCATCGGAACCTCCATCGCGGGGTTGCTGTTTCCCAGCTTTCACTGCGTGACGTCCAGGAGATCTATCATCTCCGCCGCATGCTCGAGATCCCTGCCGTGCTTGCTGCTCGCAAGCCGGACTCCGAACTGTTGCAACAACTCCGTGATTCCGTCGAACAGTACGAGGCCAGTGTCAAAGCCAAGGACTGGATGCGCGCCGTTAATCACGATTTTCAATTCCACGGTCTTCTTATCCATTTTCATCGCAACCGCAGGTTGGAATCGTTCTACCAAAAGGTCATTGGCGAACTACGCATGGGGATGGTGCTCGTCGATCGTCGCCACGACGATCCCGAGGCGCTCGTCCCCGTTCATCGCAAGATGTTTCAGTTGCTTACGTCCGGGAAGTTGAAGCAGTGCGCAGCCGTATTGGAACAACATCTGGCCGATTCTGAATCTCGACTGAGCCGGGTCATGACGACTCAGCGCGAGCGGAACGCGGCCCTCACCACTTGAAGACTCCTTGGACGTCGGGAGTCGCAGTAGACACTACGGAGGGGATTGCGATGCAAGCACTGAAGAATTTGAGAAGACAGGAATCAGCGACCGTTGGGCGCTTGGTGGCCTGTACACCCGCCGCGCTTCGTTGCGCTTGGATATTTGCCCTGGTCTTCTGTCTGGTCCTTCCCGCGCTGGCGCAGGTGAATACCAGCGTTCAAGGGCGTGTTTTTGACACAACAGGGGCCGCTATCTCACAGGCGACAATAACTGTCGTCAATACAGCCACCGGCGTCAGTAAATCGACGCAGGCTACTGCGACCGGAGATTACTCGATCACTCTCTTGCCTCCTGGCGACTACACCATCACAGCCGAGCAGGCCGGATTTCAGAAGAGTGCGAAGAAAATACATCTAGACGTCGGAGCAGCCGCAAACCTGGACTTCAATCTCGCCGTTGGACAAGTGACGCAAGAAGTTTCCGTTCAGGACGTTGGCGAAATCGCAGAGCCCACGCGCACCATGGTCAGCTCCGTTATCGATGAGCAGAAGATCGAAGACCTTCCGGTCAACGGACGCCAGTTCATCGATTTTGCATTGCTCGCTCCCGGTGTAAAGATTGGTGACACCACCTCCGGTTCGACGGACGTCATCATCGAACCTGTCACCAAGCTTTCTTTCGCCGGTCAGAATATCCATTACAACTTCATCGCCGTCGATGGCGCTGACAACATCTCGACTGCTTCCGGCGTTCAAAAATACACACCTTCGCAGGAAGCGGTCCGCGAATTCCGCGTTATCAACTCAAGCTACAGCGTGGAATTCGGCCGTGCGGTCGGCGGCATTGTGAACATCATTACCAAGAGCGGCACGAACACGTTCCATGGATCCGCCTACGAATACTTCCGGAATGACAAGCTCGATGCCGGCAGCATTCTTGCTTCTTCCGATCCCTCAACCTGTAACACTCCGGGGGATGTCACTTCGGGCGGTTGCTCGAAATTGAACAAGCTTCGCCAGAACCAATACGGGTTCACGCTTGGCGGTCCACTCATCAAGAACCGTACGTTCTTCTTCGGAAACTACGAAGGCTCGCGACGCCGGGAAAGTCCCTATTACAACTCGATCATTCTCGGGAATATCAACGCGATTAACGCGTTTAAGTCCGATATCGGCTTCCCACTCGAGAATCTGAACCTCACTCGAAGCACGGACTCAGACAACCTAACTGTCCGTCTCGATCACTCCATCAACAACAAGAACAACATGTTCGTCCGATACTTTTTCAACGACGGACGCCTGCGTCACTACTCGCCGTTGAACGATGGATTCGATCTGCCCTCCGGGTTCAAGAGCAGCGATAGCAAAGATCACTCGATTGTCGGCGCTCTCTCCACCACGATCACATCCTCTTTGGTGAATGAACTGCGTGTTCAGTATGCAGATCGCGATTACGACTTTCCGACCGAAAGTTCCCAGCCCCACATGGAAGTCGCCAATCAGTTCGCCATTGGTGTGAACCGAGGCAATCCGGATTTCTATAAAGAGAAGCGATTCGAAATTGTCGATAACGTCACCAAGAACATCGGCAAGCACACGTTCACCTTCGGCGGAGACTACAACTGGGTGCGCACGACCGAATCGTTCCCGTTGTTCTACCCGTTTGAGGCGACGTTCCTGTGTATCAATCCAGGACCAGGAGCATGCGCGATATCCAATCTTCAAGATCACGACCCAGTCGTGCTCTTTTATGAGCGCTTTCAGGCTCCGACATTTACCGAACCAACATTTGATCCCGGCGTGTTCCAGTTGAGTCACTATCCCGACGCAGTGCGGAACGGGGCACTCGGAACTTTAGACCACACGTACAGCGGTCTGTTCGTGCAAGACAATTGGCGTGCAACGCAGCGCCTCACAATCAATGCTGGGTTCCGCACGGATTGGGAGACGTGGCCGAGCGGTGTGGTCAATAAGCAGATTGGCTATGATCCCCGCCTCGGTATGGCTTACAGCCTTGGAACGAGCCGTAATTTCGTCATCCGCGCTGGGATCGGATTGTTCCATGGCATCGTTCCCGCTCCCTTGTTGATGTGTCAGAAGCCTTCTTGCGGCGGCCAGACGAAATTTCCGGGCCGAGAGAACGCAGAAAGTGATCTGAATTCGGTCAGTCAACTATGGGGCTTCGCCAGCGGTGTCGGTCCGGGCGGTCCGATGCAAGAGGCTTTCAATAACTTCCTGGTAGGAAGTTACCCAGACAACCCCGATGCTCCGGTCCCTGGATTTCAGGGCCCAACCACAATCGTCCGGTTCACGAAAGACCACCGTCAGCCCTATGGCATCCAGCACAGCGTCTCGCTTGAATTTGAGCCTGTGAAGGATCACATCCTGAACATCAGCTACCTGCGCACGCACGGTGTGCACCTCGGCAGCTTCTACAACATCAACCAGGCGCCGAATGGATTTCAGTGCGATCTCCACGATTCCAGCGGCCAAACAGGTTGCAAGCAACAGTTTGTTCCTGCCAGCGCTAACTTCGTATTCTTCGAAGCAGACTCTCGCTGGTACTCCGAGTTCGATGGATTACTCGTCAACCTCAACAAACGTGTCACGCATCACCT
Organism: Terriglobales bacterium; assembly: GCA_036265385.1. Classification (GTDB taxonomy): domain Bacteria; phylum Acidobacteriota; class Terriglobia; order Terriglobales; family Acidobacteriaceae; genus DATAPD01. The sequence goes on from DATAPD010000020.1 coordinate 261,588, forward strand.
CGGCTATGGCCTGAGCTATACCTGGTCTAAATCCCTTGACGATGGTCCGAATCCGAGTTTCGTCCTGATCCCGCAAGACACTTTCAACTTCAGGGCAGAGAAAGCACTCTCAGCGGATCACGTGGCGCATCGCGTAGTCGCGAACGCGATCTTTACGGGTCCGACAGACAAGAACTTCCTCGTGAATGGCTGGGAGTTCTCGACCATCGTGAGCATTGAGTCACCGCATTACTTCACGAAGTTTGCCGGACTCGATACCAACGGTGATGGTTTTACGGCCAACGATCGAGTCGGCGTTGAACCGCGTAACACTTTCAAGGGCGACAGTTTCCAGAGTGTAGACCTGCGCATCTCACGCACTTTTAAACTTACGGAACGGTTCTCCTTGCAAGGACTCGCAGAGAGCTTTAACACGCTAAATACCGTGAACGTACGGTTCTACAACACCGTGTACACAGCTCCGGACTTTATTCCTACGGGAACGCCGGGCACATTCCTGGAAGGCTCGCCGAACCCGGGCTATGGAACTCCGCGGGCCGTATTTAATCCGCGGCAGATTCAGTTCGCACTGCGATTGACGTTCTAAAATGCTTGAAGCGCGCGGAACGGCCTCCGCTCCGCGCGCCTCAACTTCATCACGCAGGTTTCGGCGGGAATGAGTCTCAACCAGGCAGACTTTCGAAAGGCGATGGGCAGTTTCGCGACTGGCGTCACAGTCATCACGATCGACCAGGAGGGAGAAATTCACGGCATGACGGCGAACGCATTTACGTCCGTTTCGCTCGATCCCATGCTCGTTCTCGTCTGTGTCGATCATCGTGCTCGCACTCATGCGCATCTGCACGCGCGCAAACGATTCGGAGTGAATGTGCTGGCTAGCCATCAGCGTTCAATCTCCGAATACTATGCAAGAACGACCGCCAAGCATCAGCACGCGGAAGAAGCGGGAGCCCGCTTTGAACGCACCGGCCATGGCACGCCCGTCCTGCAAGAAGCCTTGGCTTACTTGGAATGCAAACTGCATTCCGCACAGGATGCCGGCGATCACACAATTTTTATTGGAGAAGTAGAAGATGTCGTCGTCCGTGAGGGCAACCCACTGACGTATTTCCGAGGCAAGTATCGGCACGTTGGACCAAACGTCGAGTCCGAGGAGCGCGCGACCACGGCAGAGCCGTCCGATGAAACGCGTGTCTCGGGTGTAACCAAACGGTAGGGGGAACCATGCGGTTCGGAATCTATTGCGAAATGCAGACGCCGCCCGGCAAGTCGTACTACGACATGACCTGGGAAATCATGCGTCAGATCGAACATGCGGATGATGTCGGATTCGACGTTTATTCAGTCATCGATCATCACTTCTTCCAGAAATTTTCGATTTCGGCGAATCCACTCGCTATGTTCGCAGCCGCTGCGCAACGCACGAAGAACATCCGCTTCCGGACAGCGCTGCACACGTTGCCTCTCGAAAATCCCATGCGCCTCGCGGGTATGATCGCCGAAACCGACATCCTCACAAATGGCCGCCTGGAGTGTGGTCTCGGGCGAGGCCACGGTTGGCTGTTCGGACCATCGTGCGTTCCATTGGAAGAGAGCCGCCCGCGTTACAACGAAGCGATCGATATCCTTGAACTTTCGTTCACCAAAGACAAGTTCTCGTACGATGGCGAATATTACAAACTGAAAGACGTGAGTATCGTCCCCAAGCCGATCCAGAAGCCGTATCCGAAGTTCTACACCGGTGGCACCAGTGATGTAACTTATCAGACAGCCGGCGAGAAGGGTTGGGGTATTTTTGTTCCGCCCTTATTGCCATGGAAAGCGCTGGAAGCCCCGCTCAACATCTACAAGAAGGCATGCGCCGAGCACGGTCATGAACCTGACATCGTCTATATTCGCCCGGTTTATATGGATGAAGACGAAAACATTATCCGCGAAGAAGTCGAACAGGCAATTCTAAACTTTCTCGCTTTCAACGCCTCCCCTGTCGAGTCGATCCAAGGCGAGGAGAAGAAAGCGGAACTCCGCGCCAAAGGGTATGGATTTTACGCGAGCGGCGCGCTCGAATCGCTGACGAAACTGACCTACGAAGAAATCGTTGAACAGGAAATCGGCTTCATTGGCACGCCGGACAAAGTCATCAAGCAGGTCGAAGCACTGCAGAAGAAAGGTGGCATCGGCGAATTGGCGATCGTCGCGAACTTCGGCGGTCTCGATCACTGGAAGAGTATCAAGACGCAACAGATGTTTGCCAAGCACGTAATCCCGGCATTTCGGCGTAAGCAGGCCGCTGCTGCAGACTAGCAACGATGGAGGACGGGCGTCCTCGCCCGTCGCAACTAACTTTGACCACTGCAACCGCATCCATCCCGACCAGCTTGACCTCTGCGTTTGCTCCCATGAGCGCGCGGCGGTTGCTCGTGTTTGGCGGCATCGCTCTGGTTGCTGTCGGGATGCTTTACGGCGATATCTTCGCGGTATTCATTCTTCACCAGAATGCAGGGGCCCAGGGAGATGCGCTCATTGCTGCTTCTCACGCGATCGCCCTAAAGAATCCTGATGGGGTCAAAGCTGCATTCAACGATCTCGGAGCTCTGTTGGAGTCTCGTGGCACGAAGGTTGACGCGCACGTGCACATGATCGGCGCTGGATACCTAGCGCTACTGCTCGCACTGCTACAGCCCTACATTGCACTCACGCAAAAAACCAAAAAAACCCTGGCATGGCTGTTCGTCATTGGTGGGGTTCTCCTTCCAATGGGCATCTTCCTGATTCATTACGTCGGCCTTGTCTACAGCGCGTTTTCTGCTATCGGATGGGCCAGCGTTCTTGCCGATTCGGCGGGAGCGCTGCTGATCATTGCGTTAGCTGGCGAGTTGTGGGGTTTTTGGAAACATTTGCGTGACCGCTCCGGAACTTTGACCGAAACGCCGTTGCCGGAAGAGAACTCGTGGCAGAGCCGAGCGCTTTTGAGTGGGGGCACCTGGCTTATCCTGCTCGGCTTCCTGCATGGTGCTTGGTACGCAGCTGTAGACCTCTATCGTCACGAAGCCGAAGAGGTCGGAATTCTGCGCAAGCTGGTTGATTCTTCCGCGGCGGGTAACCTGACCAATGCTGCTGCTGAGGTGAACAACTTTGGCAATCTCGCGGGCGCAAAAGCCGTAAATATTGCGGCTCACTCACACATCATTGAATTCGGACTACTTGCAATCCTCCTCTCGTTTATTCAGCCGTTCGTGTTTCAAAGCGAAAAATGGAAAGGCCGCAATGTAAAACTGCTGTTTGGAGGCTCCGTTATTCTTCCGGTGTTTGTCTGGCTGGAGTTGAAGTGGGGACTCGTGGCCGGAGGTATCGCCGACATTGGAGGCTTGCTGGTGGTGATCGGCCTACTCGGCATGCTTGTCGGCGTGTTGCGCTACAGTGGCAGCCTCGACGCCGGGGGAGTGCAATGAGCGCTCCGCGGCGCATTCTCATCATTGGTGGAATCAGTCTGGCCCTATTCGGCATGCTCTATGGCTTGCATTACGCTGTTTTCGTCGAGCATCAGACCCTTGACCACATGGGTGGTTCACTCGCGACCGCATTCGTGGAAGCTGCTGGCGAAAATGTGACCGCTTCCCGCGCTGCGATCGATTCATTTGGGTCGACGAAATATGATTACGTCCGCGAAGTCGATGCACACTCGCATTGGATTGGGCTCTCGATGATACTGATTGTGTTTGGCGCAATTTTCGATCGAGTCGCCCTTTCGCTCTCGATTCGAAAAGCGCTGGCATGGAGTCTGCTTCTTGGCTCGATCGTTTTTCCGTTGGGAGTTCTGTTACAGATCTCGCATCGCGGCGGATCAATACCATCGGCAATAGCGATCGCTGGTTCTGTGTTGGTTATCGTTGGAATGGCGGGAGCCGCATTCGGCTTAGCAATGAACCGTGAGAAGAAGACGCAAGCACTGAGAACTGAGAACTGAAGATGTATCCTCGACCCTTTCATTATCATCGCGCAGGTTCGCTGAAAGAAGCATCCGCAATGCTTTCTCAATTAGGGGATGAGGCCAAACTCCTGGCTGGTGGTCAGAGCCTGATCCCACTAATGAAGCTCCGTTTCGCCAATCCTGCGCACTTGGTGGATTTGAATTTCGTTAACGGCATTTCCTACATAAACGAAGAAGCTGGTTCTCTTCGTTTTGGCGCGCTCACGCGCCACGCAGAAATTGAACGCTCGCAAACTAACGCCAAAATTCCCATCATCCACGACTGCGCCGCCGGAATTGCTGACGTTCAGGTGCGAAACCGCGGAACGATCGGCGGATCTCTCGCGGAAGCTGATCCGAGTGGAGATTGGGCGGTAGTGCTGCAAACCCTCTCGACGGAAGTGCGCTGCATCGGATCAAACGGCGAGCGCACGATAGCGCTCAATGATTTTATTAAAGATGCATACACCACCTCTCTTGCTCACGACGAGCTTGTCAGTGAAGTACTGGTGAAAATCCCGGAAAAGGGAAGTGGGGGAGCTTACCTCGCCTTCAAACGTTCCGCGCCGGTATATCCCACCGCGAGCGTTGCAGTCCAGCTGACATTGGTTGGTGATACCTGTAAAGAAGCGGCCGTTTCTCTTGGATGCGTTGGTTTAACAGCCATTAACGCTTCGCAGGCTGCCGCAGCTCTGCGTGGCCAAGAATTGAACGATAAGTCAATCTCGGCTGCGATGGATGCAGCGGAAGCCGCGGCCGATCCTCAGACTGATATGCGCGGTTCCGCCGACTACAAGCGCTCGCTCATCGGTGCTCTCGTGAAACGAGCCATTGAAGTTGCCGCGCGGCGCGCCCGCGGAGAACAAGTTGAGGTCAGCCATATCTATGCCTGACACGGTTGAGAAAGTCGCTATCGAAGTCAAAGTGAACGGAAAGGTCTGCAAAGCTGCGATCGAGCCACGTATGCTGCTCGTCGAATTCCTTCGCGAGGAACTCGATCTCACCGGAACTCACGTCGGTTGCGACACCACCTATTGCGGCGCGTGCACCGTCTTGCTAAACGGCAATGCTGTGAAATCTTGCACCATGTTTGCAGTTCAGGCGGACGGAGCCGAGGTTCTCACTGTTGAGGGCTTGGCTAAGAACGGAGAGTTACATCCGCTGCAAAAAGCATTTGGGGATTCGTATGGATTGCAATGTGGCTACTGCACTCCGGGCATCATGCTATCGGCCTATCAGCTGTTATCGCACAATAAGCAGCCCTCAGAAAAACAGATGCGCAAGGCGATCGCCGGCAACACCTGCCGCTGCACCGGATACCAAAACATCTTCAAGGCCATTCAGCTTGCAGGCCAGAACATGAAGGGAGAGTAGGCGTGGCCATCAAGTTTTCCGGGCAGTTCGAAGTCAAGAAAAATCCCGACGAGGTCTACGACTTCCTGACTGATCCGAATAAGTTTGCGCCGCTGCTCCCGGAGTTCCAGGGCGTCACAGTTCACGATCCCCAACACTTCAATGTCAAAGTGAATGTAGGTGTTTCTTATATCAAAGGCACTGCCGACGTGAAGATGGAGCTGACCGAAGCGCAACGACCCTCGCGTGCGCAATATAAAGGACAGGGAAGTGTCGCCGGCGGAAACGTCAGCATGATTGCAGGATTCGATTTGCAACCCGCTCCGGTCGGAACAACGGTTGCATGGCAAGGCGAGGCACAGGTCTTCGGACGCCTCACCTCGGTTGCTGGTGGTCTGCTTGAACCGTTAGGCAAGAAGCAAGTGCAAAAGTTGATTGATGGCCTTCAGGCTGCATTGGCATGACGATTTGTTCCGCTTTCGCGCGGTAGAGCTTTAGGAGACGTGATCTTGGCAGATGAGAAGAAGAACGGGCAGAAATGGGTAGGTACCGCCCTCCCGCGAAAGGAGGAAGACCGCCTTCTGCGCGGACTGGGCAAGTTCGCGGACGATATCAAACTCCGCAATATGGTGTACTTGCGTTTTGTGCGCTCGCCCTACGCGCATGCGCGCATTGTGAGTATCGACACTTCTGCCGCAGATGCGATGCCCGGCGTACTCTGCACTCTGACCGGCGATGAAATCGCCAAGCACACAAATCCGTTTATCGAGATTGGCCCTCCTCCCGCAGATAAGATCCGCGACTATTCGCTGGCAGTGGGCAAAATTCGATATCAAGGCGAACCATTGGCTGCTGTTGTTGCCGAATCGCCGGGACTGGCGGACGATGCGGCAGAACTGATCCAGGTCGAATACGAGCCGCTCGACCCTGTCACCGATGCTGAAGAAGCGCTGAAGGATAAGAGCATCCTCCATGACGAATGCGGAACCAACAAAGTATGGAATGGCGTGTTCGAATATGGCGATATTGAGAAAGCCTTCAACGAAGCAGCGCACGTCATTCATATCGATCGCATGCACTTCCATCGTTTCTCATCGACGCCGCTTGAAAACAACGTCGCAATCGCGCAATGGGATCCGAAAGACCAACACATTTATTACTGGTGTAACAACTCATTTCCCTCATTTGCCATTCAGTTCTTGTCCGCGCATTTGAACGTGCACATCGATCGCATTCGGGTGCAAACGTTCGACATTGGGGGCAGCTTCGGTATCAAGATCACCAGCTATCCGCAAATGGCCGTCTGTGCGCTGGCATCAAAGAAATGCGGTGGCCGTCCCGTGAAGTGGGTTGAAACGCGCTCAGAGCACATGGTCTCAAGCGCTCATGGAAATGAGCGAACCTTCCGCGACACTCGCGTCGCGCTCGACAAGAATGGCGTTATCACCGCTATCGATTCGAAGCATTACGATGATTGCGGAGCTTTTCCCCGATACGAACCGCTCGGCTGTGTCATCTGGGCACAAGTTTTCCCAGGTGTTTACCGATTCAAGAATGCGCGGATAGATTTCACGCAGGCAGTCACGAACAAGTGCCCAGTGGGCCCCAATCGGGGCTATTCGCGCATGCAGCATCTGTGGTTTCTCGAACGCGTGATCGATATCTGTGCTCACGAACTTGGCATTCCTGCGGACGAGATGCGCACGAGAAATTACATCCGCACAGAGGAATTCCCATACACCACGCCCAATGGTTGCGTTTACGACTCCGGCAATTATTCGAAGATGCTGGAAGTCGCCAAAAAGCTCATCGGCTGGGATGAGTGGAAGAAAACGCAATCGGAAGCTCGCAAGCAAGGTCGACTTATCGGCATCGGGATTGGTACGACGCTCGATTCGGGGACGAATAATTTCGGACAGTCGCAGATCGTCAATCCAGGTGCGCCGTTTTCCGGCAATTCCCAAGGCGCGAATTGCAAGCTCGACATCTATGGTGAAGTCGTTGTTGCTGTAGGCTCCTGTCCCCAGGGCCAGGGGCACGAAACCACTTCTGCGCAGGTTGTGGCCGATGTCCTGAACATTCATCCGGACCTGATCACCGTCCGCACGGGCTTCGACACCGAACGCAATGTTCACACCGGAATGTCGGGCACCTATGCGAGTCAATTCGCCGTGTCAGGACTTTCAGCTGTGCACGGCTCAGCGCAAAAACTCAAAGCCGAAATGCGGCGTCTTGGAGCCTTCCTGCTTGAAACCAAGGAAGACGACATCGAATTTGGAATGGGTGATCAAGGTCCAGAACTGCGCGCCAAGAGCACTGGAAAAACGATCAATTACTGGGGACTGGCAAACGTCGTAAACGTGAACAGCGCCGTGCTTCCCACCGAATTGCATGAGATCACGCTGAATTGCCGTTACGTATGGCGTGCACCTTTCAAAGTCCCCGATAAGGTCAAGAAATACGGAAGCCTGACGTTAACCTACGCTTCTCAGCTTCATATCGCCGTAATTGAAATCGATCGTGAAACTTTTATCCCGAGAATCCTTGACTACGTTGCGGTCGATGATTGCGGCGTAGTCATCAATCCGCCGATCGTCGAGGGCCAAGTGTATGGCGCGACCGCACACGGAATTGGCGCCGCCCTGATGGAAACCTGCGTTTACGATGCAGTCGGCAACATGCTCACGAGCACCTTCAGCGATTACACACCGATCACTGCCGTCAACATGCCCAACGTGAAGTACGGACACATCTCGACTCCATCGCCGCATTCCTATAGCGGTGCAAAAGGGATGGGCGAGGGCGGCGCTGCTCCCGTGCACACGATTTCAGCGGCTTTGCAGGATGCTTTGTTCTCGGAGGGCGTGATCGTGGCGGATTCATTCAATAACGCCGAGAGTCTATTTCGTGCACTGAAGACGAAAGAAATCTATCAGGCAAAGGAAAATGTGAAAGTGGAAAGAAAGTCAGCGTGAAGGAGTCGCGATAACGACGTTAGTGTATGGATCTGGGTCAGGCCGCGATTCTACAGACTACAGGATGAAGAGAGTATGCATTATCGGTTGTGGAGCTATCGGCAGTCTGTACGCAGCCCACTTGGCACGGGTAGCTGAAGTGTGGGCGTTCGTTCGGCGTCGCGATCATGCAGAGGCGTTGACTAAAGACGGACTTCGAGTGACCGGTACGCACAAATTTTCAGTGAACCTGAAAGCGACAAGCGATCCGGCTGAGCTGCCCGATTGCGATCTCGGCATTGTTGCAACCAAAGCCACCCAGGTCGAGGAATCAATCCGCCCGGTAGGTCACAAGTTCGACAAGGGCGCGATACTGTCCGCTCAAAATGGTCTCGGCAGCGAAGAAATCATTGCGGAGCACACGCGTGGCTTCGTTCTTCGAGGGACGACCTTCATGAGCGGCACTCGTCATAGCGATACGCACGTGCAGTACGAACTCGACACCGCTACCTGGCTGGGACCATTTGAACCCACAGCTACGCCTTTCACTGTCGTGAAAGAAACAGCTGATCTCATCATTGCGGGCGGCCTCAAAGCTGAGCCTCTCGAAGATGCTAAACCGGCGCAATGGTCGAAACTGATTTTCAATGCATCAGTGAATGGCGTGTCCGCTCTGACAGAGTTACCGCATTCCCCGCACTTTGCCGCTGAAAACGAGTTGTCGGACCTCGGGCATCTGGTTCATGCCTTGGTGGATGAAGGGAAGCGCGTGGCCGCTGCAGTCGGCGTGAAGCTCCATGAGGATCCATGGGCGATGAACAAGATCGGCGCCATGACAAACCATCCGCCTTCGATGCTCTATGACGTGCGGCACAAGTTGACCACAGAAGTTGATTTCCTCTCTGGTGCGATCGCTCGCGAAGCGGCGCGCGTCGGAGAGCCCGCGCCCTTGCACACCGCGGTTTATCGCCTGATCAAGGGCAAAGAAGATGGATGGACTTTCGCGGAGGAGAACAAGCCGGTAGCAGCAGCGCACACCTAGGCGTTTTTGGTTGCTAGCTAGTAACAACTAACTACCAGCAACTGTTTCTTATGTCTTGGCCTTTGGACAACACGAAACTCGATCGCGTTCGATCCCTGATGAAGGACCAAGGCATAACTGCTCTTGTTTGCCGCGCACCCGACAACGTCCTCTATCTCACCAATTACTGGTGCATGAAAGGATACGATGCGGTTGTCTTTCCATGCGAGGGAGAGCCGACTCTCATCGCGCTCGAGCCGCAGCAGGCTGACGCGGAGCGTAATTCCTGGACCAAGGACCTTCTCTACTTCAAAGGTTACGACGAGCGCGATCCTCGCCCCCCGCAGTTCCGCGCCTTTGATCGCGCATTCGATGTTCTGAAAAAGCGCGGGCTCACGGACAAGGTTGCCGTCGAGCTCAACATGGGCACGCAGTCTGCCGACCGGATGGTGGGTGAGCCAACCACTTTCATGCTCTCCTACTTCGATTCGTTCAAGAGCTTCTGCAAGGAAGTGGTCGACGCTACGCCGCTTCTGAACCAGGCTCGCTCTATCAAGACGACGCAGGAAATCGAGCGCATGAAGCTGGCCAACGAACTTGCTGCGCTCGCTATGGACTACACGCGCGAGCACATGAAGCCGGGCATGAAGGAGAGTGAAGTCGGCGGCATGTACGAAGGCTTCGTGCACGGGCTCGGTGTCGGCTACAAAGGGAAAGTCGAGATGGCCCGGGCGTTCACGCTCGTCTGGTCAGGTAAGGGGATTGCGACCTTTACCGCGACCGGGGATCGACCGATTCAGAAGAACGAACCGACACTGTTCGAGATTTGGGTGTGTGTTGACGGTTATTGGACCGACCTGACGAAAAACGCGTGCCCGGGGGATCTCACCCCCGAGTATCACAGGCTCCTCGATTTGCTTTTGAAAGTTTTCAACGAAGGCGTTGCCTACGCTCGCGATGGAGCTGATTTTCCGCAGCTTGATCGGCTTATTCGCGCTCGCATCGCAGAAGGTGGATATGCCGGACAGCCTTCGCATCCAATCTGCCACGGTGTCGGCGCTCGAGCACACGAATTTCCTTATGCTCATCAGGCGGGCACTGGCACGATGCGCAAGAACATGGTGCTCGCGATCGAACCCGGGATTTACTGGCCAGGCGGTGGAGGCCTGCGGCTCGAAGATAATTTCCTTTTGACTGAAACGGGGAATGAAAAACTGTGTACCGATCCAGATGATTTTCGTCTGGCGAAGAAATAGCAGTACCAACTGGCTCGCTAACGACCAATGAACGACGACCAACGATCAAAATTGTGACGCCTCTGAAGACCAAACTCGCCCCGGCTCTCGACTCGAAGTTGGTCGAGCGCATCCTTGCCGAAATAAAAGAGGAAGAGATCGTCGCGATGTCATGCGACGTCATCAACATCCCAAGCCCGACTGGTCACGAGTTGCAGATGGCCGAGTACATGCGAGGTGCTCTCAACTCGCTCGGTCTCAACATCACCTGGCAGGAAGTCGAAGAAGGGCGCGCCAACGTGGTCGCGCGCTGGATCGGTTCGGGCGGTGGAAAAAACCTTATGTTTAACGGCCACATGGACACGTCGAACACAGGTGATGAAGATTTCCTGACCGGCCTCGGTTACAAACCGCATGCGGTCGTCAAAAACGGATTTGTCTACGGTCTCGGCATTTACAACATGAAAGGTGCGCTTGTCTGTTACACGCATGCGCTAAAGGCCCTGCAGCGTGCGGGTGTCCGTCTCAAAGGTGATGTGATCGTCGCAGCCGTCGCAGGAGAAATCGAAAAAACGCAGTGGGGAGACTTCAAGGGCAAGGAATATCGAGGATACGGATATGGCACGCACTATCTGGTGAATCACGGCATCCTGCCCGACATGTGCATCCTCGGCGAACCGACCGACACTCACGTCGTTCTCGAGCATTTTGGATCGCTCTGGGTTCGTATCTCCTGCACTGGAATTTACGTGCACACTGCGTTTTGCGAAGGACGCGAGGAGATGAATTCCATCCGCCGAATGTATGAGCTGATGGATCCCATCATGAAATGGATTGAGCACTGGGAGAAGAAGGCCGCCTATGGAGGCAAAAAAGCCATCGTGAACCTCGGCGGCATTCGTGGAGGTCATGCCTGGCGTGCCAGCCGCACTCCTGAAAAAACTGATCTATTCCTCGATGTTCGTGTTCCGCCAACCATCCCAATGAGTGAAGCGCGCCGTGATGTTCAGCAAGTCTTTTTCGATCTGGAGAAAAAGCATCCCGACTGGGGGCTTGAGTTTGAGACGTATGTCTCCGTGCCAGGCGCGCGCATCAGCGAGGATCACGAGATGATCAAGGCCATCGACGCGAATCACGAATTCATTATGGGTAAGAAACCGGAGCGCGAGGTTGTGACTTGGTGTTCCGACGCTAGCGTTCTGACCCGCTATGGAACCGAAACCGTGAACTACGGACCCTCCAGCGGCCCTCGCGATAAGGAAGGCGAAAAAGTTCTGATCAAGACTTTGGTCGACATCACCAAGGTGTATGCATTAACAGCTGCGCAGTTGTGCGGTGTCGCGGAGTGAGCGCTACGTATCACCTGTGCCGCCAACGTAACGCAAATTGCATATCGAACATTAAATGTAGAGAGGAGCCTTAGCTCCCGAGGGAAGAATTGCCTAATAAAAACGAAATTGATCGCCGTTATAACAACATCCGCAAACGTATGGCAGCGGAGAATCTTGATGCTCTGATCGTCTGCGGTAACCAGTACGCCGGATTTGAAGGCGCAGTGCTTTACACCTCTGGATTCGAAATCGTCCATCGGTATGTTTATGTTCTCCTCCCTCTGAATGGTGAGCCGACTCTTGTATTCCCGCGTGAAGCGCGCTGGATCGGCGACAAACAAAAACCATGGGTGAAAGAGCAGGTTTGGCCGGACGTTCCCGGGCAGTGGCTCCGCGAGCGAGCGATTGAGCGCCGATGGAAGCGGGTCGGCGTTTACGGCCTGAATTTTGTTATGGCGGTCCGCGACTACAAGCAACTCGCTGACGCTCCGTTTGAGCTAATACCCTTCGATCAGCAGTTTGACGCAGCTCGCGCCGTTAAGAGCGAAGAAGAACTAGTAGAAGTGCGCGATGCGATGGACATCATCATCGATGGCTTTTGGGCGCTGGTTGCAGCGTACCAGCCAGGCAAGACGGAAGCGGAGATCATGGCCCCTGCTGTTGAGCGTTTCTTTGCGCGTGGCGCGGGCCCGCGCATGATGAACATCCTTCTCTCTGGCCAAAACGGCGAGGCCAATGCTTACTTCAAGGTCCCTGGTAATCGAGTTGTTTCCGCCAACGACCTTCTTCTCTACTCACTCGAAATCACCGGCGTTGGCGGCTATTGGGTGGAATTCTCGCGGGCTCTGATTCAAGGCAAGCCAAGCGCGACCACGCAACGCATGGCAGATGCGTATCCGGATGCCATGGAAACTGCGCGAAAGATGATGCGCCATGGCGAACTGGCCTCGAATGTTCATCGCGCGGTCTCAGACAAATTCGCGAAGCATGGTTTTGCTCTGGGGCATCTGTCCGGTCACTCGATTGGTGCAACGATGATCGAGTACCCAGCGATCGGCGCGAAGTACGAGGTGCCACTCGAAGAGAACATGATTTTTTCGCTTCATCCACAAGTTGTCGATCAGGATGGGAAGGTCTGTCTTTACACGCAAGACACGTTTCGGATTGGAAAAACGGAAGGAGAGAATTTAGCTGACGTTCCCTGGAAGTTCTACAACGGTGGTGAGACGAGGCCATCGTGATCAGAATTTGCATCGTTGGTTGCGGAGCTGTAGGAAGCCTCTTTGCCGCGCACTTGGCCAAACAAGGCGAAGCGGAAGTTTGGGCATATGACGTTTGGAAAGATCACGTGGACGCCATGCGCAAGAATGGACTGCGCCTCTCTGGCGCGGCTGAGTTCACTGCAAAAGTGAATGCAACCAGTGATCCGCAGGAACTGCCTCGATGCGATTATGGAATTGTGGCCACCAAGGCCATCCATACAAAAAGTGCGATGGCACAGGTAGCCCGAGCATTTGATGAGAACAGCGCTGTTTGTTCAGTTCAAAATGGCGCAGGAAACGAAGAGCTCATTGCGGAACATGTGAAGTATGTCATCCGTGGAACCACATTTCCCGCCGGCCATCCGATATCGCCTGGCCACATTGGTTTCGACATCAAAGGCGATACCTGGATTGGTCCCTTCGAGCCCACCAACACTCCAATGGCAAAGGTCGAGGAGCTAGCGGGGTTTATCACGCGCAGCGGCATGAATGTGATTCCACTTCCGGATGCGCGTGGCGCTCAATGGACCAAGCTTATCTTTAATGCCAGCACGAATCCTGTGGGAGCTCTCACGCTTTTGCATCACGGTGCTGCAACTCGCTTGGGGCCAACAAGACAGCTTTTTAATGATCTGATCGCGGAAGGCGAAGCCGTTGCGAAGGCTCTTGGCATCGAGCTGCACGGCGATCCACGAGCGCTCGTACAGAAAGGTGCAAATGCGCCAGGTAAACATCGTGCCAGCATGTTGCAAGATGTACTAGCGAAACGTCAGACCGAAGTCGATTTTATGAACGGTGCGATTGTGAAATGGGGCGAGAAGACTGGCGTCCCAACTCCCTTGAACAAAGCGTTGTGGCAACTGGTCAAAGGCCTAGAGCACTCCTGGTCTGATCCTGATTAAAGCAAGTAGTCAGTAGCTAGTAGCTAGTCACTAGTTGTACGGATACGGGACAACTAAGAACTAGAAACTGAGAGCCGAGAACTGGAGTCATCATGTCGGTCCCATTCAACATCGGAGTACTGCAATTGAGCATGGAGCCTGTCCACGAAACCGTTGCGATGGCGAAAGCCTGCGAGGACGCTGGTTTCAATTGTTTCTGGATTGCGGAAGCGTATCCATGGTGGCGCAAGCACGGTTTCGAAGCCCGTTCTTCCACTGCGATCCTGGCTGTGATCGCCGCTCATACCAAGCGCATTCAACTTGGCTGGGGAATCATTTCGCCTTATACCCGTCACCCCGTGCAGATCGCGATGGAAGCCCGCGTCATGCAGGATCTCGCCGGCGATCGTTTCCTGCTCGGGTTGGGGGCGTCGAAGATTTTCATGAAAGAGATTGGTGAAGGTGAGGGTGAAAAAGTTGGCCCCGCAACTGTGATGCGAGAAAGCATCGACATCATCAAAGGCGTTCTCAAAGGCGATGCGTTCGAATATCAGGGGAAAGTTTTCGCTGCGAGTGTGCCGCAGTTAAAGACGGACGCGCACACGCCGCGCGGCGTCCCGCCAATCTATGTCGCTGGTACGGGTCCGGTCCTTCAAAGACAATCGGGAGTAATGGGCGATGGGCTGCTGACTGCTTCGATAACGACGCCTGCCTTCGTTCGGTATTCGAAGAAGAACATGCTGGATGGTGCGTCCAAGGCTGGAAAGGATGCTTCCAAACTGATCCTGGGCTGCGTGATTGTCGGTTCAATAGGACGAGATGGCAAAAAAGGCAAGGAAGGCGCGCGCGAGCAGGCTGCGATGTATCTGGCGAATAAGGTTCAAAATATCAAGGGATCAGCGGACGTGTTGCTGGAATCGGCAGGCCTAACATTTGAAGAGCTTCAGCCTGTCGCCGATGCCATGGAAAAAGGCGGCCGCAAGGCCGCTGCTCAGGCCGTGACGGATGACATTCTGAAAAAAGTCTGTGCCATTGCGGGTACGCCGGAGGAATGCATCCAACGCATCGAAGAATATCGCTCTGCCGGTGCAACCCACATCATGCTCGAAATTTGGGGCGGTGATCGGACCGGCCAGGCAAAGCTGTTCGGAGAATCCGTGCTACCTCACTTCAAAGGGTAAAGCCTCGGTTTTGCGGGACTCTAACGTGTGTAAGGGAACTTTTCCAGGATGGCTTGCGTACCATGATCAGGCGTAGGCGTGCCTGGAGTGCTTATGAGACTACATCTGTGGCCCGTATTGTTGTTGATGGGTTTGTCGACATGGTCCACCGCACAACACAAGACGATCCTGGAAATTGGGAAGAATCCTGTCGAAACGGATTTCGCATCCGGAGGAGAGTTACGCTTCGATCTTTGCTCGAGCGGCGTCACGATTCGCGGCTCTGAAAACAACAAAGTTCGCATCAGCTACGGTGGCGGCAAAGGAGACCCATCCAAGGTTCGTATCAAATTCAAGTCGACCGGCAACCGTGGTGAGCTCGATATCAGCAGTTGTCCGCATAACAATTTTCAGATCACGATCGATGTGCCGAGCCAGACTGATCTTTATCTTCGGCAGTTTGCTGGGCAAGTGGATGTGGTCCGCGTCACCGGTAACAAGGACATCGAATTACATGCTGGCCAGTTGAACGTGGAGGTCGGCAAACCGGAAGATTATGCGCACGTTGAAGGGTCGGTGAACACCGGAGAAGTGAACGCGATGGCGTTCAATGTTTCGAAAGGCGGACTGTTCCGATCTTTCGAGAAGGATGGACCCGGGAAGTATCGCCTGCATGCCCACGTTGGCGCCGGGGAACTGGATCTTAACTGAAGGATTAGTCAGGTTTCGTCGCGACGCTAATCGTGGTTACGATCTCGCGAAATTCGGCATCGCTGACCAACCCGCGCTTCGCGATGGCACGCTTTTTGACTTCTGCCAGGATTGTCGCTCTTTGCTCGGCGGTGACATGCAATCCGAGTTCTTTTGCTTTGAGATCGATGCTATCGAGCCCACTCTTCTTGCCCAGAACAATCCTTCGCTTTGCGCCCACCAGTTCTGAAGAATACGGCTCAATGGCTTCGGGAATGTGAAATTGACTGGCTACTGCGCCGCTCTCACGCATAAACAGGTTCTCGCCGACCAGAGGCTTCCAGGCCTCCAGGGTGTAGTCGGCAGCCTTGCAGACTGTCTCTGATACTTCTCGAACTTTCTCGAGGTTCATCGCCACCGGCACGCCATAAAGGCATTTCAGCGCGAGGGCGATCTCGCCGATGTCTGCATTGCCTGCGCGCTCACCCATCCCATTGATCGTTCCCTGGATCCACGTGGCGCCGCCGCGCACTGCAGCAACAGCGCACGCGGTCGCCATCCCAAAATCGTTGTGCCCATGCCAATGCAGAGGCACGTTGGGTCCGAGCCAGCCACGCACTTCCCGCATCAGGAACTCGGCGGCTTCCGGCCCGCAAGCGCCGATCGTATCGACAACGACAATCTCCTTGGCGCCGGCGTTCATCGCCGCGAGATAAACGCGCTTCAGGAACGATAATTCCGTTCGAGTGGAATCCACCGCGAAAAATGCTACGGTAATTCCACTTGCAGCGGCCGTGGCTACAGCCGATTCAACGCGGCGCAGCAACTCGTCCGGCGAGATGCCATAGGCCTTAAGTTTTATGTCACTTGTAGGTGACTCGATGACAGACGCTTTTAGTCCGAGTCTTACAAGTTCTTCCACGTCAGCTTTTACGGCACGGGAGAAGCCCCAAAGTTCCGCCTCAATTCCGGCCTTCTGCATGAGTTGTATAGCTTCGGCATCCTCAGGCGAGACTCTCGGAAAACCTGCTTCGATGCGGCTTACGCCGAGTTCGTCGAGCTTGCGGGCGATTCCGAGCTTCTGTTGCGGAGAGAGCACGACACCAACGGTTTGCTCACCATCGCGAAGGGTAGTGTCGTAGAAGTGGACAGGTTCTTTTGGGAATCCGGAGCGCACGTCCGGCCGAGAGTTCAGTTCGCTGACCCAGATGTTGGAATCTGCCATGTGTTCCAAGGAAACTATTTCATTGTCTCTTGAGTGGCGAGAGCCTTCGGCTTTGCGCCGTAGGCCTGCTCCCAGGAGATGACCTTGTTGCGCAAGACGCCAATCTTCTCGATCTCACATTCCATCACGTCGCCGGCTTTCAAATACCAAGCTTTCGGATCACCCGAAAACGCTGCGACTCCCGAGACCGTTCCGGTGGAAACGACGTCGCCCGCGCTGTATCCCATCGGCGAGTAATGTGACAGGATTTCAGGAATCTTCACGGACATCTTGCTCGAATGCGATGTCTGGCGCTTCTCTCCGTTAACGCGGAGTTCCATCGCGAGATTATGTGGATTTGGGATCTCGTCAGCGGTCACGATCCAAGGGCCAAGTGGGCAAAAAGTGTCGATGCCCTTGCAGAAGCTGAACACTCCAGACTTCATCTCACGACGTTGAATATCCCGTGCGGTGATGTCGTTGAAGATTACATATCCCCCGACATAATCCATTGCGTCTTCCGGAGTGAAGTGCTTGCCGGCCTTTTTGAGAACGACGGCCAGCTCTAGCTCGTAATCGAGTTCCTGCGTGAGATGTTCAGGATAGATGACAGACTCGTCCTGTCCGATGATGGCATCCACGTTCTGGAAGAACACAATCCACGGCATGACCGGATGCGAAAAACCAGCCTTGGTCGCTTCTTCGTGGTGCTCACGAAAGTTTCCTGCAGTATGGAAGAATTTTTTCGGGACGATGGGCGCTTTCAATTTCACATCATCGAATTTGTAGAAAACAGTTTCGCCACGCGGCCCATGCGTTTTCGGGCCAAGTAGCAGCGCATGCTCGAAAGCCTGCCGCGCAGCCTTCAGACCTTGGTCTCCACCACGGAACAGCGCCCTCATGTCGGGTGGAACCAAAGCATCTGCCAGCCGATAGAAAGCGGACGCGTGTTCAACATCACGTAAGTACATCGCGCTGGCAATGTGAAGGTCGACAATAGAGTTGTCCGGCGCAACCGCACCGATACGAGACTGCTTTGCGGCATTCTCAAAAGTGACAAGTTTCATGGAAACGGGGCCGCCGACAGAGCATTTGGCGTACCCGAAAGTTTATTGGTCTATGTCGCTATTGTCGAGAGTGATGGAGGAGAAAGAGTTCACCCCGAATGAGTGGATGCGGCGCTTCGCGCCAGCAAAACTGGTTCTTGAACAAGATGCTGGACGCCGACGTACTGCCCGCGAACGCGCGCCCAGCGGGCTACGTGATCACGAACATCCACGTGCAGGAAGTTGCCATCGTAGACGCCGATGCCTCCATTCGCGAACTCTGGGATCTCCAGCGCGCAATCGTACATCTCCTGCAAAGAGAGGCCGCGAATCTCGATGTCTGCAGCTGTACCAAGAGTATGCTCGCTGTTTTTGACGCCTCCCGCCGCATGATTGTGTTTGGCACAGCGATAGCCACAGTGAACGATGATTGGCGCCCGCGCAAGTCTGCGCAGGTGCTCAAGTGCTAAGACGAGCCGTCCACTCACAATCAGATTTCCGCAGCAACGACACGCAAATTCACGCTTCGAAAAATGGTCACTTAAATCGCCCATCGGCCCTTTCCAGTGCAAGAGAGATATACCCGCGGCTTGCGCGCAGGTGATTCCAGAATGAAGTATGGAAGTTAGAGCAGGTTGTAATGCTCGTCACAGTGCATTGGTAGGAATGGACAGCGCGGACGCGTGTTCTCTGCCGCTCTTGATCGTGGGTCGTTCGCTAATTCATGGGCGCTGCAACGTTGGTTGTAAACATGTCTGAGAAATCAGACTTCGACTGCGTTCGGCTTCGCTTCCCACCACTCTCTTTCCCGCATTTGCTCCCTTGTTTTCTAGTCCTACTCTTGATTCATCATTTACCCCAATAATTCAAAAGGTAATTGGAGTGATCACTCCTACCACGGGTCATTCCTCCGGTCCCTTTCGGTCGGCAGGGGGGAGTCCCGCATAGATGTCCTGGTTCAGTCTCCCGCAGGTCTGGTGTCCGGCAAGCGTCGAGTGGTTAAGCCCGGGTCAGTCGAAGCGCGCCATCTAGTCCCCTATTATCAGAATATCAACTTGGATGGGGTAAACCCGCCAACTTTTCTGAAAATATATTTGGAATGAATTGAAGAAGATGCAAGAAAAGCGTCATTGCGGGGGTCTTGACAAGAAAAATGGCGAGCGCAGCTCGACTCTCCTGCTGATTTCGATTGAGTGCACTAAACGGCGAATAGTCGCTATACTTTGAAACAACAAGGGGGCGCGTGATGCTCCTTCTTCAAGTTTTGTTTTTAGCCTTGCTCGCTCTGGGTGGAGCGGCGTCTGCACAATCGCCGGGCGAAGGCGACGCCTCCGCACGAGGCTTCTACGGACAGCAATTTTTGTCAGCGGAGGCGGCCAGGCAAGATACGCCACCGGCAAGCTGCCACGTCACCATTCCCACGGAGTACTCTTCAGCTTCGATTCCACAACTCACTGGCAAGGCTACACGGTTCGGCATTGCCGCTTACGGTTTGGTGAGTAACTACGGAACGGACAAGCTCTCGACGCTACTGCCGGTGGACGGAGTTTGGCGCGGACTTAATCCTCGTAAGGTTTCTGATTTCGCGTACAGCAACAAGCTTCCGTGGTTTCGGATCCACCCGGCCTTTTCGGTCGACGATGACCCACTCACAGTCACCGGCAAGAGGCTGGATGGTCCCGCCCCTCGGTTCGTCTCCACTTTTGCGAGTAATGGAATGCGCGAAGACAAAGACCGAGCGATGCTGATGGGTGGAATCGATATTCCCGTATATGGTTGCTGGGAAATCAACGGTCATTACAAAGATGCCGATTTGAGCTTTACTGTTTGGGTCACACCACACTATGACAAGGAGTCACCACCATCTGAGCAAGTAGGTGAGCCGGAGTCGAGCAAACCCGCGGCTCGTGTTCACGTGGATGGCGAAGTCGAGGCGAGGCGGCTGGTGTATCAAGTGATCCCGGAAACCCCGCACGAAGCCCGCGTCGCGAACATCTCTGGCACGGTCGTTTTGAGTGCGATCATCGGTGAAGATGGCCGCGCCCGCGATCTTCATTACATTTCTGGGCCAAAACTCCTGGCCCAGGCCGCGATCAATGCGGTTTCATGGTGGGAATATTGGGTCACCGGAGATCGAGAAGAAATCGAAACAACAGTTGCTGTCACATTTCCGCCAATCACGGACTAAACCGGTTCCTCCATCCCGTTCATTTCTAGGCGTGTGACTTCCGAGCCTCTGCAGCATCTAACATTTGGAGACTTATGACTGAAAATACGAAACAGGACACAAAGAAGCCGGTAGTGAAATCAGAAGCGGAATGGCGTGAGCAGTTGACGCCGGAGCAGTATCACGTGACGCGCGAAGCTGGTACGGAGCGGGCGTTCACGGGCAAATACTGGAAAACCAAGGATGAAGGGACTTATCACTGTGTTTGTTGTGGGGAACCGTTGTTCTCCTCGGAAACGAAATTTGATTCCGGAACGGGCTGGCCAAGCTTCTATCAGCCCTTGAACGCTGGCAGCGTCGATACCGAGACAGATCAAAGCTATGGGATGGTTCGGACGGAAGCCCGTTGCGCGAAATGTGACGCTCACTTGGGACACGTTTTTGAGGACGGCCCACGGCCGACTGGTCTGCGGTTTTGCATGAACTCAGCTTCGCTGGAGCTTAAGAAAAAGTAGCTAGTAGCCAGTCGCTAGTAGCTGGTGAAACACAAAGAGCACGCAGGTTCGCGTGCTCTTTCTTTTTTCAACCGGCTCGTTATCGCTGGTCGGAAAACTTGATTTAAGCGTTGCCTGCGGAAGCAGCTGCCGCCTTCGGCGCATCATGCTTCTGTTCGTTCTTGTGCTGAGCCTTATCGCCCGAGGACTTTACCTGGATGCTGCCCTTCAGCACGGCGCCATCTTCCACGCTGATGCGATGGGTCGAGACGTCCCCGGTGAGTGAACCTTCGCTGCGGAGATCAAGACGATCGCTGCACTCGACATTGCCGTGCACCTTACCCATGATCACAACTTCCTTGGCGCTGATATTGGCGGCCACGTTGCCGTTGCGACCGACGGTGACGCGATGGTCGGTGAGGTTGATGCTCCCTTCGACTTTGCCGTCGATGAACAGCGATTCGGAACCGCTGATCTCGCCTTTGATAAAGAGCGAGCGGCCGATCGTAGCCTGCTCGAGCGGCGCAGTCGGAGCTTTCACGGGAACGTAGGTATTCTGGTTCGAAGCCTGCTTCTGAGAGCTATCGGGTGACTGGAGCATGTGAGCCTTCCTTGTTTGTCTGCGCGATCCGGGGCGCCGCCGTGGGTCAAATGGGCCTGATGGCCAAGCCCAATATTGCACGGAGGTACGTATCGGCGCAGGTTACGGAGGGAGGTGTACGAGCGAAGGTCGTCCCTCTTCAGTCGTCCGCTAGCCACAAGGTGAGTCGTTGATCGCCAGTCATTGGCCATTGGCGGCTCGATGAAGTAAGCGATTGGATAGGAAAGGCGCGCATTCCGCGTTGGGCCCAGCGTCTGATCGCCGGACGAATCTTCACTTGCTATGCCTCTGCCAGCGCTCCGCTCAGTTCTTCCCATTCTGCCATGAGGCGTTCGAGCTCTTTTCTTCGATCGGCTAAGTCCTTCGTTTGGGTCTGGGTCTCCTCAACGCTCACGAATGACTGCAGGCTTGTTTCGCAATGGGCAATGGCGGCTTCTACCCGAGCCACATCTTCTTCGAGCTCGGCCAAACGCTCTTCCATCTGTTTCCGGCGGATAGGGTTAAGACGTTTTATTTTTGGTTCGGAAGCTGCAGGTTCTACGCGCTGTGGTGAAGCGTCAGCCAAAGCGCGGCTGGCCACATCCGCATCGCGGTCACCGTTGGTGGGCGTCCCTCGCTTGCGCGGAATGTCCGGCACGTCATCCAGAGTCGGTTCGGCTGGCTTACCGCCTTGTTTACGCCACAAATAATCTTCGTAGTTTCCGGGGAAGACCTCAACCTTCCCTTCGCCGATCTCGAAGACTCGTGTTGCCAGCCTGTCGATGAAATAGCGATCGTGCGAAACGAAGACGATAGTGCCCGTGTACTTCAAAAGCGCCTCAAGCAGAACATCTTTCGCCCTCATGTCGAGGTGATTGGTGGGCTCATCGAGCAATAGGAAATTCGACGGATGCAGAAGCAGCCGGAGCAGGGCGTAGCGGCTGCGCTCGCCGCCGGAAAGAACTCCGATGCGTTTGAAGACGTCATCCCCTGAAAAGAGAAAACATCCAAGCAAGCTGCGCAATTCTGTTTGGGTGGAAACGGGCGCGATTTTTCCGAGGTCGTCAAGAATGCGCGCATCAGGATCAAGTTCTTTGTACTGGTCCTGTGCGAAATAGTCTGGGGTTGCATTGTGTCCCAGTTTGAACTCACCGGCGGTGAGTTGCTCGGCTCCAGAAAGCAACTTGATGAGCGTCGATTTCCCCGCGCCATTGACTCCAACCAGCGCGATACGGTCTCCGCGCTCGATCATGAAGTTGGCACCGTTAAAAACTTCATGAGCCCCGTAACTCTTGGCGACCCCAGAGAATTCCGCAACAATGCGGCCGCTCGGCTTCGGCTGCGGAAAAGAGAAGTGAACTGTCTTTTCTTCCTCGGGGATTTCAATGCGATCTATCTTCTCGAGTTCCTTCATGCGGCTCTGTACCTGCTTAGCCTTGGTCGCCTGGTAACGAAACCGGTTGATGAAGACTTCCAGTTGCTCGATTCGTTCCCGCTGCGTGCGATAGGCCGCTTCGAGGCTTTCCCGGCGCTGCGCTTTAGCTGCAAGATATTTGTCGTAATTTCCGCTGTAGAAGTGAATACGCTTGTTCCAGATCTCGACGATTTTGCGCACCGTGACATCGAGGAAGTACCGATCGTGCGAGATGAGTACAAAGGCATAGGGGTAGCTATTCAGGTATTCCTCAAGCCAGTTGCGCGATTCCAGGTCGAGATGATTCGTTGGTTCATCGAGCAGGAGCAAATTCGGCTTTTGGAGCAACAGCTTGGCGAGCGAGATACGCATCTGCCAACCGCCGGAGAATTCATCGGTCTGACGATTCCAATCCTGCTTATGAAAGCCAAGGCCCGTGAGAACAATACCGACCTGCGCCTCGATGGCATACCCGTCTCGCGTGCGGAATTCGTGCTCCAACCGCTGATAGCGCTCTGCCACCGCGCTGTATTCCGAGCTGGAATGTTCGAGTTCCGCCATCTTGTGTGTGAGCGATTCCATCTCTTGCTCCATCTGGCGGAGGTCCTCGAACACAGACATGCACTCACCGAAAACGCTTTGGCCGGTCAACGTCAACCCGTCCTGCGGAAGGTAGCCGGCGGAAATCCCGCGCGTTCGAATGACCGATCCGTAGTCGAGAGTCTCGGAACCGGCCAGGATTTTCATCAGCGTGGATTTACCGGTACCGTTCGCGCCGACCAGTCCGATGCGGTCTTCAGCGGTTAGCAGCCAATCGGCGTGCTCGAAGAGCAGCTTGTGTCCAAAGCGCTTGCCGGCATCGGAGAGTTGGATCATGCAAGGCTTATTGTTTCACGAGATCTCGGCGGTTGAGTTGGAGTCGGAGAGTTTTAACTGCTGATTGGACGCGATAGAGGATTCGATCCAAGTGCCGGACTGAGGGGTGAAGCTAGGACATGCTGGCCCGGGCGGCCCGAGCTTCTTCTTTGCGTGGTGATTTTTCCGGGCGGATGTGTTCGAGAGCACGATCGATCACTGTTTGGAGTTCCGCCGCATACTTCACTTCGCGTCCTTTTGCCAGAGTTTTTCGCGCTTCCGGAGCAGGAAACCAGGTGGGATTGCGCTCCGCTTCCTCGGGGCGCTGGGTGTCGGCCACCTCCATGAGAAACGCTTTCACAACGTATTCCTGAATTCCGGCAGCCTGCCAAAAGACACCCTTGGAATGAATGTACAGATGGAAATGCCGCGGCTCGATCACTCCAATGGCGCCTGCTTCTTCCCAAGCCTCGCGCTGAGCAGCCTGACTGTGGGACAGCCGGGCCTCGGGTGCTCCCTTGGGAAAAGTCCATTTGCTGCCGCCATTCGTATTGACGAGTAGGAACTCAACAACTCCACCGCGACGGCGATAGCAAATAGCCGCCACCTGCAGCGGCAGCATGAAGCGCGAATCTCGCACTGTTCCCATAGGCGGCGAAGTCCTCAATTCATCTGAAGATACACTCAAGATATTTCAGCCACGTGAAAGTGCAATGAAAAAGCTCTAGCCGACTGTTACCAAAGGGGTTACAGATAAGTGTTCTCGGCCGCGGTTGCCCTCGATTCGGCAAATTGTCACCCTAGTCGTGAACGGTAGAGTGCAACAGTTTTTAGGTGCCTGCATCTAACGTACTAAGCTGGCGAATTAAAGTGAGAATCCGTTGCCGGTAAAATCCATCGCAACCGTAATCGAATTCGCGGAACACAAGCAGCATCTTCTGGAAGAACTCTCAAGGTTGATTCTCGGAGACCGCACCATGGAGAGCGAGTTCGAAGCCGTCCTCGAGGCCGCGAATAAAGTCTGCGATCGCTATGGATTGCAGAAGGCCGCGTAATCTTTCCAATCCTCTTCTAATCTTGCTCAGCGAATCCTAGAGTTTTTGTCCAAATTTTCGTTTTCGATACTCATCCTTATCTCAGTTGACCCTTGCTACACTTGGCACGCCATGAAACCTTCCCGGTGTGCTTTGTCGATGTGGTTCGTCAGTTCGTTTCGTTCGCTTGTCGCCTGTTGGGTGATCGCAATCGCAGTCCTCGCTTCAGCGGAAGAGATTAAGTCGCCGGACGCGAACCTTGTTCTCACATTCACGCTCCAGACTGGCGGCGTCCCCACATACAGCCTTACCTATAAAGGACGTCCGGTGATTCTTCCGAGCAAGCTGGGACTTGAATTGAAAAAAGACACATCCCTGACCAGCGGATTCGCAGTAACAGATACGAAGACGTCCACATTCGACGAGACTTGGCATCCGGTGTGGGGCGAGATGAGCAGCATCCGCAATCACTACAACGAACTTGCTATCACACTCACGCAGGCGGAAACAGAACGTTACATTATCGTTCGCTTCCGTGTTTTCAATGATGGTCTGGGATTTCGCTATGAATTTCCGCGTCAACCGAAGCTTTCTTATTTCGTTGTGAAAGAGGAGAGAACGCAATTTGCGTTGACTGGAGACCACAAGGCGTTCTGGCTTCCGGGCGATTACGACACGGAAGAGTACAAGACCGTTACTTCGAATTTGTCCGAAGTACGCCGTCTGATGAAGTCATCGATTGAGGCGAACGCATCGCAAACCACGTTTTCGGATACTGGCGTGCAAACGCCTCTGATGCTGAAGAGTAAAGACGGCATTTACATCAGTATCCACGAAGCCGCTCTGATCGATTACTCAGGATTGGCGCTGGAACTCGATGACAAGAATTTCATTCTTGGATCGCATCTCACGCCCGACGCGCTTGGCGATAAGGGACATCTGCAAACGCCGACCGTTTCTCCCTGGCGGACATTGATCGTGAGCGATCGCGCGGGCGACATTTTGG
Organism: Terriglobales bacterium; assembly: GCA_036265385.1. Classification (GTDB taxonomy): domain Bacteria; phylum Acidobacteriota; class Terriglobia; order Terriglobales; family Acidobacteriaceae; genus DATAPD01. Next base: position 287,245 of record DATAPD010000020.1, read on the forward strand.
AATCAAAGCTCGTACTCAACCTGAACGAGCCGACGAAGTATCAGGACACCTCATGGATTAAGCCAATTAAATACGTTGGCGTGTGGTGGGAAATGATCACGGGCAAGAGCACGTGGTCCTACACCGACGAAGACAACATCAAGCTGGAATTGTTCGACTACTCGAAGGCCAAACCCAACGGCACTCACGGCGCGACCACTGCACACGTGAAAGAGTACATCGACTTCGCGGCGCAACATGGGTTCGATGCTGTACTCGTCGAGGGCTGGAATATTGGATGGGAAGACTGGTTCGGGAAGGGCAAGGATTACGTGTTTGATTTCCTCACGCCTTATCCCGACTTCGACGTCAAAGAACTTCACCGATATGCCGAGAGCAAGGGCATAAAAATCATCATGCATCATGAGACGTCAAGCTCTGTGCGCAACTACGAGCGGCACATGCAGGCGGCGTATCAATTCATGGTGGATAACGGTTACAACGCGGTGAAGAGCGGATACGTGGGCGACATTCTTCCTCGCGGGGAACACCACTATAGCCAATGGATCAACAATCATTACCTGTATGCGATCACAGAGGCTGCAAAATTCCACATCATGGTTAATGCGCACGAGGCGATTCATCCGACTGGGCTTTCGCGCACCTATCCGAACCTGATCGCCAATGAGTCGGCCCGCGGAACAGAGTTCGAAGCGTTCGGGGGAAACAATCCCGACCATACGACAATTCTGCCGTTCACGCGCTTGATCGGCGGACCGATGGATTACACGCCTGGGATATTTCAGACGCGCATCAGCACGTTCAACCCTAAAAACAAATCATTTGTCCATACAACACTGGCCCGACAACTCGCGCTCTACGTGATCATGTACAGTCCGTTGCAGATGGCTGCTGATCTGATTGAGAACTACAACCAACATCTCGATGCCTTCAAGTTCATTGAAGACGTTCCCGTCGACTGGGACGAAACGCATGCGCTTGAAGCTGAGCCGGGCGATTACATCACCATGGCGCGTAAAGCGAAAGGTAAAAGCAGCTGGTTCGTCGGCAGCGGATGCGATGAAAACGGACGCACATCGCACATTAGTTTGAGCTTCCTGGATCCGGCTAAGACTTACGAAGCGACCATTTACGCCGACGCCAAAGACGCGCACTACGAAACGAATCCGCAGGCATACACGATTACGAAAAAAACTGTGACCAGTAAGTCCGAGATCACGCAGTACTGCCCCCCCGGCGGCGGGTACGCGATCAGCATCATGGAAAATCGATCGAAGTGAAGCGCATTGATTCTTGTTGATTTCAGTTACGCGGACTTCTGTCGTAACGCGTGTTCGATGCGTCGGTCGGGAACCAACCAGATCAGTGCAGCCAAGACATAAATAGCCTGCGCCAACCATGGCCGCCAGTGAGTAATCACAATTGCGGCAAGATAAAGCAACGGTGAAAGTTTCCCCTTCCAGTCGCTTCCGACAGCTTGTCTCAAGAGCGAATTGGGTCCCTCTGACGCAATAATGGTCTGCTGAAGGATCCAATATGCGATGGCAGCCATGAGGAGAACGAAGCCGTACAGCGCCGAAGGCGCAAAACCAAAATGATTTTCACCCATCCACCCGGTCGTAAAAGGGAAAAGGGACAGCCAGAACAACAGATGAAGATTGGCCCAGAGCACCGATCCGGTGACGCGGCTGGCCGCGTGCAGCATGTGATGGTGATTGTTCCAGTAAATTCCGACATATACGAAGCTGAGCACATAACTGAGAAAAACTGGCAGTAAGGGGCGGAGGGCTCCAAACTGTTCTCCGTGAGGCACTTTCATCTCGAGCACCATAATGGTGATGATGATTGCGATCACGCCATCACTGAAAGCTTCAAGCCGACTCTTGTTCATCCTTGCTCCGAAGGAACGGAATTCAACGAAGCTAGATCATCAGGATTTCTCAGTAAACGTCAAGCAGAAGGAGCATCGGCGTCGAGGGTCCTTTGAGCGTTGTTTGGAGTCAACTTGTTGCAGAGTCCGACATTTTTTAGGTGTGGACAGCCAAAAAGTGCTCCTTTCTCACTCCAAAAGACATCGAAGAATCGGAAAAGAGGGCAAAGGATATGCCGGAAACACAAAGCAGAACCAGAATTCTTGTCGATGGTGGCGATCCTGAAGAGACACTACAGGTCAAACAACTTTTGGGCTTCGTAGATGGCCAAACGACGAATCCAACCCTGATTGCCAAGAACCCGGAGGTTCAACACTTGCTCGCGTCGGGTCAGCGCTTGAGTTCGGAGGAAGAGAAAGCCGAGTACAAGAAAATTGTCCAGAAGATCTCTCCTCTTGTCGGTGATGCCGGTGTTTCGATTGAGGTTTTTGCCGACTTGGATACGACTGCCGAACAGATGCTGGCGCAAGGGGAAGAAATGTTTTCCTGGATTCCGAACGCTTACATCAAGTACCCATGTACCCATGAGGGTCTGCGGGCAGCCAACATCTCAGTCAAGAAAGGTATTCGCGTCAACATGACGTTGTGTTTCTCACAAGAGCAAGCGGCCGCCGTTTATGCGGCGACACGCGGCACGAAAGAACCCGTCTACGTGTCACCATTTATCGGCAGGCTAGACGATATCGGTGAAAATGGGATGGATGTGGTCAAGAACATTGTCAGGATGTTTCAGGCCGGAGATCATCATGTGCAGGTGCAGGCTGCCAGCATCCGCACCATCGACCACCTGCTTTATTCATTCGCGCTGAAGTCGGATCTGGCCACTGTTCCAGCCAAGATTTTGAAAGAGTGGGCATCGAAAGGAAAACCGATTCCCGACGACAACTTTGCGTACGATGCGAAAAATTCCAAGGGCGATCCGCTGAAACCCATCGAATACAAAGACCTGGATCTGAACGCTGCTTGGGAAAGTTTCGATATTCAACATGAACTGACGCGCAAAGGCATTCAGAAGTTCGTTGCTGATTACGAAAGCACGTTGCGAAAAACAGCGTGAAGGCGCGACCTTTTAGAGACCTAGATATTCAAGGGAAAGGCGCGTCGGGTTGAAGCGTGCGTACTTCGCCCGCATCCCGTGTGACGTTTAGTAATTTCTTAGGATTGGTCGGGGCGATAGGATTTGAACCTACGACCCCCTGCGCCCAAGGCAGGTGCGCTACCAGGCTGCGCTACGCCCCGACATTGCAAGTTGGAAGAATACCGCTTCTCTGATTCTAAACTGGTTTAACGAATCAGACCACCCGCCTGACTGCTTGGAGTGTGCTCTGGATTTACATCGTTCGCAGTATTGATAGCTCAGAGATCTCTGCGTATGGTCACAGTAGAACCTTCGCCGATAGCATCCCCTCGCATTCAACCCGCAACCCTAAACAATTTCACGAACGAAAGGCAATTATGTATCACCACATTAAAAAACTGATGTACACCGTGAGTGTAGGCACTCCCGATCCACGTTTTGGCAATATGCTGCTTGAGCAGTTTGGAGGCGCTAACGGCGAGCTCGCCGCAGCCATGCAGTACAGTGTCCAAGGGTTGAATTGCGACGATCCTGAAATTAAAGACGTCTTGATGGACATTGGAACAGAAGAACTCAGCCATCTGGAAATCGTAGGAACGCTGGCGCGCATGCATCTGAAACCGTCTAAAAAAGACCGTGAGGCGGCAGAAGCCGATCCTATGATCGCGATCGCTGGAGGAGGCGGCGTGAACTTATACAACTCCGCTGGGAGCGCATGGACGGCAGACTATCTGAAAATAACTGGCGAACTGGATGTCGATTTGCGGAGCAACATCGCCGCAGAAGCTCGTGCCAAAATCGTTTACGAGCGGTTGATCGACTTTTGTGATGACCCCGGCTCAATCGACGCTTTACAGTTCCTGATGACTCGCGAGATTACGCACATGAAGGCGTTCACCGCGGCACTTGAGAGCCTCGGTAAAGATCGGTTTGTCATTGGGGCAATTCCTCCGACGCCGGGGTTGGTTGACGAGTACTTCAATGTTTCAACCGGGCAAGGCGATGAAGGAGAAGTGGACGCTGAGGGCCCGTGGAACAGAGGTGATTCCTGGAAAGTTCGCGACTTTTCCGAACTGGAAAAGGGTGTAGAGACGTACGTGGGATCGTCGATGGGAAAAGGCCAAACAGAATCTGATCAGGCAAGCACAGGCCGACTCGGATCTACGCGTACCAAACGGATTGCTTAAAATACCAGCACGCCAAGAGAGGGCGGTGGACGGATTCGACGGCCTTTCACCGCTTTTTCATGCAGAGACGTTAATGTCCTTCCATGAGCTCTTCAGTTCTTTCACAAATCCAAATTGGAACATCGGGTTGGCACTACAAGCATTGGAAGGAGAACTTCTACCCGGGAAAGATCAGCCCCGCAGAAATGCTTCCGTGGTATGTGCGATCTTTTCGTACGGTTGAAATCAACAATTCGCATTACCGTTTGCCCACGCGCGAGGCGGTGGAAACGTGGTTAGCGCTGACGCCTAAGGATTTTTGCTTCGCCGTGAAAGCACATCGATTCATCACGCATCGGAAGAAATTACTTGATCCCGAGCTGAGCACGTCTCGTTTCTTTGAGATGGCTGAATGGTTCGGGGAAAAGCTGGGACCGATCTTGTTTCAGCTGCCGGGACAATTCAATGTAAACGTGGACCGGTTGAAAGATTTCATCGCAAGTCTACCGAGAGGATTGCGATATGCATTCGAGTTTCGCGATCCGAGTTGGCATACTGCGTCGGTGTACAAGGTTCTTCGGCGCTATGGGGCTGCATTCTGCATTTTCGAGTTCGCAGGGTTGAAATCCCCCTTGGAAGTCACTGCCGATTTTGTCTATGTGCGGTTACATGGGCCGGGAAATGCCTACCAAGGAAAATACGACAAGCCGGCGTTGCGAGAATGGGCAAAGCGGTTGGAGGATTGGGCCGCGAAAAAATGTGAGCCATACATTTACTTCGATAATGATCAGGCGGGTTACGCAGCCCAGAACGCGTTGGAGTTGTCGCATATGGTAGTGGGTCGCAGGTGAGTTGATTTCTCTTATCGTATCGAACAATCAGTGCTCGAGTGACTTCCAGTCTTCTTCCGAGGATGGCGGTTCTGCTCTGCCGCCGAGTTGTTGCGCGAGAAAAGCTTCCGTCGCGGCAAACCATCTTGCGCGATTCTCCGGGCGAACAAAGCCATGGCCTTCATCCGGAAAAACGAGGTATTGAACTTTTTTTCCGTTGCTGCGCAAGGCCGCAACCATTTGGTCGCTTTCAGCTTTCACCACGCGAGGGTCATTGACGCCCTGGCCAATCAAAAGAGGCGCCTTGATCTGCTGAACCTTGAACAAGGCTGAACGTGACTTGAGGAACTCCTCTTCTTCCATGTATCCGACACGGCGCTCCCATTGGCGACGATAGAGTTCCCAATATGGAGGAAACGATTTGAGCAGACTTACCAGGTTTGACGCGCCGTACGATTCGACTCCGCAGACGAACTCATCAGGCGTGAACGCTACAGCAATGAGCACAGCGTACCCGCCATAGCTGACTCCATAAATGCAAGTCTTGTTGGGGTCGGCATAACCCTGTTCGATGGCCCAGCGCTTTCCATCAACAAGATCAGTGCTCATCTTCCCGCCGCGCTCGCGAAAGCCAGCCTGCAGGAATGTCTTCCCATATCCGGTTGAAGCACGATAGTTGATCTGAAGGACCCCATAACCGCGATTTGCGAGCAGTTGCACAGTGTCGTCGTATCCCCAGACATCGCGATCATAAGGACCGCCGTGCGGATAGACGATGAGAGGCAGATTGTGTTGTTCAGCTTTCGGGAGCGCCGGCAGCGTGAGGTACGCGTGTAATAGGAGCCCATCTCGAGCCTTGAAAGTGACCGGTTGCATGCTTGAGAGTTGGTATCGTTCAAGCGCAGGACGATCAGTGAACAATAGTTGTGTCGATTTGTTCTTGCGGTTGTAAAGGTAAAAGGCGGTGGGACCATTGTCGACGTTGTAGGCAATAGTCCAGAGGTTGTCGGCACGATCGCGGCTGACGATTTCGAAATCTCCGGCATGCGCGCGTTCAAGGGCGTTGAAGTCAGCGATCAGGGTACTCCCGAACGGTTCCCAGTGATTACGCTCCCGATTGAACTGAACGGCCTGCAGTTCGTGCGTTGTGGGGTGAGTAATAATCTTGCCCGCATCAAACTGCTTTTCCTTGTCTTCGGCGAGCAGGCGAGTCTTCCCAGAATGAAGATCGGTTGAAAGAAGTTGGCCGGTGTTGGCATTGATGCTTGATGTGTACCAAACTTCTTGGTCATCAGGACTGAAGGCGAGCAGTTCGCCGTCGACATCGTCTTCGCTCCATCCGGTAAGACGCCGCCATGGCGAGTGATCGTCGTTGCGAACGCGAATCTCAGCGGCACCGCTCCTGAGGCGAGCTAGCGCTGCGCGCACTTTGAACTGATGATCCGCAATATAGTATTCGACGTCGCCGGGATTCTCTGCGAGCAATGTGCGCTTGGCGGACGTAAGGTCGAGCAAGTAAGCGTCATGAAAGCGAGCATCGCGATTGTTCAATGCGACGACGATCTGATCGGGAAAAGCTGGCGAACGAGCGATCACCCGAGCCTGAAGGTCGCCGGGAGTGAGATCGCGAACATTTGGAGTGGCGTCTGCGAGGGACACCTGGAAAAGATGCCAATTCTCATCACCGTCGTGGTCCTGAAAGTAGATGAGGTGTTGACTGTCCTCTTGCCAGAAAAAATTGCGAATGCCGCGTTTTGGATCGGTAGTGACGCACTGCGCAGACGCGGTAGGAGCACCTTCATTGTTTACCCAAACATTCAAAACGCCCTTTGATGGAGCGATCCAGGCAAGTTTTGTACCGTCGGGCGAGACCTGTGGCAGCATGCGTTCGGGGTTGCCAAAGAGCACTTGGCGGGGAACGAGGGGCGGCAGGTCGGAGGCAAAGCTGGCAGAGATGATGAGAAGCAGAGAGAAGGCGACGCGACGCAGGATCATAGGAGCGAAAACTTTAACTCTCCGGATGTCATCGTGGGAAGTGGTTTCCAGATTAAGAGCGGGTGAGCACGGTTTCTGGCTGGCGGACGAAGATTGCGCCCCAGTTCAGTCGAGTACGTGCGACAGAGAGCAGGAGCATAAGGATAAAGATGGCAGCGAGTCCAAATGAGGCTGATGTGATGGACTGCGCGTGTTTAGGAAGAATGGAGAAGCGTCCGTAAACCAGTTCGAGGTGGACCCAATAAACCAGCAGGGAAGTTTGCCCGAGTTGGATGATTGGGCTGAATCCGAGGACGGCGAGACCCCATCGACACCAGGCGTACACGGCGAATGTGATCATCAGCAACAAGCCCACACGCAGAAGCCAGAAGTTTGGGCTCGTGTGCCAATAGTCATAAACCGAGTACAAGTGAAACGGGCTGTGGTCGAGCCAGAGTGAAAGCACGACTAGCACGCCACCGACGAGTCCAGCTATTGCGAAGCCGGCGGCCTCACGCTTTTTAACGAATGAACTGTTCAGAAGAAATCCAAGTGCGAGTCCAGCGAAAGCGAAGGCACTCCACGGAAACAGCGGAAACAGCCATGGTTGTGGCGCTCCGAGATTGTGGACTCCATCGATGTAGGACTGCAATGGCCATGGTAGCCAGTGCGGTCGCCATGTTGTCCATAGCAGGGGCGTGAGGAGGGAGATCATGCATGCTGTAGTGGCAGATGAGATGACTAGCCCTGAACGCGTACCGCGAGAAAATCGTAGAGTGGCCCAGCACAGTATTGCCATGAGCATCATGCTTGCGCCGATCGTGTTGAGGATGTCGACGCGTAACAAATCTGTCCACGGTGCCCAGCCGAGGGCAATGACATATTCCTGGAGACGAAAAAGGAGGCCAAGGCCGAAAATCTCTGCTCCACGACGAAAGGTGACGCGAAAGATCTGCTCGCGCGCGGTTTCTTTCGCGATGAGCTTGTCCGTCACCAAAGCGAATGAAATGCCAGCAAGAAACAGGAACAGCGGAGCGGGAAGGGTTCCGCCAAGCTGCGAGTACATGAAGAACGTAGATTTCCGCGCCTCTGGGCTCAGCCATGCATCGTAGCAGTGCGTCTGGAACATGACCACGCAGGCGAGTCCACGCATCCAGTCGATGTAGGCGAGCCGGGAAGTCTTGGGCATTCGGTGGTCTGTTCCTCAGTGTGCGAATTGCTGCTGGAAGAAGTTTTCCGTTGCGGAGTACGCGCGAATCCAGTTCCGCCAGAGCAAGAGATCGTGAATCTCATCCGGGAAAATAAGCTCCTCGACGTGAACGTTCTGAGCTCGCAAGCGCTGCAGCAGATCCACTGTTTGAGAAAAAGGCACGTTGCGGTCGTCGTCGCCGTGAATGAGAAGGACGGGAGAACGCCACGTCTTGATCGCCGCATTTGGCGAGGCTTCGAAAGCGGTTTTTAGCGCGGCCTGCAAATCCGGGGCGTCTTTTGGAAATTCTTCAAGGAAACTGGACCAATCGTGAACGCCGTGCAGGTCAACGCCGGCCGCAAAAATGTCCGAATTGTGAGCGAGGGCCATGGCGGTGAGATAGCCGCCATAGGAACCGCCCCAGGAGCCAATCTTCTTGGGATCAACGTTCGGCAAAGACTGGAGATAACGTCCCGTAGCTGCGATGTCTTTGTACTCCGATCCTCCACGGAAACCACCATCGGCAGGTTCACGAAAGTGGCGTCCGTACATAATTCCCGTTCGGTAATTGACCGCGAGAACGACGTAGCCTCGGCTCGCAAGGTACTGATTCATCGCGTACGCGTTGTGGTAGTAACCCATGTAGTGGAAACCGAGAATCATCTGGCGTACGGAACCGCCGTGAATAAAGATCAGCGCCGGTAGACGGCCGGTTTGCTGCTTGGGCTCGAAAAGCTGCCCATGAATTTCCCAGTTGTCCTCAGATTTGAATGTGACCTGTTTGGGTGTTACGAGTTGCGAAGAAGGGAAGTCAGCTGGTAGCGCGGATTTGGCGATCATCTCGCGATTGTTCGGCGTGAGGTGGTATGGCATTGCGGGAGAGGTAGCAGTAGATCCAAGACACACCAGTTCACCACTCGAGACTTGCAGAGGGAGCCATTCGTTCGTTTCTCCGCGTGTGATTGCTTCGGGCTTGCCTCCTTCAATGGCGACACGCCAGAGGTGGCGACGATCGATGTCGTCCTGATTGGAAGAAAAGAGAACTGAGTTTTTGTCGGAGCTCAGTGCAACGTCTTCGGTTTCGAAGTTGCCGGGAGTCAGCAGGGTGGCTTGCCCGCCGGTTGCGGCGACTGAGTAGAGGTGATTCCAACCGTCTTGCTCCGAGGCGAAAACGATGCGATTTTTCGCGGCAAAATTGAATGAAGCATCTGCTGTGAGCCGAGGCAAGGAATCGTCCAGCGCTCCGCCACTATGCCAGATTTCGTGCGCTTGATCCTTCGTGAGGTCGTACACCCAGATTGCCCAAGGCTCGGGCGTTTGCGGAAGGATCGGCTGCTTCATCATTTTTCCAGGAACGCGAACGAAGGCGATCTGTGTTCCGTCAGGCGACCAGCGAGGCATAATGTCACGATCAGCGGCGGGCGCCACGTAGTGCAAAGAGTCGCGACCAAATTCGTAGATTGCGATGAAGCTGTGATGGCCGCGATCGCTTACAAATGCGATCTTCTTACCATCAGGCGACCATTTGGGCTGCTGATTGTTGCCGCGCGCGTACGTTAAAGGTTTGGCTTTTTCTTTCGCTGAAAGTGGAGCAACCCAGAGTTGTTTCTTGGCGGACCATACAACGCTGGCGCCGTCGGGAGAAATTTGAATGTCCTCGCATCCTTCCTCGTCGCATCCCATTTCGCCAAGGGCAATGGGGTCTCCTTTATCCACGTTTACGGCCCAGACTTGCTGAGAGCGCTTCTGCGTGTTGCTGGTGGGATCCGCGATCTCGCCGGCACTGTTCGCTTCGGTCCCGCGAGCGAACACAACCGTTTTGCCATCGGGAGTCAGATGCAGCGAAGCAATTGGCATGCCCTCATCAGCGGTGAAGCGAGTTAGCTGACGAGCCTGGAATTGAGGAGCGTCGGCGATCCAGACATTCGAAACACCTTTGGTGTTGAACACCCAAGCAATACGTGGCACGCGAACCGCGGTCGTCAGTCCAGTCGGGAATGGCGAGCTGAGAACTTGCTCGAGTGTGAATGCAGATTTTGCAGGCTCTTGAGCCGAGGCGGAGAAAAAATAGAGACACAAGAGTGAGCAGGCAAAAAAGAAACGGCGACAGACGATAAGCATGCGCGGAAGCCTACGCTAACGCGTGTCAGATTGACAACACTGGAAGAAAGTCTCCGATTTCGAATGGGGTCGAGTGGGTGAAAGGATGTGGTAGGCCCGGCAGGAATCGAACCTGCAACCCTCGGATTAGAAATCGAACGACCCACTTTATCCCCTCATTGTCTTTCTGTAAGTTGCACGTTCTTCAGGAAATTATTTCCTGAACGCGTTGCATTCCGTGTCGTTCGGAAACGGTCGGTTTGCAAAATCCATACTAACTTTATGCATAGTTGAAGCTCTTGAATTCGGGGCTTCGTGTAACCACAACCGAGGGAGGGCGTAAGGATGATGAACAGATGGTGGACGAATACAGGACCCGGCAACTGCCGCAGGCAGCATTCTTGCTTGCCTCTGGCGCGAAGTTCTTACGATGCGAATCAACGAAAGGCCGATTTTGCGATCTAATTTTCAGCGATCCGGACGGGAAGGTTGCCCGGTTAGCCGAAGA
>DATAPD010000021.1:0-9374 GCA_036265385.1 Terriglobales bacterium
TGCGTGAAGAAGGTCAGCGTGCCTTTGACTCCGAAGCCTCCGAACCAGCCAAGCATCTTCTGAGCCCCATGCGGAAAGAAAACCAATCCAAGCAAGATTCGTTGGAATGTCAGTACTGTGTCGTTATTCGTCTGAAAGAGCCTGCGAAACATTGTGTTCTCCTATGGGCCTTAATCGAAAACCGTTGTTGTTTGATTGGCAGTTTTTCCAAGCTTCTTGAGCAAAGAAACCAGCGTTGCTCGTTCCGTCGATGTGAGCGCATGGGCCGTTTGCTCCATCACTTTCGCGTGTTCAGCAAAGACGCCCGAGATCAGATTTCGACCAGCGGAGGTCAGATGCACGATGCGGGAGCGCCGATCGCTCGCGTCCGATTCCCGACGAACGAGTCCCCGTTTCTCAAGCCGATCAACGGCGGCGGTTGACGAGCCGCTCGTTAGGAAGACCCTGTCTCCGACTGTGTTGACCGGCATTGGTCCTTTGTTTAGAAGGAGTTCCAGGATCTCGAAATCGGATAGGCAAAGTCCTGATCGAGCGATGTCTGCGCTGGAAATTGCCGACAAAGCTTTGTGGGCTTTCATCAGCACAAGCCAAACGTGAATCCCAGAGGTGTCGGGCTTTGTCATATGGCTTTATATAGAGATTCTTGATATCAAGATAAGTTGCCAAAAAAATGTGGCGCATAACTGGCGCCCCGTAGGAGTGGGGCAAGTATCGCGAATACGAGGTGAAGGAACAAAAAAAGCCGCCGGAGGAGATCCGGCGGCCCGCAAAGTGCTCTCTCACCTCCGAGAGCCTTTGCTGGTTAGTATCTCCGGTTCATGACACTCTGATATCCGGACCGGTATCCGTTGGTGTAGGCGGCTCGATACGCATTCCTATCCCCGTATCCGCCGCTGTAGCCGTGATCGCGATCGTTATATCGGCCGCGCGGCTCAGGATTGTAGGGTTTGCGTTCGCGCATGTCCTCGCGAGCAACGGTAACTCCGTCCTGAAAGCCGAAGTTATAGGCTTCGCGATTTCCGAAGCGCCCGTCATACCAGCCGCCGCCATAGTTCTCGTTTCGGTAGTAGCCGTCGCGGTAGTAGCCGTCATCGCGGTCGCGATCTCCATCACCCCGATTCCATCCACCGCGAGCTGTGCGGCGAAAGCCTTCCTGGAATCCATTGTGATATCCGTCTACATACCCGTCGCGATACTGGTTGACCGGACCCATCCAGGGTTGGTAACCGCGAGTTGCGACGTTCCAGTCGACATTCCTCCCATCGTAACGGTCGCGTTCCCGACCTTCCTCAAGACCGCGATTTACTCCATCGCGGTAGCCATTCTGATAGCCGTACTGTCTTGCCGATCCGTTGTTACGGCCGTAGTAATAATCGTCTCCGTCGTGCGCAAGTGCGAAACCACCGAGCACGAGGGTCACCGCTGCTGCCAAAGCTGCCATCCTCATGGTTCGCCACATAGCCTGTCCTCCAGCCCCCAAGCGATTCTGGCTGACGCCTATCGCCTGTTCGGGTTTTGTCAAATGGGATGCGGCGTGTGATCGCGAATGCTGCCAGAGAAAGCAAGAATATAGTTTTCGTGCAGAGCGAAACTTTCTGGTTAAGACCGGGTTAGTTCTCAGTTCTGATGCGCGAGTCGTGACACTTGCGTGCCGTCTCACCACACAACTCATCTGCTACACTTCAGGGTTACTTTCCAGCAAACAGTCATGGCGATTCACCGTGTAGGAGTGATTGGTGCGGGCACCATGGGCAATGGCGTTGCTCATGTTTTCGCGCGGAGCGGTTTCGACGTCCTCCTGTGTGACGTCGAGCAACGTTTTCTGGATCGCGGCCTGGAAACAATCACAAAGAATCTTGATCGCGAGGTAACCAAGAACAAGATCACGGCCGACGATAAAAACTCGGCCTTGAAGCGGATCACTTCAGTTGTCGACCGCGGCAAACTCGCGGAAGCCGACCTGGTCGTCGAGGCGGCGACTGAGAAGTTTGCGATCAAGGCCGATATCTTTCGCGATCTGGATCGGATTCTGCGTCCTGAAGTGATTTTGGCTTCGAATACGTCTTCGATTTCCATTACAAAGTTGGGAGCTCTTACTAATCGGCCTGAGAAGGTCATCGGCATGCATTTTTTCAATCCGGTGCCGATGATGAAGTTAGTTGAGGTGATTCGCGGGCTGGCAACTTCACACGAAACATTTGAAACCGTTCGCGATCTTTCCAAGAAGCTGGAAAAAACTCCCGTTGAAGTCAATGATGCGCCGGGGTTCGTCTCGAACCGCGTTCTTATGCCCCTTCTGAATGAAGCGATGTACGCCGTGATGGAGGGAGTGGCCACGCCAGAAGCCGTCGATGAAGTTTTCAAGCTGGGGATGGCGCATCCCATGGGTCCGCTTACGCTGGCAGATTTTATTGGTCTGGACGTTTGTTTAGACATCATGCGGGTCTTGCAGGATGGATTGGGTGATCCGAAATACCGACCGTGTCCGCTGCTTATCAAGATGGTGGATGCTGGCTGGCTGGGCCGAAAGTCGGGCCGTGGCTTTTATCAGTACTCATGAAAGAAGTGGTATGAGATGACAACGGCGTGGGGCGGTGTTCTTCCTGAGGGTGAATCTCATGGAGATTCGTTCTTTTATCTACTAGCGGCCGGTTCGGGCGCGCTCGCGGGTTGGGTCGATATCAGAGTCCAGGACCTGCTCTTCACGGCGCTGCTGGTGATGATTCCGGCGATGGTTTTCGGCGTGCTGCGTCCGCATAAGCCGTGGCGCTGGGCTGTTCTAGTAGGCCTCTTCGTGCCGCTGATTGAACTGTTGTCATTTCTGTTCCTGAAGGCTCACCCTATGCGGGCGCAGGTGTACCAGTCTTTTCTCGCCCTCCTTCCCGCATTAGTCGCTGCCTATGGAGGTGCGTTTGGACGTGGCGTCATCAATAACCTGTGGCGAGGCACTTCCTAGCAGTCACGTCCCGGAATATCGGTCGGTAGGACCCTTTGTGCGGTCACGGTCATAAAAAGTGCTACAAAGGTACTCCCGTTTCCACAGTTGTTCGCGATATGCTTCCCGCATGTGTGTGAGCTTGACAGTGCTAGCCAGCGGCAGTCGCGGCAACACTGCGCTCATTTCTTCCAACTCGACTCGAATTCTCGTCGATGCGGGTATATCAGCCCGCGAAACTTTCAAGCGTCTTAAGTCAGCCGGACAGGATCCACGATCGCTCAGCGCGATTCTTATCACGCATGAACATTGTGACCACGTAACCGGGCTGGAGAGACTGGCTCGAGTGCTCGATATCCCGGTATTTATGACGGGAGCGACCCACTCGGCATGGAGGCGCGCACTGCGCGATGAAGAAGGGAACTGCCCCAAGCTTCAAAAGCTTGAACTGTTTTCTGCCGGCAAAAGGTTCGTCATTGGGGACATCGACGTCACGCCCTTCACCATTCCTCATGATGCAATCGATCCCGTTGGTTTCACATTCCGGTCAGAGGGCATCAAGATCGGATATGCCACGGATCTCGGGTACGTTCCCGCAAGTGTTTGTGATCATCTGCGAGGCTGTGACGTCTTAGTCATTGAATCCAATCACGATGTCGAAATGCTGCGCGTGGGGCCATATCCGTGGTCGGTGAAGCAGCGCGTGATGAGCCGGGTGGGGCACCTGTCGAATGATGCCCTCGCACATTTTTTTACCAGCGACTATGATGGAGGAGCAGCATACGTGATACTGGCGCATCTTTCGGAGCAGAACAATCATCCGGAGATCGCCCGTGCGGCCGCGGAACGTGCGCTTAGCGAACGTCGCAGCCTGCTTTTCAATCGCGTCATGCTGGCTACACAGACGGCGGTTCTGGAACCTGTCCGGCTGTAGCTCGCTATGACACAGCAGTGTGTAGATCCACTCGTCGGGAAAATTCTGGCCGGATGGCGTTACGACATTTCTGGCTTAGCCCCGGAAATGCGCGAGGACTACGAGGAGCATTTCCAGGCCTGTCAGCGCTGCCGCGATCGTCAGAAACTACACCGCACGATCGATCTTTCGCTCATTGTGCTCGCGTCCGCTTCTGCAGCGGTATTCCTGCTCGCGTTTGCCGTTATTCGATACTTCGGACCACGTCACGCATTGCTACTGGAAATTGGTGCGCTCGGCGGGTTCGCTCTTTCAGCCCTCATTTGGTTGATTGTCGCGATTGCCACACCCGCACCGACAACGGTTGCGGATGTTGCCAGGCTGGGTGCCCGTCATGTTCATGATCGGCTTCCCGCGGAAATCCGCGAGCGCCTTCCCGAAGAGTTGCGTCTGAAGATTACCGGGTCCTAGTAGTGTCATGGAACCGTCTGCATCGCAGTAAGTTCCGCTAACATCTTCGTCTCAGCGCCAGTGCGGACTATGTAGGAGTAGCTCATGTCGATTAACCACCCGGAAGAACTTGAATGTTTGTGCGCCGCCGGTGTAATTGCCCGCCGCGTGCTTGAGGCGATGAAGGCCGCAGTGCAACCGGGGATCACGACGCGCGAATTAGACATCATTGGTGCGCGCGTTATGGCCGAAGCCGGGGCCCGCTCCGCTCCTGCGCTCGTATATGACTTCCCCGGTGCCAATTGCATCAGCGTGAATGAGGAAGCGGTACATGGAATTCCTGGCGACCGCGCCCTGAAAGATGGCGATCTTCTCAAACTTGATGTAACGGTAGAGAAAGATGGTTTCATGGCGGATTCAGCGGAGACAGTTCCGGTTGGAAACATCACGGAGGAGTCGCGCCGCTTGCTGCAATGCGCCGAGCGAGCGTTTCGAAAGGCCATGCTCGTGGCCGTGCGGGATTTCAGATTCGAGAAATTGGCCGCATTATCGATCGAGAAGTGCGTCGCGATGGGTTCTCGGTAATCCCAGAGCTGGGAGGCCACGGAATTGGCCGAACTATTCACGAAGAGCCGCATGTACCCAACTATCCCGATCCGCAGGCCAGGCAAATCCTGCGAGAAGGAATGGTGATCACCGTAGAGCCGATCATCGCGGCTGGCAGGGGCGACACCGTGCTCTCGAAAGATGGATGGACTATCCGTACAGCGGATCGTCGCCTCTCTGCTCACTACGAGCACACCATCGTGATCACCAAGGGTGCGCCGATCGTTCTCACCGCCGCAGCGATGAATTCTTGCTGCACAGATTTCTGAGTCGGCTTACCATTAGCACCGTTTCCACGCGTTTCGAAAAAGGAGCGTGCTATGGATTTTATGGGTGTGCGATTGTGGGCGGTCGCGCTGGCAGCCGTTGCGTCGATGATAGTTGGCTTTCTCTGGTACTCTCCGCTGCTGTTTGCCCGACCATGGATGCTAGCTATGGGCTACGATCCCGAGGACAAAGCCAAGCTTGCCGAGCTGCAGAAAGGCGCTGGTGTGATGTATTCCATAGCGCTTGTGGCAAGCCTGGTCTCAGCATTCGTTCTCGCCAAGATTCTCGTTGGCATGACAATCGCCTCGCCTCTTTATGGAATGAAAATCGGCTTTGCCGTGTGGCTGGCTTTCGTGGCGACCGTACAGCTCACTGACAAGCTTTTCGGTCAGCGCCCAACGAAGCTATTTTTGATCAACACGGGATATCAGCTGGTCTGCTACGTGGTGATGGGAGCGATTCTTGGAAAGTGGGGCTGGGCGTAGGAGCAGTTCTCGGTTCTCAGCAGACAGAAACTGGTATACCGTCCTATTTCCTATGAACTCTGCAACGGGCTCTAACTTCATGAAGACGCGGCCGTTGAGAACTGTGAACTAAATTTTCACTCCATCACAACTCCGCCGGTTAGGTCGCGAAGGCGTGAGATGCCGTGGTCGGTGCAGTACAGTGCTAGTTCATTCACGATCTTCTCTGTGGCGCAGGGATCCCAGTAGCTGGCTGTTCCGATCTGCACTGCGGTGGCTCCAGCCAGCATAAATTCGATGATGTCAGCCGCCGTAGAAATACCGCCCATCCCGATAATGGGAACTCTTACCGAATGCGCGACGTCAAACACCATTCGTATGGCGATTGGCTTGATCGCAGGGCCAGACAGGCCGGCTGTCACATTGGCAATGCGCGGTTTTCGCGTTTCCGGATCGATCGACATCGCGAGAAACGTATTCACGAGTGAGACGGCGTCGGCACCTGCCTCCTCTGCCACACGAGCCATCTGCCCAATGCTGGAGACATTGGGTGAAAGCTTCACGATCAATGGCCTTGTCGCGTAGCGCTTGGCCGTCCGTACTACTTCATCTAAAAGCCGGGGATCGGCCCCGAACTGAATGCCACCATGTTGCGTGTTAGGACATGACACGTTTAGTTCGTACGCGGCAATCCCTTCGCCCTCATTCAAGATTTGGATTGTGTGTTCGTAGTCTTCCCGCGTGTAGCCGAAGATGTTTGCGAACACGACAGTGTTTTTCTTTTCGCGCAACGCAGGCAGCTTTTCATCCAGAAAAGCGCGCGCACCGATGTTTTGCAGCCCGATGGCATTCAGCATTCCCGCAGCCGTTTCGTATAAACGTGGTGGCGGATTGCCGATCATTGGTTCTCGCGACAGCCCCTTGACAACAAGTCCGCCGAGCTTGTCGAGGTGAACGATGTCTTCGAACTCAATCCCATAGCCGAACGTTCCACTGGCAGCAATCACGGGATTCTTCAGTTCAATGCCGCAAAAACTTACAGTGAGATCGGGACTGCTGGCGGTTGCGGCAGGAGGCTTGGCCATCACTGAGGTCCTCCAGCCGGTTGAAAGCGTGAGTCGTCCGGCTTGGATTTCCGAGAAGGAGATTCCGTTCCTGCCCCCGAACTTCGATTTTTTGAGGATGTCAGTGCTTCCGTTAGAACGTGCCCCGTTGCTGCCGCAGGAGGATTGATCCCAAGCAAAGACGCTAATGTAGGGGCCAAGTCGACTGGTTCGGACGGTGTCCGATAGACACCGGCTTGAAAAGGAATTCCATAGAACGCGAGCGGAACGTGAGTGTCGTAAGAATATGGCGTTGCATGATCGGTACCGGCAGTTCCGCCGATCGTAAATGGTGAAGGCACCCCTAGAACGTACCATCCTCCGTTGGGCGTGTAACTGTTCGCATATTTGTGTCCGAGTTCTGTATCCGGAACGTCTGCGTGTGCCAGTTGAAATCGCGTGTAGTAGCCACGCAATCCGACTTGTTTCATCGCCTCGCCGACTGCGCGTTCTGCCTCTTCCTCATTTACTCGCGATGGAAATGCAGACTGGTCGAGGAAGGCGAGCGGATAGTCCAGATTTCTGACAAATTGCGATTTTGCAGAAACGCCGAACCGCGTTGCGACCGCAGCATTGATCCTCTCGACGAGTCGCTGATCTCCAAGGCTGGCGGCTGGCAGATGCAAGCTGCTCGCATATGCCGGCAACGGAGCGACGCCATGATCAGCAGACAATGCCATCCAAACGTTCGCGAGCCCGACTTGATGACCAAGGAAATTGAAAAATTCGGCGAGCTGACGATCTAAAGCCAATGCCATGGCTTTCATCTCTGGAGTGTCGGGCCCGAGGCCATGGCCAAGAATATCGTTCGCCGAAAGGCTGACGGTAAGCAGATCAGTGGCTTCTCCCGCGCCCAATTTCTCATAAACCACCAACTCTCGGGCAAACTCGAGCTCATAGTCATTCGCGAATGGTGTGCTTCCAATTACTTCGTAGAATCCTGCGTCAGTTCCGTCCTTTGATTTTCGGGGAGTCGTATTGAAGAGCGGCTTCTCATCGGCATCTTTCCATTCCCGATTCCAGTATTTCGATGCGCGATGACTGGCATTGAATTCGCGCACCCACTCTGGGACATCGGCGCGGTAATAAGTAGATGACACCCAAGCTCCGCTCTTGGGATCTATCCAGTACGCTCCGTTGCCCGCATAGCCCGCCGGCAGAACTGCTGCACGATCTTTCAGCGAGACTCCGAACACGCGTGCTTTGCCGTGAGTCGCCAGCTTCAACTCATCGCCGAGAGTGTCCGTCAAAAGGTTGCGGGGCGATGCTCCCACCGATTTACCGGCAATCCCAATGATCTCGGTCCGTTCATCCTGGACGGAGGTGACCATGCGCTTGGTCGCCGGATCCCACCATTCGTTTGCACCAATGCCGTGTCCAACGCTGTACGTACCTGTTAAGAGCGTGGCATGGCCGGGAGCGGTTCGGGTGTTCGCGTACTGGTAGTTGCAGTTGGTAAACCAAGCTCCGTGATCAAGGAAGGTCCGGAACCCACTCTCCCCAAACTGGTCGTAATATCGCTCGAGGTAATCGGCGCGAAACTGGTCAATCACAATAATGACGACGAGCTTGGGTCGAGCATTGTAAGCCGAGCCCAGACTTGCTGTGGTTATCGCCAAAGTTGAGAGCAGTATGAACAGCCGGCGTACCCAGCTTCGCATGGATTCGTAGTTTACACAGTGCGGGCGAAATGTCCCAAGCTCAAGTGACATTTGTCCGCCAACAACGAAGTGAAAATACGCGAGGATTTTCTGCTGTTACGCCAGGCGGGCGCGGGTCGAAACCCGAGACGTTGATTTTTTGCCTGTCATCACTGCCGAAGCTTCGGTCGGCAACGTGACCACTAGAGCTCGGCAGGGACTTTTCCCGGTCCGCCGATAAGCATGTGAGAGGTTGGCATCGAAGTAGATCGAGTCACCTTCATCGAGGGTGTACTCGTCGCTGACGATCGTGAGAGATAGCTGTCCCGAAAGAACGTAGAGAAACTCCACTCCATTATGGAGATGGTGCTGAATCTTTTCCGGCGCGCAGAACTCGGCCAGATAGCAGTTCATTTTCGGCTCGACTGCATGAAAATTTAGACATTCGAATGAGTAGGCAGCATTTTTATTCTTGGGAAAGTCGGGAAATTGCAGGCGTTCGCCAGGATGGGTCACCGTTGCCTGAAGCTTGGGCGTGCGCGGGAAGAAATAGTTGACGTCGGTGCCACAAGCTTTGGCGATCTTACTCAAAGTCTGTAGTGTCGGTACAACTCGCTGGCGCTCGATTTTTGACAATAAGGCTGGCGAGATGCCGCAAAACTTCGCCATCTCCACTAGCCCCATTTTTTTTTGCCACCGGAGAGCGCGCAGCTTTTCACTTAGACCATAGCGCGCCAATTCCTTTCGGAGCGTCTCTGATAGCAAAACTACCTCCAGCTCAGCCGAAAAGTATAACTCCGCGCAAGAGTCGCAGATCCTGAAAAGGATGAAATCCCCTGCATTTTCAATTACATTAGAAGATTCCATGTTGGATCTAAACTTTGTCCGAGACAACCTGCCTCTTGTAGAAGAAAAACTGCGCCAGCGCGGTATGGAGCCTGCCGAAGTTCTGAAAGATTTTCGTGCTATCGACACGGAGCGGCGCCAGGCGATCAC
>DATAPD010000022.1:0-5442 GCA_036265385.1 Terriglobales bacterium
TATAAATCTATCCGTTGTGTAGATTTTCACCGGACCTATTTGTGTTTTGAACTCTTGGTTGCGTGATTGTTCGGTCATCGACCCGAGTGATCAGCGCCATTCACAAACCGATCCCTAGATCATGCGGGTCAGGTCGTGCCACGCAAAGCGAAACACAAGCAAGAATACTTTTCTTCGCCTCGGGGCAGCGCAAATTGCGTGTAAGTCACTAGTCAAAAGCAAGAGCCGAAACGCTCGATGTATTTGGGGTCAGCGAACATACACGACTCGCAAACATAACGCTCATTATCACGTCGGTACTCTTCCCACTTACTCATGTCGTAAAACCCGGCGCTAAACTCTTCACCTCGAATGCCCTCGACAAGGTGTTTGCAGCGATCACACGTAACTTTGACTGTTTTAATTGTTGATCGCGAAAACTTTTTAGTCGACATAAACTTGCGCTTCTTTCAGTGGTCTCATGGGATGAGCACCAACGCCAGCGTTTTGGTTAATGAAGCAACTTTGCAGAACGCGTGACGGGTTACGAGATAGCTATTGACAACGCTCAGGCCAGTTACGTCGTGCAGCAGCCACGTGGAGCAGGGTCGCGGCGGACTACTTAAATACATGGAGAGCTCTAATAGCCAGGAGTTCTCACACTCTTTGGGTAGCTAAAACTTGGTTTCCTTGTTCTTGCTGTCGTTATCAAGCAGTAAGACGAAAGCGACTATGGCCAGAACGAGAACGCCTATAATCAAGCCCGCTGCGTACACCAGCAATATCGCCATAGAAGTTCCGGCACCCTAAAATGGTGCCGGGGCAAGAAGGTACAAAGATGCGGTTACGAAGGTGCGGGCTCCTATGCCCCAGCCGGAATACAAGCTCAGCACGGTTTGTGCCCGATAGCTGAAAGAACTTTCGAGAACTCCGGTCAATTGGAGAGAGTCAAAAGCAGGTATACGCCGCGGTAATATTGCCTGATGAAATTATTAGCGGGCGAATGAGGTCAGAGCCGCGAGACATGCAAAACTGATCAATTTTGGTTGGGCAGTCCTTGACGTGACACTTTTTCAATTCGCCTTGTTTCTTTCGCATCCTTGAAGGCGACGGTGGCTCCGCATGTCGTGCAAACCATCTCGCCGGTGGGAGTATCGTAATAGTATTCGTGTTGCACATGAGGGTGTCGGCATGGAAGATTGCCGCGTTTTTTCCATTTTTTCTGTAGTTGCACGGCATCGCGCATTTGCATCGGAACGGGTGAGTGCGAACACCATGCCGTGCGTGCTTGAACGACCACAACGTTTCTTCACATGCCCTCAGTTCTAGCTGAACGCCTGGAAGATACAAGCATGCTATATCAGGGCTGATCAAAACTGAGCGGTTTTAGCCTGCTAGCTCGAGCAAATGTTCGATGGCGTGAGAGTCAAACTGTTTACTGTGAAAGGTTCCGAACTTGGAATCGCACGAAGCAGCAGAAAAGGCCCACCCCACTTCCGGAGAATTACTCGAGTTTTTTGAGTCCGTACCTGAGTTAAAATGCCTTCCAAGTGACTATACGGCGTCACTGGCGAACCCGATTTGACCACAATGCGGTTTTTTGGGTTGGCAATTTTGATCTGATCCTGATCGAGTGCCCAGGCTTTCGGCAGGGTCAACCGCAGAATCAACATTAAAGGTTTATGCGGCCGCGATTGGTTAGCGGATGCGACCAATTCTTTTTTCGAAATACTATTTCATGCAGATCCAGTAGTCCGGAATTAGTGCTACCCGAGGGCTGCGAACCGCAACGGTGGCAATTAAGCGTGAAATTTGAGCAGGACACTCCGACTTCGCAACCTTGAATTAGCAGGAGGTTCCAATGTCCCCCTACGACATCTCCGTTCATTGCAACGATTGCGGCAAGCTGCGCGCCGTCCTACTGAGGATCGATCTCGATGGTGTGATCGATATAGGTCGCAGTAAATCACAGGGCGTTCATTACTTCATAAAAGAAGTTCTTATTCTCGCCGGGTTTGTCCCCGGAGAGATTGAAGCATTTTATAATGCGTTCGGCGTCTATTCTGCCGCCGATCATCGAGATCATTACCAGTGCGGGCAGCGTGAGAAGAGCCCATACTCCTGACAAGGTGACCGTGTCGTCAAGGCCTTTGATGAGGTTTATCCCATTAACAAATGTAGAAACCAAAAAGGGTCCTACAGTTAAACAGAAGAGCATCACTCCAACCCGTAATCCATACGGTTTGAAGGCGCGCGCCGCGCTAGCGCGTCTGTTGCCGTTTACTTGTTGTTGAATGTGTTCGCAACGTTTTTGGATTTCATATTCGAGCGAGCTTTCTCGCGAAAATTTGTCCATCCAGTATCGTGCTGTAAACAACTCCATAAGAGTAAAGCCGGCATAATCTGGTTCGATCCTGGTTCGAGTTGTACCGGACAAACGTTCATCGGTTGTCGAGAGCATGTCCATACGCTTTATTCACCGAGCAATCGGTGTACCATGGATCGGCAGGGCAGGGGTTCGGCGTAAGGGCTTGAGATCTAAGAAAATGCTATCGGTCAGAGATCACATTTCCGATCGACTGGGCCAAGAAAGTGCCACCATGGTAATGGTCATGGTTTCCGGGGGTTCTTCTGGATTATTTGAATTCCGTTCGAAGGGTAAAAACCAGATTATTGCCTACAAGCAAAGTTGAGTCCCAAAACATTTGGCGAGTTTTTTAAGAAATCTACATACGAAAATAGCCGAACGTCTGTTATCCCCCTCGTAAGAATTTAGCTACGCTGAGTGATCTCGAGTTCAGGCCGCGCCGCCACGCTTGCCGTGACATTACGCTGCTCTCCGTATGAAGAGAATACGTCCATGATGCCGGAACAGCCAATCGATAAGAGTGCATTGGCCTGCTTATTTGCAATTGTGACGAGATTGCAGACGAGCTTCGAGCAAACACGTCCTATACGATCGGTGAGAAACCTCGATCGCTGAGTCTAGAGAATGCTCAGCGTCGATTGATTGAACCGGCCAATGTTTGGAGACACCGCGGAAAGATCTAGCAGGCTGCTGAAAAACTACTCCTGACCCACGGTCGACTTATGGTACAAGAAGGCATGCGTGGAGAAGATCAACAGCAGAATCACATATTCAGTTACTTATCGCCGGAGGCTCGGGTACGCAAAGACCATCCGTTACGCGCGATTCGGGTCATGGTGGACGAAGTTCTCAGTCAGCTCTCGCCGCGGTTCACCAGGATGTACGCGTCCCTAGGCCGGCCGTCGATTGCGCCGGAGAAGCTTTTGCGGGCGCAATTGCTCGAGATGCTGTACTCGATCCGCAGCGAACGGTTGCTGATGGAAGAGATGGACTACAATCTTTTGTTTCGCTGGTTCGTGGGTTTGAATGCGGACGAGGAAGTTTGGGATGCGACCACCTTCACCAAGAACCGCGACCGGTTGCTGGAGGCGGAGGTGGCCAAAGAGTTTCTGAAGCTGGTAGTCGAGCAAGCGCGGGCCAAAGGGTTGACTTCCGACGAGCATTTCACGGTGGATGGCACACTGTTGGAGGCGTGGGCGAGCGCAAAGAGTTTTCAGTCGAAGGATAAAAAGCAACCGCCTGCGCCGGATGACCGGGGCAATCCGACGGTGAACTTTCGCGGCGAGAAACGGTCGAATGACACCCACGAGTCGAAGACCGATCCCGAGGCGCGCCTGGCGCGCAAAGGTGAAGGCAAAGAGGCGAAATTGAGCTACAGCGGGAATCTGTTGGTGGAAAATCGCAATGGCCTGATCGTGAACGCGGAAGTCTTCCAGGCCAACGGCACGGCCGAGCGCGATGCGGCGCTGATCATGCTGGAGCAGATTGCGGGAACGAAGGCGGCGACCGTGGGCGGAGACAAAGGATTCGATACACAGGATTTTGTGAAAGAGTGTCGGCATATGAGAGTTACCCCGCACGTGGCACAGAACGTCGGCAGACGCGGTGGGAGCACCATTGATGGTCGCACCACCCGACATGCTGGGTATGCCCTCAGCCAAAGAAAGAGAAAGCGGATCGAAGAATGCTTTGGCTGGCTGAAGACCATCGCGCTCCTGAGGAAGGTGCGCCATCGTGGGGTGTGCAAAGTGCACTGGATTTTTACTCTCGCCTGCGCCGCCTACAATCTGGTGCGCATACGAAATCTGGCCGCTGCAGTTGCGGCAGTGTAAGTCCGGGCCGTAGTGTGTCTTGAGAAGTACAAAGATCGTTCCCGAGCACGCAAGAACTATCGCAAAACAAGCTCTCCAACAGCATCATCAATGCGAAATAACAAGAAACACACTTAGCAAGTTAATTTTTCAGCAGCCTGTTAGAGAACGCGGCGCGAAGGGAAATTGTCGGTTACATAATAGAGAAAAATGCAAACCAACAACATTTCGGAATATTGGCATCGCAGCATTGGCGAAATTGTAAGCATTGATGTTGCGGCGGAATTTTAAGTTCGCATATGTTCTATTCGATTGCCTAAAGTTCTCGCCATCTTTTTGAGACTCACGAGCGTGGGCCCGATGGCTAACAGAGCCGTAAGCGGAAAACACTGAGCTCTCGATCATCTCACCCCGGCTGTCATATGTCGCTAACTCCAGGTGTTTAAGCGAAACCATTTTCACCACGGGCTGCTAGAGTCACAACTCCACGCGAAACGCCTTCAAGAACCCTCTAGTCTGTTCTGTGCAATTCGTTGGCCATCTCAGAGGACTTGAAGCAAACGGTGATAGAATCCGGAGCTTGAACCACAGGCTAGGCTCTCGCAAACGTTTTAATGGTAAGGCCATCTTAACGCAGTCAGACGGCCGAACTGAGGCAAGTACGCAAGCAGGGCCGGAAAAATGCGCCAATCTAGTCGTTACGACTAGCAGCGGACATTCTCAGCGATGTGCTAACCCGTTCTGCAAGACCGGCATGAGCCGTTGAACCATGGCCGATGGAGAAGGACGCAACGGCGCTTCTGTAGCGATGCGTGCAAATACGACTATCACGCACTAGTGGCGTCAACGCGCTGACTAAACGAGTTGGCATTATGACGTTTCACAAGGTTTTATATCAGGCGCCTTAGAGCTTTACTTTCTAACTTCGTCCGGGTTGAAGTGCGCCACGCCAATTCGGAAATGCTTCGCGCAGAGATAAATGAACCGATTATCGTTAACAGGGATGTTTTTGCGGCCTTCGGTGTTGAGTAAGCTTGTGTCCACACCGTCAAAGTGCCCGATGGCGAGACAATTTAGCCAATCGCACCGATTCATGCTCGGCTCCTGTTCATCGGTAGTTATCTTCATTGGTTCTGCAAGAGACACGTTTCGCAGACCTGGAAATCCGGCGGGAGCGTTTCTGAAATAATGATGTTGAATGAGCTATCGGGCCAAAATGGACAGCTGCTAAAAAAATGCCACATACCCTGGTCATCGCAACCGTACTCCATTGATGCCCGATCC
>DATAPD010000023.1:0-1781 GCA_036265385.1 Terriglobales bacterium
TACAGCGACCAAGGTTACACGCTGAATGCCGCGAACGAAATCGAGGGTTTTCTTTTCCAGGGAATCGACGCGGAGCGGCGCTTTCATGAGACCCATCGTTTTGAATACGTGAATACGGGCGGCTACTATCATTCGCTTCCCGGCGACCCCTTGCGCACATTCATCGACACGACTGCCGAAGTGCAGCGCGCCATGGGCTTCCAGAACGAGAAGGACCACCCGGAAGTGGCGCCCTCGCAGTTTGAGATCAACTATAACTACTCCGAGGTAGTAGCGGCTGCCGATCAGATCCAACTTTATAAGCTGATCTGCCGCCAGGTAGCGACGCGCATGGGATTGACCGCATCGTTCCTGCCGAAACCCGTGGTTGGGGTGAATGGAAGCGGGATGCACACCAACGTGTCGATCAACAAGGGCGGTAAGAATCTGTTCTGGGATGCCAAGGGCGAAGAGAAGCTCAGCAAATTAGGCTGGCAGTTCATCGACCGGATTCTGACGCATGGCAACGATATTTGCTTGCTGTTGAACTCCAGCGTCAACGCGTTTCGCCGGCTGGATCCGCACTTCGAAGCGCCGAACCAGATCAAGGCGTCGCCGACGGATCGCGGCTCGATGGTGCGAATCCCGATAGGTAACGAGCGAAGCATGCGCGTCGAGGTGCGCTCGGTGGCTCCCGATGCCAGCCCTTACATGGTGATGTACTCAATCTTCAAGACGGGACTGGATGGCGAGACGGCAAAGATCAAGAACCTGAGGCAAGCGGAACGCTATCTGCCGGACAACATCTACAGCGCGATGGAGAACTTCCGAAACGCGGACTGGATCAGCGAGATTCTGGGGGATGACGTAAAGGGCCGGTACGCCGATCTGAAACAGGCAGCGGCAGACCGTTGTCCACGGTTGTTAGGAACTTTCGTGAAAGCGCCCGAGGTGCAGTACCACCACGATGTTTACAACCAGTTCCTGTGGAACCAGTTCTAGAGTGGAGTAACCAGGCACAGCGAGGGCTGTGCCTTTTCATTTGCCGGGCCGTGTCAATTGACCGGGGAAGATTGCGATACCAGAAAGTAAAGCAGCCCGCGCATGGTCATACCGGAGTCGAGAAGCACGACCATTTCCTCGGGGCTAACACCCACTAGTTCGCCGAACTCGACGAGTTTATCGACGGCACGGCTCAGGCCGGGAATCCGCTCTCGATCCCACTCCTCGGAAGCATCCTGCCCAATATCAACGGCAAAGTCGTAATTCATAGAAAGAAATTACACAAGCATTTGAGAATGCCCGGTGACGATTGGCACTAGGGTTGGTGAGGAACGTCACACAGCGGGGCCGACTTCACGGCTTCAGGCAGCAAAGCAAAAGCGAGAGCCGAAGCCCTCGCTTTTATCACCGCCTCCGAGATCACAGCCCTGTCGGCAAAGAGCGCTCGCGCGCGTCTATAGGGAGCTCATGTTGGCCAGGAATTCGCCGTTGGAGCGCGTTTTTGTGAGCTTATCAATCAGCAACTCCATGGCTTCGACCGGCGACAATGGGTTCAGCACTTTGCGCAGTACCCAGATACGCTGCAAGTCTTCCTTCGGAATAATGAGCTCTTCTTTACGAGTGCCCGAGCGCTGAATATCGATGGCTGGGAACACGCGCTTGTCGGAGAGCTTGCGATCCAGAATGACTTCGCAATTGCCCGTGCCCTTGAATTCTTCAAAGATCACATCATCCATACGGGATCCGGTATCGATGAGGGCCGTGGCAATGATGGTCAGTGAGCCGCCTTCTTCGATGTT
>DATAPD010000024.1:0-3622 GCA_036265385.1 Terriglobales bacterium
ATGTACATACGTTCGGCAGAGTGGAGGCTACGAGTCAGGCGGAACGCTTTCCTTGCTTCCGCTTGCCTCCATCTTTTCTTGCCCTTAGCTCCGCTTCAAATTCCCGCACCGCTTCGCTGAATCGAGGAACAAGGCGCAGCAGAGCTTCCTCGTCTCGTACTGCAAGAAGCACCATGCAGATTCCGCGAATTCGCTGCTCGGCACTCATAAGGCGTTTGGCGGAATTTGATGCGTTTAGACGTCCAAACGTGGCTCTACAGATTCAGCAATCTAGCTGTAGATGTTGGATACTAAGCAATCTTACGACGCTCTCGCTTGGATTCGATCGAAACGAGCTTCGAATGGGAATGGAAATCCAGACATCCGGTGCAGAACACCGTGCTGCAGAGATGGCAAACCTCGCTATGTTTCCTGCATACTGCATCGCCGCAATCGGAACAATGCACGACTGCATCCTCTGGACATTGGTAGCCAGTGCTATCGCGAGCACCCAACGTCTCTACAATTTCGCAATGTTCCAACATCAATTTGCCTCGGCATACGCACAGGCTAGAGTGCATCCGTGCCAACCAGCAACCGGTTCATCGTGGCGATCACGCTCGAACAATTTCTCTCTCCCCACCATCTGCGAGTAGTGGGGATTGCGGATCTTGTACCACGTACTGATTTGTCGGTCGGAAGTGTAAGGCGCGAACTTCTGCTTGGCAACAATGCCTTCCAAGTCCATTTCACAGACCCGCCGAAAGAGCCTCGTCCCAAATGTCTCAATGTGGTCGGCATACTGCACTCTGGAATCTGCACGCACGCCTGCGAGGACTCGCCGTAGCTCGTGCTTCCGGACGCACAACTGAGCAGTTCTTAAATCCTGTCCATTCACGAAGAGCAAATCGAAAGCAAAGAAGCATGGATCACCTCGTCTGAACAGCAGGTCATTGAATCTGGATTTGCCCTTGCGGTCGAGACAGACAATCTCCCCATCGAGTACAGCGCTTTGATTCGGCAATGATGCGCATACGTTTTGCTGTAGATCTTGGAACGATGCAAACGTATTGCCGTTGCGGGAAATTAGCTCGGTGCGACCGCGCTCAACTCGTGCGACGGCCCTGAAGCCATCGTACTTGAGCTCGAAAATCCAGTCTGGATCATCGAACGCGGAGCGCCGCTTCAGGAGCGGCATTGGCTGGATCGAAGGGAGCACGTATTTACAGAATAGCAAACGCAGACGCTCCTAGACGCTCACGTTTGCGTGGTTTCTCCTTTGTGCTTGCCGCAGCATCGCTTTGGTCACGGTCCCCCTACACGGAGCGGAGCCAGCAAAATTGACAGAAGTGTCTAATTTTGGGCAGACAGGGGTCTATCCCTCGCGGTAGATTCGATCCCGTTCACCCTGGGAGCATTTGAGGGTGGTCGGAATTGCCGGTTTCACCCCTCCTCCCTCCGACCCCCTTTTCTTCCAGGTATCGCAAACGAGGTACATAGAACAATGATCGCCTCTACTATTAAACTTTGAAAGCGCAGATTGCGCATCAGGTCGAAGACGTAAAGAGTAGTCCCGCAATGTCAGCCCTGTTGAAGCTCCACTCGGACCTCAACAACTTGGAAGATGTCGAGAACATCCCAAGGACTAGCATGAGGGAATTGTTCGGACTTGATCCCACGCTGATGGAAAACGCTTGCACTCCTACACTGCTCCAGCCTGGTCAGTATTTCGGTAAGACTCCGCAAGAAGCTACGAAGGATTATCTGGAGTGCCGCGGCAAGGGGGCGACTTTGGACGAGATCATCGTCGCACTGAAGACGGGAGGTTGCGATCCTGGGTCGCGCCACAAGTTCAGACTTTCGCTCGCGCGCAGTACATTCTAAAGCTCGACTTGTTCGATCTTCTCGATCGCTATCCAATTCTCAAAGAACAACGGCATAGCAGCGGCGGAAAACGCAAGTCCATAGTCGCTCGCGCAGAAGAGATTATGCGCCACGACGCTCCCATCTCAATCAACAAGGCTGTTGCGCAAGCGGAGCAAGAACAAGAGAGAGATGTGGAGGAACTGAAGGAGGGCTGACAATCAAGCGCCGCAGAACTGTACCATCGCCCAAATCGGTCATAAAAGTTTTGGTGACATTACGGGAGCAGCACGTTTAATCAGACTTCAATACAAAACTTCGGCTTCACTCTTCTCTGAGATCAGCTTCTGGAAGTAGCCTACGATCTTATCGCGTCGTGCCATCACGGCGTTGACTTCATCCTTGGTCAGGTAACCTTTCGTCCTCGTTGTTAACGCGTTTTCATCCAGCGTTTTCAACCTATCGAACAACTGCCGATCGCACTGGACTAGATCATCTAGATGCTGCGGGTCTTTGGAAAGCCGGAAGGCGCGGGTGAAGTCAATTCTCCAGATCTTCCAGTCGTGGCCGATTAGCACGTTCGTGAGATTGACGTCGGTATCATAGACCAGCTGGTCTAACACGCGAACCTTGTACATCTGATGGTTCCACGCATCCGGATCTGGAGGCGTTATTTTTTTCTTGTGGCGCTCCACTTCGTCCATCATCACGGGCAACCACCAGCTGAGTGCGCCCGGATTGCCTTGCCATTTGCGTTCGACTGTCACCGGCAGCATGTCGTCCAAACCCAAGAGTTCCGCCAGCCGATAAGCGGCGATGTCATACTTATACGAGTCCACGAAGTTGAGTTCGGTACGACCGTCGGAGAGCTGCATTCTAATCCTGTGTTCATCAATCTTTTGAAATGACGCATCGTGCGTCAACGTGCCGTCGCTTAAGGTAAGCCGCCAAGGACTGGTGATTCCCTTGCTGGTGTGTCGGCTAGCCACCACCTTAGCGTGAAGAAGAAATTGCTCGATCTGCTCTTTATCGAGACTTGGCTCCTCGGAGGCAACAACAAAGTGTGTAGGTGTTAGGAATGCGAAGGCGAAAAGAGCTACATTCACCCGCCGCAAAATAGTTGCATGCATGACAGCAGTCCGCCAAAAATACACGAAAAAACTATTCCGAAATTATCCCTTTTGCAACTCTGTTGAGGAAAACAGGCGTTTCTTCTCATCTGGCCTCCGGTCTCTCGGGACTCCGGGCTCGGGTTGGGTTTATTCCGCCCTCACTTCCGACTCTTGAATTTCTAGCGTGTCGGGTGTCGGTCTTTCCAGACGCCTACGTTCTCATCCGTGCTGACAAAGTTGACCTGAAGATTAAAAGCCACGGGCGCGTTATCCTCGGTGCTGATCTCGACCTTCTCCTTCAAATACCCCATCAATTTGCAGGCAAGCTCCACGTACCGCCGGCGGGCTTCAAAATCGACCATGGAGCGCTTATCGGTGAAGTTGCCTTCGAAACATGCGAACTTGGTTTTTCTCGCATCCAGGCCTTCGGCGATTCGCTGAACCAGCATGCTTTGAGGGATCTTGCGGCTGAGTAAGGCCTGGAATTCTGCGATGGCGCCCGGCATGATGCGCGCACCCGCGTTCTTCGCCATACTTTCCGAGTATCCGGCATCGACTGCGGCTCGTCGCATTGACTTGCCATCGATCAGTCCTTCAACAAACCGGCGCCGTTTGGGTGACTTCGCCGAATGCTTTTTGATCTTCTTGCGTGAGTTCACCATTAGCTG
>DATAPD010000025.1:0-303539 GCA_036265385.1 Terriglobales bacterium
AGGTGAAGAACCGTGTTCAATCTGGGGATTCCTGCTAACGGGCAAACAAGCCAGTTTCCTCGCGTCGAAATTTGAGGGTTGTGAATACCTCCAATTCGCTGAATTACCATCGAAGATCGCGATGTCCCTGCCGAAGTTGACGCCGGAACGCGGTGTGGTCGCCCTAACAAAAATAGAGACTTTGGTAAATACAGCCGCACGAAGCAATGCAGATCGTCGTGTCTCGGTAGAAGAAACGCTTTTCTTAGTCGAAGACGAACCTTCACACGTCCAGCAGCCAATCCCGTAGCTATTCCAAAATCGATTTGCCTTTCAGTTGTTGTTAAATCGCCATTACACTCAATGACCGCCGGTCAATGAGTGATAACGCCTGATTACATTAATTAGGCTCAGTCCGTTGAGTCGCGGTAGCACCATATTGAATACCTATTGCTTGCCACGACCTTTCTTGATGGTAAATCTCAACCTCCGAACATCCCGGACAGGAGATGTTCAAGTGTGAATTGTCAGGCCATTCAAGTTTCAGATGGTAAGCATACCCGGCGGAGAAAACCGATTTTCGCGGTGAACTCGCCCATGGCCAAAATGAGTCGTGCCGTGGAAGTTGGTAGACCGATACGTCGAAAGTTAGTGAACTGACCGCCCCACCACAGTTCTCTTCCTCCAGCACAGCTTCGTAAAGCCCGTCGGGGGATTTTGCCGCACTGGCTCTTCCGTAGTTGCAGGCACACCCCTGCAAGCAAATCATTGCAACGATGGCGCAAAGGCTCAACAGTTCGTTGGGGATATTCCGAAACAGTCTCATCATGCTGAAGTTTTGAACAGTTTAGTGGGCAAATAGTCGTCCGGTCCACGTTGCTGTTGAAGAATCGCCATTACACTCAATGACCGCCGGTCAATGAGTGATAACGCCTGATAACGTCAATTGCCGGGAAATGCATCAATCCGCTCGCCTCATTCTGATGACGTTGGCTACACTCCGTCGAGCATGAACGATCCATTCCTCAATTCCGCGTACCGGCAACTCCCACCAGAGTCGGTGAAACTGCTACGTCAAGTTGCTGCCCCAGCCCGACTAGTTGCTCATCTGATTTTGGTGCACGATGTCGCGGCAACCCTTGTAGAGCGCATAACAGCAGCGTTCCCCGAAATCAATTTTCAACAAGACGAGGTATTGTTTGGAGCGTCAATTCACGATTTTGGAAAAGCAATTGACCGCGCGGAATTGATCGAGCCAGGGATGCAACATGAGCAACGTGGAATCGAAATGCTCCAATCAATGGGGATTTCCAAAGAACGAGCAAGATTTGCTTATACTCACGCGAATTGGGACAGCGTGCCAACGGTCAACTTCGAAGATTTGCTCGTTTCATTGGCAGACAAATGCTGGAAGGGGCAACGGGTCGATAAACTCGAATCCAAAATCGTCGCCCTTTTGAGTGCCGCTTCCGAAAAGCCCGAATGGGAATGTTATGCCGAACTGGATGAAATCCTGCAAGGGGTAACAAAAGATGCCGACGCACGACTCGCTTGGCAACAGTCTTTCAACGCGAGTTAACCAACCCTGAGAAGCATACATTCCGACAACTGTCGACAAATCGCCATTACACTCATTGACCGATAGTCAGTGAGTGATAATGCCTGTTTACAACACTCTTGTAAAAACCAGCGTATTCTTCTCGCAATGAGGGCATTACGAATAGCCGGAAGCGCAGTTGGCGTTGTGGTCGCGCTCTATCTACTTCTGGTCGCTTTTATACCTGAGGTCACGATTGTGGGAGTCCGTTTTCGATGGCCATGGAAATGAAACTTCCCGTGTCTCAGTCTAGCGGTCAATGAGTGTAATCGCCTGATTACAACACTAAATTTAGACAATGACGTCTGAATGGCCGAGCGGTCTTGATCAATTCGGAGAATTTCTGCGGACACAAGGTTTGTCATTTGATCGCCGGGGATCTGTCCCTTACACGGGCGACAAAATCTGGCAGTATTCGACGAGCAAAATTGGAGTGCGTGTTGTCGCTGAACGAGGGATCGCCTGGAGCATTCAAATTGCGGATATTGCTGGTTGGCCCGAAGAATGGTATCCCACTTCCGAATTGAGGGAGCTGCTGACAGGTTCCACGCTGTACCCTGACGCTGTACCCTTTAGCGACGACCAAATCGGCGCACAGATGAAATTTGTCGAGGAACATTGGCTGAAGATTGTTGAATCGTTTGCTTCGGAGAACAGGGAACAAACACACACCGCGCTGAAGTTACTGAGAAAGCAGCGCAACGAGCATCGTTGGCGATAACTCGCCAATACACTCATTCACTGGCGCAAAACAGGCGAACAGACGGCGCAAGCTGGTGATAACGCCTGTTTTCGACAGTTGCGGCGGGAGAACTGGCACTCAAGTCACTTGCTAAACCTCACGACGATGCTCTCCAATTAAGCGTAGAACAATGCGGAACCTGCTCAGAGCTTGTGTGCTTTTAACCGCCTTTTCTGTCCTGTGTCTCATTTTCTTCGCGAACACTGCTCTCGCTCTCACGACACGGGGCTACTGCGTTGTTCTGTTCACGCTGCCATTCACCAATAAGACGTTCGAGTTTCCGAACTGGATGTGGGGACCGATACCGACGTCTGTTGTGGGTGCTTCCATACTGGCTTCGGTGATCCTTTGGACGACACTGCTCGTTAGGCGCACTCGAGTACGTTCGATTTCTGTCTCGAAATCATAATTGGCGAAACATCGCCATTACACTCATTGACCAACCCACGAGCCCTGCAACCTTTGCAAACTTACTCGCTCGCTGCGGGCTTCCGCGCCTTATACGCATAGACCACCGCCAATAACGGCGGAGCCAACAACACTCCCCAGAACGGAATAACAAACCCTAAGACGATCGGCGCGAGAATCGATGCCCACATCGGAATCTTGGCAACTCGTCGCATAATGTAAGGCTGGAGGATGAGACCATCCACCACCACGATCACCACATAGAGAATCAGGACGTATAACGGATGTTCCCAGTCCTGGAACCGGATCCATGCTGCCAGTGCTGGCCCAACCAGCCCGAGCACTGCTCCAATTTGCGGAACAAACTGCAACAGCGCGGCCAGTATCGCCCAGAAAACTGCCCACGGCACTCCAATCAAGACCAGACCGACTAGCCACAGCACGCCCACAATCGCAGAGTCCTGCAGTTGCCCCACGAACCAGTTTTTCAGGGCACTGCCGGTAATCTGCGCATGGTTCCCAATTGTCATTTCACGTTAGATGCCTTTTCGAGAATTTCGATCAACTCAAAACATGGCCGCGAGGTGTCAACCTTCCGGCCGGAACTTCGTCCATACTCGTAGCAGCCAATAACAGATCATGGAGACCGTTCTGACCGAGGCGGCGCGTTCTGCATTGAGATCTCAGGCGATCACCCTCGCCGAGTTCGACGAAGTCGTGCATCGTCATCAGCGGCGTGTTTATCGGTTGCTGTATGTTCTGCTACGCGATCGCGACGAGGCCGACAGCCTGACTCAGGAATGTTTTTTACGCGCATTCCAGAATCTCGATCGTTTTCGCGGCGAGTGCAGCGTGCAAACCTGGCTGCTTCGAATCGCAGTGAACCTCGCCCGCGACCACGCTCGCAGCCGCAAGGTATCGTTTTGGAAGCAATTTCTCGGACTGGGAGACACCAAGAACGGTTCAGACCACTTTGACTTCCCTGCTCCGGGCCCGAATCCAGAACAGGCGGCGCTGGCCCGTGCGGAAGTGCAGGCAATCTGGAACGCCGTACGCGAGCTTTCGATGCAGCAACAGACCGTTTTCACCTTGCGTTTTGTCGAAGAACTCGAACTCAGCGAAATCGCTTCCGTCCTGAACGTGCGGGTTGGAACTGTGAAGACACAACTGTTTCGCGCGGTACACGCCGTGCGCGACACCTTGAGGGAACAACAATGGCATTAAACGACAACTCCTCTCATGACGAGAGAATTATGGACGCGCTTACCAGCCGCAGCATTTCAGCCGAAGATCACATGCTCGCGTGTGCGCCGTGCCGCGAGGAGCGTGAGCGTTTGCAGCAGCGAATCTCGCACTTCGCCGAGAGTGCTCGCGTCGCGACAGATGAACCCGGCCCCTTCTGGACGCGGCAAGCCGCGCACATCCGTTCGCGGATTGAAGCCACACCTTCTCGATCATCGATGGCTTTCCGCCTCCTGCCCGCTCTCGCGGTGCTGGCATTGTTCGCGGTTCTTTTGCTGCAAAACAGCCCGACGCCGGTCCCGACACACGAATATGTTTCGGTCCGTTCCGACCACGATCTTCTTGTCGAAGTGGAACGCGCCCTTGATCGCCAAACTCCTGCCGCTCTTGAACCCATCACGTTGTTAGTCGAGGACATGAGCCTCGATACCAATAATCCGTCTGCCAAACTCCACAAGGAGCAGCCCAATCATGTCAATTAATCGTATTGCGTTTCTAACTTGCGTCTTGTTTGTGCCCAGCCTTTTTGCGCAGAACACCGCCGTTGCTCCTCCTGTACCGCCTACCCCCGGACATCCGGTGCATGGAGAGGCCGGAAAACGCTTTTTCATCCACACGATGGGCGGGCCGGGCGGTGGCAAGTGGTGGCAGAACTCCGACACTGCCAAGAAACTGCAGCTCACTGATAACCAGATTTCTCAGCTCGACCAGATTTTCTACGAGCACAAGATGAAACTGATCGACTACGGCGCGGATATGGAGAAGCAGGACCTGAAGCTCCAGAGCCTGCTGGATGCCGATGTTCCTGATGAAGGGCAAGTCTCGTCACAGGTAGATCAGACGCTGGCGGCTCGGGGCAAGCTGGAACGCGAATTCACCATGATGAATCTTGATCTGCGCCGTGTTCTTTCGCCGGAACAGTGGCGCCAACTCAAAGCCATTCGCGGCAGCGGAATGGGCGACAACTTCATGTACTTTCAGAAAAAAATCGGTCCGGGAGGGCAAAGCTCCAAGCCTGTGGTGATGCCACTGCCTCCCATGGCACTGGAAGATGGTCCGCCCCCGCCTCCTCCACCTGACGACGTGTTCTGATCGTGCGCTTCCCCTGGCGGGCGGATTCTTCCGCCCGCATCTGAAATCACTCGGGCCGATGAACGGTCACCTGCTCTCCTACCTCGATCGACATCAGGTCCACTCCAACTTCAAGTGGCCCCTGATAAGTCTTTCTCGTTTGCGCAAACAGCGTCGGCACCTCCGGCGGCACGATATGCGAGTAAACAGCTAACTTGGGTTTCACTTTCGTGAACAACGCTCCGGCTTGTTCGGGGGTCGTGTGATGGGCAATCACTTTCTTCTGCTGTTCCGGTGTGAAGTGCGTTCCGGAGTGTTCATAGGCATCGACGTCAATGACTTCATGAATGAGCAAGTCGGTCCCTTGCGCGAAGCGGATTAGATTTTCGGAGTACCTGGTATCGCCCGACAACACCACTGAGTGGCCGGCATAATCGATCCGATATCCAAACGCAGGTTTCACCGCTCCATGGTCGACAAGGAATGCAGTCACCTTCACTCCTTCCGATTGGTAGACCACACCTTGCTGGATATCTTTCGCGACCAGCTTGAAACCATCGCCCGGCACCTGCTCATCGAGATCTCGCCGCGTGTGGATGTCGAATGCAAACGCTTCAGTCAGGTGCGTCGCCATGTCCTGCGTTCCCGCAGGTCCGAACATCCGCAACGGTACTTTCCGTCCCATGAGCCAGCCAGTCAGCCAGAAGTCCGTCAATCCAACAACGTGATCGGAATGAAGGTGCGTCAGAAACAAAGCTGTGATGTCTGTGTCGTGCTTCAACTGATACAAGCGTTGCGTCGCGCCGCGCCCGCAATCGAACAGAAGCTTTTCACTGCCTGCTTCCACCAGGATGCTTGGTCCGAATCGCGTCATCACCGGCCGAGGATTGCCCGTTCCGAGCAGCGTCACCTTGATGGATTGTGCGAAACTTGCAGCGCTCAGCAGAACGGCCCAACACACAACAAGCCACGCGAAATTTAGACCCAGGCGCGCCAGACTACCGTTCAGGTACCCTCGACAGATCGGCAATGGGTGTGGACTACTTTGAGACATTTCTGCGTTTCGCCCTTTCCGGTCCGTAGACAGACAGGACAATCACGCCACCCAACTCCGCCACGGCCTTTAAAGTCTGAGTTTCAATCCTGAATTCATCGCAGGTTAACGGCTCCAAGCCAGCTTGCAGGCCAACGTTGAACTCTCGCCTCTTTGCTGCGTTCCACATTGCGCGCTCGGTTTTAGGCAAGGCTCGGACTAGCTCGCAAAACGTACGTATGGTGGAATCCGCTGAGGGCTCGTAGCCGGCTAACTCGAGATTAGCAGAGTATGTCCCTCTCTCACGACCTACGTACAAAGCGAACACCTTATCGCCGAAGCCGTTAACAAGGGGTTGGAGGTCAGACCTGGAATAAACATCGAGGTCGACATTCAGAAATTTGACGTTTAGAACTTTCTTCTTAACGAGCATGCAGTCTGCGCAGGTCTCCTGGCACTCGCAGTGTACTCCCGGTTTTTCATGCTAAAGTTGAGATGAATCCGCGTTCTGAGGTTTCCGACATGAAATTTGGCGTCCTTGT
Source organism: Terriglobales bacterium (assembly GCA_036265385.1). Lineage (GTDB taxonomy): Bacteria > Acidobacteriota > Terriglobia > Terriglobales > Acidobacteriaceae > DATAPD01. The sequence continues at coordinate 6,615 of DATAPD010000025.1, forward strand.
CTTCCCCGGGTCCAACTGTGACCACGATGCCTACTGGACGCTCGAGCACGTCGCCAAACAGCCGGTCACGTTTCTTTGGCACGACTCGCCGGATCTGCAGAACTGCGACGCGATTATCGTGCCCGGCGGATTTGCCTATGGCGACTACCTGCGCACCGGCGCAATCGCAAAGTTTTCCCGCGTGATGGAGTCCGTCCGCAAGTTTGCAGACAATGGTGGCCTCGTGATTGGAATCTGCAATGGATTTCAGATCCTCTGCGAATCCGGGTTGCTTCCCGGCGCGCTCATGCGCAACGTGGGATTGAAATACGTTTGCAAGCCCGTCCACGTTCGCGTGGAAAATGCAGACACTCCCTTTACGAGCGCCTGCAACCAGGGTGAGGTTCTCACCATCCCGATTGGTCACATGGAAGGCAACTACTTCTGCGACGAGACCACGCTCACCGAGCTGAAACGCGACAACCGGATCGTCTTCCGTTACACGGATGCTGCGGGAGAGGTCACTCCTGAGGCGAACCCGAACGGTTCGCTCGAAAACATTGCCAGCATCTGCAACGCGGGCCGCAACGTTCTCGGAATGATGCCGCATCCCGAGCGTTCCGCCGAACCGGAATTGGGCTGCACGGATGGCTACAAGATCTTTCAATCGCTGGTTGGGGCGCTGGTGGCCAGGTAACACTTCACAGGATCATACGTTCTCCCTAATAGATATATACTAGCTGTTTAACATTTCTTATTGATAACAATGCATTTTAGGCGAGCTCACCTAAAACCCTATCTGATCCATCACTCCCAAGTCCCAACATGCACCCTCCGACCTTCTCATAGAATGCCATTTCCTCGCGCGCTAGCGGGCCTAGAATAGCGAGTTGAACCTCCGGATGACCCGAAGGCCATCTGGCATTCTAGAGTGTCTTAAATCGAATTTAAATGGCCAGTGTTTCATTTTGAGATTCGTCGCGCTGGCTTGGGATATCGGAAAGCAATAGGTTGTCTTCGTCTTCGCAGACTACTCCGTCGACCGCAGCTCATTCCCCGCTTGAGCAGCTGACGACTGAATGCTGACCGCTGAGTGCTAACAGCTTCCTGTATCCTTTCCGCCGTGCTCGAACGCTTCTTTCGTCTTCGCGAATCCAACACAACTGTGAGCCGCGAGATCATCGCGGGCATCACAACCTTCGTCACGATGTCTTACATCATCGTGGTCAATCCCGCGATCCTCAAAGCCGCGGGTATTCCGGAACACGCTTCGATCACTGCCACGGTCCTCACCGCCATTTTCGGCACTCTTCTCATGGGGCTTTATGCGAATCGTCCGTTTGCGATCGCACCCTACATGGGCGAGAACGCGTTTATCGCTTACACCGTCGTCCAGGTGCTCGGATACAGCTGGCAGTCTGCACTCGCTGCGATCTTCCTCGCCGGGATCCTTTTTCTGCTGTTAACGATCTTCCGTCTGCGGCAGTGGCTAGTGGATGCGATTCCGAGCGGACTGCGTTACAGCTACGCGGTCGGTATCGGACTGTTTCTCACGTTCGTCGGATTAAACGAAACCGGTATTGTCACCCTCGGCAGCGTAGGCGCCCCCGTGCGCACAGGACATCTCACTACGTCCGCAGTTCTCGTCGCGATTTTTGGATTTCTACTGATGGCCGTGCTGATGATCCGGCGCTTCCCTGCCGCGATCCTGGTAGGAATTCTTGCGACCGCATTTCTCGCCTTCGCGGTTGGCGTGGCGCACGCCCCAGCACAATTCGTCAGCGCACCGCCCACCCTGGTCCCTATCGCCTTTCAGCTCGATTTGCGCAGTGTGCTGCACTGGGGATTCTTTCCAATCGTACTCACCGTATTCATCATGGCGTTCGTGGACACGATGGGTACGCTCATCGGCCTTTCCGCGCGTGCGGGATTTCTCGACGACAACGGCAATTTGCCCCAGATCGAGCGACCGATGATCGCGGACGCGCTCTCGACAACCTTCGGCGCGTTGATTGGCACGACCACCTCCGGCGCATTCATCGAATCAGCAACCGGGATCGAATCCGGTGGGCGAACTGGACTAACGGCCGTAGTCACCGCGCTCTGTTTCGCAGGGACGCTGTTCTTCGCGCCTTTTATCAGCGCTATCCCTCCGCAGGCGTATGGGCCGGCGCTCATCATCGTGGGTCTGCTGATGCTCGCACCGATTACGCGCATTCACTTCGATGACTTCACGGAATTGATCCCGGCGTTTGCGGTGGTCGCACTGATGAGCTTCACTTACAACATAGGAATAGGGATGACCGCGGGATTCGTTCTCTATCCATTCTGCAAGCTCGTCGCTGGCCGCGTGAAGGAAGTGCGGTCAGGTTTGTGGGTGCTGGCCGCGCTGTCGTTGCTGTTCTTCGTGTTTTATCCGTACCAGTAAAAAGGCGGACTCACAATCAGTCCGCCCTGTACTCAATCCTCAGCAAGCTATGTTATTTAACTCATCGTCACTTTGCCCGTGGCCAAATCATAGACGCCAGCCGCCACCTTCAGCTTGCCATCTTTCACTGCGTCACGGATTACGGTCGAAGATGTGCTCAACAGGTCCGCTTGCACTTTTGTGTTGGCGACGATGGCTTTGTCGAAATCTCCGCCGGATTGTTGTACCGCTGCGCGCAGGCATGGATAGAGCGCGCTGATCTGACCCGGCACGCTGTCAGCCTTCATCGCGGCTTTTACGGCTCCACAGCTCTTGTGACCAAGCACCACGAGCGCTTTCACGCCAAGGACCGCGACGCCATACTCGAGGCTGGCGATGATTTCTGGAGTAACAACGTTCCCAGCGACGCGGGTGACGAACACGTGGCCAATCGTCTGGTCGAAGATCAATTCCACCGGAACGCGCGAATCCGCGCACGAGAGCACGGCTACGAACGGTTCCTGCTTGTCTACCGTTTTCTCTTTGAGCATGGTGAGATCGTGCTCAATCGAAGTCAGCTTATTCGAAGCAAAGCGTTCATTGCCGGCGAGCAATTCCTGCAGTGCAGCGTCGGGAGACAGATTGGTTTGAGCACCAAGCGGCACAGGAGAAGCTAGTTCAAGTCCGGTTTGTATTGCGGCTCCCGCAACTGCGGTCGAAAGAACACTCTGGAGAAACTGTCTCCGGCCAGAATGTGCGTGAACGTCGGCATGATCTTGCATCGTTCGTTTCCTTTAAATTTCGTAGTTATGACAGGCTCCTCGAGGATCGAGGGTGGCATGGTCGCGGCATTGTAGCTCATCCCCCCAGCAGCGCAGGTAATTCCCGTCTGAATTTGGCAAACAACGAAAAAGCGTGCACCGGTCCATCACTCATAGATCTTCCGGGATTTCTATTTACCCTGTATCGATGGCGGCGACACGGCGTAAACTAGAGTTGTCCGTTTCGAGTTGGACAGTCCTGTAAAGCTGGTTAGGCAAGTTCCTTTCAAAAGGAGGACTCTACCGGTGGACCCAGGAGTATTCACTTTCTTTCTTTTATTTCCTCTCTTCCGGTATTTCCTACAAGCGACAAGCGTAAATCCTGAACAACGCCTGGATGTGGAAGCAGATAAGTTCGCCGCTGCAGGTAACTTCGCGAGGGCGGAAGAAGATTTGAAACGTCTAGTACAAATGACGGAACACCGCCATGGATCGACCAGCATCGAGCTCGCAGTTTGGTTTCGGAAGCTATCCGAACTGAGAATGCGCCAAGGAGACTTGCCGGGTGCAGAGGCATACCTTCGGCGAGTTCTTTGGGTTCAAACTCAAAACCTCAGCGTCGATTCTCCGGATCGTGAGTCGACCATCAATATGTTGGCGCAGATCTTGCAAGAGAAGGGCGATCTGGACGCGGCCATAGAACTCTTCCGAAATGAGCTCTCGAAATTGGCGGCCATTTATGGAGACGATAGTGGGAGAGCTGCCGCTAAATACAACGGCATCGGTATTCTGCAACTTCAAAAGGGCGATCGCGAGGGTGCAGTCTGGGCATTCCGGCGAGCCTTGAAGATTCGTCAGAGATGTGAAGGTATCGACGAAAGGCAAGTGGCATTGAGCATGGAGAATCTTGCGGTCTCCCTAGCGAATGACAAGAAACTGGACGAGGCAGAGGCATTGCACAGACAAGCGCTGGCCATCCGCGAGCGTTATCTTCCATCCGAGCAGGCCGCGGTTGCGCTTGACCAGAGATCTCTCGCCGAAGTGCTCTGGCAAAAACAAAACTATCCCGAAGCTGAGGAGCTATATTCGCGTTCCATTGAGAATTTCCAGAAACTGTTCGGTCCTGATGATCTTAGGACCAGGTCCACAATCGAAGATCCAGCGTTACTACTGACCCAAAAAAAAGACGTAGCAGCAGCGGAACGTTTGCGCCGTCAACTATTAGCACAGGAAGAAACTCACTCCCGGGGTGCAATTCCGCTGACTGACGCAATTGAGCACCTCGCAAACTTGCTCAGTCTAAAAAATGATTCTGCGGAGTGCATTTCGCTTCTTCGCCGCTCTCTTTCTATCAAAGACAAGGAGTTTGGACCAACTCATCCAAGCCTTGCTAAGACCTTGGCGAACCTCGGTTGGCATCTCTGGAAGACGAAAGAGCTGAAGGAAGCGGAGGTTCATACGCGTCGAGCTCTCGCGCTGGGCGAACACGGCGGCGTCGAAGCAATCGAATTTGTCATTGTCACACTTCACAACTTAGGAATGATCCTGCAAGAACAAGGCGACTTCGCAAACGCCGAACCACTGGTATGGCGCGCCTTAACGCTCGCGGAAAAATTACACAAAGATGATGAAGTTAGTTGCATCCCCTATCTCGACACGCTTGCGGCGCTTCGCCGTTCGCAAGGAGATGCAAAAGGGGCTGAGTCATTACTGCGACAAGTGTTGAGCATGAAGGAAAAAGGTCTGAAGCCAAACAATCCGGCCCTGGCGATGACGCTGTCGAATTTGGCGGTCACATTGCAGGATCAGGGAAATAACGAAGAGGCGGAAAAGTTACTGCGGCACGCATTAGGAATCTATGATTCGGTGGGAGGTAACGACGTAGCGATCGGCTCGACTCTGTACAATCTGGCCACTTTACTGTTCTTCAAAGGCCGATACGGTGAATCCGAACCATTTTTTCGTCGAGCGCTGAGCATCCGAGAAAAAATTCGCGAAGCTGATCATGTAGAGATTGGACAGATGTTGTCCATGCTTGCCAAGGTGCTCGAATGTACGGGCGACTTGACGGGAGCTGGGATTCTTCTTGGACGTGCCTATAACATTTTCGTGAAGTCTCTTGGCGAGACACATCCCACTACAAGCGACGTCAAAGCCCGACTGAACGCCCTCATGATGACATTAGCGCCGATCCACGCACAGTAGCGGAGTTTGCACAGTTTCCCATAGCCTTAGGCCAGCGGATCGGCTCAGCATTGCACCTGACGTCTGTTTAAGGTCTATATCATGACGCCACACTGGAGGCACAGCGATGAGCCACGGATACGGCACACTCGGATTTATCGTGATCATGATTCTCTACATAGGAATCGGAGTTCTGGCTGCTATTGGCTGCATTTTTCTCTTTCGAAAAGCGCTCAGCCCGAAAGCAGAGCAGATCTGCTATGGCCTGTTACTCATTGCGGTCGCGGCGTTTTACCTCGCTTTCGGAGCCTACTTCGAAGCAGGTATGGCTTGGCGCATTGAAACATCTGCGGTTGTAGCGTTCATTGTCCTCGGATTGCTGGGGACGCGCTTCCCTTCCGCGCTCATGGTCGGGTACGCGCTTCACGGCGCCTGGGATCTGCTACACGAGCTGCAGGGCCATGGCGTACACACTCCGTTCGAAGTTGGCCAGCTGACGGCGATCCCGCTAGCCTATGGTTTCTTTTGCGTGTCCTTCGACTTCTATGTAGCCGGGTATTTCTACACGCGTCGCAAAGAGTGGCGTACGGCAAGTACAGGTGCGAGAGCCTAGGGTGTCGAGTTCCGGACGTAAAGCATTACGGTAAACGTATTGAAGTTGGTTACCTGTTCGAGGCTGAATTCGTGATCCAGCGTGGCTGTGATCTGGTCAATCGCAGGGTCGCTCCGCATTGTTGCCATCCGGTGCACAACGAGCCAGACACGTGGATAGCCTGCCGTTCCTAATTGAGGTGGGCCTTCTACAGCAATAATTCGCAGCGGATCCACGCTTCTCGGAGCCGGGTAGATCGACTCGGGTCGCGGAACGCGAGATGGAAAACGGTTCATGTAGTAGCGATATGGGATTTCCATTCGCGACCAGTAGAAAACGATTGCATCCTCTGCTGCAGAGTTGTTGGCGATGAAGTTTGCCAATTCCGGGTAATTCTCGGGAATTCTTTCGTAATCAACATGGTAGTAGTTGCGCACACCTGCATAGCCCGCAACCGACAAGACCAGCACGATAGGCAGAATCAATGCTGCTCGCCGCAGGGATGCAACAAGCGAGCCGGTTAAGAGCACCAGTCCAGGCACGCACATCACTAGGTATCTTTCGCCGAAAGAAGGCTTGCCGAGATAGGTGGCGGTCACTGTCATGAGGATCGGCAGTCCCGTCCACATGACGGGCAAAAGCCTGACCCACGACTCATGCGAACGTCCCTGCGATCTCAAGATAAAAATCAGTGCAATCACAGATGCTGCAAAGAGGATGGAGTAAACCAGCACTAGGAGTGGCCCAGCATTGCCGAACAGGTGTTGAAAAACATAGTAGGCATATTGAGGGGATAGCGGCGTCATGTAGTACGTTTCCCGCGCGGGGATGCGCGCGACGAAGATCCACATCGGAATCGTGATCAGAACGATTGACGCATAGGTTTGCAGCCATCGTAGAGGACGAAAGTTGTTTGCCGGAAGCGCAAACAAGGAAAGGCCCTGTGCGGCGATCACCAGTGCGCTGTACATGTGGGCATAAACGGCCAGCGCGCAAATCAATACGTAGGCTAGCTGGTTTCGGCGGGTGGGTCTTTCCACCAGGTTCGTCAATAGATACAACGAGAGAATCAGTAGAAATACCTCCAAGCCATAGCTGCGCGCTTCTTGCGCATATTTCACCATCTCCGCACTGAACACGAACAAAGCAGTCGCGATGAGTGCGGCGATCTCGCCCACGAGCCTGCGAGCCGCAATGAACAAGAGCGGGATGGCGGCAATCATGAACAGTGTGGAAGGCAAGCGGACGAAAGTCTCACTGTTCCCGAAGAGGAGTGAGAATTTCATAGCCAGGTAAAACGGCCATTGCACCGGTTCTCGGATGGCAAGCGATAAAGAGTCATGCCATGACAGCTCGGCGCAACCGAGGCTCATCCCTTCGTCGAACCAGAGCGGCTTCAATCTAATCTGATGAAAGCGGAGAGCCGCGCCGATGGCTGGCAGAACAAACACACCAAGCACGAAGGGTAGATTAATCTCCGAGATCCAGCTTTTTTCTTTGCTGGAAATAGCAATTGGGACAGTGCTCATCCTTGCTCCAATCGTAAGCACCACGATAATTTCGTCTGTTCCTCGTCCGCGTGATCTTGATCACCGGAGGATGTGATCTGCGTGGTTGCGGAGTCTCAGGCGCTGGGCGTGGCTGCCAGTTGAATGATCGTCGCTTTTCGTACAACGTGACTGTCTGCGGACGACGGCAGCGATGACCTTGTCGTATCCTTCCAGTCGGAGAATGTGAACGTGGGGAAGATTGTGAATTCAAGATGTGTGTTGGCGGTGCGGGATCTGGCTGTCTCGACGAGGTACTACATGGATGTGCTCGGATTTCAGAAAGACCCGATCAATGCCGAGGGTTGGAGTTTTCTGACGCGCGACAGCTTTCGTGTGATGCTCGGGGAGTGTGTAGATGAACGTCCTGCGGTGGAATTGGGAAATCATTCGTGGTACGCGTACTGGAATGTCGAAGGAGTGGATGATCTTTACAAAGAGTTCATGGCCAAGGGCGCGATGGTATCGTCAGCTCCTGTAAACAAACCGTGGGGCTTGCGGGAATTCGGGTTGAGCACGCCGGATGGACATCGGATTGTGTGTGGGGAGACGATTTAGAAAACAGGCTCTAGGCTTCGGGCGACAGGCTTCGGGCTTAACGATAAGATCGACGGAACACTGCGAAGAAATGCGCCGGTTTTTCCGGTGAGAATGGGGATTCCTCCTGCGTCGCTACGCTCGCGTGTCGGAATGACAAGAAATGCGGAATGAGGGATTGAGAGCGCCGAGCCGTACTGCATCCGCAATCGATTTGTGAAACTGGTTACACTGACTCCTGGTTACCGACTCCCGTCTACTGGTGCTTATGATTCGTTTTGGAATTGTTGGATTTGGTTTGCATGGTGTGCGGCGGCTGATGCCGGGCTTTGCGTTGGCGAAGAACTGCCGCGTTTCCGCTCTCTCACGGCGCACGATCGAGAAAGCGCGCGAATCGGCGGCGCATTACGAAATTCCGCATGCGTTCGATTCGGTTGAGGCGCTTTGCCGGTGTCCGGAGGTCGATGCAGTTCTGGTCACTACGCCTAATTCCCTGCACCTTGCCGATACGCTGACTGCGCTCCGTTGCGGCAAGTCAGTGCTTTGTGAAAAGCCAATGGCCATGAATGCCGAGGAATGTCGGCAAATGGTCGAAGCGGCCCGCCAGGCGAATCTGCTGCTGGGTGTTGCCCATGTTTTCCGATTTGAAGATTCGACGGCGAGGCTGCGCGAAAAGATTGCGGCCGGAGAGATCGGACGTCCGGTGCTCGCGCGCTCCGAGTTTTCGTTTCCTGGACGCAACCACGTGCGAACGTGGCTGAACGATGCTGCTATTGCGGGGGGCGGACCCATCGCTGACATTGGCGTGCATTGCGTAGATGCGCTGCGTTACATCCTGCAAGACGAAGTTGTGAGGGTGAGTGCTCGGGCCGTGCGTGATGCCGAATCGCGCCAAGTGGAGGCGGCGGCGATCCTCACGCTGGAGTTCTCCCGCGAGACGCTCGCGACCGTGATGGTGTCGTTTCGAGCGGATTACCGCACTCCCATCGAATTCATTGGGGAGAGTGGCGTGTTGCGCGCCGATGATGGATTGAATGTCGAGTATCCGATCACGATTGAATTGCGGCGTGGTGGAAAAGTCCTCGAGAGCGAGCAGGTTGCCAACAAACTTGCCTATGCGCGACAGGTTGATGCATTCGCCGATGCTGTTGAAGGCAAGGCGAAGTTCCCCGTTCCGGGCGAAGAAGGATGGAAGAACCAGCTCATTCTGGATGCAGCGTTTCGAAGCATCAAGTCGGGACGGGTAGAGGAAGTCAGTAGTCAGTAGTCAGGATCGATAGTCGGCGAGCGTTGTTGGCTAAGTGCTAAATGCTAAATACCAAGTGCTTGAATGCTAACTGCTATTTTCCTGGCGTGATGTTTTGCGGAGGCGGTGGCGGAGTGCCTTTCGCGCGGACGATCGACCAGTGCCACTCCTGATTAGGTCCGAGCGGGATGGCCAGCGATTCTTTGAATACTGTTGTCGTTAACGGCGGTGCCGCACCAATCAGCTTATAGAGCAGGGTGACGTCGGCGCGTCTTTCCGGAGCTGGTGGCTGAGTCTCCGCGGACGCGGTGACCAGCTTGGCTCCTGTCACTGACGCAGTCGTCGAATGACGGACGATGGTAAGTCCGACGGTGATCTCGCGCACGTTCCAGTCGCTGCCGTTGTAAACCTGCAATTCGAGTGTGTCGCCATCAATCGCAGCGGGGCCATCCAGCTTGATCAATTCACCAAGAGGCATGTCCTGAGAAACGATGCCTTCGCTGATCAGTGGAGTGGAGTTCGCGCTGAATGAGAGGCTGCAGGTGACATCAGGAGAATTCATCTGCAGGTTCTTTCCTGCGTCATCGATCGAAAACGCGACAGCACCTTTCAGCTTGCGCGTTTCGACTTCCTGCATGACCTGCGACATGTTGTCGTTATCGATGACGGTGTGGGAGGGCAAGCCTTTGTTTCTACGCAGAGACCGGGCGAGATCTCCAAGTGGCATTTCTTCTTGCGCGCACGCGAAAGAGTTGAATCCGACGAAGAGCACAACAACGGGGATGGCGCGAAGAAGTTTCATGTGTAAGCGACAGATTGGTGTGACCGCGCGAGCGACGAATTTCGTCACGCTTAAGAAAATTGTACTGATTTGTGAGCGGAAAAACGCGGACGGCAGCCGCACCGTAGTGCTAGCCCCTCCGCGCAAAGAGGGATGAATACATCGATTAAGAATCGAAGTTGGAGCGCTCGAGAGAAGCAGATCTGGGCGCGCACGACGAAGTAGTGCGCAACGGGGCGCGCGCCCAATCCACCTGGTTTACATCAGGCCAGATGCACGAAACCGAGCCACCGGGTCCGAGACGGGAACCGGTTCACGCTTGAAAAACCACCTTGCCACCGCAAATCCGACAGCCGCGTAGCAGACATACATGAAACGCATAGCCACCCCCGTGTCACCGCGTACCAACCACTTGTCCTAGGGAGAGGCTTGGGATGCTCGTAACGTACCAACCCCTGTACGAGCGGTCAAACCACCTTCGTGCCATATGGCTAGCACGAACGTTATACAAAGTAACATCGGTAGTAACGGGGAGAGACTTGAGGGGTCGCCCGGGCTGACAGACTAAACGATCCACCCACCGCCCACCACGACGTCGCCATCGTAAAAGACGGCGGCCTGGCCGGGAGTGATGGCACGTTGAGGCTCGTCGAATGTGACGAGAATTTCGTCGTTGTTGGTGGCCTCGATCGTGGCCATGGCACCGGCATGGCGATGCCGGATCTTAACCAGCACCCGCAGTGGCGCAGTAATCCGCTCGATCGAGATCAGGTTATTGCGGCGCGTGCGGAGCGTGGGCGAGTAAAGTTCCTGATCGCGTCCAACCACGACCTGCTTTGCATCGCCCTTGATCTGGATGACGTAGAGTGGCGAACCGGTGGCTACGCCCAGCCCCTTGCGTTGGCCGACCGTAAAGTTGTGAATGCCTCGGTGCTCGCCAACGACTTCCCCGTTCGAGGTGACAAGCTCACCGGCAGTATCGGGCAAAGCCTCTCCCTGTTCGGCGAGATAGGCGTCGATGAAGGCCTTGTAATCGCCTCCGGGCACGAAGCAAATTTCCTGTGAGTCCGGCTTTTCAGCAATGACCAAGCCGTGATTGCGAGCGAGTGCGCGCACTTGAGGCTTTGTCATTCCACCCAGGGGAAACAATGTGCGGCTCAGTTGATCCTGTGTGAGACCGAACAGGAAATAGGTCTGGTCCTTCGCGACATCTACCGGACGCATGAGGAGCCAGCGGTTGCGGGAATCGTCGAATTCGACGCGGGCATAGTGTCCGGTCGCAACCTTGTCGGCTCCAATCTGCCGCGCCACAGTAAGTAGCTGATCAAACTTCAAGTGATTGTTGCAGAGACTGCAAGGGATCGGAGTGCGGCCGGAAAGGTACTCCTCGACAAACGGGCGAACGACTTCCTTCTCGAATCGCTCTTCGTGATTAACGACGTAGTAAGGGATGCCGATGGTTTCGGCCACACGGCGTGCATCGTACACATCGTCGAGCGAGCAGCAACGGCCGGTGACCGTTTCGGGCATGCCGTCCTTGCCAGCCAAGCGGCGCTGATTCCAGAGCTGCATGGTCAGACCAACGAGGTTGTGACCCTTCGCACGCAGCAATGCCGCAACGGTCGAGGAGTCGACTCCTCCCGACATAGCAACGGCAATGGTTTGCGAGTTCAAGTGCTAGTTCTCAGTTCTCGGTTGTCAGTTCTCAGCTCAGTCTGATGAGACGCGAAGCGCTCACGGTTCACGCGGGGCGGCAAACGATAACGTTAGCGACCCACCGTTTGATTGTGGCTCCATACGGGTGACAATTCTCGCAGACGGGCAACGGTTTCAGGCACGAGCGAGACAGCAAACGTGACGTCATCCGATGTGTTTTGCTTGCCCAGACTGAAGCGGATGCTCGATTTCGCCTGTTCTGGAGTAAGCCCCATCGCAAGCAAAACGTGTGATGGCTCGATTGCTCCGGAGGAGCATGCGGCACCCGTCGATACAGCTAAACCCTTGAGATCGAGCGCGATCACTAATGATTCGCCTTCAATTCCGTCAAAGCGGATGTTCGTTGTGTTCGGAACGCGCGGCGCTCCGCCACCATTCACCTCAGCGAACTCAACGTCAGCCAATAATCGCTGCTCTAATTGATCGCGCAGCGCTGCAATCTTGTCTGAATCGCCACGGTCCAACGATATTCTTGCCAACTCGACAGCTTTCCCGAGTGCAACGATCGCGGGCACGTTTTCTGTCCCGGCTCGGCGAGAACGTTCGTGCCGTCCACCATAGAGCATCGCTTCGAGCGTAGTTCCCTTCTTCACGTAGAGCGCGCCGATGCCTTGCGGCGCATGCATCTTGTGTCCGGAGATCGTGAGCAAATCGCAACCGATATCGGAAACGCGAACCGGAACTTTGCCGGCGGCTTGAACAGCGTCGGTATGGAAATACACGTTGGCTTCAGCCGCAATGGCTCCGATTTCGGAAACCGGTTGGAGTACACCAGTTTCGTTGTTCGCCATCATCACGGAGATGAGCTTGGTGTTCGGGCGAAGAGCACGGCGCACGTCATCGGGATTGACGAGACCGCGACCATCCACCGGAAGATAAGTAACCTGACAACCCTTTTCTTCAAGATGTTTGCACGCGTTCAGGACAGCATGATGCTCAACGGTGGTCGTGATGACATGCTCGCCGGGAGAGACCAATCCGAATAGGGCAAGGTTGTCTGCCTCGGTACCGCCACTCGTGAAGACGATTTCCGAAGCGGCGCATCCGAGCAGAGAAGCAACTGACTGGCGCGCGTTCTCAACGGCTGCGCGAGTCTCCTGTCCATGGTGGTGAATGGAGGACGCGTTTCCGAAGTGCTCGACAAAGTACGGACGCATGGCGTCCAAGACCTCGGGGAGAACCGGTGTCGTGGCGTTATTGTCGAGATATGCGCGGCGCACTGCCATTGTTATCTATTGTACTGATGTGGGGATGGAGGTGCAGGGCAATCCGGTCAGGCTGGGATCAGAGCCTGGCACTGGCTGCGGAAAGCAGATTCCTCGTTCTCCTGGCCGCGCAAGCGCAGCTACGGAGAACTCGGAATGACAAAATAAAGCCGTGCGCCTTCGCAGCAACAGTACAAATCAAATTTCGCACTCGAGATCAAAAAAGCAGGTCCTTCCCTTCGCTCAGGATGTCAACTCAGAGAAAACGGGCGAACGGATGAGGCGATTGTCATCGAGTTGCTCGATGGCGTGCCCGGCCCGGCTGCTTCAGCGCAGCTTCGTTTCTTTAAGCAGCGCGTCGGCGCGGGCAGGATCTCCATTGATTCGCACAACCGGTTGTCCGGGGGCGCCTGCAATTGGTGGCAATACGACAACCAAATCCGTGTGCGGATTACCGTTGCTCTCCTGGTAATCCTGGCGATAGCCCTTGCCCACGGCGGACGGCATCCGCTTGTAGGCATCGCTCGTTGCGACTTCGGTCGCGCCGTAGGTCAGTGTGAATTGTGCGGTTTGATCGCGGGTCACCTCAGAGTCAATCGCGGTCATTTCCGTCTCGGCAGCGCTGTCGGTCATGAGAGCCTCGCGTTCTGCGGCCAGCTTGTTGCTTTCCTCCGAGATGGCCGCGAGTGCGGCGAAGTTCTGCGCAGTGGCAGCCGCTTCGACTCGCTTGGCCAGATCTGCCTGCCGGCGGTCGAGATCAGCGATTTTCGCTTCTTTAGATTTATTGCGTGCCTCGGCCCGCGCCCTTACGGCCTCCGTCTTTTTGAGTGCGGCGTCGCCGCGCGCCTGCATTTCCGCCTGACTTCGATTGAATGTTCGCGAGAACGACCAGGTTGTGAAGTTGTACAAAGCACTTTCGCAAATGAATGTGACGACGGGCTCCGTGCGACTATCGGTGGCAGTCCATCCGGCAGGCGCTTTGGGCGCCACCCGCTGAAACATCGCGAACCCATCCGCATATGCCTTTGCTTCGGCGGCAGTGGGTGCCCGCTTGGGTCCATCGCAATGAACATCTGCGGATTGAGCGGTTGCCAGTTGAGCGGCTGCGAGGATTACCACGCTCACTGCCGAGATTGCCTGAATCTGAGACGACTTTCGCCAGCTCATGAGGAACACCTCGATTCACGGATCGCGCGAGTGTATCCGTGAATCACAGGGGTTTCAAGTCGAGAGCGCGGAGCCTTACCTTCTACCCATCTCCACATACTTTTGAGGGTAGGTGGGGCCGATGTAATCGGCGCGGGGTCGAATGAGGCGATTGTCGTCAAGTTGCTCGATGACGTGCGCGGTCCATCCGCTGATGCGAGAAACCGCAAAGATGGGTGTAAACAGATCCACTTCGATTCCTAGTGTGTGATAGGTGGAAGCGGAATAGAAATCCACGTTAGCGTTCAGTTTCTTGTCAGCCTTGACGAACTCTTCGATGCGGTGCGAGTACTCGAACCATTTCGGGTTGCCACTGGAGTTGCCGAGATCGCGTGACATGGTCCGCAAGTGTGTCGCGCGCGGATCTTCAGTGTGATAGACGCGGTGTCCGAAGCCTGGGATTTTCTTTTTCTGCGCCAGCATGCCCTTGACGTAGTCAACGGGATCCGCGCCATCCTTGTCGAGGTCCATCAAAACTTTGAAGACGGCCTCGTTCGCTCCGCCATGCAGTGGTCCCTTGAGAGCACCGATTGCCGACGTGATTGCGGAATGCATGTCCGACAGGGTGGCAGCAGTGACACGTGCTGCAAAGGTTGACGCATTCAGTTCGTGGTCCGCGTGGAGAATAAGGGCGATATCGAGCGCCCGTTCTGCAGTTTTCGAAGGCGGCGTTCCATTCAACATCAGAAGGAAATTTGCCGCATGGGAGAGACCGCGATCCGGTTCGACCACTGGCTTTCCTTTTCGAATGCGATCGTAGGCGGCCACGATCATGGCGATCTGCGACGTCAGACGGATGGCTTTGTTGACGTTGGCATCGTGGTCGTTCTTGTTGTATTCCGGGTCGTAAAACGAAAGCGCGGAGACGAGTGTCCGCAGAACATCCATGGGCAGCGCATGCTTGGGCGCGAGTTGCAGACGATAGATGATCGAGGCATCGAGCTTGCGCTCTTCCGCCATGCGCGTTTTGAGGGCACGCAATTCATCCTGTTTTGGAAGGCGACCAAACCAGAGCAGGAAACAGACTTCCTCGAAGTTCGATTTATCCGCGAGCTCGTGAATATCAATGCCGCGGTAGGCCAGCACGCCCTGCTCGCCGTCGATGTAACAGATGCTCGAGGTGGTCGCGACCACCCCCTCTAAGCCTTTGGTAGCGTTTGTGGTCACGGTGGACATATACCCGGAACTCCGGAATGATTTCCGCTGCTAAATAAGATGCGGGGACAACCTTCTTTTATACGCCACTTTGGGAGTACTTTCCAACGAGAGGGGCTGTCTTCACCGGCGTTCAGATGAGCAGGCGTATACTGAAATGTACCTACCGCAAGTGCATTTCTAGAGGTACCTCGACGTTTTTATCCTACGGAGAAATTCATGCGCCGTTTATTGTTGCTGGTCGTTGTTTGCCTTTCATCGCTCGCCCTCGCCGATGAGGGCATGTGGCTTTATAACGCGTTTCCTGCCGCCAAGGTCAAGGCGAAGTACGGGTTTGCCCCCGATCAGGCGTGGCTCGACCATGTGCGGTTGTCTTCCGTGCGTTTCAACAATGGAGGCTCTGGATCGTTTGTCTCAGCGGATGGTCTTACGTTTACGAACCATCACGTGGGAGCTGACTGTATCCAGAAGCTTTCGACGAGCGGCAAGGATTACATGAAGACCGGTTTCCAGGCGAAGTCGCAAAGCGAAGAAGCCAAGTGTCCGGATCTGGAATTGAACGTGTTAGTCGGAATCGAGGATGTAACTGCAAAGGTGAATGCTGGGGTGAAACCCGGAATGTCCGCCGCCGACGCAAGCCAGGCACAACGGACGGCCATGTCATCCATCGAAAAGGATTGTGCTTCCGCGAGTGGTCAACGCTGCGACGTCGTGACATTTTATTCGGGAGAGGCATTTCACCTCTACAAGTACAAGAAGTACACGGATGTGAGGCTGGTCTTCGCGCCTGAGTTCGATGCCGCATTTTTCGGGGGGGACCCGGACAACTTCACATATCCACGGTATGACCTCGATATTTCTTTTTTCCGCGTATATGAGAACGACAAACCCATTCATCCGGAACATTTCTTGCATTGGTCGAAGGGCGGAGTTCGCGACGGCGATCTGATTTTTGTTTCCGGGCATCCCGGGGCGACGGGACGATTACGAACGATGGCGCAGATGGATTTCCTGCGCGATGTGGATTACCCGTCACGGCTGGAAACTTATAAGCGGCGTATCGACTTGCTGCAGAAGTTCTCAGGTGAATCAGAGGAGAACGCGCGGATCGCAAAAGAAGAAATTTTTGCGTATCAGAACTCCCAGAAAGCGATCGCCGGATACAAGACCGGGCTCGACGATAAGCAGTTGATGGCAACCAAAGCGGCTGACGAAACGAAACTCCGCAACCAGGTCAAAGCAAAGAATCCGAATGGTGCGGACCCTTGGGCAGAGATTGAAGGAGCGATGAAAGTGCAGCGCACGATTTACGCGCCTTTGACGTACGTTGAACGCATGCGAGGTTTCAACTCAGATCTTGCCAACACGGCACGACGAATCATCCGCACGACCGCAGAGAAAGCGAAGCCGAATGGTGAGCGGTTGAGGGAGTATCGCGATTCCGCCCTACCGTCGCTGGAGCAAGAAATCTTTTCGACAGCACCGATTTATAAATCGCTTGAAACCGTAACTCTGGCGGACTCGCTTGAGCAGATGCAGGCTGTGCTTGGGGCGGATGACCCAATCGTAAAGAAAGCGCTAAATGGAAAATCCCCCGCAGAGGTGGCTAAGGAGGCGATAGCAAGCACGAAGCTCGACGATGTTGCGTTTCGCAAGCAATTGTATGAAGGCGGTACTGCGGCTGTGGAAGCGTCAAAGGATCCAATGATCCTCTTGATGCGAAGTATTGATCCCGAAGCTAGAGCTGTGCGGAAGGAATACGACGACAACGTGGACGCTGTAGAGAAACGCGATGGAGCGGCAATTGCGAGGGCTCGTTTCGCCGAGAGCGGGTTCAACCAACCACCGGATGCAACGTTCACACTTCGGCTCAGCTATGGCCAAGTCAAAGGCTACACAGAGAATGGGAAACAAGTTCCGTACACCACAAATATCGGCGGAGCCTTTGAGCACGCGAGCGAACACGGCAACAAGCCTCCGTATCAATTGCCGGAAAGCTGGATGAACGCGAAGTCGAAACTTGATCTCAAAACACCGTTCAACTTTGTCTCAACCGCGGACATCATTGGTGGCAACTCGGGGAGCCCGACGGTGAACAAAGCTGGAGAAGTCGTGGGAATCATTTTCGATGGCAATATTCAATCGTTGCCGTGGAACTTCGCTTTTACCGATCAGCAAGGGCGCGCGGTGAGTGTCGACAGCCGAGGCATCGTGGAAGCGCTCCGTAAGGTCTACGGTGCAGATACACTGGCAAATGAACTGTCCGGTGCAAAGGCAAGCGTTGCAGCGGCCAAGTAGCATTACGTTCCACATTTTCCGTGAATCGGGGCCATCACAAAGGTGGCCCCAATTTTTTTGGTGGCAGCTATCAGATTTTGGCGTGATATGCTCCCGCAACATCCCATGGATCTGCGTTCCTATCTTGCGTTACTTGCTTTCGCAATACCAGCGTTAGCGCAAGCGCCAAACCCGTTTCGTGCAACGCGTCCGGGAATCAAAGAAGTCCAAGTTCCCTTCTCCAGTTTGAAAGCTGCCAATACGTTTAATGTGGGCGGTCACGCAGACTGGATCGCAGTTTCGGATCGTTCCGTGTGGGTGGCAACGTCAGAGCCGAACACGGTGCAGGAAATCGATCCTGTCGCAAACAAGATTGTTGCGAAGGTGTTGGTTTCCGGCGAGCCCTGTTCAGGGCTGGCATTAGGCTTTGGCAGTCTGTGGGTTCCTCTCTGCACAACCCCACCCTCACTGGCTCGAGTCGATATCGATAAGAAAATCATTTCGGCAACTCTGCCCTTCGGGCCTGCTGCAAGCGAAGGCGGTATCGCTGCGAGTGTTGACAGCATATGGCTCGTAACAGACATGAACGGAACTTTGGCTCGGATTGATCCGGCGACGAATCGTTTGAAGCAACAGATTAAAGTGCCGCGCGGGTCGCAAAACATGCGCACGTTCGAAGGAAAAATTTGGGTCACGAGCATGCCGGACAATTCCATAACTTCGGTGGACGCTGAGTCGGGTGAGGTTTTGCTGAGTATTCGTACTGGGCCAGGTCCGCATTTTATTGCTGTTGGCGAACGGTCGGTCTGGACGCTCAATCAGGGTGATGGGACAGTGACGCGCATCGACGCGAAGACACGTGTAACCGAAACCATACAAACTGGCCTTCCGGGTAAGGGCGGCGACATCTGCTTTGGCGAGGGCGCATTGTGGACCACGATCTTCAGCATCCCACTCGGCCGAATTGACACAGCTACAAACCGTGTGACACGTCAGTGGACGGGATCGGGAGGCGATTCGCTTGGCTGCGGCGAACAATCTTTGTGGCTCACGGATTACGAGCGTGGCTTGCTGCAGAGGTTCGATTACGGAGAATTGGGGCGCTAACCTTTGGCTTACGTCAATGCCGAAATCGGAGTCGCTGTCGACTTAGTATCGAACGGAAGTTCGGCAGCGAAATCTCTAGCATCGGGCAGGCTGATCCAGAAAGTTGCGCCTTCGTCGATCTTTGCTTCGGCCCAAATGCGACCGCCATGGCGCTGCACGATCCTATGCACGGTTGCTAGACCTATGCCGTGACCGTCGAATTCGGATTTTTCATGTAGCCGCTGAAATGGCGTGAATAGTTTTTCGGCGTTCGCCATATCAAAACCGGCTCCGTTATCGCTAACGCTGAGCGTGTTCCAGTTAGCTTCGCTTGCAGTTCGTCGCACTTCAATCCGGGATTCCGATTTCTGCGCGGTGTATTTGCAAGCATTCGAGAGCAGATTCTCGAGGACAATGCGCAACATCCCGGCATCGCCGCAGACGACGAGCTCGGGATCGATTTCGAAATGGAATCTTCGTTGAGGATTCTGCTGGACGCAGCGCTCCGCGAGGCTTTTAGCGATCGGACTCAAATCGACTTTCTGTAGCTTGAGCGGTTCACGTGTGAGCTGCGCGAGTCGGAGCAGGTCGTTGATCAGCTCTGACATTTCGGTGGTTGCTTGCCTGATGTGCTCCAGGAACAGCTTAGGTTTTTCACCGGTTACGGACCCTTCCAAGAGTTCAGAAAAGCCGCTGATGAGCTGCAAGGGACCGCGGAGGTCGTGCGATACGGAAGCGGAGAACGCTTCGAGATCGCGATTGGCCGCTTCGAGTTGCTGGGTCCGGTCTTTGACGCGCTGATCAAGTTCGTTGTAGAGACGAACATTTTCTATCGCGACACTGGTGGTATTAGCCAGAGCCTGCAATAAATCGACTTCCATCGGAGTAGCGGCATGAGTGTGTGCCCAATAGGCTCCAATTGCTCCGATTGGCGCCTGAGGACGGATAGGGATCATCACGAGGCTTTTCACAAATGTAGGACGGTACGCATCGATGGGAACGCGTGCATCCGAATAGATGTCCGGTATGACGGCCGGTTGACGGTTCAGCATAGCCCAGCCACTCACGCAAGCGGCCATGGGGAATTCCTGACCTTTCCAAAGTGGACCAATGGCGTCCTCGTCTGCGTAAAAGCATTTGTCGCGATGACGAAGGATGAAGCTTGCGCCATCCGCGCCGGCAAGCTCGCGTGCAGCGCGCCGGACTACAGACATAATTCCTTGAAGTGAGTGGGCCTGAGACAGTTCCTGAACCGAGTTCAAGAGTCGCCGTATCGCGACGGAGTGAGTGTCTGGCTGACTTGAGGCCATAGCTCGTTTCTTTCCTTCCGCCTTTTTAGTCACACCACGAACAGTGTGTTTCGACGAGTGGCAAATACACTTGTAACGAGCCGCATCCCCTATTGAGAGATGCAATCTTGCAGCACCAGTTGGCGTAAAAACCCTAGAAAGGGTCTCAGATTGTAGCCCGAGTTACGCGGGCCAACGCAATACAGAATCCACCTGATACCAAAAGTTTACGTGCCGTGCTCTCGGCAGGCGTAGAACCGTTTGTACGATGGTTCGTTACAAGGGCGAGAGTTCGTCTTCCTGCTCTTCTTCTTTGCGGCGAGCCGCAAGGCGACGCTCAAGGAACTCGCGCGCCAGGTCCTTCCCTCCCAGTCCAAAGGCAATAGCGAGCCCTAGCATCACCGAACCAAAAATGGCACCGAATGCGATCAGCATGGTTTCCCGAGCCACGCCCAGGACTTCGCAGACCATAGTGAGGGCGAAGATGCTGATCACAATGCGAATGCCAACACTCAGCAATCGCGAGGAGCGGAAGTTGGCATTCACTGCAGCGAGCAGGGCCGCACGAGAAAAGAACGTTGCTGCTAATAGCCCGAAGAAGAAGATGACCAGCGCAACGATCAGTCGTGGCAAGAACAGGAAAAACTCGGAAATATATTCCTGCAGGCCTACGATCCCCAGTACGCCGACCCCGAGCAAGAGAAAGCCCAGCAACGCAACCCAGAAGACGAAGCGACTTACCAGTTCCGTAGAAGATGGAAGGGCTGCCTGATGCAGCAATTGACTGGCACCCGCGTCTTCCGCGAGTTTCGAGAAGCGCGTGAGGCGGAGCACACTGCGGACGATAACTTTCAAGAGATAGGCAATGGCCCATCCGATGAGAGCCAGGATGATCATCACGACGAGGCGAGGCAGATAATGTGCAAAGGTTCTCGCCAGTTCGTGCGACGCTTGGGTCAGTTCGCTAATGATGATTTCACGCATTCGCCCCTCGCTTTTCATCTGCCCAGACCTCGAGCAGATATGGCTTCAATCGTTCGAATTCCCCGCAGAGAGATTCCACTCTGGCCTCCATGTCGTTTCCGGAGGCGTTGCGGTTCTCCAAGAGAAACGCCAGGGTCCGTCCACGATAGAGCGGAATCATGGCCTGCAGGATGTGATCCCGATTGATCACGGATTTGTGATATGAAGCGGCAAATTCAAAAACCGTTTTCGCCCAAAGATCGGCCGGATATGTGAACTGCTCGATGTCGAGCGCTGCGACTTTTTGCAGTTCATTGAGTGTGGAAGCTGTCAGGATGGATCGGTACACCGGTTGCAACTCGGCAACACCAGTTATGAACAGATCGCGCAAGCGCTTCCGGTTCACGCGCACCGGCTCTTCACCAAGTTCCCACTCGGGCCCGAGCGTGCGAATTGCCTGCGATCCTAAGATGCTGCTCCAAAATGAGTACGTCGTGTCGAGAGAAGAAAAGAAGGCTCCAACCGTACGGCGCATGGCCCCGATCAAATCGCGCGGGCTGCGGTCAGGTTGAGGTTTGGGCCCTAGAAACGCCTGACAGACGCGATAGGAACTTGTTACAGCCGCAATCGTGATGGCGATTTCAGGGCCGTGCTGGCACCACTCGCTTTTCCATGTGTCCTTCGAGATAAAATCCGTGGCAAGGCTACCCGACATCGCAAACTCCGAAGCATACGGTTCGCGAATTCTCAAACCGTAAATAGCACGAGTCATCGGATAGAGCAGATCACGTAAGAGCGCCCCCTCGAACTTCTGGCGTTTATAGATAGGGCAGACGAGGTCGAAGTTGTCCTGATAAATCGGGCGAATGAGGCGCTGTAGCCAGTCGGGTTCAATCGTGGTTGTCTCGGGCGAAAGGACGACGCACGCTCTCGCACGGAGCAGATCGGCGGCTGCAAAAATCGTTTGCAACGCGGTTCCCTCGTTCGGCGTACGAGCATAGGTTGTGCTGATTGCGTGAAGCGTGCGTAGCGCGTACACCTTGCCCACGTTCGAAATGTCATCGATGGTGGCGCCGGTAACGAGCTGCGGGGTGCCATCCTGCGAACCACCATCTGCATTGATGATTACTGCGCGTTCACGGGGGAAACACTTAAGAATGGAACTCTGGACCGCGCGGATGACGGGCTCGACCGTTGCGGCGTTGTTATGAGTCGGCAGACCAATGAGAATGTCCACCTCGCCGACGGTGATCAGCTGGCGGAGGAACTCATCGCTTAATAGATTCTCGTCCGCCACTCAGCCCTCCAAACAGTATCAGTATTTTCCCGATTGTAGTTGCCGAACCATGCCAACGGGATGTGGGGTGCCCTGTCAGATACGCCGCAATCGAAACCAATAGAACTGATAGGGGCCCATGGTCAAGAGATAGGGCAATTCACCGATCCGAGGAAAGAAGTTTTTGCCAAACATCTCAATCAGAAGATTTCCTTTGTATCGTCGCAGGTCCAGTTCGACAGCTTGGGCAGCGCTGGAAAGATTGTTCACAATCAAGATCTTCTCGTTGCCTAATTGCCGAACGTAGGCAAGCACCCGATGGTTCGCAGGATAAAGAAACTCAATCGAACCTGAGCCGAACACGGGAGTCGAACGACGAGTGCTGATGATGTGTTTCATCCAGGAAAGCAGCGAGTGTTCCGTACGTTTTTGCGACAAAACATTCACAGCTTGATAGCCATAAACTGGGTTGAGGATGGGTGGTGAGTAGAGACTTTCCGGATCCGCGCCCGAGAATCCGCCGTTCCAGCCACCACTCCACTGCATCGGAGTACGGACGCCATTGCGGTCACCGAGATAAATATTGTCACCCATGCCAATCTCGTCGCCGTAGTAAATGATGGGCGTACCAGGTAGCGACATCAGCATGCCGTTCATGAGTTCGATGCGACGGCGATCGTTGTCGAGTAGCGGTGCCAGCCTTCGACGGATACCGAGATTGAGCCGCATGCTTCGATCGCGGGCATAGATGTCGTACATGTAATCCCGTTCCATGTCGGTGACCATCTCCAGCGTGAGTTCGTCGTGGTTCCGAAGGAACAAGGCCCATTGGGCGGAAGGCGGGATGGCAGGAGTTTGCTGGAGAATTTCGGTGATGGGCTTTCGATCTTCCAGTTTGAGCGCCATGAACATCCGGGGCATCAGCGGGAAATGAAAAGCCATGTGGAACTCGTCGCCGTCCCCGAAGTAGGCGCGCAAATCGGCTGGCCACTGGTTGGCTTCCGCGAGGAGCAGGGTTCCCGGGAATTGCTCGTCAACGCGTTTGCGGAGATCTCTGATAATTGCGTGCGTCTCCGGCAAATTTTCACAATTTGTCCCCTCGCGTTCCACCAGGTAAGGCACGGCATCCAGGCGGAAACCATCTACGCCGAGCTCCAGCCAGAACTTCATGATGTCCCACATTTCTTCGTGGACGGCTGGATTGTCGTAGTTCAGATCTGGCTGGTGATTGAAGAAGCGGTGCCAGTAATACTCCTTAGAAATCGGGTCCCATGCCCAGTTAGACATCTCGGAATCGAGAAAAATGATTCTCGTGCCGCGGTACTTCGTATCGGTTTCGCTCCAGACGTACCAGTCGCGTTTGGGATTGTCTCGAGAACTTCGGGATTCGATGAACCAGGGATGCTGATCGGAAGTGTGGTTCGCAACCATCTCGATGATGATGCGAATGCCGCGATCATGGGCGCTGGAGAGAAAAGTTTTGAAATCGGCGAGCGTGCCATAGCTCGGATGGATGGAGCGATAATCGGAGATGTCATATCCATCGTCGCGCAGGGGCGATGGGAAGAATGGCATGAGCCAGATTGCGTTAACACCCAGGTCCTGAACATAGTCGAGCCGCTGAGCGAGTCCCTGGAAGTCACCGATGCCGTCATTGTTGCTGTCATTGAAGCTGCGGACGTGGATCTGATAGATGACGGCGTCCTTATACCAGCCTAAGTCACGTTTAAAAGGCAAAGCTCATTCCCCGATCGGATGACATGAATGAAGATCATACGATAACAATTTGAACGACATCGTTCTCTCATGGTTACTGTGTAGAACGATATAATTTTGGCCAGTCCGTAAAGCCCCTATGCGGAAAAAGAAAACCAGGAACCCAGGAACTCAAGGCATCACCCGCCGCGATTTTTTGAATGGAGTTGCGGTTGGGGTCGGCGGCGCACTGGCCGCTGACCCACTTCGCGAACTATTCGCAGCCGACCAAAGCCAGACTGCGAAAGACGAATACTATCCTCCCGCCCTAACCGGGATGCGCGGAAATCATGATGGCAGTTATACCAATGCTCATCGTGTGAGGGACGGCGAGACTTGGGAGCACGCCGAAAATATTCACGAGACCTATGATCTCATCGTAGTTGGCGGTGGCATCAGCGGATTGGCGGCAGCGTACTTTTATCGAAAAGTGGCGGGGCCGGAATCTCGCATTCTGGTGCTGGATAATCACGACGACTTCGGCGGGCATGCCAAGCGAAACGAATTCCGATCCGATAAACGACTGTTGCTCTCCTATGGAGGAGCACAGTCAATTGAGAGTCCCGGAAAATACAGCGCGGTAAGTGCAGGCTTGCTGAAAGAGTTAGGCGTCGAGACTCAGCGGTTTTATCAAGCCTACGATCAAAAGCTCTATTCATCGATGAACCTGGGAACGGGAGCGTTCTTCGATAAAGAGACGTTTGGTGAGGATCGACTCGTCCCCGGGATGGGAAGTATGCCATGGCCAGAGTTTCTCGCGAAAACGCCGCTCTCGTCGACGGTCCAGCGTGACATCGCCCGCTTGTACACGGAAAAAAAAGATTACTTGCCGGGACTTTCACGGGAGCAGAAGAGAGCCAAGCTTGCAAAAATCAGCTATGCCAAATTCCTGACGGACATTTGCAAAGCTGAACCTGACGTCCTCCCCTTCTTCCAGACCTACACACATGATCTATTTGCGGTCGGAATCGACGCGGTGTCGGCAATTGCGTGCTACGAAGCGGGCGATGATTACGGGGCGATCAGCTATCCGGGATTCGCAGGAATGGGACTGGAAGAGAGCGAAAAAGAAGAGCCGTACATTTTTCACTTTCCCGATGGCAACGCGTCCGTGGCGCGTTTGCTGGTGCGAAAGCTCATTCCCGGAACGCTCGCGGGCAGCACGATGGAAGATGTGGTTACGGAACATGCAAACTATAGCCGATTAGATGTTTCGGGCACGAATACGCGAGTCCGATTGAATAGCACAGCCGTTCGGGTACGGAACATCGAAGCGAACGAAGTCGAAGTCGTTTATGTGAGAAGAGACAAGGCCGAAAGCGTTCGAGCGAAACATTGCGTACTCGCCTGCTACAACGGGATGATTCCGTACTTGGCGCCCGAAATTCCGCAGAAGCAGAAAGAGGCACTCGCCTATCTGGTCAAGGCTCCGCTTGTGTATACGCATGTCGCGATTCGTAATTGGACGGCTTTCCAAAAACTCGGCATTCGTCACATCGTTGCACCAGGCTCGTATCACTGCTATGTCGCTCTCGATTTCCCTGTGAGTTTAGGAGAGTACAAGTTTCCGAGCACGCACCAAGAGCCGGCTGTGCTGTTCCTGTTGCGGACGCCTTGTAAGCCCGGGCTCCCGATGCGCCAGCAGCACAGAGTTGGACGAGCCGAACTGTTACGAACTCCGTTTCCCGTGTTCGAGAGGAATATCCGCGACCAACTGGGCCGGATGCTGGGTTCCGCAGGGTTCGATCCGTCTCAGGACATCCTTGGCATCACCGTGAACCGGTGGGCGCACGGTTACGCATATGGCTACAATCCACTCTTCGACCCAGACTGGGCCGAAGGCCAGGAGCCCTGGGTGGTCGGCCGAAAGCCGTTCGGTCAGATTGCGATTGCCAATTCGGACGCAGGTGCAAGCGCATACATGGATGCGGCGATCGATCAGGCCTACCGTGCTGTGCGGGAGCTAACCGGTAACCAGCCTGAAACATCTCTGTAAGCTCTTCAAAATGCGGCGCCAGACCTCTTGCTAGTAACAAGCGCGCTACGCGCTTATTGCATTACCTCCAAGTTACCCTGCCCACGTTAGCAATTGACTGGTCGGATACACGTCACTAGCATAGGGATGGCTTCGGCATTCTTCGGCGATACACCCCGCTCTTCGCCGTGTAGTGCTTACCTTCCCCGGTGCCGAGCCCGAACCATCGTTACGACCCTTGAGAGTGAACAGATTTCGGTGATGCTGATTGTCCACCGCCATCCCGTCGTAACGGTCGGCGATTCCTGGTACGAGGACTCGACTCCCCAGCCGCGAGTCGACCTGCTTGCTTCCTATCAGTCGAAAGAACCGCTCAGCAGAATTTGGTCGCGGGAGTTTTACACCATTGTCGTTGACCTCAAGCCGGAAGAAGACATGATCTTTTCCGGGATGGGTAAAACGAACCGCTACAAAATCTCGCGCGCCGCCAAGCGAGACGATTTCCGATATGAATCGTGGCACGCCGATGCCAACGTTGTGATCGACGAATTTATCGACTTCTTTTCGGCATTCGCCCGCAACGTCGCTTTGCCAACTCCTAAAGAAAGCTGGCTCCTCTCCTACGCGGAGGCTGGGGCTCTTGATATATCCCGTGTATCGGATGCGAAGGGAGAATCGCTTGTCTGGCATACCCACTACCGAGCCAACGATTGTGCCCGCCTTTTTCATAGCGCTTCCAGCTTCAGAAATTTCGACGATTCTGCCCAGAGAAGTCTGATTGGACGCGCAAATCGATATCACCACTGGCAGGACATGTTGCGGTTCAAGGCTTCGGGTATTACGACCTACGACTTTGGTGGTTGGTACGAAGGGAAAGAAAACGAAGAGAGGCTTCGCATTAATCAGTTCAAAGAAGAGTTTGGTGGAAGGGTCGTGAAGTCTTTCAATTCAGTTCAACCGGTGACGTTTCGGGGGCGGGCCTACTTGATGGCTCGCCTGATGCGGCATCCCAAAAAACGGCTCATGCACATGGTGTAGCGAGATGCCAACAATCACTCAAGAAGAGATACGGATAAGCAACAAACCATCGGTTGAGAAACGGCCGAGAACGTATTGGAGTGAACTGCGTTTTCGTATTGAGAGTTCGCTGCGCAGTATCACGCGTAAATATGTCAACAGCTATGCATTTTTCGAGGCCGACCTGGCCACAACAGATGTGCAAATACCGAAGGGTACCGCGTTACGACCGAGACTTTTTTGCGGTATGTCCCAGACCAGTATCGTGTGCCAATTGCTAAGCCCTCTTGGAAAAGATCCGGAGGAATTAGAGCGTCGCATCTCACGCGGAGATCTGGTCTCAATTGGATTCGTGGGGGATGAGCCCGTCGCCTACACGTGGATGACTTTCAAAGAAGCGGACGTGAGCGAATTGGCGTTGAAACTTCGCCTTCACACTGGTGAGGCTGTGCAGTACGACACGTATGTCGCGCCACAGTGGCGGGGACATGGTTTCCAGTATCCCCTTAACGTTCCAATCTTGAATTATGCCCGCGAGCACGGATTCACGAAAACACTGGCGTGGGTGCATGTCCTGAACACGCGTTCTTTCAAGAACCAGATTCGTTACGGAAAGCGAGTCGTGCAGAAAGTGATTTCGATCCGGATTCCGGGATTGGGCAATACTCTCCTAATTCGATTCCCCGGTGAGTTGCGTTCCCGACTCACCGCGTCGGAGATGGCTCTACCACGGTTGTCTTGATTGGGATACGCGGCACCGACGGTACGGCATCATTGCGCATCAGGTAGGCGTTGGTGACGTACTGCTGAACCATTCTCTGAGTATTGAAGAATGAGCCATTCAGAGCAATCGCCATGCGCATGATGTCCGTGTACCGGTCTGGCTGCTTGTAGAACATCGGAACGATTTCATTTTCGAGCTTCGAGTAGAGATCTTCGATTTCTGATGCTGGGTCCTGGTTGATCTCGGTGTTCCCGATTGCCCAGCCCGTGACACCTTCGATCAGACCTTCAATCCACCATCCATCGACCACGCTGAAACTTGGAACTCCGTTTAAAGCAGCCTTCATGCCGCTCGTGCCAGACGCTTCCTGCGGACGCAGTGGGTTATTCAGCCACACGTCGACGCCGCTTGTGATGAGGCGGCCCCAGTTCATGTCGTAGTTTTCGACGTAAACGGTGCGAATCACGTCGGCCAACGAGCGGGCACCGCCAAACACTTCTCGGATAATGTCTTTACCACCGTTGTCCCGAGGGTGCGCTTTTCCGGCGTAAACGATCTGGATTGGCCCAGCAGTGCTCGCAATCCGGCGCAGCCGCTCAGGATCGTGAAAGAGCAGAGCGCCGCGCTTATAAGTGCTGGCCCGGCGTGCAAAACCGATGGTGAAAACTGACGGATCAAACTGAGTCCCGTTGTAGTTGTAAATGGCGGCGAACAATTCCTGTTTCGCTTTAGCATGCGCGGAACGAATTTCTTCTAATGGAATACTAATCGCGTAGCGCAAGTAGTTATTGTCGGTTCGCCAGGCCGGAATGTGTTGATCGAAAAGTTCCTTGATGGCAGTGGCCGTCCAGGTCGTGGCATGCACGCCATTGGTGATCGCACTGATAACGTAGGTGGGGAACATGTCGCGCGAAACTTCACCGTGGCGCATCGCCACGCCATTGACGTACGCGGACAAGTTCAACGCCAGATACGTCATGTTGAGTTTGTCGGCGTGGAGAACTCCCGCTTCGTCCAACAACTTAACCCGTTCGTCGCCGAGAACTTCTTCAACGAGAGAGCGGGGGAACTCATCATGGCCCGCAGGTACTGGAGTATGGGTGGTGAAGATACAAAGCCGTCTGACACTCTCGATATCCAAGGCCTTTACTCGTCCGGCAAAACTTTGATCCAATCGCCGCTCAAGCAGGCCTAAGGCCAGCAGAGACGAGTGCCCCTCGTTCATGTGGTAACCCTGGATGTTGGTGTATCCGAGTTTGTTGAGAAGCTTGATCCCACCAAGTCCGAGCACAGCTTCCTGGCATAGACGGTAGCGCTCGTTGCCACCATAAAGCGAATTCGTCAGGGCGCGATCTTCGGGTGCGTTCTCTGGGACATTTGTGTCCAGGAGATAAACGGGTACCGTTTCGCCCGTAACGCCTTGCACCGTGTACTTCCAGGCGCGAACAACTACTGGGCGTCGCTCAATCTCGATAGTCACTCGGCCTTCAACCGGAGCTAATACATGTTCGGGGTCCCATCGTTGAGGTTCTTCCGACTGATTGCCAGCCGAGTCGAGTCGTTGTCGGAAGTATCCCTCCCGATAAACAAGCGTGACCGCGATCAGAGGAGCGCCGATGTCCGCGGCAGAACGCAGCGTATCGCCCGCGAGCACGCCTAAGCCGCCGCTGTAGGTGGGAATGGCAGGATCGAGCGCAATTTCCATGGAGAAATACGCTACAGTCGGAAGGGTCAACTTACTTTTCATATGACTCCCAGGGATACGGTCCCTTTTTCAGATTCCGAAGCACGTTGCAATCACTTTGTGAAGCAAAACACGGTTCACACGGCAGGACGACTCCGATGAGGAACCGCAGTACTCGGGACACGGGGAGGAAGGCAAGCCGCGTAAGTGCGACTGCTCGTGTGTGCACTGCAAAGCAAGACCTCTTGGCCGTTCTCCACCTCAAGGTAATCTGCGATCCCGTTGCATCCTTGACGTTCGCAGAGGAACACTTCATTGTCCGGGTGCTCGAGGTGGAAATGCTCCATAGCTCAAGTCTAGCGTGGAGAACAAGCAGTGTCACTCGTTCACGGTGCAAAAAAAACACACGAAGGGCGGGGGTTCTTCCCGTTCGAGAACTTGCAAGCGACGTCCCTTAGGCTGCGACGGGCTCGCGCATCTTTTCGAGCACCGATTCGAGAATCGCTTCCTTTTTTCTCAGGATTTCGCGGAATTGGTGATTATGCGAGCGAGAAATCTCGACAAGAAGTTGCCGCTCGCGCTCAAGTAGAACTTCCAGAATCAGAGCACGCTCGTCCGCATTTAGTTCGAGGTCCATAGCAGCCTCCTCGCGACGGCAGCGCGCTTAGTATGAAGCGCATCCGAGTCGGTCGCCATGATGATCATCACCGAGTAGGTGTGACACCCCATGTTGTTTCGATCAACAGTTTGGGCGCAAAGAGTCGCTCTAGGTTTCTGGAGAATGTTGGCTTCACCACTGAGCGCTTTGGGCGTCCCACTCCGTGCATGCAATCGCCGTTCGGTGATTCCAAAGTTGCTCTACGCAGCTAGAGGTAATAAGCTGGTTTTACAGGAGTTAACCTCAGTCGAGTTTGACGGCTGATGAACCACTCCAGAACCCCGGAATACACCCTGCCGGTCCCGAAATATCAGCCTTTTGGATGTTAGTATTAAGAGATCCGGAAAACTATGCCTTTAAAGACCTTGTTCCTGAATCCGCCCTCTTTTGAGAACTTCGATGGCGGCGCCGGTTCACGCTGGCCCGCGACTCGCGAAATCGAGTCCTATTGGTATCCCGTATGGCTGGCTTATCCAGCCGGAATGCTGGAAGGTGCGCGATTGCTCGATGCACCGCCGCATCACGTGACGGCAGAAGAGACAATCAATATCTGCAAAGAGTACGAGTTTGTAGTGCTTTTCACGAGCACCCCGGGCTTTCCCGGCGACATCCGCCTCGCGCAAGCCATGAAGGATGCAAATCCCAATATCAAGATCTGTTTCGTTGGCCCACACGTATCGGTTCTACCGGAAAAATCTCTGAAGGATTGCCCGGCGATTGACTTCCTCGCTCGAAAAGAATTCGACCACACCGTGGTCGAGTACGCGAACGGAAAACCGCTGGAAGAAATCCTTGGCGTTTCTTATCGCAAGAACGGCGGGTTCGTGCATAACCCCGACCGTCCGCAGATCCAGGATCTGGATGCTCTTCCTCACGTCACCGATGTGTACAAGCGCGACCTGGACGTGACTCGCTACACCGTACCATTTCTCCTGCATCCATACGTAGCGCTGTATTCGACTCGTGGTTGCCCGGCACAGTGCACCTTCTGCCTGTGGCCACAGACCTTGAGCGGACATCCGTGGCGAAAACGTTCGAGTGACGATGTGGCTCGGGAAATGGCAAAGGCCAAGGAATACTGGCCGAATGTCAAAGAATTCTTTTTCGACGACGACACCTTCAATATCCAAAAGGCGCGCACGATTGAGCTTTGTTCAAAACTAAAGCCGCTTGGACTGACCTGGTCTTGCACTTCTCGAGTGACCACAGATTACGAAACACTGAAAGCTATGAAGGAAGCCGGCTGCCGACTTCTGATCGTTGGGTACGAGTCAGGCGATGCGCAGATTCTGAAGAACATCAAGAAAGGCGCGACGGTAGAACGCGCGCGTGAGTTCACTCGAGATTGCCACAAGTTGGGCTTAGTGGTGCACGGAGACTTCATTCTCGGCCTTCCCGGCGAGACAAGCCAAACCATCCGGAACACCATCAACTTCGCCAAGGAACTGGATGTCGAAACGATTCAGGTTTCGGTGGCGCATGCCTACCCAGGCACGGAGTTGCATGAATACGCCATGAAGAATGGCTTCATCTCCTCCGAAACGAAAATGGTGGACGAAGCTGGGCACCAGATGGTGCAGATCCAGTTCCCGAACCTCCCTGCGGATGAGGTGCTGGAATCCGTACACCGGTTCTACGACGAATACTATTTCCGCCCCAAGGCGGTATATCGCATTTTGCGCAAGGCAGTGTTCGATAACACCGAACGCAAGCGCCTCTACAAGGAAGCACGCGCCTTCCTGAAGCTACGCGCACAACGCAACAAATGGGTGCGGGACAAGCGGGCGGGAACGAACCCAACTTCGGTTGAGGCCGTTAACGCCTAGGAAAGCCGTGTGACTTTTCAAAAATATTTGGTGCTGGCTGGCGTTACAGTTTTTGGAGCTGCCGGCGACGCAATGCTTTCGCGTGGGATGAAAGAGATTGGTAATGTATCCCTGCACCACTGGCACGAGCTCATCCTTGCGATTGCGAATCCCTGGGTGGGTTGCGGTGTACTACTGCTGCTCGCTTTTTTTGCTTCCTACATGACAGCCCTGTCTTGGGCTGATCTCACGTACGTCCTGCCAGCCACCTCTCTCGGGTACGTAGTGCTGGCCCTGGTCGCCAAATTTGGACTCCACGAAGACGTTTCTGCCACACGCTGGTTTGGCATTCTGCTCATTTCAGCAGGTGTAGGGTTCGTTGCCGGAGGTCCTGCGCTAACGAAGCATCGTGAAAAAGAAACGTCGGATTCTCTCGTAGAGCCCGCTGGATCGCAGGTGCAGTCTTGAAGACAACTTACACGTGGATGGCGATCGGAGCGATTATTGTCTTCTCGACTATGGGCGACGTGCTGCTGGCACACGCGATGAAGCAGGTGGGGGACGTAGGAGAGCTTTGGCGACAAAGAGGTTTGCTCGCCGTGATCGGACGCACTCTGCGCAACCCGAACTTCCTTCTCGGCGTTGCAGCCATGGCGGTCGCTTTCTACAGCCTTCTTTTCGGGCTTTCCTGGGGGGACGTCAGCCTCATCGCCCCGGCTTCCGCTTCCCTCACCTTCGTAGCGAATGCTTTCGCGGCCCGACTTTTTCTGCGCGAACGCGTTGACCAGCGACGCTGGATCGCCGCTGTTCTCGTCGCGGGTGGCGTCGCCCTGATGGCCTTTTGAGTAGCTAATCTCTCCTGTGAAATTCCTCGAGACTTGAATTGAACTCTTCGCTCGCGTACAGACTTGACGATTTCGATCGTCCCGTAGACACTGTTGTGCACTTGAGGGGTTACCTCATCCATCATCTACTCGCCGACTTGTATCGGCGGTTGCGAATCTCGATTGCTCCGTGCTCGCGGATTCGTGGGGCCTAGAACATACCTACCTTGTGGAGGACTCTATGCGTGTTGCGCGATGGGCGCAAAGAAGTGCGGCAGTGTTGGCGCTCTCTCTTCTAACAACCGCTGCATGGGCAGCGGGAAAATATGATCAGCAGATCCAGGACGATGTTACGAAGTACCTGCAGAGCAAAAAGGAATTCCAAGGCGTCAAAGCCACTGCGGACGACCAGATTGTCACACTGACAGGAAGCGTCAATCTGTACAACGACAAGGTCAATCTGGAACGAAAAGTGAAGCGGATGAAGAACGTTGATGGCGTCCGCAATCACGTTGACGTGCAGAGCAATGTTCCTGATGGCCAACTGCAGCAGACCCTCGCCGACAAGCTGCGTTACGACCGTGTCGGCTTTGGGATCGCCTTTAACGCGATCAATCTTGGTGTCAAAGATGGAGTCGTGACATTGACAGGCAATGTTCATGACTATCCAAGCCGAGATTCGGCCGTGGCGATTGCAGCCACAACACCGGGCGTGAAAGATGTGGTCGACAACATTGAAGTCGCGCCGACTTCGATGTTTGATGACGATCTTCGATTGAAATTGTTCCGGGCAATCTACGGTTCTCCAACCCTTCAGAAATACGCGATGGACCCGCAAAAGCCGATTCGCATTGTGGTGGATAACGGAAAGGTTACGCTGCTCGGCGTCGTCGATACAGACATGGACAAACAGATTGCGGGTGTGCAGGCCAATCAGGTCCCAGGCGTATTCAACGTCAATAATGAACTGCTTGTATTGAATTCGAAAACCAAATAATTGTTAGTTTTCCCAGGAGAAATCAGGATGAAAGTATTGCAGTCAATTCTATTGGTTGTGGCAGTGGCGCTGGTTGCAACGATGTCGTGGGCAGCAGGGGATGTTCACGCTGTGGCCGGAGCGATCACGAAGGTGGACAAAGCAACGAAGACATTCGTGCTGAAAGCAATGGACGGCACGGAGCATGTTTTCAAATACAGCGAGAAGACCGCCGTCCATGATGCACGCAGCGCCGAAAAAGAGGCGAAGAAGGGCGTCCTCGACAGCTATATGGCTGGTAAAGAAGGAACTCACGCAGTCGTGCATTACACGGGTGACGGCGCCGACAAAACTGCCGTCCAGGTCGATGACTACGGAAAAGATGCCCTCAAGACCTCTGAGGGTACTGTGACGAAGGTTGACAAAACGGCGCACACAATCTCAATCAAGACCAAAGATGGTGCCGAAGAGACCTTCCATTACAGTCGCGACGTCGCCGTTGAAACCGAACACGGCGTGATGAAAGACACAAAAGAAGGCGAGAAGGTCACCGTGCACTACACGGAAAAAGAGGGCAAGAAGATCGCTGAATTGTTCCGTCGCCTGTAGAGTTAAACAGTGGGCTCCGAGCACACTCGGAGCCCTTCTTCTGTCCTCTCAACTCCGGAGTTCTGGTGTGCAAAAGCAAATCTTGTACTTAGCTTTTCTTCTCTGCTTAATCGCCTCCCTTGCTGGCGCTCAGACGCAGACTTCAGCGCAACCGTCGCATACCGAAATCAAACTCTTCGAACCCTGGAACCCTCACGGTTTGAGCATTGGGATTGCAGTTACCGAGAAGTTGACGGGTAACTGTTTCGCTGAATCTGCGGCCTCGCCGAGCCGTTCCGATGCGTGGCGCTGTTCGGCTGGAAACCTCATACAGGATCCCTGCTACATGCAGATCATGGGAGACCAGAAACAGCTTGCTTGTGCGCGCGACCCTTGGAGCGCGAATGTGAACTTGCTTACTCTCGAGAGCACGCCTCCTGAAAGCAAACGAAAGGAAGTACGGCGTGACGTCTCTTTACCTTGGGCTCTTGAACTCGGCGATGGCTCTCGATGCACCTTAATGACTGGTGGAACATTCGCCGCAGCGGGCATGCGGGCCAACTACGGCTGCATTGGCGGACGTACGCTCTTTGGAGATGTCGACAAGAGCCAACCCGTTTGGCGGATTTTTTCGATGACGGACAAATCGATTGCACTGACTCAGAGCGTGATCGTGGTTGCTTGGTACTGAGGACGATAAGAGGAATTATCATGCGAAGACTTTTCGTTGCTTTCTCACTATTTCTCACCCTTGGCCTCACTCTTCTCACAGCACAGGATCAGACGCCCGCGGAACAAAAATCCGAACATACAACTCCTCCATCCTCTAGCGCAAAGCCGCACGCAGGTCTGGCAAATCCCGCTTCCGTCAATTGTGAAAAGAAGGGGGGCAAGCTGGAAATTCGAAAGGGGAAAAAAGGCGAATATGGAGTTTGCAAGTTCCCGAACGGAAAGGAATGCGAGGAGTGGGCGCTGTTTCGCGGGAAGTGCTCGCCTGACGACGCAAATCCTAAAACACCGGCGCCGAAACCGGCAGATCAACCTAAGACGCAATAAGCGGTCGACTAGCCGAAGATTCGCATCAAGCCACTAGCAGGCAGATCGGCCACAAGGAAGGCGGACTCTTGCTGGCCTCCGATGTGCGCGACTGACTCGGCAGCGAGATACCCACTGCGGACCGCGCCTTCCATCGTTGCGGGCCAACCCGTGGCGGTCCAGTCCCCTGCCAGAAACACGCGCGGCCACACCGTCTCCGGACGAGGTCGATTCAGGTCCACCCCAGGCTTGGGTGAGTACGTTGCGTGCACTTCCTTGATCACTGTGGACTTCACCAGCGTAGCGTCGCGCACGGACGGGAAAAATTCCTCGAGCTCCTTAAGCGCTAAATCAACAATCTCGTTCTTCGATTTTTCGACCAGGCTTTTCGAGGAGCTAACCACCAGTTCGATGTAGCTTCCGCCATTTTCGTTCCGTCCGATGAGTTTGGATTTGTGAAACATCCATTGAATCGTGCGGTCCAGTAAAACAGCGTGTTCGAGATCCGTGATCTCGCGATCAAACCAAAGATGAATCCCGGTGATGGGAGATGTTTCGAATTGATCCAGCATCGCTCGAAGCGACGAGGCGGCGGACGTGTCTGGAAGAACCTTCTTTAACCCGTCGAATGGCAACGCCAATACGAAGTATTCGAAATCACGACGCTCCCCGTCTCCAGTCATGACCTCAACATGAGATGGGTGGGCGCGGAAACTGGCTACCGTGGAGCGCAGGAACAGTTCGCCCTGCCGAGCCCGAATGTATTCACCTGCCGCTTCATAGAGTTGCGTTAAAGGCACGCTTGGCACGCCCATGCGTCCGGCCTCGGGCGATTTCAGAAAGCTTTCACGCACGACCTGCGCGGCATAGGCAACGGAAACCCTGTCAACATCCTCGTTCAATGCGCTGACGAGAATTGGCTTCCAGAAGCGTTCAATGGCTTGCCCGGTCTGCCCACGACGTCGAAGCCAAGTCAAAAAGCTGTCGCTCGACTCGCGGAGGGCTGTGGGCGCAAGCGCGGTCATAGCGGCAGAAATGGCAAGCTTGTCGGCGAGTCCAAGGCACTGCGCACGCAAGAAGGCGGGCATGGTGTGAAGCGGTGCGGGTAAACGAGAGGCGCCAATGACCGATGCCCGGCCGCCCGGTTCGAGGAAAGTCAGGCTGTCGTACCAGCGAATCTTATCGACGACGCCGGTTCGTTCGTAGAAGTCGATTAGATTGGTGCAACAGCCGAGCAGCACGTGCTGGCAGTTATCGATTACTTCGCCAGTGCCAGGATGTTCGTATGAAGAGGCGCGACCACCGAGATAAGGCCTGCGCTCAAAAAGCGACACATGGAAACCCGCGTCAGCCAAGGCGCAGGCGGTCGACAACCCGGCTAATCCACCGCCGGCAATCGCAACTCTTGGAGGTCGGGCCCAGGAACGAGGCATCAGTAGAGTCGTTTCAAAAATCCCTTCACGAGGATGCGGACTTTTTCCGTTACAGATAATCGAACTTTTTCACCGAACACGTCATATTGTCGCGCTGCAATCTTTTCCAGAAGTCCACGATAAATCGTGACAAGGACCCAAAGTGCGGGCTGACTGTCCTCTTGAATAAGCGGGACAAGTTTGTCGCCGGCCTGATAAAACTCTCTGGCCCTATCAGCTTCCATGGCCAATAGTGCTCGCATGCGCGCGGCGTCGCTCGGTCGTCGACAATCCCCCGGGTACACACCGAATTGCCTCATGTCCTCTTCCGGCAGGTACACGCGACTCATCTCCGCGTCTTCTTTTACGTCGCGGATGATGTTCGTCAATTGGAAGGCTAGGCCAGTTTGTTCGGCGAGCGGTTCCGCGGAAGGGTCCTTGTATCCGAAAATTCGAATGCAGACAAGGCCCACAACCGACGCAACGCGATAGCAATACTGAGCGAGCTCCTGAAAGGTCTGGTAATGAATGACCGGGACATCGCGAGCAAACCCGGGCTCGTCGATCTCAAGTACATCCATTGCAGTGCCATATGCCAATTGATCGAGAAGATCTGTGGGAATTTCGTATCGCTGCTGTGCATCAGTGAGCGCAAGCAGCACTGGATCGTCGGTCGGGAAACCCGCTTGCGCACGATGGAATGCATCGAGCCATGCAGCCAATCTTTCGCGCCGCTCCGGCAGCGACCGCGACTGATCGTCTGCAACATCGTCGCAATGCCGCATAAACGCGTACACGGCAGATAAGGCTTGGCGCTTGCGACGCGGAAGAACTAGAAATCCGTAGTAGAAGTTTTTGGCGGCGCCACGCGTAATTCCGCGACAAACCGAATACGCGATATCCAGTTGCGATTGCGTCGGAACATACCGTGTCTGCGCGGGTTGGACGGCTGCGCTCATCGCATTTTTCCCAGCGCAGCGCGAGCCACCAGGGCGAGCTTCCGCATTTTTGAAATCGCGGGACGTCGCCCGAGAACGGCAAATCCCTGTTGTTGGATGGCACGGAGAATCTCGAGGCCGCCGCGACTGAACAGATCCAGATCGATCGCGAGGTCACGGTCGACCTGCTTCACCAATGGGAGTCCCCGTTCAAACCAGTCGCACGCACGGTCAACTTCAAAGGCCATTAGCTTACAGAATTGGGGCGTGTTGCGTTGGTGTGCGATATCTTCTTCGCTCACACCAAACTGACGCAGGTCGGACATCGGAAGGTAGATGCGCCCTTTTGCATAGTCGACGCTCACATCCTGCCAAAAATTTGCCAATTGGAGTGCCGAGCAGGTGAAATCAGAGAGCTGTTGTCGGTTCTCGTCGCGATAACCACAAACGTACAGAACGAGATGTCCTACGGGGTTAGCGGAATACCGGCAATAACCGAGCAGGTCATCGAACGTCTCGTAGCGCGTCACCGTCTGATCTTGCCGAAATGCCTTCAATAGGTTCGAGAATTCTGATTTCGGAATGTCGAACTTGCGGACAGTATCGGCTAGAGCCACGAACACGGGATGCTTCGGTGCACCCGCATAGCAGGCATCCAGCTCCGATTGCCATTGATCGAACAGTTGTAGAGAAGCAGCGGGATCGCCGACTTCATCGCCAAGATCGTCAGAAATGCGGCAATAGGAATAGATGTTAAAGAAATGCTGCCGCAGCCGCTCGGGAAGAAACCAACTGGCGACCGAGAAGTTTTCGTAGTGCGAACGAGCCAAGCGGCGGCAATAATCCTGCGCGGCACCCATTGTTGGCGCGGTTTCGGGAATGGCGTACTCGAGCGGGAGCGCACTCCACCCAGCGTGTGCGGTAGAAAGGGACAGGGCGCGGGACCCGTTGGTGGTAGCTGATGTCATGCGGTTCCGTGCGTCGACTTCGTCCTTAATGTCCCGGAATGATGGCTGTTTTGATATCGCCGTTGCGATTCAGCATGTGGCGCAGCACATCATGCAACCTGGAGAGTGGCGCTTCCCCGGTGATGTAGTCCGTGCCACGCACTTTCTTTTCCGCGATCAAACCAAATGCGCGGCGCACAGTCTCCGGCGTGTGATGGAACGTGGCCTTCAAAGTGATTTCGGAGTAATGCAAGCGTTGTGTGTCGAGTTGAACCTTCGTACCCGCGGCGCATCCGCCGAAGAAGTTGACGGTACCGCCTTTGCGAACCATGTTCACAGCCCACTCCCAGGCTTCCGGGCGGCCCACTGCTTCGATCACGACGTCGGCTCCGCGCTTATAAGGACTAAGTTCGCGGACGGCTTCAACTGGATCTTTTACCTGTGTGATTTGCACGATCTCGTGCGCGCCCTTCCGCCGGGCCAAGGCAACTTGCGAATCGCGTTTTACAATGGCGATGACGTTACAGCCAATCGCCTTCGCAACCTGGACGAACATCAACCCGATTGGGCCACCACCCAGCACGGCGACGGTATCTCCAATTTCTACTTTCGTTTCGTGAAGTCCGCGTAAGACACAGGCTAAAGGCTCGGTCATTGCGGCGTCTTCGAAACTTACATGAGGCGGGATCGTGAGCGTATTGGCTTCGACAATCCGCCGCGGCACGCGGATGTACTCGGCATAAGCTCCGTTATTGAACAGCAAATCTTCGCAGAGATTTTCCTGGTGCTTGGAACAGTAGAAGCATTTCCCACAGGGAGCGGAATTCAATGCGACGACTCGCATCCCCTTCTTGAAACCGCGGACACCGGGTCCCACTTCCTCGATCACGCCTGCCAACTCGTGTCCGAAGAGAGCGGGTGGAACAATCATCCGCGCGTGGTAGCCGCGCTGATACACCTTCAGATCGGTGCCGCAAGTCAAAGCAACTTGCACCTTGACCAGCAGTTCGCCCTCGGCAACCCGAGGAATCGGCACTTTCTCAATCTTGATGTCTTCTTTGCCGTAGAGCACGGCAGCCGTCATTTTTCCATTCACAATGCAACCCCTTCCCACTCACTGCCCGGTTGGATCGCAATCTTCATAGAGTCCGGTTGAGGGTGGGATGCCAGTCGTAGGGCTTCCACGCTGTGCGACAGCGGGAAACGATGGCTGATTAAACGTTCAAGCTCCATTTCACGGTTCATAACAAACCGCACTGATTCCTCCTGCAAATCCACGGAAGCGCTGTAGGAACCGAGCAAGGCTTTCTCGTCCACACAAATCGCCGCCGGGTCTACAGCAGCCTCGCTGTGTACCGTTTGAGCAAACAACAATACCCGCCCACCCGGCCTTGCAGCGTCCATCGCGGTACGGATCAGACTATTGGCACCGACGGCGAGAATTACGGCGTCGGCTCCACGTCCCCCAGTCATGTCCCGCACGGTACGAACTACATCTGCTCGCGACGCGTCTATCCCAAAATCGAGCCCGAAGCTTTTTCCTATTGTAAGCCTCGGAGAATACAAGTCGGAAGTGATTACACGAACTCCCTTTTTTCGCGCCAAAACACTCAAAATAATGCCGATCGGACCCTGGCCGATAACCAGTACGTCTTCGCCAGGTTGCAACCGAAGTGTCTCGATTCCCTTCATGCAAGTATTCACCGGCTCAACAAAAGCAGCCTGCTCGAAGGAAGTGCCAGGTGGAATCAGCACAGTGCCTTTCTCCACAATCCAATCCATCACACGAACGTATTCGGCGAAGCCGCCGCCGGATGGCTCGAAGCCGGCCGTGCAGCCGACTTTCTTGTACGTTTCACATTGTGCGAACGTTTTGTGCTGACAATAGAAACAGTTTCCGCAAGGAATGTGATGGAAGACCATCACGCGGTCACCCGGTTTGAATCGGCTGACTGTTTCACCTATGGCGGCGACAACACCTGTCGTTTCATGGCCGAAAATCCGAGGAGCCGAATGCGACCCTGTGGCGATTTTCTTTAGATCGGTACCGCAAATTCCGCAGGTGTGCACCCGTACAAGAATTTCTCCCGGACCGATCTGTGGAACCGGTACGGTCTCGAGCCGCACGTCGTCCACTCCGCGATACACCGCTGCTTTCATGCTGGTGGGCAATTTGCCGGATACTGCCTCCACACTCGACGGCGTTGCAGTAGCCATATCGATCAGTGTTTCTCCTCAACGGCAGATCGCGGATCAGTATTTGTCACGCGGACTTTCAGCTTTAGTGAACCGATCCATGGACCTGTGGGGTTAACCAACGCGAAATCAGTGACCTCAAATAGACAATAAAAGTTCTCGACTCTCACAACACGCGGCGTGCGTAAATTCACGGCGGCATAAGGGTTCGGGTCGAACCACCAAGCCTTGACTGTATCTTGCGACGGATCTACCGATGGAAAGAGCACGTTCTTGTAAATTGGATGCCGCAAATCCGCCAAAGCCGCATTCCACGCTAAGAAGCGGCCATCGCCGGATGGGTCGGGCTGCGGCTCGAATGAGAGGACGTAGAGCTCGCGTCCTGACTTGTCGGTCACACGAGTCTTCCAACGAGGATGGTCGTTGTCCAGCGCGACCTCGAACAAGGCTTCTGCGACCTGAGACGAGCCTTTTCGAAAACTTACGACATATGCTGGTTTCGAAGAAACCTGCTCTCTAGCAGCAGTAACGGATGCAGCGAAACAGAGGAAGATGAGGAGCGTACCGCGCCAATTTCCAGATACGCGGCTCACGCTGGCTGCCTCACTTGTTGAGACTGCTCTCGCAATTCTTCCTGGATAGCCTCGCAGAGATTGACAGTGGCTTTGCGGCTATTTCTAGCTAACTGGACTACAGCCGCCCATAGCCACGGACGCAAGAGAGCAAAGAGCGCGAATCTCCCCGACAGAAATTGTCCATCCGGCGTCACAAACATCTCGGTCGACGGCATGTTGAACGCATAGTCGTCGGAGATCACTTTCATTGCGGAAAACGGAATCCCCTTTGCGTGTGCCCCTTTTGCAACCGCGGCCGCTTCCATGTCGACCGCGTCGGCTTGATAGGTCGAGCCTAGCTTGGATTTCTCTTGTGCGCTTATTACGCGGCTCGCAGAGAGGAGAATGCCTTCCCCGCGATCAATTGCTGCTGAACTTCCGTCGTTCATATCGATTACGCGTGCTGGACAAATCACAGCACCCACTTCCCTGCCTTGCCTGAGCGCGCCTGCATAACCCACCGATTGCAGATGACTGAGCCGGTATAAAGAACTCATTGCCTCGGTGGCGCGTCGCGCGGGACCCGGCCCGATGCCGCCGCATACCAGCACTGCTTGTCCCTTTTCAAAGAACCTAAACGTCTTTCCGTCATGAGTCCGTTCCATTGCAGCCCAATCGCGCACGAGAGGCTCGATCTCGCGATGGAGTGCGGCCACGATTCCGAACTTAGGCATATCCATGGACGCGATACCAATCAACGGCCCGCCGCAGAGCACCATCAACGGGAACAACCTTCCAGCCAAGTTCGGTTTCCGCCTTTGTCGAGGTAACGAACATTTTTTTTCGTCCCATCCGAACTGCGTCCACGGTGGCGCGCGGTTCTTTGCCACGAATGCGACCCGTCCACAACTCGTCGACCACAGCCGCACCCAATGCCACGAAGTGCGACACACGCAGCGTAGGAGACGGCAGCCCCGTAAATGTTGCGAGGCGATCCAAAATCTGCTTCAGCGTGAGGTTCTCGCCACCCAAAATGTACCGTTCTCCTGATCGCCCCTTCTCCAAAGCGGCGATGTGTCCACGAGCACACTCGGTCGCATCGACAAGATTCAATCCTGTGTCGACGTAGGCCGGGAACTTTTTCTTCAAGAAATCCACGATAATGCGCCCCGTCGGTGTCGGTTTCAGATCGCGTTCTCCGACAGGAGTCGTTGGATTCACCACGACGACGTGCATCCCCGTTCGTGCCGCTTCAATGGCGACTTGCTCGGCCAGGAATTTCGAACGCTTGTAAGGGCCGATCATGTGGTCGAGAGCCACGGGCGAGTTCTCGTTCGCTGGAACCCCAGT
This sequence comes from Terriglobales bacterium, assembly GCA_036265385.1. Taxonomy (GTDB): domain Bacteria; phylum Acidobacteriota; class Terriglobia; order Terriglobales; family Acidobacteriaceae; genus DATAPD01. The sequence continues at coordinate 49,260 of DATAPD010000025.1, forward strand.
CGATGTGAATCCCATCGTCGCGACGCTAGACGTGTACACCGTACGGCGGATGCCAGCCTTTCTGGCGAAATCGAGCAATGATCGAGTTCCCTCGACATTCGAGCGAAACATTTCGTCAGGATCTCTCACCCAGATCCTGTAGTCCGCAGCGACATGAAACAGGGTGTCGCAACCGCTCAATGCACAGGCGAAGGACTGCGGATCTCGTAAATCACCTTTCACCACGTCAGCCGGGACGCTCTCGAGGTTTCGAAGATCGCTTGTCGGCCTCGCCAGCAAGCGCAATTTTGCACCGCAGTCCGCGAGCACGCGCGCGACGTGACTTCCAAGAAACCCAGTAGCGCCTGTGACGAAGGTGAGCATTGGCGGTTAGCCGTTAGCACTTGGCATTTAGCTTGTCCTGTGTGCGACCAGACCGGCGGAAGCGCAGCCCTCTCGCAAAAAGCCAACTGCTAAGTGCTAAATGCTAATTGCTGCCCTTCATCACTTTGGCGTAATTGGTCAATGCGATGAGCGGGAAGTATTGCCGGTACATGTGATACATGAGGTAAAACACACGAGGAAAACCTGTGCCGGTGTAGGCGTCTTCGCTCCAACTGCCATCCTTGTTCTGCGTGCGAAGCAGGAATGCGATTCCGCGCGCCACTGAATCACTACGCGTATCGCTTGCGGCCAGCAATCCCATAACGGCCCAGGCTGTCTGCGAGGCCGTACTCGAACCCTGACCCTTAACATTCGGGTCATCGTAAGAACCGCAGGTTTCTCCCCATCCGCCATCGGCGTTTTGTGTCATACGGAGCCACTCCGCCGCCTGCTGAACGCAAGGCTCATGATGGTCCACGCCGATGGCTTCCAGTCCGCGCAGAACCAACATTGTTCCGTAGATGTAATTCACACCCCAGCGGCCGAACCAGCTTCCATCTGCTTCTTGCTCTTTCTGCACGAAGGCGATTGCCTTTTTCACGGCCGGGTGATTCTTGTCATAACCGTAGGCCGCCAACATTTCGAGCATGCGTCCCGTGATGTCCACTGTCGCGGGATCGAGCATCGCGTTGTGATCCGCAAAAGGAACGTACTGGAAGACCATGCGATCGTTGTTCTTGTCGAACGAAGCCCACCCACCGTTGCGGCACTGCATGGTGAGCATCCAGTCGATAGCACGTTGCACGGATTCGAGCTGATAGCGCCCGTTCGGGTGCTCCACTTGCGCGAGACCAAGGCAGACCATTGCACTGTCATCTACATCGGGATAAAACTCGTTGTTGAATTCGAAGTACCAGCCTCCTGGCTCGCCCTTCCTGTTCTTCACCTTCCAGTCGCCAACTGTGCGCACCTGCTTCTGAAGGATCCAGTCAGCGGCTTTCACCATGCGCGGATCATTTGCAGGTACACCACTCTCGCCGAGCGCAAACAATGCGTACGCGGTGTCCCAAACCGGGGAAACACACGGTTGCATCCGAAACGTCTCTTCTTCCTCGATGCCTAATTTTTCGAATTCATCGAGAGCCCGAATCACTTGCGGATCGTCGACGGAATAGCCGAGACACCTCATCGCAATGGCAGAATTCATGATCGATGGGAAAATTGCTCCCAATCCATCACTCTTCTCGAATCGTTCAAGCATCCATTTTTCAGCCATGCGCAGCGCGACCGAACGCAATGGACGTACGTGCACGCGCTCAAACCAATGTGCGGTGCGATCCAACACGAGGAAAAAATTTCGCCAAGAAAACAGCTTTTTGTCCCAATGCAAGTGCATGCGGGACTTGTCGCGGCCTCCCACAAACAATTCCGCAACACCCATTTCATCTGGAATTTTCTTGAACGGCTTCTTCGCGTAGCAAATCGAAAGCGGGACCAGCATCGCCCGCGACCAGGAAGAAATCTCGTAGATGTTGAACCAGAACCATTTCGGAAAAAGCACGATTTCCGGAGGAATGGCCGGAATGGCGTCATAGTCGTACTGACCGAAGAAACACAAATAGAGCTTGGTAAACGTGTTGACTTCCGTGACGCCGCCAAGCCGCAGAATCACTTCCCGAGCGCGAACCATCGCCGGGTGATCTGCTTTGTAACCGGCCAGCTTCAGTCCGAAGTAAGACTTCACGGAGGCGCTCAGATTCGTAGGACCGCCTGGATAAATACTCCAGCCACCTTCCTCGTTCTGATGCTGAAGGATGTAGTTCGCCGCCTTGCGAACACGAGGGTTTTGCTCGGTCCCGAAGAGGGTGTGCAGGACGATGTAATCGCCTTCGAGGGTGGTGTCGGCCTCAAGTTCGCCACACCAGTAGCCATCTTCGTGCTGCTCAGAGAAGAGATACTTGCGTGCCGCGTCAATTCCTACGGCTACGCGGCTCGAGAGATCATCAATTTTTCCAAAGCGCATCTGCGGGGCAGACGCAGGGGAGGTTTCATCCATATTTGTTGTTACTCCAAGGTTGCCGACGCCGGCGCAGCAGCGATCGCCTCGACGATTTCAGGAGGCAGGCCGAACCGCACGTTCTCCGGCATCACTTCCAATTCCTGCACGTTGTCGTATCCCTTACTCACAAGGAATTTCACGACTTCCTCGACCAAGCACTCTGGAGCCGAGGCTCCAGCGGTGAGAGCGATGGTTTTTACGCCATCTAACCACGCAGGCTTGATGTTTAGGAAGCTATCAATGAGATGCGCGTTCGTGCCCAGATTGCGCGCAACTTCCACTAAACGATTGGAATTGGAGCTGTTTTCGGAGCCAACCACCAGCAGTAAATCCGACTCGGAAGCGATGTCCTTAACCGCGACCTGACGGTTTTCCGTGGCGTAACAGATATCTTGCGCTGCCGGCCCTTTAATGTTCGGGAATTTTGCCTTCAGCGCGGCGATGATGTCTTTAGTCTCGTCGAGGCTCAGGGTGGTTTGGGTCAGATACGCCACACGCTCCGGATCTGGGACTGTGAGCGACTTGACCTCTTCGGGCGATCCCACCACTTGTGTGACCTGGGGGGCTTCTCCGAGCGTTCCGATGACCTCGTCATGGTCCCGATGACCAATCAGGATCAGAGAATTGCCCTCTTTCGCAAACTTGACTGCTTCGACGTGCACCTTGGTGACCAGCGGACAGGTTGCGTCAATCACTCGCAAATTGCGATGCGTGCTGGCTTCCCGAACTTCAGGTGAGACTCCATGCGCGCTATAGATCACGCGTTCGCCGTTCGGAACCTCTTCCACGCTATCGACAAAAATAGCGCCTTTCTCCTGCAGTTCCTCCACAACGAAGCGATTGTGGACGATCTCTTTCCGGACATAGATCGGAGGGCCGAAGGCCTCGAGCGCGATTCTTACGATATCGATGGCGCGCACAACCCCAGCACAAAAGCCCCTTGGCTTTAAAAGCAAAAGCTTCTTGTCTTGACTCTCAGACACAACACTCTCCCCAGTCGCTATAGGCTACACGTATTCCCTGTAATCGATGCTATCAGGTTATCGGAAAGGTATCCGATTGGTCAACGTAAGCCCTGAAAATACATACGATTAGCAGTGAATGGGGCGCTTTGAGGGCTGAACGGAAATAGGTGCATTTGTGTCGGGTCACAGGTGCGTCAGCCATTGGCCCGAATCAACTGCTCGGCGTGCTTGCGAGAGGTGTCGGTGAGCTTGGCACCGCTGAGCATACGAGCGACTTCCTCAGTCCGAGCATCACCTGAAACTTGCCGGACGGTCGTCTTCGTTTTTCCGGCGGCGCTCTTCTTTTCGATTACATAATGCTGGTCGGCGAAGGTCGCAATCTGGGGTAAGTGGGTTACACAGAGCACCTGACTGGTGCGGGCCAGAGATTTCAATTTCTTCCCCACTGCCTCGGCCGCGCGCCCCCCAATGCCCGTGTCAATTTCGTCGAAAACCATCGTTCGCTGCTGGGCCTTTTTCTTGGCCACGGCTCCGCTTGCATCGACCACGGTTCTGAGTGCCAGCATAACCCGCGACATCTCCCCACCAGAGGCAATTTGCTCAAGTGGCCTCATCGGTTCGCCCAAATTGGTGGCAATCATGTAACTGACCCGATCAAAGCCGGTCGGCGTCCATTCGCGTTCTTCTTCAGACCCGCTGAACTCGACTGCAAATCGAACCTTCATCGCGAGATCATTGATTTCACCTTCCACCGCTTTCGAAAGGCGATCGGCGATTTCGTGGCGACGACGGGAGAGTGCAGTAGCAGCCTTCTTGTATTCGGCTGCAGCCTGCAATAGCTGCCCTCTCAGTTCAACCAATACTTCATCTTTGTGTTCTACGTCTCGGATCTTCCGTGCAAGTTCTTCGCCAAGCGCGATTACGTTTTGAAGTTCAGGACCGTATTTGCGTTTCAGGCGATCGAGCAATGCGAGGCGGTCTTCCACGGAAACGAGGTGTTCGGGCGATGCATGAATACCGCCCGCGTAGTCTCGAACCGTAGCGCCAACATCCTCAACGCTGATGCGAGCCGACTCGAGGGCCGCCGCAGCCTCCTGAAACTTTGTCTCGTACCGAGCCAATTCTTCAACATGTTTGTGTGCGGCTCGCAGCGTCGCGGCCGTTGAGGCATTCCCTTCGTACAGCAGATCGAAGGCATTCATGGCCGCGTTGTAGATCTTTTCGGCGTTGGCAAGGACTCGCTTTTCTGCTTCCAGCCGTTCGTCTTCGCCAATCTGAAGGCGAGCTTCTTCGATTTCTTTCTTCTGGAAATTCCAGAGATCGAGTAGTCGGAGCTTGTCCTGTTCACCCTGTTCCAGTTCTTCAATTCGACTGGAAATGCTGCGCCACCTTGAAAATGCTGTACCTACACTCTCAGTCGAAAGTGAGCCATAGGTATCCAGTAGTGCCAAACGCGTTGCCCCGTCGAACGACATGAGCGACTCGTTTTGGGCATGGATCGTTGCCAGATGTGGTCCAAGCTGCCGCAACACTGCGACAGTGGCTGGTTGGTTGTTGACGAACACCCGCGCTTTGCCGCTAGCCGAAATCTCGCGCCGCACAATCAGCGAATCGTTTTCGTCCAGGCCATTTGCTTCAAGTATCTTTGCGATGGCTTGCTGTTGGGCATCCTCGGCTTCGAAGACAGCGGAAACTACCGCCCGCTCTGTTCCCGCGCGAATGATGTCGCTGAAAGCTTTTTCTCCGAGGAGAAGGCTTAGGGCGTCGATCAAGATCGATTTCCCTGCGCCCGTTTCACCAGTTAAGAGGTTGAGCCCGGGACCAAATTCCACAGCGACGTTGTCGATAACCGCGTAGTTCTCCAATCGCAGTTCGACGAGCACGCGATCTCCTGACGAGCGAAGTTGAGCGCAGAATAGCATGAAAGGCAGCGTCGAGCAGTCAGTACTCGGCAATCAGTACAGCCGAGAAATCGAGAGCGGACTTGGTACGTGATTGAGTCATCGATACGACGCGTGAGCAGCAGAAATCTTGATCGCTGCCAGGAGATCCAGTTGTGCCTGCAAGGTTGTTAGGCAAGATCGTTCTTACATTGCATTTGTGAAACACCTATTGATCCATACGATTCGCCTGCACTTTCGGCGCGCCTAGATGCGAAATGACTGGTCTATAATCGCCCTTAAGTAACTTCCGAAAACCCAATGTCCTCATCATTTTTGCTTACGTTTTTCGTCGGTCGCGAGATTGTCGATCTCGTCCTGCAAAGCGGGGCGGTCGCCAAATTCGTTTTGCTAGCCCTGTTGGCATTCAGCATCATCTCGTGGGCTATTATTCTCTCGAAATGGGCCTTGCTACGCCGAGCCCGCGTCCAGAGCGGAAGGTTTGTTCGCGCGTTCCGCAAAGCGCAGCGGATCCAGGATGTCGCGGCGGTAGCGGACCAATTTCGCCCTAGCCCGCTTGTCGGCGTGTTCGAGAACGGCTTCGACGAATTCAAACGCCAGGTCAGCGGGGTGGGATCCGTACGAAATCCACTCGCGATTCAGCGTGCGATGCAGATCGCGTCGTCCGAGGAAGTCACTCGCCTCGAACGCAACATGCCATGGCTCGCCATCACGGCGGCGGTCACTCCCTTCGTCGGACTGTTCGGCACCGTGTGGGGCATCATCGATGCCTTCCACGGACTAGGAACGGCAGGTGCCGCTACGCTTCGAGCAGTCGCGCCAGGTATTTCCGAGGCGCTCATCACAACAGCCGCTGGTCTTGCCGCTGCCATCCCCGCTGTGATCGCTTACAACTTAATCGGAAGTTCGATTCGCGACTTTGCAGCCCGGAGCGACGACTTTGCCCTTGAAATGTTGAACGCCGTCGATCGTCAGCCAGTCCCAGCCGAGGTACGACGCTGATGGCATTCACCACCTCCAACGGACGAACACAAACCTCGATTGCCGATATCAACATCACCCCCCTGGTGGACGTCGTGCTCGTGCTGCTCATCATCTTCATGGTGACCGCGCCGGTGCTCCAGTCCGGCATTGAACTGAACGTGCCGCGCACGCGCACCGTGAAAGAAATCACCGAAGAACGAGTGGTGATTTCAATCGACAAGCAGCAGCGAGTGTTTCTCGGCAACGATCCGATCAATGTCAATGAAATTGGACCAACATTGCGAAAGAAGATCCGCGACCCACAGAGACAGTCAATCTTTCTCCGCTCGGATGAAGATGTTCCCTTCGGCGCCTTCGCAACGGTGATGGATGCTGTCAAGCAAGCTGGGATTGCCAATGTCAGTATCGTGACCCAACCTCTGGACGCTCATGGCAGCAAACGCTGAAATTTTTTTTGAACACGGAGCCTGGGGAAAACCACTCGCCTGGTCTGTAGGACTTCACGTGGCGTTCACCGTCTTCGTAGTGCTGTGGGCGGTAGTGGTTCATCCAACAGTGGGCTCAGGATGGGGAGGCGGTGGCGGAGGCGATGCCATGAGCGCCACGATTGTCACGACCGTGCCCCTTCCTGCCAGCGCGGTTCAGACTGAAAACGTGCTCGCCAACGAATCGAAGGGGCTCACGAAGTCTCTGCCCAAGGCCGCCGATTTGCCGCTTGATGCGATTCCGATCCCTGACAAGGAAGTGAAGAAGAAGACCAAGGAGACCAGCTCCAAGCAGCAGAAGATGCAACCGGCCCAGGAGGAAGAGAACAACGTTGTTCCCTATGGACAAGGTGGTCCGGTCAGCGGTCCCTATGGAACCTTCAGTGCTGGAGGCGCGAAAGGTGGATTTGGATTTACGGGTGGCGGCGGAGATTTTGGCAGTCGGTACGCTTGGTATGTAAAGGTTGTTCAACAGAAGGTTTCAGAGAATTGGTTGAAGTACGAAATAGACCCGCGAATTGGCGATTCCCAGCGGGTTTACCTGACATTTGATATCACTCGTACCGGACAGCCCGCGAACGTACAAGTGGAGCAGTCGAGTGGTGTTCCATCGCTCGATCAGTCGGCCGTGCGCGCCATCCAGAGAATCGATACGTTTGGTCCATTGCCTTCCGATTACAGTGGCAGCCGTGTGAACGTTGAATTCTGGTTCGATTACAAACGCTAGGAGTGAGACTTGGAGAAACAGACAGACTGGCGATCCGCAAAATGCAAAATGTCCCTAAGTAACTTGTCACAGACCATCGGTCGCAAGACCATAGTAGTTCCAGTGCACTCTCCATCTTCCCGATCACGATTCTTTTTCCAATCCGCAGCAATATCATTGGCATTGCTGTTTGCCTTGTCTTCAGCGGCATTCGCGCAGGACTGGATCCGGACTGGCACTGGTCTCGGAGTGGAAAAGGTAAGGCTTGCTTCCGCGGATTTCCAGCCCTCGGGGCAAGATGCGAAGAATGCGCAGCTGCTCAAAACTTTCAACGACACGCTTTGGAACGACCTCGATAACGCAGGGATCTTTGATCTTGTATCGAAGAGTTTTTATCCAACCCAGGTCCCCGGTCAGCCTACGGATGTGAAGTTTGATGCCTGGAGCTCGCCACCTCCGAACGCTTCGATGCTTGCGTTCGGAAACCTTGGCGTCGCCGCTGACAAGGTTACCGTCCAAGGTTGGCTCTATGACGTAAAGAACACCGCATCGCCGCAAGTCTTAGGCAAGCAGTACAACGACAATGCAACTCCCGAAGCCGCGCGACTGATTGCGCACAAGTTTGCCAACGAAATCATTTTCCGTCTGGGAGGCGGTATCGCAGGCATTGCTGAAACGAAGATCTACTTCGTGAGCGATCGCACTGGGAAAAAAGAAATCTGGTCGATGGATTACGACGGGGCCAACCAGCAACAGGTTACCCATCTCGGATCGATCTCGCTCTCGCCGCGAGTCTCACCAGACGGCTCGCGTCTGGCATTCAGCTCGCTCACAAAGACGAACTGGGAAATCCTGATGTTTTCAACGGACCTGAATCGAACTGTTTCTTTCCCCCGGCTCGGCGGCGGCAATATCACTCCCGCATGGTCTCCGGATGGAACCCAGCTGGCTTTATCCTCATCTCGCAACACGTTTCCTAATATTTATGTAACCGACTCGTCCGGTGCGAACCCCAAGCGGCTCACAACCGGCAAGGGACCTGACATGGGTCCCACCTGGAACCGTAAGACGGGGTCGCAGATCGCGTTCGTGAGCGGGCGTACTGGATTGCCTCAGATCTACACAATGGAGGCAGACGGCACCAACGTTCAGCGTATGACAGATCAGGGATACGCCACATCGCCGAGCTGGTCTCCCAATGGTCAATTCCTCACATTTACTTGGCGCCGTACCTATGGCCCGGGCGAGCCTGGGTTGTACGACATTTACTTGATGGATATCGCCAGTAAGCAATGGGTGCAGCTCACGCATGACAGCGGCAGCAACGATTCGCCTTCCTGGTCGCCTGACGGACGACACATCGTTTTCCAAAAGGGTGGGTCCGGACGCGAGCAGATTTGGTCCATGCTGGCCGACGGCACCCATGCGAAGCAGTTAACTACTTCGGGTCACAACACGCAGCCGAACTGGAGCTGGAAGTAATTTGCATTTATATCTCATCTTAAGAAAGTCCCAGCACATGACGGAGAAGAGCGCCTGCCCCGGCATGTTCGTGCTGCGCGAAATTAACCAGGGCGCGATTGATCGGGAGGAGAAGTGAAACGATATAAAGTGAAGTGGACTACTCTCATACTTGTTCTCGGCGCAGTCATGATGCTGGGCGCATGCAAAAAGAAAGTCGCACCGCCTCCGCCGCCTCCACCGCCACCCCCAGCAGCTCCGACCGCTTCCCTGTCGGCCAACCCAAATACGGTTGAGAAGGGACAAGCCGTCACGCTTAGCTGGCAGACAACGAACGCGACTGATATTTCGATTGACGGAATCGGCAGCGTTCAGGCAACAGGTTCACAACAAGTGACACCGGCTGACTCGACGACATATCACTTGGTCGCCAAGGGTGCCGGTGGTACGCAAGAAGCAACCGCTCGGGTGACCGTGACGGCTGCACCAGCTCCGCCCGCTCCGACGTCCTCACTCACCGAGTCGGAGCTGTTCTCGCAGAACGTGAAAGACATTTATTTCGATTACGACAAGGCAGACATTCGCGGCGACCAGCAGTCGTCCTTGCAGGCGGACATCGCATTCCTCAAACAGAATGCGAACATCAAGTTCACCATTGAAGGACACTGTGACGAGCGTGGGTCCACTGAGTACAACCTGGCGCTCGGAACCAACCGCGCAGAAGCCGTAAAAGGTGCATTGGTCCAAGGCGGAATCGCCGCCGATCGAATTCGGACAATCAGCTTTGGTAAAGAGCGTCCGTTCTGCACCGAGTCAAACGAGGCCTGCTGGCAGCAGAATCGCCGCGGGCACTTCGTGTACGAGAAGTAAGTTGTAGGGGTTATCGGACTGGGGCAGCTACGGCTGCCCCTTTGTTTTTCAGATTACGTCAATTTTGTCACGGCACAATCTGGTAGACGACTCCTCCCATCATCGGACCACCTTCTGATGTCGTGCCGTAGAGATTGCCAGCGTTATCCAGGACAACGCCACTCGTCGGATGGCACCCCTGGGGCTCAGGGTGTTCTGCATCGAAGCGTCCATCAAAGCTGTGGAGTACGGTGCGCGTCCAGGTACCCCACTTTGTCGGGGACAGCTTGAATACTGTGCCGCAATCTGAACCGGTTGTTCCCCCGCGAAAAGTTGTCCCGTAGAGATTGCCGCCTGCGTCCATAGCCAAGCCGGCCTTCGGGGCCCATCCTTTGGGACCGCCTTGAGAAAAAGCAAACAACACCGTTAGCGTCCAGCGATCAGAGTTGGGTTCGACTTCTGTGAGCCTGTAAACTGTGCCACCGCCTTTTGCTCCGCCAGCCGAAGTCGTGCCATACATCGTCCGTACTCCACCGATGTAGACCGCCAGCAGATCGCCTACAGGCGCATAACCAGCGGCCCATTTCGGCCCAAAGCTGTGCTTGTTGATCAGCCCCTGTTGCGGGTCTAGCTTATAGATGTTGCCTTTGCCAACTCCTCCTCCAGCATAGGTGACGCCATAGCCCCAAGCGTTGAGTCCACCTGAAGGTTGACGCCCGTTGCCTCCAAAAAACGAATTGGACTGAAACGATCCCCCGTTAGTGTCCAGCGAAAACACAGTCCCTTTATTCTGTGAGCCACCGCTCTTGGTTGTGCCCCAGAGCCGCCCATCGAAGTAGGTAAGGTTTGATTCCGGATCGCATCCGTCTGAGCCGGAAAAATCGTGAATCACCGAAGCGGTTGAAAGGCTGAAGACTGTACCGCATCCGTCCTCCGGGCCGCCGTTACTGTTCGTTGCGTAGACGTTGTTTGCTTCATCAATCGCTAGGCCACCAATGGGCTCTTTCCCGAAGTCGTCATAGTAGCCCGGCGGGTAATCAAACTCGAACCGACTCTGGTATAACCAGCCGCTCGGCGAGGGTGAAAGCTCGAATATTGTTCCGTCCGTATAGTCGAGTCCGTAAGCGGCCACCCCGTAGAGGTTGCCAGATTGATCGAAGACCACTCCTGCAAATGGAGTATTGGCGTAGTCGTTAAAATCGAAGGCATGAAGTTGTTTATAAGTTCCGGCCAGCAGAGTGGTAATTGAAGTGAGTAGAAATGCACACAACAAGATCGCTTTTGCTCGCATGCTTCTTCCTCCTATGCGGATGTTGCAGACAGGAAACCTGGAAGGTGTCGAACAGTCTGTTGCGCTCGAGTTTACTGATTACATCTTGTGGACTGCGGTGACTGGCGCACGCGTTGACTGTGATTGGTGACATATGAGTGCTGGCGGGGCAAGTGATGAACGAATCGGTGAAACCTTGATTACTTCTGTTCTCAAGCGACACTGACCGTATTGACTTCTGCACCACCTGTCCAAACTCAGACTGGACACTTCCCGTGTTTTTGGCATCAAATGGAGTGATGAAATCGAAGCCAACCGTTTCTATATTCTTAGCGATTCTCGCTCTCCTGCTTGTTTCTTCCGCTCCGTCTGCTTTCGCCGTTAGCAAGGAAATCGTTCAGCTGCAGACCCAGGTTCAGCAGCTGCAGGAAGCAATGGCACGTATGCAGCAGAGTTTCGACGAGCGCATGGGCGTGATGCGAAATCTTGTTGAGCACAACACCGACTCGATGAACAAGGTTTCGGCTGCGATTACAAATCTGCAAGCAGCGATCGATAGAAGCCAAGCGGATCGCGGCGGACAAGTAGAGCAGATTTCCGGGCAAATCCAATCGCTCAACGACACCATGGATGAGCTCAAAGTCCGGCTTGCCAAACTCTCGAAGCAACTGGAAGACATGCAGGCGTCCCAGCAAAGCATGGCTGCGCAACAGTCTCAGGCGCAACAGCAGGCTCAGGCTCTCGCTCAGGCTCCGCCACCAGACGTGCTCTATAACAATGCATACCGCGACTACAACGGCGGCAAGAACGATTTGGCTGTGCAGGAATTTACGGATTACATCAAGTTCTATCCAAATACAGATCTAGCTGGAAATTCGTATTTCTACCTCGCCGAGATCCAGTACAAGCAGGGCAACTTCAAAGAGGCCGTAAAAAATTATGATCTCGTGCTGCAGAATTTCCCGAGCGGAAACAAAGCCGCCGCCGCACAATTAAAGAAAGGTTTTGCCCTGCTGGAACTTGGTCAGCAGGAAGATGGTGCGACGGAACTGCGCCACGTCATCGCCCGCTACCCTCGTTCCAACGAGGCGACACAGGCTCGTGACCGCTTGCGCAAAATGGGCGCACCCACAGCGAGCCGTCGAGGTCAATAGAAACTGTTTCAAAGCGATGGGACGCGAAGATTGACGCTGCGGCTTTGGCATCCAAAGCAAGATCTTTCCTTTCAAATGTTTCGCGCATTGTCCTAATGGTCACCTCAGGGGTATGACCTAGGTACATTGCAATCCCTTTCCAGTCTGATAGGTTCTCCAAATCGCCTCATGACTATGAGACTCCCCAACCCGCACCTCGCCCGAATAGAAAGCCGATCCATCAACCGAAGCGCAATCGCGAAACGGCGCAGCAACCGAATCGCCCTAAAAGCCCCTGTTGGTTTATCGGGAGAAGACCGGCTGAAGTGTGCTTTCACCATGACGGTGAAGGCCACGAATTTGAATAAACACGGAGCGACGATCCAGATCACTCGAGACCTGTCGGTTGGTTCGACAGTCCTGGTTCGTAACAATCGTGGCTCTCAGTTGTCAGCCCGCATCGTTGCGCAGACCAGCGCCGTTGACGGCCTTCGGTCTTATGGAATCGAGTTCCTCGAGCAGGACGAGAGCTCACACAGTTTTTGGGGAATCGTTTTCCCAAGCGCCTAATTATCGATCCCCTCCATCTCAATGACGGACAGGTGGGCGCAGTTATCGACCTTCTTCTTCCTTGCAAAGCCTCACACGTGTCAAGCTGATGCTAAGGCATCCGACGGGTTGAATCCCGCTGCCCCTTTCCCGCCACTTGCGCCCCAAACAGTCCCAACCCACCGGCTTCATTGACTTGAGCGGACGCTCCCCCTAAGATTTCGGCCCAATGTTAGGTGAAATCATCTCGCACTATCGCATCATGGAGCGGCTCGGCGAAGGCGGGATGGGCGTGGTCTACAAAGCGGAAGACCTCAGGCTGGGTCGCCTGGTTGCCTTGAAATTCCTGCCCGATGATGTCGCTCACGATCTCCAGGCAGTCAGCCGCTTCCAGCGGGAAGCCAAGTCGGCCTCCTCTCTGAGCCATCCGAACATTTGCACAGTTTTCGAAATCAATGAGTTCGACGGGCGAACCTTCATCGCGATGGAACTGCTTGAAGGCAAAACCTTGCGGCACCTGATCGATGGCAAGGCGCTGGAGATTGACACCGTCCTCAACCTAGGCATTCAGATTGCCGATGCCCTGGATGCGGCTCACACTCAGGGTATCGTCCACCGCGATATCAAGCCGGCAAACATTTTCATCACCGCCAGAGGCCACGCGAAGATACTGGATTTCGGCTTGGCGAAGGTAACGGCTAAGTCCACAGACGTTCTTTCAAGCGCCACTACAGTGGAACCCGAAGCGCACGTCACCAGCCCCGGCAGCACCTTGGGGACCGTGGCCTACATGTCCCCTGAGCAGGTACGCGGGAAAGAACTTGATACCCGGACGGATCTGTTTTCTTTCGGGGCAGTGCTCTATGAAATGTGTACTGGATTATTGGCTTTTCGAGGAGACACCACCGGCACCGTGTTCGACTCTATCTTGAATCAGGCGCCGGTGCCTGCCGTGCGAATCAATGTCGACATTCCGGCAAAGCTGGAGGAAGTGATCGAAAAGTGCCTGGAGAAGGATCGCAGCCTACGCTATCAGCATGCCTCCGAAATTCGTGCTGACCTCGAGCGGCTTAGACGAAGCCGGGAGAGCGCCAAGATCGCCGTTACGACAGAAAGATCGCATCCGCAAAAACGAAGCACGCGGATCGTTTGGAGCGTGGCACTCTTAGCGATATTGCTGGCGGCCGGTTTCGGGGCCTGGCGCAAAATGCGGCCGGACATGTCGGGGGCTGAAAGCGTCCACTCGATCGCAGTGCTGCCCTTCGCCAACACGATAGAAAGCCCTGAGTTGAACTACATCGGCGAAGGTCTTTCGCAGGAAATTACGAACTCTCTGTCACGGCTTCCTCACCTTCAAGTCATGGCTCGTAGCACAGTGTCTCGTTATGGATCGCGGCAGAATGATCCGCAGAGCTTGGGCCGCGAGCTGAACGTGGATGCTGTGCTAACCGGACGCGTGGCCAAGCACGGAGAACAATTGGACGTCGAGGCAGAGTTGGTCAATGTCTCGACCGGTGCGCAACTCTGGGGTGAGCGATACACACGCAAAGTCAATGATCTTTCCTTGCTGCAAACCGCAGTAATGACTGGCCTCGCCAGCTACCTGAGGCCGCAAATCACCAGGCGCGAACGCGACAAGGTGGCCGGGGTTGGCACCAGAGACGTCGAGGCGTATCAGCTCTATCTCAAGGGTCGCTACTACGCCAATAAGTCAACCGCGGAAGGCTTGAAAAAAAGAATCGAATATTTTCAGCAGGCGATCGACAAAGACCCAGCGGACCCTCTAGCCTATGCGGGACTGGCAGATGCCTATGTCGCCTCCGCCGGTGATCTGGTATACACGCCTGGAAATGACGTTTTCCAGAAGGCGGAAGCGGCGGCCAACAAAGCCATAGAAATCGATGACGCACTGGCCGAAGCTCATAGCGCGCTGGGCTCAGTGAAAGCTCTCTACAAATGGGATTGGTCAGGTGCGGAACTGGAGTTCCAGCGCGCGCTTGTACTCGATCCGAGTAACGCGCATGCCCACAGCCGCTATGCCCAACTTCTCATGTGGACTGGCCGTTTCGACGAAGCCATTACCCAAAACAAGAGTGCGCAAGCTCTGGATCCGCTGTCACCCACAATTGCCGCATACTTAGGCTATAACTACATGTTCGCGAAGCAGTATGAGAATTCTAGTCTCCAGTTCAACAAAGCCCTCGAGCTTGAACCAAATGCAATATGGGTCCGTGCCATGTTCGCGTGGACCTATGTCCGCCAGGGTAAAAACGAGCAGGCCATAGCGGAGTACCAGAAATTAGGCCGGAACGCACTCGACGTGGCCGCCGATAACCAACTGATTGCGGCGGGCCTGGGCTGGGTCTATGCTCGCGCTGGAAAAAGGAAAGATGCAGAAAACGTCCTCGGTCAGTTCAGCAAATGGTCCTCGTCAAATTCTGTCGATCCGTTTTGGCCGGCAGCTATCCATTCCGGCCTTGGCGACAAGGATCGAGCCTTTGAGCTGCTCGAAGAAAGCTATCGCCAGCATTCCGCCAACCTGGCCTTCCTGAAGCTAGATCCCTTTTGGGACGGCCTGCGATCCGACCCGCGCTATACAGATCTTTTGCGCCGCGTGGGTCTTCCGCAATAGATGTCGATCGAAACGGCGCGAACGAACGCTCGCAAGTGACCAAGGCACAGATTCAAAACTCACTCATCCAACATACTTCAGGCACTTCTTGCCATTCCGTCCTGTCGCGCACGTCCATTTTTGTATTCGCCGATTGTGTGAGCAATCATGCTGGCCCAGATCTCGTTACGGCTGATCTGCTCATGGGTAGCTGTATGCGGCTCGCAGTAATGACAACCTAGCGAGCCCAGGCAATCTCCCGCATCGTCGATGACCGGAACAGAAAATGCCGCTCTGATCGGTGAAACCATCGCTGCCTCTCGAGCCGAGACAAAGAGAGGATCCGTGAGCATGTCGGCAACAACCCACGGCTCGCGATGAAAGACAGCCCGCCCACAGCACTGATCGCCGATACCAACGTCTCCGCAGGCCGCGACATACTCAGCTGGCAGACCGTACGTAAGATATGGCTTCAAGACGTTGCTTCGATAATCGGCTAGATAAAAAGATCCAAATGTCGCGCCTGCTGATTCGGCCGCTAATTGAACCAGATGTCCAAGTGCATTTCTGAGATCGCCGTTTCCATTGGACGGCAACAAATCAGTGGGAAAATACTGGATGTCCTTAACCATCGTCGCTCCACCAGTAAGTATTGACTTTCGACGTTCAGGACTTGCATTAGACGGTCGGTGTCGCATACTCGAAGAGAAAGCGCGCCATCGACACCTACCATTGAGGTTTGTACCATGTCCTGCGCTTGCAAGTTGATACAGCGAAATCTGTACCTTTTCCTGTGAGGACTTTTTCAGGGGTATCCTCGACAGACGAGAAAACAATTTCGATTCGAATTGAGGTCTAGCGCCGAGACATGAAATGTGTGAGCGCTTTATTTACGTCGCTTCTCCTTCTTCAATCGCCACATTATCTTCAGCGGGTCTGAACTCTTACTTTGAGCAATCAGTCCACGTTCTTCGAGCGCCATGACAGTGTTGCGATTGGCAGAGACCGGACGCAGTACTTCGTCAGCTTCGGGATCGCGCAAAACAGGATCACTCCCGAGCGAATCCGTCTCGAGTTGGTAGCCCTGCTCCAAGTGCTGCAGTAAATCTTGCTCGGCCTCGGAGAGCTTCGCACCTATTGCGCCTGCACTCTGCTTTTTGTTGGCCATGAAGAATCCTGCACGAGGGCCGTGAGTATACACCGGAACAGTAAGTCTGGACGCATCATCAGAGGGGCATTTTCGTGCTTGAGTTCTCGACTTCTGACTGTGTAAGCTTCGGCGACTCTGAACGCCAAATCGTCTCGACCACGGTGAACCAAATGGATGTACACCGCAGTCTTCTGAAGCTTGCATCGGTGACTGCCCTTCTCTGCTCCACATCATCGTTTGCTACCGATACCCTGCTGATACATGGCCATATCTACACCGGTAACGCGAAGATGCCTTGGGCACAGGCACTGGCAATCACGGGTACCCGTGTGGAAGCGGTGGGCAGTGACCAGGAAATCCTTACTCGCAGACAGCCAACGACAAAAGTGATTGACCTTCGCGGAAAAACCGTCATTCCTGGGATCTCCGATTCTCATACTCACATGTGGTACGGAGCCATGGAATTGCACGGATTTAACCTCTCGACACCCGAGTCCAGCATTACAGCTGATAATCCCGATGCGCTGGTCGAAAGAATCAAGGCATTCGCGGCAAGCCATCCCAACGACAAAATTCTTATTGGACGCGCCGATTTCGGCACAGTACCGCCGGCCGTCCCGACGCACGAACTTCTCGATCGCGCTGTTTCCGATCGACCTCTAATCGTGCACAACACCAGCGAACATGCTCTGTGGGTCAATTCCAAGGCACTCGCGATGGCGGGGATTACGGACCAGCCAGTCGCCGATCCTGACGAAGAGCGCACTGTCGTTCGGGACGCCAGCGGCCATCCCAGCGGACTACTTCTCGAAGCGGGCATGGAATTAGTCGAGCGGGCGGTTTTCGCTGCATTGTCGCGTGACGAAAAACTCGCCATGCTTCGCGATGCCTCGCGTTACCTCAACAGCTTCGGTATCACTAGCGTGGTGAATGCCACCGGCAACCTTCCTGAAATTGAGCTCTACGCGGCTCTGCGTGATCGAGGGGAACTGACGGTCCGAACGCGCAATTCTTTTGGCGCGGTAGCTGTGAAACATCACCTCACGCCCCAATTTCTCGATGACCTTGAGAAAGCGCGAACCCAGTATCACGACGACTGGATTTCCGCCAACCTGGTTAAGTTTTTCTCGGACGGCGGCACAGGGATGATTCCGCCGCTCACCTATGACGCTGCCGAATATAAAAAACTGGTCCTGGAATTAGATAAACGCGGCTACCAGGTGATGACACATGCGCTTCGGGGAGACTCCGCTCATCTCGTTCTGGATACGTACGAAGAAGTTGAAAAGGCGAATGGTCCGCGCGATCGCCGCTTCCGCATGGAGCATGGAGAGATTTTTCCAGCTGAGGATCTTTCGCGCTTTGCAAAGCTTTCGGTAGTGGTCAGCACGCAGCCATCGTTTTGCTGTAGTGACATCGGCACCAACTTTGATTCGCGGGATGCAACCCCCACCGACCGCTGGCGCAGCCTGGAAAAAACAGGTACTACACTCGCGTTTGGAAGTGACTGGCCGTGCACGTGGCCTCCTGATCCGTTTGTTGGAATTCAGCAGGTGGTACGCCGAACGGTGTGGCACGCAGCGGCATCCAGCGCAATCGTCGGCGGAGTCTTTGATGGAGGAGGCCAAGGCGGCGCTGTCCCGACGAACACTGTTTATGTCCCCGATGAAAGCATCACGGTTGAGCAGGCTGTAAAGGCCTACACCTTCGGGTCCGCTTACGCGAGATTCTCCGAGGATCGGCTGGGAACGCTGGAAGTAGGAAAAGAAGCCGACCTCGCCGTGTTGTCGCAAGACATCTTCTCCGCTGCGACTACAGAGATTGCAAAGACTCACGTTGTGATGACAATGGTGGGAGGCAAGGTGGTTTTCGAAGGGATGAAGTAGAGTTCCATCCACAATAATCCCAAGGTCGAGGAGAGTAGTCGCCGTCCACACTCGTACGAGTGGGCGATACTGGTGCGGCATCGTTAATTCCATAGGATCCTGGTGGGCGGTGCAGGACTCGAACCTGCGACCTCCTCGGTGTAAGCGAGGCGCTCTAACCAACTGAGCTAACCGCCCCCACTGTGGCAGGAAACTACATCATAAAGCACGTCACGTCCGCCTGTCGCCCTCCCTGCTAGACTCTCGGCGTGCGCCGACTCATCGTGAATGCCGACGATTTCGGACTGACTTCGGGAGTCAATCGTGCCATCCTCGAATGTCATCAGTCAGGAATTGTTACATCAGCAACGGCAATGGGAACCGGGAGTGCATTTGCAGAGGTCCCGGTCATCGCGAGCCAAAACCCACGACTCGGAGTTGGCTGCCACGTGGTGCTGGTGGATGGAACACCCGTTTCTATTCCCGATCAGATTCCCTCTCTGACGAATCTAAAGACGGGGCAATTTCGTGACTCGCTCGCCAGCGCCGCTCTGGGAGCAATGGCTCGCCGGTTGAACCATACAGAAATTGTGAGCGAAGCATCTGCTCAAATCCGCCGCCTGCAGGCCGCCGGAATCTCCGTCACTCATCTCGACACGCACAAACACACGCATCTGTTCCCTGCTGTTCTCAAGGCCCTTTTAGAGGCTGCGCGTCAATGCGGCATTCGTGCGATTCGAAATCCTCTTGAGCCAGCTTTCTTGCGCAGATTATCGGCAGTTGGGCTGAGGAAGCGCCGCATACAACTCGCCACATTGACGGCGCTAGCCGGAGACTTCTCTTCCCGCGTTGCGGCCGCCGGCCTAAAAACCACCGACGGTTCGATCGGCATTCTAGCCACTGGCAGCCTCACCCTTGATCTTCTTCAGCGTCTACTCGACCACCTTCCAGACGGTACCTGGGAACTCATTTGCCACCCCGGCTACAACGACGCGGCTCTTCAAGGCGCTCACACTCGCCTGTTGCACTCGCGGGAGGAGGAGCTAAAAATCCTGACCTCCGATGAAGCACGGCGGGCCATTGAATCGGGCGGCTTTCAGCTGATTTCCTTCCGGGAATTAGGCCAATCTGCGGACGAGACCTCAGTACCATAACCGATGTAACCCAATGCTGATGATGCCAGCTCTTGCTCACGGTATGATGTAGCCGATCACGTTACCCAATGGATTCCACTCGCCCCGAACCCCGCATTCCCGCCGATCTGCCCGTTAGAGTCTGGGGCATGAGTTCGAATGGCCGCGCGTTTTCGCAGTCCGCCCGCGCGCAGAACATCAGTTCCGAAGGGGCGCTGCTTTCGGGAATCGATTACGAACTTACGGTGGGCGACGTGATCGGCGTGCAGTACAAAGAGAAAAAAGCACGCTTCAAGGTGATCTGGGTCATCAATGCCGGATCCGAGCAGAAGGTTCAGGCTGGCGTGCAGGTCCTTGCTGATCAGCAAGCTCCTTGGAAACTCGAGCTTCCCGTCGCAGGCAAAGACGTGGCGCCTGCAGAGTCCAACCGCCGCCGCTTCAGTCGCCATAAAATTCCAATGCCCATGGAAATCCGCGACGAGACCGCAGGTGCGCCGATGCGCGTACAAGTCACGGATGTGAGCGGGAACGGCTGTTATGTTGAGACGATTCTCCCGTTGCCAAAGGCCACAAATCTGCGGGTCGAATTCTGGATCGATGAGAAAAAAATCGCGGGAAGTGCGGTGGTTCGTACTTGTGACCCGGGCGTCGGCATGGGATTGGAATTCACGGGTCTCACTCCAGAGACCAAGCAGCATGTACAGGAGTACCTCGACCGGCTTGACCCTCCACGGGGTGTAATGGAATAGCAGGTTCCCTCACTGCCTCGACATTAGCGTAAAATCTGCATCCCATGCGCTTCGGCGTAATCGAATCAGCGAAGGTTCGAATCTTGAAGGGATCCAGCTATCTACCACTGGTGCTTGCTGAATGAAAATAGGGATCACGTGTTATCCCACCTACGGTGGCAGCGGTGTAGTGGCCACTGAACTCGGACTGGAATTGGCCCAGCGTGGTCATGAAATTCACTTCATTTCCTATTCCCAGCCGATTCGGCTGACCGGTCCCCAGCCCAACATCCATTATCACGAAGTGGAGGTCTCG
Source organism: Terriglobales bacterium (assembly GCA_036265385.1). Taxonomy (GTDB): domain Bacteria; phylum Acidobacteriota; class Terriglobia; order Terriglobales; family Acidobacteriaceae; genus DATAPD01. The sequence goes on from DATAPD010000025.1 coordinate 69,788, forward strand.
CGGTATCCGCTGTTCGACTATCCACCTTATGACTTGGCGCTTGCCACGAGAATGGCGGAAGTTTCCCAGCTCTATGATCTCGACTTGCTGCACGTCCACTATGCCATTCCGCATTCGGTGAGCGCATTACTTGCGCGGCAGATGCTGGCAGCCACGCCTCCACGCAAGAAGCTTCCTTTTGTCACCACTCTGCACGGGACCGACATTACGCTTGTCGGCTTGGACCGCTCGTACCTGCCCATCACTCGTTATTCGATCGAAGAAAGTGACGGCGTTACTGCCATCTCGAAATATCTTCGCGAGCGCACGCTGAGTGTGTTCGATATCAAGAACGAAATCGAAGTGGTCTACAACTTCGTGAACTGTGATCAGTACGTGCGAAAAGCGGATTGGCGCGACCGGCGAAAGGAATTTGCACCCAACAATGAGCGCCTTCTCGTACATCTGTCGAATTTTCGTCCAGTGAAGCGCCTGACGGATGTCGTGGAGATCTTTGACCGCGTGCGCAAGAAGATCCCCGCCAAGCTACTTCTCATCGGGGACGGTCCCGACCGGTCCAAGGCGGAGTGGCTCGCTGTTCAGAAAGGCATTCACGACGATGTTCTCTTTTTGGGCAAGCAGGATCAGGTTCAGGACAAGCTTGCCATGTCGGATGTCATGCTCTTGCCGAGCGAACTGGAATCATTCGGTCTCGCTGCACTCGAAGCGATGGCTTGCGAGGTGGTACCAATTGCCACTCGCGTTGGGGGAATTCCTGAAGTGATCGAACATGGCGTGAGCGGCTACCTGGCCGACGTTGGCGATGTGGAAACCATGGCTCGCTACGCGGTGGAGTTACTGAGTGATGACGCGAACCTTGCGAGGATGAGCAAACAGGCGAGAGCCGTCGCGCAATCGCGTTTCTGCACCAGCAAAATCATTCCGCAATATGAAGAATTTTATCGTCGCGTGCTGGAGCGCTCTTCGTAAAGAAGAGCGGGAAGACTTTCACGTTCCTGCAACAGCGGCAGCCTGAGTCGCACGAGAGTTCCCTTTTCGTGCTGACTATCGATGGTCATCGTGGCTGTATCACCATAGAGAACTTTCAGACGTTCGACTACGTTCGCCATACCGATGCCCATTCCGTCATGATCTGCCGACAAGATATTTGCAGCCGCATCTATACCCACGCCATCGTCTTCGACCTCAACCACCAGTACTCGATTGGCGAGTCGGCTGCGCAGGAAAACACTCCCGCCCTCGATTTTAGGCGAGATGCCATGCTTGATTGAATTTTCGACCAGCGGTTGCAGAATCATGCTTGGCACCATCACATCCATGGAAGCAGGCTCCACTTCCTTCACCACGCGCAGCTTCTCGGGTCCAAAGCGAACGACTTCGATGTCAAGGTAGTTATCGATGAATTCCAATTCATCGCGGAGCGGGACGAATGCTTCAGTGTTGTTGAGCAACCTGCGCAGAATAGTGGCGAGCTTGATGATTAATTCGCGAGCTGTATCCGGATCGAAGCGCACCAGTGAAGAAACGGAATTAAGCGTATTGAACAAGAAGTGAGGATTGATTTGGTTCTGCAACGCTTCCATACGCGCTTGGAGCAGTAATTTCTCCTGTTCTTCGAGCTTTTTCTGAATTCGTACGCTCTGAAAAATCTTCAGCTCAATGCCAATCGTCATGATTGAGGTGGCATAGATTGCGACCTCCTTCCAGAGGTTCGGGCTTTCGACGCTAAAGATTGAAGACGGGAAGTAACGCGCTAATTGGCCTTGAATAAAACGCATTACGAGGATGGTCGCAAAAAAAAGATTCTGCCAATCAAAGAACAAGGGTTTGGGCAGGTTTCTCTTCAGCCATCGGTAAATGCTGAGGTCGACGAACGGGGAGAATGTCCAGATGGCTTCTTTGTCAGCTGCGATTTGCCGAAGTTGCCCGGCTAGAAATCCGCAGAGCACATTGAAAGGCAATGTTGCCCATTCGCCATGAATCACAGCGGGGATGGCGAGCAGGATACCGCCGCTGATTCCCGCCACGCGACCGCCGATCGCACCCAACAGCAGCGTGGTTTCAAGAGAGATGTCACCCGCGTAGAAGCTTTTGGCGATGAAACGAATCCACACACCGATCGTGATCGGCACCGCAAACCACAGCATCAGGTAGATTTTTTGACGTGTGGTCCGCTCTTCTCGGAAGAGCAGGTTTTTGAACTCTACCGACCGGACAACCGCGCTCGCGACTGCGGCGGCTACGCCCAGCTTCACCAGCAACATCACCCATATGAATGGCTGTTCGGTCATGACAATTGTTGGGCCGCCTGTTCCAGCAAAGACGCGGCATTTTGTCCGGCGGGAACTCCCCCCTGCGCGAACTCTTTGCTGCCTCCGCCCCGGCCGCCAACAGAGGCAAGCGTGTTTTTGAGGAGAGCTCCCATATCCAGATTCATTCCCGGCGACGTGGCAAATACAACTGACGCTGGTGGTACCTCGCTGCCCAGTAATACGACGACATTGTCACCCAACTTCGTAACCTTTTGGGCCAGCAACTTGACGAAGACCATGTCCTTATCCGAGAAGCTTTTTTTAACTAACCTCCGCCCGCTCTTTTCCGGAACGTCCGAAATCAACTTCGACGCCATTGCGTCAGCCACTTCTCCCAGCAGAGCTTCCCTTTCCTTACTGGTCCTCTTTGCATCGTCCTGTGATTTCTTTACTTGCTGAGGCACATCCCAGATGTGAGCGGAGTAAAGTGCCGCCGCTTCGGTCAACGTGCTGTAATCGCGACGCGCAATCTGGACAGCCCTTATCCCACACACGAATTCCACGCGCCATCCCTGCTTCACCTTTTCGGTTTTACGCAGCAGAATGCTTCCGATCTGGCCCGTGCCACTCACGTGGGTTCCTCCACACGCGCACAGATCGAAATCCGCCACCTCGACTAACCGGAGTTCATCTCGCTCCGCGGGCGGCAATTTTCGCAAACCGAGTTTCTCCGCTTCTTCCCGCGTAACGTACCGCACGTGTACCGAACGATTTTCGAGGATAATTTCGTTGGCCAGACGTTCCGCGGCAACCACCTGTTGTTGAGAAATCGCGGGAGCGTCCAAGTCAATGGAGCAGGTCTCATCGCCCATATGAAAGGACACAGTCGGAATCTGGAACAGCCGCACGAACGCGGCCGACAGAACGTGCTGGCCCGAATGCTGTTGCATGTGATCTCGCCTTCGTCCGGCGTCGACCACTCCATGTACATGACTTCCCTTCTGCAGCTCTGCGGGAGATTCCACGAAGTGAACCACCCGGCCATCCTCAAGATCGGCAACTCCCGTAACAACGATTTTCGCTGCATTGCCGGATTCCAGATGTCCGAGATCGTGAACTTGCCCCCCACTCGTCGGATAGAACGCGGTGCGATCGAGCACCACTCCCGCACGTGGTTCCGTCGGAGATGGTCCTACTACTTCGACAACTTGCCCGTCGAAGTCATAGAGAAAAGAATCGCGATAATAAAGGCGCTCTGTCATTTCCTCTTGCGACCGCGAAGCTAAGCGCGGTCAGCTCTCACCTGTGCCAGTTTGCAGTGGCCGTAGTCGGAAGCGGGCAGTGGCTCAATACGGCCCGATGATCCCGCCGATCGCTCGCGAAGCAGGCCCTTGTTTCGGCTGTAATGGTCTCGAAGACTCCATCACATCGAGATACTTGTACCCCGTTCCGGTATTGAACAGCACGACTGCATCGTCAGGTGAAAAGAATTCGGATGCCAGCAGCTTCTTGTAACCGGCCAGGACCGCTGCTCCCTCAGGTGCCGCAAAGATTCCTTCCATCTTTCCCCAATGACGCACCGCTTGCATAATTTCATCATCGGGAACGCTTAAGGCAATGCCGCCGCTGTTCCTCAGAATTTCGAGAATCAGGTAATCGCCATACGGCTTTGGAACGCGGAGACCCGATGCAGCAGTCGAGGCATTCGCCCACATCTGCGAGACTGACTGTTTCTCGTTCCATGCTTTTACGACCGGTGCGCACCCGGACGCTTGCACACAGACCATTCGTGGTCTCTCGGGTCCGATCCAACCAAGCTGCTCCATCTCTTCGAACGCTTTCCACATTCCGAGCAGTCCAACGCCTCCACCGGTTGGATACAGGATCCCTTTCGGCATCCGCCACTCCAACTGCTCGGCCACTTCGTAACCCATCGTCTTTTTGCCTTCGACGCGGTAAGGCTCTTTCAATGTTGATACGTCGAACCAGCCCTCTTTCTCTTTTCGCTCTGCAACAATCTTTGCGCAGTCGCTGATCAACCCATCGATCAAAGTCACGTGTGCACCGAATGTTTCCGACTCAATGCGGTTGGCGAGTGGTACATCCTTGGGCATGAAGATGTGAGCTTCCAGACCTGCCGCCGCAGCATAAGCGGCCATGGCTCCCGCTGCATTCCCCGCAGAAGGAATTGCTAACTTCTTCAGCCCGAAGTGTCGTGCCATGGTTACCGCGGCTGAAAGTCCTCGTGCCTTGAACGACCCCGTCGGGTTCAATCCTTCATCTTTGATAAAGACATTCGCGAACTCGCGACTTTGGAGCATGGGAGTGAAACCCTCTCCCAGCGTGACCGGCTCAGCTTCAGGCAGGACCTCGCGGTAGCGCCACATCGTGGCTTCTCGGCCGCGCAAATTCTCGCGGGTGAATTTGCTCTTCAATCCTGCCAGGTCATATCTGGCGTAGAGAACACCACCATCTTTCGGACAAATTGTCTGCGGACAGTCTGCGGGAAGGCGCTCTCCGCACTTTGTGCATTCCAGGTGGGTCAATCGGGGCATGAAAACGTGAGTGTAGCATCCCGATTCAGATGTTTTTAGGAAGTAAAGAACCAGAAATGGGAAGCAGTGACTCGCAACCCGCAGACTAACTAGCTACTCTCTTGAGCATGCCACTTGCCTTGCGGAACCAAGGACGTTCTCTTCTCTTCAGGTATCCCGGCATCGTGGGTTTTTTGTCGAGAACTTTTTGCGCCCAACTCCGCGCTTCTTCTTTTCGTCCTTCACTCGCCAGCAGAGAAGCATAGTTGAGATATGTTTCGGAAAGCGTCGAGGTCGTTGTCACTCTCTTAAACAACGCTTCCGCTTTCTCTTTCTGACCAGTTTCGGCGTAGGCGTGAGCCAGGAGTCCAGCAGCACGATTGAAATCGTAATCTGCTTTTGAGGCCACTACTCGTTCAAGGTCTGGAACCGCGGGCGCAAAGTCTTCCATTTCGATCGCGCAAACAGCTCTGCGATAGAACGGATCCGGCGAATCAGTTCGGGAGGAAATGGCGTGGTTGTAACAATCGCGAGCCTTGGCGTAGTTGCCGTCCTGCATGTAGAGGTCGGCTAACTCTTCGTAGTTTCCAGCTGAAGGATTGTCGCGAATCATCGCTTCCAGTTCGCGAATGCGGCGACGACGCGGAAACACGCGAAATGCCCCACCGAGAAGACCGATGTCGGGTGCTGCCTCGACCATCAGATAGATGATCGCTCCAATTGGCCCAAGGATGATGATGATCCATAACCAATACGTATCAGGCCGGCGGCGAATGAAATGGATAACCGCTGCCGCTTGGAGCAGAAGGCCCCATGGATACAGGAGATAACTGAACATGCCCATGAGTGATCGCTGAAATATAGCACGTGAAAGATTAATCCCCATGTGCCCTGGGTAACTGCTCGTAATCCGCACATAGGCGTGAACTTGAGACTCCTCACGCGATGGTAAAATCGAGCGTGCCCGATCCCCCCATCCGCTTGCTGGCTGCCGATATTGACGGCACCCTCCTGAACCACGAGTTCCGAATTTCAGAGACTGATTTGGCTGCGCTCCGTCGGGTGCATAATGCCGGGATCGAGATCGTCCTCGTTACCGGCCGCCGCCACACCTTCGCACTTCCGATCGCACAGCTCCTTGGCTTTGATCTTTGGGTGATTAGTTCTAACGGTGCGATCACACGTTCAATCTCTGGCGAAACGTTCCACCGCGACCTCCTGCCGGCCAACGTTTGTCGCCAGCTTGTTATGAGTATGCGTCAATTCCGTGGTCACGCGGTGATCACCTTTGATAAGGAACAAAAAGGGGCAATCGTTCTAGAGCGCATGGACGAACTCGGCGCCAGCATTCAACGCTGGCTCGAGAAAAACATGACCTATATCGACTTCGTGATTCCCATCGAAGACTCGCTGGTCACCGATCCGGTGCAAGCTATGTTCTGCGGACCCATATACCGCATGCACGAAGCGCTCGCTTGCATAGACAGACTGAACTTACCTGTGACTGTCTTGCGCACCGAGTATCCCGTTCGCGATCTTTCCATTGTCGATATCCTTAACACTGGTTGTTCGAAAGGCCACGCACTCGAACGTTGGGCTGCCCACCGGGGTATCCCGCGCGAGCAGGTCATGGCCATCGGTGACAACTATAACGACATTGAAATGCTTGCCTTTGCCGGACATGCCTTTATCATGGGCAATGCATCGGAGGATTTACGCGGACGAGGATGGCACGTAACACGGGCTAACCACGAAAACGGAGTGGCGGCCGCGATCGAACAGATCTTGGATGGCGTTCCGGTCCCGCTCTCGACTCCGCTTCCAAGCGAAATACTGAACATGGAAGAGCAGATTCCTGACTAGAGTATGACCATGCGATATCGGAATTGGGCAATGGCACTCTTTCTCGTGGTAATTTGCCCTGGTGCGTTCGCAGCCGAAATTGCATTCCTGCAAAACGGTTTCACGATTCGTCACGAGCATCGGCAGGCGCTAGGCCAGAACACTCGCCTGTTTCTCTCAAAAGACAGCTCCAGTTTTGTTGATATACCGACCGCGTCCATTGAACGCTACGAGCACGATGATGCCCCTGCTCCCACCGCGGTCCCGACTATTGCTCCTGCCGTCGTTACAGCCCCAGCCAAGCCAATTCCTTCTACCCAGACTTCGCTGAACGACGTCGTAAGCGCGGCCAGCGGACGCTACAAGCTTGATCCCGATCTGGTAAACAGCGTCATCCGTGCAGAGAGCGGTTTCAACGCGCGAGCCGTTTCCCACAAAGGAGCTCGCGGACTGATGCAACTGATGCCCGAAACAGCAGCCACCCTGGGCGTCAATGACGGGTTTGATCCTCAACAGAACGTGGATGGCGGCACGCGTTATCTTCGTGAATTACTCGAACGCTACAACTTCGATCTCATCAAAGCGCTTGCGGCCTTTAATGCCGGGCCGGCCCGCGTCGAACAATTTCGAGGCGTACCTCCCTATCAGGAAACACAGGCGTATGTCCGCCGTATTGTGAAGGATTTCAATCGAAAGAAGACCGCCCAGCAGCGATCCGCATCGAAACAAAAACCTGCTCGGCAAGCCATTGTTGGCGCGACCCCCTAGACTTTCTTTGCGCTCGTCGTTTACCTTGACGACGGGCCGTGCTCACCACCTGAGCTTGTCCTGAGTTCTTCCACCTGATGGACAAGAAAAGAATCGCAATCACCGGAGCCGTTTTTTTACTGCTCGCCTTTCTCGTATACCTCCAGTTTCGTACCTGGAAGAGTTTCGACTGGACTACGTTTTGGCATGAAACGCACGAAATCAACAAGTCGCACCTCGTACACGGCATTGGTTACATCTACGTGGGCTATGTTTTGCGAGCCATTCGCTGGAAGATATTCCTGCGTCCGGTGCGCCCAAATGTAAAAAGCACGCAACTCATTGCACCGACCTTGGTGGGGTTCACTGGATTAGCTCTCCTCGGACGACCAGGAGAGTTGATTCGCCCCTATCTGATCGCGCGTCGAGCTGATCTTCCGGTCTCCTCTCAGCTGGCAGTTTGGGCAGTCGAACGGATCTTCGATATCGGCGCTTTTACAGCTCTCGTTGTCTATTCCATCTTCCTCCCGAGCGCGATGCCCTCAATTCCTGGTGCGGATGAGTATGTTGCTCGATTTCGCGAAGGTGGCTTCATGCTGATCGGCTTCGTCACTCTCATGGCCCTTCTCGCATGGCTCGCAGCTCGGCACGGCGAGGACATCGCGAACTGGTTTGAAAAGCGCTTTTCTCATTGGGCATCCGGTCTGAGCCATCGGGTTGCGATACGGATTAGAGAATTCCGAGCAGGCCTAAATACCATTCATGGCTTCTGGTCCTTCGTTCAGCTTTCTCTGGTGTCTCTTGGGATGTGGTATCTGATCGCTCGCGCATACCAGGAAGTCGCGCATTCCTATGGGGTCCCGTCGTTGGATATCAAGGTCTCTCAGGTCCTGATTCTGATGGGCTCCAGTATGGTGGGTTCAATGGTGCAACTACCCGGTGTTGGCGGAGGTTCGCAGCTGGCCACCATAGCCACCCTGTATCACCTTTTCGATGTTCCGAAAGAACTGGCTGCGAGCTGCGGCATTATGCTCTGGATCGTAACTTTCGTCGCTGTTGTACCCGTTGGTCTTTTGCTTGCGCGCCGCGAACACCTTTCGCTTCGCAAGCTGTCAAAAGAGAGCCACGAATCCCCTGAAGATTCCGCGGAAAAAGCAACGTAAACCGCGCCTGCAGACCTGCTCAGTTAACCTTATCGTCACGGTTCCCCTGTTACAATCTTCTAACGCCAGAAAATAGGAGCATTCGCACATTCACGCGCCATGAAGTGTCCTTTTTGCGGATTTGAGAATGACAAAGTTGTCGACTCGCGCGAGAGCAAAGAGGCGGATTCCATTCGCCGCCGACGTGAGTGCCTGAAGTGCGAAAAGCGTTTCACGACCTACGAACGCATTGACGAAATCCCCTACATGGTCGTGAAGAAAGACGGCCGCCGAGAAAAATTTGACCGCCAAAAAGTCTTGAATGGCTTGTTACGCGCCTGTGAAAAGCGGCCTGTTCCCATTAGCAAGCTCGAGCAGATCGTGAATGAAGCGGAAAGCTTTGTCATCGAATCCGCGGAGCGTGAGCGGAAGACCAGCGAATTGGGCGAGCTGATCATGAGCCGCCTCCGGCGCTATGACAAAGTTGCATACGTTCGCTTTGCCTCTGTTTACCTGGATTTCAAAGACGTTCAGGAGTTCATGGCTGAACTCAAAGATCTACTCAAGACAAAGGAAGTCTCAGAGGCCAAAGGTAAGAGCGCGACTCGGCAGTAGCTACAACCGACCCGAAAGGATCCATAAACTTCACGCATGAGTCATAAAGTCACCCTCATCCCCGGCGACGGTATCGGCCCAGAAGTCACGCGCGCTGCAGTGCGCATTCTTGAAGCAACCGGCGTCAAGTTCGAATGGGAAACCTATGAAGCTGGAGCTGATGCTTTCGAGAAATACAAGGAATACATTCCGAAAGCGCTTCACGAATCGATCGAACGCACACGCGTCGGACTAAAAGGCCCGGTCACGACTCCCATCGGGGGCGGCTTCTCCAGCATCAACGTAGAACTTCGCAAGCGTTTCGAACTCTACGCGAACTTCCGCCCGATCCGGAATCTGCCTCACATTCCAACTCGTTATCCAGACGTGGACCTCATCATCGTCCGCGAAAATACCGAGGGTCTTTACTCAGGAATCGAACACGAAGTGGTTCCCGGCGTAGTCGAGAGCCTCAAGATCATCACCGAAAAGGCTTCTACCCGGATCTCCCGTTTCGCTTTTGAATACGCCCGGAAAAACCAGCGCAAGAAGATCCATGCCATCCACAAAGCGAACATCATGAAATTGTCGGACGGCCTTTTCCTGCGCTGCTCTCGCAATGTTTCCAAGGAGTACCCGGAGATCACCTACGCCGAACACATTGTCGACAACACATGCATGCAGCTGGTTCTGAATCCCTACCAGTACGACATGCTGCTGCTCGAAAATCTTTACGGCGACATCATTTCCGATCTATGTGCTGCCTTCGTCGGAGGACTTGGACTGGTTCCCGGTGCCAATATCGGTGATGCATGTGCAATCTTCGAGGCCGTCCACGGGTCCGCACCAGATATCGCTGGAAAAAATCTCGCCAATCCGACGGCCGTCGTTCGATCAGGCTTGCTCATGCTGCGTCATTTAGGCGAGTTCGATGCGGCACTCAAGGTTCGGAACGCGCTAGAACGGGTCTACCGCACTCGCGACAAGTTGACTCGCGACATCGGGGGGAAAGCTGGCACATCTGAATTCGCCGACGCTGTGATCGAAGCGATGGAGACCCCGCAGGCTGCTCCTGCTTCGGTTTAGACATCGAAAGATTGCGCGTTCACTTCGAGAACTGTTTTGTTAGAATACGCTGTTTCGCGTGTGGGCTCGCACCGGTAAGCTGTGTGTGAGTACGCCTCTGGGGAAGCGAAGCAACAAGGGTCGATCGAACCAAGGAGTCCTCTCTGAAAGCCGTTGCTACACCGTACAATCGCGCACTGCACAGGTTCGCCGTTTTCACCGCCTGCGTCACTTTTGTGCTGATTGTGGCTGGGGCACTGGTCACCAGCAATGACGCGGGGCTTTCAGTTCCAGATTGGCCTACCACCTTCGGATCGATCTACAAAATGCCACACATGGTAGGTGGCGTGAAGTTTGAACACGGCCACCGAATGGTCGCTGAGTTCGTTGGATTGCTGACGATTGTGATCGCGGTCTGGACCTGGCGAGCCGAAAAACGTCGTTGGATGCGAGTTCTCGGAGTCGCCGCACTCGGCACCGTCATCGCCCAGGGAATTCTCGGGGGAATCACCGTTCTTTACTTTCTTCCTCCAGCAGTTTCCTCCGCCCATGCTGCAGTTGCTCAAACTTTCTTCTGCATCGCCGTCTCGATCGCGCTTTTTACCGGGCGCAAATGGGTTGAGGAAGTTCCGCAAGTCGAATACGATGTGCGCCGGCCAAGCCTGGTCACGCTTACCATGCTTTCGATTGTCGTCTTATACGTGCAATTGATTCTCGGTGCCATGTTCCGTCATAAGGGACTGAGCTGGTGGCCTCACGTCGTCCATGCTGGCATCGTAGCGATCGTGCTTTCGTGGACGTCGATTCGCGCTCTTACTCAGTATTCGAGGATTGAGGCCGTACGCACCCCTGCCATCACCATGCTTTACCTAATGATCGCGCAGCTCTGTCTTGGCTTCACTGCTTTCCTTACCCGCGTTGCGTGGGGTAAGGACGCCCTTCAGCCCGAGTCGCCCATGGTTTTGTCCACCGTTGCACACGTTGCTGTCGGTGCACTATTGCTCGCAACCGCTGTAGTGTTGGCAATCCAGGTTTGGCGCCACGTTCCAGTGGCGTTCGAAGCACCTATACGATCCGGAGAACGGAGCCCTATCGCCGCATGAACGCCGCCGCTCAACCGTTCGTCATGCCTCGTAGCCGTTTTCGCGTTCTTGTCGAAGACTACGCCGAACTGACAAAGGCGCGAGTCACCTCACTGGTTGTGATGACCGCGTGGTGTGGCTACTACTTCGGCGCCCAGGCGTCTGGGTTTTCATCCTGGGCGTGGGGCTTGTTCCATGCTCTTGTAGGTATCGGAGCAGTCTCCGCCGGCACCGCCGCGTTGAACGAAGTGATGGAGCATCAGATCGACGCTCATATGCGTCGCACGGCGCACCGGCCTCTTCCTGCAGGACGCATGAGCCGGATGCATGGCGCGCTCGTTGGATTTTTTCTCACCGTTGGCGGCGCACTCTATTTAGGACTCGCCTGCAACCCGCTGACGGGTTGGCTTTCTCTGTTAACGGCTTTCGTCTATCTAGCAGCCTACACTCCGCTCAAGCGCGTCCATCCGATCTGCACATTTGTCGGGGCTTTCCCGGGAGCGATGCCCGGACTGCTCGGCTGGACTGCCGTTCGCGGGCGCTTGGAGTGGGGCGCTATCGTGATGTTTGCCATTGTGTTCTTCTGGCAATTCCCGCATTTCTTCTCAATCGCCTGGCTCTACCGCGAAGACTATGAACGGGGCGGTATCCGCATGCTTCCCGTCGTCCGACCAGACGGGCGCTCGACTTCCCTCCGCATCATGCTTTACTCAGTCGTCTTGATACCCGTCACCCTCGCTCCAACCATCCTCGGCATGTCGGGGAGGATCTATTTCGTCGGCGCGATCATCATGGGTGTCGCTCTTTGTTATTTCGGCGGACGGCTAGCTACATTGGGCCTACCGCTGAATGCTCCGCGTTCCAAACAGCGGGCACGACAACTTCTGCAAGCAACGGTCATTTATCTGCCCTTGCTGTTCGCCTTAATGATGCTGAATACTCTCTCGTCGTAGAATGTTCTGTGGCCTCTAAAGTCCCACTTCTCGAGCCCGTAAGTTCGCGTCCTGTCGCGGGCGCCGAGTCCGCAGTCATCAGCGTCCAAAACCTTATCCATCGTTATGAGGATCGCACTGCCCTGGACGGCGTCTCCTTCGAGGTCCGGAATGCTGAGCTTTTTGGGCTTCTCGGCCCGAATGGCAGCGGAAAAACAACCCTGTTCAGAATTCTCTCGACACTCATGCTGCCTACGAGCGGGCGCGCGGTTATCCAGGGATTTGACGCCGCCACTAACCCATCCGGACTCAGGCGTCATATCGGCGTCGTATTCCAGGCGCAAAGCAACGACCCAAAACTCACCGCATACGAGAACCTTTGGCACCAGGGACACCTCTACGGATTGCGCGGCCCGGCTCTCAAAACCAGGATCATGGAAATCCTGGAGCGCGTTGGACTGGCAGATCGCGCGAAAGATGCCGTTGAGAAGTTTTCCGGCGGCATGGAGCGAAGAGTCGAACTCGCGAAAGGTCTGCTGCACCATCCCTCGGTCTTACTCCTTGACGAGCCGACTACCGGCCTTGACCCTGGTGCCCGGCGGGACCTCTGGCAATATCTCGCTCAGCTTCGCGATCAGGAGCGGGTCACGGTGATCGTCACGACACATTTGATGGAAGAAGCGGAGCGTTGCGATCGGCTTGCGATTCTTAATGAAGGAAAACTGGTTGCGCTCGGTACGCCCACAGAACTCAAACGCGAGATTGGCGGCGACGTGATCCTGCTTGAGGCTTCAAACCCGAATTCCCTGGCAGATCGCATTCGCAATCGCTTTGCAGTGGAGCCGGTTGTTCATGATCGACACGTTCGCCTTGAAATCGAGAACGGGCATCGCTTCGTCACCGATGTGGTGGAAGCGTTCCCCGGAGAAATTCAGTCGCTCTCTGTGAGTAAGCCGACGCTCGAAGACGTATTCATTCATCGCACCGGGCATCGCTTCTGGAACGAATCAAACGTGCCCTCAGAGACGTAGCTCGCTGCGTCAGGCAGGAAAGAGAAATGGCCACTCAAACCGCGACTCTACCAGCACGCACCGCTCCGTCGCATGATGGTGTGCTCCTTCCCGCCTACACGCTTTGGTTGCGCGAGATCGTCCGTTTTTACCGCCAACGCGCGCGAGTGGTCGGCGTCATTGCCTCACCACTTCTCTTCTGGATTGTGATTGGTTCCGGCTTCGGCACTTCCTTCCGTTCCGGCGAGGCGCCCGGACAGGCCCACTATCTCGATTACTTCTTTCCCGGCGCGCTGATCATGATCGTGCTTTTCACCGCCATCTTTACCATGATGTCGGTTATCGAAGACCGTAAAGAAGGCTTCCTGCTTTCTGTTCTCGTCGCTCCGGTTCCGCGTTCGGCGATCGTTTTAGGGAAAGTGCTCGGTGGCACGACCCTCGCTGCGGCGCAAGGTCTCTTGTTCCTGGTGTTCGCGCCTTTTATTGGGATCACATTCCATCCTTTGCAGTTCGCTCTGGTGGTGCTGGTCGTCTTCCTTGTTTCTTTTGCCCTGACCGCGCTTGGCTTTGCAATCGCCTGGCCGATGGATTCGACTCAAGCCTTCCATGGCATCATCAATCTTTTTTTGATTCCGCTTTGGCTATTGTCGGGCGCACTGTTTCCGCTCAGCGGAGCTTCGGGATGGTTACGAGCCCTAATGCGCATCAATCCACTGACCTATGGTGTGGATGCGCTGCGCTCTCTGCTATATCCGAATAGCCCGTCCGACTTTTCGTTGAGCGCCTCGATGGCGACCCTGCTACTTTTTGCGTTGTTCATGTTCGGAATCGCCTTCATCGTTGCGAATCGCAGGACGACAAAGCCAGCAGCATGAAGCTACGAACCGAATGTGTTTGTGATGTTGCGATCGCCTGCGAGCCGTTTGCATTTTATTTTTGCCGTTAGCTGTTAGCGATCAGCCGTTTCGCGCCAAATGGATTACTCCGTCTTCCCTGCAATCAATGCCACACTGAATGGCGCAAGTGCCTGTCTACTTTTAGTAGGCCGCATTCTCATCGCGCGCAAGCGGATCGCGCAGCATCGCGCCGTCATGCTGACGGCGCTAGGAACCTCAACGCTGTTTTTAATCTCTTACCTCTACTATCACGCTCATGTCGGGTCGGTTCACTTCCGTGGACAAGGTTGGGTTCGTCCCGTCTATTTCACGATCCTGATTTCACACACGATTCTCGCCGCCACCATCGTTCCTCTCGTACTCATCACTGCAAACCGCGCGCTGAAGGCCCGCTTCCCTGCCCATCGCAGCATCGCGCGCTGGACATTTCCACTCTGGCTTTACGTTTCTGTCACGGGCGTCGTGATTTACATCATGCTCTATCACCTCTACGCCTGAGCAAGAGCTGACATTTCGCAAACTCATCGCACTTGTCATTCCGACAGGCCAGCGTAGCGAACACGCATCTCGAATGTTTGTCATTCCGACACGCGAGCACAGCGAGCAAGGAGGAATCTCTATGCCTCTAAAGACCTCCAACACTGAGGTGCGCGACCCAACTTCCCGTTCATCAATCACAAGCAACCTGTTAGCCCTGAACAACTGCATGATTCCGACTCTGATATAGTGGCCTTTCCGAAGGAGCTCCCATGGCAAAGAGTGTGAATAAAGTCATTCTTATCGGCAATCTTGGAAAAGATCCTGAAGTGAAGTACACGCCGCAGGGCACGGCTGTCGCGAAGATCACGCTCGCAACAAACGAGCGCTACAAAGACAAAGGCGGGGAGTGGCAGGACCGCACCGAATGGCACAACGTTGTGCTGTGGCAGCGGCAAGCAGAAATCGCCGGCGAGTATTTGAAAAAGGGCTCGAAGGTTTATGTTGAAGGGCGCCTGCAAACCCGCTCCTGGGATGACAAGCAAACCAACCAGAAAAAATACATGACCGAAGTTGTTTGCCAGGATCTTGTCCTGCTTAGCGGACGCGGCGAAGGCGGTGGTGGCGGGGAATATTCCGGTTCGCGTTCATCCGGCAATAATTTCGATCAACGCGCACCAGAAGCCGAACATGCCAGCGCTGGTGCCGGGCCCATCACGGACGAGGACATCCCGTTCTAACGCCGATCGCTGCGTTTTCGAATGAATCGCCTTCCCGAAGTTATGAGAATTGAAGGTGTGCGAGTGTATGTGCACTGGTCCGTCTTCGCGATCACATTACTGATCTTGTTACAGGCAATTCAAAGACCAGCACTTTCTTTGGTGGGATTAATTTGCTACTTCGGCGTTTTGCTGATTCATGAGAGTGGCCACATGGTGGTGGCACGCCGCAAAGGATGTCACGTTGACCGAATCGAACTCTATCCCATTTTTGGCCTAACGCACTTCAGTAATCCATGGTCTGAATTTGACCACCAAGTCATCGCATGGGGTGGCGTCATAGCCCAATCCGTGATCGCAATACCATTAATGTTATGGATTGCCGTTTTTGGATACACGAAATTCGAGCCTCTCAATGCGGCACTAGTCATTCTTGGTTATTTTAGCTTCGGAGTAGCCCTTTTCAATCTCCTTCCGCTTCCTCGCCTTGATGGTTCGATCGCTTGGGGAATTATCCCGACCCTGCTTCGAAGAGGATCCCGCTCGCGAGATAAGCGTCCTTCCTGGAGCTCGCGACGTTAATAGTGCTGGTTTACAACTCACGGAGCCTGCTAGAATTTCGGTACTTCCATGTCCACTCTGGCCTCCAAACATTGTGTTCCCTGTCGTGGCGGCACGCCTGCTCTGAAGGGCGTCGACCTTGATCGGCTTCTCCGTGAGATCCCTCACTGGCAGATCGTCAACGATCATCACATCACGCGCACATTCGTTTTTCCCGATTTCAAACACGCTCTCGTTTTCACTAATCAGGTTGGAGCTGTAGCCGAAGAGGAGGGCCATCATCCCGACATCCTGCTCGCGTGGGGACGCGTTGAAGTGACCCTCTGGACGCATGCCGCCAAAGGTTTGACCGAATCCGATTTCATTCTGGCCGCGAAGATTAACGAGTTGATGGGCTGATATTTGCGAACCGGGCTATGGTCCGTCCGTACCGCCTGACGCAACATCCTCTGCGGCTAATCCACCCACAATTCCCGCCTTGGATTCTTTTCTTAACCTATAACCCCACAACAATACCGGAAGCACCATCATCAATCCCGCGCCGCTTGCCACACTACGCGCCGCAAACCCCGCATCAACTAGTCGTCCCGCGATGAAAGCACCCACTGCAATCATCAACATGCAGAATCCAAGATCGGCGGCAAAAACCCTCCCCCGAAAACGGTCTTCCGTACTCAGTTGGAGCAGAGTTGTCGAGAAAACCCAGACCGTCGAACCTCCGATGTGCCCCAATACGATACACAGGCAGGCTATCCATAGGTGATTCGCCAACCCGAGCAATGCGTAGCCCGTCGCGCAGGCAACATACCCAAACAAAATTCCAAGGCGGAGGCGCGACTGGGATTTCCCAGCCCATGGCGCATTCATGAGCGGACCAATCAAAGCGCCGAGTCCGCGTGCGCCCAAAAGAAAACTCATACCCAAGAATGCACCGCGCTCAGGATTCACTCCCGGCCACACGACTTTGAATTCCGTTTGTCCCATGACCGTGAACAAAACCCAACTTGGTCCAACCACCAGGTTCCCCGATTTCACGAACACTGTCGCGAGCAAGTCACGATGGCGTTGCACGTAGCGAATTCCTTCCATCACCGGTGTGTAGTCCAATAATTCGCGAAAGTGGAAAGGCGCTCGCCCTTCTACGTGAGGTTCTTCAAAGCGCATGCGCGATATAAACCATGCGGACACGAGGAACGACAGTGCATTCAACACAAATACTGCGTCGCGTCCAAGTAGCGCCGCTACGATTCCACCGATACTCGAACCAAGTAGCAGGTTGAGCGACCACGTAGTCGAAGAGAGCGTGTTGGCCAGCACCACTTCTTCTTTGCGGACAATATTTGGAATCACTGAACTTCTGGCCGGCTCGAAAAGCGCCGCCATCAAGGTTTCTAGCAGTAGCAGCGGATAAATCAGCCAGACCATCTCTTTCGAGCGCACGAGCAACATCGAGGAAACGATGACGACGCGCAGCAGGTCAGCTGCGATCATTACCTGCTTACGGCGTAGGCGATCATTCACGACGCCCGATGTCGGCCCGATCAGCGTCTGGGGCAAGACTTGCAGAACAAGCGCTAACGCCACGGAGCTGGCTCGTCCGGTGAGTTGCAGCAAAAGGTTGTAGATCGCGAGCGTATAGAACCAGTCACCGATCTCGCTCACAATCTGCGCACACCACAGGCGACGGAAATTCGAGTTCGATCGAAGCAGGCCGACGTAGCCCCAAAATCGTACTTTCCCGATCTCGTTTTCTGGTTGTGGATCCATCAACTCCCGCGTCTAGCGCTGAACTTGCTCAACTGCAATTCGGCTGTCTTCAGGTCGATTCAGCTACATCCTGCGCACACAAACTGCAAACTTCTGCACAGCACCCCAGTACGACCCAAACTGTGGGAAATATCACCCCTATCTTATTGCAGCCTAGGAAGTTCCAAATCCTGTATGGCCCGCCTTTTGGCCCCCAGCCTGCTTTATCTATCGCGGGTCACATTTTTGTAGTGGGGAAAATCTCGATGAATTCTCGCATGAACCGTCTTTTGATCTTGTTGGCGCTCTTTGTAGCCGCCATCCCCTTCGCAGCCGCGGACAACATACAATTGACAGCAAACAACTTAGGCATTTCCGGCAGTGTCGGCACAGTCTCGCTTGCATCCGCTGGAACTGACATGGTGATGGTAACGATCACCATGAATCCCGGCTACACAATTAAGCTTCAAGGTGGGCAGATCGGATTCAACTACAGCTCTTCACTGAATCTTTCGAACGTCGGCCCAGTCAGCATCACAGCCGGCGGAAACACATACACGGACCTCAGCTTTAATCAGCTAAAAACTTCCCAGAATGTTAGCCAGTTCGGAACCTTCTCCTTCGACCTTTCGAATTTGAAGGGCGGACCGAATGGCGTTACGAGCGCTGACACTCTTTCATTCATTATCACGGCACCTGGCCTCACGGTGAGTCAGCTAACCGGCGTAAATGGTAGCGGTAATGCGTTTGTAATCCATTTCTGCAACGGCAGCGGCACCAACTGCGCTCCTTCAACTGGATTCGCGTCCGGTGGTGGACCAACGGCTGTTCCGGAACCCGCGACATTGACGATGCTGGGTACTGGTCTCCTCGGTCTTGGAGGACTGCTCCGCCGTCGTCTCCTTTAACTAACTGGCTGGCCAAAAGATGGTTTGAAGAGCCCTCGGGCGACCGAGGGCTTTTTCATCACTCCATCGTTCTGACTTTTTCATGCAACGCTCTGCATCTTCAGAACACTATTGTGCAGAAGATGGAAACCGAGTGTTGACCTGTAAGGCTCTCCCAGCAAGGGTTTTGGCTCGACGCGCTGCATCGATTGAAGTACGGTACTTGAGTTGCATTTTGACCACGGAAGGACTCTCCTGTGAAGCTGTTTGGGCCCAGAATTCGATTTTTCGGTTCAATTCTCCTCGCCGGTGTTGCGGTTCCAGCATCTTTATGGGCCGCCAATCACCCGCGCTCTTCGATCCTGCCTGAAGCCGGAACCTTAGCGCTATTCGGAAGTGGAATGATCGGCGTTGCTGCTTTGATTCGCCGCCATTTCTCGGAATAAGAAATCAGCTTCAACTCTCGACAGTTCTTTACCCAGATCTGAGGGAGTCGTGTTTATTCCGTCAACCTATCCTGTGGACGCTCTAATCGTCTAAACTCCGTCCCATCATAAGGAGTTACGAATGAAGCGTTTCTGCCTCGCTCTCGTTCTTTTTCTTTGTATCGCCCCGTTGTTGCACGCGGAGGAACCCTCGGTTGCGCCCAACGAAAACCTGGTCGTCGATGGTCTCCCGCCGATCCCAACATCGATTGCCAATGCTGTAGCGAGCTACAACAACGTCCGCTTCGCCTTGTTGGCGGATTGGAATCCCAAAACTCGCGAGATGCTGATCTCGACACGCTTCGCGGATGCTCCGCAAATTCATCTTGTGAAATCTCCAGGCGCTGACCGCTCCCAACTGACGTTCTATCCAGAACCTGTGTACAACGCCAAGTTCTCTCCTGGCGGTGATTACTTCATTTTCGTCAAAGACGTCGGAGGCGGTGAGTTTTTTCAGTTCTTTCGCTACGACTTCGCAAGTGGTGACACCACTCTCCTGACCGACGGAAAATCTCGTAACACTGGCGCGGTCTGGTCTCATTCTGACAATCGAATCGCTTATGGATCAACGAGGCGTAACGGAAACGATGTTGATTTTTACATCATGGATCCGCGGGACCCGAAAACAGACCACCTTCTTACTCAAAATTCCGGCGGGGGCTGGAGCATTCAGGATTGGTCTCCCGACGGTCACAAGCTACTCGCCCAGGAGGAAATCTCCGCCAACGAAAGCTATCTATGGCTCATTGATGCTGACAATGGAACGAAAACGGCCTTGACCCCGCCGGATCCGCAGGGCAAAGACAAAGTTCATTACGGCGGTGGGTTACTTACCAAAGACGGCAAAGGCGTTTTCGTTACGACCGACAGAGACTCCGAGTTCCACCGGCTCACCTACATTGACCTCGCCACCAAGCAGCCCACATATCTCACAACCAGCATTCACTGGGATGTCGATGAGTTTGATCTTTCTGATAACGGCAAGACCATCGCATTCGTTACCAATGAGGATGGATATGGTGTCGTACATTTGTTCGACACGGTTGCTCGTAAAGAGTTGCCTGCTCCCACGTTGCCACACGGCGTATTAAGCAACGTCAAATGGCACAAGAACAATCGTGATCTCGCTTTCGAGTTCAATTCCGCCACTTCAAACGATGATGTTTATTCAGTCGACATCACAACTGGAAAACTCTCTCGCTGGACCGAAAGTGAAACCGGTGGGTTGAACACCAAAGCCTTCACCGAGCCGTCTCTTATCCATTGGAAAAGCTTCGATGATCGCTCCATCAGCGGATTTCTCTATCGTCCACCTGCAAGATTCACTGGCAAGCGTCCCGTAATCATCAACATTCATGGCGGCCCGGAAGGCCAGTTCCGACCGTACTTCCTTGGCAAAAACATGTTCTATCCTACTGAACTTGGCGTCGCGATGATCTACCCCAATGTGCGCGGCTCGAGCGGCTATGGAAAGACCTTCCTTGCACTCGATAATGGTTTCAACCGAGAAGGTTCCTACAAGGACATCAATTCCCTGCTCGACTGGATCGCTACTCAGGCCGATCTCGACGCCAACCGCGTCATGATCACCGGTGGCAGTTATGGCGGCTTCATGACCCTGGCCGTCGCCACCAATTACAACGATCGAGTCTGCTGCTCTGTCGACATTGTTGGCATCTCCAATCTGGTTTCATTTCTCGAGAATACATCTGGATATCGTCAGGACCTTCGGCGCGTCGAATATGGAGACGAACGCGTCCCTGAGATGCGCGCTTTTCTTCTGTCGATCTCCCCGCTGACCAAAGCGAAGAACATCACTAAGCCTCTCTTCGTGATTCAGGGTAAGAACGACCCACGTGTGCCCATGACCGAATCCGAGCAGATGGTCAAAACGGTGCGCGCGAATGGCGCACCAGTTTGGTACCTCTTGGCCAAGGACGAAGGCCACGGTTTCCAGAAAAAGAAGAACCAGGATTTTCAGTTTTACGCGGTTACGATGTTCGTGAAGAAGTATCTGCTTGGTGAGTGAGCTTAGTCGCAGATGCGAGTTTCGTTGGAGGGGCTTTACAAACTAGTGACTAATGACTAGCTACCATTTCGCCGGCGGTTCTTCAGATCCGCAGCAATCTGCTTTCCGTGAAAACGGCCGTTCTCAATGAAGATCTCATTGGTTCGCGAGCCTGCCACGATAACACCGGCCACGTAAATTCCGGACACATTGCTCTCCAGCGTCTCTGGGTCGCAAACGGGACGGCACTGCTCCGAAGACAGTTCAATTCCCATCGAACGCAGAAAATCATAGTCTGGGTGATATCCAGTAAGAGCAAACACAAAGTCGTTTTTGATGCGGATTACGCCCTCGGGTGTCTTAAGTACCACGTAGTCGATACCAATCTCTTGCACTGTGCTGTTGAAATAGCCCACCACTTCTCCGGCTTTGATCCGGTTCTCAATGTCGGGACGAATCCAATACTTTACGTGGTGATGCATCGTGGATCCCCGATGCACAAGCGTTACCCTTGCTCCGTGTCTCCACAGGTCTAAAGAGGCAGTCGCAGCCGAATTCTTGCCACCAATCACGAGAACATCGCTGTCGAAATATGGGTGAGGATCGCGATAATAATGGAACACCTTGGGCAGGTCCTCTCCAGGAATGCTCAAGACGTTCGCCAGATCGTAATATCCCGTCGCCACGATGATTTTCCGGGTTCGATAGTCATGAATGCGGCCATTGCGGTCTGTCGCAGTGACCCGGAATTTTTCGTCTTCTCCCGTGACAGTCTTCACCCACTGATACTGGCAGACGTGCAGCTCATAGTGCTCTGCCACCCTCCGGTAGTACTCGAGAGCTTCCTGGCGATTCGGCTTTGTGTTTGCGGTGCTGAACGGGATGTCGCCGATCTCCAGCAGCTCCGGCGTGGTGAAAAAAGTCATGTTTGACGGGTAGTTGAAAAGGGAGTTCACAAGACAGCCCTTGTCCACCACCATCACCTTCATCCCAACCTTCTGGGCCTCGATGGCACAGGCCAAACCGGTCGGTCCTGCTCCTATCACGATTACATCGCACCAGTTGTCGGGCCGGGAATGGGCCTGCGTACGCGGAAGGGTTTCTGGGATCTGCTCGACTGCCAAGGAATATGCCTCTGCGCGGGAAACAAGCAGGTGAAGCTCAGCGCGCTGTATGAAAACTCTCGATTTTAGCACGCGGATACTAGCGTCAAGTCGGTTCGCATCCGGTCGATCACAAACTCGTCTCTTCAAGTTGATCATTTCGAGCGCCTTCCTGTTGCAGGTCTGCAACCGCTCCGGCGCTATAATTTCAAGTTACACACTTCGCCCGCGGAGTCTTTTGCACCATGAGCACCGCCCCAGACCCTTCACCTCGCATGCGCACCGAATCCGACAGCATGGGGACTATCGACGTCCCCGAAAACGTGTATTGGGGAGCCCAGACCCAGCGTTCTCTCCACCACTTCGCGATTGGCCGCGACATTATGCCGCCAGAGCTCATCCGCTCCTTCGGCATCTTGAAGAAAGCGTGCGCGCTCGTGAATCAGGAGCTCGGCAAACTTTCCGCCGAGAAAACCAAGCTCATTGTTCAAGCAGCGGACGAGGTCATCTCCGGCAAACTCAACGATCATTTCCCTCTTCGCATTTGGCAGACCGGCAGCGGAACTCAAACCAACATGAACGTCAATGAAGTCATTTCGAATCGCGCCATCGAACTGGCTGGCGGCAAGATGGGATCGAAGAAGCCCATCCACCCTAACGATGACGTCAACATGTCGCAATCCTCGAACGACACTTTCCCCGCAGCAATGCACATCGCAGCTGCGGAACGGGTGAAATGGGCGCTCATTCCTGCAATCCAAATTGTTCAGAAGGCAATCGACAAGAAAGCAAAGGAATTCGACGACATCGTCAAGATCGGACGCACGCACTTGCAGGACGCCGTGCCTCTCACCGTCGGACAGGAGTTCAGCGGCTGGGCCAGCTTGCTTGAGCGCGACCTCAAACGCCTCGAACAGGTTCTGGATGGCTTATACGATCTGGCGATAGGAGGGACCGCAGTCGGAACAGGGTTGAACGCACATCCCGAATTCGGGGAGCGGGCGGCCAAAAAGATCGCGGAAATGACGGGGCTTCCCTTCCGCTCACATCCGAACAAATTCGCTGCACTATCTGCACACGACGAGATCGTCTTCGCTCAGGGAGCTCTTGAAACCCTCGCGGCTTCTATGATGAAAATCGCCAACGATATTCGGTGGCTTGCCTCGGGCCCACGTTGCGGATTCGGCGAACTCATCATTCCCGAAAACGAGCCCGGTTCCTCGATTATGCCGGGCAAGGTGAATCCAACCCAGTCCGAAGCGATGACGATGGTTTGCGCCCAGGTGCATGGCGCCACCGCTGCTGTAGGTTTCGCAGGTTCTCAAGGCAATTTCCAGCTCAATGTCTTCAAGCCTGTCATCATCTACAACTTCCTGCATTCGGTCACGTTGCTGTCCGACGCGAGCCACGGCTTCGTCGAGTTCATGATCAATGGCATCGAAGTCGACAAGCACAAGATTGATCACTACGTGAAACACTCATTGATGTTGGTCACCGCTCTTGCACCAAAAGTCGGCTATGACACGGCGGCCAAGATCGCCCATCACGCGCATGTCGAGCGGACCAGCCTGAAGCAAGCGGCCGTGAAATTGGGCCATTTGACGGAAGAAGAATTTGAACAGTTGGTTAGACCAGAAAAGATGGTCAAGCCCTAGATTAGCTTCGATCCATTCGAATAACTGTCTGCAAAAGCACGTTCGCACCGTTCGCGCAGTCTTCCCATCGGCTCAGCTCTTTCGGGGAATGGCTGATACCGTCAACGCTCGGCACAAAGATCATCCCCATGGGTCCGAGCTTGGCCATGATCTGCGCATCGTGACCAGCTCCGCTTGGCAAGTGCATGGTCTTGAATCCAAGGTCCACAGCTGCCGCCTCAATCTGTTCCTTGATCCCCGGCGTTGCCATTGCCGGATCATCATGCTCGATCTGCTTCATTGAAATCTCAGTCTTTGTGTCTCGCGCGACATCTTGCGCTCGCTTCTGAATCTCTTGGCCCAGCCGAGCAATCTTCTCCGGAGAAAGGTCTCTCAACTCGACCGAATGTTTTACCAAACCCGGCACCACGTTCCTTGCATTCGGTGAAACCTCCAGGTGTCCGACAGTTCCAACCTGCCGGCCCGGTTCGCGAGTTACGACTTCTTGCACCAACTCGATCATTTTTGCTGCAGCTAATAGCGCATTGCGTCTTTCCGGCATCGGCGTTGTTCCAGCATGATTTGCGAATCCGCGAATCTCGACCTCATATTCATCGATGCTGACGATTCCCTCGACCACGCCGATCGGAATTCCCGCTTTATGCAGATTGGCTCCCTGTTCGATATGCAGTTCGAGATAGCAATGAAACGCTCCAGGCTTTATCCGGGCCTCTCCCAGCCGATCCGGATCACCACCGATCTTCCGCACACCATCCCGCATGCGAACTCCGTTGAACATGCGATCAAGATCTTCAAGATGAATGTCGCCGATCGTCGCGCGGCTACCTACTGTGCCACCCTCTTCATTCGACCAGATCACTACCTCTAACGGATGCCTTGTCGTAACCGAATTGTTTTTCAACACGCGAATCACTTCTATCGCGGCGAGTGACCCCAAATCACCGTCGAAGTTCCCTCCACTTGGAACCGAGTCAATGTGCGAACCGAAGAGAATCGGCTTGAGTGAGCCATCGCTGCCGTCGCGGCGACCGAAGATATTTCCTGCAGTGTCGATTCGCGGTTCCAGTCCGGCCGTTCTCATCAACTTCAGAACGTATTCGCGTCCCGACACGTCCGCATCGGAATAGGCGACTCGACTGACGCCGTCCGCAAATGAACCGTTGGCGGGCCGGCCGAATTCGCTGAGGCCTTCAAGCTCGGCCTGAAGGCGCCCACCGTCGATGCTCAAACGAGTTGAACTCTGAGCTATTGAGATTGGCACCAGAGCCGAAGCACCCAACATGGTGCTGGCGCCCCAAAGAAGTTCACGGCGATTCATGTTCACGCCGCGCATTATAGCCGTGATTGCAGGACATCCGACCGATCGTCAACGCACTCAGAACCCGGTAGCACTGGAACGAGTGCCGTCTCATGCACAATGTGTATTTTTCTATCGAAACATGCCCTCCTGAGCTTGCCGCTCTCCAGATATTCATGTAGGTTCTTGACAGGTAGCCCACCAAACTCATGTCAGAAGAAAAACCCAGCTCAACTTTGACCGGCACGGTCGAAAAGATTATTCCATCTCCATTTCCTGGCGAACCTGAAAAGGCCCAGATCGGGGTCGATGGCGCGGACCACCTTTACCGCGAAGTCCGTGTAGAGAATATCCTCCAAGACGAGAATGGCGAGTCTGTAAAGCTGAAGCAAGGGGCCAAAGTCGAAGTCACGATTGAGGCAGATCCAAAGGATACCGTTCCAACGGCATGACTTTCCTCGGCCGCAGCGGGCAAAACTAATTTTCTTGTCACATACTTCGTAGAAGCTGAAGAGTAAGCTTTGGTAGTTGATGCATCCGTGAACTTGTGAGGCTTTGCAAGATCGGATACACACCCGGCGTAGTCCAGGAGCTCGCCGAATAAATCCTCACGCTAACCACTTAGACCATAGTTCGCCAAGGAGGCTCCATGGTCCACGTGTGTGGCGATTGGTATCGCATTTATGAAAGCGCAATGCGCGAGCCCGACACCGAGCAGCGGCGCGCTCTTTGTGGGCAAGCACGAAAGTTGATCCAGGACCGGCTAATCGTCTGCGAAGACAAGTCCGAACGTGATCTGCTCGAGGACGTGCTACGCAACATCGTCGAGTGCGAAAACTCGGCTCCGCGGCCGGCTCGCCCCAATTGAAAGCTCGTCACAAATCGACTCAAAAGCCGATTCGTTTATCCTTTCGTCATCGATCAATAGCCTTTGTCCCCGGTGTAAACTTCCCTTTCACCGCTGACTGTCCTGGCACCATCGGACGGCGCATCCTAACTGAGATGAAAAAGATCGCATTCGTACTACCGCTCCTGCTTGCACTGATCACGGTGGCGTCCGCGGCTGACCGCGGTTCCCTCATACGCCAGGCCGTTATCTACCTTTCCCCCGACGCGAAGTCGGCCAAGCTCGGTGAGGTCGAGCGCGGCCGCGAACTCGTGTTTATCGAGACTTCCCGTGACTGGCTGCACGTGATGGCGATGTTCGGTGAAGACAAAACCGTTACCGGATGGATCCTGGACAAAGGCGTCGTTCACACCACCACTCAAGATGGCGACCGCATTCTGTTTGGAGAGGGCGCAAGTTCCGAGGATGAAGGCAGCCGTCGCCATGGCCGTCGGGGGGCCGCCGATGATGCGTCCCGCCTCTACTATCGCGTCTACGACCTGTTTCCAGCCTCGCCTTACGCTGCGGAGGCGCTGTATCGTGCTGCCGATATTCGCTGGCAAATCGACAAGATCGATGTCATGTCTCGTCCATCCGCTCGCGAAAAAGAAAGCTTTCTGCGCGTCGGGATGAACGAGGAGTTGATGAAGCTCGTCATAAAGAAGTATCCCGGCACCAAGTGGGCTGAAATCGCCGCTTTCCAGTTGATTGAAAACAAGTTGTGCGGAGATTGGCAGGGCTCGGTGAAATGCCCCGACAAAGAAGCTGAGATATACGAGAAGTACGCGAACGAGCACCCTCAGTCACCGAGAGCGGCAGAGGCCCTCTATAACGCCGCTTGGCGTCGTGCCGCGCTTATCGACATGTTCAAGAGTGACGAACAGCCGAAGAAAGCCGAGGAGTCGAAAGCGAAGACCTTGGCACTTACCCAGAAGCTCCTGAGCACCACCTCAGGGCAAGGAGACTGGGCCGCCCGCGGAGCCTCACTCCAATTCGTTGTGCAACAGGATGTCCCGACCTATGGCAACGCAGTTCAATAGCCCTTAGACGTAGGACAAGCAGAAAGCCCATCCATCTAATGTGCAGAAACCCAAAGCATCCACACCAACATGCCGAGCAATGCGAGCGTTGCGATCAGTGAGAACGCCGATTGCATTGGATGGAATTGGAAATAAGGGTTTTTGCCGAAGCGATTCCGCAGATACAACATGGTCGCCTCCTGGCCGTGCTTCTCAAGGGAAGCGCTTGCCAATCACTATTTTCTCACGCGTGGCAAGCACGTTCTGTGAGATAGATCACTGGGCAGTCTTCTTACTTGGCGTCCACGTCCACACTCTTCACTGGCAAATCCCAGTGCGCATCCAGGATCTCGAACCTGCGCTGTTCTTCCTTCGCATACGTCGCCTGATCCGGAAACAGCTGTTTCTTCAGCATATCTTCGTCGAACGGCTCATTCGCCAAGGTTGCGTTCTTGAACACAATCGTCACCCGATAATCCCAGCGCCCGTCTTCAGTCGCGTGATGGCGCGGCTGATCCACCCACACTTTCACCATGCGTCCCATCTCCACTTGCTTCTTCAGCAACGGATAGTGGTTCTTCTTGAATAGCGTGAGAAACTCTTCGGCGTGCCCCCACTTGGCCTTGTAGTAGTACTCGACCACAAAGGGCTGGCCGGACGGAGCTGGCGTGGATTGGGCCAGTGCAGAACCCACTATTAAAACGAGCACAACTGTGAGCAGCAAGAGTCGCTTCATAGCACCTTTCGATTTTAGATCCAAGATTTTCGATTGCAGATTGTAAAACGACAGTGGCAAAGCGGGTCTGACTTTAAGTCTAAAATCCGAAATCAACAATCTGAAATCTGCTCTACTCTGCCGCCCTGATCCGATTCTGCCAGTGTGTCCAGATAAACCAGATCGTTCCAATCGCCAGCACCGCTCCAATCACGATGTCAAACTGATGAAAGTATTTCCCAAGCGATCGCCAATTCTCGCCCAGCTTCATCCCGATCCATGCCAAGCCAAAACACCACGGCCACGAGCCCAGAAACGTATACACGTGAAAGCGTCCGCGCGCCATGCGGGCGATTCCCGCTGGCAGCGCAATAAAAGTACGGATGACCGGCAGCAGGCGCCCGACGAAAACAGCCGCTTGTCCCCAGCGCTGAAAAAATCTGTCGGCCCATTCGATTTCGCGGCGGCCCATCAAGATCCAACTCCCATAGCGTTCGATGAGCGGTCGCCCGCCATAACGCCCGATCTCGTAGGCAACGAGCGACCCCAGATTGCAGCCGATTGCTCCAGCAGTCGCGGCCCAGAAGAGGGTCATCTTCCCTTCGTACACTAGGTACCCCGCAAACGGCATGATCAGCTCGGACGGCAATGGAATGCACGCCGATTCAATCGCCATCAGCAGCGCAATGCCGGAATAACCCGTTGTCTCAACCACCGATTTAATGAAGATGAATAAAAAGGCAAGAATTTTTTCAGTCATTTAAGGGCAGTGTTAGGCTCCAGGCTCCAGGCTTTAGCGGATCAAAACCATTATCTCAGGATTAACTTTCTTCACAGCTTTTAGCGTCCTACCTAGGCGTAGGCGCACGGTAGCATCAGCAGGTTTTGGTTTTGTTGGAGCCTAACGGCCGGAGGCTCAAGGCAGGTTCTAAAACGCCCCTTCCTGCGTAAATGTGTATCCGGGGAGCGTTGCGCCATCGGACGATTTTGTGACCTTCACGCGCGTCGTGGGCGCATCAGGAGCACTCAAACCCGCTGGACGCAACAGGGCATATTGCGTGAAAACTTCGCTGTAGAGTTTCGTGACCAGATAATCCTGGCCGTCGCCATCGTTGCGCCAGACTTGTCCGAGTTTTATCGCTTTGACTGCCACTGTGTTCCACCTGTTTTATGACAATCCAGATTAACCACCACAGTAGCCACCGTCAATTAACGAGATGGTGACGGAAGGACATGGCGCTAGCGATTGTCAATTTCCAATTGGCGATTGTCGATTTGTACTGGCCGAGTGCCATTCTTTGCTCTGCTTATCAGTAAACGGCGTCATCCCGAACGCTCGCGTTCTTACCAGTGAGCGGAGGGATCTGGCGCGCAGAAACAATACCTTCCCGATTCGGACTCCATTGCAAATCACCAACGCAGCAATCTGTTAGCATTTTCGCTCTGAGGAGACCCATGGCTCGAGGCATCATCCCCCGGCAACCTGCAAAAACCGGACTTCACGAAGGCACACGCCGTATGCAAAAGGTCGGTGGAGCGGCGGGCGCCCCCGCCCGCCACACTAAGCAAAGCCGTACCGAACGTCCAATCAAGAAAGTCACAATTGGCCAAGCCAAGCAAGCTCGCCCGAAAACCACCAAGGGCTATAACCCAACTGCTCCGGATCGAGTGCGCGCGATTCTCGGCCACCTCAACGCAATGTATCTCGACGTCACCTGCGCTCTGCACCATGGCAATGCATGGGAGCTTCTCGTAGCAACAATCCTTTCCGCTCAGTCCACTGACGTCAACGTAAACCGCGTCACTCCTGCACTGTTCAAAAAATATCCCACTGTCCAGCACTTTGCCGCGCTTCAGCCTGAAGAACTCGAGCCCGACGTCCGCTCCACCGGATTCTTCCGTAACAAATCCAAGTCAGTCGTGGGCGCCGCACGAAAAATCGTTTCCGATTTCAGCGGCGAAGTCCCGTGCGAGATGGACAAACTACTCACCTTACCCGGCGTCGCCCGCAAGACTGCTAACGTTTTGCTCGGAACCTGGTTCAAACAGAACGCGGGAGTGGTCGTCGATACCCATGTCCACCGCATCTCCCGCCGCTGGGAGTTCACGAAGAACAGCGATCCGCAAAAAATCGAGCAGGACCTGATGAAAATCATCCCGCAGGAGCGCTGGACGCTTTTCAGCCACCAGGTGATCCATCATGGCCGCAAGCTCTGTATCGCCCGCAAACCGAAATGTGCCGAGTGTCCGATCGAACCGGTTTGCCATGCCGAAGATAAAACCTGGTCGACCGTCGAAATGCACAAAGGCGCGAAAGCGTAAGTCCATTTCCGATTTACGATTGTCAATTTTCAATTGTGACGCCCTCAATGCTGGTCCGTTTTCGAAGCTCTCCAATTGCAAATCGGCAATCACAAATCGAAAATTGCTAAACTCTTCCTTCGGATCAATAACCCATGCACACCTTCATTCCTGCTATCGTCATTCTCATGAGCACGTTGTCGCTAACTCAAACCTTGCCGGCTCCACAGGCCATTACCGATCCCAAGCAGATCGCGTCGAAATCGAATGCTGCCGTCGAAAAGAACCTCTCGATCGAGAAGCTGTACATGACGCGGATCGTCGGCGGCACGGCATGGTCACCGGATGGCAAACAGATCGCTTTTATCACCAACATCACCGGACGCAACAATGTCTGGATTGTCCCGGCTGATGGCGGATGGCCCGTACAGTTGACCATCAGCGATCAGCGTCAGGCTGCGCCCGCCTGGTCGCCCGATGGTAAGTGGATCGCTTACATGTCCGACTTCGACGGCGATGAGCAATGGGACATTTTTCTCGTGTCGCCGAAAACCGGGCAAGTTGTCAATCTCACCAACACTCGCGAGATTGCCGAAGAAAGCCCAGAATGGTCGCCCGACGGTCGTTACCTCGCTTACATGGTGAAACCGAGGACATCTTCGGTATTTGAGATCGATGTGTACGACACGCTGATGCGCGAGACAAAGCACATCACGACCGGCACGCCGAAAGACAAAATGAATGTGGACCCGATCTGGTCGGCGGATGGAAAGTTTATCGTCTACACCCAAGTGCAAGCCAAGGGTACCGACTCGAACGTATTCATCGCAGATGTCGCAACTTCCAAAAGCACTTTGCTCACTCCACATGAAGGTGAGCAACTCTATTCGGCAAACGACATATCGCCTGATGGAAAGAGCGTGCTGATCACTTCGAATGCCAGCAACGGATACGACAATGTCGGCGTGATCGATGTCGCGACCAAAAAAATCAATTGGCTCACCCGTGACAAGTGGGAAATCTCCGGCGGCTGTTACTCCCCGGATGGCAAGAGCATCACCTGGACAGCAAACGTTGACGGAAACACGGAGATCTACCTGCACGAACTCGGCACCGGAAAAACAACGACGCTTCACTTGCCCAAAGGCGTAAACGGCTTGGGTGGTGATCGGACGTCCTTCACGAAAGATGGCTCGAAGCTTCTCTACTACCACAACGGTCCGACGGCGCCGAATGATGCTTGGGTCTATTCGCTCGCCGACGGAAAGTCGCATCAGGTCACGCATTCCGCAGTTGGCGGAATACGAGCGGCAGATATGGTGGAACCGTCGCTCGTGCACTATCCGAGCAAGGATGGCAAGTGGACGATCTCCGCCTTCGTCTATATGCCATATAACCTGCCGCGCAATGCGCAGCATCCCGCCATCGTTTACATCCACGGAGGACCCACTTCCCAGACCGTGAACTCATTCAACCGCTTCGTTCAATTCGCGGTGAACCAGGGCTACATCGTGATTGCGCCGAATTATCGCGGATCGACGGGTTATGGAAAGGAATTTCAACAGGCGAACCTGTTCGACATGGGTGGGGGCGATTTGCAGGACGTGCTCTCCGCTGCCGAATGGATCAAGCAGTCAGGCTACGTCGATCCGAAGAAACTGATCGTGATGGGCGGCAGCTACGGCGGTTACATGTCCATGATGGCCGTGACTAAGGCTCCGGAAGTCTGGGCGGCGGGAGTTCCCATCGTTCCGTTCGTAAACTTCTTCACCGAAATTGAGAACGAAGATCCGGTGCTGCGCGAGAGCGATCTCGCCACAATGGGAGATCCGGTGAAGAACAAGGCGCTCTTCGAAGACCGCTCACCGATATTTTTTGTGGACAAGATCAAGGCGCCCCTGTTGCTTCTCGCAGGCGGGCAAGACCCTCGATGCCCGAAGACAGAAACTCTGCAGGTAGTGGAGGCGGTAAAGAAGCGCGGAGGTGTGGCCGAATACAAAATTTACGAGAACGAGGGCCACGGATTCGCCAAGGTTGAAAACCAAATCGATGCCTACAAGCGGGTAGCTGATTTCCTGAAAGCCAAGGTGCCGCCGGCGGACTGTTCGTGTTCGCTGAATGAATAGCAGACAGTCCCAGCACATTGCGTGTAGATTTTACACTCTTGTCGATTTTGCGTTTGCGCGCGATCTGAGCGCACGCAGTGTTTCGGATGATCTCAGGATCGCTTGAGCGCCCAGAGCGCTCTCCTAGGGTGTTTGTGGCGAAACAAGGGCCATTCTAAGAAGGGTTGGGAACGCCTTCTTCCAGTTGCGGTGTGACTGCGATCGCGTCCGAGCAGCTAAAGCATTAATGTTAATAAGCTATAACATTTTTTCAATAGTTAGCTCTGAAGTGGAGGCACTCGAAGCGCGTAGCGATCTACAAATTCTCCGCGTACGTGTCGATTACTATCGAGCGAATCAGGCCGCCCATGGTGAACTCGCGCGCTTCGATATCGACGGGTAATTTCAATTCTCGCAGCGTGCTAGAAGTAACCGGGCCGATTGAGGCCAACTTGATCCCGGCGAATTTCTTCCTGTTCACTGCTCCTAACAGTTGTACGAAGTTGCGGACCGTCGACGAACTGGTAAAAGTGATGACATGGGGTCGTTTGTCGCTTTTGACTACAGCGCGAAGCTTCGTCGCAGATTTCTTCGGCAGGACAGTCTCGTACGCTTCGACGACATCGACGTGAGCTCCAGCTTTACGCAGTTCAACGGGGATCACATCGCGCGCAACTTTTGCGCGGACCAGCAGCACGCGCTTCCCTTTCACCTTGTTTTTCATTTTCTTGACCACACTCTCGGCGACGTACTCGTCGGGAACGAGTTCCACTTTCAGCTTGCGCTTCTCAATTGCCTTCTTTGTTGCCGGGCCGATCGCAGCAACGTGAAGGTGAGCGACGTGACGTTTCGTAAATCCTAGCTTACGCAAACGATCCCACATCGCTTCAACACCGTTGGCACTCGTGAGAATCAGCCAGTCGTAGTTCTTCAGATTGTGCAGGGCACGGTCGAGCGGAGCGAATGATTTCGGCTTGCGAATTTCGATGAATGGAATCGAGATGACTTGAGCGCCGAGGAGCTTGAGTCCGTCGGCGAGCGTACCGGATTGATGACGGGCCCGGCCGACGAGAATGCGCTGGCCCGCGAGCGGATGTGTGGCAGTGGGGGTCGTTGGCATGACGGAACAGTGTAATTGGAAATGGTCGCTAGTAGCCGGTAGTTAGTCGCTAGTCCAGCGCGGACGCAGCAAGCTGCGTCTCTACAAAAGTTTTATGGCTGTCCCGGGACGGCGAAGCCTTGGCCATACACTCCCTCGAGGATGGCATCGCCTCCACGCTGCAAGAGGGTCTCGCCGACTTCGTTGCCTAATTTGACAGGATCATCACCATCGCGTGCTTCGCGAAGCACGGTGGATCCATCGGGGTGTGCGACGATTGCCTCGAGGTGCAATCGGCCGTTGCGCATGATGGCAGAGGCGCCGATCGGTACCTGACACCCTCCACCTAGCTTGTTCAGCAATGCTCGTTCGCAGACTGTGGTCGCACGCGCGGCCTGATCATCAAGAAACGCAAGGTGCTGGCGTGTAGCCGAGTCGCCGGCGCGAATTTCAATCCCGAGTGCGCCCTGTCCTGCCGCGGGACACATGATGTCCGGGGGAATCAACTGCCTCACAAATTGCGTTTTACCGAGCCGATTCAATCCGGCGGCGGCTAGGATGATCGCGTCGTACTCGCCTTCTTCCATCTTGCGCAAGCGCGTGTCTACGTTTCCGCGCAGGGGATGAATGTCGAGATCGGGGCGACGGGCTTTCAGCTGTGCTTGCCGCCGCAAGCTCGACGTTCCCACTTTGGCGCCGTGTGGCAAGTCATCAATGCTCGCGTACTTCTTCGAGCAGAAAGCATCGCTGGTGTTTTCGCGCGTGGTGATTGCAGCAATTTCGAATCCGGGCGAGAGCTCAGTCGGTAGATCTTTGAGGCTGTGCACGGCTAAATCGACTCGTCCTTCTGTGAGGGCCTCCTCAATTTCTTTCGTGAACATGCCCTTGGTGCCGACTTTTGCCAACGCAACGTCTGTGATCTTGTCGCCAGTAGTCTTGATGATTTCGAGTTCGACTTCGTGACCTTTTTCGCGCAGCAGTGCTGAAATGTGATGAGCTTGCCAGAGCGCCAGCGCGGATCCGCGAGAGCCAATGCGTAGTCGTGCCATTAGTTCTTGCCTCCGCGGTCGGCGGCTGCCTTCTTCTCCTGCAAGTTGAACAGGCGACGCACGAGGTCGACTACGGTCGTCGCCTCGGGCTCGCGGGCCGCGGTTTTCAGCGCGCTGATCGGAGTGTGCATAACTTTGTTGATGATTCCTCGAGTCAGGGCTTCGACTGCCATCTCCTGATCTGGGGAAAGAGTTCCGAGGCGCCCGCGCACGCGATCGATTTCGGCCTGGCGAATGGTTTCCAGGTGATCCTGCAGCGAAACGATCGTGGGCACAACGTCGAGCGTTTGCAAGCGAGCATGGAACTTCTGCACTTCACTGTTGACGATGTCTTCGGCGTGCTCCGCTTCCTTGCGGCGATCGGCAACGTGCGTAGCAACGGCCTGCTGCAGGTCATCGATATCGTAGACAAAGATGCCGTCAATCTTGTTCATTTCCGCATCAACGTCACGCGGGACCGCGATGTCGATGAAGAACATGGGCCGGTTGCGCCGCCGGGAGAGGAATTGTTCCCCGTGCTCCCGGCGGAAGATAGCGTGGGACGCGCCTGTAGAGGTGATTACAATGTCGGCTTTGTCGCAGGTGTCGTATAAGCGGCTGAATTCAATGGCCTGTCCGTCGAATTTTTGCGCTAGACGAATTGCGCGGTCGTACGTGCGGTTCGCAACGAAGATGGACGCAGCACCATGAGCTAGCAGGTGGCGGGCCGCCAGTTCGCTCATCTTGCCAGCGCCTACCAGATATACGGTCTTTCCCTTTAAGTTGCCGAAGATCTTCTTGGCGAGTTCGACGGCCACAGAGGCGATTGAGACAGAAGACGATCCAACCGCGGTCTCTGTACGAACGCGTTTTGCGACGGCGAATGCGCGTGTGAACAACTGATCGAGTTGCGCCCGAACGGCTCCCACGGCACGTGCCGTGGCATAGGCCTCTTTCACCTGTCCAAGGATTTGGGGCTCGCCCACAACCATGGAATCCAAACTCGAGGCGACGCGGAAAACGTGGCGGACAGCATCCTGCTCGCGGTATTCGTAAAAATGCTGGTCGAGAACGGCGGGCTCGATGTTGAAGTATTCCTTTAAGAAGCTACGGAGATCCGCATTACCATTCTTGACATTGGCGATCAGCTCCACGCGATTGCACGTGGAGATAATCATGCCCTCTTCGATGCCGGGATGTTGCGATAGTCGCTTGCAGGCTTCAGGTAAGCGCGATTCGGGAATGGCTAAACGTTCCCTGACTTCGACCGGCGCGCTCTTGTGATTCAAGCCTATGAGCTGGAATCTCATGAAGTCACAAACCTGTGAATCGAGCTGAAATAGTTCGCGGCCCAGGCCACGACAGCAGTAACGAATGCAATGCTGGCCATCACAGCAGCGCGACGCCCTCGCCATCCTGCATTCCAGCGGGTATAGAGCATCACCAGGTAGACGACCCACATCAAGACCGACAACAAAATCTTGGGATCGAAAAAGTTCACCTGGTGATAGGCATTCTGAGCGACGACAATGCCGGCGGTCAGGCCTAGCGTCATAAACGGGAAGCCGAGGAGCAACGAACGATATCCGATCTGATCGATAACTTCGAGCGCGGGAAGTCGCGACAGAACAGGGCTCTTCGACTTCAATGAACGTTCCTGGATCAGGTACAAAAGGCTGCAGCCGAAGCTAAGAACGAGCGCAGCGTAGCCGGTGAAGATCGTAGCGATGTGAAAGAAGAGCCATCCATTACGCACACCGGGTGACATGAAAAGAAGCGGAGCCTGGCCGGTGGCTGCGACAAATGTCAGCAAGAAAACAAGAGGGAAAACCACAATGCCGGGCGATGTCGTTTTGTAAATCAAATATGCCAGCATGAAGCCCAGCATGATGATGAAGGCCAGCAGCGATTCGGAGTTGTGGACCGAGGCCAGCGTGAAGTGTCCTGACGAACCGACAAAGATCTCTACCAGCGAGACGCAATGGAACACCATGCCGAGATACGCGGCATGGAGTGCTACCTTGTTAAGCAATTCGCTGGTGCGAGTCAACGCAACCAGGGCGTAGAGCAACCCAACCGCATAGCAACCGAGCGCGACCCGCAGCCAAAGTAAGGACATATCTTTCAGTGTGTTCCGAGGCGCTTGCGCTACCCCACCCCGTTCAGGGTGATTATAGTGTGCCGTGAACAACTGGTTAAGGGCAGTCTGTATTGTCACAGGCGCATGTGATCTGGGTCACATGGGGATGGCTGAGAACGGCAGGGCGATGACACTGCCTGGTTTAGGTATCAAGACTTAGAGTCGAAAGGAGTTCTTCGAGCAACGGTGCATCGAGCACCAGCCGCCGACCCTCGGCACGGACATTTTCGATGTCATCGAACGCTCGGAACAGACGTAGCTTGGCGGCGGCATATTGTTCGGGTTCGCTGAGCGAGCGACCATGGACGGAGTTCCATTGAGCAGTTGCCTGCTCCGGCAGGAACACGCTTACCGCATAGGTTGTCTTACGGTCCGAGGTAACGTCGAAGACGAATTCGGTTGCTGGAGCTTCGGGGTCATCGTGAAGTGCGGCGCGTTTGCCGACAAAGTAATACTGATAAACGTAGCCTTGAGAGCCAGTATAGGTTTTGAGGCGGCGGAGGGACATCAGTTCTCAGTTTCCAGTAGTCGGTAGTCACTAATCCGTGGACAGTGTAGCGCTGAATCCTTGGGGAAGGGGGGGACATGGCAAGCTATGTCCCTACGAAGACGTTTCCTCCTCGCATGGGCTACTTGCTACTGTTTCCCGGCGAAATGACACGTCCATACTCACTGGCGCGGGCCAGACGATCAAACATCCAGTACGCGGATTGAGAGACCCGGGCAATTGCTTCCTCCCCGTCGGCCTCGTGGCGCAGATATGTGGTCATCACGCAGATGATGTAGGGCCGGTTCTCCACGAAAACAATTCCTGAATCGTTCCGCACACCTTCGAGCGAGCCGGGCTTGTTGGCAATCTTCAAGCCTTCCGGCAAGTAACGCGGGATCCAGCTGTCTTTGTGCGTTGCAAGAACTTTGAAAAAGTCTTCGGTCATTTCTTTATTCAGGACTTTTCCTCGGTAAATCTGTTCGAGAAGGTTCGCCATCTCGTGTGGCGTGGACACGTTTTCCCGGCCTCCCTTGGCGGCATTCAGATCCATCATCTTGCGGCGGAGGAGCGTGTGCTTCAGTCCGAGAGATGACATCAGGGCGTTCACGTTGTCCATTCCGACGCGATCGATCAAAACGTTGGTGGCGGAGTTGTCACTCACGGCAACCATCATGGTGGCGACGTCACGCAAAGTGATTTTCGTTACGCCGGGAGTCAGGCCGCCCATGATGTCCGAGTCGGGGACGAGGTCAGCTGCGTTCACCGTGTAGAGGTCGGTGAGTTTCAGTTTTCCCTGCTGGGCTTGATGGTAGAGCTCGGCGAGGACGGCTACTTTGATCGAGCTGGCCTGAGGGAAAACGTCGTCCGCATGGAGCGAGTAAGCCTGCTTATCAGTCAAATCAAGAATGGCGACACCCATGGCGCCGTCAAGGTTGCTGTCGATTTTCGCTACGGCGGCTGCGAGCTTCTGCCAGAGGACTTGCTGCTTTTCTGGCGGAGCGGTTTGGGCTAGAGCCGTAGCGGTGAGAAGGAGGCACAGGATGGTTCGCATATGAGTCGCGACATTATACGAGCAGCGCTGCGTCGCGAGATCTCTCCAAGCGCTGGAGAGAACGCGCGGGTTCGGGATGACGCCGAATCATGTAAAAACAAAGTACCTCTTGCGACTGCGCTTTTCGCAATCGCAGATCAGTACGTTTCTCCGGGCTGAACTTTATGGTTCGATGTTGGCTTCGCCCAGACGTTTTACCGCCGTTTCCGAACTCAAAGGCGAGTAGTAGACCTCTTTGAATGTGTATGACTTCGCCTTGGCGCCGATGATCGGAAGAATCTCGATGTGCCAGTGATAGTCATCGTCCAGCGTCTTCCAGTAGCCGAGGGTTTCTGCGCCATAACGGCTATTCGGTGAGGTGTGCAGAACCAGGTGGAATTCTTCAGTCACAGTGCGGATTCGTTGCAGAGTGCGTCGCAAGAGTGCACCAAGATCAGCGAAGCCAGCATTCCGCGAAAAACCTGTGCGCTCGAAGGAAGCTTCGTGCGTGCGCGGGAGAATCCAAGCTTCGTAAGGAACGCGTGGAGCGTAGGGACAGAGGGCAACATAGTCTCCGCGTGACTCGATGACACGCAAATTCTGCCTTTCCTCCTGGGCAAGGATGTCGCAGAACACGCAACGCTCCTTGGCCTGGAAGTAATCGCGTCCAGCACGAAGTTCGTAGAGCACGCGCCGCGGGACAAACGTAGTCGCGGTGAGTTGAAAGTGCGGGTGCTCGAATTCCTGGCCCGCGGAAACCCCGAAATTTTTGAAGATGCTGATGTACTTGAAACGCTTGTCTTTTTTAAGATCCTGGATGCGTTGCGCGACGAGCCGCAGGAATTGCTCGATTGACGAGTCGCTGGCCACCCACAGCGGGCGATCATGATGCGACGTCTCAAGAAGCACCTCGTGCGCGCCGACTGGCCGCATGCGGTCGTAAATGCCGTCACCGCGTCGCGCTGGATCTCCCTCAATGTGATAGAGCGCATTCGGGTGCACTACTGCGCGTGCCGACCACGGCGCACCATCGATTCCCGAAAAACTTGTGATGACTTGCTGCGGCGTCTTCGAGTCCGGACAGAATGGACAAGGGCCAGCAACGCGAGCGGAATCAGGCACATCATCGCCTGTGATCACCCAGGAACGAGTGATGGGATCTTTGCGAAGCTCCATGGGGGTAAGGAAAACAAAAGCTGGGGGAGGAGTCAAATTGGAAGATTACGCCAGAGACGAGGAGCAGATTCTTCCCTTTTGTCGGGATG
The DNA here is from genome assembly GCA_036265385.1 of Terriglobales bacterium. Lineage (GTDB taxonomy): Bacteria > Acidobacteriota > Terriglobia > Terriglobales > Acidobacteriaceae > DATAPD01. The sequence continues at coordinate 108,900 of DATAPD010000025.1, forward strand.
ACACTCATGAAAGGGATTTGCGCTGCCGACCACCAATTGCAAATTACGAAATTAGAGATTACAAAATTAGCAAGCCCCCATGTCCGAGCCCTCCACGCCGCTGATGCGGCAGTACGCCGCCATCAAGAAGGAGCATCCGAATGCGCTTCTCTTCTTTCGGCTTGGAGACTTCTACGAGCTTTTCTTTGATGACGCGGTGCTGGCCTCGAAAGAGCTTCAAATCACACTGACTTCGCGCAACAAAGAAAAAGGAATCGCTGTGCCGATGTGCGGCGTGCCTTATCACGCCGCGGACGGCTATATCGCGAAACTGATTCGGCGCGGATTCAAGGTGGCGATCTGCGAGCAGGTGGAAGATCCACGAGTGGCAAAGAAGCTGGTGCGACGGGAGGTCACGCGAGTTGTTACGCCCGGCACGGCCGCCGATTCGTCCTTGGGATCGGAAGAGAACAATTTTCTGGCGGCTGTAGCAAACGTCGATAATCGGGCGGGGTTCGCGGCGTTAGACCTATCGACGGGGGAGTTTCGGGCGACAGAGTTTGTCGGCGAGGAAGCTTCGCGCAAAGTTCAAGAAGAACTTGAACAATTGAGGCCAAGGGAAATCCTGTTTGGCTCAAGCGCTCCACTTTTCGAAGTACGCAGTGCTGGGCCGCGACTATCTGAGCCGGCAGTTTCAGACGCCCGAGGGCTCCCTCAGCCTACTGGCGCTGGCTGGGCTGAGACCCCCCTCGAGGATTGGGTCTTTGCGCCGGATCATGCCATTCCGCTCGTCGAAAATCATTTTGGCGTGATGTCGCTGGAAGGTTTTGGGCTGTCGGGCAAACCGGCGGCAGCGGCAGCGGCTGGAGCGATCCTTTACTACGTTCGTTCGACGCAGCGCGGCAAGCTCGATCATGTCGACCGTATCGGATTCTACGAACGGCAGAACTGCCTGGTGCTCGATACCGTAACGGTGAGGAACCTGGAACTGATCGAGCCCTTGTTTGCCGGGACTGATCCGAGCGTCACGCTGGTTCGCTCGATGGACGGGACCGTCACGCCGATGGGCAAGCGACTTCTGCGCGCGTGGATGCTGCGCCCGTCTGTCGAACTCACGGAAATCCAGGGTCGATTGGACGCGCTTGAGGTTCAAGTGAAAGACATTGTCGCGCGCGAAGAACTGCGGCGCGCGCTCGATGGGGTCCTCGACCTGGAGCGATTACTCAGCCGCGTCACGCTCGAAACCGCAAATCCTCGTGATGTGCTGGCCTTGGCCGCGTCACTGGGCAAGATCCCTGCGGTACGCGTTGCCTTAGCCAGGTTGAAAGCGAACCGACTTTCGAAGTTGCGCGATGCAATCGATGAGCTAGGGGACCTTCGCGAACGCATCGAAACAACGATCGTTCCCGAACCACCGATTTCGTTGAGCGATGGTGGTGTGATCCAGAACGGCGTCGAGAAAGAGCTCGATGAGTTACGGGATCTCAGCCGCAATTCCAAGCAGTACCTGGCGCAGATTGAAGAGCGCGAGCGGCAGCGAACTGGGATCGGTTCGCTCAAGGTCAAGTTCAACTCTATTTTTGGCTACTACATCGAGATTTCGAAGGCGAATCTGCATCTCGCTCCAACGGATTACGAGCGCAAGCAGACGCTGGTAAATGCGGAGCGATTCACGACGCCGGAGTTGAAAGAGTACGAATCTAAGATCCTTGATGCGCAGGAAAAGATTGTCGAGATCGAACGGCGATTATTTGCAGAGCTGCGCGGAAGGATTGCGGCCGAGGCAAAGCGAATCCGACAAACGGCGCTGGCACTTGCTGAAGTCGACGTTCTGGGCGGGCTGGCGCACTTGGCGGCGCTGCGGAATTATTGCCGACCCAAATTCGATGAGTCCGGCGACCTGGAGATTGTCGAGGGACGGCATCCGGTTATTGAGCAGCAGGAGATTGGCGGAGGCGAGCGCTTCGTGCCGAATGATGTGTATCTGAATGCCGGGACGCACAACATACTGGTGTTGACTGGTCCGAACATGGGTGGGAAATCGACGTATTTGCGGCAGACGGCCTTGGCGGTAATTTTGGCGCAGATGGGATCGTTTGTACCAGCAAGGTCCGCACGGCTGAGTGTTGTCGATCGCGTGTTTACAAGAATAGGAGCGAGCGACAACCTGGCGCGTGGACGATCCACGTTTATGGTCGAAATGACGGAGACCGCGGCCATCCTGCATACAGCGACGGCCCGATCGCTGATCCTGTTAGACGAGGTTGGGCGTGGAACCGCAACGTACGATGGACTGGCGATCGCGTGGGCGGCAATTGAGTATTTGCATGCTCGAGTGCGCGCAAAGACACTGTTCGCCACACACTACTTCGAATTGACGGAATTGGCGGAGCAGTTGGGAGGCGTGAAGAATTATCACGTGTCGGTGAAAGAGACGGGCGGCGGCATCGTATTCCTGCGCAAGGTTGAGCCCGGGGCGGCCGACAGAAGTTACGGAATTGAAGTTGCGAAGCTGGCAGGACTTCCACACGAGGTCACGGAGCGGGCGCGAGAAGTGCTGGCGGAACATGAATCGGCGGAGCGGCAGACTTCGGAGCATTTAACGCCGGGAGCAGAAGCGCCAAGAGCAGCGCAGTTGACGATCTTCACTGCGCTGTCGCAACCGGTGGTGGAGAAATTACGTGAAGTGGATCTGAATCGGCTGACTCCGCTGGAAGCACTGAATTTGTTGGCGGAGTTGAAGAAAGAATTGTAGTCAGTAGTCAGTAGTAAGGAGTCAGGAGTCAGCTAATGGCTTCAGCGATTGGCCACTGATTAATTCCTCAAAGAATGACTGATATCTCCAAGAACATCGGCCAACTGCTCATCATCGGCTTTGATGGGACTGAAATGAGTCCATCGCTTGCTTCCCTGCTGCGTGATGTCCAGCCGGCGGGAGTCATCCTGTTTGCGCGGAATATCACCGGCGCCGAACAGACTTGGAAATTGCTCCGGGATTGTCAGGCACAGGTAAAAACACCACTGTTCACCTGCGTCGACCTGGAAGGCGGCAAGGTGGATCGCTTTCGGAATGTGCTGGGCTCCGCGCCGTCGGCCGCCGATGTTTTCGCCACCGGTGACCGGCGCGTCTTTCGCAAACATGGACAAGTGATCGGCGCGAATTGCCGGGCTTTGGGGTTTAACGTGGACTTCGCTCCGGCTCTGGATCTGGCATTCGAGGCTTCCAAGAGCGTCATGAGTTCGCGAGCGGTTTCGGAAGACCCGAAACTGGTCATTACGTATGCGCGAGAATTTCTGCGCGGTCTCGATGATTCCGGGGTGCTCGGATGTGGAAAGCATTTTCCAGGTTTAGGTGAAGGGAAACTCGACAGTCATCATGAGCTGCCTGTGATTGAGAAATCGTGGAAGAAATTATGGAACGAAGACATGGTTCCGTACCGGACAATGCGCCGCAATTTGCCGTTTGTGATGGTGTCGCATGCGGCATATCCAGCCGTTACCAAGAAGGCCATACCGGCCTCTATTTCGAGCAAATGGATCACGGATGTACTGCGAAAGAAGATCGGGTTTAGAGGGCTGATCGCGTCCGACGATCTTGAGATGGGCGGGGTGCTTGCCGCGGTACCGATCGAGCGTGCGACGGTCGAGTTTGTACGCGCAGGCGGTGACTTGGGATTGATCTGCCATAAAGAAGCATTCGTGCGCCGTTCATTTGAGGAGTTGGCTGGCGAAGCGGAAAAGGACAAGAAATTCCGTAAGCGCGTGGAACAATCGGTCGCACGGGTGGTGGCGTTCAAGAAGAAAAATCCTGGGCTGTTTAGGAAGCAAAGTACTCCGAACGCGGCGAGGGTGCAGAAGTTGTCACGTCAGTTATGGGAATTCGGCGAACAGGTAAGACTGGAGGCGTTGGCTTTGTAGACCGATGGATTGAAGCGTGAGCGCCGCGCGCGAGATCCCTCGACTCGCTGGTGCAAGCGCGAGTCTTCGGGATGACGCCAATCCACCCCGACGAACGAATGGAGCAATAAACGAAAGGCAAAACAACACATGCAAGCCAAAGCAATACTCGCAAGGCCATAAGAGTTCTGGATGAGAACGCATTCAATGAAAATGGAGACGCGGTGATTGTTGCGGGGGTAATGAGTGGCACATCTGCCGATGGCGTTAACGTTGCCCTGATAAGGATCGGCAGTCCCGCAAAAAAAAATCGCTCTGGCGGATCAGCACGGCGAAGATCCCGTTCAGCCCCCAATCCGCCGACTTTCGAATTGATCGGACACGCGGAATATCTCTATGCGAAGGGCGTGCGCCGCGCTGTATTAGCGGCGATGAATGCTCCAAAGGCGAGCGTCGCAGACCTATCCCGCTTGAATTTCGTTCTAGGGGAACTCTACGCAGAGGCCATTGTCGCCGCGCAAAAAGAGTTTCGAGTAAAGGCCCAGTTGGTGGGATGCCATGGGCAAACGATTTATCACCAGGGCGAAGCGGCCCGTTATCTGGGAAAATCCGTCGCTGTAACGTGGCAGATCGGCGAGGGCTCGGTGGTAGCGGCGCGAGTAGGTGTGCCGTGTGTGTCGGATTTTCGTCCCGCTGATATGGCTGTGGGCGGCAAAGGAGCTCCGCTGGTTCCCTTCCTCGATTACTTCCTGTACCGAGATGCCCGTGTCGGGAGGATCGCGCAGAATATTGGAGGAATCGCAAATCTCACTTCGATCCCGAAAAACGCGGCATTAGAGGACGTGGTGGCATTCGACACCGGCCCGGGAAATATGGTGATCGATCAGTTGACCGAACGGCTGTATGGCAAGTCTTATGACCGTAATGGGGAGATTGCAGCGAACGGAGTTGTCAACGAGGGTGTTCTGACGAAGTTGATGCGACTTCCCTTCTTCAAAAAAGCGCCTCCAAAGACTGCGGGACGAGAAGAATTTGGCACTGAGTTTGTGGACCGGTTTCTTGCGCAGTGTGGTCGTGCGCGGAAACAAGACCTCGTTGCGACAGCAACGGCATTCACCGCACGTTCGATTGCCGATGCTGTGCAGCGGTTCGTAATCAAGAAACGCGGCGGCCGTCATGAGATGGTCGTCTCCGGTGGCGGCGCTAAGAATTCAGCACTGATGGCACTACTTGCGAATGCTCTCTGGCCGCTAGGCGTAACGCTGCGGTTTTCGGACGAGTTTGGGATTCCCACAGAAGCGAAAGAAGCGGTCGCCTTCGCCTTGCTCGCTTATGAGACCTGGCATGGACGTCCGTCGAATGTCCCGTCTGCAACGGGAGCAAAACAAGCGGCAGTGCTCGGGAAGATTTCACTAGTCGACGGGCAGTGGTCATTGGGCAGTCATGAGTGAGATCGTTGTTGCAATCAATGTTTTGGGGCAACTGGAAAACGAGTTGGGTAGCAGATGCCTCGCTACGCTCGGAATGACAATACTTCAAAGGGTTGATGCTCCGAAGCGAATGATGCTTTTAAAGCAAACGATTCCGCTGCCGAGATTACTGAGGATTGGGCTCGCATTCGCCGCTGTTCTCGTATCGCTCATTGCAACTTCCTGTTCCAAAGCCGCTGATCCCGATACGTTCGTGATGATCATCGAGAGCAGTCCAACCAATCTTGATCCGCGGGTTGGGCTCGATGCCCAGTCCGAGCGCATTGACGAGTTGATCTTCGACGCTCTACTTACGCGCGACGAACATCTCAACGTGCAGCCGGGACTCGCCGAGAAGTGGGAGATGGCCGATCCGCTGACCTACGTCTTCCACCTGCACAAGGGAGTGAGGTTCCATGACGGACGTCCACTGTCCTCTCGGGACGTGAAGTGGACGTTCGATTCTCTGTTGCAAGGAAAGATCCGAAGTACAAAGTCAGCCACATACCGATTAGTCGATCGCATCGAAGCACCTGATGATCTGACAGTCGTTTTCAAATTGAAGGAGCCATTCTCCACACTGCCATGGAATCTTTCAGAAGGTGCGATCGGCATCGTCCCGGATGGCAGCGGTGAGGAGATCACACGCAAGCCGATCGGGACAGGCCCTTTTCGTTTTGTGAGTGCGGAAGCGGATAAGGAAGTCGTCCTTGAACGGAACGATGACTACTGGGATCAGAAAGCACGTTTGAAGCGTGTGCGTTTTAATGTTGTGCCTGACACAATTACTCGGGCACTGGAACTTCGGAAAGGCAGCGCAGATGCCGCTGTCAACGCGCTCACCCCGGACATCGTTCTTGCGCTAGAACAAGATCCGAAGCTCGAAGTAAAACGCGGTCCAGGGACGACTCTAACCTATCTTTCGTTCAACACGCGGGATCCGATTTTGAAAGATGTTCGTGTGCGACAGGCGATCGCGTGTGCCATCGATCGACAGCCATTGATCGAGTACTTGTGGCGAGGTTTTGCCAAACCAGCCAGCAGCATACTTCCTCCGCAAAGCTGGGCTTACAGTGGCCTGCAGCCGCTTGCCTTTGATCCGCAGCGCGCGCGAACGCTGCTCGATGCTGCCGGTTATCCCACGAAGGATGGCTCGCGGTTCCGTCTGACGATCAAAACATCGACAGACGAGAGCGCCCGATTGCTGGCCGCTGTCCTGCAGCAGCAATTACGAAACGTTGGAATCGAGCTCGATATCCGCACGTTTGAATTCGCGACGTTTTTTGCCGATGTTACGAGCGGGGTGTTTCAGGCTTATGCCCTGCGCTGGATCGGCGGCAACGAAGATCCGGACATCTTCGAATATGTCTATCATTCCTCCAAGTTTGCGCCGAAGGGAGCGAATCGCGGATTTTATGCGAGCCCGCGGGTGGACACGATCATTGAACAGGCGAGGACAGAGGCGAACCCGGCCGTACGCAAAGCTCTCTATGCGCAACTGCAGCAAATCCTCGCCGAGGAAGTTCCCTCTATCAATCTTTGGTATCTCGATACGGTGCTCGTCCATTCGAAGCGAGTTAAGAACGCCGAGATCAATCCCTCGGGTAATTACAACTTCCTGAAGTCAGCGGAAGTGGAGAACAGTCGCTAGGAGCTGGTTCCCAGTTGCAGGGACTGTATCGAAAACGACTCCCAACAATCACACGATTCGCACGAGCGGGCCCTTCACCATGAGCGTGGTACCATCGGCAATAGGTATGCGGGCGGGATAGCTCGTAAATCATTCATTTCATGCGCATTCTTTTCATTGGGGACATTTTCGGGCGTCCGGGCCGGACGATCGTACGGGAAAAACTGGCCGGACTCGTCAAAGAGCACCAAGCTGATCTGATTATTGCCAACGGGGAGAACGCCGCGGCTGGCTTCGGCATCACGCCCCCGCTCGTCGAAGAGCTGTTCGATATGGGGATCGACGTCATCACGACGGGTAACCATATCTGGGACAAGCGAGAGATTGTCGAATACTTCCAGTCGGCGAATGGAAATCCCCATAGCCCGGCGCGCCGTGTGCTTCGTCCCGCGAATTATCCGGCAGGGATGCCCGGAAGCGGCCTGTACGAAGGACGCAAGGCAAACGTTCCTTATGCGGTGATGAATCTACAGGGCCGCGTCTTCATGACCTCGAATGATGATCCTTTCCGTAAGGCCGACGAGTTGCTGAAGACGATCGAAGCAAAAGTGATTTTTGTGGATCTTCATGCGGAAGCCACCTCCGAAAAAATCGCGATGGGCTGGTACCTCGATGGACGCGTGACCGCCGTGGTTGGGACTCACACGCATATCCCGACAGCCGATGAGCACGTCCTGCCGAACGGAACAGCTTACGTCACCGATGTCGGTATGACGGGTCCATACGACAGCGTCATCGGCGTGAAGAAAGAACTCGTGATTGGGAAATTTCTTAACAACATGCCAGTACGATTCGAAGCTGCGACCGGGGATGTGCGCCTGTGCGGCATTCTGGTTGATTGCGACGAGAAAACAGGACGCGCGCGCAAGATCGAGAGGATCAAGAGTCAGTAGTCAGTAGTCAGGAGTCAGGAGTCAGTTCTCAGAGAAGACTACTGGGACATAGGGAGTGAAGGACACTCAAGAGTTTCGTAAAGCGCATTGTCAGTAATGACCCAAACAAACAGCTCAAACCGTTTTCAGTGGTCGGCGGCGGATGCCTATCTGTTTGACATCGATGGCACGCTGATGCGATCTCGCAACCGCATCCACTTTAATGCGCTGAATTACGCGATGCTCGAAACATACGGCGTCGAGACGACGATTGCGGGTATCGCATATCACGGCAAAACAGACCCCGGCATTTTGCGGGCCGCGCTTGAGCGTGTTGGATTTGCCAAGGACGCGATCGATGCTCGCATGGAAAAGGCGTTAGACGTAGTCCGCGCGGAGGTTCACAAGCGGGCCGGCGAAATGACGCCGGAGGTGTGTAATGGAATCCCGGGCGCGCTCGAACACCTGAAGAAGTCCGACAAACTGATCGGCGTCGCATCCGGCAATCTCGAATCGGTTGGATGGCTGAAAATCAAAGCTGCTGGATTGCGCGATTTCTTCACATTTGGCACATTTGCAGACCGCCTGGAGCTGCGCGAGCAAGTGTTTGAGGCCGCCATGGAACTGGTGCGCAAGCAATTGGGTAGCAGAGCAATTGCATGCTTCATCGGCGACACACCGGACGACATAACAGCGGCGAAGAAAGTTGGCGCGCAGATCATTGCCGTTTGCACCGGCATCTTCAAAGCGGAAGACCTGCTTCCGCTTGGACCGGACGTTTGCGTTGCATCGTGTGGTGAATTGTTGGCGGAAGCGGTGGAGACATACAACCACGGCTGATTGGGGTACCAGGTGTTGCGAACGCTGCGCGCGAGATCCCTCGCCCGGTTGGAAAAAGCACTGGGCTTCGGGATGACGCCGATTGATGAAACATTGCCCAGAAGTACACTTCCCTTTGAATCTGCAGCCGCGGGGCAGATTTCCCGGTAGAATCAGCCTCATGCGGTACGCCACCATGGTGTTTGCGATCGTTTTCTGCAGCGTACCCGCGCGCCCAGATACGCCCCCGCAAATTCCGCCCACCCCATTGTGCGGAGATTCAACGCCAGGGGTGCTGCCCTGCCAGGCGTCCAAATCCGACCTAAAATCTGCGAAAGATGCTTTTGCCCGTGGATTGAAACTGCAAAATGCGAAGAAGCTTGACGAGGCGTTCGCCGAATTCGAGGAAGCTGCGCGGGTTGTCCCGCACAACCTTGATTACCTCACGGCGCGCGAAATGCTGCGTCAACAGTTGGTGTTCGATCACATCACGAAGGGAAACGACGACTTAGTTGCCGGGCGTCAGATCGAAGCCTTGGCCGAATTTCGCAGTGCCATTCAGCTGGATCCGGAGAATACATTCGCGCAGCAGCGACTGCAGGATGCCGCGGGTGGGGCCACCCCAAAAGTGCGCAGTCCATTTCGGACAATTGCCTCAGCAAGCGGAGTAGATGTATCGCCACTCGACTCTTTGAATACGATTCATTATCGCGGCGATTCACGCGGCCTGCTCACCCAAGTTGCGTCGTCCTATGGGGTGACTGTCACGTTCGATGATAGTGTGCCAAGTCGCAATGTCCGATTTGACATCGGGAACGTTAATTTTGGCACGGCGATGCAAGCGGCGGGTTCAGTGACCAAGACCTTCTTCACCCCCATTGGCGCGAAAGAAATTCTTATTGCCGCGGACACGCCGGAAAACCATCGGGTATTCGACCGCATGGGCTATCGCACGTTCGCCGTACCCGGTGCGACCACACCGCAGGAAATTACAGAAATCGTCAATGTCATGCGCGGCCTGTTCGACATCCGATTCGTGATGCAACAACCACAGCGTGGCACGATTACTCTCCGGGCCCCCATGCCCATCCTTGATGCGGCAACCCGCTTCCTTGAAGGACTCGACTCCGGCCGGCCGGAAGTTCTACTCGATATTAGCGCCTACGAGGTGAGCCACACTTATCTGCGGCAGATTGGCGTGCACATTCCGAATCAGTTCAAACTGTTCAACATTCCCCTGGGAGCGTTGGCGGGGCTCGGCGGACAGAATATTCAGGACCTGATCAACCAGCTGATCTCGAGCGGCGGGATCAACCAGGCAAATAATACTTCCATCTCGGCTTTACTGGCGCAGCTGCAAAGCCAACAAAATTCGCTTCTGAGTCAACCGCTGGCGACCTTTGGCGGAGGCATCACGCTATTTGGATTGTCGCTCGACCAATTGGCTGCGACGCTTTCCCTAAACGAATCGTCAGTCCGCAATCTTGAGCACGTGACCTTGCGGGCTTCTGACGGCCGCGATGCGAGCTTTAAGGTAGGATCCCGCTTCCCGATCCTGAATGCGACATTTGCGCCCATCTTCAACTCTGCCGCGATTTCGCAGGTCATCCAGAACCAGAGCTTCACACCGGCATTTCCCAGCTTCAACTATGAGGACATTGGCTTGACCATGAAAGTCAAGCCGGACGTGCATACCTCCAACGATGTAAGTATGAACCTGGAACTGCAACTAAGGACGCTCACCGGAACCAGCATCAATGGCGTACCGGTCATCTCAAATCGCGAATACAAGGGGAGCATTGCGTTGAAAGAAGGCGAGCCGGCCGTCGTCGCCGGGATGATCTCGCGGCAAGACCAGCACAGTTTGACCGGGCTTCCTTTCGTATCACGCGTACCCGGTTTAAATCAGCTCTCAGCAACGAATGAGAAACAAGAAAATGATAATGAGTTGCTGATCGTGATCACACCTCACGTTGTCCGGGAAGCGGAGAACAATGGCAAGGAAATCTGGCTACGGTAAATTAGTAGCTAGTAGCTTGTTGCTAGTTACTAGTCAAGGCTCGTACTGGTTTCCTACTTCCCTTCCTTGCCTGCGAATTCCACCAAGCTCTTGAGGTAATCGAGCGGCGCTCCGCCAAGGCCGACTCTCCTGCCATTGATGAACAAGGTGGGAGTGCCCGTAACACCTACTGACTTCCCCAGTGCCATGGACGCATCGATTCGTGCGCGGGTATCTGGCTTGGCGGCACAAGCGGCGATTTCACTCCCTTTTACGCCGGAGGCATCTGCGATCGCGGTCAGCTTTTCGTCCGCATTTGCTTCCGTGATGTCGGCTTGCGACTCGTATGTTTTCTGGATGAATTTCCATACAGCGTCGTTTGGGGAACGGCCGAGGCAATCGACATAGGCCGCACCCTTCATCGCCCAGTTGTGCATAGGCAATGGAAAATTCTGAAATATGAAGTGCGCAGTCGGCTCGGCTGCCAGAAGTTGGTCGAGAACAGGCTGGCCTTCTTTGCAGTGCGGACACTGCAGATCACTAAATTCAACGATGGTCACGGCTGATCCAGTCGGTCCACGCGCGGGCCCATTCAGACCTTTTTGCAGACGCTCCCGATCCGCAGCAAAAGGATCGGCGCCAAATGGAATCATGTCGCCTACCAAAGCGTGCTGGCCGTCGGAGGTCACGAAAAAATGAGCATTCTGCTGCCCTTGAGTTGTGCTCATTAAAACCGATACTTCAGAGAGCCCCGACACGCTCGATGGCTTAATCTCAAGAATTTTCCACGTCAGATTCGAATCATAGCCAAACATGTGTTGCATGAAGGCGTTGACAGTGTCTTCTGTGGGGAGCGGCGTCTTGTCCTGAGCGGCGGCTGAAAACGCAAATATCACCAGCAGCAGTGCAAAGATCAATTTGTATCGCATTCAAGTCCTTGGCGTGGGGATGTCAGAACATTGTATTTCATCGGTAGATAAGTAGCAGTTGTAAGCGCTTCTACGTTTCGAGCTTCGCCGCAATAGGAAAGCGGCGACCGTAGCCAAACGCTTTGGCGGAAATCTTCAAGCCGGGGGCAGCCTGCTGGCGCTTGTACTCGGCGCGGTTGACCATGCCAATGACGAGGCGGACAAGTTGGATGTCGAAATTATGGTCCGCAGCGATCTGCTCAGCAGTGTGATTGTCTTCGATGTAATCCTCAAGAATCGGATCAAGAATCTCGTACGGCGGGAGCGAGTCGGAATCCTTCTGATTGGGGCGTAGTTCCGCGGAGGGTGGCTTTTCGATCGTATTGTTCGGAATGATTTCGCGGTCTCGGTTCACATAGCGGCTAAGGCGATAAACCAACGTTTTTGAAACGTCGGAGATCACCGCGAGTCCGCCGACCATATCGCCATACAGGGTGCAGTAGCCAACCCCTAGTTCGCTCTTATTCCCGGTTGAAAGGACGATCGCACCAAACTTGTTTGAGAGCGCCATGAGCAGCGTTCCGCGAGCACGGGGCTGAAGATTTTCTTCCGTGACATCTTCTGGCAAGCCAGCGAATACTTTAGACAGCGTTGCGCGGAAAGCATCAAAGATCTGGCCGATCGGCAACAACTCGAAACGGATACGGAGATTGTCGGCAAGCTGACGTGCGTCGTCAATTGACCCAGCCGAAGAGTACGAACTCGGCATACCTACACCGATTACGTTTTCTTTTCCGACCGCGTCGACGGCGATCGCAGCCGTGAGCGCTGAATCGATGCCGCCGCTGAGACCGATGAGAACAGTCTTGAACCCGCATTTGCGCACGTAATCACGGGTCCCCAGAACCAAGGCAGCGTACGCGCTGGCTTCCTCGCCTTCGATTTGCTCATGCAAGTCACCCGTTAGAGTGGAGGAATCGAAGATGACGAGGTCTTCTTCGAAAGATCGACCCGTGGCAATCACTTCGCCTTTTGAATCGAGCACCAGGCTCGATCCGTCGAAAACCAGGCTGTCGAATCCGCCAACCTGGTTCACCATCGCAACGGGTACGTTATAGGTACGTGCGATGCTGGCCAGCATGTCTCGGCGTAGCTCGCGTTTTCCCATCCAGAAAGGCGAGGCTGATATGTTGAGGACAAAGTTTCCGCCGTTGCGGACGAGCGTCTCCACAGGATCAACGCCATAAAGGCGCTTACTCCAGAAGTGCTTATCGTTCCAAGCGTCCTCGCAAATGGTAAGAGCCATGCGCTTACCACAGAAATCGAAGAGGTCCTGATGTCGAGCAGGAGAGAAATTGCGACTCTCATCAAAAACATCATAGGTAGGCAGCAGCATCTTCGACTGTACGAAAGTCACACGCCCGTCTTTCGTAAGCGCTGCGGAATTCATGACCGACTTTCCGGTTTCAGCCTCGGCGGGTGTGGGAAGGCCTGCGATGACCGCGATACCTTGAGTTTGCGAGGCAATCTGGTCCAGAGACTCTCGACTGCGCGCGACGAAAGCAGGCCGTTCTACGAGGTCTCGCGTCGGATAACCACTCACAGAAAGTTCCGGAAACACGATAAGGCCAGCGCCGGCGGCTTTCGCGCGCTTCGAAAAATCAACAATCTTCGTTACATTGCCGGAAAAGTCACCAACGGTGGGATTGATCTGTCCGAGCGCAATCTTCACACTTTTAGTGTAAAAGTTCAGGAAGCAGGACGCCAGTTTGGAACAGGATTGCCTTGTGGATCGTTGCCGGTTGGCGCTCCCGTTGGACGAGGCGCCGGAGAAATACCCCCAGCAGGCTCTACACCAGGAGCTTCTTCCCCAGGCCGACGTAGTGTAGGCGCGTTCGCGGGACGAGTGCCGTCCTCATTTCCTTTAGCGACGCTCGGCTGAGGTTGAGTGTCGATTTCCTTTTCTGTTCGAACAATCTTCTGCCCATCGACTTTCATGGTCTTAACCTGGACTACTTCGTCGCCAACAAAGCGAATGAAGTCGACATCGGCAGGAGGTTCGCCGTAGATCCATTCTTCGTATTCCATCTCGCCATCACGCTCGCGGACTTTCTTCGGCGCTCGGCCCTTGGAATAGGTGACCATATCGTGATTCATGCCGACTAAAACGCGGTGATTTTTGATCGCGTCTTTTACTTTTGGCGGAACGGATTCGAGGTATGCCTCTACGGGCGACTTGGAATCGAAATCAAACACGGGCCGCAGCATCTGCTTCAGTTCAGGCCCGGTAATCTCGGGAACATACTTCTCGAAATAAAGGTCTACAAAAGACCCACGTGCATTGGCATTCGCATCGTTCGGAGCAATCGGAGCCGACCCGCCGGTACCTTGAATCTGGATGCGCTGATACCACTTCTGTTTCTTGATCGGACCGCCATTGATCTCGAAATGGATGAAGTTGTCTTTGATGACGATGTTGCTGATGCGCGCGAGGTCTCCGGGTTTGGCAGCCGGCCCCCAGAGTGCCATCAACTGCTGCATCCGTTCTCTGTCAGGCGTGATCTCGCCATTTTTCAGCTTGATGCCACCCTTACCCATGGGAAAGTTCGTGCGGATATAAACAAGTTCCGCATTGAACGCGCGCACGATTTGCATACGCGTCTCCTTCGACATGTGCGGCCGTTGAGCAGCGTTGTCACTGGCTAGAACGATCGAAGAGGAGAGGAGAATTCCGAAGGCGAGGGCCGTAGACAGATGCAACTTCATAAAGCACCCCAGGGTTGATGAGATTATAGCCCTGAAGGGAGGTCCGGCGGATAGGGAATACAACGTATTCGAGCGCTTTCCCGGGCAAATTCGGCTAATTTTCGGTCGTGACCCGTAAGCCCTCGCGGGCCACACGCATGGGCAGGATCTTACCTCCCGCCGCCGCAACGGCTTGCGAAACGGCTTCGTTAGTGCCCTCTTCGACGAGGAATATCAAGCAACCGCCTCCCCCCGCCCCGCACACCTTAGCGGCGCGTGCGCCCCGCTTCGTTGCCGTCGCGATCAGCTTTTCGATCAGCGGAGTCGTGATCCCAGGAGCATTCGTCCGTCGCAGCTTCCATTCCTCCCGAAGCAAGCGCGCGGCATCCTCCCAGTCATGGCGCAGGAGAGCCTGGTGCATTTCGCGCGCAATCCCGGCTATCTTCTCGAAATTCTTGAACACGTGCTTATTGCCGTTGATGTGGGCCTTGAACACTTCCCAGTTGTTGATACCGGATTTCCGTGGCGCACCGGTATAGGCGAGAACAAACCGGCGCTCGATTTCTTCGGCCGCAACCGGCATGGCTGACCAGTGGATGCCGTTCGCATCAAGATGAATGGCGCTCACGCCACCATACAGGGCCGGATAGTAATCCTGGCACCCGGTTGGCACGCCAATAATCTGCGCTTCTACGTTCTGCGCAATGACCCGCATTTCCTCCAGCGGCAATTCGCGGCCGGTGAAGCGGGCTAAGGCCGCGGTAGTTGCAATCATTAAGGCAGAGGATCCTGAGATTCCTGCTCCGGCTGGCGATTCTGAGTCGGTCTCAATCCGCAGACCTTGCTCTGGTTCGAAAAATCGCACGAGGTATGCAGCCAGCACATGCTTGTGAGCACGCACTGCGCAGAGTTCTTCCAGACTTGAATAGGTCTCCTGCTTCCCAGTATCGATGGATTTCAGCTCAATTCGCTTGGCTTTCAGGGGAGTAATCCGACAGCTCGTCAGGATATCGAGAGCAAAATTGAGCGTGAGCGCGCCTTCATGGAAAAGGTACAGCGGCCAAAGATCTAACGTCCCTCCAGCGAGGTCCGCTCGGCACGGCGCTTGCGCCATGATCGTCGGGCCAGCAGAAGTTTCCACCGAACGTGGCATGCAAAGTTTGTATCACGAGGAGAGCCCTAATTGCGGTGAGACAATAGTTCCCGTGCAGCCGAAAGTACCTCAGGAATAACGCTTTCGATATCCGCGTCCGTCGTCCGATGGTTCACCATGCAGGCTCGCAGACAGAATTTTTCCCTCAAGATGGCATTAGAGATATAAATCCGCCCACGTCGTACAACTAGCTTCATCAGCTCAGTGTTGAATCGATTGCGCTCATCCTCCGTCGCCCCATCGTGAATTTTGTGACGAAAACAAACAGCCGATAGCTCTACTGGTGTCAGCATTTCCAGAGCAGGTTCGGCACGAACGAAAGTTTCCAACTTCCGCGCATTTTCGAGATCACGCGCGATAGCCGCTCGAAAAGCCGAAACCCCGTGATAGCGCAGCGACAACCACAACTTCAACGCCCGGCACCGCCGCGATAGCTCGATCGACTCTTCAAAATAGGCGAAGCCCTCGATCGGATCCGCGCTGAGTGTCTGCGCATAGTCTCCGGTGTAGGCAAACGTTTTACGAGCGATCGCCGGATCTCGATACAGCAGGCAACCACAATCGAGCGGTTGATACAGCCACTTGTGCGGATCGAGTGTTAATGAGTCTGCCTGCTCCATCCCGCGAAAAAGTTGCGGAGCGGCCAGAAATGCCAACGCCCCGTAGGCACCATCGACGTGCAGCCATGCATCGTGGCGCCGCCCGATAGCCGCGATTTCTTCCAGAGGATCAATCGCGCCTGTATTCACTGTGCCCGCAGACGCGACAATCGCGATCGGCACCTTCCCGTGTTCGCGATCTTCACGAATCGCTTGCTCGAGCTTCGACGGAATTATCCGATACGAATTGTCGCAAGGGATGTAGTGCAGACTCTCTCGTCCCAAGCCCAGCAATGCGACCGCCTTCGGCACCGCCATATGGACCTGCTCGGAGGCGTAGATCACACCATCGGCAGCGTTCCGCAGTCCTTTTTCATTCGCCGGTGTTTTCTTTTCTCGCGCCATCGCAAGACCCATCAGATTCGCGGCGGACCCGCCTCCGGTGAGCGTTCCCGAAAATCCTCCCATGCCCACTGCCTCAGCGAGCCAGCTCACGACGGTACGTTCAATCGTTACTCCCGACGGCGACGAACGCCATGCGGTCATGTTCTGCGTCAGGATGGATGCGACCCAATCGCCAAGCGCCGCCACCGGCTCACCGGGTCCTTGCACGTATCCAAAGAAGCGCCCGTTCTGCGCGCGGGAATGCGCCATCACTTCGCGCAGTAGATCGAACGCTGCTTCTCCGAGTCCCTGCTCGGGCAACGGGGTTGCAAAAAGACGGTCGGTTTCCTTTCCGCTCGTAGCAGGAAAGATGGGCGCATCGGGTAATTTCTCCAAGTATTCGGAGGTGAGTTCAGCGACGCGAGTCGCCAACTCTCGGTACTCGGACGCAGCGAGATCAAGGGATTTCATTTGGAGAGAATTTAATCACAGACACAAAAGAAGCGCCGGCCAATCACTTCCGCTGAAATGAAGACGCAGAGACAGTAGCGAGTGGTTTGGAGGATTTAGGAATTGACCAGATTTAACGCTCGCTTGATCGTGCCGCGCTCGTTCTGAATCTTCTGTTGAAGAAGCGTGATGGCATAGATCAGCTGTTCCGGACGCGGAGGACAGCCTGGCACATACACATCGACTGGGATCACCTGGTTTACGCTCTGCACGAGTGCGTAATTATTGAAAACACCGCCAGAAGTCGCACACGCCCCCATCGAGATCACCCATTTCGGTTCGGGCATCTGTTCCCAGAGCTGCCGGATGACAGGAGCCATCTTCTGCGAAACGCGCCCGGCAATGATCATCAGGTCCGATTGGCGCGGAGATGGGCGAAACACTTCGGCGCCAAAACGGGCGATGTCGAATCGAGAAGCTCCCATCGACATCATCTCAATGGCACAGCATGCTAAGCCGAACGTCATCGGCCAAATCGAGTTTTTGCGAAACCAGTTGACGGTCGAATCGAGAGTTGTCAGGACGATGTCTTGTGGTACGGCATTGCCGAACTGCAGTTCTTTAACAACCCGTTTTCCATTCTCGCTGACTACATAACTGCCGAGATTGACGTTCTCGCCCATGACTCTATTTTAACCCACGATGAGGCACATGCTGATTTAAGACCGTGACAACAGCACTGTCGCTGTGCGCCAGCCCTGACATGTGAGGAACACTAAAAGAAGAGAAAGTACTCCGCCACCAAGTAATACAAAGCCGGATGGCTCAGGAACCGCCACAAGCGTAATCGGTACTGACTGGCCTGGCGTCAACTTTCCAAACCGTGATCGCAAATCGATGTAGATCTTCGTGGACGTTGTGAATGTCTGGCCGTTCGCAAGACTGAAAGTCATTTGAGGATTGGCAGACTTAAGCACCAGTTCTAACAAAATCGTGTTGCAGGGACATGCGGGCAGCGCACGATCACTTCCTCCAGTGAAGAGCAGAAAAGTCGGCGTCGTATTGGGCCCAGCATTCTGACTGATCCCCTTGACCGAAAGAATCACGCTTGAGAACGAGAGCGGCAGCATCGTTATACCGTTCGTGTTGATCGACAATTGGTAGCCGCTCACACCGTTTTCGGTACCCACATAGGTGAGACTGCCGATTGTGATGGAATCGGCACGGGCCAGGCCACATAGCCACACCACACTAAAAATCGCGACACAATGTAAAACGAAACGGAGGTACTTCATAACGGTTTCTTAGAATGGCGTGCCAATTAGTTTACAACGATTTTTCGGGTGAAAATCTGCTCATTGTGGACAATCCAAATCTGACGTCGCGCACGCGTAGGCTTTCGAACAACAACGAGCGGATCAAATTGATGTGTGCATTATTTTTACTTAGGGGTTCACCACAATTTTTCCGAACATCTGACTGTTTTCCATGTGCTCGTGGGCTGCACGAAGATCCTTCAGCGGAAACGTGCGATCCACTACCGGCTTCAACCTTCCAGCAAACACATGCGCGAGGACATCGTAGAGCTCACCCATTGTGCCCATGTACGAACCGAGCACCGTCAATTGCCGGGAGTATACGAAGCGCAAATCCATGGACGCGCTCGGACCAGTCGTGGCGCCGCAGGTGACAAGTCGCGCAGCCGGTTTCAGGCATTTCATGCTTTCGTCCCAAGTGGCAGCGCCTACGTGCTCGACGACAACGTCGACGCCTTCTTTGTTTGTTATCTTCCTTACTTCTTCGGAGATCTTCTGCTTGTAGTGATCGATACCGTAATCGGCGCCGAGTGCCCTCGCTTTCTCCAGCTTTTTGTCATCCCCCGCGGTCGTTATCACCCGGCAGTGAAACAGTTTTGCAATCTGGATGGCTGCGATTCCAACACCTGAGCTTGCACCGAGCACGAGGACAGTTTCCCCAACTTTGAGACCGGCACGGCCTATCAGCATGTGCCAAGCCGTGAGGAAGACGAGGGGCACACTTGCGGCCTGGTTGAAATCGAAACTGTCCGGTATCGGGATGACATTCACCACAGGAACTGCGATCAGTTCGCAATTGCCTCCGTCCACGCGATTGCCAAGAACCGTGAATTCCGGACACTGATTCTGTAATCCCGCCACACACTTTGGGCAGTGATTACAAAAATGCATCGGCGCAAGTAGTACACGCTGGCCGGACTTGAAGCCGCTGACGTATTCGCCAGTCTCTACGATCTCTCCGGCGATGTCGCTGCCGAGAATGTGTGGGAGGTTCACTCCGGGCAATCCTTTGCGCACCCACAGATCAAGATGGTTCAGCGCGCAGGCCTTGATGCGGACCAGCACATGGTCTTTGCGAAGGACTGGGTCTGGAACATCCTCATAGGTCAAAACTTCTGGACCGCCGAACTGATGAATGCGAACTGCCTTCATAGAACCTCCGACCACCGATCTCCACTCAAAAAACGTAACACATGAAGGCTGTGGCTTGTCCGAGCTGGTGTCGGATCCCAAGGTTGGGCGGATCCAATCGCGACGGTTGATAAGCAACCCAGGTTTCTTTCCTGCCGACCCAGTCAGGTAAGATAGCGCCGCCTATGAATCGGGAATACCACAAGGGATACAGTCACGAACTCAACCGCGACATGGAAGCGCTCGTTTTCGGACATGCCGGCCAACCCATGCTCGTCTTTCCAAGTTCCATGGGGCGCTTCTTCGAGTACGAAGATACAGGAATGATCGGCGTGCTCGCGCCGAAGATTGAAGCGGGAGAACTGCAGGTGTTCTGCGTCGATAGCGTCGATACCGAGAGCTGGTACAACAAAGGCGCTCATCCAGGCTCACGCATCTGGCGCCATGTTCAGTATGAAAAATACTTGATGAATGAATTTATCCCTTTCCTGAAATGGAAGAACTGGGCGCCGCAGATGTTCGTGACAGGCTGTAGTTTCGGCGGATACCACGCGCTCAATTTCTCAATGCGGCATCCCGAGTTGGTTTCAGCCTGCGTCAGCATGAGCGGTTCGTTTGATATCAGGAATTTTCTCGATGGCTATTACGATGACAATGTGTACTTCAACAATCCCATCGATTATGTGGCGAATCTCTCGGATAATTTTTATTTAAGCCGCTATCGGCAAATGAAGATCGTGCTGGGAACCGCAGATTGGGACATGTGTCTCGATGCGAACGTGAGGATGGCTGCAGTCTTGCACGCAAAGGGTATCCCGCACTGGCTCGACATCTGGGGTGATAACAGCAAACACGACTGGCCGCTATGGAAGCGGATGGCGGGGAAATACTTCTATTAGCGACACCGGTGGTGACTCCTCACCGATTGAATGAAACGAACAGGTTGTTAGAATTTGGATTGCGAGGTTCTCACGTTGGCTAAAAAGAAAATTGGCATCATTTTTGGAATGGAGAATACGTTTCCTCCGGCCGTGGTTGAGAAAATCAACGCCATGAACGTTCCGGATGTGGAAGCGGAGTTCGCAAAAGTTGGTGGCATCCGGATGGATGAGCCGAAAAAATATGCGGTCATCATCGATCGCATCTCACAGGACATTCCCTTTTATCGTGCCTACCTCAAGAACGCTGCGCTGCATGGCACAGTCGTCGTGAACAACCCTTTCTGGTGGACTGCAGACGACAAGTTTTTCAACTACGCTCTTGCGACAAAGCTGGGCGTTGCGATTCCCGCTACCGTGATTCTGCCGCACCACACGCATCCCCCCGACACAACTGACCGGTCCATGCGCAATTTAATCTACCCGCTGAACTGGGACGAGATCTTTGAGTACGTGGGCTTCCCTGCTTTTCTGAAACCGTATGCTGGTGGTGGCTGGAAACACGTCTACAAAGTTCACTCGCCCGACGAGTTCTTTAGCGCTTACAACCAGACTGGCGACTTGTGCATGACTCTGCAGCACGGCGTCGAATTCGAGGATTACTATCGCTGCTACGTTGTCGGCCAGGAGAAGGTCCATCTCATGAAGTACGATCCGCGCGCGCCCTTCCATGAGAGATACGTGAGGGGCAATCCTGCTCCGCCGCCTGCGCTGAAAGAGCGCATTGAAAAAGATTGCCTGACACTGTGCCGCGCCTTGGGTTATGACCTCAATACAGTGGAGTTCGCCGTTGAAGGTGGAGTTCCCTACGCCATCGACTTCATGAACCCGGCGCCCGACGCCGAAGTGACTTCTGTCGGCCAGGACAACTTTGACTGGATAGTCAACGCCGTCGCGGAGATGGCTGTCACAAAAGCCCAGAGCGAAGAAAATCCGGCACAGGAACTACGATGGGCCTCGTTCTTGAAAGGCCCGCAGTGGGTAGATATCCGCAAGCCCAAAGCACCGGCAAAACGAAAGGTCGCAGCCAAGTCATAGGGTCGAACTGCAATTGTTATACTAACGATCATCCTCCCCGGCGCCTGGGAAGCGCGCGAGTGCCATGAAACCGACTTTCACCATTGGGATTGAAGAGGAATACCAGACAGTCGATCCCACCAGTCGGGACCTGCGTTCCCATATCCATGCGGAAATCATCGAAAAAGGCAAACTAATCCTGCAAGAGCGGGTGAAAGCCGAGATGCATCAGTCCGTGGTCGAGGTGGGTACTTCCGTATGCGCCACGATCAAAGACGCGCGTGAGGAAGTGAAAAAGCTTCGCCGGGACATGATCGCGTTGGCAAAGGAAAATGGCCTTCGGCTGGCGTCGGCCGCAACTCATCCGTTCGCGGATTGGCGGGTTCAGGAGATCTATCCCGACGAGCGATACAAGAACATCGTTGAGGACATGCAACTGGTGGCGCGTGCAAACCTCATTTTTGGTCTGCACGTCCATATCGGTATTGAAGACCGCGAGATCGCGATTCACCTGATGAATCATGCGCGATACTTCCTGCCTCACATCCTGGCGCTATCGGCAAATTCCCCTTTCTGGTTGGGAATGGATACAGGGCTGAAGTCGTATCGCTGCAAAGTATTCGATAAGTTCCCGCGTACCAATATCCCGGACTACTTTCCGAGTTATGGCGAGTACGACAATTTCGTCAAGCTGCTGATCAAGACCGGTTGCATCGACAACGCCAAGAAGATCTGGTGGGACATCAGGCCGCATCCGTTCTTCAACACGCTTGAATTCAGGGTTTGCGACATCCCGATGCGCGTCGATGAGACGATTGCGCTGGCTGCATTGATGCAGGCGACGTTAGCGAAGCTCTACAAGCTTCATGCGGCCAACCAGGGATTCCGTTTGTACCGGCGCGCACTGATCATGGAGAACAAGTGGCGAGCCGCGCGTTACGGAATCAACGGGAAGATGATCGACTGGGGCAAACAGAAGGAAGTACCTACACGCGACTTGATCCATGAATATCTTGATTTCGTCGACGATGTCCTCGATGAACTTGGCTCGAGAGAAGAGATCAATTACATCCGACAGATTCTAGAGAATGGAACTGGGGCGGATCGCCAGCTGCATGTTTTCGAGGAAACGAGAGATTTGAAAAGCGTCGTCGACTTCATTATCGAAGAGACGGAAGTTGGTCTGAACGATACTGTCACTTCGCGCGAGGCAAAAGCGGTTTAATGAATCCTTCTGCTGGTCAAGCGCAACTCATCCAGAAAATTCCATTCGATCCGGAGTTGGCTCCGGGCGCTCACAATGCAGTCCATGTTTGTCTGCGGGTGAAGCCAAGCGAGAAAGTCACAATCATTACTGATGAAGCGAGTCGCGAAATCGCGGCTGCGATTGCACGTGAAATCGAAACAGTTGGAGCTTCGTACCAAGCCTGGATCCTGGAAGAGGTTGCGCCGCGCCCGCTTGGGCATTTGCCCCAGCCGATTGCCTACGATCTTGAAACAAGCCAGGTCAGCATATTCGCTGTACAAGCGCAGATGAACGAACTGAAGTCGCGGATGGAAATGACGGACATCGTCAATCGCAATCGGATTCGTCATGCGCATATGGTGAATATCAATCGGCAGATCATGCTCGAAGGAATGCGCGCTGACTTCAACCGTGTCGATCGCATCAGCGCGAAAGTCGTTGACCTGGTGCGAAAAGCGAAACGCGTGCGGGCGAAAACTCCAGCAGGAACGGATCTGACTGCCGATCTCAACCCCAACTACAAATGGCTGAAGACGAGCGGGATTATCAGTCCTGATAAATGGGGGAATCTCCCAGGTGGAGAAATCTTCACGACTCCGGGCGAGGTTAATGGCACGTTCGTGATCGATGGCGTTGTTGGCGATTATCTCTGTGCGAAGTTCGGCGATCTGAAAGAGTGTCCGTTGACGATTCAGGTGAAAGGCAATCGTTTGACGGAAGCACACTCGAACAACCGCGAGTTGGAAGACGAGTTCTGGAAATACACGCACACTGATGAGAACAGTGATCGAGTCGGCGAGTTCGCGATTGGCACCAACATTGAGTTGAAAGATGTGATCGGACAAATCCTGCAGGACGAAAAATATCCTGGTGTTCACATCGCGTTCGGCAATCCTTATGGCGCTCACACAGGAGCGGATTGGTATTCGTCAACACACATCGACGTTGTTGGCCGCGATTTCGATATCTGGGTCGATCAGGAACAGATCATGAAAGGCGGACAGTTCCTGGTCGAAGCGTAAGAACAGTAGTCAGCAGTCAGTCGTCAGCAACTCCGAACGCAAAC
The DNA here is from genome assembly GCA_036265385.1 of Terriglobales bacterium. GTDB lineage: Bacteria > Acidobacteriota > Terriglobia > Terriglobales > Acidobacteriaceae > DATAPD01. The sequence continues at coordinate 132,578 of DATAPD010000025.1, forward strand.
AGTATTTTCTTCATCGCAAGCAATTCCAACACAGACGTGTCGCATGATTCGTCACCTTCGTGAACAATTCAATGCGAGTTTCACTCCTGAGAAGTATCAGCGATTTCTGCGGACGATGGACGAACGCGCTGGAAAGCCGATCAAGTTCCGGCTCTGCGAAACGCCCTGTTTCTTTCCCAAAGAACTGCTCGATGAAATGGGACGTGATGGCGAAATCCTGATCCGACAACTCGTCGAAAATCCTGAATATCGCAAGCTGTCTGACGCTTCGATTCCTGCTGAGTATCGTGTTCCGCGCGAATCTGCACATCCAACATTCATCCAGGTTGATTTCGGGTTAGTCCGCAATTCGCACGGAGAGCTGAAACCGAAGCTGGTCGAGTTGCAAGCGTTTCCATCGCTCTATGCGTATCAAGCAGCGATGGCGCAGACATACATCGACGTTTATGGACTCGATGAGAATCTGCGATATCTGTTGAGCGGATTGGATCGCGATTCCTATCGCGAGCTGCTGCGCAAAGCCATTGTTGGAGAGCATGCTCCGGAAAACGTGATCCTGATGGAAATTCATCCGGAAGAACAGAAAACGCTGCCTGACTTTTTACTGACCGAGAAAATGCTAGGCGTTCGCGCGGTTTGTATCACGAGCTTAAAGAAAGATGGAAGTCGCCTCTATTACGAACGCGACGGAAAACGAATTCCAGTCGAACGTATTTACAACCGAGCGATCGTCGACGAACTGCAGCGCAAGAACGTGAAGCTCGCGTTCGATTTTCGCGATGACCTCGATGTCGAATGGTCAGGTCATCCGAACTGGTATTTCCGGATCAGCAAGTATTCGATCCCCTATCTTCAGCACGAATCTGTTCCGAAGACGTGGTTCCTCGATCAACTGAGTTCCGTTCCCGACGATTTAGAAAATTATGCGCTGAAGCCGCTGTATTCCTTCGCCGGACTTGGCGTAATTATTGCGCCGAAAGAAGAAGACATTCGCGCAATTCCGGAAGAAAAAAAGCATGAATACATTCTTCAAGAAAGGTTGCATTTCGAACCGGTCATTGCAACGCCCCATGGGGGTACCAAGGCGGAAGTTCGAATGATGTACGTGTGGGACGACCGGTTGATGCCGGTGCTGACGATCGTGCGCACGGGCCGGGGTCTGCAGATGGGGGTGGACCACAATCGGGAGTTGGAGTGGGTCGGCGCGTCCGCCGGGCTTTATTAAATCGTTATTACCTGGCTTATATCGGGGGTACCCTCCCCCCATCCCTCGATCTTTGAGAATCAGCAACTTAGCGAGTGTTAGACGCCAGATCTTTGAGTTTAAAGGAGTTATAGGCAAAATATTCCGGAATAAGGAGTTACAGCCCGTTTTTCCGAAACCCATCCAAGGATTTTCAAAGAGCGGAGCGCGAAGGTATCGAGCCTTGGTGAAGACAAAGAATTCCCTGCCCTCACAATTGGATTGTTTCACAATCCGTTCGTGGCAGTCTGTGACGGCCATCACTAACAGATTCCTCCTGGCTCGCTCGTGCTCGCGCGTCGGAATGACAAAGGCAGGGAGAGGTCAGTAGTACAAGAGCGTTCACGCAGGTAGGGATTCCTGCTGGCTCGCTGGCTTGCGCGTCGGAATGACAAAGGCGGGGGAAGGTCAGCAGTACAGGAGAGTTTGTGCAGGTAGGGATTCTTCCTGGCTCGCTCATGCTCGCGCGTCGGAATGACAAAGGCGGGGAGAGGTCAGTAGTACAAGAGCGTTTACGCAGGTAGGGATTCCTCCTGGCTCGCTTGGCTCGCGCGTCGGAATGACAAAGGCGGAGAGAGGTCAGTAGTACAAGAGGTTTGCGCAGGTGGGATTCCTCCTGGCTCGCTCGGCTCGCGCGTCGGAATGACAAAGGCGGGGAGAGGTCAGTAGTACAAGAGCGTTTACGCAGGTAGGGATTCCTCCTGGCCCGCTCGGCTCGTGCGTCGGAATGACAAGAGCAGAGTGTGGTAAGGACCAATAAATTGCGACAGGGTTTTCATGGCATGAAAGTCACGGATTTACGAGAGTGCGCCCGCATCGTTAAAGGGAACATCCGCGTCTAAGACCCGGCGGTGACCACATTGTTTTCAATTTCTTCCATTTTCCTGGTGAGTCGATCGTGGAACTGGCTTCTGCGCCTAGGAGGTCCCGGACTGATTGGGCTGGGACTGGTCGACAATTCGGTGATCCCGATTCCCGGCGGCATGGACTTGGGAGTGATTCTTCTCGCAGCCTATACACACACCTGGTGGCCGTATTACGCGTTCATGGCAACTGTGGGAGCGCTCATCGGCGGCTATCTGACGTATCGGCTCGCCGAGAAGGGTGGTGAGGCAACGCTTGAGAAAAAAATCGGCAAGAAGCGCGCCAGCAAGGTCTACGAAAAATTTAAAAGACGAGGATTCACCGCTATTGCAGTGAGCGCCGTGTTACCACCTCCCTTCCCGATCGTCCCGGTGCTAATGGCCGCTGGGGTAGTGAAGTATCCAACGAAGAAGTTTTTAGCCGCCCTAGGTGCTGGGAGATCGGTGCGGTTCCTTGTGGTGGCCGCGCTCGGGCACTACTACGGAGCAGGAATCGTGAGCCGCGCACGAGAGTATTACAAGCCGGTGCTTTACACACTCATCGCGCTTGGGATTGCTGGGGCCCTGGCAGGAGTGTGGTATTGGAAGAGGATGAAACACGGTCGTTAGTTTTTAGTCGTTAGTTTTTAGTCGTTAGCCGTTAGTCTTAGGCAAAAGCTGGCGGGTAAAAACAACAGCTAAAGACTAATCGCTAAAGAGTAAAGACTAAACACTAAGTGCGACCTACGCGGCGCTCACGATGCAAAGCTCGTAATCAGAAATAGCTGAGCCAAGTCCAATCGCGATGGCGGCTGCGGAAATTCATAAACCAGAGACAGGACACGTAGAGAATTGCCACCGCCAAAATCCACATCGCATAAATAAAAGGCAAACCATGGCCGTATCCGGCGGGCTTGGTGGCAAAATCGGCGATCGCGGAGCCATGCAGCATCGGCTGACGAAACGCCAACGAGACCAGTATGGCCAGAATGTGGATCAGGTAGAGATGAAGGATGTAGTAACACATCGGCACGCGTCCAAACACCACAAGAACACGACTGAGGCCACGTTCGGCTTTTGTTTTGTCGAGAAGAGCAAGAAGGATGAGCGACGGCCCGAGTGTGATGAGCAGGTAATCCAGAGACGGCGGATACTTAAGCGTATTGAAAAATGAAACTACCGTGAGAGAAAGCGTCGGTTGAATACTCCATGGGCCGGCGGCACGCGGGTATCCGAAGGGCAGCCCGGCTGTGCCGTTTCCGTAGAGGTTGAAACCTCGGAGCAAGAGGAACAAGTACGTCGCAGCGATCCCGAGTGTAAGAACCCACTTACGTCGATCGGTGCGGAGGAGCAGGCTTCCGAACGCGAACCCGGCGGCCATGACTCCCACCCAGGGGATCAGGACATATCTCACGGAAAGTTGGTACGAGCCAAATGCAATGTGGCCAGGCGTGTGAAGAAAAACCCATACCCATTGGAACTTCCCGAAGAATGCCGGATCGATGCGGTCAAGCAGGTTGTGGGTGGCAATCATGCCGACGCCGAAGGCTCCGATCCAGCGGAGCGGCAGCCAGACGATCAGCGACATGGCAACCATGCTCCAGCCGAGGCACCAGATCACGCCTCCGTGGGCCCAAGGCGTGAATCCCCAAGCGAAGTCGATGATGGTGAATTCGAGGAGAATGAGCCAGAGTCCACGAGTAAGAAAGAAACGGGAGACCTGTTGTAATGATTTTCCTCGGCTGGTGGAGAGGAATGCACCGGTTCCTGCGAGAAATGCAAAAACAGGCGCGCAGAAATGAGTAACAAAACGCGTGAAAAAGAGCGCGCCAGACGTGTGCGCGATGTCTTCCGGGTTGGCGCGTTGATAGGTCATGAAGTCGCGCGTGTGATCGAGGGCCATGAGGACCATCACGAGTCCGCGCAAGATATCGACCGAGACCAAGCGCGAAAACTTGGCGGAGAGGATGGAAACTTTTGTGTCGACGGCTAGGTCCACCGGAGAAGTTGCGGTGGTCACCATGCGTGATGTCTCAGGGCAGGCATCAATTGTGTGAGCATCTTTCGATCGTAAAGGGTGAAAGGATTTTTACGAGAAAGAGGATGTCAAAAGATTGCAAAGAAGAGTGCGGAGGTTAGAGACAAAATTCAGGAGTATTGCGCGCTCGACCTTTCCCAGGTTAGCGCCAAACGGCGGCGCGAACCTGGGGCACCCTCGATCCACTGCAGAGTGGGATGTGGGAGTAAGTCTTTCCCCGGAATGTCAATGATGTAATCGCCTGTTAACAACAGTTACCGGTCCCTGGGACTAACCGAACCGTGAATGTCATTTGGACTTTTGTGGGCAGCCAACTCCAGCAACAGGAACCGGAGCGGCACGTCATCGTCTTCAGGATATTGCTTGTAGTATTTCGTCATTAACGGCTCGTAATCTTCCACGGATTTGTCGAACCCTTCTTTCTGCTGATAACAAAGAGCGCGACTTTCCAAGCTTTGCTCCCTCTTGGGGTTGGCACTCTTCAGGTGATCTAAGGCAAATTCGCAAGCGCGAAGCAGGGCGGTCCGATTAGCCACGATGAATCCCCTGAGGAAGGCGAGTCTCTCAGGGGTACTCTAATAAGCCAGAGCTTCGCTTCGCTCATTGAACGCGTTTCAGGGAACCGTGTGGAGTGGAAAGCTTGACTAGGCCCGAAATCAGGTTTCCGCGTGCAGGACAATGCGCAGAGTAACGCCGAGGCGATCATTGCGGCCAGATACGGCTTCATTTCTCCCCTCTTTCTTCGCCGAAAGAGTCGGATGCGATACAGGATTAAGACACTGGCTAAGGGGAGGCGGTTCCCACCGATTTCGGCAGGTGATGAGTGTAATCGCCTCATTTCAGCAGTTGACTGTTGCTGTTGACAAGCAGGTGACGCTCAGGTCGTCAAATTAGGGTCTGTCCCCCTATTACGTTCGCCACCCAACCATAGTGCTCCGTTTCTCTCCATCTCTGACCTACAATAAAGCTGTGAGAAACTACACTACCCAGCGGATTAAGGGAGGCTTACAGTTCACCTGCGTCCTCTGCCCGCACAGCATCCGCACCACCGATCTCGACCTTAGGGACGGCAACCTCCGCACCCAGGCCGCCACCGCCCTCAATCAGCACGCCACTCAAGTCCACAACCAACCCACGATCATCTCTTCCCCCGACGTTCAACGGCGCATCTGGCGCTCCTGAACTCTGTTACCTGTGGGCAACTCGAGGCGTCAATGAGTGTTAACGCCTGATTACAGCAAGAGCCGCCGTGCCGAACTCGAAATTTGAGAGATGCGGCGATACAATCCGTTCCGTGGCAGACAAAGCTCGCACTCTAAACTCCTGGAAAGAGATCGCGAGCTACATGGGACGCGGCGTCCGCACCGTACAACGATGGCACGAGACTCTGCACCTTCCGGTATACCGAATCAATTCAACAAATAAGAGGAGTCCAGTTTTTGCCTATCAACAAGAACTGGATCAATGGATGCAGCAACGAGCGAAACAGTCTTTCAGCGGCAACCAATCGTTCCCGGAGGCGCACGAGCTGCAAACCAAACCTTCGGTAGCTTTGAAAACGAAACGATGGTTGCGAGAGGTTAGTAGGAGCAAATTGTTGGCCGCGCAGCTGGAGCAGAAGCGATTCACCTTCTTGAGCACTGATCTAGATACAGCTTTGACATTGGCTACGATTGCGGCGGGTGCATCCCATCCGGGTAGAAGAAAAAGAAATGAAGCGAACGCACGTCGTGCTCTGGACGCCGTACTGAAACTATTCAACAAATCCCACCTGCCAGAAACAGAACGTACCATCATCGAAGAGAAGCTCGCAAAGGTTCGATCCGCTCTAAGCAAATCTCACCGCAGTTGAAAATCGCCACTGCACTCATTGATCTGCCGAAAACTGCCCTGCCAGGCCAATTGAGTGCTAACGCCTGATAACGAAAAACCATGTTCTTCAGGAGATCGGCAACCTCAGGATCTTGTAAAGTTCCCTTCTTTCCCGGTCAGCCTGCACTTCTCTCATTACCGTGAGCAACTCGCGGGAGCGACGAATTGTTTCTTCGGCACGGAGAATGGTCTTCTGGGTCGTCTCGATTATTTCCTTGGAGAGAACTTTTTCATTTGGCACTCGGCCTCGCTTCTCTGCGCAGGAAACCGACATGCCAATTGGCGGAAAGATGCGTAGGCCCGCAATATACACCCAAGGACACTGAAGTTGCAGGAAAACTCGACATTCAGATGCTGGCCTTCTCCCAATGATTGAGCTTAGTTTCTGGTATTCAGGCACATGTTCAATTTTAGGTGCAAGCACAAGATACGGCGATGTTATAGTCGTAGAAAAATTTCAGTCCGAAGACAACCAGAACAGATCTTTGGCACCATCAGTGCGCTATGAATATCGAACTTATCAAGCAAGTCCGCCAGACCCGAGAACGGGCGCAAACCACACGCCAGGTCGCAAAAGACTGCAAGCAACGAACCAGAAAGCTGGTATTGCAAGCGTGTGTGCTAATGCAACATTTTGATGAACTGAGCCACAAGTTTTTGCTGAGAACCTCTCGTACGACCTCCGCAAACCGTCTCACTGGTCAAAAAGAAAAAGGGCTGAACAGTACGGTTGTGGCCTGATTTGGGAAACGTCGCCCACTACCTTCATTGACCGGATTTCGGCACAAAACAAAACTTCCCTTGGCTCCTCGCGTAACGGTCTAAAGATCTTCTAAACTGGCCGTACCACTACTAAAGGATCTTTAGATGTGCGAAAAGGTATTTCGCTGTCCTTATTGCGTTGAAGGTGAGCAGTTCAGGCCAATGCTGCAAAAACCAGGATGGTTGATCTGTGAACTGTGTGGTCATGTCCAACTTCCGGGGGATCCCGGTTTTAAGTGCGGTTGCCAGAGGTGCCTCAAACTGCAACAAGCGGCGTAGTTGACATAATATCGCCATTACACTCATTGACCCGTCCGCTTGGCTCTCCATGGGTCATAAGTGATGACGACGCCTGATCAACTGGCTGCCAGATTCAAGTTGCGATGCTGCGCTGCGAGACAAACACCGTGACCTTATTTGTTGTAAACGTCAAGGCGCAGTGTCCAATCGTCCAGCCAAGCTGTTAGATCGCTTAGGGCGTCGTTGTTGGTAACTTTCCACTGCACCGTAATGGTGTGAGTTACCGCTGACGCAGTTGTATTGGTGACGTTTCTGCAAAAGGTCGCAGCATGTGACTCGTAGACGTTCCCGGCAGCGAAGGCGAGTGGACTGCTGGCATCCTGAGGCTGCATTGGCTGTCCGTTATCCCACACCTGCAACTCAATCCAATTGTTCCCAGGCGTCGCCGAGTTATTATTGATCAGCCTGATTTCCCCCGAGAAGCTGACCACGAACCTTCGGTAGCGCGAGCGGGCACACTGAAGCTGACGGAAGCCCCTGGCAATGCGCTAAGCGTTATCGCTGTAGTAGTCGTGGGAGCATTGGAAATTTTTACGCGAACACCTACATTCGCACTCCCATTGCAGAAGTTAAGTTCAGCAAATGCACTTTGCCCTAAACATAGGAGCGCGAGGGTTGCTCAAATGGCGCAACGGTACATAGTCACTCCGTTCTTTCCGGAGCGTTAGCGTTCCGACCAGGGGAAGTGCCCGCAAGTATTCTCGCCCGGCAACACAAAGCCGCCAGCTACACGTCGGGACATTCAACTCTGGCGACCTTCGTTTTCTGTCTACTTCGTTGAAGTAGGAACCTTACTTTCCCTTTAACTCCACCAGGATCAAGTCAAAGGGCTTGTCCCCTACGTTTTCGGGCAGATGCGTTCCCGCCGCCGTGTACATCGAGTCCCCCGATTTAACGTTCATATCTTGCGTTTTACCATCGGGCATTGTCATTTTCACTTTACCGTCGGACAGAAATACAGCTACCGAATTGGGATGGCTGTGCATCACTGATTTCTCGTGCACGTCATAATGCACCTTAACGATGCGCACTTGATCATTCTCCGAGACAACGCTGTAGTGCTTGGGATCGACCTTCACCGCGTCCTGAGCCCTCACGATCACGACACCAAGGCAAAGACATACCACTCCCATGAAAAATGCAGTTCGCACTCGCATGTTGCTCTCCTTTTGTTTACCGGATCAGCGGAAAACTCCCGGGAAGGACCCGAGAGCGGCGCAACTCTACCCTGAGGCGACGGTGAAGTCAATCCTCCGTCTACCTCACTAATGAGCAACTCGCACAATGCGGAAGGAATTAAGCCCATCACGAACGGTGGTTGGTGATAAATCGCCATTGCACTCATTGACCGGGATTTTTGGCGAACAAACGGTCGCAAGCTTGTGCTAACGCCGGTTGGCCTCAACTAGTTTCCGAATCGCCCGACGACTACGCCGATGATGATTCCACCTATCGCTCCCATGCCAACAATGGGCCCGTAGGACTTGGTGATAATGGCATCGGGGATACTTAGCAAGAGTCCAAAGAGTAGCCCCACACACCACCCCGGCCATGGCAAACGAGCCGCCCCAATTGCAAATCCAATTCCAAAGCGTGCGATGAAAGCTGCGGTGATTGCTGCTCTTTTATCTGGGAAGGTCATGGGCAGCATGATTCCGACATCGATTGCGCCGAATATCAGACCACAAATTGCACCAAGGGCAATTCTCGACATGTTTGCTCCTGCAGTTTGCTTTAATTGTCCGCGCAAGAATCTACACATTTTGGGTGAGAGTCAACCAAGGTCGGGGAAAAATCGCCATCTTCGCAAAGCGTGGGGCACCCGGCCTAAGTAATTCTTTCCCCGGTTAGCGCCAAACGGTGGCGCGAACCTGGGGCACCCTCGCAGCCCGTTCCAATTGGCGCGATCGACGGTCTCTGATCAACATTACGCATGCACTTCGTTCGGCATACTGGGGCGGTAGTTGCGAGCGAGCAATGTCTTCGCCTCACTCTGACTGAATCATTGCAAGTAGGGGGCGATGTTGTCAGCGATCGAACGGAATTCCTCGTCGGTCAACGGCACCAAGCTCCTGATCGATGCCCATGAGACTCGCGCCGGTGGGTTCGGTGGAGACGTGTCCGTACCATAAAGGATGCGGTTCACGCCGATCTGCCGGATAAAGCGCGCATCTTCTTTCAATCCTTCGGCCGATTCGCCTTCCGTGATTGTCGCCAGGTCAAAGTAAAGATGCTTGGTTCTAGGGTCGCTTTTAGCGATGGCATTCGCGAAAACGGCCAGAGCGGAAGGTGTTGCGCGACCTCCTCCCGCGAGATGAGCGATCTGAATCGTCACGTCCGGAGCATCCGGGAGAAGCCGATCCAGAAAAATTTGAGCATGTTGCGCGCCTTCCTTTTCATACGCCGGATCGGTCCAGAGATGAACGACCATAGGAATTTTCAGCTGATTGGCAGCACGGAAGACGGCGCGGACCTTTTCAAGATGTTCGGGGTTTCGTATATCCACGCGCGAGTTTCCGAAGTGCAACTTAAGGCCTCGCATGCCGGGCAGCTTTGAGCAGCGATTCAGTTCTTCCAGCGCATATGTTTTGAGCGGATTGAAACTGCAGAACCCGACGAGACGGTTCGGGTATCTCCCAACCTGAGCAGCGATGTAGTCGTTTTCTGCTTTGACCTTTGCGTACTCTTGCTCGGGGGTACAAGCGGGACAGCCTTCGTCCGATCCCCATTGGTAAGCGACGGAGAGAACGACCGCCTTTTGGATTCCGGCATCATCGAGTTGGCGAATGAGTTGATCAGCCGTACTCGGGTCTCGATGTGGAGGTCCGGGGAAACCTGGCAGCTCTGTGACGATCCGCCAAGAACCGTCTTCTTTCTTCAAGGATAAGAAGAGGTGTGCTAGGTGGCGCGGAGATTTGTCCTTGATAGCTGTGTAATAACCCGCGATGAAGGCAGACGATCCATCAATCTGGTACGAAACTGGTGTAATGCGATAGGGCTCGTCGAAGTAGATCGCAGCTTCTTTGGCGACCGCCTGGTTTCCACGAATCCAGCTTGGGGCGTCCGTATCTTGCGTATTCAGCATCATCGCGTCGTGTGCATACAGAGTGGCGAGCTGGGATTCATCGTTTTGGGCGCGCTCTCGAGCTTTGATCAAAGAAGTGAGATCGGCTGGGAGCGGGACGGCAGGCAAAGGGGGGTCGTACAATGCCGCGGCCTTCGCGGGGCTAAAAAGGTGTTGATGATAATCGGCGAAAGGAACGATGGGTTTCGTACCCGTCTCGGCCAGGATAGTTCCAACGAGCAGCATCAAGCAGATTCGGTGAGATCGCCACATACTTTCTCGGACAAGCGGGAGTTTGGATCGAAACGAGCTTAAGCCAAATCTACCCGATTACTAGTGTGGAAAACCCAAGTTTCAGAGTCAGGGCCAATTACGGGGAGTCGTTGTAACCAGTAAAATACCTCGCTGGGTGCTATGGCCGGGGAAATGAGACACTACAAAACCTACGGAGGGTTCATGAAAGAACGAATCAGTCTGATGTGTGCAGTCCTGTTTTTGACAATCGCTGCGGCGGCGCAAGCTCCGAAAGATAAGCCTCGCACCGTGACGCAAGTGTTAAACAATGCAGCCAGCGGCATGGAGCACGAATTTGTTCCGGCGGCCGAAGCCATGCCGGACGATAAGTTCAACTATGCGCCGAGCAGCGGCGAGTTCAAGAACGTAAGAACGTTCGCGCAGCAGGTGAAACACGTTGCGGCCGTGAATTACGTCTTGGGTGGAGCGATACTGGGGGAGAAACCACCGGCGGAAGTGGGCGGCGAGTCGGGTCCGGCGTCGATGACGGCGAAAGCGGACATCGTGAAATACCTGAAAGATTCATTCGAATATGCCCACAAGGCGATTGGGACGATCAACGAGAAGAACATGTTGGAGGGGATGAAGAATCCGTTCGGCGAAGGAACGATGACGAAGATGGGGCTGGCAGGGATTATCACGTCGCACGGGTTCGACCATTATGGTCAGATGGCGGTATATCTGCGATCGAACGGGATCGTGCCTCCAGCGAGCCGGCAGTAGATCAGTATTGCAGTCGAGTGCGGCTGCGACCATTCAGAAGGGAGAGCCCAGAACTCAGGTTCTGGGCTTTTCGTATTTGGAAAGTGCAAGCTGGACGAGAGAACACCCTGAATGCAGTTTGAGCAGGAGTGGTCAAGGAGTGCATAATCGCTGGCCATGAATCGACAAATTTTCCTCCTCCTCATGATGCTGATTTTGAGTTGGGGTGTGATGGCACAGAATGCTTCCACAGCGGTAGACGTGGCTCATGCCCAGATGATTGACCTGACCTACAGTTTTGATGAGAACACGATTTATTGGCCGACGGCCGAAGGATTCAAGTGGACGAAAGACCAGTGGGGACCGACGCCTTTGGGATATTTCTATGCGTCCGCTAGTTACGGCGCGAGTGAGCATGGGGGCACGCATCTTGATAGTCCGCTTCATTTTGCGGAGGGGCATGAGGGCACAGACCAAATTCCGGTGAACCACCTGATTGCGCCTGCGGTGGTGGTCGACGTAAGGGCGTCATGTGAGAAGAATCCTGATTACCTGCTCAGCGCGGAAGACATTCAGAAGTGGGAGAAGTCGCATGGTGGTATTCCTGCGGGCGTAATCGTGCTGGTGAGAACGGGATGGGGCAAGTATTGGCCGAACAAGCAGCGGTATCTCGGAACGGAAGAGCATGGGGCGGGTGCGGTGGCGAAACTGCATTTCCCCGGCATATCGGCCGAGGCAGCGCGGTTAATGGTCGCTCGAAAAGTGGCGGGAGTTGGGATTGATACGGCGAGCGTGGATTATGGGCAGTCGAAAGATTTTCAGACGCACCGCATCCTGTATGCACAAGATGTGTATGGGCTCGAAAACGTGGCGAACCTCGATCGTTTGCCAGAGACCGGAACACTGCTGATCGCGCTTCCGATGAAGATCAAAGGCGGAACGGGAGGGCCGGTACGGATTGTGGCCGTGTTGCCGGAACGCAAGGATGGCCGGTGAAGTGAGCGTTTTTCGTTTAAGAACGATTCGCGTCCAACCGCGTGTTGAATTCAATTCCGTATAAATAGAGAGCGCGGTGACGTACGGTACCGCAGGCTTGAATCGGTGATGGATTCTGCGGGCGCACGAATTCGACCTCAACTTCTGACCCGATTGGCATATTCGACAAGCTGAACAAGCACATACCCACGTCACTGAAATTGATCCCCAACCCTTTGAGAACGCCGGACCGAGTAAGAACGCGAACCGAGGATTTTAGAGGTTGACGTTTTCCCCGACGTTGATTGGGTTTGAACAGACAGGAGAACTTCATCACAGATGTAGGCTGAAGTTACCCCAATTCTGATTCTGGGCGAACATTACGAAGGTCTAGAACTGCATATGTCCGGTCATGGTTGGAGGGCCTACGGAGATGGGGGGGGCTATTCCCATCGAAGCCAGCGCTGCAGCGCTGGGCTGTTTCGTGTCGTCTCAACCGACGGTTACATGCATTCGAAGGTGCAAGCAGATTGACGGAAGCTGCGTGCGAGATCCCTCGGCTGGAAAAACGCGAGCGTTCGGGATGACGCCCATAATCAAGAGCGGATATATGGCAAGCAGCTCGGCATCGTCTAAGCGATGACTCAGGTGAGAGAAGCGAGTCTCAGGCATGGCGCTGATATTTAGAAGTGGGTGTAAAGAGAGGAGTCTCGCGTAGTCTGAAAACGTTAGGTGCAAGTGAGAGCCGGGACCTTCCGAAGTGAGTCATGGAACTCGGTTAGCTTAGAAAGAGACTGTGGAGCGCGATGGCAAGCGACTTACACCGCCCTGACACGCAAATGCCTTGCACGATGCGTTCGGAGGCGTTCATGCAATGCTACTATGCACTGTGATATCTATCCTTGACGCCCTGTTCAAGCCGCTATATTGTCATTGCCCGCAGCTGGTAGTTATCCGGCTTCGATCGGATTTAGACCCGGAGGCGCTGCCGTGTCCCTTCGTCAGTCAGCACTTAGAATTCCCTTGTTTCTGGCCTTAGTCGCTAGCGTTTTGATCGCGTTTTCCACCCGTCTTAATGCGGTCGACTTCCAACCTGTCTCTGCCGAAGAATTGAAGATCACGAGCGAGCCGCTTTCACCGGGCGCGCCGGCAATCATTCTTTTTCGGCAAGTGGATCGAGACGATCGCGGAAATACTGCACACGAAGATAACTACTTTCGCATCAAGATCCTGAAAGAGGAAGGGCGGAAGTATGCGGACATCGAAATTCCGTTTCGCAAGGAGATGGGAAAAGTTGTCAACGTACACGGACGCACGATCCGTCCCGACGGCTCCATCGCAAATTTCGACGGTAAGGTTTACGAAAAAACAATCGCGAAAACAAAAGGGCTGAAGTACCTGGCGAAGACATTCACCCTCCCAGACGTGCAGGTGGGCGGCATCATCGAATATTTTTACACAGTCGATTTTGACGAACGATACGTTTTCGATTCCCACTGGATTCTGAGCCATGAGCTTTTCACAAAAGCGGCGAAATTCTCCTTAAAACCGTATACGAGCAGCTATAACACCTTTAATGTGCGGTGGAGCTGGCAAGGTCTGCCAGAAGGCGGGCAGTCGCCAAAGGAAGGACCCGACCACATCGTTCGGCTTGAGGTCAGCAATATTCCAGCGTTCCAGACGGAAGATTACATGCCGCCGGAGAACGAACTTAAGGCTCGTGTTGACTTTACTTACAGTGAAGAGGCTTTCGAGAAGGACAGCGAAAAGTTTTGGAAGCGCCATGGCAAACGGATGAACGACGGTGTCGAGGATTTTGTAAACAAGCGCAAAACCATGGAACAAGCGGTGGCGCAGATCGTTTCACCGAACGACAGCGCGGAAGTTAAGTTGAAAAAGATTTACGATCGGGTGCAACAACTGAGAAACACCTCTTACGAGGTGCGTAAAACGGAACAGGAGCAAAAACGGGACAAAGAAAAAGACATTAACAATGTCGAGGACATCTGGAAACGAGGTTACGGCAATGGATATCAGTTGACCTGGTTGTATCTGGCATTAGTGCGAGCGGCTGGTTTCGAAGCTTATCCGGTAATGGCTTCTGGACGGCGTGAGTACTTTTTCCAACCCAACATGATGGATGTTCGTAAGCTGGATTCCAATGTGGTGTTAGTAAAAGTCGATGGTAAAGAAATCTATTGCGATCCCGGGGCCGCATTCACTCCTTTCGGAATGTTGGATTGGACGGAAACTGGAGTGCCGGGGTTACGGCTTGATAAAGATGGTGGCACATGGGTGAGGACGATGCTGCCGGTACCGTCCGATTCCCGTATCGAGCGAACTGCCAACCTCACCATGAGTGAGAACGGGGATTTAGAAGGCAAGGTCACTATTTCGTTTTCGGGTCTGCAGGCAAAAAGCAGAAGAGTCGAAGAGCGAAACGAAGACGAAGCTGACCGTAAGAAGTTTCTCGAGGACGAAGCTAAGGAGGCGATCCCCGTCGCAGTCGAGGTGGAACTTACTAACAAGCCGGATTGGACGAGTTCGGCCGCGCCGCTGGTTGCGGAATACAGCGTGAAAATTCCGGGTTGGGTCTCCGGAGCAGGCCGCAGAGCGCTTTTTCCGGTCGGATTGTTCAGCGCCGCCGAAAAGGGTGTCTTCGATCACGCAAATCGGGTACATCCCATCTACTTTCAATTCCCTTCCGAGAAGCTGGATGACATCACGATCAATCTCCCTCTGGGCTGGCAAGTGAGTACCCTTCCTAAGCCCCATAACGATGATGCAAAAGTCGTCGTTTACACGCTCGCGGCCGAGAACGACAAAGGTATCCTTCATCTAAAACGCAAACTAAGCATCAACATTTTGCTCGTGGACACGAAGTACTATCCGGCGTTACGCAATTTCTTTCAAGTAGTGAGGACGGGCGATGAAGAACAAGTTGTCTTACAACCGATCGGTGCGAAGAGCGGCGGCGTCAATTAATCCCAGGGTCCTACTGCGGCTTATCGCGACTCTATGCGTAATAGTGTGGCCGTCGATCGGTATGGCCGGCGATGCTCCGCAATGGATGCACGCACTGGTGAACGCTCCTTTGCCTGCCTATGACCAAAAAACCGATGCGGTTCAGCTCTACTCCGAAACCAACGTGACGGTTGTGTCGGCAGACAAGATCAAAATTTTCGTGCGAGAAGCGTACAAGATTTTGCGGCCGGGCGGGCGAGAGTACGGAATTGCTTCCGTGTATCTGAACTCGAGCCGAAAAGTTACGAGCCTGCGGGGCTGGTGTATTCCGGCACAGGGTAAAGACTACGAGGTGAAAGACAAGGAAGCGTTAGAAGCTGCGCCTCCCATTGATGGTGGTGAATTGATTTCGGACGTGAAATATAAGTTGTTGAAGATTCCGGCGTCCGATCCGGGCAACATCGTGGGATACGAATACGAAGTTGAAGAACATCCCTTCGTTCTGCAGCACACTTGGTATTTCCAAGAATTGAGCCCCGTTCGAGAAAGTCACTATTCGTTGCAACTTCCCCCGGGTTGGGAATACAAAGCCACATTCCTTAATTTCGCGGACATCAGGCCGTCAGCGTCAGGCGCTGGCCAGGCGACTTGGACCGTGTCGAATGTGAAGGGACTGCGAAAAGAAGATGATATGCCGCCGATGAAGGGCCTAATTGGCCAAATGGTTGTGACTTTCCTTCCACCTGGCGGACAGAACGCAAACGTATTCACAAATTGGGAGCAGATGGGGACGTGGTACAGGGGACTGACGAATGGCCGGTACGATTCGTCGGCTGACATAAAACAAAAAGTCGCCGCCCTGACAGCTTCGAAGTCATCCCAGCTCGGGAAAATGATGGCCATTGGTGAGTTCGTTCAGCGCGATATCCGGTATGTTGCGATCGAGCTCGGGATCGGGGGCTGGCAGCCACATCCAGCAGCAGAGATTTTTGCGCACAAGTACGGCGATTGCAAAGACAAGGCCACATTGATGATGGCTATGCTGCGTGAGATTGGCATCGATTCCTACTACGTCAGTATCAATACTTCTCGAGGATCTGTAACACGTGAGACTCCCGCAAACCTCGGATTCAATCACGTCATTCTCGCGATGAAGGTGCCAAACGAGGCGCCGGACAGTTCTCTTTTCGCGACCATGGCACACCCCAAGCTCGGGAAGATTCTGTTTTTTGATCCGACAAACGAATGGACACCATTTGGTCAGATCGGCGGTTACTTGCAAGCTAACTATGGCTTGCTGGTAACCCCGGATGGCGGTCAGCTGCTTGAATTACCTAAACAGCCTGCGACGATGAACAGTATTAAACGTGTCGCGAAGCTGACCATGGATGCAACGGGCAAACTTCAGGGTGATGTCGAAGAAACGCGGGTGGGCGATCGGGCCTGGAGCGCGCGCGGGAGATTGTTAACGACCACAAAAGATGTGGATCGGATAAAAACGATAGAAAATCTGTTGTCGAACTCGCTCTCGAACTTTCGAATCACAAAGGCATCGGTTATGAACCTCACTAAGACCGAATTGCCTTTCGGGTTCAATTACACATTCGAGGTCGATAACTATGCGAAGACAGCGGGAGACCTCTTGCTGATGCGGCCCCGAGTTTTAGGCACAAAGTCCAGCGGAATTCTCGAAACCAAGGAAGCTCGACTATTTCCGATTGAGTTCGAAGGGCCTCTGCGCGATATCGACGAATTTGAAATCACGTTGCCTAGCGGCTATGAGGTCGAGGAATTACCCCCGCCAGTCGATGCCGAGTTTAGTTTTGCCAGCTACCACTCAAAGAGTGTTTCCAAAGGAAGTGTAGTTACGTACAACCGCACGTTCGAAGTAAAAGAGCTCAGCGTGCCAGTGAGCAAAGCGGATGAGTTGAAGCAGTTCTATCGCATCATCGCGAGCGATGAAAGAAACGCGGCGGTGATTCGACCGTCCAAGTAGTGCGCCAGCGGTTCGGCTGTCAATCGAAGAAACGAATCTGAGGGTTGGAATTCCAACCCTTTCTCTTTTTCGGGCATTGGCTGAAGGCGGCAATCACATTCATACTTGCATCCGAAGGCAGATCGGAGGGACCTGACATGGAGATCAAGAGGGCGGGTTCGCAAGCGTCAACGAAAGGGCCGGCGGAGTGGTTCACTGGAACAGTACGGATTGATCCGTTGTTTCAGGCGCCGGAGCCGGCCTTCGTTCAAGGAGCCAGCGTCACGTTCGAGCCGGGGGCACGGACAGCATGGCACACGCATCCGCTGGGTCAAACTCTGATCGTAACGGCGGGCTTTGGCTGGGCGCAGCGCGAAGGAGGGCCGGTGGAAGAGATCCGGCCAGGCGATGTGGTGTGGTTCGCTGCGGGCGAGAAACACTGGCACGGGGCGAGTCCGACTACTGCGATGACGCACATCGCCATCCAAGAAAAGAAAGACGGCAAGGTTGTTGAATGGATGGAGAAAGTCAGCGACGAGCAGTATCGGCCCGCGAAGTAGGAGGACTGCATGGACGAGAAGCCGGGATTTGGTGATGCTCTGAAGGAGCAGCTGGGGCGAGATAGCGAAATTACGATTCGTGTGACGGGCCGGAAGTCAGGACGCAGCATCTCGAACCCGGTGTGGTTTGTCTGGGAGGAAGGCAGGTTATACCTGCTGCCTGTGAAGGGATCCGGAACGCAGTGGTACAAGAATGTGCTGGAAGATCCTGCAATGCAGATTGGTGCACGGGGAGCAGAGGCATCAGTTACGGCAGTAGCTATCCGTGATCCTGAAAAGGTGTCGGCGGTTGTCGCAAAGTTTCGCAAGAAGTATGGAGCTGAAGATGTGAAGAAGTATTATTCGAATTTCGATGTTGCAATCGTTATCGCTTTATAAAGATTGGGTTGTCAGTAAGAACGCGAGCATCCGGGATGACGCCAGGATGTGAATTGCCGCTATCTAGACCGGGCTCAATGATTCGTCGCAAGAGTTCCACACTTCATCTACTCTTTGAGCCGATTGGGAAAGAGAGCTTTCGGATAATGCTGGTAGCCCGAATTGATGTAAAGCTCGCCTGAGCCGTATGCTTCAAGAGCAACAGCTTCGCTAAATCTCAACTGATACCAGGGGAAAACGATTATTCGGGTTGCAAGCTGGAACGTGAATTCGATCAGTGCGCGTCTTGCGCACGTGGTGAAGTGGCTGCAGAATCAGAAGCCAGACGTGCTTCTGCTGCAAGAACTGAAAGGCTTAATTTTTCCTTCCGAGACATTTCGCGAGCTAGGGTACGAAAGCGCCGCAGTAACGCAGAAGTCGTACAACGGTGTGGCAATTCTTTCGCGGCATCCCATTGAAGTCGTCAAAGAGTCGTTGCAGGGGAGCGAAACGGATAGCCATGCGCGATTTCTTGAGGCGAGGATCCAAGGGATTCGGGTAGTGAATATCTATGCGCCAAATGGAAATCCGATCGGGAGCGAGCGGTTTATTTACAAACTCGATTGGATGGATCGCCTGCTTATCAAACTCGTGGAGTGGAAGACCGGAGAGCCGACCCTGATCGGCGGCGATTTCAATGTCATCCCGGAAGATATTGACTGCCACAAGCCTTCCTCGTGGATGGGAGATGCGCTGTTTCAACCAGAACCGCGAACACGGTATCGGGCGTGGCTTGAGCTTGGATACACCGATGCCTTTCGAAAGCTGCACCCTGGTGAGCCAGGACAGTTCACGTTCTGGGATTATTTCCGGAATGCATTTCAGAACGGGCGCGGCATTCGCATCGATCATTTTCTGCTGAATCCAGCATCAGCCAAGAGGTTGCAGAGCTGCGTAATAGATCGCGAGCCGCGCGCATGGGAAAGACCTTCCGATCACGCGCCGATCATTGTCGAGTTGACTTCATAAAGACAGACGAGCCTCAGGGCCTCGGGCGAAGTTGACCAGCCCAAAAGCCGCGCCTATACTGCCGTTCCGCGCAGAATTGCCTTAGGAGCACACCCAATGAAAAGATCGATCGCAATCCATGTCAGCGCCATTCTAGTTTCTTCCTTACTAGCTTTTGCCGGAGGTCCGAACCTTCGTCAACCGAAACTCACACTTCAGAACAGTGGCACGTCGCAAGGGCTGATCGCGGTGAGTCCGGTCAATCCGCAGGTTGTTTGGGCATCAGGACGCGGCGGAACGTTTGTCGTGACAACGGATGGTGGCAAGCATTGGCGATCTGGCGTGGTGCCAGGAGCAGAGGCTCTGCAGTTTCGCGACGTACAGGGTTTCAGCGCGAAAGTGGCGTACCTGATGTCAATTGGGGACAACACGGGCGACTTCCGGATTTATAAAACGGTGGATGGCGGAGCGCATTGGACAATGCAGTTCCAGAACACCCAGGCCGGAGCCTTTTACGATTGCATGGCGTTCTGGACGCCGAAGCGGGGCATCGCGCATAGCGATTCAGTGAGCGGAGTATTTCCGGATATCCGAACGCGGAATGGTGAGACATGGAAGAGTATTAGCGCAAATATGCCGCCCGCGTTGGCAGGCGAATTTTCGTTTTCGTCGAGCGGTACTTGCATAGCGACCCAAGGCGGACAGAATGCGTGGATCACCACGGGTGGGGCGGATGTAGCACGCGTGTTGGCAACGCGAGATGGTGGTAATACGTGGAATGCGTTCGACACACCGCTTGTCAGTTCACCGAGCGCAGGCGGGTTCACCATCGCGTTTCGTAATCCGTGGCATGGGATTGTGGGCGGCGGCGACCTAGATCCGGCGGATCCAAACAATGCGAGAACGGCAGTCTCGGATGACGGGGGACGAACTTGGACGCTGACCAAGGCTCCGCCGGTGACCGGAGCCATCTTTGGCCTGAGCTACGTGGGGAAGGCGGAGGGGGAAGGCGAGGAAGGCGGACGGGCTGTTGTCATCACAGCCAACGATGGAGGCGCGGCCTGGACGCCCGACGAGGGGCAGACCTGGTTCACCTTGCCGGGCATCAGCGGCTTCTGGGCGGTGGCGTTCGCGAGTCCAAAAGCTGGATGGCTGGTAGGAACGGACGGAAGGATTGTGAAGGTTAGTTTTTAAGGCTGTTAGGTCGAGATTGCAGGCTAGTTCTTACTACGTTTCCTGCAAGCAGCGCTATTCGAACGCCTGGCTGGCGGCTTCACAGATGAGGTCGCCACCTTGTTTCTGCGGCATTGACCATTCCTGTCGGTAAGCCTACCATGGGCGCATTTTAAACAGGGCTGCCCATGATCGGCCAAACCGTCTCCCATTACCGAATCTTAGGTAAGCTTGGCGGTGGCGGCATGGGCGTGGTCTATGAGGCCGAAGACGTCAAGCTAGGGCGTCACGTCGCCCTGAAGTTCATCCCTGAAAACCTGGCCGGCGACAAGCGATCCCTCGACCGTTTCACGAGAGAAGCTCGAGCCGCATCGGTTCTCAATCACCCGAATATCTGCACGATCCACGAAATCCAAGATAACGACGGGCATCCGTTCATCGTGATGGAGAAGCTGGAGGGCGAGAGCCTTAAGCAGCGCATCCGCGGAAAACCGGTTGATATCGAGCAACTGTTAGACATCGCGATCCAGGTCGCGGACGCACTTATTGCGTCGCATGCGAAGGGGATTATCCATCGAGACATCAAGCCCGCCAACATTTTCCTGACGGCGGGAGGACAAGCGAAGATCCTGGACTTCGGTCTCGCGAAGCTGTCCCGCGATTCGATTCTGGGGACGGCAACTGACAGCGGAGTCGAAGATTCGCTGACGGCGGTGGGCGTAATTCCGGGAACCGCCGTATATATGTCTCCGGAGCAAGCCCGGAGTGAAGAACTCGACCAGCGCAGCGACATCTTTTCGTTCGGGGTCGTTCTCTACGAGATGGCGACCGGCAAGAAGCCGTTTACGGGGACGAATGTGATCACGACGCTGGAAGCGGTGATGAACAAGAAGCCGATTCCGCCAACCACGGTTAATCCGAACATGGCGACGGAGTTGGAGGGCATCATCGGAAAGGCGATGGAGAAGGACCGCGCGAAACGTTACCAGAAAGTAACGGAAATGAGGGCGGACCTTCAGCATCTGAAGAAGGAAACGGAATCGGGACTGGTAAAGACGGGTCCGAAAGCGTCGCTGCACGTAGTGACGCGGGCATTTCAGACTTCCAGTTCGAAGCAGACTTATCTGCTGGTGGCGATGGCGGGATTGCTGATCGCGGTGCTGGCGGCTGTGGGTTCGTGGTGGTTTAAGCATCGCGTCGTGCGTGGCAAAGCGACGACGAGTTCGATTGCGGTGCTGCCGCTGCAGAATGTGGGGAACGATCCGAATAGTGATTATTTGCGTTTTGCCCTCTCGGATGAGATTGCCAATGCGCTGACACACGTGCGCAATCTTGAGATTCGGCCGTCGGCAATGACCCGGAAGTATGCGGGATCTGATGTGGATCCGGAGAAGGTGGGTCAGCAGCTGAAGGTGGCGACGGTCTTGACGGGCCATTATCTTCAGCAACAACGCTCGATGCGGGTCACGCTGGAGGCCATCGAAGTCAAAGAGAATAAGGTGGTGTGGCAATCGACCGTCTCAGTACCCAGCGACAAGCTGATTACGCTGCAGGACGAGCTTACAAAGAAGGTGAGGCAAGAACTTCCTGTTGCGTTGGGCGCTGCCGGCGGATCGACTGACGCGAGCAGCACGCCAAATAATCCCGAAGCTTATGACTTGTTCCTGCGCAGCGTACCCGTAGCACACGATTCCCAACCTAATAAGGAAGGGATTGCGATGCTGGAACGCGCGGTTGGAATGGATCCGAAGTATGCGCCGGCGTGGGAAGCGCTAGGACGAAGATATTACTTCGACGCGATCTATTCGGGCGGAGGTGAAGAAGGATACAAGCGTTCGAATGCTGCGTACGAGCGGGCGCTGTCACTCGAGCCGGAGCGGGTGTCGGCAGCCGGCTACCTAGCACAGAATCACGTTGAGCAGGGACTGCTGCAGCAGGCGTATTCCGAGGTGCGCGATCTGGTGCGCAGGCGTCCGGAAAACGCGGTGGCGCATTTCTCTCTTTCTTATGTGCTGCGGTATACGGGTATGCTCGAACAAGCACAAAAAGAATGTGAGAAGGCGCTCGAGATTGATCCGGGGAATTACAATTTCAGGTCGTGTGCGTTTGCTTTCTTCGAAGACAATAAGAATGACAGGGCGATGGATTTCCTAAACTTGGATGCGGGTTCGGAATACGCAAATGGAGTTGCGATTTCAGTTCTGCTGCGGGCGGGAAAAACACAAGAGGCGAGGGAATGGGTCAAGAAGATGTCGGACAATCCGACGTGGTTGAGAGACTTCGTCAGTGCATGCCTTTCTAATCAGCCTATGGCTGACACAAACCGGATGGCAACGAAGATCGAGTCCGACATGCTGAGCGAAAAGGATTCTGAGTTGAAGTATCACCAGGCTTCCCTGCTCGCCTATTGTGGGAAGAAGGACATTGCGCTGCGGTTCCTGGAAAAAGCTATTGCTGAAAATTATTGCGCCTATTCGGGGCTGCAGCAGGACCCTCTCTGGGAAAACGTGCGAACTGATTCGACTTTCAAAACGATTGTGGCGGCAGCCGGCGATTGCCAGAAGAAATTGAAATCCGGCGAGGCGCGATAAGCTTCAGAGAAATTCATGCCCTGAGGATGATAAAAGCTGCGAAATCTGTCGGCTGGCACGCCATCGTTGCTCATCTGAGGCGAGAGCGGCTAACAAGATGGCACAACGGAAGTCCAATGTAGAGCAATATCGTATGGCAGTTTATTATCGAGAGCGAGGCTCGATGACACGCTGTTTTTCAGCGCCCTGACAAAAATTGAAGGCTTCGACCGATAAAAATATCTTGCCGCCAACCTGCCAGAAAAGAAATCCGATCAACATGCGAATTATGGCCCCTGTGGAGCTAACGGGAGCGCGACGTTGTGCGCTTCTTTTCGCCGTCCTGTTCGTTTGCGTATTCCCACTTACCGCAGCTTCTCCGGAATTTTCGAACCGACCAGGCGATCCCCTGCCACAGGACGCCGGAGTGCCGGGACTTCGAGAGACACTGCGCGAGTTGAATACGACGGCGCGACTGATGCAGACGGTGGCTCATCCTGACGATGAAGACGGGGGGATGCTGACGCTCGAGGCGCGTGGCAGGGGTACCACGGTTCTACTTCTGACACTGAACCGCGGAGAAGGCGGACAGAATAAGGTTGGAAGCAATCTGTTCGATGTTTTAGGTGTCTTGCGCACTCTTGAACTGCTGGGAGCCGACCAGTATTACGGAGTTGAGCAGAGATTCACGCGGGTGGCGGATTTCGGATTCTCGAAGAAAGCTGAAGAGACCTTCGACAAGTGGGGCGGACATGACGTTGCCCTCGGCGATATGGTGCGGGTGATCCGCACGTTCCGGCCTGACGTGCTGGTTTCACGATTCAGTGGAACGGAGCGGGACGGGCATGGGAATCACCAGGCGGCCGGATTATTGACGAAAGAGGCATTTCGCGCGGCGGCAGATCCGAATCGATTCCCTGAGCAGATTGCGGCTGGGCTGCTGCCATGGCAGGCCAAAAAAGTTTATGCGGGTAACGTGTGCGGATTTTTTGCTTCCAACTGCGCGGCGGAAAATTACACGGTCAAACTGAATACAGGTCAGCCCGATGACGTGATCGGGTCCTCGCCAATTCAGTTCGCGATGCAAGGATTACGACATCAGCTCTCTCAGGGCGCGGCAAACTGGACGGTCGAGCCCGGAGATCGATTCACTTATTACAAGTTGATCGATTCAGTGAGTCCACCAAAGCTGGATGCAGAAGGACACGAGAAGGATCTATTCGACGGAATCGATACGACCATCACGGGCCTAGCCGGTCGGCTAGGTTCCGAAGAAGCGACAGTTCCCTTCCTGCGACCCGGGCTGAAAGAAATGCAATCGTCGGTGGACGAAGCGACGAAGCTCGCGGAGAAGGGTCCGCAGGACGCTGCCGTGCCGCTTTTGAAGGGCCTGAAGGCGACGCGCGTGCTGATCGGCCAATTGCAGAACGCGAAGTTATCTCCCGCGAACGCTCGTGAACTACTGACGAACCTGCGGACCAAAGAAGAACAATTCGAAACAGCAGCCAACCTGGCTGTCGGGTTGAAATGCAACGCAGTGGTGGACAGCAACCCAGCACTGCCTGCAGAGCATGCGTTCATGGCCGTGCCGGGACAATCTTTCACGGTCACCATGACGCTCGAAAACCCAGGCAAGAAGAGTTTGCGGATCACGGAAATCCAGACCGATGTTCCGAAGGGTTGGCGCACGGCACTGGTATCGCCACCGATAACGTCTCTGGCTGCGGGCGCGAAGGCGAGTGTGCAATTTCGCGTGAATGTGGCGGAGGACGCGTCCTACACACGACCGTACTGGCACCGCGATAATCCTGAGGTCGAAAGCATCAACAAGATCGATCAGCCGAGCTATGCCGGCTTGGCGCTGCCTCCTCCACCGGTACGTACCCACGTGAAGTATGAAGTGGACGGACTTGAAAGCACGATGCTTGGGGTTGTCATGGCGCGTTACCGGGATCCTGAAGCCGGAGAACTGAAGCGTCCGGTTGCTGTGGCGCCACCTCTTTCCGTCGCTTTGGATCCGACTACTCAAGTCATTGCGGTAGGCCAGAATAAAGCGACGACGATCAAGGTTGCAGCGACGAGCAATCTGCCAGGAGAAAATCAGACAGTCGTCAGACTGGAGTTGCCGAAGGGATGGATGGCAGAGCCAGCCAGTCAGAAATTGGCGCTGACCGGAGGAGCAGAGGCACGGGAAGTTGAATTTCGTGTGTCGCCAGAAAATCAAAGAGAAGGACGTTACCAGATTAAGGCAACGCTCGAATATCAAGGGAAGCGTTACGGCGAAGGCTATTCGGTCGTCACACGAGCGGACCTGGCGACCTTCTATTACTACCAGCCTGCAATGCAGCGGGTCAGCATAGTGAACGTGAAGGTGCCGGGTGATCTGCGCGTTGGATATGTCATGGGGGCAGGCGATGAGATTCCGACCGTGCTCCAGCAGGTGGGGCTGAACGTTACGCTTGTTCCTGCAGACAAACTGGCGAGCGAAGATCTCAACAAGTATCAGACCATCGTTTTAGGGATTCGCGCCTACGACACGCAACCGGAAGTGGCGAAGAACAATGCGCGCTTGCTGGAGTTCGTAAAGAATGGCGGCACGCTGCTCGTCCAATACAACACGGGCGTGAGCGATTTCAATGGCGGGCATTTCACGCCGTATCCGGCACAATTGAGCCGCGCGAGAGTGTCCGTCGAGGATGCACCGGTTGAGATTTTGGCGCCGCAGGCGAGCGTGTTCCATGTTCCGAATGAAATTACGGCAAAAGATTTCGATGGCTGGGTGCAGGAACGTGGCCTCTACTTCATGGACACATGGGATGAGCATTTTCAGCCATTGCTGTCATGTCACGATCCGGGAGAGTCCGCGCAAAAGGGCGGCTTGTTGATGACGCAATATGGCCAGGGGACCTACATCTACAGTGGATACGCGTTCTTCCGACAGTTACCAGCAGGAGTTCCGGGGGCGGTGCGGCTGTATGTGAATCTGTTGACGGCGGGAAAGAGCCGTAGTCAGTAGTCAGGAGTCAGTAACCAGTGGCCAGTGATCGGTGGTCGGTGATCTTGGGGCAGTGTCGAGGCCAGTGGTCACCAAGAACGTCGTCCGTCGTTGGTCGTCCGCAAGCCGCCTCAGGGTGACACGCATTTGCCGATGAAAGAAATTTCCCAAAATCATGCACCTGCGACGGGACTGGTCCGGGAGATAGGGCTGGGCGAAGCGACTGCGCTGAACATGATCGACATGATCGGCGTGGGGCCGTTCATTACGATGCCGCTCATTGTCGGAGCCATGGGTGGTCCGCAGGCGATGCTGGGATGGTTTCTGGGAGCGTTGCTGGCAGTTTGCGACGGACTGGTATGGGCGGAGTTAGGAGCGGCCATGCCTGGGTCGGGTGGTTCCTACCGCTACTTAAAGGAGATCTACGGTCCGAAGAAATTCGGGAGGCTGATTTCTTTTCTTTTTATCTGGCAGCTATCGTTCAGTGCTCCGTTGTCGATTGCATCGGGTGCGGTAGGGTTGTCGCAATATGCCTCATACTACTGGACGGGATTCGAGCAGGTGTGGGCATCCCGGCAAGTAGTTTTGCCGCTGCCGTGGTTGGGTAATTTGGAGGTTCGCTGGGTTGTGATGCCGGCGACTTTTCTGGCCATTGGAGCACTGGGGCTGGCCGTTGTCTTGCTTTATCGGCGGATCGGGGCAATTGGCAAGCTTTCGCGGCTATTGTGGGTTGGAGTACTGGGTGCGATCGCATGGATTATTTTTGCGGGCCTTACGCACTTTGATCCGAAAAGGGCGTTCGATTTTCCACCTGGAGCATTTCAGCTGTCGCGCAGTTTTTTCCACGGTTTAGGTGGCGCGATGCTGATTGCCGCCTACGATTATTGGGGTTATTACAACGTTTGTTTTCTGGGGGATGAAATCAAGGATCCGGGAAAGAACATTCCTCGAGCGTTATTGCTTTCCATTGGGCTGGTGGCGTGTCTATATATAGTGATGAATGTCAGCATCCTGGCAGTCGTGCCTTGGCAAGAGGTATCGGCTGCGGGAGAGCGGCACAGCGCTTTGTACGTGGTCTCAATCTTCATGGAACGCATTTATGGAACGTGGGCAGCAAAGATCGTAAGCGCCCTGGTGATCTGGACGGCATTCGCGTCAGTATTTTCGTTACTGCTCGGATATTCCCGCGTTCCGTATGCGGCCGCGGTTGACGGAAATTATTTTCGAGCATTCGCCAAGGTTCATCCTAAATATCACTTCCCGTATGTGTCGTTGCTGGCGCTGAGCGCCGTCGCAGCGCTCTTCAGCTTTTTGCGATTGGCCGACCTGATTGCGGCACTGGTGGTGATTCGAATCACGCTGCAGTTTTTGGTACAAGCGGTCGGGATGATCGTGTTGCGAATACAAAAGCCTGACATGGAGAGGCCCTTCCGGATGTGGATCTATCCCGTACCAGCACTGCTGACGATTACGGGATATCTTTTTATCCTTTTCGGACGAGCGAACTTCGCAAAAGAAATTCGCTATGCGGTGGTGATCCTGGTGGTCGGCATTGCGATCTTCCTGGTGCGTGCATGGAAAGAGGGTGCGTGGCCATTCACAGGGGCAGAAGGGTTAGTGGAACAGGGTTGATACATGGCTGACGTCGTAAAAGTTCCGACTCCGGAAAGCATCGCGCAACAGCCGCGCGGTATGTCGGCATGGACTCCTTTGCGGGAGCCGCTATTCCGGACTTTGTGGATCGCGTCAGTCGTCTCTTATAGCGGAACATGGATGCAAAACGTGGGTGCCGGATGGCTGATGACACAGCTAACGTCGTCGCCCTTCATGGTGAGTCTTGTACAAGCTGCGATGGCGTTGCCGGTGTTCCTCGTTATTCTTCCGGCCGGAGCTCTGGCCGATATGGTGGACCGGCGAAGATTTCTGCTCGCCACGCAAGGCTGGATGGTGCTTGCGTCCGGGACGCTTGGCATCCTGACACTGACGAGCTGTATGAGTCCGTGGGTGTTGGTGCTGTTCACGTTCCTGCTTGGACTCGGGGCGGTGATGAATGATCCGGCGTGGCAGGCTATTACGCCCGAGGTGGTGTCGAACGAACAACACGCGGCAGCCGTGGCATTGAATTCGGCTGGGTTCAACGTTGCCAGGTCGGTTGGTCCGGCGTTAGGTGGCGCGGTGGTAGCGGCGACGGGTTCGGGATGGGCATTTCTGTTGAACGCGGTTTCATTTTTCGGAGTTATTTATTTTCTGTATCGCTGGAAACGTACACCGCATGCAGTCGAACACACGGAAGGTGTACACGATGCGATCCTGCGTGGCTTCCGGTACGTAAAGGGGTCGGCATTAGCAAAGTCTGTATTAATTCGCACGGGAGCGTTCAGCATCGCGGCGAGTTCGATGCTTGCTTTGTTGCCGGTGATTGCTCAGCCGCACGGTCCAAGTGGTTACGGGTTGTTGCTGGCGAGTTTCGGAGTGGGAGCATTAACGGGAGCCGCTCTGTTGCCGCGTATACGGGCGAAGGTTTCCATTGATGGGCTCGTGGCTGGAGCAGTGGTGGTCTTTGCCGTTGCGACGTTTGCAAGCGGGCGAGTGCAGGAATTCAGCTCGTTGTGCATCGTCATGGTGATCGCCGGGTTAGCATGGATCGGTATCCTGGCATGCCTGAATGTAACGGCGCAGACGATGTGTCCGTCGTGGATGCGGGCGCGAGCTTTATCGATGTACCTGCTTGTACTGCAGGGCGGAATGGCGATAGGCAGCGCGGTTTGGGGAGCGTTGGCCAGCCGTTATGGCGTGCCGAATGCACTACTGGGCGCGTCGGTGGCGCTGGTACTTGGGTTGTCCACAGTAAAACGGCACCGGCTTACTGGTCGCGATTTGGAGTTGGCTCCAGCCGTAGTCCGCGATTAGGCTTGGCAAAGCTGCATCAGCAAATGGGAGGCGTAATGAAAAAGCTTCTGACGATGATTACGTTGCTTTGTGCAGTACCGGTCGTGTCTGGACAGGCCATGCCAAAACCGACGGAAGAGCGCCGGACGATCACCCAAGTGCTAGACCGGTCTGTTAGCAACATGGAGCGAGAGTTCACGCCAGCAGCGGAAGCTATGCCGGAAGAAAAATATGGATTTGTTCCGAAAGAGGGTGAGTTCAAGAAGGTGCGCACCTTCGGGGAGCAGATCCGACACGTAGCAGCAGCGAACTATGAGTTTGGAGCGGCGATCCTTGGAGAAAAACCGCCAGTCGATGTGAACGGGGAAAGCGGGCCGGAGTCGATCAAGAGCAAGGCTGAGATTTTGAAATTTCTGGCCGATTCGTTTGTATACGTGCACAAAGCGATCAATTCCATCACAGATCAGAACGTTGTAGAGCTGATCCAGAGCCCGTTTGGGGAGGGCAAAGTAACTCGACTGGGCATGGCAACGCTAACCGTTGGGCATGGATTCGATCATTATGGGCAGATGGTGGTGTATCTGCGGATGAACGGGATTGTCCCGCCGGCAAGCCGTTAGCGACGAGATGCTTGGGCGATCGCAGGTTTCATCAGATCGCGAGCGCCACGTAAAGTTATTTCGGTTGAGATCAGTTCCCCGGCGAGCTTGTTTTTGCGCAGGTGATTGGCAATGCGAGCCGCCGCTTTCTTTTGCGATGCTTTTGGTTCGAGGAAAACAAGAACCGATGGCCCGGCACCGCTGAGCGCAACGCCAAGTACTTCTCCTTCGCCTGCGAGTTCCTGCAAGGCTGGCAATAGAGGGCACAGTGGCGCGCGGTAAGGCTGATGGATTCGGTCGTCGAGCGCTCCGCGCAGAAGGTCTGGCCTTCCCTGTGTGAATGCACAGAGCAACAGCATCGAATTCTGAACGTTTGTGACCGTATCAGCGCGGGAGTAGGTCGCTGGTAAAACCCCGCGGGCCTTTTCGGTTGAAAGCGGTTCCGGGGGCACAGCCAAGAGTAGGGGCCACTTTCCTTTTGGCTTGATGCAAGCCACTTGCGCTTCGACATCCGTTTCCATCCGAGCAACGGTGAGTCCACCCATCCAACAAGCAGAGGCATTGTCGGGATGATGTTCGCGGCGAGAGGCCTCGCCGACGATTCGATCATCCGACCATTTCAAGTTGCCGAAGTGAACGGCGAGAGCGATACCAGCGACGCGAGCGGCGGCAGAAGAACCAAATCCCTTACCAATGGGAAACTCGTTATGAATGCGCAGCGAAAGCGGAATGGGCTTTTTGCCTTCCGTCGTGAGAACGTCGCGATAGGTTTCGAGTATGAGGTGATTTTCCACGCGTCTGCAAATCTCCACATCTCGTCCTGTGGCGGAGATTTCATTCTGCTCCGAAATTTCAACGGTAATCTTCAAGTAAAGGTTGAAGGCGATGGCGGCGGCGTCGAAAGCTGGGCCGAGGTTGGCGGACGTCGCTGGAAGCTCGAGACGAAGAGAGCGGGATCGGCTGTTCGATTGCATCGGTTAGCCAGTTTTCTCCGCGTCTTCCAGAATTTTTACGAGCGCGCGGACTTCGGGATCAAGAACGATCGGTGCGCGCTGCTGGGATTTGAGAACGGCAGACTCCTGTTCGTGTGCGGAATCTTTGAACAGCTCACCGCGGTGGAACTTGATGGTGAAGTCGGGGTCTTTGAGAACGTGCCCCGTAAGAATAAGGACGATCTTTTCGTGGGCCCTCACGAACCCTGAGCGGACAAGCTTCTTGAGGCCTGCGAGCGTGACAGCTGAGGCGGGCTCACAACCAATGCCGTCCGAGCCGATCTCAGACTTGGCCAAAGCGATCTCAACCTCTGAGACTTCCTCGCAAAGACCGCCGGTGGCTTCAAGAACGCGGACTGCCTTCTTCCATGAAGCGGGGTTTCCGATGCGAATGGCGGTCGCAAAAGTGTCCGCTACGACAGGATCCATTTTCTTGCCAGCGTGCTCGCGAAGGCTGCGATAAAGAGGATTGGCGCCGTGTGCCTGGATAATCGAAAGCTTTGGAAGACTCGAAATGAGGCCCAGTTCTTTCATCTCGAGAAGCGCTTTGCCAAGGGCGGAAGAGTTTCCGAGGTTCCCGCCGGGCACAATGATGTGGTCGGGAACTTCCCAATTGAGTTGCTCCATCAGTTCAATTGCGATGGTCTTCTGGCCTTCGAGGCGGAACGGGTTCACGGAATTCAGCAAGTACACCGGCGCTTGTTTCACGAGATCTGTCAGTAGGCGCAAGCAGCCATCGAAGTCTGTTCGTA
The DNA here is from genome assembly GCA_036265385.1 of Terriglobales bacterium. Lineage (GTDB taxonomy): Bacteria > Acidobacteriota > Terriglobia > Terriglobales > Acidobacteriaceae > DATAPD01. The sequence goes on from DATAPD010000025.1 coordinate 163,504, forward strand.
GTTGGCAAGTGAGCGCGCCATAATCGAGAGATTGCGAAAGCTTGCTCCATGAGATCTTCCCTTCCGGGATTACGACCAGGCTCTTCATTCCCCCGCGGGAGGCGTATGCAGCCATGGATGCGCTCGTGTTTCCTGTTGAGGCGCACGCGACCCAGCTGAAACCGGCCTGCTTGGCGAACGAGGCTGCGACGGTCATTCCGTTGTCTTTGAACGATCCGGTTGGGTTCATTCCCTGGTGCTTGGCGAGAAGGGTGTCGACTCCAGAAGAGCGAGCACAACGTGGAAGATCGTAAAGAGGAGTATTCCCCTCACGAATGGTGATGGCAGTATCCCAGTCTCCAAGTTCAGGCAGCAGGTCTCGAAAACGCCAAACGCCGCTCTGATCGAGAGAGTTGCTGGAAAATCTCCGTTCGCGCCAAAAACTTTTCAGAGTGGCAGGGTCCGGCGCGAGATTCGCCCAGGAAGGAAAAAACACTTCAAGGAGATCTCCGCAATCTGGGCAGCGAAAATCCTGGCTGGCTGATTCGCGGGCGGCTCCGCACTGAATGCAGCGGAGCCGAAATGTTGGTGTGATGGCAGATGTCGTCATTCAAGCAGCGGACCGGTAGAGCTCGTCCTTACAGGTTAGCGCAAATACTTGTCGGTACCGGTCATCCAATCGGCCCGAGGTGGATTGAACACATCGAAGTCTACCGTATCTTCGAGCGCTTCTGCTTTGTGAGGCATGTTCGGGGGAATCGTGAGGACTTCGCCGGCGTTTACTACGATGATCTTGCCATCGATCCAGAACTTGAGCGCCCCTTCCGCTATGAAGGTGACCTGCTCGTTGGGATGACTGTGTTCCGGAACGATGCATCCCTTCTTCAGCAGCACACGGGCGAGCATGACATTCTGCCCCACAACGAAGTGACGGCCGAGCAGAGGGTTGAGCTCCTCGACGGGAACGGAATCCCACGGGATGTAACGAAGTTCCGCGTTGCGCTTTTTGCGCGAGACGGTATTACTCAGAGCGACTTTGCTGGAAGCAGTGGTCTTCTTAGCGGATGGTTTTTTAGTAGAGCTCTTGGACATGATTTTTTTCTTCTTCATTTCAATGCGCCAATGATGGATACAACTTTAGTGCCGTATCGTGAAGGAAAGCATGCGCCATTTCCATGGCACGAGTTTCGGTGATTTCTCCGGAAGAGATCATTTCCGCCAGGGCGGCGGCTAATCCTTCGCGGGCGGATTGATTACCGAGCCAACAGCTTTCTTCGTCTCCAAGAACTTCGTTGTAGGGGAAGGAATCGGTGCCGAAAGTGACTTTGTCCGGAAACGTTTCCAGCCACTGCCGTAGCGACTCCTTGAAGGAGGACGGATACATGACAATCTCCATCAACGAGGCATCAAGATAAACGTTCTTTATGGCGGCGAGCCAAATCGCCTGACGCTCCAGTGGATAGCCTCCGTGGATGAGCACGAATGTCACGTCGGAATATCGCGGGTCACGCAGGATGTTCTCGAGGTTCATGACATTGCTCTCGGAGATGTTGAAGTAGTCTCCGATACCGACTGCCGAGTGGATATGAACCGGAAGGTGCAGCCGACCGGCTTCGGTCACAAGGTATCGAAAAATATAATCCTGGAATGTTCGATATTCAGCTTCCGCCGGGACGCCGGACTTGGAGTACTTATCGTAAAGAGACTGCGCTTGATCCTTAGAAGGATCTCCGAAACGGGTGGGCCGAAAGTAAGCGACTTCAAACTTCAGCGCGATGGCACCCTTCTTTTGATTCTCCTCAAGGATCTGAGAGATGAATTTCAGATAACTATCGAAATCAGCGGGAAGCGCCGTCAGCGATGCCTGCTGCATCCAACGATGAAACATTTTTTCCTGGAGCGGGATGTAAACCTTCTGGTCAGGATTGCGAGCGGTTTCTTTCGGGTTATCGAAAGGCCACATAAATGAGTCAGCGAAGAAGACCCATGGAAAGCGCTTCGAATCCAAATAGTCAGCCATCATGGCCCGGTTTGCCACTGAGCGCTCGATATTGAGCTTATCGAGGATCATGTTGAAGTATGCCGTACCTGGATACTTCTTCTTCATTTCGGCTTTCTTGGCGACAAGCCACTTAGCATGTTCAGGAGAGAAGTCGTCGAAGGGATATCCCCACAGGGCCTTGGCGGCCGCCACTAATTCAGGGTTCGTGTCGCGCTCGCGGAAGGCGACGCTGCCAGGAGGCGAAGCCATCGCATCAACATCAGGGTCATCCGAAAATCCAGGATGCGCGTGGTGGTCGAAAGCTTGAATTTTTTCAATCTGCGAGAGCAGGCGGGGGTAGATTTGTTGAACGTCCTGGCCGGAAAAGGGACGGGCTTGTCCCCACATCGTGGCAGTCATCAGAAAAAGAAAACAAAGACGATAGGGTTTCATGAAAGTCTCCGGAAAGCTAATTCCCAGGACTGCCGTCCTGGGCTAACGTCTTACGCCCTAAGGGGCTGAGATAATCCGGCACATTAACGCTTAGTTCCGCCTTGGACTTTTTCTTTAGCGGCAACAATCAAAAAATTTTAATGACCGGCGAGAGTACCCTGCCACGCAGTCGAAACTTTCTGAATGCGCTCGACGGCCTCGCGCAGAGTCGCTGTCGAGGAAGCGAACGAGAAACGAACAAAGTCCTTACCCTGGTCGCCGAACGCGGCTCCTGGAATTCCTGCAACGCCACCCTCTTCGAGCATAATGCGGCAGATTTCCTCGGCAGACATTCCGGTGCCAGTGATATCGACCCAGGCATAGAAAGCACCTTCAGGCGACTGGCAATGGAAACCCGGAACACCGTTCAAATCACGGACGAACTGATCGCGGCGCTTGTGAAATTCAGCCACCATGCGCGGAGTTGCGTTTCCAGTGTCGCGAAGAGCTTCAATAGCGGCATATTGCGTGAATTCCGCGGTACAGGTGTAGCTGTTGACTGCCAACATGACCAGATGCGGCACGAGCGCAGGCGGAGCGACTGTATATCCGAGGCGCCATCCGGTCATAGCGAAACTCTTCGAGAAACCGTCGATGATGAGTGTTCGCTCTTCCATGCCGGGATAACGCAACATCGAGAGGTATTCGCGGTCGTAGACGATGCGTGCATAGATTTCATCCGAGAGCACGTATAAATCGTGTTTTACGGCGAGTTCAGCGATGCGCTGCTGGACCTCATCGGTGTAAACGGTTCCCGTTGGATTGCCGGGCGAGTTCAGAATGATGGCCTTCGTCTTCGGGGTAATGAGGGACGCGATCTCGTCAGTATCGGGTTGCAGCTTGTTGGCTGCGGTGAGGGCAAATGGCACGGGCTTTGCGTCAAGTCCAAGCGCAATGGAACCGTAGCCAGGAAATCCGGGATCAGGATAAAGAACCTCGTCGCCGCGATTGAGGATCGCCATCATTGCGAGAAACAAGGACAGTTTGCAGCCTGGAGCCACGACGACATTGTCGGCAGCGACGCTGATCCGACGCGTGCGATCCAGATAGGAGGCGATCTCTTCTTTCAGGGCGGGTACGCCGGCCATCGGACAATAGCGATCTTTTCCATCGCGCAGAGCTTTGTCCATGGCGTCGAACACGGGAGTATCAGGGTGAAAATCCGGTTCGCCGAGCTCAAGGTGAATGATGCTCTTTCCTTGACGTTCGAGTTCCTTGGCGTGGGCGAAGACGGTAAGCGCGCCTTCTCCTGTCATCACCGACATGCGGGAAGCAATGGGCTTCATTCAGGCCTTCTTCGAAGAAGTAACAGCATTCTGCGGAGCCGGTGTCGTCGGCAACCGCAAGGCGTCCACGAATCGAGGGAAGAGTTCGAATGCAGCAGCTGTTGCAATCAATTCAACGATCTGAGGATCGGTGAAATGCTGCTTTAGCTGGGCAAAGAGCGCGTCATCGAGATCGCGGGCCGAATTGTGCATTTTATCAGCACAGCGAAGGCCGAGCTTTTGCGCATCGGTGAGAGGGCCGGTTTCGTACTTCGATTTGGCCGCGTTGATCTGATCGTCGCTTGCTCCCTTCTGTCGAGCAGAGAGAGCGTGCGCGGCAATGGCGTATTCAGATTGATTCAGCACAGAAAGCCTGGTTGCAATCAGTTCCTTGTAGTAGCCCGGGAGAGCTCCGTCGCTGAGGAGCGCCTTGAGGTATCCGGCAGTTGCGAGGGCGAGGGAGGGCGTGTGAGCGAGAGTCTTGAACATATTGGGTACGACGCCCCGCGCCGCGAGCAAGGCGTCGTACACGTTAGCGATTTCAGGCGTGACCTGGTCCCGTTCGAGAAGAGGGATCCGTGATGAGGAGTCACTACTCATCAGAAGGAATACCTCAGCTGGAACTGGATGAGACGAGGGGTGCCGACGGTGCTGTTAATCAAAGCAAAGGAACCCGCTGGGAAGCTCACATCCGTTTGTACCGGATTTCCAAAATTCGGATGGTTCCAGATGTTAAAGAAGTCCGCGGTAAACCTAAGCGTCTGACGCTCTGTTAGCCGGAAATTTTTGATCAAAGAGAAGTCCCAGTTCTGCTGGAAGGGTCCACGATAAATGTTGCGACCAAGGTTGCCGAAGGCAGTCACGCTGGCACCCGGATAGGCCGGTGGAGCAAAGTCAAAATTCGACCGATCTAAATAGCCGTTGATTCTGTCGTGTATATCGCCAGAGGTAGTTCCTGATCCCACGGATCCGCCTGGCGCAAGAGATCCTCCCAAAGTTGCCGAGGCCAAACCCGGACCAAGATATGCCGAGCCAGCACTTGCATCCGTAACTGAGAATGGAGTGCCGGATTGGAAGATGGTGATGCCGCTGATCGCCCATTCTGAGAGAAGTGTGCGCTTCATGCCAGTCGCAGAATTGAAGAAAGGCAATTCATAGCGATAGCTGACGGTAAGGCGGTGGGTCCGATCGTAGTCGGAAAGACCGCGCGAAAATTTAAGATCGCTCTCATCATTAAATGCGGTGTTGAGGGCGGTGTTGCCGCTGGAGGTTGCGTCGGTAGAACGAGAGAATGTGTACGCGCCCTGGAAGTAACCTGCTCCCCAACGACGGGAAACAGTGGCCTGGAACGAATGGTAGTGGGCATACGCGTCATTCGCGAACAACTGCATGCCGCTATAGCCGTTCACACCTTGCAGAGTCGAACGAGCCGGACCGTTGCCCGTCGTGCTTTCCGTGAGAATGACGGGACCGCTCGTGGTTTGAACAGTAAGCGGATGATCTGGGCTCGCGAGCTGCGCCTGAACGTTCGTCCGCGTCTCGCGGAGATGAATCGCATGCGAACCGATGTAGCCCAACTCCAGCACCCAGTTCTTTCCGAGATCGCGCTGGATGGTTAAGTTCCACTGTTGCGTGTTGGGAGCGACAAAGTCGCGGGGGACCACTAAAGCGAACAAGAACTGAGTTGGCACAACGCCGGGGCTGCCACTTGCGCAAGCAATGTCCGGGAAATTATCTGTTCCACTCGAAAAGCCGGTTATAGCACCCAAGCAGGGTAAGAAAGTGGGATCAAGAACGCCCGCCTGAGGTAGTCCGTTTGGATTCGGATTCGGGGGTGTCGGGCAGGAGGGAGTCGCCGTGGGATTTATTTTGAAGAATTGCGCCATACATCCCGCGGGTCCGCCACTGAACGCGATGGGCAAGATTGGAGCCTGGAAAGATAATTGATCTACGGTTCCGACGTCTTCGCGAACGAAGTAGATTCCGTACCCGCCGCGGATTGTAGTGTTGTGATGACCGAATACGTCCCAAGCGAACCCGACCCGAGGACCGAGCCCTGTGGTGTAGTCATTTTTCAAAGTTGTGTCGTTGCCGGAACCAGTGAGCCCATCAACACCCAACTTGTTCGCGCAGTTCCCATAGATGAGGGGATAGTTTCCGGAGTTCGCCAAGGCGAGATCGAAGTTGCCGATGTGACAAAGGTTGTCGTGAAAAGCGCCGATCAACTCTGTGCGCAAACCCAAGTTGAGAGTGAGTTGCTGGGTCACTTTCCAATCGTCTTGCGCGAAGAAAGAGTAGTTGTTTGTGCGGTATTGGTGGTTGTAAACGCCACCGCCGCCGAAGCTGAAGTCTACCTGGCCAGCGAGCACCTTCTGGAAATCGGTGAGACCTCCAACGCCGATTGGTTCTGCTCCGGTGGGAGCGACGCCCGGCGTGTTCACAAAGAAGAGTTGTCCGTTGAAGACTTGCGGAAATTGCTTATCGATGTTGACGCGCGTGTACTCACCGCCGAAACGCCATGTGTGACGACCACGAACCCAGCTGATCGTTTCGACAAAGTTGTAGTTGTTTTGCGTTTGAAACTGGTCGGCGGGCGGAGTGGGGCCGATCTGGAAGCCGGAGCTTCCGAGTGTGAATTTGTAGATCGAATTCGTAATGTTGTTGGTAGGTCTATCAATGCCAACCGCGTCGGCGGTTACACCATCGGGTGGCTGATTGATCAAGCTGTTGTTGATCCGGACATAGCCGAAGCGTAGGTCATTCACGACAGCGGGGGAAAATAGATGTGTCCACGACGCGGCAAGAAATCGTGTGTTAACGGGCAAGTCATAAGGGAAATTCAGATCTGTGGCACTTATGCTGCTGGCCAGAGTGCCGCCTAAGGACGCCTGTAGACCTCCTGCGCCGAATGGCAGTAAAGATTCAGCATTGGAGAAGAAGAAGCGCGCTGAGATTTTGTCATTTCCGCCGTTGAATTCCTTGTCCCAATTCGTTGTGAACTGATCATCGGTGTATTTGCCAGGCTTGCTAATGATGAACTGAGCTGTATGCAAGCTAGCATTGCAAGTTACGGGATCGACATCGACTCCAGGCGTGCCGGGAAGAGATGGGAAAAGAAAACCGTTTGAGTCGCCGCCAAACTGGTTGCTCTTCAGGTTGAGGAGCGCCAAGCTCACGTCATCAATAGCGATCGGATTAGCCGCACAGTTTGCAGTTGCGGGAGTGCTGAAGATGGCAGCAAGGTTTGCGGCAGAACGGTCGGCAGGAAGAATCGGGAAGCCTGGATTCGAGATCGAGGTGCCCGGAGAAAGGCCGCTGCGTTGGCGAGTACCCTGATAATTGAAGAAGAAGAAGCCGAGTTTCCCTTCTTTGCCGATGGGGCCGCCTAAGCTGCCGCCGAAAATATTCTGCTTCACAGATGGGCGCGCTTGGCCAGCGCGGTTCAGGAAGAACTCGTTCGCATTGAGGACATCGTTGCGGAAGAACTCGTAAACGTCGCCGTGGAACTGGCGAGTGCCGGATTTTAGAATTGCGTTGACATTGCCGCCGCTGTTGCGGCCCTGGCTGGCGTCGTAAAGCGAAGTCTGGACTTTGAATTCCTGGATAACGTCCGGATTGGGCAGAGGGACGTTCGTCGATTGCGAGACGTTGTAGTCGGTGGCACTGATGCCTTCGATGAGGTAATTATTGTTGTCCTCGCGCTGGCCATTGACGATGACGCGAGAGTTGCCACGCCCGAGTTGCGCAGAGGCGTTGAGTTCGCTTTGTGCACCACTGGAGAGAGTCAGTAACTGCTGGAAGTTCTGGGTGGAAAGTGGCAGCTCTCGGATGGTGCGCTCCTCGATGGCCTGACCTGTTGTCGCGGTCGTGGTCTCGATCGATTGCACCTCGGCCTGGACTTCCACTTTCTCAAGAACTTTGAGCGGGGCGACCTTTGCTGTCATGCGGGTGGTTTCGGTGATACGGACGCCGATATCGGTGAACTTCGCCTCGCCGAAGCCTGGGGCTGTGACGGTAATCGTATAAGTCGCAACAGGAAGGAGCGATGCAGTGAAGTTGCCATTGGCATCGGTCTTCAGGGCGCGGGTGACCACGCCGGTGTCCTGATTCGTGATCTTCACTTCGGCACCAGCAACGACAGCGCCGCTGGGATCTTGCACGTTGCCGGTTATGGCGCCGGTTGCCCCACCTTGTGCTATCAGGTGCAGGCTTAACGCAAGAACCGCGAAAACGATGCAAAAGAATTGTCGAATCCTAGACATACAGCCTCCCCCTCAAGTAACCGAACACGCTTGTTTAAGGTCTGTTATATGAAAATCGAAAAGAACGGCGAAGAGAATCCAGACGTAGCGGTTGGGCGATACCTGGAACGCTACGGCAGGTGGCGAGATGGTACTGGGCCCGCATTCGAACAATTCCCGCCCGCGGCTGGTAAGCCACGAAACAACATAAAGAAGATGCTGGAATTGCGCGAAAGCTTACTAGAAAGCAGCAGAGTTCGCAATAGTTGTTGCAGTACCGGGCACCAGCGGAACCTACAATCCTTTGTATAAGCCTCCGTCGACCAGAAAGGTCTGCCCGGTGATGTAAGAGGCGCGATCGGAAGCCAGCCAAACGATAGCATCGGCAACTTCGTTTGGCTCACCGAGGCGGCGCAAAGGGGCGTCGGCGGCCCACCCATCGAAAATGTCCTGTTGCGACCTGCCGGAGGTAGCCGAGCGGGTTGCCGCTAGTTGTTTAAGGCGATCGGTTGCGGTGAAGCCGGGGCCAACGTTGTTGACGAGAATTCCATCCTTGCCGAATTCGTTCGCCAGACTTCGGACCAGCCCCATCACGCCGGCGCGAACAGCATTTGAAAGGACTAAGTCCGCCACCGGCTGCTTGGTGGTGATCGAAGTGATCGTGACGATTCGACCCCACTTGCGCTTTTGCATGTGGGGAATGACGGCCTGAGCGAAATAGACCGTACTCAGCAAATTCAGGTTGACGGCGCTTTGCCACTCTTCAACGGTGGTGGCGAGGAACCCTTTGGCAGGAGGGCCGCCTGCATTGGTGACGCAAATGTCGACGGAGCCAAACTTCGCGGCAACATCGTCAACAAAGCGTGTGACTGCTTTTGGATCCGCTACGTCGAAGGCCCGCGTGATAACGTCGATTTGATATTTGTGGCGAATGGAGGCAGCTGCGCTCTCCAACGTGTCCTGTGTACGGGCACACATGGCGAGTTTGCATCCTTCGGAAGCGAATGCCTCTGCGGCAGCACGACCGATACCGAGACTGGAAGCGGCAACGAGAGCAACGCGATTCTTCAGACCGAGATCCATGGCGCGGGATTATAAACGGACAAGCTCAAGTCATGCCCTTGCGAGTCGTGCGCCGCGGCAGGTACTCTTGTGCATCCGAATTTTGACCGAGGGTTCTCATGTCCCGCACTGCAACGCATATCTGGATCCATGGAGGGTTGAAGCCAGCCTCTGAAGGAGTGGTTCCCTTTATCAATGCCGGCCTGCACTACGGCTACAGCGTGTTCGAAGGAATTCGATGCTACTCGACTGATCGGGGGCCTGCCGTCTTTCGATTGGAGGAGCATGTCGAGCGATTGCTCGATTCAGCCCACGTGGTGGGTTTTCGCGACTTGCCCTATACAAAGGATGCGATCTGCGATGCGATCCATCAGACGATTTCAGCGAACGGGTTCAGCGCGTGTTATATCCGCCCGATGATTTACCTGGATGGCGCGATGAGCATGGTCGTCGACAAAGGGACGCCGCAGCTGGTTATCGCTGTGTGGGAATGGACCACATTCTTTAATAGTGAAGCGAAGGAGCGCGGCATCCGAGCGAATGTTGCGTCTTTCACACGGCTGCACCCGAACATCATGATGACGAAGGCGAAGGTGTCGGGAAATTACGTGGGATCAATCCTGGCGAAAACGGAGTCTCACCGGCTGGGATTCGATGAAGCGATCATGATTGGGCCAGACGGGTATGTCGCCGAGTGCACAGGCGAAAACCTGTTTGTCGCTCGGGACGGACGAATCTACACGATACCGAGGGCGGGCATTCTCGAGGGCATCACACGAGACACGGTGATCACCCTGGCGCGCGATATGGGCTATGACGTGATAGAGGAGCCGATCTCAAGGGACCAGCTTTACATTGCGGACGAAGTATTCGTCTGCGGGACGGCAGCGGAAGTCATCGCGCTGCGAGAAATTGATTTTCGGACCATTGGGAATGGGAAGGCAGGTCCTGTGACTCGAGCCTTGCAAGTGGCATTCGATGAAGTTACCAGCGGACGTCATTCCCGATCCGCGAAGTGGCTTTCTACGGTACCCGCATACGCGAGTGCGGGCGTGAAAGCATAACCGCAGATGGAGATTCCACGTGCAGCCGTGATCGGGGCCGGATTCGTTGGACGGGCGCACATCGAATCGTTGCGGCGACAAGGAATCCCTGTGCTGGGGGTGTTGGGGAGTTCGCCGGATCGAGCGACTGAATCGGCGAAGAGTTTACGGTTGCAACGCGCATACCGTTCGTTAGAAGAATTGGTCGCGGATCGGGACGTGGATGTCGTTCACGTATGCACGCCGAATTATCTGCACGCAAAAGAAACCTCCGCTCTTCTGAAAGCCGGCAAGCACGTGATGTGCGAGAAACCACTCGCTATGAATGCCCCTGAAAGTGCGGAGTTGGTTGAGCTAGCGCGTAAAGAGAAACGGGTTGGCGGAGTTACTTACAACCTTCGCTATTACCCACTGTGCCAGCAAGCCCGCTCGATGATCTCGTCTGGCGCAATTGGAGAGCCGCGGCTGGTGCATGGGAGTTTCTTGCAAGACTGGCTGCTGTATCCGACGGACTGGAACTGGCGGCTGGAAACGAAATTAGGCGGTGATTTGCGGGCAGTCTCAGATATTGGCACGCACTGGATGGACCTAACATCGTGGATTGTTGGGCGAAGTATTACGGAAGTGTGTGCCGACTTGGCGACAGTGATTCCGATTCGTAAGAAACCGCGCGGTCGAGTGGAGACATTTCGGTCGAGTGCGGCTGAAACAGATGACGTGAAGATTGCGACGGATGATTATGCGTCCGTGCTGGTGCATCTTGATGGCGGGGCACGTGGCGTGTACACGCTGTCGCAGGTGAGTGCCGGGCGAAAAGCACGGTTATGGTATGAGATTGACGGGTCAGAAGCGTCATTGGCATTTGATTCGGAGAATCCGAATACGCTTTGGATCGGCCGGAGGAAAGGACCGAACGAAGAGTTGATGAAGGATCCGTCGCTGATGAGTGCCGAGGCGCGCGGATATTCGGCTTATCCGGGGGGGCACATCGAGGGATATCCGGATACGTTCATGCAATTATTCAAGGACTTTTACAGCTATATCGGAGCGGGCGATCTGTCTATGCCTCGAACCTTCCCTACTTTTGAAGATGGGCATCGGGAGATGATGCTTTGCGATGCGATCGCGCTCAGCGGGAAAGAGAGAAGGTGGGTAACAGTGGATTGATCGCATAACCAATTGGGCAGGAAACAAAAAACCGGCTCTCTCGCGAGAGCCGGTTTTGCTATTGGAGGGAGGACGGATCAGAAAGTGAACTTCAGACCCAATTGGAGGATGCGTGGGTTATGGGCAAGGTTCGAGCGCAGGAATCCATCGGTGCCAACCTGATTATTGCTGACGCCGAAATTGTTGGCTGCCGATCCCGAATCCCCAGCAACACCCACCCATTGGGTGTGATTGAAAATATTGAAGGCTTCCGCACGGAACTCGAGCGACATGCTCTCCTTGATTGCAAAGTGCTTCAGAAGAGACATATCGAAGTTCGTGCGATGCGGATTGGCGAGGATGTTGCGGCCGGAATTCCCAAACGTTAAGCCGCGTGGAGCAGCAAATGCATCAGGGTTGTAGAAGGCCTCGCTGAACGAGTCGACTACATCGCCAGGAATTCTTCCATGAGGCACATTTGCGTTCGGATCACCAACGATGTCGGCCCGGGAAGCCGATCCAAGGCCGTTGGCGACGCCGGCGTTGTCGGTTGAGTAGGTGACGCTGAAGGGAGTTCCTGTGGCGAATGTAGCGATACCGGAGTACTGCCAGCCACCCAAGATGGTCCTGGTGAGACCCTGCTCTTTGAAGAAAGGAAGATCCCAAACCCACGCGAAGCTGAAGTTGTGCCGTTGGTCGAAGTTGGAGCTTCCGCGGTTCGAGCGAGGATTGTACGAGTCTACGAAGCTGCCGTCGAAGCGATCCGAGGAATCGTCGATGCCATGACTATAGGTATAGGCACCGTTAATGGTGAGACCTCCGATGCTACGCCGCAAGGACATCTGTAGAGCGTGGTAGACGGAGGACGATGCCCACTCGAGGTGGGTGATATCACCGTAACCTAGGTAGGGACGGAAGGGGTCCGCATTGCCACCACAGGCTACGGATAGGTTGATCGCCGCCTGGCCCGTAACCGGAGTGCCGTTCACAGCCAATGCTTCACAATCCGTGTTGAAGGTCGGCGATGTCGGGTCGGAATCCAGGAACTCACCAGGAGCATACGGGTTCTGAGAGAGTGGCAAAGGAACCAATTGATTGAGGTTCGATTGCCGATTCAGGTGAGTGCCCTTGCTCCCAACATAGGAGATAGTTGCGATCGTGTTTCGTAGAACCTCCTGCTGAACATCCAAGTGCCACTGCTGGATGTAGGGCCATTGGGCTTTGGTGGGAATCGCGATGACGCTCAAGGGCAGCACGCCTTGAGTTTCACCACCAGAAATGTTGCCGTATCCGAGGATGTTGTTTTTCTGCACGGTATTTGCCAGGGGCGGAGAGTTCTCAAGCGACTCGGTATTGCCTTCGTTGCCGTTCGCGTGCTCGTAGAAAATTCCGTAACCACCGCGGATTGCCGTCTTGCCATTGCCGCGTGGATCCCAAGCAAAACCAACGCGAGGAGCGGGGTTGAACAGATGTCCCTTCATACAACTGACCGGAACCCCAGGAGTAACGCCGCATTGCACCATTCCATTGGGCAGATTCGTGAGCGAGACTGGTTGAGTCGGATCAGTTCCGAGTCCGGTTACGGTGCCATCATCATTGATGATGGTCTGGCCCGGAATGTAGCGCGATGGATCGAAGTTGAACGCCTGTTTCTGTTTTTCGCGATATGTGCCAAACAAGCTGAGGCGCAAGCCGAGATTTAAGGTGAGGTGACTGGTGATGTGCCAATCGTCCTGGAAGTACGGTTCAACAATCTTGTACCGGTTGTAATACTTGAGGCGAACGTCCTGCTGGCCGAAGCTTGAAATTCTTCCGAGAAGCAAATCGGCGAATGGATTTCCGGTTGATACGCTCGTGTTCGATGAATCAAACGTCAGATATCCAGGAATGGAACCTGCACCTAGCTCGCCTCCCAGTTCATTTTTCTGACCGAAGGCGGCGTAAGCACCGAACTGCAAGTTGTGTTTTCCGATGATCTTGCTGACGTTGTCGCGATAGGTGTAGGTCGGATTCGAGTTGTAGGGTCCGTTGGGGATGTATCCAGGATCCTGCCCGAAGCCGCCGTCGTATGCATCGCCGACGAGTTGAAAGCCCGGTACGATTCCGTCGCCATTCAATCCGAACAAGTCTGCGGTGACTCCAGCGGGACGTTGCCAATTGCCTGTCAGGCTGAGGTCAATGTGATCGGTCGTATAACTGGCGACAAATTCATTCAGCAAGGTCGGTGAAAAGGTGGAGTTCAAACGAGCGACCATACTGATGCCTGGACCCTTGAAGTCTGTTCCCACCGTGGGGAATGACCCTTGGTTGGTCCAAAGTGGCGTAGTTTCGGTGGTCTGCCATGAATCGTGAATGTAGCGGAACGTGACACGGTTGTTGTCGTTGATGTTGTGATCAATGCGGAAGAGTTCTTCGCGCCAGTTGGTGGGTTGAGTCACCGAGGTCACAAACCGAGAAGTGAGCCCGCTTCCAGAATTTGGCAGCGGAATAAGACTTAGCAGGGCTTGAACGTTAGGATCGGTAGGGTCGAAGCCAGCAGCTATCAAGTTTGGGCCAACGCTAGGACAGAATCCGTCTGGTGAATCGCACTGATCTGTGAAATCTCCATTGCGTTCTTCTACTGAAGGAACCGCCACGTTGAAAGGATTCGGAACGCGGTCGCGGCGCCATTCCTGTGACCAGAAGAAATACGTGTGATTTTTCCAGATCGGTCCGCCGATGGTGTAACCGAAATCGTTCTTCTTGTAGGGCGGAACGCTTGGGTCGAAGAAATTTCGCGCATTGAACGCGTCATTACGAACAAATTCGTAAACGTTCCCGTGAAAACTGTTTGTGCCTGATTTGGTCTCTACCTCGACCGTTCCAGAACCGTTGCGCCCATACTGGGCACCGTAGTTCGAGGTCAAAACTTTGAATTCCGCGATGGCCTCCAGGCTGGGATAAACATTGAGCGTGGAGTTGCTGCCATTGTCCATGTTGTCGCCACCATCGAGCTCCCAGTTGTTGTACTCGACGCGGCCACCATTGATGCTGTAACTGACGTTGCCGCCAATTCCAACCTGCCCCTCGTCCTGGCCCGTTTGATTACTTACACCGGGGACGAGTGTGACAAGCTGAGTGAAGTTGCGGCCATTCAACTGGAGCTGAGTGACTTCTTTGCCAGTGACCACACCAGCAAGATCCGAAGATTGAGTTTCGACCTGCGCGACGTCTTTTCCTTCGACGGTTACCTCTGTGCTCGCAGAGCCAACTTGCAGAGCAACATCGACGCGCGCTTTTTGCGCGACGCGAAGTACGACGCCCTTGGCCTCGAATTTCTTGAAGCCTTGCGCCGTCACGCTGACGTTGTAAGAACCGGAAGGAATGGCTGGCACCGAATATTCGCCTTCCGAGTTGCTGGATGTTGTTCGGTTGATGCCACGCTCGGGGCTGCTCACGACCACCTGCGCGTTAGCGACAATCGCGCCGCTTGGGTCAGTGACTGTGCCGGTAATGGAACCTGTATCTTGAGCGAACGCTGCAATTGAAATCAGCAACACAAGAACGAGAGTGTGGAAACAGAAGAGACGGCAGTTCATGGCTTATATCGCTCCTTGAGAAGCTGCATGCGTCCCGGAGCGAGACACAGGCAGGTGTTGTCCGGTTCCCACGATGCGTTCGGCACCCCACTGCCAGCTGCGCATCCGATTTAGCGTTTTTGCGATAAAACCGTTTATTAAAACGTATGAATAGTGATTTACAGCCTTTCCAGTGTCAAGCAAAAAACGACGCGCGTAGCCGATCAAACACTCAGGAAGGGGCGCTGCTCGTCGATTCACGAACGACCAGTTCCGGCGCCAGCTTACGATGAATCGCCTTCACTTCCCTCTTTTCCTGTACCGAATTCATGCCGTCAACCACGATGCTGACAGCAAGCTGTCCCATGGATTCCATTGGCTGACGGATAGTGGTAAGGGCTGGCGTGTAGACGGCGGAGGGGGCGACATCATCGAAGCCGATCACGGAACACTGCTCGGGGACACGAATCCCAGCTTTATTGAGGGCACGTATTGAGCCAAACGCAGTCATGTCGTCAAATGCTGCAATTGCAGTAAATGGACGTTTTCGGCGGATCAATTCCTCCGTTAATTTGTAGCCTTCTTCAAATCCTGAAAGTGGAAATCTGGATTCCGGAAGGTCGAGTGTGAGGCGAGGATCAAGCTCGAGTTGATGTTCAGTGGCGAAGTTTCGGATGCCCTTCCATCGAGGAGCACTATCGGTCAGTGTCTTGGGTCCGCGAATGAAGGCAATCTTTCGATGGCCCAAGGAATAGAGATGTTCGACTGCTGCGTGAGCTCCGACTTCATTGTCGACAATCACTGAACTGATGCTGTCGGTTTTCAGCTCGCAACCGATCATGGCGGTTGGGATACTGCGACGCTCAAGGTCCGCGAGGAGATCGATATCCACGAACAACCAGTTGGCCAAAACGATCAAACTCTCAACGCGGCGATCCAGAAGCATTTCAAGGTAACGTTCGAAGCGGCCACGATCATTGTGAACGTCGGTCAGGATGGGGAGATAGGACCCCTGGTAGAGAGAATTCTCGATGCCGCGGAGGACCAAAGTGCAGTATGGGTCAGTCATGTCAAAGACCATCACGCCGACCGTGTGACTGCGCTTACTGCGCAGAGAGCGAGCAAACAGGTTAGGACGATAGCCAAGCTTTTTGGCCGCGATTTCGATTCGCTTCTTGGTGGAAGGAGGAATGTAGCGGGAGAGCGGAGCGTTGTTCAGGACGATGGAAACCGTGGTTGATGAAAAACCACTCGCTTTGGCAACGTCCCGGATTGTGGCGTTAGTCCCGTTTCCTTTCGATCGCTTCACTGGTTTAATTCACCGGGCGTTCAATCGCATTACATTCTGTTAAGCACATCCTTCAGCAGCATGGCTTGAAGTTGCGCGTTTGTTGGCGGACACTACAGGAGAGTGGATCGGGTGTCAAGGATCGCAGCTGTTCTACTGATCGTGGCTGGCATCGGTTTGTCTGCCTGTTTTGAAGTTTGCGCACAGTCTCCGCAAAGAAATCAATCAAGCCAAGGTGCAGATCCTAAAGCCTTGTTCGAATCCGGCGAGCAGGCGCTTCGAGCGGGAGAACTGGATCGGGCGGAACAGGCTTTCCTGAAAGTTCTGGAGGTGCAACCGAATGTTGCGGGAGCTTATTCGAACCTGGGTGTCATTTACATGCGACGGAAGCAGTGGTCGCACGCCCTAACCATGCTCAAAAAAGCAGAGCGACTGGCGCCGAACGTTCCCGGAATACAGTTGAACATTGGCTTAGCTTATTACCGACAGAATGAGTTTCGAGAAGCCATCCCTGCATTCGAGTCCGTGGTGAAAAAGATGCCGGATCAGTTGCAGCCACGATATCTGCTTGGGTTGTCTTATTTTCTCGTCAGTGACTGGAAGAACGCTGCGACGACGCTGGAGCCTATTTGGCCTCAGCAGAAAGAGAATCCGAGTTTCCTTTACGTATTGGGAATTGCGGCCGGTAATGCGGGTGACAAGAAACTTGAGGAGCAAGCATTAGGACGACTGATCGAAGTGGGACAGGACAAGCCTGAATTCCATCTCTTCATGGGAAAAGCTCACCTGAATCGCCAGGAGTACGAGGAAGGAATCAAGGAGTTGAATGTTGCGGCGACTTCGAACCCGAAATTGCCGTTTGTGCATTTCAATCTTGGGCTGGCTTATTTCGGAAAGCAGCAATATCAACAGGCGCAGGAAGAGTTTCTGAAAGATCTTGCCGTCGATCCGGACGTCGCAGCCACCTATGAACAGCTTGGGAATGTTGCACTCTTGCGGGACGAGATCGCAAAGGCGGAGAGTTCTTACCGGAAGGCATTGAAACTCGATCGCACATTGACTAGCTCACATTTTGCTCTCGCAAAAATTTACGACAAGCAGCATCGATACAAAGAAGCGCTGGCCGAGCTAGACGAGGCGGTCAAACTTGCGCCACAAAATTCCAGCGTTCGATACCTCCGGGGACAAATCCTGGTCCGGAATGGGCAGAAGCAAGCGGGACAAGCTGAACTAGCACAGGCAGCGCGAATGCTGAATGAGCAACGCGCGAAGCGTGGGCAAGAACTGGATTCAGGATCTCTGCCACATCCCGAACTAACCTCTACGCCGGATTGAGCAAATCACTACATCCGCAACTTTGGTAAACTTTCGGCGTTCGTTCCACGGCTTCTCTCGGCGCACGTTTTCATCCAGCCTCGCGTAAAGGAGTTGATTGTGAAAATCCTGAAAATAGTGGGCATCATTGTCGCGGTGTTGATCGTTATCGCCATTGCGGTTCCATTTTTTATCGATGCCAACAGCTTTCGACCAAAGCTGGAGTCTGAGCTCACGTCGGCATTGGGCCGCCAGGTGAAAGTTGGCAACCTGAGCCTTTCCTTATTCTCCGGGAGCGTGCAGGCGCAGGAGATTTCGATTGCAGATGATCCAAAGTTCAGCAATAACCCTTTCATCAAAGCGAAGTCGCTTAGCGTGGGCGTTGAGATGATGCCATTGATCTTTTCGAAGACGCTGAATGTAACAGGCATCACTCTCACGAACCCCGCGATCACACTTCTCCGCACTTCGAATGGAGTCTGGAATTATTCTTCGATCGGAAGTGGGGCATCGCAGAAATCCTCCGACACGAAATCGAGCGCCGGCAGTCCGCAGCTGACGGTCAAGAAATTGAACATCAAGGATGGAACGATTTACTTCGGGAGTGTTCCGTCCAAAGGTAAGCCGCACGTTTATGACAAGGTAAATGCGGAGGTCACGAACTTTTCTTTTACCTCCAAGTTTCCGGTAACGGCGAGCCTTGGTCTGCCGGGCGGAGGGACGGCCAAGATGGATGGGACCGTCGGACCGATTAACTCCGCAGATGCAGCCGCTACCCCTCTCGAGGCGAAGATCGAAATCCGAAAACTCGACCTTTCGCAATCAGCCTTCGTGGACCCAAATTCAGGAATAGCGGGCTTGGCAGATTTCGATGGGAAGCTAACGTCGGACGGAAAGGTCGCAAGAACAAGTGGCACGTTAAAAGCTGACAAGCTGAAGCTGAGTCCAAAAGGTTCGCCAGCGGGACGGCAAGTGCAGGTCGTGTATTCGCTCGACCACGATCTTCAAAAAGAATCTGGGACACTTAGCAAGGGCGATGTTTCCATGGGGAAAGCACTTGCGCAATTAACTGGCACCTATCAGATGAGCGGAGACACGACGAATCTAAACATGAAACTGACAGGACAGAACATGCCAGTCGATGACCTGGAAGCAATGTTGCCAGCAATGGGAGTGGTGTTGCCCTCAGGTTCGCAGCTTAAGGGAGGAGCTTTGTCGACGAACCTCAACATGGTTGGACCGGCGGACAAGCTGGTCACGACTGGCTCAGTCCGTCTTTCAGATTCGAAGCTATCCGGGTTTGATCTGGGATCCAAGCTATCGGCGATTTCTGCCCTTTCGGGAAAGCAGACCGGCTCCGATACTTCGATTCAGAATTTAAGTTCGAATCTTAGGTCGGGGCCCGATGGTTCCCGATTCGACAGCATGAATCTGGCAATCCCAGCCTTGGGAACCGTGACAGGCGCCGGCACAATTTCTCCAGCAGGCGCTTTAGCTTTCAAAATGGTGGCGAGCCTTTCCGGGGGTGCAATTTCTGGAGTTACGCAATTAGCAGGCTTGGGCGGAGGCGGAAAAGGGGCAAGTGTGCCGTTCACGATCAGTGGCACCACTTCAAATCCTACGTTTACACCTGACGTGGGAGGGATTCTGTCGAACCAGCTCGGAGGCCAGTTGAAGAATGCTATTCCGAGTGGCCAATCGGGCTCGCCATTGGAAGGACTGGGTGGGCTTTTCGGCAAGAAAAAGAAGCGCTAAATAGTAGTGAACTGCAGGCCGTCAGTGCTTGCAAACTCACGTTTTCGTGATTTACTATTGATTAAATTTATTTTACTAAGCGAGGATGTGCGGTGATTACAAAAACGATCGACGATGGGTTGAAGCCGTATTCGATCGGCGAAAAATTGCGTTCGTTGCGGCTGCGCAAGAGTATGGGCCTGGTCGAACTCGGCCGACATACCGGATTGTCTGCGGCGCTCCTTTCAAAATTAGAGCGCGGAAAACTCTACCCCACTCTGCCAACCTTGCTCCGTATTGCACTCGTATTCAGCGTTGGTCTCGACTATTTCTTCACGGACGAACGCAAACGACGTGTCGTAGCGGTGGCACGCAAAGCGGACCGAGTGAGATTCCCCGATCGACCAGGGACGCCGGACGTGTCCTATTTCTTTGAATGCCTTGACTATCCTGCAACAGAACGGAAGCTGAGCGCTTTCGCGGCGGATTTCCAAGAACTTGCTCCCGATAAGAATAAGCCTCATCAGCATGCCGGCGTCGAGTTTCTCTATGTGAACACGGGTGAGCTTGTTTTGAAGATTGGCAGCGAAGAGCATCCGCTAGCCGAAGGTGATTCCATCTACTTCGATTCGGCGGTGCAGCACAGTTACCGAAAAGTCGGGAAAAAGCCCTGCCAGGCTCTTATCGTTACGGTGCCCTAGCTCATTTCGATTTGTCCGAAGGTTGATCGTTCAATCCTTGTGCCATTTCCGAGAGCAGTTTGATATTACGATCTACAGCCGCTTCGATAATCTCGGCTTGTTGTCGCGCGCGTGGCCAGTCGGAAGCTTCTACCGCCTCGGTCAGCCCTGGTAACTCCAGATGAGCATAGGTGTAACGGGCACCGTAAAGTGTGTGCTTGAACCAGGGACGCCCTGGAATTCCCTGCGGATTCAGCCAATTCCGCTCGACTGCCAGCATCGCATCATTGGTGCGGGCAAGAACATTCGCAGAAGGCAATGAGGTAAGCGCGTGCGCAGCTGCCTCGTTCACTTTCACTCCTGCCTGTTCTAGAGCATCTAGCTTCGACATCAGCGGTTTTAAATCGAGCTGGCTCAAGTCCTTCCCTTTCGACATGTCAGTCACGAACGCTCGAATGTGTTGCGCATAGGAAGCGAAGTCAAACGGGAGCAAGTCTGCGTTCGAGAGGCGCAGCGCTAACACTCCCCACAGATTCGACACCAGCGTGTGGTACTTGTAGCCCGGATCACCAAAATGATTCATCCAATAGAAGTTGTCGTATGCCGAGTGGTAGACACCATATGGGCCGTCGAATGAGAGCCCAATCACGGGCACGCCGACGTAGTTCAGGAATACGGTGTGGTCCGAACCGCTTCCGATCCGCGTATCGGCAAGCTCGAAGTCGTCTACTGCACCGTTCGTTTCTTTTGCCTTCTTTTGTCGAGACGCGTGCCACGCATCGTAGAGAGAAGAACCCGAGGGATCCTGGAGGCCGCGAGACGCTTCGACCAGCATTGGTGCGAGTGATCCAATTGCGCTTCCATCGAAGTCCGGCCCTGATGCTGATGAGTCCACGTTGATGTAAGCCACCGCCTTCTTTCGGAGGTCGTCAGCGAACTGCTCACCCCATTCGGTCGAGCCGGTCAGTCCGATTTCTTCACCATCCCAATTACAAAAAAGAATTGTGCGGCGTGGACGTACTCCTTGCTTGAGAAGAGTTCCGAAAGCGCGCGTCATCTCGAGCATGGAAGCAGTTCCGCTGCTCGGGTCGACGCCACCAAAAACCCACGCGTCGCGGTGATTGCCAAGCACGACCCACTGGTCGGGCAATTCCGCTCCACGGATGCGCCCTTCGACGACGTAGTAGGGCTTGATGGAATTGTCCATTTCAATCTTGAGGTGAAGTTTCACACGCTCGCCGCCAAGCCGATATTTAATTGGCAAACCGCCCTGCCAATCCTCGGGCGCGTCGGGGCCGTCCATGTTGTCGAGAAGTGGTTTTGCGTCTGCCCACGAAAGTGGGAGGGCCATGATCTTCGGCAGAGACGTTGCTTCTTCGGGCGAAAGGTGGCGCGCGCCTGGAACTGAAGCCCAGCCGGGCGTGAGAGGATCGCCGGGAACCATGAAATCGTATGTGATCGCGCCTCTTTGAATGTGAGTTTCTGGTCCCCAAGGTCCGTCCGGAAAAACTTTGCCCTTTTTGAAGCCGTCTTCCGCCGGATCGCTGTAGATGAGAATGGCGGCGGCCCCTTCCCTTTGCGCCGTCAAGGCTTTGAATCCGCGATAGCTGTAGGGATTGGAGTAGCGGACGATGACGATCTTGCCCTTTACGTCGATACCGTTCTTGCGCAGCAACTCATAGTCTTCGGGATTGCCGCTGTGTGCGTAAACGAGTGACGCTGTGATGTCGCCAGAAGTCGACATGCCGGTCCAGGCGGACGAGATTCCTGGGTTGCTGGTGTCCGGATCTTCTTTGTAAGCGGCCTCTCGCAGCGTCGCTTTGTAAGAGACCGGTGCGATCATCTCAAGTGAGGTAGATTTTGGATCTGTGCTGTAGACGTCGTATTGTCGAATAACTACGTCTTCAATTCCCTGCTTGCGCCACTCGTCGGCGACATATTTCGCTAGCTCATTGTTCCGCTTGGATCCGGCAGGATGCGGTTCCGAGGTGAAAATCCTATGCTGTCGCCGCTCCTCCGCAGGAGATGGGATGGCCTTGAACTGTTTCTCCACTTGCATTTCATGGCGACCCGCTTCAGCAGAAAAACCGCGGATCGAGTCTTGCGCTCCGACGGCCACGGAAAGTAACGCGATGCAAACCAATAGCGCTCTGGCTGATTTGAGCGGCATCAAGCCCCCTTGGAAGAGCGAGTAACGAGCAGCGGATTATAACAAGCGAGGTTCAATCGCGACTGTGCAGTACTGGGCACTCTTGCAGAGTAGTTACTTGTTATGCGAGACTTCGCCCACGTGCCCCAGAAGAAGAGCACCAATAAAAGTGACGGCCTACCCCGGAAACTGCCCCAAGAGCGAGTAAGTCTCAAAGTTTTGGCCGACTATGTGGGCCTTGCACCCGCGACCGTGTCATTGGTGATGAACCGCTCGGCTGTTGCGGATTCCATTCCTCGAGAAACACAAGACCGCATTTTCGAAGCAGCACGAAAGCTAAATTACCGGCCAAATTTTTATGCCCGCTCGCTGCGCACACAGCGAAGCTTCACGATTGGCGTGATGGTTCCGGAAGTGAGTGAAGGTTACGCCGCGTTGGTGATGAGCGGTATTGAAGATCACCTCTTGAATGAAGGCTACTTCTATTTTGTCGCCAGCCATAGGCATCGTGCCGACCTGATCGAGGAATATCCTAGGCTGCTGCTTTCGCGTTCGGTGGATGGGCTGATCGCTGTCGATACTCCATGGCAACAGGATTTTCCACTGCCCGTGGTCACCGTATCCGGCCATTATGAGAAACGTGGAATTACCAACATCGAGCTGGATCATGCGCGAGCCGCTGAATTGGCGCTACAGCACTTGGCTGGATTGAAGCACGAACAAATCGCTTTTATTAAAGGCCAAGCATTTAGTTCCGATACTGAAGTCCGATGGAATTCCATCCGCGAAGTAGCAAATAAGCTCGGTATAAAGATCAATCAGCGGCTGGTGGTTCAACTTGAGGGCGACTCACCAACGCCAGAGCCGGGATACCTCGTTACGAAGCAACTTCTCGAGTCGGGACAACGCTTCACTGCCCTTTTTGCTTTTAACGACATCTCCGCGATCGGTGCGATCAGCGCACTCCGTGACGCGGGACTGCGGGTGCCGACGGATATCTCCGTGGTCGGATTTGATGACATTCAGAGTGCCGCCTTCCAGAATCCGCGATTGACAACGGTTCGACAACCGTTGCACAAGATGGGCCAAACGGCAGCAGCGACGCTTTTGCAGAAGATCGTCCGTCCGGAACCCAGCAGCACGTTCCGCCGCATCACCGTGGAACCCGATTTGATCATTCGCGATTCCACCGCTGCAGCCCCACCCTCCCGACGCCGCGCCCAGAGTCCATGAATAGCGATGCGTTTCCGCGACGCCGCATTACGGTTCTGCTGATTCATGCAAGCTTCGTGCTTACAGGAACCGTGGTGACGATGCTCGGGCCGCTCATCCCAATCTTGTCGGCTCGATGGGCAATATCTGATGCAGTAGCCGGATCGCTCTTCACATCGCAATTTACTGGCTCAACGCTGGGAGTAGCACTCTCTTCCATTTTGCTGCCAAGGCTGGGATTCAAATCAGTATTGACGAGCGGAATGTTTTGGATGGCTTGCGGTGTAGCGGGTCTCGGCTTATCGAGTTGGCCCAACGGGCTGGCAGCGGTGTTTTTTTATGGCATCGGTTTTGGCATTGCCGTACCGACCGGCAATCTTTGGATCTCAAGTTTGTATCGCGAACATGACACCGGGGCTTTGAACCTAATCAATATGTCATGGGGGATTGGAGCCATTATCGGTCCGATCGTGATTGCCGCACTGGTGAAAAAACAACATCTCGATTCGTTTTATTGGGGGCTCACGGCGGTCTTGGCTCTAGTCGGAGTGTCTGTCCTTCTAGGTGCCACGCATTCCAGTAAAGAAACAAGAGGAGCTGCCAATCAAGAAAAAGTGAGTTCATGGAAATGGAGATCCGCACTCATTTTCGGAGCGCTGTTCTTTCTCTATGTAGGCAGCGAGAATGCTTTTTCAGGATGGATTGCATCGCATGCGAAGCGGTTGAGCGCTGCTGACTCCGCATGGGCACTGACGCCATCCTTCTTCTGGATTACGTTGGTCGCCGGACGTGGGTTCGCGCCATTTGTATTGCGCCGCTTTTCCGATAGCGTGGTGGCTACTGGTGGACTTGTCCTAGCGATCTTGGGGGCCGCGCTAATTCTCTCAGCACACAATTGGCATCAGGCAGCTGCCTATGCACTGATCGCTGGAATTGGATTCGCTCCCGTTTACCCGATTGTGATTTCCTGGATGACGCGCTCCTTCGGGGACGCTGCAACACGCGTTGCGGGAAGCATGTTCGCTCTTGCAGGATTTGGAGCGGCTACTATGCCTTGGCTCGTCGGTGCGATCGCACAAAAATATGGGAGCCTGAGGTTAGGCCTGATTGTGCCTTTGATTGGATTGCTGAGTATCCTGACTATCTTCTATACCAGCCCAGAAATCGTACGGGCGGGGAAAAATCCTAGCCAGTAGGCGCAGTGTTCGCGGAGACAGTGTTCGCCAGATGACGCGCCATCGCCATGTCCACGATTTCGCCAATCAGTTGCGTATAAGTGCGTCCTGATTTTTTTGCGGCGAGAACAAATTCCTGCTTACTGGAGAGCCATGGATTCGGGTTGGCTTCAATGACGTAGACTTCGCCTTTGGTGGACAGTCGCATGTCGATACGACCATAGTCGCGCAATTTCACTGCACGATAGGCTGCAAGCGCGGTTTCCGAAAGCAACGCTGTCGTTTTTTCGTCCAGATCTTCAACCACTGCTGATTTCGTGAGCTTGTACGCCTCGGTTCCCTCTTCGAACTTTACATCATAGCTTGCGATTTTGGGAGTGCCCTTCGGCAATTTCGACAGGTCCAATTCAACCAAAGGAAGAACCTGCGCGCGCTCGTAGCTGCCGAGGATGCCAGCATAGATCTCACGCCCTTCTATGTACTCCTCTATGAGCGCGGGCGAATCGAATTCGTCCTGGATGTACTCGACGCGTTCCATCAATTCCTTGATGCTCGTGACTACTGCACCGGCATCAATCCCGATCGAGCCGTCTTCAAGGATCGGCTTCACGATCAGAGGAAATTCGATATTGTGCGCATGTTCGATGCGTCCGCGATAAGAGGTCGCAAAGAATGGTGTCTTGATTCCATGGAAGGCGAACATCTTTTTTGCGACAGCCTTGTCCTGGGCAAGGAAGTTTGCGTGCGGACCGGCGCCGGTGTATGGGATATCAAGAAGGTCGAGGTAAGCGGCAACGTTCATCTCTTTAGCATCGTCGCCGGCAAACGACTCAGTGAGGTTGAAAACTACATCTGCGCCACACTTGCCAAGCGCATGCAACGAGGAAAGACTCCCGTCGAGCACCTGATAAAACGGTTCATGACCCAACTTCTCAAGCGCTTCAAAAATTTCTTCGCGGTCTTCTTTCTGCTTCCTGGTTTTGCTGCGAGGCTTCCGCTTCCGTGCCGGCTTTTCGACTGGCTCTTCTGGAGGCGAATCAGGATCCTCCCACACGTCATACAACACGGCGACCTTCAATTTGCCGCCGACCATAGAGCCTCCCATACAGGATATGTTTGATGCGCGCGAGTGTATTTTTCCATTCTCATGGCTGAATAAACTTTCCTCGAGTCATATAGTTCGTGGCCAGCGCCGAGGCATACACGGTGATCTCGGTAAGGTGCTCCGATTCCCGTTTCGTATCAGCAAGCAATCCCAGTTCTCCCGCGCGCGTTTCGATGACTTCGATCAGCTTTTTGGCAATGGGGCGCTGTACCCCGGTCCAATAGGCGATCTTGTCGACTATTGTCTTGCGATGTTGCCGCAGGAACTCATTGGCGGGACGAACTCCTCTCCGCCTTTTGGATACGTTAAAAATATCGCTCAAATCAGCATCAAGCGCCAAGTCTCCAGTTGGGAACTCCTCGTTAAGAGACTGCCGGTAAAATTCGCCGACGGTAGACTCCATTTCATCGACGGTTACATCTGTGCGTCCGCGTCGGCGAACGGGATCGACATTTCCCAACTCACGAGCGATGCGATTCATGTACTTCAGCTTCGTGAGAGCTCCCCATCCACGATAGCGTTTACGCCAGCCCGAACGAGGGGTGAGCCAAACAGCAAATGTTTCAGCGAAATCCTCGTCGGGATGCTTCTGCGCATACCATCCGGCAAGATGTCGAACATGATTTCGGGAGAACGGTATGGGACGATAGTTGTCGCGATAAGGACGGCGGAATGGACCGAACAATTGTTTCCATTCCGGAGTGTTGTAAAGCTTGTAGGCGTAATTGAAAGCATGGCCTGCTTCGTGGCGCAGGTACATCATGATTTCGCGATTGCTCTCGAGATCATTCAAATCTCGTTCGAGCTTGGATAAATCCGGAGATGCAAGATAGAACGGAATTCCGATCACTGGTTCGCCTGAAGGGCAACCCCATTCGTCGGTGAGGTAACAAGCAGGGCGGAATTTTTTCAGTCCTTTGCGGTCGAGTTCGCGGTAAAGCTGCTGAACCAGTGAGAAGATTGGAGATTCTTCGAGTTTGAGCCCGAGGTCTCGGATGGGTTTCCCCAGCAACACCTGCAATTCGGGCGTGATTTTGTCGATTTCTTGCACGGAATTTGGAGTTTGAAAATCCGCTAGTCAGCTATTTTGATATCTCAATATTCAACATATCAGAATGTCGCGTCTGCCCTGAACAGTACCCCCGAACGCCAACTACCGCGCATCGACATCGTGGTCTATAATCCCTGTTATCAATTACTTAGAGATATGTTTCCCGAGGTGAATGGAGTGAAGTCATCGGCATCGCAGATATCGAATTGGCAGGTCAACATTAGCGTCAGCCGTAAGCTCACGGCGCTTCTAGCAGCTCTATTTTTCATTGCCAGCAGCGTCGTTTATGGGCAACAACCCGCACAAGCTCCAACTCAAGCTGGCCTTAAACCGATCCTCGGTTACATTTCGACGAATTGGGACAAGCTCACCCGTTCGATGACGTCCTGCGAATCGATCGTCGATCCGAAGATGCAAGTCGCTCCGGTACTCTATCTCCCCGCCGACCTCCCTAATCCGGTCGCCGTCACAAAATTGCAGGCAGACTGCAAGGTCGACGTGGAACATTTATCAAAACCGATCACTGCGCTGGGACAGATTGACATGACTACCATTCACCAGCACGGGCTTCTCTACCTCCCTAATAAGTACGTCGTGCCGGGCGGACGATTCAATGAAATGTATGGGTGGGATAGCTACTTCACCATTCGCGGATTACTGGAGGACGGGCGTCTCGACCTGGCCCAAGGGATGGTAGAAAATTACTTTTTCGAAATCGAGCACTACGGAGCAATCCTGAATGCCAATCGAACGTATTACCTGACGCGCTCACATCCGCCGTTTCTCAGTTCGGCGATTATCGCGGTTTACGATGCGCAGAAGAAATCTGGGAAACCGGACAAGGCATGGCTCGAGCGCGCATACGGTTATTTACAGCGTGATCACGCGCTCTGGGTGCGCGAGCCTCACCTGGCTGGCGATACGGGTCTTTCCCGTTACTACGATTTTGGTTCAGGGCCACCGCCGGAAGGTTTGCAAGATGAAAGCGGCTTCTATCGCAGGGTGATCGCCTACTTCGTCGAACATCCCGACACAGCAGATCATTACCTGGTTCCCTCAAATTCGAACACTAGCGCAACCACATATGGGGCAAAGTACTCCATCCAGGTATGCGATGTGGCTACAACAATGGCGCGCCCGGGTTGTGAAGCGCAACACGTGGTCACTTTGAGTAATGACTATTACAAAGGCGATCGCTCGATGCGCGAATCTGGATACGACATCTCGTTCCGCTTCGGGCCTTACGGCGCTGGGACGCATCACTTTGCTCCCATTTGTTTGAACAGCCTGCTTTACAAGGCGGAGACAGACCTGGAGACGATCGCTCGGACGCTAGGAAAAAATTCCGAGGCGGAGGAATGGAAATCGAAGGCTGCGGCCAGAAAGGCCGCGATAAACAAATATCTGTGGGATGAAGAGCGCGGCATGTTCTTCGATTACGACTTCGAAAAAGGCGAGCGCTCCACTTATGTTTATGTGACAACGTTCTTCCCGCTCTGGGCAGGGCTTGCGACACCAGAACAAGCCAAAAAGCTGGTGGCGAATCTACCGAAGCTGGAACAACCCGGTGGAGTTGCCATGAGTACGAGTGTTCAGGAAGCGGGCGTGCAATGGGAGTATCCCTGGGGATGGGCGCCCACTCACCTGCCAACTGTCGAAGGATTGCGTCGTTACGGATTCAATGACGAGGCTAATAGGATTTCCTACAAGTTTCTGACCACAGTGGCGAATAATTTTCGACGTGAAGGCTTTATCCGAGAGAAGTACAACGTAGTGACCGGTTCATCGGAAGCAACGATCACAGCTGGGTACCAGGCAAACGTAATCGGGTTCGGGTGGACAAATGGTGTGTTCCTGGTTTTTCTGCATGCGTTGCCCGCGGAGATGGTCGACAAGCTATCGACTGAACAACAAACCCAAAAGTAGGATCATCGCGCTAAGTGAGGCGTGCTAACTCCGCCCGCAGATTACCACTCTGCGGCACCGGCGTAGCACCGGTCGAGCTCGCCACCCAAGCGCCAAGGCGATTGGCCATGTTGCCCATCTCTCGTAGTGTTTGGCCGCGTAGGAATTGATGCAGCAATCCTGCGGTAAATGCATCTCCAGCGCCCACGGTGTCGGCCACATTAATTTCGTGCCCGGGGTGTTCACTCCACCCTTCTCGCGAAACCAGCAGACTACCGCCATCACCTCGTGTTACACACACAAGCTTTAGATTGTGCAGCGCAATCAATCGTCGTGCGGAGGCCTGCTCATCGACATGACTCAGATCGAACAGGCTCATGATGATCGGCAACTCGTCGTGGTTGAGTTTCACGATGTCCGCCAACTTCATGGAATCCGACAAGACTTCCGCTGAGTAAAAAGACTGACGCAGGTTCACGTCGAATACGCGAACGGCACCCGGCCGCATGGAATGCACAAATTGACGGATGGTCGCGCGACTGGTTGATGCGCGCTGCGCTAAAGTCCCGAAGCACACCGCATCGGCCTCCTGCGCCAGCTGCTGCCACGCAGACGTCCACTCCAGGTAATCCCAGGCAACTGCTTTTGCGATTTCAAAGCGAGGTTGGCCTTGGGTGTCGACTTGCACTTGCACACAGCCTGTGGGGTGGAGCGCATCGGTTTGAACGTAGGAAGTGCTCAGGCGAAGTTCAGATAAACGTTGAGTCGCCGCCGATCCGAGTTCATCTTTACCGAGCCGACTGGCGACAAGTCCCACGTCGCCGAGCAAATTAGTGATGTATGCAAAGTTCGCTGGCGCTCCGCCGAGTTGTTTGCCGGCCGGCAACAAATCCCATAAGAGTTCCCCGAGGCCGACGATCTTCCGTGGAGTAGCCGACACGCCGGCGCTCATGGCTTTGCATCCTGACGGGTCCGAAGTTGCTCGGCGAGTTTCAGCTCCGCATCGGCCTCTTCCTTTTTGCCCATGTCACGATAGGTCTGGCCGAGAAGGTGGTGAGTGATGGGATTGTTCGGATCCATGGCGGCGGCCCGCTGCAACGATCGAACGGCAAGCTCGAGCTCGCCCTTTTTTTGCAGGACTTTTCCCATCAGGATGTACGGCCCTGTTGAACTGGCATCAAGCCAGATGGAGCGCTGCAAAAGTCGCTCGGCGTCATCATACTTCTGAATGCGCGAATAGGCGTCAGCGAGCTTGTAGTAGGTCGCGGCTGAGCTTGGATTCAGCGCCAGCTCTTTCTGGAACTCTGAGATCGCTTCGGGGACGCGCGATTTGTATAGATAGAGTTCTCCCAAAAGCGAGTGTGCAAACGGGAGCTTGGGATCGAGCGAAACCGCCTTTTGCGCGTACTCTTCGGCAATCGGATCGAATTCCTGGCGCAACAGCATGCGTGCCGTAAACAAGTAGGCCGCGGCCGAATCCGGCTGCACCTCGAACATGCGAGCGAAAGCAGTGCGAGCTTTGGGATAGTCCTTAGTCTGAATGTACGCGACGCCGAGGATGTAAGAGGCGTCGACATTCGCCCGCGGAAACCAAGACTGGACTTTTTCCAGGTGGGGGATGGCATCGGAAGGTCTGCCAGCCAGGTAGTAGGAGAGCCCGAGGAGTTGGGTGGACTCTTTGTCGGAGGGATCCTGGGTGAGGGCCTTGTTGAAAGAGTCGATGGCTTTGATGTAATCGCCTTTTTTATAGTAGATCACACCAACCTCCTTATCTATTCCGTGGAGATTGGGGTTTTGAGCGGCAATCGTTTGAACTGCAGCAAGCGCTTCCTCAAACTTCCCATCTCCAACCAATCGCTCTGCATCTTCGAACTGGGACGCTGATCTTGAGGTCGATGTTGATTGAGACTGGCCATCGCCGGTGCCGGCTTGCGAAGAGAATGGAACCGCGAACGCCGTCCAAGTGAACAGTAAGATCAATATCGCCGGCAAAGCAACACTACAGGATTTAGGGAAGTGTAGCCGCATGCAGGTTAACGAGATCAGGTTATCACCGGTAGGAAGAAAAAATAGGGAGCCCTTGCGGACTCCCCCGTGATGACAATCTGTATCTGCTTAGAAGCTAATCTTTGCGCCGATCATGAACTGGCGCATCGTGGAGCCATAAGCGATGTTATGGATGCTGCCACCACCACTATCGTCCACGTTTGTGTTGGGAAGATCGAAGTTGACGTGGTTCAGAACGTTGAAGAACTGGAACTGCAGTTGAGCTTTGACTGATTCTGTAACGCTGAAATCTTTGAACAATGAAGCATCAACGTTAAAGAATTTAGGCCCACGGAAACTGTTTCGGCCAACATTGCCGAAAGTATCCAGAGCTGGCTGTCCCCAGGGCCCTGCTGTTTGACCAGCTGCAGTCAACTGCACACCACCTGTCGTTTCGAACCAGTAGCCCCCCTGCGTAGGATCGCCGGAACGAGAGCCGTCCTGAACGGACCCAACCTTGTCTGGGCGGCAAGGGCCGGTATCGCTCGATGCGCTACAGCTTTTGAGACTTGGAGTGAAAGGCAAGCCGCTGGAGAAGTTCCAGCTGCTATTCAGCTTCCAACCTCCAACAATCAAATCGGCAAGGCGGTTCATATTTCCTGCGAACTTCTTCCCGCGGCCAAACGGCAACTCGTAAACTTCCGTGAAAATAAACACGTGGTTCCGATAATCGCTGCTTGGACCGTAATTGACGCTTGGATCGATGTTGAAGTAGGTGGGATCGTAGTTGGTAGCGTGCTGCCACGTGTAACTTGATTGGAATTGAAGTCCGCTGGCGAACCTCTTGTCCACAGTCACTTGTAGCGAGTTGTACTTGTTATTCGCATTGTTGCCAAGGAAATCAAGGTCCTGTGACCAACCGTAGAGGTTGAAAAACGGCCTTCGGTCGTTCTTACTCAGTCCACCCGCTGGATCATATCCAACGACTGTGGGGTTGTTGATGTTATAGGCAGGGTTATCGCCGATAAACGTGTGAGTTCCCTTATTGCCCACATACGCGACTGTTGCAGCAACTGAAGGTGTAATTTGTTGCTGAACCGACACGTTCCAAGAGTCAATGGTTGGCAAACGATTGTTGAACGGACGAATGTGGCCACCAACACCGTCTGGGTACAATGATCGGCCATTCGGGCCGACACATGGTTCGTGGGTCGGTATGTAGGAGCCGTCTGGTTGCACGCCAGTTGGGTCGGTGACGGGGTTACAGTTGTTCTGCAGTTTGCTTGCCGGATCAAAGCTCGGCGGACCCGTTGCTAGATTGAAAACAGATCCGAAACTATCGGCCGGATTCAACTGCTGAGAACCAAGCACCGGTAGGTTCTGGGTAATAGCGTGCCCGAAAATTGAACCGAATACACCAACGTCGTAGCTTCGCCCGTACCCCATGCGAACGACCGTCTTAGAAGTTGCCTGGTACGCAATGCCAATTCGTGGAGCGAAGTGCTTGTAGCTGATGTCGGTGTTTCCGCGAAGGTTTACACCTTGTTGTCCCGCGACTCGTGTCTCACCGGTTGCGAGATCAATCCAGCCACCCTTATCTGTGCCAGCAGCAGATTCAGGGAAGAACAACTCCCAACGCAATCCATAATCCAGCGTTAGTTTCGGCGTGATCCGCCAAGTGTCTTTTCCATAGAAGAACAACCGAGGTTGTGTTTCGTAAGCATTCGTTGAGTTGCTGACGTAGCGATTGAACTGAGTGGTCAATCCCAAAAGGAAGCCGGCCAGTCCTGCGCCACCATCAGCACCGGTGGCTCCGCCTTCAGTAATGGCATTCTTGAACTGTAATTCGCCCGCGCGATGCGCGTCGCTCGGCACGCGCAGGTTGTAGGCATATCGTATGTCAGCACCAAATTTAAATTGGTGATTGCCAACGATGTGCGTCCAGTTGTTCACAAATTGGTATTGATGTTCGTTTTCAGTTAACGGGCAATTACAGTGGCCTTCCGAATCAGCACCTAGGCCATACCCGAACGAGAAAAGTGGACCATTTCCGCCATTTTCTCCGCCCGGATAGCGAATCGCGAAGTACGGCATGCCAGTCGTGTAGAAGTTGTCGATGTTCAATCCCGGAATCCCGGCGTCTGTAGCCGGCGATGTTCCGAAACCGCCCGGTAATACGTTCACACGATATCGGAAGTAGCCGAAGCGGAAGTCGGTGAGCCAGTTCGAACTCATCGCATAATTAAAACCAGCTGCCAAGCTTTGATTTCGCGCTTTAGAAGTTCCGGCGAAATCACCAACCGACGGATCTGAAGGAATCGCTCGCCCGCCAGCCACATCGCCGAACAAGCCAGGTCCGAAGCGAGTGAATTGTTGGAAACTGTAACGTCCGAACACGCTCGCCTTTTCGGAGAGAGATGCATCGACGCGTGTGTCGAACCCGTTTGAATCTAGAACGTTGTTGCCCGAAGCAAAAAAGTTCGGGTCTGCCGATCCGGTCGTGTCCGCGCCTACAGGGATGAAGTTGTCGAGCAGGAACTGCGCTTGCGGCGATAGACGATCCGCTGGGATGACGTTGCCGGGGAACTGTTGACGTTGAGTCGGGGCCACATCACAAGCTGGATGGAAGGTGCCGCCCAGATCCGTGCAAGGATCGTAGATGTTCACTCCCAGATCGCTCAGATTACCCGCGCGCTCCGCCGCGGTAGGAATTCTTTCTTGTCCCGATCCACCGATGTGGCTGCGCAAACCTTGATAGTCTGCGAAGAAAAAGACTTTGTCTTTTTTGATCGGTCCACCGATCGCAGCGCCAAACTGGTTCCAATTACCGCTCGGCACACCCGAAGCTTGGGTGAACGGATTCCGCGCGAAATTCGAGTTCGATCTCTCAAAATCGAAGATAGAACCATGAAATGAGTTCGAGCCAGACTTCGTCTGCGACGTAACCACGGCTCCGATTGCTTTGCCGAATTCAGCATCATAATTTTGCGAAGTTACCTTCACTTCGGTCACTGCTTCCAGATTTGGGTTGATGACGATGATTCCAAGAATGGGATCTTGGTTATCAGTGCCATCAAGTTCGAAAGCGGTACCCGCAAAATGCTGGCCCTGCGTAAGAATCTGCTGGGAGCCTTGCGGGTTTTCGCTAGCAGCATGGTTCCAGCCGTTCATGCGCTGGTTGCCGGGCGAAAGCAACTGCAGAGTGGTGAAGTTGCGGTTGTAGATGGGGAGGTCTTCGACCTGACGCTCGGTAAAAGTCGTAGACACGTCGGCGCGATCTGTCTTGAGTTGTGGTGCCTCACCTGTAACTTCGACTGTTTCTGAGGTACCGCCCACTTGAAATTGAAGGTCGACGTGCACGTTCGAATCGACTGAGACTACAACGTCTTTTTGTTGGCTCACCTTGAAACCGGGAGCTTCAACACGCACGGTATAAATATCTGGAATCAGGTGCGTCGCGGAGTAGTTGCCGTCTGCGTTGGTCGTGATTTCGTCAGACGTACCCTTCCGCTGATTTGTGACTGTGACTTTTGCTCCAGCGACGGCTGCTCCTTGAGGGTCAGTTACCGTGCCAAGAATTCCTCCATACACGGCCTGTCCGAACGCTGATGTCGGGATTAGGGTCGTGATGCAAAAACAAAAAACTACTGCTGTAGCGATCGCCAATCGCTTTGTCATTATCGTCTCGCCTCCCACATGCTCACTGTTGGTGCGGTCGCGCTCGTAGCGCCGCTGAAAAGTTTTGATTGAAGTCTGATTGGGTCCGAAGAAAAACAGAAATAGCAGGGATCGTCGTGTCATGAGTGGACACAACGCGCAACCGGTCATCCCGATTGTCACAACTCAAGAGGCTCCTCAATGCAGCGTTGCGCAGCCAATAAGCTACGTAGCGCAGGTCTCAAATTTGGAAAGGAAAACCAAGGCACCCCACGTGCCGCTTGGCAAATTAATTTGGCTGAAGCTGTGTTGTCAAGTGAATAAATCCAGTCTTTACAAGGATATGACAACTTGGAGGACACTCAGAACGATTTCCCATTTTTGGTAGAACTGCCCCTAAACTTTTTCTCAGGAACCGGGGCGCTTCAGGTTTGGATCGAGTTGCGCCGCGCGATCGAATTCTGTCTTCGCCTCTTCCTTCTCGCCCTTTCGTTCTAACGCGATGGCCAATTGATAGTGTGCTGGGGCATAGGTCGGCGAACTTTTGATCGCTGCTCGGAACTGACCGATGGCACTGTTGAGGTCACCTGCATTGAGCATTCGAATCCCAGAATTGGTATTGAATGTTGCTGCCTGCTGAGCTGTCCGTTCTTTACTGATAGCCTGCCCCGCGGCGGCTTCTCGAGCCGCGCCTTCGTTATCTCCTTGCGCGCGCAGAACGGCGGCAAGAGTGGTGTGTGCTCCAGCGAAGTCCGGTTGGAGACGGATCGCTTCGCGGAGAGCTGCGGCAGCATCCGCCAATTTGTTCTGTTGTCGGTAAACAGTGCCGAGGGTGTAGTAGGCGTCAGCGTAGTCCGGATGAATTTGCAGAGCTTGCCGCAATTCCTGCGCAGCTTTGTCGAACTCCCCCATTTGCCACAGCGTGACACCGAGGGTGTAGTGGATGTCGGCTTGTTTGGGATCGAGCTCGGCAGCTTTTTGAAATTCGGGAACGGCGTGCTGCAATTGGTCTTTCAGTTTGAGCGCGAGGCCCAGATTGTAGTGGAGAGTCGCGTCATTGGGAGCCGTTTCGAGTGCGCCGCGCAATTCGCGGATGGCGGCATCGAAATCTGCACGCTGCAAGTAGGCAACTCCTAGATTTCCGCGATAGCCGCTATCTTCCGGGCGTAAGCGAAGAGCGGCCTCGAATTCCTGGACTGCGCTTCCCGCGTCTCCGGCTTGCACGAGAGCCAATCCCAGATTGTTGTGTGCATCGGGGTTTTCAGGCTGTAACTCAACGACTCGGCGAAAGGCGACTACGGCCCCATTCGCATCTCCAGTTCGCTGCAGGGACAAACCCAACTGACGGCTGCTATCCGGAAAATCGGGTTGCAGCTTCGCGGCGATCCGAAACTGCTCAATGGCTTCGGTATGCTTCTCCTGCTCGGATAATGCGAGACCTAGATAGAAGTGTGCCTGCGCGTTTTCAGGTGAGAGTTCGCAAGCTCGGGAGAGCAGTCGCAGGGCTTCGTCCGTTGACTTCTGACGCCAGCGAATAACACCGAGATGAAGTACCGCTAGGGCGGCGGTCGGCTGGAGCTTGATTGCTTCTTCGAATCGCTTGGCAGCGTCATCGAGCTTGCCTTGCTGCGCGAAAAGAGATCCCAAGTCGTCGTGGAGGTCCCATCGTCTGGGATCAAGTTCGACGGCTTTCGACAATTCGATGATGGCCTTGTCGGTCTGAGCAGAGACACTCAGTAAACGTCCGAGCGTGCGCCGAGCTTCCGCGTTGGCGGGTTCGAGCTTGACCGCCTCTTGCGCCTCTGCCAATGCGGCTGTGCCGTCGCCCTTTTTCAAAAGGGCGTTTGCGAGATTGATATGCGCTTGGACGAATGCTGGCCTCAATTTGAGAGCGGTCTGATAGTGTGCGATTGCTTCGTCGAGTTGCCCTTGAGCGGCGAGGACCCATCCCAAGGAGTTGTGCCCCTCCGGAGAATTGGGAGCGGCGTTGATGACTGCTTCAAATGCGGTACGGGCTGTTGACAGATCGCCGCGTTGAAGTGCTGTCAACCCTCGTTGATAGGTTTTCTGAATGGAATTGGACGGCTGTGCTTTTTGAGCGTCCGTTAAGGACACTAGTGCCGACAGCACGCTCAAGAGCGCACAAAAGAAACGGCGCAATGTGATCCGATAAAACAAAACCTGAGGGGATGCCAAATCAAATCATCGGAACTCTCTTGATACTACTACGCGCGTTCGTCAGGTTCTCTGATGGGAGCGCTCGCCTTGACCCTCGGCACCATCACACCTACCATGAAGTTTCCGGGCCATGATTGTTCGCGTCCATCCTTCCATCTGGAAATCGTTTTCGGCCCGACTTCTAGCGGCTTTTGTGTTGCTCTGCACTTCCCTTTCGCTCGGGCAAAAAACGCCGCCTGTTAACAAAGCTGCGGCTGGCAATTCCGCCCAAATCGCCAATTTCGTGGACATCGCGGCTAAAGCGGGCTTGACCATGAAAAATGTTTTCGGGGGAGTGGATACGAAGAAGTACATCATCGAAACGACGGGGACCGGCGTAGCGATATTTGACTATGACAATGACGGGTGGCCTGACATTTTGATCGTGAATGGAACGACGTTGCAAGGGTTTGCGGCGGGCAATGGACCAACAAACCATCTCTACCGCAACAACCACGATGGAACGTTCGCAGACGTAACGCAAAAGGCTGGGCTCGTGGCGACGGGATGGGGACAGGGAGTTTGCGTCGGTGATTACGACAATGACGGCTGGAATGACGTTTACATCACCTACTATGGAAAAAATCGTCTCTACCATAACGAATCCGGGGTCTTCACTGAAGTCGCGGAACGAGCGGGAGTTGCAGGCTCGGGTAAGGCATGGGGAACGGGTTGCGCGTTTGTTGATTACGATCGCGATGGCAAACTCGATCTGATGGTCGCGAACTACGTGGACTTTGATCTCTCCACCGCGCCCTCGCCCGGCGAGCGTCCATCCTGCATCTGGAAAGGCGTGCCGGTGATGTGCGGTCCGCGTGGATTGCCGGGCGCGAAAAACATTCTGTACCACAATCTTGGCAATGGCTCGTTCGAAGACGTGACGCGCAAAGCTCACATCGATCAGACGGATGCGCACTACGCGTTCAGCGTCTCGACATTCGACTTCGATGATGATGGCTGGCCCGATATTTACGTCGCATGCGACAGCACCGCGAGCAGCCTTTATCGGAACAATCGCGACGGAACGTTCACCGATATCGCGGTAACGGCCGGCGTGGCATTCAACGAGGACGGGCGCGAGCAAGCCGGAATGGGAGCGACGATCGGCGACTACAACGGCGATGGCAGGCTGGATATTTTTAAAACTAACTTTTCTGACGATACGTCGACTCTCTATAAGAACAATGGCGACGGGACGTTCGATGACGTGACGACTCCAGCCGGCCTCGGCCTTTACACAAAGTATCTCGGATGGGGGACGATGTTTCTCGATTTCGATAACGATGGGTGGCCCGATCTCTTGTTGGTAAACGGACACGTTTATCCGGAAGTCGATAAACAACATTTGGGAAGCACTTACGAAGAGCCGCGTATCCTCTACCACAACAACGGAAATGGGACGTATTCCGACATTTCCGCAAACGCTGGAACTGGAATCACGACAGCAGCCTCATCGCGCGGGATGGCAGTTGGCGATCTGTGGAATGATGGACGCATGTCGGCAGTAATCAGCAACATGAACGCCCCACCGAGCCTGCTTGTAAATGATGTGCGCACCAAGAATCATTGGATTGCGTTTGCAACCACAGGCACGAAGTCGAATCGCAACGGCATTGGAGCGCGCATCAAGATCAAGGCCGGAAACAGGACGATGGTGGATGAAGTGCGCAGCGGTTCGAGTTATATATCCAATAGCGATATGCGAGTGCATTTTGGGCTAGGCACAGCAGACAAGGTGGAGTTCGTTGAAGTTCGCTGGCCCAGCGGATTAACGGAGCGGTTCACAGGGCTCGCAGTAGATTCAATTCATCCGATTAAGGAAGGCTCCGGAGCGGCAATCAAACCGTAGGGGTTGGGGCGAGGAAATTTCACTCGGGTACGCCTATCCTCGTTTCCATTCGAGCCGAAACGATACTTTTCGAAGTTCGCTCGCGAAGCCGCTTAGCCTGGTCATCCAGGAATGAAAGCGTTCCCGCTTTGACATGCGCCAATTGTGGCACTTCCCAGCGGGAGCGCATGAGTCCGTCGGTTGCGTGCGCATTTGTTCCCAGAAGAAGATGTCCGAGTTCGTGTGCGGCCACGCTTCCAAGCAGAGCCCCCAATGAGCAAGGTTCAGACGCAGAAAGCGCCTGCACTGGTTTGAAAAAGATGTCGCCCTGACTTCCCCTGCCATCCTTACCTAGAAAAGCGATTCCGAAAACTTCCGATTTCAGACGCAGCGAGTCCGGAACAATCCGCATGGAGAAGCGGTTGGATCCGTCCGGCGGCTGAAGGCAGAGTTCAAGATTAGTTCCGCGTGGGCAGTTGACCCAGTCCAGTTCAATTCCAGCCCGACGATAGATTTCTATAGAGGTTTTGCTCGCTTCGTCCAAAACGGTCGGGGAGACTTCGGCATCGTTGAATACTGCGAGCACGACCTGTGCCTGAATCGGTGTTCTGATCGAGCACAACAGAACAGTAATCCAAAGCGCGAATCGAGCCCTGAAACGCATCCCTCACCCCTGCAGTGGCCCGAATGTCGCAGTGGGTGGGTGCTACCTCAATGGTTTGCCGGTAACGCGGCGAGCATCTCTAGATGACGAGCTAAGCGGTGATTCGTCAAAGAGTTATGGCGGTCGGTGACACACGCGAACGGTGTGCTTCGGTGCTAAACTCGGCCTATTGGGGTGGTGGGGAATCGTGGCCGTCGTAGAAAATCCAAATCGGCTTGTTCAGTTCGGCGTTTTCGAACTGGACACGAAAGCTGGAGAGCTGCGTCGGAATGGCTCCAAGGTTCGCCTGCAGGAGCAGCCGCTTCAAGTTCTACTCGTGTTGCTCGAGCAGCCAGGTGAAATCGTGAGCCGCGAGGAACTACGCAAGCGACTGTGGCCAGGCGACACATTTGTCGACTTTGATCACAGCTTGAATGCGGCGATCCGGCGCCTGCGCGACGCGCTTGGAGACTCCGCGGAAAATCCGCGCTTTGTTGAGACTGTGGCCCGGCGTGGCTATCGGTTCCTGGCACCGGTAAACGGCGGCTCGGCTGTTGCGATCGCAGGGCCTCCGTCGGTACCCGCCAAAATTGTGCACACCAAGTGGCTAGCAGTGAGCGCCGGACTGCTTGTTGTGGCTTTGGTGCTCGGATGGTGGATCGGACGTCATCGAACAAGCGAGACGGCGGGGGTTCCTTCGCTTCAACGGCTCACCGCGAATGCCGCTGAGGCACCTGTTCTCGGTGGAGCAATCTCGCCCGATGGCAAGTACCTGGCATTCGCCGATAAGACTGGGTTCTACTTGCGGCAGATTGCGACCGGAGAAACCCACTCCATCGAACTACCGAGCGGATTCAACGCCCGACCTGCCAGTTGGTTTCCTGACGGAACGCATTTGGTAGCGACCTGGGCTGCAACGCCGAACGACCCTCCAGCTATTTGGAACATTTTGATCCTGGGTGGCGCACCGCGCAAGCTGGCTGATGCCGGCGTGTTTCCTGCGGTATCGCCAGACGGATCTCAGATTGCCTACCTGGTTGGAGGTTCCCTCTCGCGTGCGCTCTGGGTGATGCAAGCCGACGGAAGCAATCCACACCAGATTCGAGAACGCGATGGTGCGTTAATCGGAGGACCCCGTTGGTCACCGGATGCGAACTACCTTGTTTATGTCGCTGGGAAATATCACGCCGGAGCGCAATATGTGGATGCGCAGATCGAAGCTCTTAATTTAAAAAGCGGCAACCGGCACGTTGTCCTTTCGACTGCAAGGCTCTTCCACTCTGTTACCTGGACTGCGAAAAACAAGCTCGTTTACGCGGCAGGGGAGCGACCCCCAAATCAAGACGACGCCAACTTGTGGGAAGTGCAAATCGATCCGAATTCGGCCAAGCCCGTTGGGTCGCCGAGACGTCTCACCAGCGACCCCGGTTATGTTTCGGATTTCAGCTCTACGGCTGACGGAACACGGGTCGCTTTTTTTAAACATACGATTCAACCCGACGTCTATGTTGCCAATGTCGAGCCAGACGATCAGATCAGCACTCCAAGCCGCTTGACGCTCGACGAGCGGCAAGACTTTCCTTCCGCATGGACACGGGATGGCAAATCGATCCTGTTCATGTCTGACCGAGACGGCACCTTCCATATCTTTCGCCAAGCGATCGATCAAGGCTCGCCTGACCTGCTCGTCGGCGGAAACGATCAGCTCGTTATTCCACGTTTGACTCCTGACGGATCGGCAATTTTGTATTTGATTTCTTCGAAGTGGGAGCAGCGTCCGATGAATGTGCGGATGATGCGCATTCCAGTCGACGGAGGAGCACCCCAGAACGTGCTGTCTGCGCCCGAAATCAGCAATCACCAATGTGCCGTCGCTCCGGCGACTCTTTGTCTTTACAGCACGATTGACCAGCATGAGATCCGGTTCTACCGGTTTGATCCGTTTACGGGCAGTACAGAACCGTTGCCGCAACTGACCCGAAAGGATGAGGACTTTTACAGCTTCAATTGGAGTCTTTCTCCGGATGGACGGACACTGGCAATGGCTAAAAAATTGAGCATGGATCAAGCTGCAGTCATTCGGCTGATCTCAATCGGAGATAACACAGAAACTGTTTTGCCGGTACCAGGTTGGGCATTTCTTAGCAGCCTCGATTGGTCGACCGACGGAAAGAGCCTGTGGGTTTCAGCCAGCACGACACAAGAGTCGTCAGCGTTGTTAAACATCAAAATGAATGGGCAGGTTCGGACCGCGCTCGAAGATAAGAAGATGAAGATTGGATGGGCGATTCAATCTCCGGATGGGAATAGGGTGGCTTTGTGGGAAGCAAGCGGAGCGTCCAACGTGTGGATGCTGGAAGGACTTTGATCTAAAGGTGTAATCGGAACGTTAGAGTCAAGCTCGTCTTATTTATTCTTCTTGTCAAACTGCATGGCTTTCACGATACCTTCGCCTTCCTTCACGAAAATCAATTGATTCGGCTTCACGTCCTTCAACGTATCAACCTGTCCGCTGGGCCAACGGATCTCTAGGAGATCCACTTTCTCCGCTTTGCCGAGTCCGAAGTGAACGCGAAGATCATTCTGTGAAATGTAGCTGCCGCCACTGCGCACTTCGTCGATCTGCTGGTGTGGCTTTGTCTCTCCGGGCACGCGTGTCACGCATTTCAGCCGGGCACCGATGCCACTCCGATTTGACTTCGTTCCGATTGTCCTTACCTTTAGCCAATTGTTTTCGGTTTTCGAATCGCAGCGCAGCAGCTGGGGGAAATCGTTCACGGTGTTGATGACCACGTCTACGTCGCCATCATTATCGAAGTCCCCAAAGGCACACCCGCGTGCTGCCACTGGACCCGATATCCCGTCTCCGGCTTGCATCGAAACATCGGCGAAACGGCCATTGCGAAGATTTTTGTAGAGAAGTTTCCGCTGCGGATAGCCTGCTTCAGTTTTCAGTTGTTCGACCTCTGGATATACGTGGCCATTGCAGATCAGAATGTCGGGCCAACCGTCATTGTCCATGTCGAAAAAGCCGCAGCCCCATCCGAGATACTGCGTGTGCGCACCAAGGCCGCCGGTGAAGGTGGTGTCCTCGAAATTGGCTCCGCCCATGTTGTGATAAAGAGACGGCGTATCTCCAGCGAAATTGGTTTTTACAAGATCGAGATTGCCATCCAGGTCGTAGTCGGCTGCCGAGATGCCCATTCCCGCTTGCGGCTTACCATCCGGACTCAGAGCGCAACCCGCTTCGATCGCGATGTCGACGAACTTGCCATCCTTCTTGTTCTGATACAAAGCACTGGCGGTTGAATCGTTCGCAACGTAGATGTCTGGCCAGCCATCATTGTCGAGATCCGCGGTTAATACTCCCAGTCCGAATGTGCCATTTGCTTTCAGAATGCCGGACGCTTCTGATACGTCTGAGAAGGTGCCGTCTCCGTTATTGTGGTAGAGGATGTTTTTTCCACCTTGCAACCCGGGTGGCCCGCACGCGACCATCACTCCTTTATATAAACAAGGACCCGACTCGGGAACGGGAGCAGTGGCCAGATCGAGGTCGATATAGTTGGCGACAAAGAGATCGAGCTTGCCATCACGATCGTAGTCGACGAAAGCGCAGCCAGTGTTCCAGCGATTTCCTTTGCCTGCCACTCCG
Source organism: Terriglobales bacterium (assembly GCA_036265385.1). Classification (GTDB taxonomy): domain Bacteria; phylum Acidobacteriota; class Terriglobia; order Terriglobales; family Acidobacteriaceae; genus DATAPD01. Next base: position 205,869 of record DATAPD010000025.1, read on the forward strand.
GCTTTTTCGCTTACATCGGTGAAGGTGCCGTCGCCGTTGTTGTGATAGAGAACGTTCTTTCCGAAATAAGTCACAAATAAATCGTCGTAGCCATCGTTGTCGTAATCTCCGACGCAGACGCCCTGTCCCCAGCCCGCGTGAGCGACGCCGGCCTTGGTAGTGACATCCGTGAAAGTGCCGTCACGATTGTTCTTGAACAGGTGTGAGACTGGCTCTTGTCCAGCGGGGAAACCTTCCAGCCGAGTTCCATTGACAAGGAAGACGTCGAGCCATCCATCGTTGTCGTAATCGTAGAAGGCCACACCGCAACCGGTGGTCTCGAGGAGGTATTTGTTTTTATGTTCTCCTCCGAAAATCGTTTTAGAGTTCAGTCCGGCTTCACGAGCAACGTTCAGAAAACTGATACCGAGTTCGTCAGAATTCGGTGAGTTGGTTTTCTGCGTAGGCGATTGAGGAGCACTCCAAGAAAAAGGCCGGGCTAGTGCAAGTACATTTTCGAGGGACAACACAAGAGCGGTCCGGCTGAGTGAATGGAGAAATCCGCGGCGTGAGGAATGCAATGCGCTTAGTACCCTGTCTATCGCGTCGTGCTAGAATTCGCCCCTCTTTTCTTATATTGATGACGCAAATAGTTTGCAAGTTGGACCTATATAACACAGCCTCACCGATGTCCGATCTTGCAGTTGTTACCTTTGAAACCGGAATCTTTCCATGAGAGTTTCGATGCGCTTCGTTCGCCGGGTCATTACTTTCCTTTGTATTTTGAGTGGGTGCAGTCTTCTCCGTGCGGCCGATAAAACGAATCTGGAGTTGTCCCGCCCTGTGCGGTCATGGGAATTTCTTCCAATCGTCGGGCAGCGCGCTGGGCTGTTCGGAACCGAGTCTGGGAGCTTTGAAGCTTGGGTCTACCCAATAAAAATCCTCCGTGATCTGAGATTGGTCTTCCACGTCGAGGGACATGATATTCCAGCGGAAAGTCTGGCGCGTACGGTCATTGTTCGACCGGAATCGGCCACCATTATTTATGCGAGCGACACGTACACAGTTCGCGAAACTCTGTTCGTGCCCGTCAAAGAACAAGGGGCTGTCATCCTACTGGATGTCGAAACCGAGACGCCGCTGGACATCGAAACGAGATTCATCGGTGATTTTGCACTCGAGTGGCCCGCTGGTTTGGGCGGAACGTTTCTCAACTGGGACGAGGGAACACACACATTCCTCTTCGGGGAAGAACAGAAGAAGTTTGCCGCTATCGTCGGATCACCCACCGCCACTGAACCTCACGTTGCCTATCAAGACAACTACTCTTCGTCTGACGCTAGCTCGTTTCGTCTCGGCATCATCAGCAAAGGCCGACAGCAAAAAGTGATCGTGCTGGCAGCATCGACGGAAGGATTAGCCGCGGCCACCGACATCTATCAGCATTTGAGTTCCGCATACGAAAAGTTGCTCGAAGAGTCGGCTGAGTATTACGCGCAATACTTAGATCGCACCGTCAGCGTCGAATTGCCAGATGCCCGAATCCAGCGAGCTTACGACTGGGCACGCGTGAGCACTTTGCAAGGGCTGGTGACTAATCCGTTTTTAGGCACGGGATTAGTAGCTGGGTACCGCACTTCGGGCCTAAGTCAACGACCAGGCTTCGCTTGGTTTTTCGGTCGCGATTCGTTCTGGACGTCTTTCGCGCTGAATTCGATCGGGGACTTCGCGACCACTCGAACCGCGTTGGAATTCATCAGCAAATATCAGCGCGATGACGGGAAGATGCCGCATGAAATATCCCAAGGTGCGAACTTCGTGCCCTGGTTCAAGGATTATCCGTATGGGTACGCATCAGCGGATGCCACGCCCCTATACATCATCGCTGTCAATGACTACGTCTCGCAAAGTGGCGATGTCGCCTTTGCTCAGCAGAAGTGGGACAGTCTGTGGCGCGCTTACCAGTTCTTGAAATCCACCTACGATCAGAATGGATTTCCAAAGAATTTCGGGATTGGGCATGGGTGGGTTGAGGGCGGACCACTTTTGCCGGTGCAATCGGAGTTCTACCAAAGCGGCTTAGCGGTGGAAGCGTTGCGAGCGTTGTCGAATCTCGCGGCTTTAACAAGTAAACAGACTGGAAATCTTTCGAGCGAATACGAACGGCAACGTGGAGCTTTGAACAGCGCCTTCTGGTCGCCGGAAAAAGACTTTTTCGCTTTTGCTCTGGATAACAAAGGCAACCGGGTTCCGGAAGCAAGCGTGCTCGCTACCGTACCGATGTGGTTCTCGCTTACTAACGCGCCAGAATCGCAGACCATGATTACGCAACTTGCAGAGCCTGATCACCAGACGGATTGGGGGATGCGAATCATCTCATCGCGTTCACCGCACTACGGCGCTGGGGGCTACCACTTCGGCTCCGTCTGGCCACTTTTCACCGGGTGGGCATCGGTTGGGGAGTATCGCTATCATCGCCCATTTCCCGCATACATGAACCTGCGATCGAACGCGCTCTTGGGCTCGGATGGCGCTCTCGGGCACGTAACAGAAGTTCTTTCCGGAAATTACTATCAAGGCTTGTCGACGAGTTCACCGCATCAGATCTGGTCCGCGGCCATGGTTGTAAGTCCGATCCTACGCGGAATGCTCGGCCTTGAAACGCAAGCGCAAGAATGCCGGTTAACTCTAGCTCCGCATCTTCCAGCAAACTGGAGCACCTTCAACGTAAAAGCAGCACGAGCTGGAGGCGCTAGCTTCGATATCCGATATCGGCGCGAACCCGATCAGATCGCTGTTGAAGTAAAACAAACGGGCGGCACCCATTGCACGCTCGATTTTTCGCCAGCGGTCAGTCCACGTTCGGTCGTTACTGGTGTTGACGTGAATGACCGAAAACAAGATTTCAAGATCGAAGACAACGCTACCGATCGCCACGTAAATACGCACATCCCGCTTTTGGGAGGTACGACTGCCGTGCGTGTTCGGCTCAAAAATGACTTCGGATTATCGATGGATTCCGAGATGCCCACGCTCGGAAGTCCCAGCCAAGGCCTGCGTGAAATTTCAGAAGTGTGGGACAAAGCGGGAAACCAACTGCGCGTGGAGTTTTCTGGAATGTCCGGCAGAACTTACGAGGTTGCCGTTTGGAATCCGGGTGAGGTGAACGTAGTGGACGGAGCAACGCTGTCAGGAAAAGGCGCAATCGGCACGCTGCTGGTCCAGTTCGCGCAAGGTTCTGAAGGCTACACTCAGCAGGAAGTCGTGTTCCACTTCAATCGCAAATAGTTGAACACGTCACGCGACCTTGAGTTTTTTCTGCATCTCCTCGAGCGACAAGCCTTTCGTTTCCGGATATGCGAAGGTCACAACGAAGAATTGCAGCGCCATCATTCCCGCAAAAAAAGCGAATGGAATGGGCTTCGACCAGGCAGCTAACGTCGGAAATGCGCCCGAGATGAAGGCATTCATGATCCAGTGGGTGAAGCTCCCTAAGCTTTGGCCTTTGGCGCGAACCCGGTTAGGAAACACCTCGCTGATGTATACCCAGATTACAGCACCTTGTGAAAATGCGAAGAAGGCGATGTATGCCACCAGTAGCCATATCAGCAGCTCATGATGTTGATTGGTGAAGAATACGGCGGCGACACCGGCAAGGCACAATGCCGTTCCAACTGCTCCCACGAGCAAAAGTTTTTTGCGACCAAACTTGTCGATCACCGACATGGCGATCACGGTAAAAACCAGGTTCGTCAACCCTACGATGACGGCCTGAAGATCGCTTGAAACTCTGCTGAACCCGCCGTAGGCAAAGATGTCATTCAGGTAATACAGAATGGCATTGATGCCGGACAACTGATTGAACATACCAATGCTGATGGCCAAGAAAATCGGCAAGGCGTACTTGCGCTGAAAAAGCGGCTCGTCCGCGTGCCCATGCTCGGCATCAATGGACGCGATGATTTCTTGCAAGTCTCGTTCCCAGTTTTGATCGCCAGTCAGTTGCAGGACAGCTCGCGCCTCCTCGTTTCTTCGCTTCTTTGCCAGCCATCGCGGGCTACGCGGAATCGTAAACAGCATTATGAAAAACAAACCTGCAGGAATCGCTGTGATTCCGAGTTTCCAGCGCCAATCAGAATCGGTCGCCAGATGCTGTAGACCAATCAAGAAGTTGGAGAGATAAGCGAGCAGAATCCCAGCAACGACATTGAACTGGAAGAGCCCAACCAGCCGACCGCGCCAGGAAGCAGGCGCAATTTCAGCGATATACATCGGTCCAAGCACCGAAGACCCGCCAATACCCAAGCCTCCTACAAAACGAAAGACGATTAAGGCAGGCCAGCTCCAGGCGAACGCGCACCCTACGGCAGAGATGAAGTAAAGGACTGCCATCACTCGCAAGCTGTCCCGGCGTCCAAATCTATCGCCCGGTATACCAGCAAACAGCGAACCGAAAATTGTTCCAATTAACGCGCTGATGACTGTAATTCCCAGGTACTTAGGGTTCAGCGCATAGACCGTACTCAAGTCGCTGGTTGTACCGGCAATCACGGCTGTATCAAAACCGAACAAAAGCCCGCCCAGCGCCGCAACGGCGGTACTTTTGATTAAATAGAAATTCACTCTCATGGGGGCCAACAGATATATACTGTCGCATCGAATTTGGGAAGCAGACCGTCCAGTTTCTCTTTCATCCAGCTACTATCTTTCTGATTTTTTGGCATCACGTGCAAGGCTGCTTCGGATTTTGTACACCGTGTCCTTGAAATGATAGCCACCTGTACTGACAGGTAGTCAGAATTAACCCTGGAGACTCTCGTGTCGAATGAAGAGAAGCCGAAGTATCAGCAGATCGTTCATGATCTGCGAAAGGCCATTACGGCGCGAGAGTACAAGGAAGGCGCGAAACTTCCCAGCGAAGCAGAACTCGTGAAGCGCTTTTCAACTTCCCGACTGACCGTTCAACGTGCTCTGAAAGAACTTCAGTATCTAGGTCTAATCGAACGCAGGGCCGGTTCCGGAACGTACGTGCGTTCTCCGGAAACTGGTGCTCATCATGTTTTTGGATTGCTAATCCCAGGTCTTGGAGAAACGGAAATTTTCGAGCCGATTTGCCAAGGGATGGCACGCGCAGGACGCGCTGGTGGCCACGCGTTGCTCTGGGGCGATACCACGCAAACTTCTTGCGACCTTGAAAAGGAAAAACAGGCTAAGGCGCTGTGTGACTACTATCTTTCCAAATCATTGTCGGGGATTTTCTTCGCGCCGCTTGAGCTCACACCAGCAAAGGACGAGGTGAATCATTGGATCATCGACGCACTGGAACGCGCGCGCATCCCCGTTGTTCTCCTCGACCGCTGTGTCTTCCCGTATCCCCGGCGATGCAAGTTCGACCTCGTTGGTATCGATAATCGACGCGCTGGACTGATTGTCACCGAACATCTCATAAAACACGGATGCCGGAGACCTGTCTTCATTACGGCGCCCAACTCGGCTCCGACGGTCGATGCGCGGATCGGCGGTTTCTGGGATGCCCATTTCGAGGCAAAAGTTCCTGTCTGCAAGGAACGCATATTCATCGGCGATGTCGAAGACGGCGCGACAATCCGGTCTTTCATCAGCGACGTGAGGCCGGACGGATTTGTCTGCGCCAACGACATCACCGCAGCCCGACTGATGAGAACTCTCGAACACCTGGGCATCAGCGTTCCGCAACAGGCGCGAATCGTCGGGATCGATGATGTGAAATATGCGGCATTACTGGGTGTGCCGCTTACGACGCTGCACCAACCCTGCGCCGAACTTGGAGAAACGGCGGTCAACGTGATGCTGGACCGGATCGCGCGTCCGCATGCGCCAGCCCGTGATGTCCTACTCGAGTGCAAACTGGTGATACGACGCTCCTGCGGAAGCCACCTGCGCCAAGAAAAGACGGATCACGATCTTTCTTACGCGCACTGATCCTGTCTTCAGTAGAGGGGAGTCAACGCCGTCACTTTGTGAACGCTTCCTTGTTGACGACGTAGGGCATCTTCGAGATATCGCCGCCATAGTTCCCTTCCAGAACATCGATCAGACCCTGAACGCAACGCCCTGCCATTCCTTTGTTTGGATCGCGGGACAGGCGCGTAATTCGAGCGGCGCTGGCAAAATGCGGGTATAGGCGGCAGCGGTCTTCAATCTGCGGATCCCGTAAAGGCGAGTCGTCAGGCAACGGTTCTTTCTCATAAACGTCAAGTGCGGCACCCGCGATCCATCTTTCGCGCAATGCTTTGGCGAGCGCGTTCTCATCGATGACCGGACCACGCGATGTATTCACCAACATCGCAGTTGGTTTCATCATGCGTAAGGTCTTTTCGTTGAAGAGGTGATAGGTTGGCGTAGCGCTCTCCCCTTCTCGCAAAAGGGGAACATGCACGCTCACATAGTCCGAATTTCGCAATGCCTCGTCGAAACTGGTGTATCGAATTAAGGTCTTCTCTGACGTAATACCACGAGTATGGCGGACATCTTTCTCCTCCTGCACAGCCTTGATGAATGCGTGATTCTCATAGGCCGGGTCGTAGCAGAGGATGTTCATGTCAAAACCCACGCATTTCCGAATCATCGCCAGCCCGATGCGGCCCGTTCCGATAATGGCGATCGTCTTTCCGGTAACCTCGTCGCCGAGGAATGGAAGATATGGATGCCAATATCCCCAGCGCTTTTCGCGCAGCATCCGCTCGGCAGTCCACAAGCGACGCGCCAAATCTCCCAGGGCAAAAAAAGCGAACTCTGCCGTTGCATCGGTGAGAACGTCCGCAGTATTGGTGAATGGCACTTTGTGCGTGTTCGCATCGGCACGGTTGATATTGTCGAAGCCCACCGCAAGTTGCGCCACGACCTTCAAGGTTCCATTTCCAGCCGAAAAAACCTCCGTATCAATTTTGTCGCGCAGAGTCGTGATCAAGCCGTCGATGCCTGACTTCACTTTTTCGATGACCAGAGTTTTAGGAGGAGCTTCCGGCTTCGGGTAGACCTCAAGGTCGTAGCCGCGCTCTCGAAGGATATTCAGGGCGTCTCCAATGTCACACGTGGCAAACACACGAAATGTTTTCGACATGATTTTTGGGTGATCGTACAGGGAATCGAATTACCCCAGGTTCGAACTTTTTATCTTAGCAGCAGGGAGAGGGTTGGTGGATGGGTGGGTAGTGGGGCAAAGGTGAGAATAACTTGGAAAGGGGCAGGCAAGGCTAAAGCCTGCCCCTTCTAGTGAAGGATCGATTAGTGGATACCAGCGAGTTGCGGTGGCGCTTCGCGGCTTAACCGGCCCTTCTTCACACTCATCAATTCCATCGCCTTGTACGCGATATGTTCGGCACTTACTTCAAATTCCTTGATCAATTCCCAGGGAGCTCCGGAATCACCGAACCGATCCTTCACACCAATTGCTCCAGTGATCACCGGCAGATCGAATAATTCGGCACTCTCAGAAACGACCGCGCCTAGCCGCCAAGCCAGTGCACCGATCTGATGCTCCTCCGCTGTGACGATGGCGCCCGTATCGCGCGCTGCCCGAATGATTGCGGCTTCATCAATCGGCTTCAGCGTGTGCAGGTTGAGGATCCTGGTTTCATAGCCGAATTCTGATTTCAGAATCCATGCTGCACGCATTGCTTCGGGAACCATTGGACCACAAGCTGCGATGGTGAGGTCCTCATTCTCGTTGCGGTAGCCAGACTCCAACATGGTTTCGAAAGCATCAGCGAAGTTTTCGGTTTCCTTGCGCAAACGGATTACGTTCGCTCTTCCGAAAACGAAGGGCGTTTCATCGGAGGTAACGATTGGCGTCGCCTCGCGGGCGAATCGCACATACTTTGGGCCTTCATGCTTCAGCAGCAAGTAATCCGTCGCTTTGCGAGTTTCATTTACGTCGCAAGGAACGACCACGGACATGTTCGGCAACCCGCACATCGCAAACAGATCTTCGAGAGCTTGGTGTGTTGCGCCGTCAGGCCCGACGCTGACGCCGCCGTGAGCGCCTGCGATCATCACATTGAAGTTCCCATAGCAGATCGATGTCCGGATCTGGTCCAAATTGCGAGCTGCCGCAAACGTCGCATAGGTCCCGAATACCGGCAGCTTTCCTTCTTTTGCAAGTCCAGCTGCGACCGATGTGGCCGACTGCTCCGCGATTCCCAGGCTCAGCCAACGATTCTTCCGCTCCGGCTTGTTCGCATAGAAGTCGCTGATCGTGATCGAGCCCGAGATGTCCAGTCCCAGGCACACGACCCGTTCGTCGTCCCCATTCACCGAAAGGGACTGGCCAAATCCCATGCGGGTGGGCTTCATTTGCACTTTCATGTGCGGCGCGGAGTTCCACCAGTAATTGCGGCTGAAGCGAGGCATCTTTCCTTCCAGCCTGCGATCGACTTCCAGTTGATATTCGCGTGCGTGCTCCAGTAAACCTTCGACCGGAATGCGACTTTCCAGCCCGAGTTCTGCCAATCCTTTCTTTAATTCGTCAGCATTGGGTGATTTGCCGTGCCATCCGGCGATATTCTCGATGAAGCTCACGCCCTTTCCTTTGACGGTTTCGGCAAGGATGACGAGCGGTTTGCCAGATTGAACTTTCGCTCTCTCGAGTGCTGTCACGACTTGTTCCATGTCGTGGCCGTCGATCTTCACGACATCCCAACCAAAACTTCGATACTTCTCCTCGAGTGGCTCGACATTCATTACATCCTTGACCCAGCCGTCTATTTGGAGACGGTTGCAATCCAAAATGCCAACGAGATTGTCGAGCTTGTAATGAGCCGCTTCCATCGCGGCCTCCCAGATCTGACCTTCCTGCTGCTCTCCATCGCCCATGATGCAGAAGGTGCGATAGCTCTTGTTGTTTAACTTCCCAGCCAGAGCAAGTCCGACCGCAATGCTCAGTCCTTGCCCGAGAGAACCTGTTGAGACTTCGACACCAGGAAGTTTCAGCCAATGCGGATGGCCTTGGTAAGGAGACGATAACTTGCGAAGAAGAACGACATCCTCGAGTGGGCAGAACCCAGCGATGGCAAGGCCGATATACAAGCTTGGTGCTTTGTGTCCGGTCGACCAGATGATCCGATCACGGTCGGGCCAATTCGGATTTTTCGGATCGTGGTCGGCAACGCGCAAATAGAGTGCGGCTGTGATGTCCATGATCGAAAGCGTGCCACCGGCGTGTCCAGAGCCTGCCGCGTTCAGGGCCACCAGATCGTATCCGCGCATCAATCGCGCAGCGTCTTTGAGTTCCTCGACGGTGAAGTGGCGGACGACTTCTCCTGTTTGGGAATTGCGGATGGGCATGGAGCGCTCCTGGCGAGGCACTCCGCACTAGGCAGGGAGCGGGCACCTGTCGCAGTACGAGGCTAGGCTCCCATGTCTCGTCAGGCAGTGAGAGCCGTCACAGGCTCTCGTGACATTCATCCCTTTGCGCAACAACTCATCGGGCCGACTTGAAGATGGCGAATGCGGCTCCCTGAGGGTCGAAAATGATCGCTAGCCGGCCCACATTTTCCATACTCGTGGGAGGCATGCAGAGTTTTGCGCCGCCATGGGTTGCGGTATTCGCAGTGGCGTCAACGTCAGCAACCTGAAAGTACGGCAGCCAATGTGGCGGTACACCGGGCTGGCGAAGCTTGGACGGCGGGATGCCTCCAATAAAGTCTTCACCATTCTTGATGTGCAGGTAGCCCGACGGGTCTTTCTCGTCTGCGATGATTTTCCAGCCTAGTAAGGCGGAGTAGAAATCGGCAGCGCGTTTGACGTCCGGCGTGCTCAGGTCAGCCCAGCATAAAGCCCCGGGAACATTGGCAACACCGATACCGGGCTGCGTCATCGCTTGCCAGATGCAGAAGTGGGCTCCAGTAGGGTCTTGCAGAACGGACATGCGACCCATTCCCATTACATCGAGTGGACCCATGATTACTGTGCCGCCCAACGATTTCACTTTTGCGGTGCTTTCGTCGGCGTTTGCAACCGCGATGTAGAGCATCCAGTGCGGACGAACTCCGGCGGATCGTTGCTCTTGGCGTAAGGTGTATCCGGCCGCAGCATCGCGATTATCGAGCTTGAAGATGGTGTAGACCTCGCCGGGACTCATTGGCGAGTCTTGGGCCGTCCAACCAAAGAGAGATTCGTAAAATTTTTTCGCTGCTTCTTGATCGGTGGTCCCGAGCTCAACCCAACAGAAAGCGCCAGCGGAATGCTTTTCGACGTTCGCCATAAGGCAAAAAGTCTACACCACTGCCCTGACGAAGTTGTCTGATCGCGCTATAGGTTTTTGGCGACCCAACGCTCAATGTTATCGAGGGCCTTATTTAGATTCTCGAGCGAGTTCGCCACACTGAAGCGAAGATATCCTTCGCCGAAGTCTCCGAACGCTGTTCCCGACAGACAGGCCACGCCGGCTTGCTCTAGCAAAGCGTCGGCCAATTTTTTCGATGGCCAACCAGTCTTGGTGATGTTCGGGAAGACGTAGAAGGCGCCTTTGGGCATCCTGCAGGAGAATCCCTTGATTCTGTTCAAGCGCGCGACCATCACATCGCGCCGCTTCTTGAATTCATCGCGCATCCGATCGACCGACGATTGATCTCCACGTAACGCGGCAACGCCCGCTATCTGCGTAAAGCTCGCGGTGCATGAATTGGAATTGGTCATCAGCCGTGTCATATGCGCGGCGAGATCTTCACGCATCACGCCATAGCCCATACGCCAACCGGTCATTGCGTAAGTCTTGGAGAAGCCGTCCAGGAGAATCGTGCGCTCTTTGAAACCCGGCACAGACATGATCGAAAAATGCTCGCCCTCAAACAGCAGGCGGCTATAAATCTCGTCTGAAAGCACCATGATATTGCGATCACCCATGGCTTCCGCGACGGCCTCAATGTCGCGCCGGCTCATTACGCCTCCGGTGGGATTCTGCGGAGAGTTCAAAATGAGCAGCTTGGTGCGGTCGGTGATGAGAGAACTCAACTCGGAAACGTCGAGCGAAAAATCACGATCTTCCCGAAGACGGATCGGAACGGCGTGGCCGCCCACGTAATTGATCATCGACTCGTAAATCGGAAAACCAGGATTCGGGTAAATTACTTCATCTCCTTCATCGATCAATGCGAGTATCGTAAAGAAAATGATTGGCTTTCCGCCAGGCACGACGACGACCTGATCGGGCGTGACTTTCACGTTGCGCGTGCTCGAAACATATTCTGCAATGGCCTGACGCAGGTCGGGCAAACCAGCGGACGGACCATAGTGGGTCCAGCCCTTATGCAGCGCATCCACAGCCGCCTCGACAATATTTTCCGGCGTATTGAAATCGGGCTCCCCGATTTCAAGGTGGACGATGTCTTTACCCTGGCGTTCAAGGGCGCGCGCCTTGTTCAGAACTTCGAAAGCGGTTTCGGTCCCGAGTCGCGACATCCGGCTCGCAAGACGCAGTTCGATCTGTGTGGCTTTATCCATGGTGGCAAACTCGGGCATTATAGTCCTCGTCGGCTGGCTTGGCCTTGAGGCGATTGTGAACGAAGAAGGTCGGCTCGTCAGGAACCTGAATCACAGGAACGTGTGACCTCGAGCCGAGCCACATTTCCAACTACCAGGGCCGAGTCACTCGGAAACCGAATGCTCTTCGCTCTGAGCTTGAAGAAGGCGTTCCACCGAATAAGGCACCCGCTTGGAAGGTTCGTGATAGTGACGAACCTGCATCTCGCCCAGTAAACCCACAGCTAAAAGGTTCAGACCCGCCAACAGCATCACGGCAGCGAAGACCATCAAAGGACCGTGGTTCGACATCACGTCGGCCTGATGCAGGATCTTCTGCAATCCTAACCATCCCGCGATCGAGAAACCACCAAGGATGCTGATCATTCCGACCGTTCCGAAGAAATGCAGGGGGCGAGAAAGATACTTCAACAAGAAGCGGATGGTGATCAGGTCGAAGAAGACGCGGAATGTGCGGGAGATTCCGTAGTGGGAGGCGCCTTTTTCGCGATTGATGTTACGGATTGGCACTTCCACGATCGACGCGCCATACCACGATGCCAAGGCAGGAATAAACCTATGCAGTTCCCCATAGAGCGGAACCTGTTCCAAAACTTCCCGGCGATAGGCTTTGAAAGTTGTTCCAAAATCGTGGATGTCGACGCCGCTCAACTTGGCCATGAGCCAGTTGGCAATTCTGGAGGGAATGCGGCGCATCCAGAAGTTGTCGATGCGGTTCTTGCGCCAGCCACTGACAATGTCATAACCCTCGGCAACTTTTTCGAGAAACATCGGGATATCGGCTGGATCGTGCTGAAGGTCGCCGTCCATAGCGATGATGTATTCCCCGCGCGCATGATCAAAACCTGCTGCCAAGCCCGCCGTTTGTCCGAAGTTACGACGAAGTTTTACAACAGTTACGCGACTATCCACAGCGGCGATTTCGCGCAGCAGCTGAAAAGTACCGTCCGACGAACCATCGTCTACCAGCACCATCTCGAACGACTCACCGTTCGCTTCCATCACTTGTTTCAGGCGCGCGTATAGATCGGTGACATTTTCCTCTTCGTTATGAAGAGGCACGACAATCGAATATTTCACGGTCTTTCTATTATACGGAACGAGGACGATTTTGGCCGTTACTTAGGGGAGAACCCGCTTGAGTCCGCAAAACCAGTAGCCAGTGCAACCAAATTTGGCGCCCTCTGGCTACTGGTATTGGGAAGCGTTTTCTACATTCCGGGTCCGTCGGGATAAGCAGGCAAATCAGGTGGCCGCTGAGGAAGCACTGGCGGTTTCGCCTGGATCTGCTTCATAACTTCCTCGATGGCCCGCTCCAGCTGTGGGTCCTGTCCTTTAACAACAAGATCCGGACGATTCTCGAGTTGTATATCCGGTGCAACGCCACGGTTCTCGACTACCCACTTGCTGTCCATACCGTAGCGGGCGAACTCAGGACGAGTGATGTAGCCGCCATCCAATAGCGGAAAATTACCGCGGATGCCACGCACACCTCCCCAAGTTCGCTCACCAATAAGCGGACCAAGCTTGTAGACCTTAAAGAAGTAACTGAAGATGTCCCCATCCGATGCTGCCATGCGATTGGTGATGCACGCCATCGCACCATTGAAGACAACCGGAGGCACCGTGCCCGGCTCGAAATTGCGTGCGGTGTCCATCCCAACCAGAATGCGGCGTAATCTTGCAAAGATCAGTTGATCGACAAAACCTCCACCGTTGTACCGCACGTCAATGATCATTCCCTGTTTACGGATTTGTGGGAAGAACTGTTTGACGAAAGCGTTCAACCCGGGTGCACCCATGTCAGGAATGTAGACATATCCGACTTTGCCACCGGTGGCCGCCTCCACTTTCTTGCGGTTCCCTTCCACCCACGCGAGATTATGCAGCCCGTATTCGTCGGAGATGGTTTTCACCTGGACGTTATGCGAACCTTCATTGACCGGTTTCGCATTGACTGTAAGGCTCACATTCTCATTGGCTGTATTTGCGAGCAGCTCATATGGACTCTGCGGCGCATGCAACGGTCGGCCATTAATCGCGAGGATGTAGTCGCCTTCCTTCACATTCACACCCGGTTCGGTCAGCGGAGATCGCAACTGTGGATCCCAATTTTCTCCGGGATAGATTTTCTTGATGCGGTACAAACCGCTTGCAGCGTCGAGCTCGAAGTCGGCGCCCAACAGGCCTGTCTTGACCGTCGGAATATCCGGCAAATCACCACCACCGACATAGGTGTGAGAGTTCGAAAGTTCGCCGATCATTTCGCCGAGGATGTACGTCAAATCGTAGCGACTAGAAACGTACGGAAGAAGGGCTTCGTACTTCTCGCGAACTTTGTCCCAGTCCACTCCATTCATGGACGCTTCGAAGAAGTAATCCCGTTCCTGCCGCCAGACCTCGTGAAACATGTCTTTCCATTCTGCGGGCGGATCGACCTCTGCCTTCATGCCGTCGAGTTTCAACGCTCCCTCGCCAGGTTTTTTCGGTGAGTCGGGTGGTTTGGCATCGATGATGCCGTACTTGTCATTCCCTCCAGCAGCCTGATACAGCAGCTTGGAACCATCGAACGACAACGTGAAACGATCCGCGCCCTCGATGACCACTTTGTCCTTACGGTCTTTCAGATCGTAGGCGTGAATGGCGGACTCTTCGCCGGGAATCGGTCCATTCAATCCCTGCACGGGAGCCGATCCGTAGTAAACAACGCCTTTTCCTGCTGCTAATGTGCGTATCTGCGACGGAGGAACGGGAAAGGCGACCACACGTCCGCCAATTCCCTCGAGATCGATGTGAAAGTCCTTAAGGATATCTTTCTTGGACTTCTCGTCTTTCTCTTTGTCCTTATCCTTGTCGGTGGTGGGTGTCTCGCTCGGCTTCTTCTCGTCTTTCTTTTCGTCTTTTTTCGCAGGAGGATTTTCGCCCGCGGGTGCCGGTTCTTTAATTGCTGTCTCATCACTCTGCGGCGGAAATGGAGAAGGATCGGCGGCGCGCAGCGTTACGGCATAGACCCGAGTAGTCTTCGGATTCGCAAACTCAAAATCATAGTTACCGAGAACCTCGTTGTAATCGCGGTCGGATAGGAAATACAGATACTTCCCTTCCGGATCAAACACGGGCAAATTGCTGTTGTAGAAGTTCGTCGTCACCGGCGTGATCTTCGCGCTGGTTAGCGAATACAGGTAAAGGATACTGTTGCCGTTTTCGCTCGGCTTCGAGTAACTGATCCACTTGCTGTCCGGTGAAAATGCGTAATCGGTGATCTCTCCGTACACATCTTTGTGATAGGCGCCGACGCTCGTCGGGCGTTCGATCAGCACCGGCTTTTTATCTGAAATGTCCACATACCAGACGGCGAGGTCTTTGTCCGACCATGCAATCTTCTTGCTGTCTGGGGACCACGCTGGGGCGAACTTGAATCCTTTGTAGCCGCTGGTGAGGGCCTGCTCTTTGCCCAAGCCGTCCTGTTGCTGGATGTAAATTTCGTCTTCGCCGGTCCGGTCGGAAACATAGGCGATCCACTTGCCATCCAGAGACCAAGCGACCTTTTGCTCACGGATGCCCGTCGTATGCGTGATGTTCCGCGTTGGACCATCTTTCGCCGGAACGGTGAATATTTCGCCTCTCGCGCCGAATACCGCGCGCTTCCCATCTGGGGAGACATCGAAATCCGTGATCTGTTTGTTCGCGGAAGCCCAGCGTTTCATCGCCTGATCACGCTCGCCTGGCACTTGCACGCTCAACTTTTTCGCCTGCTTGCTCGCGAGATCGTAAACATACAGATAGCCGGCGTTTTCGAACACGATGCCGCCCGCGCCCAGGCTCGGCCACATCACGTCGTAGTCCGCCATCTGGGTTAGTTGAGTTACTTGTTTGGAACCCAAGTCGTAGCTATACAGATTGAGCCGATGCTCGGAACCGCGGTCGGAGGTGAAGTAAATCGTGTTGCCGCTCCACATCGGGAATGAATCGGTGTAGTCGGTGTGCGGCACTCGATCAACGCTGTTGTTCTTCAGATCGTAAATCAGGATGTCTTGCGCCATGCCTCCGGTGTAGCGCTTCCAGGTGCGGAAGTTTCGGAAGATCGTGTTGTAAGCGATCTTTGTTCCGTCGGGCGAATACGAGAGCAAACCGCCCTGATCCATGGGGAAAGCGTCCGGCAGGCCGCCCTCGATGGAAATCGAATATGGACGCCGCGTCCATCCATTGAACGAATCCCGGCGAGTGAGGAATACGATGCGCTTGCTGTCCGGCGTCCAAGTGACCACTTCGTTGTGGATGCCCATACGATCGCTCAGAGGCGTGCCGCCCTGGTCGAATGTGAGTTGTTTCGGTTGTCCACCTTCGGCTGGCATTACATACACATTGAAATTGCCGTCGTACTGGCCGGTGAAGGCAAGCCATTTACCGTCCGGCGAGAACTTCGGAAACAGCTCGCGTCCCGGATATGTCGTAACACGACGTGCAGCACCGCCACTCGACGCGACCAGCCAGATATCGCCACCATATACAAAGGCAATCTTATCTTTCGAAATATCCGGGAACCGAAGCAATCGTCCCTCGGGGGCGTCCTGCGCAAACAAAGCCGCCGTAAACGACAACAGGCACACGACGACCGACCAACGGATAAGTGACATCATGATTCCTCCTTGAGGAAAACGAACTTTAGGAAGGCGAACTGGCACATGAACGAACAGTGCAGCCAACATGAGATAGGAACGGGAGATTCTATCAGCTTGCTTCGTTATTTCGTGTGACATTCATTTGGACGTTGTTCGGCGACACTCGTCACCCGGCCGCCCTTATAATTCCCGCATCCATGAGAAGACTTCTGCTTGCAATCCTGCTTTTGGCCATTTCAAGCTCCGCTGAAACCAAACTGCCGCTGACCTCTCAGCAGGCGATTGCGATTCGCCGCCTGAGCGACTTGCGCTGGTCTCCGGATGCCAGCCAGCTGGCATTCACCGTGACGGAACCGCCCAAAGGAACGACGCGCATCACGCACATCTGGGTCTATTCGGCCGCGACGAAGACATCGCGCCAGCTTACTTATTCAGCAAAATCAGAGTCGCATGCGCGCTGGTCGCCCGACGCTAAAACACTGGCGTTTCTTTCGGACCGCGATGAGTATCAGCAAATTTTCCTCCTCTCCATGCAAGGAGGTGAAGCTCGCCGCGTGACAACCGGCAAGCGCGCCATTCAGGATTTCGCGTGGTCGCCGGATGGCAAAAGCATCGCCTTCCTTGCTCCTGAAGCTCCGTCGGACGAAGAAGATAAGAAGGAGAAGAATAAAGACGACGCCAAACGCGTCGATCTCGACGATAAGAACACATGGCTTTGGATCGCCGACGCCATAACGGGTACGGCTCGGCTGGTGACCAGCAAGCCTTATCAGCTTTCTGATTTGCAGTGGACCAACGCTGGAGATCGCCTCATCGTCGTGGCGACGGATCATCCAGAGTCAGACCAGGAGACCAACCGTATCTTTGCGGTGAATGCGACCGATGGAAAGATGCAACAGATCGCGGCGCCGCGCGGTCCTTTCGGTGACGTCAAACTTTCTCCGGATGGCAAGCAATTGTCGTACATCGGTTGCCGCACGGACGGTCCTTCACCTCACGATCTTTTTGTGCAGCCAGTGGATGGCAGCGCTCCGGCTAAAAACCTCACCGGTCAGTCCATCGATCGCCCGATTGAAAACTATGCGTGGCTCCCTGATGGATGGATTATGGCCCTCGCGTCCGAGGGCTTTCGACATCGTTTCTATGGAATTGACTCTGCTGGGCGCGCTGAGCCGCTTACTTCCCTGTCGATGAGCGCAGCAGATATCGCAGCAACAAGTTCGAGCATTACCTTTGTTGCGGAGAGCAACACTCGACCTCAGGAGCTTGCTCTATGGGATCGTAAGGCCGCTCCGCAGATCGTCTCATCGTTCAACAATTCGTTCGACCGATACGCACTCACAGCGCCGGAATTCGTTCACTTCAAATCGTTCGATGGCAAAGATATCGAAGCCGCGCTTCTCAAGCCTGCGAATGCATCGGCCCAGTCGCCCGCAATTCTTCTGATTCATGGAGGCCCGACAGGCAACTGGCGCGACGACTACGACTCCTGGGCCCAGATGTTGGTTTCTGCGGGATACGTCGTTCTCGAACCGAATGTTCGAGGATCAACTGGCTATGGTTATGGCTTTATGGTCTCGAATCGTGCCGACTGGGGTGGCAACGATTTCAAAGACGTCATGGCGGCCGCCGATTACTTGGTGTCTTCCGGATTGGCGGATGCGAATCGTTTGGGTATTGCAGGATGGTCGTACGGTGGATACATGTCGGAGTGGGCGATTACGCAGACCAACCGGTTCAAGGCGGCAGTGTCCGGTGCGGGAATGGCCGACCTTGCCACTGAGTACGGCACCGAGGAACATCCTTCGTACGATGAATGGTTTTACGGCTTGCCGTATGAGAAGCCGGAGGGATTTCGCAAGAGTTCACCCATCAATTACGTGAAGAATGCGAAGACACCCACGCTTATTCTGCAGGGCGATGCCGATACCATCGATCCACTTAGCCAAAGCCAGATGCTGTATCGCGCGCTCAAGCGTTATGGGGTGGCTACGGAACTCGTTGTTTATCCGCGTGAAGGCCATGGATTGAAAGAGGAGAAACACCTGGTCGATCGTCTCAATCGGATCGAGGCTTGGTTTGATAAATATTTGAAGTGATGGAAGGCGAAATTCCATCAGTATTTGCGTAGCGGCAAACACCCTTGTCGGCCGGCTCCGACCGCCAACTCAGCATACATCCGAAACTTTTGTCATTCCGAGCAAAGCGAGGAATCTGTAATTCGATGAAGTCTGCCTTCGGTGTGCTGCAGCCTGTAGCCCGTTCTTCCCTACTCCCATCGCAGAGCTTCGATTGGATCAAGCCTTGCCGCGCGGATTGCGGGAAGCATTCCGCTGATCAGACCGACAAACCCTAGGATAACCGTCGCAATCACGAGAATGTTCGGCGCGACAACCAGTGTGATGTCCCCGGCTTCTGCGTGACTTGCAAGTGCGCTATAGAGAGTCAGCCTGCCGACAGAGAAAGAAACAACGTAACTGAGCGCGATTCCGAGCAAGCCTCCTACCGCCGTGATCACCAACGCTTCGGCCAGGAACTGAAACAAAATGTCCCGCTTCCGCGCGCCTAAAGCTTTTTCGACTCCGATTTCGCGCGTACGTTGCGTCACCGAGACAAGCATGATATTCATCAGCCCCACGCCACCGATTCCGAGCGTCACCGTTCCGATAAAAGCCAGCAGCACTTTCAAACCCATCGTGATGATGCTGAATTGAGCCAATTGTTTTTGCGCGTCAAAAATGAAGACGGCGCGGTCGTCATTGGGTTTGAACTGATGGGCCAGCGCCAACGCTTCGCGAATCGTCTTTGTCAGTTTTTCGTGGTCCATCCCTTCAAAGTCAAGCCAGATCCCGCCAACGTAGTGGGTATCCTGCAAAGTGTCCATGGCGTTATAAGGGATGTAAACCTGGCGGTTGATATCACTGTCGCCTTCCTGCATGCGGGGCGCTACGACTCCCACGACTTGGAAAGACACACCGTTGATGCGAATCGTGTCATCGATGGGTGACACGCCAGAGAACAGCTTGTCCTTCGCTTCCGATCCCAATACTGCGTACCGCCCGTGCGAGATGTTGTCCTCCTCATTGATGAACCGGCCCTCTTGAATCTCGACATTTCCGATGTAATAGAAAGATGGATCCAACCCGTTCACCGGCAAGTCATACGTTCGAGCTCCAGTTGTGACGGTGCACTGCTTGTCTGAAGAGCGCGAGATATGCCGAATGAGAGGCGCAACATTTCGCAGCAGCTCAATATCTTCATTCGTGAATCTCACTTGCACACCCGCCTTTGCTCCACCCGTCTGTGTCGAGGTACGTCCGGGAAACACGCCGACGGCCTTTGCGCCGAAGCTCTCGAAGATATTCGAGATGGCGCGTCCGAAACCGTCGCCATAGGCAAGTAACAAGACGACAGTCGCGATCCCCCACGCCATCCCCAGCATGGTGAGAAGGGTCTTGCGTAAATCATGACGCATGGCTTGGTAGGCTTGTTCGAGTAGATCGCGGTACATACTTATTCCTTACGCAAAGCCTCAACGGGTTGAAGTTGGGCCGCCTGTCGTGCCGGATAAAGTCCGGCCGACACACCGGCAATCGCCAACGCTCCAATCGCGAGCGCCGCGGTGGACGGTACAAGTTTCGGTGTGTCCCATCCAGGAGGCGACGGTAAAGTTCCGAGCGCTGCCATCAACGCAGCTGCCCCGGCCATTCCTAACCCGCCGCTCATCAAGGTGAGGAATGCTCCCTCCACAAAAAACTGAAACATGATGCTGCGATTTGTAGCGCCAATCGCTTTTCTTAGCCCGATTTCGCGGGTTCGGTCGGCAACAGCCACAAGCATGATGTTGATGATCCCAATCGCTCCCAGCGCGAGCGTCACCAGTCCCACGCTTCCTAAAAACATGTTCATGGCATCGAAGATTTTTCCTACCTGGTCAATCGTTCTTATGGTGTCCCACTCATCGAACGCGTCCGGTGAGTGGTAATCGAACCCGTGATTCCGGGCGATGATCTTGTGCACCTCAAGCCGCGCTTGCTCGTGAAGTTCACGTGTTCTCGGCTGGTAATTGATCATCGAAATCAGGTCCGGCTTGTCGACACCCTTCACCGGAAAGTTTTGCGCCATGGTAGTGAACGGAACGAACAGGCGCAGGTTGAACATGTTGTTGTCGCCGCGTCCAATGCGCTGCAACGTACCGATGATCTGGAAGCGCATTCCGCCGAGAAGAATGGTTTGCCCAACTGCGGCACGTCCCTGGAACAACATGCGATTGGCTTCATCGCCCAGAATCGTGACCTGACGTTTCTGCTGAATATCGAGATCGTTGAACCAGCGGCCCTCCGCTATTGGCATGAAGCGAATCGCGTTGTATTGCGAAGTCACCCCAACCAGGCTGCCGGAGGTCGTGTAGTAATCGCTTACAGCGCGGATGTCGCCGCGCGAGATGACTGGCACGGCCTCTTTCACGCTGGGCGCTTCGGCCTTGATATCTTCGTAATCCTTGTAGGTCAGGAAATACGGACGCATTCCGGTAAAACTGCCTTCAACCGCCGGAGCTCGCCCCGAGAAAATGAAGAGAACGTTCTCTCCGATCGTATTGAACTGTTTGCGGTTTCCGGAACGAAACCCTTCGCCCAGACCTACCAAAAGCAGAAGTGAGCCAACTCCCCAGGCGATCCCGAACATCGTCAGGAAGGAACGCAGTTTGTGCGCCCAGAGCGTCCGCAGCGTCTGGCCGAAAATCTCAAACAAAACTCGCATGGACTTCTTTCCATCATACGGGAAGCGTGCGAAATTCACTTACATAATTGAATGTGGAATCCCGCACCTGGCAAGCAATGGCGAAGGATTTTAGCCTGAGCTTTCGTGCAAGAATAAGTGAGCCTCGACTACGAAGTTGTCTTGAAAAGAAAAACTTGAATGCCTGAACGAGCGACACGCATTGCAAACAGCAAACGCCCTGAGTTGCGCCCGATCGGCGTGATTCGATCGGCGCTAAAAACCCGCAGTGCAGCACCTCGACAAGCTTCCGAGGGCGCGCCCGATGCTTGGATTGAAATCAACGCGGCTTTCTTGCAGGCTGTGGATGGGCTGAAGGCGGGGAACGAAATCATCGTCCTGACCTGGTTGCATCAGGCGCGACGCGAGACATTGAAAGTGCGCCCGCGTTCCGATCCTCGAAATCCCATCACTGGCGTTTTCGCAACCCGCTCACCCGACCGTCCGAACCCGATCGGCCTCCATCGCGTCACCATCCGCAAAGTCACGAGAGGACGTTTACGGGTCGGGCCGATCGAGGCGATTGACATCACACCAGTGATCGATATCAAGCCAGTGCTCTGTGATTTTTGTAAGCGTTGAAGACTCCACAAGCTGATTGGCGCGTCTTCTTTGACAACCGTTTGCACGTCCGCCGGATCTTCGCAGGTGGACCTACTGTGTACAGGCAGGTGCGCCCGCCTGCTTGTACACTTTTCCGTCTTTCATGATGAACTCGACGTTCTCAAGTAAGCGGATGTCTGCTAGCGGATCGCCACTTACCGCCACGATGTCCGCGTACTTTCCGGGCTTGATCGAACCGAGCTCATTGGAATGTCCGAGCAAGTCCGCTGCATTCGTCGTCGCGGCCTGGATTGCCTGCATGGGTGTCATCCCGTACTTCACCATGAACGCAAACTGTTTTGGACTCGTGCCATAAGGGCATACGCCTAAATCTGTGCCGAACGACATCTTCACGCCAGCTTTCAATGCTTTCGTGAAATTACGTCGATGGACTTCTCCCATCTCGCGGTCATGTTCCAGGAAATCGAGCGGGATGTTCCCCTTGCGTCCATCTTCCTGGATGCACTCTTCGTCGTAGATGTCCATGTCTAGATACGTGCCATTCTTCTTGGCGAGTTCAATCCCTTCATCGTCGATTAAGGTCGCGTGCTCGATCGATGCCACTCCAGCACGGATTGCGTTCTTGATTCCCTCGGGGTTATGCGCATGCGCTTCCACTTTCAAACCAAAATTGCGCGCTTCCTCTACGGCTGCTTGCAGTTCCTCCGGCGTGAACTCGACAGATTTCGGACTGCTCCCATGCGTCAACACCGCGCCCGTCGAAAGTACTTTGATGTTGTCGACTCCGTTGTGAGCCAGCAATCGAATCTTCTGCCGCACTTCCCACGGACTATTGGCCTCACCATAGTGCAAGTCCCACGGGAGTTGGATGTCGGGCGCCTGACCGGTCATCGCGCCGGCTCCGCCGGTGATCGTGATGTAAGCACCTGCCACGTACATGCGCGGTCCGATGATGTCTCCGTTCGCAATCGCGTCGCGCAAGGCGACATCATTGAGCGCGCGGTAGGTTCCCACGTCGCGTACAGTTGTGAAGCCCGACATCAGCGTCACGCGTGCATTGGTGACTGACTCGAGCACAATCTGCGATGCTGTTTTCTTCAACACGTTGAACGGATCCGCGCCAAGGCTTTTCCCGTCCGCCACGTGCGTGTGGCAATCAATGAATCCGGGCAGTACCGTTTTCGAGGAGAGATCGATGACTTTGGCGTTTGCCGGGATCGCCAAGCCTTTGCCGACTGCTTCGATCTTGTGATCGCGGATGAGGATTACCTGACCAGTCAGCACGTTGCCGGCATCGGGATCGACGAGGCGGCCTGCTTTGATGGCAGTGACTTGTGCAGATGCGCACGTGCACAGAGTTGCAAGAACAGCAACACGCAAGAATTTCACGATTTTTCTCCGGAACTTCAGTCTGCTGCAGCCGCAGTCTTGCCAGATCCGCCTTTTAAGTCGGCTGCCAACAAGCGATGGAACAACTGCTCACCCGCTTCGCGACGTACCGACAATCGGCCTGCACCGTACGCGCGTGATTTCAATCCGCGCTGCACGTCTTCGCAGATGCCGAGGTCTTCGTCCTGCACGCGATCGCCGACGGACACACTCTGCTCGTTGAGTGCGCGTCGTGCATCGCTCACGTCATCGAAATAGAAATCGAAGATCACGCGGCAATGATCGACATCGAGCGGAATCACGAGGTTGGTGTCCATGTATCCCGCGTAGCAATTGATCATGAAGTTCGGATATTGCCAGAAATACCATGCGCGATCCCCCTTGCGGGTTGCGCCGGCATCCGCATACTCGTTGGACTCGACCATCGGGCTCGACTGCAGGCAGTAACGATCCTCGTTTTCAATCGTGTACTGCTTGTAATCGAGGACGCTGCTCAGCGCTTTATGCAGATGCGGCACGTGATATCCACCATCAAGGTAGTTATCAACAAAGACTTTCCAATTGCAGGCTACGTCCCACGACTTCGTGGCGAAATAGTGCAACTTCGATAAACCAAGAGGCTCACAGCGCTTAACGAGTGCACCAAGAAAATCTTTCAATGGCTTTGCGTGCGGATCCAGATTCACGAAGATGAAGGCTTCCCATATTTCCACTTTTATCGGGACGAGTCCGTTGTCAGCGCGATCGAAATTTTTAACACCATCGAACTCGGGCATCCCCTTGAGTGAACCGTCGAGCCCGTAATTCCAACCGTGATAAGGACAATGCAAGATGGAAGCGAGGCCACAGGGCTCGGTGACGACCTTGGCAGCGTGATGGCGGCACACGTTGTAAAACGCTCGAAGCTCGCCGTCGCTGCCACGCACAGCAACGATTGGCTCACCGGCGACAGTGGCAGTTACAAATTGTCCAGCCTTTGCGACTTGTTCGGCGCGGCCGATCGCCTGCCACGAGTTGCTGAAAACAGAAAGGCGTTCGAGTTCAGCAATGCGCGGATCCACATACCAGGGGGCGGGAATAGTGAAGGCTTCAGAAAGCGGCGCCTTATCGTTATAGCTAGCAAGGATCTGTTCGACAGATGAATTCATGTTGGTCCCCCACAGCCAGTTGCATCGGCAACTACAACCGTTTTACGCAGCTGCCGAAGCGCCAATGGCTCTCTTCAGCAAATCAAGGAATTGATTGATGCGCGCTTCTCTTTTTTCGCCGGCATCGCCTTGACGGCGAAAGAGGCCGGGATCGAGTTCTTCGGTAAGAAGCGCGTCCTGGAAACGGTCCATGGTCCATTCGAGAATCGAGACAATCATCTCGATGTCGATGTCATTGCGCAGCTCACCCCGTTTCACTCCGAAACGAACGAACGCGCCCCAACCGTATGGATCCTCGCTCACGAGAAATCGATTGATCTCGCGACGGAGCACGAGATCCGTTCCATAGTTGCCAATCAGGTAAATGCGATACGGGATCCAGTTGTCGCGCAGCATGTTTTCCGTGCGCTGCAACCAGTAACGCATGATTTCCCAAAAACCTTTCATCTTCACGTCGGCTGGGCAATCGAGGTAAGCGGGGAACGAACGCACCGCTTTCATGTAAACCTCAAAGAAAAGCCCGTCCTTGCTTCCGAAGTGCTGGAAGATCGAACCCTTAGCAATGCTGAGTTGCGTGGCGATATCGCCGACGCGCGCTTCGTGATAACCGTGCTCTGCAAAATGCTTCATGGAGGCGTCGATGATGCGCGAACGTTTCGCTTCCGATCGAGGCCTAGGTTCGAGATTGCGACGATACTGCGGTGGTGGAGCGAGTGTGCTGGCTAGTCCTGGCATGGTTTTGATTGACCCCAAGTCACCGCAAGATACAGCAAGGGAGAAGTGGTTTTCAATAGCAATTTCACGCGTTGCTGGAGTAATGTAGTTCACCTTTTTAAGGCTTTCATTGACCAGAGGTCATCGGGTACATGCCGGCATCTGTCAACGCATCGTATGACGCCGTGGTGATCGGCGGCGGCCACAACGGGCTAACCGCTGCTGCGTATATGGCGCGCGCAGGGTTGAAGACCCTTGTACTCGAGCGTCGAGACATTGTCGGTGGCTGCTGCGTGACAGAAGAGATCGCGCCGGGCTGCAGAGCTTCGACGACATCGTATGTGGCAAGCATGTTGCGTCCGGAGGTGATTCGCGACTTGAAGTTGGGCGAGCACGGATTGCGCATGGTGCCGTGCGATCCTGCGATCCAGGTTCCCTTCCCGGATGGGCGCGTGGTGCCGTGGTGGGCAGATCGTGACCGCGCTGTCGCAGAGTTTAGGAAGCACTCTCCAAAAGATGCCGAAACGTTTGTTCGTGTTGACGAGAAGCTGAAGAAGCTCGCGCGCTATCTCCAGCCGTTTTTTCTTGAGCCTCCACCGGAGATCGACACACGGACCGCCGCAGGGTGGAGTGACTTGATGCGTGTGAGTAAACGCTTCCGCAAAATTTCGAGCAGCGAGATCGCGGAGCTGGTCGCGTTTCTGACAGGAAGTTTGGGAGAGTTTCTCGATCGCAATTATGAATCAGACACGATCAAGACCATGTTCCTTGCGAACAACGTATATGGGAAACATGGCGGGCCGTACCAGCCAGGCACCGCGCTCGGGTTGTTGTTTCACTTATTGAGCGGTGGTGCGGAGGAAGTGCAGGGATTCTACGGACACGTTATGGGCGGCATGGGCGCAATCACGCAAGCGATTGCTACCGCGGGCCAAAAACTCGGTGTAGAGATTCGGACATCTGCGCTCGTTGCAAACATCGACTCGCGTAACGGAAAAGCGCGAGCTGTTGTGCTTGAAGATGGCACTGAGATTCGCGCGAAAGTCATATTGTCGAACGCAGACCCGAAACGAACATTCCTTGGCATGGTTGCCGAAAAAGAGCTGCCGCCAGAATTTGTTCACGCAATTCGTGGAATCAAGATGGCAGGACCGTGCGCGAAAGTTAACATGGCTCTTTCGGAAGAGCCGCAATTCAAAGGGACGCCTTCCACGCACACACCACTCGAGCGCACGTTCTACACGCTGGTGCCTTCTCTCGAGTTTGCGGAGCGCTGTTATGACATCGCGAAGTTCGGCGAAATCCCGGAAGAGCTTTGGGTAGATTGCGTGATTGCTTCGAATGCTGATTCGTCGCTTGCGCCGGCGGGCACACACATCATGACGTGCTTCGTGCAGTATGTCCCGTATCGCTTGCGCGAAGGTTCCTGGAACGAGAAGCGTGAACTGCTCGGCGACCGCGTGGTGCGCAAGATTGCCGAATATGCACCGAACGTACCGGGCTCAATCATTGCGAGGCAGGTACTGACGCCACTCGATCTCGAACGCATCTACGGTTTGACCGAGGGCAACATCTTCCATGGCGATCTCTCACTCGAGCAGTTGTTCTTCATGCGTCCTGTGGCCGGGTGGGCAAAGTATCGAACACCGATTCATGGGCTTTATCTGTGCGGAGCAGGAGCGCATCCGGGTGGTGGTGTAACAGGAGCTCCTGGGCACAACGCTGCACATCAGGCACTGCGCGATTGGAAGAAGGGCTGGTTCAAGGAGGCCGTCGCGTGAAAAGCAACGGACTCCCGAAAACGGCGGACATCGTAATCCTCGGCGCGGGCGTGATGGGTGCGTCGATTGCCTTTCATTTGGCAAAGCGGAAAGCCGGACGAATCGTCGTGATCGAGAAAGATCACGTAGCTAGTGGCGGCAGCGGCCGCTCCTCGGCGCTGGTGCGAATGCATTACTCGTATCCACCGGAAGTTCAGTTGGCTCTCGTGAGTTTAAAAATGTTCGAGAATTGGCGGGAGATTGTGGGTGAGCCAGGAGAGTTCAAGCGAACCGGGTTCGTGCGCATCGTGCATCCGAACGAAATGGATCGCCTTAAGAAAAACGTCGCCATGCAACGTGAGTTGGGGGCGCGAGTTGAGTTGATCGATCGAAAACAGCTGGAGGAACTGCAGCCTGACTGGAAGGTCGACGAAGTGGATATCGCAGCCTACGAGCCAGAGTCGGGATATGGAGACGGCAACGTGGTTGCGAACGACTTCCTAAGTCGCGCGCGGGAGATGGGAGTCGAGTATCTACCTAAGACACGGGCCAGTGCGTTTCGTGTTGAAGATGGCCGTGTGCGCGGAGTCGAAACGGACAAAGGTGAGATTGAATCACCAGTGGTTGTTGCTGCCACCGGCCCCTGGACGCGTCCGCTATTTTCCGCAATTGGGTACGACGTGCCGATTGAGCCGGAGTATCACCAGGTTGCCATTTTGAAGAATGCGCCGGGAATGAAGGTGGGCGGTTGTGCATGCATTGATTCCGTAACGGCAACGTATTTTCGATCGGACGGATCGGACAAATTCCTGGTGGGAGATTTTTACGGGAAACGTCCGGTTGATCCTGATAACTATCCGCAACGTGCCTCGGAGGAGTCGCTGGAGGAAATCATCGAGCGCGCGGCGCGGCGGGTGCCAGCGCTTGAGAATGCTGAAGTTATGCGCGGCGTGACAGGGGTCTATGACATTACTCCTGATGCGAGGGCATTGCTTGGCCAAGTGCCAGGGATTGCCGGTTTGAATATCTGCGCCGGGTTTTCCGGGATGGGCTTCAAGATTTCGCCGGCGATCGGAGTCGTCATGTCGGAGATGCTGGTCGATGGCGAGGCCAAGACAGTGGATGTGTCATCGTTTGCGCCTTCGCGGTTTGCGGAGGGAAAGCCGATCAAGGCGGAGTTTGAGTATGTGGATGATTGAAAAGCGTAGTTAGTAGTTAGCAATTAGTACTTAGCAGCTAATGGGGAGCTCGAGTGAGCGAAGCGGGAATCTGATTTAGTGGCGAAGTAATTGACATGTCCAAAACATTCACGACGGAGTGCTGCTGATATCGGAAAGTTTTGCGGACGCTCGTGATCTTCAGGAGGGTGTGATGGCGAAAAAAGGAATTCTCGAGAGGTTAAAAGATGGCATGGTACTGGGTGATGGAGGTTATCTCCTGGAGTTGGAAAAACGCGGGTGGGTGCGACCGGGGCCGTTCACGCCTGAGGTGGCGATTACACATCCGGAGGCACTCCGCGAGCTGCACATTGAGTTCCGCGAGGCCGGAGCCGACGTGCTGCAAGCACTGACTTTTTATGCGAGCCGCGACAAGCTGGCCACGGTTGGCTTGGAAGACAAGCTTGAGGAGATCAACAAGTCCGCCGTGAGAATTGCGCGTGAGGTAGCGGGGGATAAGTGCCTCGTCGCCGGAAATCTCAGTCTCACGTGGATGTATGAGCCGGGAAGTCCAGCGGCGGCCGACAAGGTACGCAAGACGTTCGATGAACAGCTGGCAGTACAGTGCGGCGAGGGCGTTGACTTCATTATTGGCGAGACGTTCTCGTGGCTAGGCGAAGCATTGATTGCTGTCGAGCGGGGTAAGAAGACCGGCTTGCCCGTGATGGTGACGATCTGCTTCGAAAACAAGGACGAAACGGCGGAAGGAAAAAGCGCGGCTGAAGCAGCGAAAGCATTGCTGGATGCTGGAGCGGACATCGTCGGGATGAACTGCCTCCGATCGCCGGAGCACACATTGCCATCGATGGAGCAAATGCGTAAGGCAGTGTCGGGGTATCTGGCGTGCCAGCCTGTGGCGTATCGAACTCCAAAAGAAAAACCGGACTTCACTTCCCTGCCAGAATTTCCTTATGCGCTCGATCCACTCCAGCTGACGCGGAACGAGATGGGAGATTACGCGGTAAAGGCGAAAGAGATCGGGATCAGCTACATCGGATCGTGCTGCGGATCGGTTGCGATGCACGTGCGGGCGATGGCGCAAGCGTTGGGAAAACTCAGCACAGACAATCGCGTGTGGAAGAAGGGCGGAGAGAAGGCGATGTCCGCGTATGAGTATTACGATCACGATGGAGTGATGACGAAAACCAGTCGCTAGTAGCTGGTCGCTAGTCGCTAGGTACAACGCATCTACGATGAGCCGATCAGGATGCCGGTGATGAACACCAGCACACCGCCCAAAACAACTTGGAAGACGGCGGAAAGAAATGGCGTGTCCATGTACCGTTTGCGGATCCACGCGATGGTGATGAGTTCGATCGCGACGATGATCACGGCGGCGATAAATGCAACATTGAAATCCTTGATCAGAAACGGGAGCGTGTGACCGATTCCTCCGGCAGCCGTCATAAGTCCGGTAACTGCACCCCGAAGAATGGGGCGACCGCGACCAGTTAAAGAGCCGTCGTCGGAGAGAGCTTCGGCGAAGGCCATCGAAATGCCGGCACCGATTGAAGCAGCGAGGCCGACTAGAAATGCGTCCCAACTGTTTTTGGTAGCGAAGGCGGCAGCGAAGACCGGAGCGAGGGTGGAGACCGAACCATCCATTAACCCTGCCAACCCCGGTTGAACCACTTGGAGAACAAACAGCCGTCGCTGCGCGTCTTCTTCTTCCTTTTCGACTTTTGGGGTGATGCGCTCCTGCAATGATTCAGCTGTAGCGTAGTGTTTGCGTTCCGCATCAGCGAGATCGCCGAGCAATTTGCGAACACCAGCATCTGTGATGTTGTGCATAGCGCGCTCGTAGAAGCGGCGCGTCTCGAGCTCCATAATTTCGACTTGCTTGCGGACTTCTTTGATCGGGAGCGGGCGTGTCAGCCAAACCGGGCGGCGCTGCACAAATCCCTGGATATCCTGACGACGAATGAGCGGAATGTGTTCTCCGAAGCGAGTGCGGTATGTTTCGATCAACTGGTTACGATGATCGGATTCCTCGAGACGCATGTCGTCGAAGAGCTTGGCGGTATCCGGGTAAGTCTCGCGAAGTCCGTCAGCAAAGTCACCGTAAATGCGTCCGTCTTCCTCTTCCAGAGAGACGGCTAGTGCAAGAATTTCGCGTTCGCTGAGAGACTTGAACTTACGAGCCATGGAGAACCCAGTCGCTAGTAGCTCGTGGCTAGTAGCTAGTCAGTATTTAACACTCGGTTAGAACTTGATTCTTTCATCCGCGCGCGCGGGCCGTGGCCGTCACTTCCCGCAGCAGGTCGGGCGGGACTTCTTTAAGCGTGACGCGGAATTCGAACATGGGTGTTTCGGTGCCTCGTCCCCAACGGTTGACCTCCCAATGAGCGCGGAGGAATTTGGTGCCGGGCTCGTGTGAGAGATCAACGAGCAACGGATATTGTCCGGCGTAAAACTGCTGTGGGAATGAGGCGAGTGGCTTCGGATTCCAAGTCGTACCGTCGGCCGATGCCTGTATCGCGACGTCGAGAGACTCCTGTTCGATGATTTTGGTGATCTCAAGAGTTGCGAGAAGCACTGGATTCGAGGCGGAGCTCACATCGATGATGCCGCCATCACCTTTTGCGATCACAGAAGTGCTAGGAACCAGTTCAGTATCAAGCATAGCGCGGCGATTTTAGCAGATTAGGGTTGAGCTACAGGCGACAGGCTACATGCTACGGGCGCACTGAATGAGATTGCTAGTCGGTGAGCAGGTCGAAGGAGATGATCTTCCATTCGCCATCACGCAGTGCCCAGTTGAATTCGACAGTACCAGCTTGCGAGTCGGCATTTCGGAACTGGAATGCGAGTTGATATGTCTTTGACTCAAAAGTCGGATCACCGGCGGTTGCGTTCGGTGGGATGCGCAGACCGCGTTCCCGCGCAGTGCAGCCGTCCATCGTGGCCAAGTCGTCGGAGATGCGGGTAAGAAGGTACGAGTCCTGCTCGGGATGATTGACCTCCTGCATTTGTGGATGCCCGAAGGGAACACTTTGGATCGCACGTGCGATGCGTTTGTGATCGCCGGCTTCCTTGCCTATCGTTGCCAGCCAGGAGTGAAGTTCGGCAATCTGCCGGGGCTTATTAAGGTTCCGCGCAGGCCCCGTGAGCAACTCGGCGCAATCGAGCGATTCAGGTGAGAAGTACGTTTCCACCGAATCGTATTTTTTCTGTAGAAGCCAGCTACTCAAAAAACTTTGAATGCGATTGAGGAGAAGCGGATCAGCGGAGGGGACGGGAATGGCTGGCGCAGCTGGTTTTTGAGTAAAGGTCTTGTCATCCTTGAATGGATTTTCTAATTGCCAGCTGACGAGCTTCCAAGCATTTCCTTCACGAGTCCAAACTTGAGATAAGACTTCTCCGGATGTACCCCGGTCCTTGCGCCCGATGACTGTGATGGCGCTGTAATAGTCACCGAGGCGGCGGCTGGCAGCGGGAATTGGAGCGGCCAGTTCCAACTTCTGGCGGATGCGGCAATCTAATTCGCGCGCAACATCGTCAGGAATTCGCTGAAGGGCGAAGAGGCCACCAAAGGGTTGATTTAGAGGTTGTCCTCCGGGTGCGGGGATGACGATCCCCTGCATGACCTGATCAAGGCTGGAGATATCCCCAAAAACCTGGTTGAGCTCTTTCATGCGTTTATACATCCGCAGGCGCACAAGCGAACTTCCAGCGGTATGACCGCCAGGGAATTCAGCGATGCAAGCCATTGCTTTGATGGAGATGTAGCCCAAAGATTGTTCAGGTTTTTCCTCGAGCAGCCACGCCTTGAAGAAATCATTGATTGCGTCCTGGACAGGAATATTGCCGCGCAATCGTGGAGGATTGTTTCCAGAGTGAAGTGCGGTGATCTCCTGAGGGGGTATGGAACGAGTGAGGCCAAAGAGACTGCCCCACCAATTGGACAATCCTTGCCAGCGACGAACATGAGAGGTGTAGTTCTTGCCCGCGCGAACATCGGAGTTGGCGGATGTCAGATGACCGTTGACCAGCGCTTGAGGGCCACTCGAAGACCTGTAATCGACATCGATATCGGCGCGCAAACCAGTGCGTGCGACTGAAACCTGAATCGACGGAACGCCGCCCTGCTGACGGAAATTGATCGGATATCCGATGTGATAGATGGTGTTATCGCCGACGCGCTTAAATTCCTTGCTGCGATAGAGCTTATCGAGGGCATCGTCGGAGAGAAGAACGTAAATCCGATACTGCTGATCACCGCGAGCATTTTGCAGCTGGCCGTGGACTGACTCGACAAGCTTCACGAGCTCAAGCCCGTTTCCAATGGACTGGCCGGTTACACCGTCGGTGAGCTTGGTTCTTAGTAACGCGTGAGTTACTGCGTCGAAAGTGGTGCGTGTGGCAAGCGGCAGGTTGTCATAGCTGACCTCAGGATCAAGCGTGCGGCCCGTAATCTGCTCGTATTCTCCATGCCACTTATGCACGAGGGCTTGCTGCTCGGGTTCGAGACTATCGAAACCACCACCGAAACGGAGCTTAATGCCCCTCGAAGTTTCCTGAGCTGACGCGGTGAGGATCGTAGAGAAGAAAACGACGAAAAGCAGAGAAACCCGAGCATACGGGAACATTCGTTATTTCCTGAGTCAGACTTGCGACCAGCGCAGGGATTCTAGCAGGGATGTGGGTATATCGGACTTTGGCGATTCATCGCCAGGCTACGCTACCCTCTACGGCCTTTGTTAACGGTTCGCGTCCAAGAACTGGCGAAGCAGGCGGCCGACTTCTTTAGGTCGCTCCAAGGGCGCGAAATGTCCCGCCTGCGGAATGATGGCAAGGCGGCTTGAAGAGACGTTGGCTCGGATGAGTTCAGCCTCAGCAAGGGGAATCAAGGCGTCTTCCTGGCCGGCGAGAATCAGAGTCGGAACGTCGATGGTTTTGAGAGTCGGTACTGAGTCCGGGCGCTCTGCCATGCCCTGCTGGACTTGGCTTACATCATGAGGAGACATTTTCAAGGCCATGGCGCGTGCGTTCGCCACCAAGTCAGGTCGCGAGGCCTGAGTTGTTGCTCCGAGAAGCTTCGGAAGCATACTGTCGACGAAAGGGCCCACACCACGCTCGAGGACTTCGGATGCGGTGCGCAAACGACCGGCACGGGCTTCAGGGGTGTCCGGAGATGCTTTCGTGCAGGCGAATACAAGCGCGGACACACGATTTCGGAAGCGACGCCAAAATTCAAATAGCGCATAGCCTCCGATGGAAACACCAACCATTGGAGCGCGTCCGACACCAGCGTGATCGAGCACACGAGCAAGATCATCCGCATGTTTTGTCATGGTGGCGGGGCCGTCACCGATTCCAGAGTCGCCGTGGCCACGAAGGTCGGGAAGGATGATGCGGTAGTTCGAAAGAAATTCTGCAGCCGGTTTCCAGAACTCGTGATGGACTGGGAAAGGATGAAGTAGAAGCAGTGGTGGGCCTTGTCCCAGGGACTCGTAAACGATGTTGGCGTCGGAGCTGCGGATGGATTCCATTTGAGTGCAGTAGTCAGTGGCCAGTAGTCAGTAGTCAGTAGTCAGTAGTCCGGGGCGTATTCAGCGCCTGAGACCGGGTACTCGCAATGAAAACATACGATTGTAAACAGATTGGGCGCCAGCGTTGTTCCGGGCGCCCAAAGCAATTTGAATTCTTCTTTCTTCTAGTAAGACTAAGCTGTCGGAGCTGGATGTCCGGAGGGCGCAGGAAGCGCCTTTGGTTCCTCGGGCATGATGATCCAGCCGATCAGGTAAGCGAGAACTCCCGCGCCTGCGAAGATCACGACCAGTAGCCAGACCAGGCGGATGAGCGTGACGTCCAGATCCAGATATTCGGCGACACCGGCACAAACACCAGCAATTTTTCGGTTCTCGCGGGGACGCATCAGGCGCTTGCGGGCCGCTACTCCTCCGACCCGAATTCCACAATAGGCGCAGATGTTAGCGTCGTCCTGAATGACCTTGCCACAGTAGTTGCAGTACATGGAGCGACCTCCCTGCTCTAGGATACGCGGAAAGGCGTGAGAAAGTTCCCTAAGAGCTAGCAGTTAGCGCTTGGCACTTAGCAGTTAGAATTTGGACGTAAACAGTCGCGCTTGGATGAAAAACTGCAGATTCCTCGCTTTGCTCGGATTGACAAGGATAGGGAAAGACCAGGTATGGAGGCTTTACTAGGGCTATTCGCGGAAGGGTTCCTGGAGCCGTCGACGGGCGGTTTCAGCTGGAGGGGTGGAAGAGTTTAAGGCGATGACGGCCTGATAGCGATGGACGGCCTGATCCCGCTGCTTCAGGAGATCGTACATCTCACCGGAGCCAAGGTTTGCGCGTTGGGCAAGCTCCGGGTCAGGCTGATCGATCTGCGAGACTTGATCGTACGCGGCAGCTGCTCCGGTGAAATCTTTCGTGCTGCGGAGGAGGTCTCCGAGGGCAATCGCAGCAATTTCGTAGTGCTGACCCTTCACGTACTTCCCTGCTCGGCCTTGCTCCATTACTTTTCGATAAATATCTGCCGCCTGTTGCGCATGGCCGCGTGAGCGTTCCAGGTTCCCTTCCTCCAAGAGCAATAAATAGTTTTTTGGATAGCGTGGTTGAAGTTCGCGCACCAGAGCAAGTGCCTCATCAAAGCGATGCTCGCGGCGTAGGAAGACGAGCAAAGCGATTTTCGAATCGATGCTGGTTTCTCCGGGAGCGTGCGCTGCATCGTACAAGTATTGAATGCCTTTTTCCTTGCTGCCACTGAGTCCGACGAGGGAAACCGCTACTTTGACGCCCCAGGGGAGACTTCCCATGACGTAGTTGTGTGAGCCGACGATAAGCTTGGCGTCCACGTAGTCGGGCGAAAGTTCCAGCACACGCTCGTGATCATGGCGTGCGCCCACCGCGTTCCGCAGGGCAGAAAACCAAGCGCGTTCGACTAAGGCGGTGTAGAGGGCGAACTGGCCACGCGTTACACCGCGCGCATAGAGAGCATCCACGTCCTTGGAGTTTTGTTCGAGACGTGCATCCTCTAACTTCAGCGCACGATCAATGAGCTGCTTGATACGTTCCTTAGCCTTCGGATCAGCCGGACGGTGACCTTGCGAAACAAAACTGTCGTTCGAGTACTCTCCCGTATTCAGCGCGCCCATGCGGTTGAGTTCGGCGAAGATCAAGGCAGTGATGAGGTGATTGATGGCAAAAGCGTCGTCCGGATGACGATCGACGATCTTCTGAAAGTCCTGAATTGATCGGTCGTAGTCGAGATTGTAGAAAGCGTCAAAAGCCTCTTCGTTGAGCGGATCGGTAGGCCGGAAGGTGAGTCCAGACTTCGCTAACGTCGCGGGTTTGCTTTGGAAAAGAACTGCCGAGGCCGACGGCACGCACAAAGAACAAACCAAAAACATCGTGAAGAAAAGTGTTCGGACCGAGGCGAGCTGCGATTTTCTGAAAGACGACGTCACGGAGAGTATGGCCAGTTTACCCGATACATGAACCAGAGCGGTTACGTTCCCAGAGGCTGAAAAACCGCGTGTCGCTTGTATAGTCGGCGACATACAGAGAATTTTCTGGTTTTACAGCGTAATTCTTGCCGCAGCGATAGGGGCAAGTTACGACGCTGATCCGCGTAAGCTATAGGTTTCAATGGCTTACCCGGAAGTACACGGAGCAAAACTTTGGCGAACAGCTTGCCTCCCCTAATACTGGGGAAGGAATCTATCCTGATGGCAGACGTAGTACAAAACGCAGAACAGGAGTTCTGGCGGCCACCCATCGCCGTTCCAGACCGTGAGGCTCGGACGTTCTCGCACAGTGACCATGTTTGTGAAAAGTGCGGAACCGAGTACATGGTCGGGGCCCAATACTGCCATAGCTGCGGTACTAGTCGTGAAGGTCGAACGGGAGTGGTAGACACGGTTGTCAGCTCTCTGGAATTCCAAAGCATTCGCGAAAGACTGGGCCTCCCCATGGCCTCGCTCGTCGCTTTCCTAGTCGGCCTCGGATGCGTTTTCGCTGCGCTCTCGATACGCGTCGTCTACACTCCGCAGAAGCTCGTGGATTGGCAAGCAATCCAGCTCTATACGATTCAGTGGCTGCTGGGCGCCATGGTGGCATTTGTGGCGGGCATTCTACTCAAGAAAGCCCGATAGGGCAGTTCCCCGTTCTCAGTTCTCAGTTCTCAGAAAAAACTAAGCACGTAGCTACGCATCTTGCGTCCTGCTACTTCACGGATTCCGGTTCGCGAAGAGTGACGGTCGAGGACCGCCTGGTTTGCTCCATCCGGTAAAGGTGATGAACGGGACCGGTGCCACGGCCAAGTGGATGAGCGTTCGATATAGCCGCTTGCACGTAGGCCTTCGAGAGGAGAACTGCCTCGGGCAGACCGCGTCCGAGAGCCAGATGGCATGCCATCGCGGTTGCAAAGGCGCAACCTGTGCCGTGGGTTGAGTTGGACTTCTGACGTTGTGATTTGAATGTTTCCTGCTCGATTCGCTTAACGGTAGTAAAGCTCAGGAGATCGATGGCCTGGTCGAGATGACCACCTGTAATGACGACCGCCGATGATCCGAGGTTGTGAAAAGCCTGGGCGGCTGAGCGCATCTGGTCGAGGTTCGTAACGGTGGTTTCGGACAGTTCCGCGGCTTCGTCGATATTAGGTGTGACAACGGTACACAGCGGGAGAAGCCTCTCTTTCAAGACTTTTCGTCCAGGACTGTCCAGCAATTCTGCCCCGGAGGAAGAGCGCAGAATTGGATCGAGCACGATGTTTGGGGGGCGAGAGTTTTCCAGATATGTAATCAGCGCACGAACCAGAACTCCGTTAGCGAGCATTCCGATGTGAACGGCGGCGATCTCGAGATCGGCGGCTAGTTCCTCAAGAGTAGCGGTGAGAAGTTCGGGTTCGACAGGGTGTACTTGCCCCACTCCCGTCGTGGATTGCACCGTCAAAGCGGTAATTGCTGAAACGCCATAGCAGCCATGGGCGGCAATGGTCTTTATATCGGCTGTGACGCCGGCGCCTGAGGTCGGGTCGAAACCGGCGATTGTAAGGACCACCGGTGGGGTCGGGCGAGGCATACCCTGAATTTAGCGGAAAGTTCCAGGAGTGCAACCCGGAAGTTGCCGGTGTTGCGACTAGGCTCCCAGAAGAACACGTCCTTCCGGGAATTGGCCGCAAGGTCATCAAGTTGCGTTTTCGATGTTTACCTTCTGGTACAAAGCTCATTTGTAAGACGCTGATTTTACGGCGCCTAGGCTGGAAAGCGGGACAAGTGCCTGAAATAAGGCGGTTTGTGATTTTTCTTCAGGTAACGTGTTTTGGTTATCTTAACTAGAGCCTAAATAGAGCAGCCCAGCTAAGCTAAAGATCCTGCTACAAACCCCAAGATTCTACTGCCGTTGCGAGATCGATTAATTACATCTAAGTAACTGATTTACAGGATTTTCCTGGTTGACACGGGTGTCTGCCACGCCTAGGATTCAACAATCATTTCGAGGTTCTGTGGCCGGGGGAATCGACTTTTGGAGATGTGAGGTGACTGAATGCGAC
The DNA here is from genome assembly GCA_036265385.1 of Terriglobales bacterium. Taxonomy (GTDB): domain Bacteria; phylum Acidobacteriota; class Terriglobia; order Terriglobales; family Acidobacteriaceae; genus DATAPD01. The sequence goes on from DATAPD010000025.1 coordinate 243,080, forward strand.
GAATCGCTCATGGACTGGCGGTGCTGTTGGCCGTGGCCAGCCTGGGAGCCGGAGCCGCATCCGGGCCAACCAGCTCGGAAGCCGCAAATACCCGAGGGGACGTAAACGGTCCTCAGACACAACCCGCTTCCGGTAAACATAAGAAAAGCAGCAAGCCATATCAGGTCGGATTAGCGTCCTGGTATGGGGAAGATTTCGACGGCAAAGCCACTGCCAGCGGTGAACCGTACGACATGCTGGACTTTACGGCGGCGCACCTGACGATTCCACTTGGAACATATGTCCGCGTGACGAATCTTCGGAATGGCCGCTCGGTGGTCGTCAAAGTGAATGATCGTGGCCCGATCGTTCCCGGCCGGATCATTGATCTTTCTTACAATGCGGCGCGCTCTTTGAACTTCAGCTCTCGCGGCGTCCAGCAGGTTCGCTTAGACCTGGTGAGCTCGCCGAACCAGCCCGAAATTCGCACCGTAGCGAGTCTGCGTTAAATCCACTACACTCCCCTGGATGGATCCCGCCATCCAAATCCCAAATAAATTCCAAGGTCACGATGTACGCGAGCGCTTGATCGTGGCCTTGGACGTTCCTTCCGCAGCAGTCGCGAGAGATATCGCCGCGAAGCTGGGCGATTCCGTATCTTTCTATAAAGTTGGCATGCAGCTGTACACGGCAGAGGGTCCTCGCGTAGTGCGGGACTTGGTGGCGAGTGGCCGAAAAGTCTTTCTCGATCTCAAATATCACGACATACCCAACACAGTTGGAGCGGCGGTGAAGGAAGCGGCTCAACTGGGGGTAAGCATGCTCACGGTGCACGGCACGGGAGGCGGCCCGATGCTGCGGGCTGCCGTTGAAGTGGCAAAGGACTATCCCCGTCTTATGATCCTCGCCGTGACTGTTCTGACTAGTATTGGGGAGACGGATCTCGAGAAGCTGGGCGTTCGAGGGCCAGTCGCTGAGCAGGTTTTGCGGATAGCGGCTCTAGCTTTATCGGATGGCTGCCATGGAGTTGTCGCTTCGGCACATGAGGCCAGCCGGTTGCGAACGGAACTAGGGGACGAATTCGCGATCGTTACGCCTGGTGTTCGACCAGCCGGGACGGGGCGCGGAGATCAAGTACGAGTGGTGACGCCGGCTGAAGCAATCGCGTCGGGTGCAACACATATCGTGGTAGGACGGCCGATTACCGAAGCGGCGGATCCGGCAGCGGAAACAAGAGCGATTCTCGGGGAGATGGCGGGAGCGAGGTAGGGCAGTTCTCAGTTCTCAGTGAAGTTTGTTTGGCTCCCGCATTGGATCAAGTTCAATCCTGGGTTCCTTGAGAATGAGAGCTAGCGTAAAAGGAAAGGCGCGACTCTGAAGCCACGCCTTAGAGGGAGAGCGACACGAGCGTGCAATCCTTGTTGCTCGCTGAATTCTCTCTAAAGTCGAGCGAGATCGGGTTCGTTCTCTATTCTCGCGTTGGGCCTAATGGGTATTTCCACGAGAGCCTGAGAACAACCTGAGAACTGAGTACCCAGAACTACCTTCTAGAGTTTCTCGAAGAATTCGCAGCCTGAGCACGAGATATAAATACCGCCTGGCGTTCCCCGTTCACGGTCCTTTACGCGTTTGACGATCCGCGTGGCCTTGCCACATTTGGGGCAGTCGGTGCTCTTCGAAGTGTCCATGACCTTCTTGCGGTCTGCGGTTTTTGCAATCTTTGCCATCGTGTTCTCCTGACAGGAATGTGCCCACCGGCCGTGCCGCGGGTTCTACCTGGTTGTGTGGGAGTGTGTGCGCCGGAAGCGTTTCCGGCGGATGAGCACGCATCCGAAGGCGTGCTGTTGTACTCGCCTGTGTGATTCTACAGTATTCAGCAATCGGCAGTCAGCATCGGCATGTGCGAACCCTTATTTCTGGTAACCTGATAGGTTTGACTTTGGGTGCCTAGCGCTTCTGCTAAGAGGATCATATGCCTGCAATCAAGTTTAAGGGTGTGGACTTCATCGAGTTCGACACGTTGCTCACCGACGATGAGCGGTTGGTGCGCGACACGGCGCGCAAATTCATTGAAGAAAACCTCGTGCCGATCATTGAAGAGTGCAATCGTGCTGGGCGCTTCCCTCGCGAATTGGTGAAGCCGATGGCAGAGCTTGGCTTCTTTGGGGCATCGCTGCAAGGGTACGGTTGCGCAGGAATGGGCAATGTCGAGTACGGATTGGTCACGCAGGAACTTGAGCGCGGCGATTCAGGCGTGAGGTCGTTCGTAAGTGTGCAGTCGGCGTTGGTGATGTATCCGATTCATGCATTCGGCAGCGATGAGCAGAAGAACACCTGGTTGCCGGCCATGCAAAAAGGCGAGAAGTTGGGATGCTTCGGCCTGACTGAACCGGATTTCGGATCGAACCCGGGCGGAATGCGGACGCGAGCGCGCAAGTCAGGAAAAGAGTACGTCCTCAACGGGGAGAAGATGTGGATCACCTCGGGAACGATTGCCGACGTGGCGGTGATCTGGGCGAAGGTGGAAGACGAAGGAGACAAAGTTCGGGGATTTCTGGTCGAAACGGACCGCCCGGGATTCAAGGCTGACGATATTCATGGAAAGTGGTCGCTGCGCGCATCAGTAACGTCGGGCTTGTCGCTGCAGGATGTGCGTATACCGGAGTCGAACTTGCTGCCGTTGAGTGGCGGATTGAAGTCTCCGCTGATGTGCCTGAACCAGGCGCGCTACGGAATTGCCTGGGGCGCGGTAGGAGCTGCGATGGCATGCTACGACTGTGCGCTGCAATATTCCCTGTTGCGGAAGCAATTTCGAGATCAGCCGATCGCGTCCCACCAACTCGTGCAGGAAAAGTTGGCATGGATGATTAACGAGATCACGAAAGCGCAGTTGCTTGTGCTGCAGGTTGGGCGTCTAAAAGACGCTGGCAAGGTAGAGCACCAGCACATCTCAATGGCAAAGCGGAATAACGTTTGGATGGCGCTGGAGTGTGCGCGCAAGTCACGAGACATTCTGGGAGCGAATGGAGTTGCGGATGATTATCCGATCATGCGGCACTTGATGAACCTCGAATCGGTAAAGACCTACGAGGGCACGCACGATATCCATACGCTGATCATCGGATCCAGCGTGACGGGAATCGACGCGTTTTGATCCCGCAGATGAACAGAGTGATCTAAGGCGCAGGAAGTTGGCGTAACAAGATACGCCGCTACGCATACAACTCCGATAACAATTCGTAGGCGCGCCTGAGATGAGGAACAACGATACTTCCGCCGACAACTAAGGCAACGTTAAGCGCTTCCTGTTGCTCCTCATTTGTCGCACCCAAGCGATATGACTGGACGATGTGGTAATTGATGCAGTCGTCACAGCGCAGTCCAGCCGATACAACCAATCCCATTAGTTCTTTATATTTCGCCGGAATCGCGCCTTCCAAATACGTGTTGTGATCGATGTTGTAGAAGCGCTTAACCAAATAATTGTCGGCCTTTTCGACATTAGCGTTCAGACGTGTGCGCGTTTCAAGGAAGCGCCGTGCGATCTCACTTTTATCGGCGACCTGTTTTTCGGTGTAGGTGTAGATGGGCTCTTTGCGTTCTGATGGCATGGAAAAACTTTAGCAGTTTTTAAAGTAGGCATTCAGCACTCAGTAGTCAGCATTCAGCTGTGGGAATGCTTAGCGTGTTCACCGTGCCCCCCGCACTTTGCCTTCACAACGCGCTCTCCGCTATAGTCGAAGGCCGCACGAACACAGGAGGCATCAATGAGCGACACCCGGCCCAGCGCCAAAGCAAAAAGTTTTGGAGAAAACATCGAGAGCGATCTCGCTCTGGAGATGCTGCGTGTAGTTGAGAACGCGGCGATCGAATCGGCGCGGACGATGGGGCAGGGTGACCGAAAGCTGGCTGACCAGGTAGCGACCGAAGCGATGCGGAAAACGATGGACACGGTACCGATGCATGGAACGATCGTCATCGGCGAAGGAGAACGCGATGAGGCTCCCATGCTGTACATCGGCGAGAAAGTGGGAGCGTCTTTTCCAGACGGGAGCGGTGTACCGGACGTCGATATCGCAGTTGATCCCTTAGAAGGAACTAATCTATGCGCAACCGGGGCTCCCGGTTCGATCACGGTGCTAGCGGCTTCTGAAAAAGGCGGGCTACTAAATGCGCCGGACTGCTACATGGAAAAGATCGTCGTGGGACCATCGTGCAAGGACGCGGTGCATCTTGATGTGCCCGTCGAGCACAACCTGAAAAATATTGCAAAGCGACTAGATCGCGATGTGCAAGACCTGGTGGTGATCGTGCTTGATCGTCCGAGACACGAAAAGTTGATTGCCGATATCCGCAAAGCGGGTGCGCGAATCCGGTTGATTGGAGATGGCGATTTATCGGCTGGCATCGCGGCAGCAGTCATCGGCACAGGTGTTCACGCGGTTATGGGATCAGGTGGGGCTCCGGAAGGCGTGATTACGGCGGCGGCGATTCGCTGTTTAAACGGCTACATGCAGGGTCGACTGGTGATCGATAAGCCGGAATTGGAAGAGCGCATCACAAAGATGGGAATTTCCGATAAGAAAAAGATTTACGAAGCAGAGGACTTGGCTCCGGGCAAACAGTTGATTTTCGCTGCCACCGGGGTGACGGATGGAGCGTTGATGCGGGGCGTCCGCTTCTTTGGCGAAGGCGTACGCACGCAGTCAGTGATCATGACTTTGAATACCGGGCGCGTGCGATTCATCGATAGTATTCATCTGGATAAGAGCCCAGATGTGAAGGTCAGGTTCGCATAGGAAAATTCGAGTTTCGACAGTTTCAGGGTTTGGAGTTTCGAGAAACCGAGCTATGCGTACAATCTTTATTTTTTGGTTTCATTTATAAACTTCTGAACTTCTGGCGGATATGGCGGAAATTCCTGCGATGCGCCTTTGAAGAGGCTAACGGTTTTCTCGGCGCGACAGTTTCCGTCGTGGACAGCGATCTTGTGGGGTTCGTTGGGTTCATATCCTTCCCAAAGTGACACGCCGGCGTAGGCTCCATCTTTTCGCAAGATGTAGTAGGTCATATCCATAAATTTAAGGCGTGACATGTCGTTGTTGTAGTTGCGAACGATGCGTTTGAGAGCATCCATGCCGGCTTCCTGCGGAGACATGCCGCGACGCATGTTCTCGACAATCGTGTGCGCGCCCGCGACCTTAATGTTCTCTTCTCCGCTGCCGGTTGCGCCTGCGGAACCTACGTCCTGATCCGTGTAACAACCTGCTCCGATGATGGGAGAGTCTCCGCAACGACCCGGCAATTTAAACGCAAGCCCGCTGGTGGTGGTGATTCCAGACAGTTCACCTTTCGCATTCAGTGCGGAGCAATTGATGGTACCGGTCTGCGGAAAGAGCACCTTCCGGATGGCTGATCTGCGAAACTCAGGCTTGATGCCGACGCTGGCTGCCATCTCGTTGAGCTTGTAGAAGCGGTTCTGCCAGAGCTCGGAACTGGGTGATGTCTCGGGTGGCTTCCAACCAGGCGAGGCTAGCCCGGGGCCCCACCAGTCGTCCCGCGAGTGGTACTCCTTCCAAAGCAGCCAAACCATGCGGGAGTGTTCGGTCAAGAGATTCTCGCGAGGAAATCCCATGGCGACGGCAAAGCGCTCTGCCCCTTCACCAACCAGCATGACGTGCCCAGTGTGTTCCATGACGGCCTTGGCGACTTTGGAAACGTTCTTAATGTTGCGGACACCACCTACCGATCCCGCACGCCGGGTTGGACCGTGCATGCAACAGGCGTCAAGTTCTACAACTCCTTCCTCGTTGGGCAGGCCTCCCAAGCCAACACTGTCGTCTTTGGGATCGTCTTCAGGTCCGGTGACCACCAGGATGGCGGAATCGAGCGTGTCGCCGCCTTTGGAAAGGTGATCATATGCGCGATCGAGGTAATCAAAGCCGTTTCCAGAGCAGACGATGATCGGACGCTTTCCTGTGGCCGCACTGGTTGACTGAGGACTGGCCTGTGACTCAGTTTTGTTAGTTTGAGCGCCTGCACCGAGCGAGATAGATCCAGCTAAGCTTGCTCCCAGAAAATTACGGCGCGAGATCGCCATTCTTCCTCCGAACGAAAACGGCGATCAGGATAGCACGCGATTTCCTGCGTTCTGTCCAAGTGGAGGAAGAGGCAACGCGTTTATGGACATGTGGGCTGTCCGCGCGAGATCTCTCTCGACTCACTGAAGAAAGCGCGAGTCTTCGAGATGATGCCAGGTTTTTTGCAGAGGGGTAGCGTCGGGCGTCGAGATGACGCCTAATTTTGGAGGCACAAGCGTTCGGGGGTGCGCGCTGCCGTTCTCAGGAGGCGAGAGAATTTTGCCCGGCCGGTGTAATGTCCATGCGGTAACGAAGCATCGCTGCGATGTTGCCCACCTGATCCAGCGCAGGTTGTTTTTTCAGATAGAAGAGCTCGATATCGCGACGAATCGCAATGGGTATGAGGGCCTCGCAAACGTCTTCAAGTTCACGTGTCGCTTGGCCACAAGCGACGCAAGCGGGAATCATATGGGAATCGATATGTCCGCAGTTTGTGCATTCCACGGCTTTGGCGGAATAAGAGTCAGACAGGAACAGCGTCTGTGCCTCACCGCTTTCAACGGCGTTCAGAACGCGACGTAATCCGGTTACACCTCGGCCATTTGCCTTAGCAAAACTGAGGGTGTCGTCAAGTAGTTTCTGACCCCGTTCCTCGATGGAGCCACGAAGGACGCGTGCGCCGAGAGACCTGATTTCTTCTGGGGTTGCACTCGCGACATCGATGGGGAAGTGTCCCAGCAAACGCTGGTTCACATAATTGTGCAGTTGGGCTTCGAATTCGGACCAGATGCTGTCATTGCATCCGACGATCAGTTTCTCCCACACGCCTCTTTCGAACTCGTCTTTCAGACGATCGGCAATGTTTTTGAAATGATGGAGCGCGTCGTCGGCGATGCGGCGCTCGGCATGTCCAGCATCATAGCCTTTGAATCCGTAGTTCTTGGCTCGTGGAAGCTTGTGAAAAATACCTTCTCCCTCTGTCAACTGATCAAGCCGTAGATCAAAGAAGCGAGCACGCTGACGGTCGACCAACGTCACGCACAACCTGGGATGCGCACCGAGCAGTATGGCAAGGGGTCGTAGGTCGAAGCGGCGGTTCACGACTAATTGAGTCTTGGCGAGTTGGGGAGGCAAATCAAACTCGCGCCAGAAGTTGAGGCTTTTGCAAGCGAAGATGGCTTTAGCTTGGCGCTGACTGGCGCCAAGACTGCCGACGACATCAAGGATGCGTTCGAGGTCTCCGCGAGCGCAGGCGTTCTTTCCATGTTTCTGGGATTCGCGCATAGCATCTCGGATCAGGTCTTTCACCTGGATTGCATCGCTGCGGTGGGATTTATCCTGAGGCGCGCCGGGCTGAAAGTAAAAACTGAGCGCACACGCGTCTGGAAGAGTCGCCTGAAATTGGGCCAACTCTCGGATATCTTCGCGGGTAACCATCACGATTTCTCCTGAGTGAGTTTGAATTTTAGACGCTGGTGGATTTTGCTACGGGCACCGGATTGAATTGCCTGGCCAAAGCAGGGGCTTTCTTTATGTGGTCGCGGATCGCCATGATGGATGCTTCGACTTCTTTGGGCTGACGATCAGTGATTGCGGAAATTTCCTCGACAGAGAAACCTTCGAGGCCGTACAACAGAAAAGCTTCACGATCACGACGTTTCACGCCACGCAGGGCGGAATGCACGAGGGCAAGCATCTCATCGGAGGAGGCAAGCTGTTCGGGAGTCGCGATCCTTCGGTCAGGAATGACACTTTCGCGAGTCAAAGTTTCGTCCGGTTGGTGGAATTGCAGTTCCGGCTCATCGCTACCGCGGACATTCGGCGAGCGAGCGGAATCCTCGAGGTGAACGGAATCAACTTCGCGACTGGCTACGACCATCTCGTCCATGGACTGCATGGCCAGTCGATATAGCCAGGGTTCGAGTGCAAGTTTCTCGGGGCGCTCCCCATCGCTCAGCGCCCGCGCAACGGCCTCATCAATGACTTCTTCCGTCGAGATCGTATCCGCGGGAAGATCTTCGGCAGATTGCCGGAAGTACAGCTCACGTTCCACAAAGCGCTGCAGGCGGCCAAGGTTGACGCTCACGTAAGAGCGCACGTCCTCGGCAGAAATCTTCGGAGGATGAACTGCAGCCAGGGTCTGTTCAAATGGAACGCCGATTTCGACTCCGTTTGTTGAACCGCGACGACGCCAATTGTGGCTCGAACGGAGTATGTCCTTGTGTCGCGTAATTTGCTGCAAGATGTCGTCGAAGGCGGATTTCAGTGCAACGGTCGCGTTGGGAGCAGCTTTCTGAGAAGCCATCTGTCCGGAAGGTAGCCGCAAATTCAGAGACACTTGGGAGCCTTCGCGCGCGGGGCTTGGTTCAATCGCGCCTTTCAGGTGTACTAAGTCAGGGCGAAAGACCTGCAGCCGGCGACGGAGTTTCTCAATTTGCGTGTTGATCTCTTTTTCTATGTCGGGAGTTTTGTGGACCTTGTAAGCGATATGAACGTTCATGAGAGCCTCGAGAGCGGGTTGCAGTTCCCGTGAAGCTATCTGGTCCTTCCTGTCGTGATTCTACACCCGAAGATATGGAGGAGGGTCAAGCGAAAACGAGAATAAAAATTCGCGAACATCCAGCTTGTGACGGTTGCACTTGGCAACCTTTTTGGAGAAGTCGCAAACTACCGGCTAGACCGTCACGGTGAAGGAAGTTTCGGTGCGAGTGACGGGACGATAGAGAGTGTCGCGCTCTATCGGCTCCCGTCCGGCTTCTTTGATCAAGCGCACAAGATCTTGTCGACGCATGCCCTGGGGCGTGGTGGCTCCCGCATCGTGATAAATCTTCTCTTCCACGACAGTACCGTCAATGTCATCGGCGCCGAACCGTAAGGAGATTTGTGCGATTTTCGCAGTCATCATCTGCCAATAGGCTTTGATATGCGGGAAGTTGTCGAGCACAAGGCGGCTGACGGCAATTTGCTTGATGTCCAACATCCCCGTCGTCTTCGGCAGATGCTGTAGTGGCGTATTGTCGGGATGAAATGCGAGTGGGATGAAAGTTTGGAAACCGTGAGTTTCATCCTGCAAGTCGCGTAATTTGAGCAGATGATCGACCCGGTCTTCGTCGTTTTCCACGTGACCGTAAAGCATCGTCGCGTTGGATTTCAGCCCGATCTGATGAGCGAGCCTGGCAGTGTCCAACCACTGATCGCCATCGATCTTGTGATCACAAATTATGTGTCGTACGCGATCTGCAAAAATCTCGGCACCGCCCCCAGGTAAAGAGTCCACTCCGGCTGCCTTCATTTGCTCAAGCGTTTCGCGTATGGAAAGCTTCGCCCGTTTTGCGAGGTAAGCTACCTCGACCATGGTGAAAGCTTTCATGTGCACCTGCGGGAAGCGCTGCTTGAGGCCAGAAATCAGGTCGAGAAAATATTGAAAGGGCAGGTCGGGGTGCAGCCCACCAACGATGTGAAATTCCGTGACGGCCTCGGAGTATCCAGAGGCCGCCGTCTCAAAAGCCTCTTCGAGAGCCATCGTGTAGGCGCCGGGCGTGTCCTTTTTGCGTCCGAATGCACATAGACGACATGCCGCTACACAGACATTGGTCGGATTGATGTGTCGATTGACGTTGAAGTAGGCACGATCGCCATGCAGTCGCTCGCGGACGTAATTGGCCATCCATCCGACTGCAAGAATGTCGCCTGTGCGATACAAGGCGAGGGCGTCGGTAGCGTCGAGCCGGATACCCTGAATCACTTTCTGGTGAATCGGTTGAAGACGAGGGTCATCCGTCTGAAAAGCGTGCGATTGTGCCATTGCTTCGATGATATCGCAGTGCTCGCCAGAACTTCTAGTTTAGGAATGAAACGATTTCAAAGGTCAACGGCGCAGGAGCAGGTCTCCGGCGATGAAGCAGAAGAAAAGAACGGAGATGACGCCATTCATCGTGAAGAAAGCTGCGTTCAGCTTGGAGAGGTCTTTCGGGGAAACGAGAGAATGCTCATAGGCAAGGAGAATGGCCACCGCAAGAACACCAACCATGGCAATTTTTCCCAAGGAAAAAACGAGGATCAGGGCTATCAACAGGACGAGCATGATCATGTGAAAGATTCGCGCTACCCACAGGGCCGCGGGGATTCCGAAGTGGCGAGGGACAGAATGAAGGCCGGCTTCGCGGTCGAACTCATAGTCCTGGCACGCATACAGCACATCGAATCCACCGACCCAAAAAGTGACAGCTGCCGTGAGAAGCAAGATTCGAGGATCGAGACTTCCCTGCACCGCGATCCAGGCTGCGGCGGGGGCAATACCGAGGGCAAACCCGAGGAACAGGTGGGACCAGCGAGTGAAGCGCTTCGTATACGAGTACAGCAACACGATCGCCAAGGCAACCGGTGAAAGATAAAGCGTGAGCCGGTTCAATTGTGACGCGGCGAAGACAAAAATTCCAACTGACGCTAGCGTGAATAGTGAAACGAAAGCTGGGCTCAGCGTACCGGCCGGAAGAGCGCGGGTTCGCGTACGCGGATTCTCGGCGTCGATCGAAGCATCTGCCAGGCGATTGAAGGCCATTGCAGCCGAGCGGGCAGCCACCATGGCAACAATGATCCAGAGAAGAACGTGAGCACTGGGGAGTCCGCGGGCCGCCAGCATGGCGCCGCACAAGGCAAAGGGGAGCGCGAAAATCGAGTGCTCCCATTTAATCATCTCGAGCGTAACACGCAGGTTATGCGCAACCGACATGAGATCGATTGTAAAGCACGAGCTCTTGCGAAATGGCAGCGTCTAGTTGCGAACGGTCAGTTTTGTCCCTCAAACTCGGGTTCAGAGATGAGTGGCACAAAACGACAGGGGTCGAGACGGCTTATGACTTGCGTCCCGTTGCGCTTCGTAATGAGTTTCAATTCCTGAGCTTCCGGGGGGCCGATGGGAGCTATAAGGCGTCCTCCTTCCCGGAGTTGATCGAACAGCGCGATCGGTAGCGATATCGCGGCGGCGGAAACGAGAATGGCGTCGAACGGAGCGAATTGTGGAAGCCCCCGAGTCCCATCAGCTACGAGAAGAATCGCATTCTTGCATTCTAGATCTTCCAACCTCTGCTGAGCCTGATCCAACAAGGTGGGGTGCCGTTCGACGGAATAAACGGAATCAACCAATTCACATAGAAGCGCGGTTACGTAACTCGATCCTGTACCAACTTCCAGAACGCGATCGCTCGGCGTGAGTGCCAAGGCTTGCAGCATGACGGCAACGATATATGGCTGGGAGATGGTCTGATCCATGCCAATCGGGATCGGGTGATCTTCGTAGGCACGTGACTGAAATTGTTCAGGAACGAACAAGTGGCGGGGTACAGCCTCCATGGCAGTAAGAACCCGTTCATCACGGATGCCGCGAGCGCGGAGTTGAAACGCAACCATGTTTTCTCTTTCCGCGCGAAACTGGTTATTGGAAGGATGGATCATGGGATTCCGCTCGCGAATTACTTCTTGCGTCGGCGGATTTTGATATCGAAGCTTACAACCCCATTCTGGTCGCGAAGAGCGACGATAGAGACCGTTCGAGTCACGTTGTACTCCAGCTGAATGATCTGCTGAGATGCCACCGCAACATTGGTGCTGTACGTGAGTGTGAGATTGCTCGCCACCTGTTGTTCAATTGTGACCTGGGGGCCCCGAACGACGTTGGTGGCACTGGGCAGTCCCTGAGGATCGATCTTGATACGGCTGACACCGAACAGACGCTGGACCCGGCTTGAAAGTGTCGCATTCAGGGCCTCACTGAGAATCAGGTTCGAGGCAGCACCGGAGAGGCCTGCAGAGGAGTTCTCGAGCGAAGCGGATTCTTCGCGCGTACGACCGAGAGCGAGCAGCGCGATGATGTCGGCGCTTGGCAAGGGTGGCTCGGAACGATAGTTGACGTTCAATTTGTCGAATGTGCCGTTTAGACCGATGGTGACGTCGTAGTCACTGACGCGCGTTGAGGCTTCGAGATCGAGAATCGGCTCGATGCGCACAGGGTTTGTGAAAATCACGTCACCGCGCTCAAGCCGGTACTTCGCACCATTGAAGAAGACTTCCCCTTCAAGGATATCGACGCGCCCGAGTACTGCCGGACGCGCAGCACTGCCACGTACTCGCAAATCAGCATCACCGGAAAGTTTGGCCAATGCGGTTTGCATCTGAAGTTCCGGCGTAGTCGTTACATGCAAATCGAGCTTGATGCGATTGAGCGGCGAATTCGCCTGCGGTGCCTGCGCGGACAATTTGGCTCTTTCCAGGTAGGAACCGAAGTCGAAGCCCGGTGTCATGCTCAACTTCATTACCGTCAGCTCGCCAGACAGAGTGGCCGCATCGTTTGTCCCGGAAAAATGCAGGTCGGCGTTGGTCGTTGAACTGATCCCCGGCGGATAGCGAAGGCGCACTTCTTGAGCGGTCCCTTTAAGGTCGAACAAAATTTGTCGACGGTAGTAGCTGATAGCACCAGTGACGTTTAACGTTCCGCCACCGGTACGAGCAGTTAGACTCTGTACCTGTAACTGATTCTCGTTGAATGTCAGCGTGCCGTTCATTTCTGTGAGCCCCGTGGGCAGATCCGAATAAGTGAGCGCGCCATCCGAGACCCGTACCTGTCCACGGAAAACAGGAGATGCAAGCGCGCCGGTGACATTTACACCAACGGCGACGTTGCCTGAGGATGTGAGATCGGGAACCCAGGTTTGAAGTAGCGTGAGGTTCAGGGTGCCGTCCGCACGCAAGTCGAGAGTTCGATCGCCCGCGATCTGAGCGGTCCCATGGGCAACAAGGTCAGTGCCGGTGCCGACGAGATGAAACTGATCGAGCGAAACAGTCTGTTTCGAGAAGGCTAATCGGATAGGCCCCTCATTATGCAGGTTCACTTTATCCACGTCGGCTGAAAATTGCGTGACGCTTGCAGTGACAGCTAAATCAGAAGGTTTGCGCAGAGGCCCGTGCAGTTCGACTTGCCCTTCGACGGCTGAATGTCCTGTGACTTGCCCTCGCAGGTAAATGCGCAGCAAGGAATCGATGTCCAAGTGGGCGAAATCGATTTTCAGGTCGGCTGGATAATCGTCGCGGAGAGTGATAGTTCCGGTTGTGTGCAACTGTGCATCGCGGAAGTTTGAGGTGCCTTCGAGTTGCAGGCGTGACCCTTGCGTGATCGCGTGAGCGTCAAAGTCACCAAGGCGTTCCTTGCTCAAAGTCAGGTCTGCAATGTGAAGGTCTGCATCGATCGAAGGCTCGTCCAGAGTTCCGCCGCCTTGTGCTTTAAAGCTCAGCAGGCCGGCAATTGTGAACCGTTCATTCTGAATACGCTCAACGCGTGAAAGCTCGAAATTCGACCCAGTAAGATTCAGGCGGTAGGTCCGAGAGGCAAGGCCGTATGCTGCCGTACCCGTAACGGTGGCGTCCCCCTGTTGCAAGATGAGGTTAGTGAATTGAGCTTCCCCGTTGGCGAATCGAACGTCACTTTCAAATTTTGAGATCGATTGGCCGTACGCAACTGCATTCGTGAGTTGCAGATGCCCACCACCACCCGGCTGATCGATCGTGCCCGCAAATTGCGCATGCAAGTCGATGTTTCCAGTAACGGGGTAGCCATACCCTGCCAAGGCGAGTAACTCGGCTACATCGCCGTGCTGCAGATCGAGACGTACAGAGATGTGGGAGGCGTCTGAAAATTCTCCACGGCGAAGTTCAACGCTAACATCGCCTTTGATCTGTGAGGCGCCGTGAAGGATTGTCAGATTTTTTGCGCTTATCCCAGATGAGGAATATTGCATGTCGGCAGATGCGGAATCCCAGTGCACTTCTGTTTCGGGCCGACGAGCTGTGGCGGGAAGGGTCGTCTCAAAATCGGTGAGTTGCAGATTTGCAGTAACGTGAGGATCATGCACTCGTCCCGCGAGAGTGCCATTCAATGTCGCGCGGCCGTGCAATGAAAGAGGCAATGGCCGACGTTTCAGAAATGGTTCCCATTCACGCAGGTCGCGCGTCGTGATATTGAAGCGGGCAGACGCTGAACGCGAGAGCGTTCCGTCGGCCCGAATCGTGGTCGAGGGCGTTGTGGCGGTCAAGTCGTGAATTTCGAGCTCATCGCCAACCAATCGGTAAGCGCCCCGAGCATTCAACGTCAGGGGAATGTCTTGTCGTGCAGGGCTATTCGGCGGATCGATCCGAAGCACAAATTTCGTTTCGGCATCGCTTGGAGTTCCCACCCATGAGACTTCAGCTGTGCCGGCGACTGTCCCAGAAAAATGTGCCTCTTCTAAGGGAAGCTTTCGAGTGGAGAAGGCGCGCTTGATTGCAGGCAACTCGAGACTTGAAAAGCGGGCATGTACAATTCCACGCTGCAGTCGTTCCTGCTCAGCCCGGTTCAAAGTGCGTCTCGCCCGAGAACGCAATTGCTCGATCGACTCTGGACGAGTCAACCAGTTAGTAACTTGACCATCGCCAGAAATCACTCCGCCGAGAAGCCTCGCCTGTACATCACTCAAAAAGATGCGCTGGGGTCTTAAGGAAACTTTCGAATTCAGCGAGACATTCTGTAGGTTCATTCCCTCGTCACGCCATTCGAATTCGCGTGCCGTGAGCGCTCCATCGAAGGAAAAATCTTTAAGCGAGCATTGACCTGCTCCGACAATGTTGATCTTTCCGCGGCGCAATGGCCGTTGCCTAAGAATGGCAGCAACGTCAGTTAAATCGAGCTCCAAGGACGCATTTCCTTTGAGTGCGGGAGACCGGAAATCGCTGATAGCCCCTTGAAACTTCAATTGAGACGGCCCTGAGTTCACGACAAGGCTTTTCACTTCGACGCTATCGCGCCCAAGAGTGAAGTTCGCATCGGCTCTCCAAGCAAAAGGACGGTAGTCCTGAATTCTGGTATCGATCTTTCCAACGGTCACCTGCGCCTCATAGTGACGCCGAAGGAAAGAGTGTTGAAGATGGGCATTCACGTCCGCAGCAGAAAAATCGAGAGGGATTCGCTCGTCGTTCCACAACAGTTCGCCACGATTCACAGTCAAACGTGCAATACGCAAATCGAAGAACTGATCGACGGGAGTACCGTCTGATTTCTTTTTGAGAGCGGGTTCGGGTTCGTTTGTTGTGCCATCGGGATAGACAATTATGTGCACGAGCGGATGGTCGATCGAGACATCGTGAAAGCCAAACCGAAGGCTGAAGGCTGAGATGACATGAATGTCAGCGACGAGTCGATCCAGGTGAACAAAAGGAGCTGTATCGGCGGCTTCTTTTCCGTGGATGGTTAGATTGCGTACGTCGACCCGCAGGCGGAACGGTGTGGTGTGAAATCCGGCAAGCTCGACACGGCCACCGGTGATTTGCTCAATTTCCGTAATCAGCCTGCGACGGACCATGGCCTGGAATGAATTTGTGGTGACATACCAAGCCATGCAGCCGAAAACCACGAGCCCCAACCCAACCAAAACGAGAAGAATTCTCCACCAGCGCCGTCGCTTGGGAGCTGCCTCAGTCAACGCGCTTCTCCCCCCGGCGGCGCTGCGGTATTGGATGTACTGAACGTTCGAATTTCGCCTTCAGAGCGAAGGGATTGTAACCATGCGCTCATGAGGTCATTCATTTTCTGTTCGGTGAGGATTTGCTTGATTTTGACCGCAATTTCCGGCGGCGGAGTCGTGCCAGCCTGGGAAGTGGTCGGCCCGAATTTTTCTTTATAGTACGACGCAACGCTGGCTTCATCGATTTGAATATTCGGGCGCAGGCGGGCGTCGACGGACTGCATGAGATTCAGCTCGGATGAGACACGTCGAGACAGTTCAGCTTCTGTAAGACCATAGCGTTGCAGAGCGGATTCCCAGCTAGCCTCAGTCTTGGCTGCGTGGGCTGCCCGAATTTCGGCAATACGAGACTGAACGCTGGACTTGTCGGCCGGAACCGGTTCGAGAAGCTTGAGCTGCTCTCGCATCAGATGGCGATCTATCAGGCGATCGAGTGCAGCCTGCCGTTCCATAGTCGAGAAATGGTCTGGCGGACGCGCATCTTCGAAAGCTTCAAAAGAGAGTTCCTCGTCCCAATCGCTGAGCAAAATCACTTGTCCATTCACGCGAGCGACGACTCGATCGATTACGTCGGCTGCTTTGAGAGCTGGCGCGCAGATTAAGAAACACAAAACCGATGCGAGAAAAAAATAGAGTCGACGGCTCATCAAAATGCCTGACCAATGCTAAAGAAAACGTTGAAGTGACCCGCTTGTTGCGGGGAGAACTGCCCTGTGATTTCTCCATTGACCTGGTTGACGACCAGGTTTTTCAGACTAGGGAAGTATGGCGGATTCAAATTGTAACCGAAGTCGACTCGCAGCGGACCAATGGGTGTCTTGTATCGCACCCCTAGTCCGATCGCATGAGAGATGTAGTTGTAATTGCATTGCTGAGCTGTGTCCTGATGAGTGCAGACTTCGGGGTTTGCCTGATGCCATCGAAACAAGCTGCGAGTCATGTCTTGAGGACGCGTGAAGACGTTCCCCATGTCGTGGAAAACAACAAAGCCTACATTGTCTTGAATGACGGGCACGGTGACAGTCGGAAAGCGTAATTCAAGATTGTTAATGAACAACGCGCTGCCACCGAGTGGGAACCCAGTGAACGGATCGCGAGGACCTGCCTGATTCAACCCGAAACCACGGTGGGAGTTGCCGCCTCCGGAAAAGAATCTTTCGGGCAGTGGAATAAGAGTGTGACATACAAAGCCAGGAGGTGGATTCGCAGGACAAGTGATCTCTTGTCCGGGTTCTACAATGATTGTGTCGCTGAAGGGATTCTCGATCCCGATGCGGGTTGAGCGGGCGAAGACATACTGCTTCCCTTCCGCCCGATTCTTGCCAAAAGCCTGATAGGTGGAGTTTTGCAAAAGGCCTCGACTGAAGTCTGCCTCCGAGCCAAAGAACCTGGACGCGACAGCGGCGTCAAAGGTTGTGTAATTCCCTCGAGTTGTCTCGATTGGGTTATCGCGCTTATCGCGGATGAAGGTGAGGCCGGGCGATCCGACGCGAACAGGCTGTGACAGCAGCGGAATCTGGCCCGGACTGATGCTGATATCGCTGGCACGCACTCGACGAAATGTGTAGCTGTAGATCAAAGTGCTGATGGGACGGTTCGACAGATTGCGCGTGAGAATTTGTTTTGCTTGCACTGAACCTTCGAGCCGTTGTGAAGTGAAGGTGTTCACATCCAGAGTGTTGTCATAGAAGCCAGTAAAGGAGAGCTGAAAGTTTCGATTGAACCACTGAGGTGCTTCGAAATTGAACAGAACGCGTTGCTGCAGGCGGCTGACGTTGGTTTTAAAGCTCACTGTTTCATTGCGACCTCGCAGGTTCAGTCGAGTGACGCCGAACGAAACGCGCGGGCTGACGCCTGTTTGCCCTAGAGGCTGATTACTGCCTGGACTTGGCTGGCCCGTTTGGAATTCGAAGCCAAATCCGTAGTCGAACGTGTAGCGCTTGGTTTCGTGGAGATCGAACAGTACGTTCTTCTGCTCCTCCGCGCCGTTCGGGTTTTGAACGGCCGTATTAACTTCACTAAAGATTCCCAAATCGTACAAGCGGCGCTGCGAATCCAGCATGGCGGATTGGTTTAATGGACCGCCCGACTTCACTTGAAGCTCTCGACGGACGACGCGTTGACGCGTGTGCTCGAGTCCTGTGACAAGAACACGATTGATGAAAAACTGCTCGCCCTCCTGAATGGTGTACGTCAGGTCGATGCGATGCGGATCATCCGGTGGAGAGGAAGTTGCAATTTCGAAGTTCGCATTAGGAAAACCGCGATTGAAGTAAAAGTTGAGGACGGTATCGCGGTCCTGTGCGAGGTTTGACTCCGAGTACCCTTGTCCGGCTGATGTGGAAAGATAATTTTCGAAGTCGCTCGTTGGAATTTTCGAGTTGCCGATGATTTTGAGGTCGCCGACTCGCGTTTGAACACCTTCATCCACAGTGACCGTAATGGCGAGCAAGTTCGCCTTGCCCATGTACTTGTCATCGACGGCGGATTCGATTTTCACATCACGGAAGCCGTTGCTGCGATAGAGATCCTGTAGTCCGCGAACGTCAGAATTCAGCAGCGATGCACTGTAGCGCCCATGAGAGAGGAAGCGTGCTGCTGGCTGGACCTGCATGCGGCTGCGCAAGTCCGATGCCGCAAAGAGAGTGTTCCCTGTTGGCGACGATATTTTGATGAAGATAGCCGCCAGCTTATGTCTGGGCCCGGGATCAATAATGTAGGTCACGGCATAGTCGGAATCGCTGTCTCCCTCGTGTTTTCGAATGCCCACGCTGGCATCGAAATAGCCCCTTGTCTGCATAAAATCCAGCAGGTTTCTACGTCCTTCATTTAACAGATCGTCGTCGAGGGCACCTTCCTCGTACACCGGAACATATTTGCGGATGTTGCGACGACTGACTTTGTAGCCTTTGACATTGATCCGTACTTTAGGGCCGGGCTCGACGCGGCAGGTGAAATCAACCGTATTGCTGTCCGGATGATAAAGGCGTTCCGCGATTGAAACCTGCGCGAGGAGGCGATCCTGCTTCTCGTACTTGCTGCGCACTCGTTGAAGACCGCGGCTGACGCGATCGACCGAAACGTGATCTCCGGGATGCATCTTGGCGATGTCTTCAATCTGTCCTTTGGAGTAGCCGGGGTCGCCGGTGACCTTGACCTGTCCAATTGTGGCTTGCGCACCCGGGGCAATCAGAAAGACCAGATTCATCAGCTGATCTTGAGGTCGAGGATTTTCCTTGATCGAAACGCTGGCGCGATAGTATCCGTTCTCCTGCATCAATCTTTGAATATTGCTAAGCGCACGATCTACTTTTGGGCGTTCGTAAATCTCGCCAAGTTGGAGCTTGCTCGCATTCGCGATCTGATTTTCGGTTGGACGATCAGCATTGCCTTCGACCCGCACATCACCGATGAAAAAACTCTGCGCGGTAACGAAAGCGAGATCGACCGAGCCGTCATCCCTCTGCGTAGCTTCCAGCTGAACGTCTGCGAAATGCCCCGTTCCTAGCAGAGCCTGCATGCTGTCCCGAACACCATCGCGAGTGATCGCGGAACCGATTTTCAGCGGAAGGAGCTCACGGAAACGCGTCTGATCGGTCTCAGGAAGGCCTGGGAACATGATGTTGTGGATGAACAGTCCAAGATATTGGCGGATGCTAACGACGTTGGTTTCGTTTTCGCCCGGGGTGGTGGGAGTTTGCGCGGTTGGAGAACCTGTTGGGGAGGCAGGAGGCGTCTGCTGACCGGCAGCCGCAAGACCCAGGCTCACGATCACCATTAGCAGGAATCTGACACTCCCCCCGGCGATTTGCAAAAAGACTCCTAGGCAGACGCGATGAACCCGGATAGACCTGTCAGGGCCTTTTCAATGCGATGCTAGCCCGTTGAGCCGTGTTGTTTGAATTCGCGACTGGAATAAAACAGCACCCTATAATAAGGGCTTCGCCACAGAATCGGTATGACGTTGAGGTCTCAAGAGCGTTACTCCAGGCAAGTTTTGTTTCCAGGTATCGGCGAGCAGGGCCAAGGCCGCTTGCAAGAGTCGAGAATCGCCATTGTCGGGTGCGGGGCGACTGGATCGGCCCTTCTTTCACTGTTGGCGCGAGCGGGCATCGGAACGATTCGTGTGATCGACCGCGATTATGTAGAACCGAGCAATCTCCAGCGGCAATCCTTGTTCGACGAAGAAGATGCAAGGGAGTCAATTCCGAAAGCGATTGCGGCGGCGCGTCGTGTTGCTGCGTTCAATTCAGAAATTGTCATCGAGCCGCAAGTGGCGGATCTAACTCCAGAGAATGCTGAGAATCTGCTAGCAGGTGCAGAGATCATCCTGGATGGCACCGACAATTTTGAGACGCGATATCTGATCAACGATTTCGCTGTGAAGAATTCTGTGTCTTGGATCTATGCGGCCGCAGTCGGAAGCTACGGAGTTACGTTGAATGTGATCCCCGGAGAGACGGCTTGTATGGCGTGCATCTTCCCCGACTCGCCAACTGGATTTGTGGAGACATGTGAGACGTCGGGCATTTTGAATTCTGCGGTTAACCTTATTGCCGCGGTGGCCGCGACTGAAGCGGTCAAGATGCTTGTGGGAGCGGAGCAAAAACTGCGACGAACGTTGCTCTCGTGGGATGTGTGGCAAAACGAGCGCGCGGAGTTGGATGCGAGCCGTCCGCGGTCGGAGTGCCGCGCGTGTGGGAAGCGAGATCTCATACATCTTGCGGGGGAAGGCCGACCACACATAACTCTGTGTGGAAGAAATTCTGTACAGATCCATGAGCGGCATCGTCCCCTGGATTTTGCGGAAGTGAGTCGGAAATTGCAGCCGCTCGGACTGGTTCGACACAATGAGTTTGTGCTCAAGTTCTGGAACGAACCTTACGAGATGACGCTGTTCCCAGACGGTCGCGCCATCATCAAAGGAACCGCGGACACGGCGATCGCTCGCAGCTTGTATGCACGATACGTTGGTAGCTAGAAATTGCGAGCCTAAAGCACAGCTGTAACATTTTGCGCTAAATCACACAATTAATTCATCGAGACGAGCCGCCTTGAATCAACATACAATGCGCTTCAGGAGCAGTCTCTGGAGGCAAGCATGCGTCAGTGGTTAGGGTTCTCAGCGATTTTGTTGGTGGTCGCGATGTCATCGATCGGTGCAAACGCGCAAGCCACAGTTACGTCAGGATGGGCCAGCAACGTTGGAGTTCCGGGATACACGTACGGCGTTCCATTCGTTCCGCAGGTTGTGACACCGCAAATCACATTATCCACCTACTCCGCCAACCCCGTCGGTGCAAGCAATGCAACAACTGGGAATGTCGCAGGTGCCGCGAACGCGACTGCAGACAACGGACAGGGTTCCACGGGATCGGTCGTCACCGTTCCAGTGTGGTATGGGCCGGGCGTACCGGAGCCTCCACAAGAACACATGATCCCACCTATGCCGATGCATCACATGCACGAAGGACATCATGGAATGGCCGAGGGCGAACACTTTTTTGACTTCGGCTCCGCGCGCTACGAGCACGGGACCATTGCAGAGCGAGCCAGCATGGCGAAAGGCGAAGTTAAGAAGGCTGCCCGGACGTATGGAAACGATGATGTCGAGCGCCAGAACCAGAACAATGGCGTCGTGAAGTACCACGGCAAGACGGAAAATATCGGCTAGGTTTTTGAAAAGTTGCGAAACTGGTGAAGGCGGAGAACTACTCCGCCTTTTTTGCTTTTCGAAAGGCGAGTCACGGTGTAGACCACACGCGATCTGCTATCTTCTTGAGGCTCATTTTCAACCGTGCAGCCCACGCCACAAAGTATCGATTGCCATCTTCGTTTCGGACTGGACCCTCATGCCTGATACCGTTCTGCCAAGACCATCGGTTGGTTACCGCTGGATAGTCTTATTTTTTCTGAGTGTCGCGATGGGCGGCAATTATTACATCTATGACAGCATCAATCCGCTGGAAGACATTTTCAAACAACAACTCGGGTTCAACGCGACCCAGTTTGGGTGGTTGAACATCAGCTATAGCATCGCCGCTATCGTAACGCTGTTGATAGGCGGAATCATCATCGACCGGATTGGGACAAAAAAGGCAATCACAGTTTTCGCAGTTCTGTGCCTTCTGGGAGCCTTGATCACCGCCGCTAAGGGCAAGCCAGCAGTCATGATCGCGGGACGCACGGTGCTTGGACTGGGCGCTGAATCGATGATCGTGGCTGTGACGACCGCACTGGCAAAATGGTTCAAAGGCAAGGAACTGAGTTTTGCGTTCGGTATCAACCTGACCATTGCGCGATTGGCCTCGGTCGCTGCGGATAATTCTCCGACATGGGCTAAATCAGTGTTCTATCCAGAGGGAGCTGCGGGTGCGCCGAGCTGGAAGGGCCCGTTGTTACTCGCTGTTGGAGCGGGCGTGCTGAGCGTCGTCACGGCGTTTGTGTATTGGGTACTGGAACGCAAGGCGGAGGGGCGCTACGAACTGGGCAAAGGCGGGGATATCGATAAGCTTGAATTTAAACAGATTTTCAAATTCAACTTGTCCTATTGGTACGTGGTGGGACTTTGTTTTACGTTTTATTCGGCCATCTTTCCCTTCCGCACATTTGCAATCGAATTCTTCAGAAATAAAACCCTAGCGTTTCAAGGTGGCGAAGCGGCAGCAGAAACTGTGAAATTAGCGGCCTTGCAACTAGCAGGGCGCCTCAATAGCCTGCTTCCCCTTTGCGCAATGATTGCAACACCGCTTTTTGGCCTCTTGTCAGACCGGGTCGGCAAGAGAGCGTTCTTCATGATGTTCGGCTCATTTCTGTTGATGCCCGTTTACCTCACGATGGCCTACTCGAATGTTTCGTTTTACGTACCCGTAGCGATGATGGGTATTGCATTTTCGCTGGTTCCGGCTGTGATGTGGCCCTCGGTGGCTTACATCGTGGACCAATCCCGTCTAGGAACGGCTTATGCCTTGATGACCCTTATTCAGCAGATCGGGTTTGCGATCATGAACGGCGCCATTGGCAAAGCGAATGACTATGCCCATGCTGGGTTGGGGAACCCCGGCGGCTATGCACTGGGGATGTGGATATTCTCGATCTTGGGGTTTGTGGGGCTGGCATTCTCGATTTTGCTGCGCGTACGGGAGACGGGGCCCCATGGGCACGGGCTGGAGACCATAACGACCAAAACCTCCAGTTAATGGAAGCTGTTTTATGGAAACTAAGCGAAAGCACCGTAACCCATGGCATCTACTGAGTGCGGCGATCAAGAGCCCTATGAGATTTTGAACCGCATTGGCCAGGAAGATGTTCCGTTTGGGGCTTTGGTATCCTACTGTAGGGCGGCTGGTTCGGACACCTAGGCAGACGTGCAAGCCGTACAACGTAAAGATATTTAGAGCGCATCTCATCAGATGCGGCCGGGAAAGGCGACTTGACCGACCCGAAACGTACAGGGCTATCTGAAGCCGAAGCGATCGAGCGAGCCAAGCAGGGCGACGCAGAGGCGTTCGAGGTTCTCTATAACCTCCATAAACGCCGTGTGTATTCTCTCTGCTTGCGGATGGTTTCGAATGCGGCGGAGGCAGAAGATCTTGCCCAGGAAGCTTTTCTGCAGCTATTTCGAAAGATCGGAACGTTTCGTGGCGAGTCAGCATTCTCGACTTGGTTGCACCGCCTGTCAGTGAACGTGGTGCTGATGCAGCTCCGCAAGAAGGGCCTGCAAGTCGTGCCGCTGGACGATACGAACGACACCGACGAGGAAACGCAGAAACGCGATTATGGGACGGAAGATCTGAATCTGGCAGGCTCGATTGACAGATTAGAGCTTGAGCGTGCGATTGATCGATTGCCGCCCGGTTATCGCATGGTTTTTGTGCTTCACGATGTGGATGGATTTGAGCACAATGAGATCGCGGAGATGGTCGGGTGCTCAGTAGGAAACAGCAAGTCGCAGCTTCACAAAGCACGGATGAAACTGCGCGATATCTTGAAGTCGAATAGAGCCGAAAAGGCCAAACGAGCATAACGGCGAGTAGCAGGCGAAGAAGTTGCGGTATCGGGGAGAGGTTGTATGAATTGCATGGACTGCCATCGAGTATTACCGGAGATGATGGAAGGGCCGCGCAGCGCGGAGTTGAGCACGCATCTGAAATCGTGTCCACAATGCTCCGCGTTGGTAGCAGACCTGGATGCGATCGCGCGAGAGGCGAAACAACTTCAGGCCATTGCGGAACCATCGCCGCGCGTTTGGAACATGATTGAGGCGCAGCTGCGGAGCGAGGGATTAATCCATGCTCCGCGGCCACGCCGAAGCTGGAGCGCAGGGCCCGGTATGAACTGGCGGCCATTTGCATGGCTGGCTCCTGTGGCCGCTGCACTTGTTGCCGGAGCGCTGTTCTTGATGAACCCGAGATCGACTACGAATTCTGACCAAGCAAATGTGAAGGTGACCGCGCCTCCCGTGACCACGGGGAAAAATGAGGTCGCCAAATCCTTGCTTGGGCGACCGCCGGTGGAGGATCAGCAAATCCTTGATGCCGTGGCAGTGCAAGCGCCGATGATGAAGGCGTCATACGAGGACAATTTGCGCAGCGTCAACGCATACATCCGCGACGCCGAGCAGTCAGTCGAGCAGAATCCGTATGACGAAGAAGCACGCCAGTACCTGATGGAAGCGTATGAGCAAAAGGCGATGCTCTACGATATGGCGTTGAGTAGATCTTTGCGATAATAGCGGTTCCGAACTTAAAAACTTCAGGACCGGGTTCTCGGGAAAGAGTGAGTCCATGGAGATGTCACAGCGTGCCGCGACACTTGCAGTAGCGGTAGTCGTTTCGGTGGCAAGCCTGTCAGTTGCCCAAGGAAAAAAGGAAATGCGTTTCAACGTAGGTCCTCGGGCGAATGTGACGGTGATGAATCAATTCGGCTCAATTTCCCTGAAACCAGGATCGGCGAATTTAGTCATTGTCACGGCAACGACTAATTCCAGCAATGTCGAAGTCGATCAATCCCAAACTGGAAGCCGCATTGACATCCATTCGCATTTATTGGGTGGGGCAAATGAACTCAACGGCAATGTCGACTACGAAGTCATCGCGCCGCCTGATGCCAGTGTGAATTTGCACTCCGGAAGCGGGCTCCTTCATGTGGAACGCATGAAGGGGGATTTGACGATTGAAGGCGCCAACCCCACAGTGGATGTTCGAGAAGTCACGAGTGCGCATGTTCATGTGCGCACCCTGAAAGGCCCAGTTACGCTGACGAATATCCGCAATGGTCACGTAGAAATCACATCGGTCAGCGGCGACATTCAATTGAATTCTGTTTCCGGCCCGCTGGTCCAAGTCAGTTCTACTGGCGGAAAGATCGCTTACAGCGGAGATTTCGGAGCGGGAGGCGACTACTCGCTCATCAGCCACACGGGAGACATCGAGGCTTCCATTCCAGCCGACGCCTCTGTCGATGTAAGTGCCCGCTCAGTCAAAGGAGCGGTCGAGAATGATTTTGCGATGCAACCGAAAGCGCACTCTATGTTTCCGATTGTGCAAGGACGTTCCTTTGTCGGCACCATGGGAAAGGCTGCTTCCTCGGTAGTATTGCGCACCTTCAGTGGTAAAATCCGCCTCAAGCAACGCTAAAAAGTCCTGCGCCGGCGCAAGCCGGTTTCATGTCTCAATGCCCAACTCGATCCCAGAGCGGAGCCGACTTGTGTTCCTCGTGGGCTTTATGGGGTCGGGAAAGACGAGCGTTGGACATGATCTGGCAACTCGACTCGGGTGTGAGTTCGTGGATCTAGACCAACGGATCGAAGCGATAAGCGGCAGGAGTGTAGGGGCGATCTTTCGCGACTTGGGAGAAGGTGAATTCAGACGTCTCGAGCACGAGGCGTTGAAGGAACTGTTTCGGGAGTCGGGATTGATGCGCGTTGTTGCCCTGGGTGGAGGAGCATTCGCGCAACCACGCAATGCGGATGCGATTCGTGATGTTGGAGCAATAACGATCTTTCTTGATGCCCCGCCGGACGTGCTTTGGCAACGGTGTCAGGAGGATCCGCAGGAACGCCCGTTGCGCGGGCAGTACGAACAGTTTGCAGAATTGCATGGTCAGCGCAGGAAACACTATTTGCAAGCGAGCTGGCGCGTTGATAGTTCGCACAAATCGGCAAATGATATCGCCGCAGATCTGGAACAACGGATCAATGCGGAACTTTCGGCTCAGGAGAAAACACGGTGAAGTGGAATGGTATCGGAGGCATGGTAGTTCTCGCGTTTTCTATAGGCCTATTCTCGGTTGCAAGTAGCGGCAAGGAACCTGCTGGCACCGGCGTGGACTCGGGCACATTTGGTGTTTTCATGAATGGAAAACGGGTCGGCACCGAGACATTTTCGATCACTCAGAATGCTGGCGGTAGTTTGATCACCTCCCGCTTTCGCACGGAACCGGGAGTTGATAAAGCTGAGCAGACGTCTGAGTTGCAGATTTCTCCGAGTGGCGAACTACGCCGCTATGAGTGGAGAGAAGTAAGCCCGGGGCAAGCACAGGCAGTTGTAACGCCGAATGATCAGTTTCTAGTACAACGGTCGAGCAAAACGTCTCAGGACAAACCGGAGGAGCAGCCTTTTCTGCTTCCCTCTTCGACCAGCATTCTGGACGATTACTTTTTCGTTCATCGCGAGATTCTTGCCTGGAAATTTATGGCAATGACTTGCCGCCAACAGTCCGGACAATTGCAGTGTCCCGTGGGGCAAAAAGCGCAGTTCGGCACGCTGAACCCCCATGCGCGCTCCTCAATGCCTGTCACGCTGGAGGTAACCGGGACGGAGAAGATCAAGGTTGGCAGCGGAGAACTGGACACTACAAAGCTGAGTTTGAAAGGCGAAGCGGGCGACTGGACGATTTGGGTAGACCAGCAGTTCAAAGTTCAGAAAATGGCGGTCCCCTCCGACAACACCGAAATTGTACGTGATTAGGGCGCCAAGGTTTGAGGAGCGCCTTTGCCCTCCTTAGTGCTCGAAAGGATGCCTACTTTCGATGCTTGCAGCGGAGTTCCCCAAAACAAGTAGGATAGACGTGTAGTTGGGTCGCTGGACGGGGTACCTTGCTTTTGTCGCTGATCGATACACGAACTTCGCGAGTGTTGTTGACTGCCCTTCTGTTCGCAGCGGGGTTAGGACTCGTGTATGCGGCTCGCAGAACCCTAATCTGGTTCCTGTTCGCGATCTTCTTTGCCTACCTCATGGCGCCAGCGGTCTCCCGTCTTGAGCGACCACTGCGCAGTCGCGGCCGTGCCATTGCGGCAATTTATATGTTGCTCGCGGCACTTGTAACGGTGATCTTCATGTACGTTGGGCCACAGGTAGGGAGGCAAGCGGCCCGCCTGGGAGGCACGCTGCCGAGCGTTCTCGAGCGGGTCGGATCGGGACAGATTGCGGAGCAGATCGGTAGCGAACACGGATTGAGTGGCCAGACCAAAGCACAGCTGAAGCTTTTCCTGGCGAGCCATCGAGACAGCATCATGCAATTCGCGCAACGCGCAGGATTGCGTGCTGCGGAGTTCGCGCAACAGGCTCCGGTGTTGTTTCTGATCCCGATACTAGCTGTGTTTTTTCTGCGTGACGGAAAAAACTTCGGCAACTTTTTGTTATCGCTGGTTCACACGCGGCCGCAACGAGAATTACTACAGGGAGTCTTATCGGATCTCAACCAGATGCTGGCGCACTTCATCCGTGCACAACTGACTCTGGCTTTTCTCTCTGGGTTCGTTTACTGCAGCTTCCTTGGGGCAATGCGCGTACCATTCGCGCTTATGCTGGGAACCATCGGAGGGATGCTGGAATTCATTCCGGTCGTGGGTCCTTTCATCGCAGCGATGATCATCCTAGTGGGCGCACTGCTTGCGGGATACCAATACTGGGGCTGGGTGCTCTTGTTTCTGATCGGTTGGCGCCTAGTGCAGGATTATGTCGTTTCGCCGCGAATCATGGGACGCAGTATGGAGCTACATCCGCTTGCGGCGATCTTCGGCGTTTTGGCCGGTGGAGAGATCGCGGGTGTCCTTGGTGTTTACCTCTCTATTCCGGTAATGGCCAGCTTGCGCATTGTGTGGCGCCGGTGGCGCCTCTACGCGGAAAAGCGTCAATTCGGTCCACTCAACGAATACTCCTTCGCTCCTGACGTCCATTCACGCAAATAGAGTGACCAGTTGCATCCCTGCTGCGCTGAGGTCGCGTAAGCACTGATGTAGAATTTTAGGCACTCATCATGTCTTCAAAAATACCTGTTGGCATACTCGGCGCCACTGGCATTGTCGGTCAGCGCTTCGTGCAGATGCTCGAACATCACCCGTGGTTTGAAGTCGCATGGCTGGCTGCTTCCGATCGCTCGGAAGGAAAACAGTATGGAGAAGCGGCACGATGGCGACTTAAAACCCAGATTCCAGCCAAAGTGGCAACGATGAAGGTGTCGGCAGCACAACCTGAGGGAGCTCCGAAGGTGATTTTCGCCGCTCTGGATGCGTCGATTGCGGCTGAGTTGGAGCCGAGATTTGCGGATGCTGGGTGCGCCGTGGTGTCCAATTCAAGCGCATTGCGAATGAAATCGGATGTGCCTCTCGTCATCCCCGAGGTAAATGCCAATCACATCAAGCTGATTGAGTCGCAGTGTTGGCGGAAGAAATCCGGTGGATTTGTGGTTACGAATCCAAATTGCTCGGCTATCGGTCTGGTCATGGCTCTGGCGCCACTAGATCACAAGTTTGGGTTAGACACCGTCATGGCGGTGACCATGCAGGCAGTGAGTGGCGCGGGATATCCAGGCGTTGCTTCACTCGACATCCTGGGAAATGTCATCCCGTACATTGCAAAAGAAGAAGAAAAGATGGAAGAAGAAACCCTAAAGCTTCTCGGAAAGCTCAATAGTTCGGGAATCGGCATGGGTGAATTCCGCATCAGCGCGCAATGCAATCGCGTAGCGGTAGAAGATGGGCATACCGAGTCCGTTTCGGTGAAATTGAAAGAGGGAGCAAAGGCGGCACATCTGATCCGAGCGTGGAATGACTTCACTGCCGAGCCCCAAAAGATGAAACTGCCGAGCGCTCCAGAGCATCCGGTGGTGTACCTGGAGGCGCCCGATCGTCCTCAACCGCGTTTTGACGTGGAGTACGGCTCGGGCATGACAACTTGTGTCGGCCGGCTGCGACCGTGCAGTGTGTTCGATTGGAAATTTACAGTTCTGTCCCACAATACGATCAGGGGTGCTGCAGGGGCGGCATTGCTCAATGCAGAGTTGCTCAAGGCACAAGGTTATTTGGGATGAGATCGCCAGCGGGTGAATGTATGCTGCGAGGCATGTCCCGATGATCGTCATGAAATTCGGCGGCACTTCGGTCGAAGATGCCAAAGCCATCAACCGCGCTGCGCAAATCGTAAAAGGGAGGCTAGATCAGCGGCCTGTTGTAGTGGTCAGCGCAATGGCCAGGATCACAGACCAGTTGCTCGAGACTGCACGGGCCGCAGGGTCGGGCGATCGCAAGTCGGCCCTTAAGCTCTCCCGCGCACTGCGGGAAAGACATTACGAAACGGCTGGCGAACTTCTGGGGACTGCCCTGTTCACACAATTCCACGGAGAGCTCGGTGCGGATTTCGATGAATTAGAAGAATTGATTCGCGGCATCGCAGCCGTGGGCGAGCTTACGCCCCGGACGACGGATCAAGTCGCCTCGTATGGTGAAGTGCTGTCGAGCAAAATCGTGTCGGCCGCCTTTTCGGCGCATGGAATGGAAAGTTCTCTGGTCGATTCGCGCGAATGCATCGTTACTGATGCGAACTACACTCGCGCGGCACCATTGTTCGATGAAACTAACCAGCAACTGAAACTGGCCTTACAACCTTTGCTTGATGAAAAACGAGTTCCCGTGATGGGCGGCTTCATCGGGGCCAACAAGGCGGGAGTCACGACTACGATCGGCCGAGGAGGGTCTGACTTCTCTGCGGCGATCATTGGAGCTGCGCTGAATGCTGACAAGATCGAGATCTGGACCGATGTCGACGGTATGCTGACGACCGATCCCCGGATGTGTCCGGATGCGCGAAGGATCAAAGTGATAAGCTTTGATGAAGCAGCCGAACTGGCCTATTTCGGCGCTAAAGTGCTGCATCCCGCGACGGTGCTGCCCGCAATCCAGAAAAATATTCCTGTGTTCGTTCTGAACTCGCGGAACGCAAGCTGTGAAGGAACGAAGATCACGGCACGAGCGCCGCAGTCGCGAAACATCTTCAAGGCCATTGCAGTTAAAAAACGAATCACGATTGTGGATGTGGCAGCCCCGCGGCGGCTGTTGCTCCATGGTTTCTTGAAGTCCATTTTCGAAGCATTCGATCGTCATGGAATCGCTGTCGATGTGGTCTCCACATCGGAGGTCAGCGTTTCGGTGACAATGGAGACAAATGAAGCCATCCCAGCACTCTCCGCCGATCTCGCGAAACTTGCGGATGTAAAGTATGAAGGCCGCAAGGCAATCATCTGCCTGGTTGGAGAAAACCTTCGCGAGACACCGGGCATCGCAGCGCGAGTATTTGGTGAGCTCGAAGACGTAAAGATTCGCATGATTTCGCAAGGGGCGTCGGAAATAAATTTGACGTTTGTGATCGAAGAGGATGATGTGCAGCGCGTCATCCAACGACTTCACAATACGTTTTTCGCCGATCTCGATCAGGAAGTTTTCGCATGAAGCTACTCATCTTGGGGCGTGGCAAGACAGGCTCGCTGGTGGCGGAAGTCGCGCGGCATCGGCGCCATCATATCGAGATCCTCGGGCTGGCGGAGAACCGCGGCGCATCTGCGCTTGTACCAGCGAAACTCAGTGGGTTTGATTGTGTGATCGATTTCACAGGCCCTGAAGCCGTGGTCGCAAACATTGAGGCGTGTATTGCGGCTCGGAAAAATGTCGTCGTTGGTACGACTGGTTGGTACAACGAGCTTCCGAGACTGCGCAAATCGGCCGAGGCAAATGATGTCGGCCTGCTAGTTGCGTCAAACTTCTCCATTGGGATGAATTTATTCCTCGATATTGTCAGAGTGGCAGCCTCCGCGATTGCGCACGAATATAAGGGGCAGATTTTTGAACGTCACCACGCCCAAAAGAAGGATGCTCCTTCGGGAACGGCGATGATTCTCCAGAAGATCATTCAGGAGCAAACTGGAGAAACACTGGAGATCACGTCTTTTCGCGAGGGGGACGTGGTGGGCATGCACGAAATAGCTTTCGACTCGCCGAACGACCGTATCTACCTCTGTCACGATGCAAAATCGCGTCGCGGTTTTGCCGAAGGTGCGGTCCGGAGTGCAGAGTGGCTGGCGGGGAAAAAAGGGTTCTACGACTTCAAGGATGTCTGGAAGGAACTCTGATTCTTTCTATCTCGAGGGCTTTTTTATCTTAGATGCTGGTTCCGAAGCTCGTACCTTCGTCCGAGCATATAGCTTTCCAATTTGTTGTTACCTCCACGCGTGAGTTTCCCGCGCCGTCCATTCGCGCTATCTTAAGATCATGCAACTTCGTGGATGCGGTACAGCCCTGGTAACGCCGTTTCAGCAGAATGGCGAGATCGATGAAGGCGCTCTGCGGGCGTTGGTCGCTTGGCAAGTTGAATCCGGCATCGATTTTCTTGTGCCTTGTGGAACTACTGGCGAAACACCAACGTTGTCGCATGACGAGTGGCTGCGCGTCATCGATGTAACCATTGAGGTGGTAGCGGGACGAGTGCCGATTGTGGCAGGCGCGACATCGAATTCAACGAACGAAGCTGTGGCCAAAGCCAAGGAGATCGCGTCCCGGCCTGGTGTCACGGCTATCTTGACTGCGTCTCCTTACTACAACAAGCCCACGCAGGAGGGGCAGTATCGGCATTTTCGAGCGATTGCTGAGGCGGTAGACAAGCCGCTCATCCTTTACAACGTACCGGGAAGAACTGGAGCCAACATCGAGCCTGGAAACCTGGTGCGGCTTGCAGAGGTTCCCAATATCGGAGGAGTGAAAGAAGCGAGCGGGAACATGACTCAAATCGCGGAGGTACTGAACGCTGTTCCCCCGCATTTTGCGGTTTTCAGCGGAGACGACGCGATCACGTTGCCAGTCATTTCGCTGGGTGGGGTTGGGATCATTTCTGTTGCGTCGAATGAGATCCCTCATGAA
Source organism: Terriglobales bacterium (assembly GCA_036265385.1). Taxonomy (GTDB): domain Bacteria; phylum Acidobacteriota; class Terriglobia; order Terriglobales; family Acidobacteriaceae; genus DATAPD01. The sequence goes on from DATAPD010000025.1 coordinate 274,876, forward strand.
ATGGCGGCGATGACTCGCGCCGCGCTCAGCAACGACTGGGACACGGCACGGGCAATCCACCGTAAGTATCTTCCCCTGATGCAGGCGAACTTCATCGAATCGAATCCCCTGCCGGTAAAAGCGGCTTTGGCGATGATGGGTAAAATCCAGGAAGTATATCGGCTGCCGATGCTGCCGATGCGCCGCGACACACGTTCCAAGCTGCATCGCATTCTGAGCGAGGCAGGAGTCATCACAAAGCAGTCAGTCCCGGACGCTATAGAGTTCTATGTGTACGAGAGTTGGGTAGCAGGCCCGCATAAAGCAGTCGTACACAGATCGAGTTGCAGCCAATGCAATTCAGGGAAAGGCCGTCCGCCGGGGCATGATGCGAATCATGCGCGGTGGCACGGGCCTCTCGGTGCACTGGCTGAAGCACGAGAACTCACGCACACGTTGCCTGGCGTTCTGATTCGCAGCGAATGCAAGTGCGTGTGATTCTCTCGACAATGCGGGCATGGCATCGTTCTGATTTCTTGCTCAGCCTTTCCTTTATACTCATGCGCGCATGCAATCCTTGAAGTCTGCGATTGAGCGGCTAGCATCTCTTGGAGAAGTGGAGCACAAGCCAGAAGCGCGCACGACTTTTCTCCAGTTTCGAGATGAATTAACACAGGGCAAAGTTCGCGCTGCGGAGAAGCGCAGTGGGCGCTGGATCGTGAATGGCTGGGTCAAGCAAGGGATCTTGCTCGGATTCCGCTTGGGCGAGCTTTCCGAGATGCAAGATACGGTTCTCTCTTTTGTCGATAAGGACACGTTTCCGGCAAGACGATTTACTCTAAACGACAACCTGCGAGTTGTACCCGGGGGATCGTCGGTTCGGACAGGGGCGTACATTGCATCATCCGTGATATGCATGCCACCAATGTTCATCAATGTGGGTGCCTACGTCGATGAAGGAACAATGGTCGATTCGCATGCGCTGGTGGGATCCTGTGCCCAGGTCGGCAAGCGCGTTCACATAAGCGCCGGGGCCCAGATTGGCGGAGTGCTTGAGCCGATCAATGGGCGTCCAGTGATCATTGAAGATGACGTTTTAGTGGGTGGAAATTGCGGAGTTTATGAGGGAACGCTTGTGCGGCGCGGTGCGGTGCTTGGGGCAGGAACGATTCTGACACGCTCAACTCCCGTGTACGACATCGTTCGGGGCGATGTTCATCGGGCTACTCCGGAAAAGGCACTCGAAATTCCAGAAGGAGCGGTCGTTGTGCCGGGTTCACGTGCTGTCAGTAAGGGCAAGGCTGCGGAATGGGGCGTGTCGCTTTACACGCCAGTGATTGTGAAATATCGCGATGAAAAGACGGAGCGCGGAGTTGAACTTGAGGAATGGCTGAGGTAGGGGTGTTCCGGCTAGGCGAGCAACAAACAGGTAGGCTAAAAACAGGGGGGAATGTGAGAGCTTGGGTCTTTGGGATCATCGCGCTGTTGTCGTTCAGTGTCACGTTGCAGGCAGCTGACACACTTCTGAAAAACGTTGTGATCTATGACGGCACTGGAGCCGTTGGTCGTGCTGGCGATGTTCGAATCCACGGTGACCGCATCACCGAAATCGGCAAAAATCTGAAGCCCAAACCGGGCGAAACAGTTCGCGATGAAAAAGGGATGGCGATTGCTCCCGGCTTCATTGACATGCACAGCCACGCGGACGGAGAAATTCTTGAAGATCTCGACGCTGAAAATTCCACGCGACAAGGAATCACGACTGTCTTAGTTGGACAAGATGGTGAGTCGAAGTTCCCGCTGGCGAACTTCCTCGACACGCTTGATAAGACGCCAGCCGCTTTGAATGTGGCGAGTATGGTTGGCCACGGCACGCTCCGCGAACAGGTCATGGACGCGAAAAATCGTCTGCGTAAGGCGACTCCAGAAGAAATCGCGAAGATGAAAGAGTTGCTGGCGCAAGAACTCAAAGCGGGTGCGTTCGGATTATCAACGGGACTCGAATATGATCCCGGCCACTTCGCAACGACTGAAGAGTTGATTGATCTATCAAAGCTGGCAGCGGCTAATGGCGGCTTTTATATCAGTCACGTACGCGACGAAGGCAACAATGTATTCGAGTCTTATCGCGAGATCGTTGAGATCGGGAAGCAAGCCAAAATTCCAGTTGAAATTACGCACATCAAGCTTGGCGTTCCAGCCGTGTGGGGTGGGACGACCACGCGCATGCCACAAGTTTTCAAGGACGCCAAAAAAGATGGCGTCGATTTACGCGCCGATGTTTATCCCTACACTTACTGGCAATCGAACTTACGAGTGATCATTCTCAATCGCGACTACTACAACCCTGTAGCGGTGGAGAAAGCGCTGGAAGAAAGCGGGGGCGCTGATCACATCTGGATCACGGGCTATAAGCCGGATCCGTCGGTAGTAGGCGAAACCATGGCCGAAATCGCCAAGGCATGGGGGCTCAGTCCCGTCGAGACCTATATCAAAATGGCGAAGATGATCGATGTCGATCCGGAGAATGAAGCATCGATTATGGCGCAATCGATGAACGAAGATGACGTGCGATGGTTTGTATCGCAGCCGAACATCGCATTCTGCTCCGATGGAGGACTGAAGGATCGACATCCACGAGGAGCGGGCTCATTCCCCAAAGTTCTAGGACGCTACGTGAGAGAACAGAAGGCGCTGCCGCTAGAGATGGCGATCCATAAGATGACTGGCCTGGCGGCGGACCATATCGGTCTGAAAGACCGAGGATACGTGAAAGAAGGTTATGTGGCGGATCTCGTTGTGTTTGATCCGGCAACCGTGGCAGACAAGTCCACGATCGAAAAACCGCAAGAACCGCCTGTTGGAATTCTGGATGTGATGGTCTCAGGAGAGCTCGTCGTGGCAAATGGAAAGGTTACCGGTGCACATTCGGGGAAAGTGTTGCGCAAAAAGTAGACGTGGTATCCCGGATCGGTCCGAAAACTGAAACTATGAATCCGTGGCAGGCGACACTTCTTAAAATGTGACTGTCAGTCCAAAGCCATCGGCCGAGTGAACCACGAGTTGCGCGAGGCTGCTTACAATTGCGTTTGCGGCCTTTAAATCCTCGGCTGGGTAGGTGTTCGCGAGTGCGATAACCGTGGCACCCGCTGCACGGGCCGATTCGATTCCTGCGGGAGCATCTTCAATCACGATACAGTCTTGGGGTGAAAAGCCAAGCAACCGGGCGCCGGTCAGGTATGGCGCGGGATTCGGCTTCCCTTCCTTGACGCTTTCTGCGGTAACCAGAACCGCAGGAATTGAAATCTGAGCAAGTCTCAAACGCGCAGTGGCCAAATGCCGAGTTCCTGAGGTTACGATCCCCCAGCGCGCCTCGGGAATGGATCGTACAAGTTCGCGAGCGCCCGGCATAACTCGAACGCCTTCCACGTCGGCGGCTTCACGGTATTCGATTCGTTGAACTTCGGCTTCGGAATCTAGATGCGGGGCGACCAATCGGATGGTCTCGGTCGTGCGGCGGCCGTGGGCCACAGCGAGTAGTTGGTGGATATCTAAATTGTGCTCTGCCGCCCAGATACCCCAATGACGCTCAACGCTACCTGTTGAGTCCACAAGGACGCCATCCAAGTCGAACAAGATTGCAGAGCAATTGAAAAAAGGCATGCGGAATCAGGCGCCAGATTTGAGAGTGTTGTTCCCCTGCTGTTCAAGCGCCAAAGGCATCTGCTGTTCCGAAGGCGCGGCGAGTAAGCCGAGCGCCATTCGTCGACGCTGCTCAAGATGCTTCTGCCGAAAATAGGCTTTAGCTCGGGATCCCCACGCGCGCACGAAATAATAATTCAGCCCCGCGCCGATCAAAGAACTTGCAACGGGAATGAGCCGGCCAGACCACTTCTCGACCACTTCCCCGCTAGCCTTGGCAGCGATGCGCTGAATGACGCGAGGCACAAACTTATTGACAACTTCCTTTTCAAGAAGTTCACGGCTGATATCCACACCGGCGGCACTGGCGGCCGCAACCCAGAGCTCTGCAATCTCATCTTCGGTATTGAATTCGAAACCATAAAGCAGACTGAGTTTCTGAATGGTACGAAGTGTGATCGCAGCAAGGATGCTGAGATCGGGAAGCATGGTCATCAGACCGCCTAGTCCGAAACCGGCACCTTGTGCGGCGGCGACTTTGGTGCTGCTGCGAATCAGTGAATCAGCAATCTGATCCAGTCTTTCAACGTCGACCGTGAACGTACCTTGAAACCCGGTAATGGGCAGTCCATAAGCGGCACGAGCCTGCAACAGAAAACGATTCGGATCAACTTTCACGGTCTCGTACGCTCGTGCGAAAGCTTTGGTGAAAGCTCCTTCGACGCGCCGCCGTATCCACGATTTGTGAGCCAAAGCCATCCGTATTCAACCTTAACCCAGGAGAGGTTTGATGACCAGTATCGCGGAGAAGTTGGCGAATGTCGTGCTCTTGGCGTGAAATGATAAGAAATCGGCTGTGCTAGCATCAGTGGTTCCCATGGCAACAGGAAAACTACACGTCATCCCCTTGGGCGGGCTGGGCGAGTTCGGAATGAACTGCATGGCCATCCGCTGGGGAGATGACATCATCGTCGTCGACGCGGGCTTAATGTTTCCGGAGGCCGAGCTATTGGGCGTCGACATCGTGGTCCCGGATATCTCCTATCTGCTTGAGAATCGCCAACGTGTTCGCGGCATCATCCTCACGCATGGACATGAAGATCACATTGGCGCGCTTCCGTGGATCTTGTCTGAATTGAATGTTCCGGTGTGGGGGACGGAATTTACTCTCGCTTACGTTGAAGACAAGTTAGACGAGCACGGATTGCTGGACGATGCCGATTTGCGCGAGTTTCGGCCGAATGAGGCGATAAAAATCGGGCCCTTCACGGTCCGGCCGATCCAGGTGACACACAGCCTCGTGGACTGCGTGGCATTGGCGATTCACACGCCGCTTGGTGTGGTGATCCATACCGGTGATTTCAAAGTTGATCCAACACCAACGGACAATCGGCTGTTCGATTTGCATTCGTTTGCGGAGTACGGGAAGGAAGGTGTTCTAGCGCTCTTCCAGGATTCAACGAATGTCGAGCGCAAGGGGTACACGCCCAGCGAACGGGCTGTGAAGCGGAAGTTCGACGAGATCTTTGCGCGCACCGAGAGGCGTTTATTTATTTCGTGCTTTTCGTCTTCGATTCACCGCATCAAGTTGGCGGTCGAACTCGCGTGGCAGCATGGCAGAAAGGTCGCCTTCATTGGACGCTCCATGATGAGTTCGGCTGAAATTGCGGAAGATCTGGGATATATCGAGGCGCCTGAGGGATTGGTGATCCATCCTGGGGAAATGAAGAATTTCGCGCCTCAGAAAGTTTGCGTGCTAATCAGCGGCACACAGGGAGAGCCGATGTCGGCGCTTTCCCGCGCCGCAGTGGACAATCACAAGCACGCGAAAATCGAAAAAGGCGATACGGTTGTGCTTTCTTCGCGCATCATCCCCGGGAATGAGAAGACGATTTATCGGATGATCGACCACCTGTTCCGGCGGGAAGCGCACGTCATCTACGAGGACGGCACCTCACCGCCGGTGCACGTCAGCGGACACGCTAGCCAGGAAGAGTTGAAACTGATCATCAACCTTGTGCGGCCGCGCTACTTCATACCAATTCACGGTGAGTACAGGCAGTTGAAGTTGCACGCGGAAATGGCGGGAGCGATGCACGGCTCGGTAGGTAAAGTCATGCTGATCGAGAGCGGAGATATTCTCGAATTCGACGAACTAGGTGCCCGGAAAGCGGGGAGGGTCAATGTGGGGCGGGTTTGCATCGACTCTGGATCGCGAACAGATGTAGTTGAGGACCTCGTGATAAAGGACCGCCGCCACCTGAGCGAAGATGGGTTCGTGCTGCCGATCATCGCGATCAACAAACTGACTGGGCGTGTCGAAACCAGCCCGGAGATCGTAACGCGCGGGTTTTCGTCCGGCGAAGATGAAGTGATTGGGGGCGCGCGGCAAGTTGTGATGCAGACGCTGGAAGCTTCCAGCGATGAAGAGAAAGCGGACTACGGTGTGATAAAGGAAAAAATTCGCGCGGATCTGAAGAGATACATCTCCAAACAAACGCAAAAACGTCCGTTGATCATGCCAGTGATTTTGGAAATTTGAGTCAAGTACTTCTAATCTAGAAAGTAGGCTTTTATCGTTACGCTCACCGAGATTCGTGAGGCGCATCGCAAGCTGAGTGGCATAGCAGTGCGGACGGTGTTGCTTCCAGCGCGCATCAAGGAAGTTGATGCAGCCCAGCCCGATCGCCGGCTCTGGTTGAAACCTGAGAATCAGCAGCCAATCGGCGCGTTCAAGCTCAGAGGAGCCTACAACAAAATTGCCTCGATTCCTCCTGAGGAACGCCAGCGCGGGGTTGTGTCGTATTCGAGCGGTAACCACGCGCAAGGGGTGGCGTACGCAGCGCGGGCTTTGGGAGTCAAGGCTGTGATCGTAATGCCTGGCAATGCGCCCGCAATCAAACTAGAGGCAACCAAGGCATTAGGAGCTGAGCTTGTCCTGGTTGGCCCCGGAAGCATGGAGCGCATGCAAAGAGCTGAGGAATTGGCGGCTCAGCACGGATACATCATCGTCCCACCCTATAATGATGAACACATCATCGCGGGACAAGGAACGATTGGTCTGGAGATCCTCGAGGATCTGCCTGAGGTCGAAACGGTGTTGGTGCCCGTTGGGGGAGGTGGATTGATCAGCGGAGTAGCAACCGCGATCAAACTCAGCCGTCCCGAAGTGAAAGTCATTGGCGTAGAGCCGGAAGTCGCATCGGACGCGCGGGAAAGTTTGAAATCTGGAAAGCTCGCGGAGTTTACTGCCGACCAAGTCACTCGCACAGTCGCTGACGGTTTGCGGACGCAGAGCATCGGGCCAATCAATTTCGAGCACATCCGGACTTATGTTGACGACATCATCACCGTGAGCGAAGAAGAGATCATTGGAGCCGCGAGAAGACTGGCAGCAAACCCTCAAACCTTGGCCGAGCCAAGCGGCGCCGTTTCGGTTGCCGGCTTTCTTTATCACGCAGACGAGCTGCCGAAAACAATCAACAACGTCGCTGTGATTAGTGGCGGCAACATCGAGCCTTCGATGTTGTCAGGTTTTCGACAATCAGCTTAGAGTTCTAGATTGCCCAGCGCAGTAGAGCTGCCGAAACTGTAAAGCCGGCACCCACCGAAGCCAGCATCACCAAGCTGCCCTTTTTCAGTTTGCCTTCCTGGCGCGCTGTATCCATGGCTAGCGGTATGGTTCCGGCGGTGGTGTTTCCGAACCGATCGATGTTGATGATTACGTTCTCAGGTTTAAGGCCGAGTCGTTCGGCGCTCGCCATGATGATCCTTCGATTCGCCTGGTGTGGGATAAAGACGTCGATGTCGCTCCCTTTGAGTCCGTTCCGCTGCAAAAGCTTTTCAGCTAATTCCGTCTGCTTGCGTACTGCGAATTTGAAAACGGCCTGCCCGTCCTGGTGGACATAATGCATCTTTTTGTCGACTGTTTCGTGAGTTGACGGATTTAGACTGCCACCCCCAGGCATATAGAGTGAACAAGCTCCAGAACCATCGATCTCGTGCAGGTAATCGATCAGGCCGATGGAATCGTCGTCCGCCGCCTCCAGAATGACGGCGCCTGCACCGTCGCCGAATATGACGCATGTTGCGCGATCTGTGTAATCAATGATGGACGACATAACGTCAGCGCCGATCACCATGACCTTTTTGTGAGCTCCGGAAGCAATGAATTGAGCTCCAGTTTGCAGGGCATAGACGAATGCAGAACAAGCCGCCGAGAGATCGAAACCCCAGACGTTTTTTGCAGCCAGTTTGTGCTGGACTAGACAGGCAGTCGCTGGAAAGAACATGTCGGGCGTAACCGTGGCCACGATGATCGCGTCCAGTTCCGAGGCCTCAATGCCCCGCTCTGCTAGAGCTTTTTTAGCGGCTTCGACAGCCAGATCGCTCGTGGCAACGCCCTTATCAACCAGATGACGTTCACGGATTCCCGTGCGCTCGATGATCCATTGGTCATTTGTTTCGACCATCTTTTCAAGGTCTGCATTGGTAAGAAGGCGGGGCGGGACATAGGTACCAAGGGCACTGATTTTCGCGCGCAGGGTTTGGCTCAATCTGCAGTTCTCCAGAATCAAGGATTAATTAGGAAACTGTTATTTTGCGGCAGTGCGACCGGATGTGTCCAATCAAACCGGTGTGAGATCGATTCCTGGGTGCGTGCGAGCCGCGAAAGAAAGAAAAAGCCAGGCACCGGGAACTCACTGCACACGCAAGAGCCCGTTACCGTTGCTTCCTTCCGGACCTGGCGGGGTTGGCGGGAGTACGTCGCGCGAGACCGATACCTGACCCTGATTATCTTAACATCGGCGATGTCTCATGATTGCATCGACGGCGCTGAGCATGGCTTGAAAAGGAACAAACCGCTTTCCTTTTCAAACGAACTATCGAACAATCGACTTAGTGCTCCAGGCGGCTCCAGATCGAAGCGTTACCCTGCAAAGCGCGATTCAGCGCTATTTCGAAGTTTCCCTTTATCTGCTCGTACTGACCGGGTTCGGAACCTTGGCAAGCACGGGCACCCTGGATTTGCCAACAGTCGCCTTGGTCTCAATGGTGTTGTTCGTTCGTGGATTTCTGCTGGCAAAGCGTATCCCAGCGGTCATACCCGAACGATGGACGTCTTATCTGACGATTGTCTACGTTGCGTTTTACCTGTTTGACTACTTCTTTCTCTCCCGGAGTTTCGTCACTTCCACAGTGCATCTTGTGTTGTTCGGAATGCTCGTCCGACTCTACTCGTTACAACGTGAACGCGATCACTACACGCTCGCCATTCTCGCGTTTCTAATGGTGTTGTCCGCAGCCGTACTCACAGTAGACAGCACCTTCCTACTGACGTTCGGTTGCTTTCTGCTACTTGCCATTGTGACTTTCATGTTGATGGAGATTCGGCACTCGATCTCATCACCAGTGGTGCAGTCGCCAACGCGCACGACCTGGGCTTCCTATCGTGAGATGGCGATGGCGTTGTCGGGAGTGGCACCCATCATTCTGACGATGGTCCTGCTTGGCGGTGTGGTCGTGTTCTTCGTTCTGCCAAGAGTCTCCTCGCGGTACTTGACCAGCTACGCCACTGGAAGCAGCCTACAGACCGGCTTCAGCGATAAAGTCCAACTCGGGAGTATTGGCCAGATCCAGCAGTCGAATGCGGTTGTGATGCGAGTACATATTGATGGTGATGATCGAGGTTCGCACGACTTGAGATGGCGCGGCATTGCGTTGAGCGTCTTTGACGGGCGGATTTGGTCGAACCCGTTCGACCAGAGGGTTGCTGCCCGTAATTCCCAAGGTCAATTTGTCTTGAGTTTTCGCAAATCGGCGCCGGGCGATCAAAGCAAGCCAATCCATTACCGTGTGGTCATGGAACCGATCGCCAGCAACCTATTCTTTTTAGCTTCACACGCGTACTTGCTGGAGGGTCCTTATCGCGCAATCTCGTTGGATACGGGTGAAGCGGTCTTCAACCTGGACAACGAACATCCGATCACTGTCTATGAGGCTGATTCGGACGTAGCAATTCCCCCTTTAAACCTACTGAGGTCATTGCCTCCTTATGCAGTTTCAGCTTCGGCAATGCCTTACCTGCAGCTACCTCCGCTCGATATTCGTATCCCGAAACTGGCTGAAGAAGTGACGTCTGGTGGGTCGACACCATATGAAAAGGCAGCTGCACTGGAGCATTATTTACAAACGGCGTTTGGCTACACACTGCAACTGCCCCGCACTCCGACGCGAGATCCTCTAGCCAATTTCTTGTTTGAACGTAAGCAGGGGCACTGTGAATATTTCGCTTCATCGATGGCGGTGATGCTGCGTACCCTGAATATCCCCTCACGAGTTGTAAATGGATTTCGAACTAGTGAGTTCAACGACCTGACTGGTAACTACATCGTGCGGGCAAGTAGTGCACATTCCTGGGTTGAGGCGTATTTCTCTGGAGCGGGCTGGGTAACATTCGATCCGACACCCGCCGCGGCCGCGGCCGAACACACATCGTGGAACCGAATGATGCTGTACATGGACGCCGCCGGATCGTTCTGGCGGGAGTGGGTGGTGAACTATGACTCGACTCACCAGCGCACATTGGGCGACCGTACAGCTCAGAACGGTCGAGCCTTGTTCGACTCATCTCAACTCTGGCTCAAAGGCCGCTACGAGCGGCTTCTGGCCATAATACGGCGGACTCGGAATCACATCATGCAGGCGTCTCGAGTCTGGGTAGGAGCGGGTCTGCTAGTTATTTTCACTTCCTTGCTTCTGCTGAAGGGACGGGCGGTTTGGAGGTTTGCCGTCGCTCAAAGGATGAGAAGAAAGCCAGAATCATCACCGCGGGAAGCGGCTGCGCTCTGGTATTACCACCTCACACGTCGTTTGGGAAAACGAGGTTGGAAAAAGCGTCCTTCCCAGACTGCGCGAGCATTCCTGATTGAGATCGATGACAAGGTATTGCGGGAGAAGGTAGAGCAATTCACGTCGGCGTACGAACGGGCACGGTTTGGAGAGTCGACGGAAGACGCAGGCCAGCTTCCATCGCTATATCAAGAAGTTGATCAGGTGTTGAAAGGTCAGCCCGGAACTGGCCATTAGAATTTGTAAGTGACGCCTCCGCCCACGAAAAAGTTATGCTGACGGTCCCGGCTAGTATCAACGTTGACGGGAGGCCTACCAGTCCAGAAGTCGCGGGCCGCCAAGCGGATGCCCCACGGACCACTAACTTTGACGTCTAAGCCGACTCCCAACTGCATGAGCCCTGTATTGCTAGAGTTCCCGGGATTCGTTCCTCCATAAAGAAGCTTGTCGCTTGCGAAGAAGCGGCCGTAACCTCCCCCGATGCTAGCCCAAGGGGACAAGATTGAATCGGCCATAACATTTACGCGTACCGATGGGGCGATAAATACCGACGAATAGCTCTCCGGAATTACATTGGCGCCGGTGTTCAGTTTTTCCTTGATGTTGTAAGCGAAGGGCACTTCGAAGCGCAGTTCAAGAAATCCCTCACCATGGAAACGGCGGGCGTAGTTACCCTCGAAAGTAAGCCCGTCACCGAAGTGCAAGTTTGGATTTGGCCAAGTAGCGCCATTGATGCTCTGGGTGGGAATAAAGGTCCGACCAATCAAACCAGACAGCTCGTTTTTCTGAGCGGAACCGATACCGACCAAACTGAAGGCCGCAATCAGAATGGCAATCCAACGATTGAGAGACATCCACCCTCCCGAAGCTTGTGCCTGAATTCTAGCTTTTTGTGTAGGTTAGCACGCTAACGGCGAGTCAGCGCAGGGAGAGAGTGATTGCTTTGGTGCCGCACCTACGGTAACCGGTAAGGGTCTCAGTTTTCACTGAAATTCGGTTTCATTGACTCGGTTCTGCCAACTACTCAATAATCGTCTTATGGATGTGTATGAAGAGATTGTGCGTTTGCGGAATTCAGGGCGCCGTGGCGCTGTGGCGACCATCGTAAACGTGCGTGGGTCCATCCCTTCGTTCAAAACAGCAAAAATGCTGGTACGAGATGATGGCTCCATCGTTGGCACGATTGGAGGCGGGTGCGTCGAAGCAGAGGTGTGGCAAGCTGCACGCGAAGTGATGGAGACAGAAAAGCCACGTTCGATGACCTTTGATCTGAACCAAGACCCCAAGTTCGATACTGGGCTGGTCTGTGGAGGAACGCTGGAGATCTTCGTAGAGCCGATACTTCCGCCTGCGGTGCTTTATCTATTTGGCGCGGGCCACGTTGCGGTAAATGTGTCCAAAGTTGCAAGCCAGGCGGGATTCGAGGTCACGGTAGTTGACGACCGAGAAGCCTATGCGAACCGTGAGAGGTTTCCCGAAGCGAATGAGGTCATCGCGGAAGATTTTGCCACGGTACTGCCCAGATTGCGGCCAAGTGAATCCTCGTTCATCGTGATCGTCACACGTGGGCACCACGACGACATGAGAATCCTGCGCTGGGCCGTTCAAACATCGGCACGCTATATCGGCATGATTGGATCGAAACGGAAGACCATCGCGATTTTTGATGAATTGCGCAAGGAAGGTCTTTCCGCCAGCCTTTTTCAACGAGTTCATGCTCCGATCGGGCTGGATATTGGGGCGGTCACCCCAGAAGAGATTGCAGTCTCCATTACCGCAGAGCTGATCGCGCGGCGCCGCGGTGTTGAGAGTGAATTGCCGCACATGAGCTGGTTTAAGAGTCGCAAGTTTGAAGAGACGATTGAAGGGGGTCGCGAAGCTGCCCCGCGCGACAAAGTCTAACCTCGTGTGTCCTATCACATCGTCGGCTTAAGACATTCTGATATCTTCCAGGCATGGATCGAATTCCGAGTTTGTGCGGTGTGATTCTGGCGGCTGGGGAATCCTCGCGCATGGGAACGGACAAGGCGCTTCTACCCTGGCCGCCACCGCTATCTGAGGGTTCGAATTCAGCCAGTACGTTCCTTTCGTCGGCGATCCGATTGTTATCGCCGTTCAACGACATGGTGTTCGTCGTTGCCGGCAAGAATGCGAGCACGATTGCTCCTATTGTGTATGCGAATGGCGCATTCCTCATCGAGAATCCGGACCCATCGCGCGGACAATTCAGTTCTCTTCGAATTGGATTACAGGAGGTCCTGACCCGTGGTCGAGATTCCGTCATGTTGACGCTCGTCGATCGGCCACCAGTCCGACCGGAGACAGTTGAAACCCTAGCAGCAGCATTTCAGAAGGCGTTGGCTGCAAACAAATGGGCCGTTGTTCCGCAAAACAACGGAAAACATGGTCACCCAATCATTTTTGGTCGCGATATGGTTGAGGCGTTTCTAAAGGCCCCAGAAACCTCAACCGCGAGAGACATTGAACATCAGCACCGCGACAAAATTGACTACGTCTGTATCCCGGATAGCATGATTGCAGTGAACATCAACACTCCGGAAGATTATGCTGCGCTAAGGAGCACGCTCGCGGGAACCCGTCAGTAGAATTCACCGACAATTCAAAGGAAGAAAATGGATCAACGTCTCTCTGCTTCTATGTCCACGTTCATCGAGAGTGTGCTGCGCTTGCAATTAAAACTGGCAGCGTTTGACTGTGATGGAACGCTCTGGTCCGGCGATGCCGGCGAGAGTTTCTTTTCATGGGAAATCAAAGAGGGGCTGATTCCGGACGCCGTCGGACGTTGGGCTAGAGATCGTTACAGCGAGTACAAAGCGGGCCTGGTCTCCGAAGAAGTGATGTGTGGTGAGATGGTCACGATTCATCGGGGTTTATCGGAAGAATCTATTCAGAAGGCGACCGACAAGTTTTTTGACGATGTGTTAGCACAAGGCATTTTCGCCGACATGCAAGCACTTGCGCGAGAAATGCAAAAGAATGGATGTGAAGTCTGGGCAGTCTCGTCGAGCAATCAGTGGATCATTCGATCTGGAATGCGACATTTTGGAGTTCCGTCCAATCGTATCCTTGCCACTGAGGTTCGAGTCAATAAAGGTGTCGTTACAGATGAACTGATTCGAATTCCAAGCGGCCCAGGCAAGCCATCGGCAATTCGGGAAGTGATCGCGCGGCGACCAGACGCGACTTTCGGAAATTCAATCTGGGACAAGGAAATGCTCGAAATGGCTCCGCACCCGTTCGCTGTCAATCCGACTCCGGAACTTGAAGTCATTGCTCGCGAAACAGGCTGGAACATCTACTTTCCCGAACAGGTAAACGCTCGGTCTTCAGGCGCGATTTGAAGAAATCTTCTCTAGTGCTTGATGTAAAGCATCGATCGCGAGTTGGGCAGCGTGGGAAGATGCGGCGGGCAAACCGCCCACGTACTCGATAAGATTCTCGCGAGTGAGATTTGTTATTTCCGCAAGCATTTTGCCCTGCGCCAGTTCTGTGATCGCGGACCCACACGCTACGGCAGGAACGCAACCCTTAGCACGAAAGCGGATCTGCGCAATTTGATCGTGATCGCTACGGACTGACAGTTCAAGAACATCTCCGCAAACAGGATTCTCCTGCGTGACGATCACATCGGGTTTTTCCATCTGCCCGGTATTCCTGGGATTCTGGAAATGATCGAGGAGGCGTTCTGAGTACATGTTTGCATTGTACGGCGAGCGTTGAGGCGCAACGCCTCTAGTTACAATGAAGCTTTTGTGAAAAGCCCCAGTGAAAGACGAATACATTCCGAAGCGGATCGTATGCCTGCAGCCGAGTGCCACGGTCATTCTCGCTTCCATTGGCGAACTCGCCCGAGTTGTGGCCTGTACAAAATATTGCCATGATCTCGTACCGGAAATTCGGTCTGCTTTGACAGTCATAGTTTCGGATTCGTGGACGGCGCAGGAACACGAGATTCTGGCTGTAAAGCCGGACCTGGTGATTGCTTCTGTACCGTATCAGGAGAATGCCGTTTCGCAGATTCTGCGCGCTGGAATCCGTTTTCTGGGACTTGCGCCTCGGACTCTGAACGACATCTATAAAGATATCTTCGCGATTGCAGGAACGGTGCATGCGTACGAACGAGGTAATGCCGTTATCGAGCACATGCAAATTGAGATCGGCAACCTTCAAGTAGCCACACGAAATCTTCCACTCAAAAATGTATTTTGCGAAGAATGGGGCAAGCCACTGATTGCATCTCAACCATGGGTGGAAGAGTTGGTTTCGGCGGCGGGCGGCAGATTTGTTGGCCAAGCGGGAAAGCAACTCTCCCCAGAGGAGGTTCTTGCACGGGATCCGGACGTTTTAGTGGCTGCTTGGTGTGGTGCTGGTAATAGGGTTCCGCTCGAAAAAATCGTGAGGGACCGCGGCTGGCAAAAAATGAAAGCCGTAACTGATGGAAATGTATTTTGCATACCTGACGAATACCTGAACACACCAGCTCCATCTCTGATGAAGGGGCTGAGAGCACTTGCACATGCGATTCGCCCGGAACTCTTCCCTGTTCTCACTGGCGTCCGCAGAATTACTGATGTGAGTCACAACGATTCAAGAAGCGGGCAAGGCTGAGTTAGGATAGGCCCATGCCAGCAACCATGAAGACAAGTGATGTGCGCCGGGAAGCCGATCGCCTCTCGGCGAGTTCCGCATCGGCTCAGCAATTGATGGAGAGCATTTGCACTCTCCTGCACGAGCAGATGCTCAAGTACAACTGGGTAGGGTTTTATATGCTGGAGGCGAATACTGACATCCTAGTCTTAGGACCTTTCCAAGGCGCAATGACTCCGCATACGCGTATTCCGCTGCACCAGGGAATCTGCGGGGCTGCTGCATCATCGGGCAAAACGGTTGTTGTGGACGACGTAAGCAAAGATCCGCGATATCTCGCGTGTTCGCTGGAGACAAAGTCTGAAATTGTCGTTCCCATTTTTGTGCGCGGAAAAGTGGTAGGGGAATTAGATATCGACAGTCACTTTCCATCTGCATTCACGAAAGAAGACCGGGAACTTGTAGAGTACTGCGCCCAACTCGTTGGCACCCGCATAGAACGCTCCAAAAGCTAAGCGTACAAAATGCGGGCCGGATTCGACCGAGCTTTGGCGTACATCTCTGAAGAGTCTGCATCATGAAACAAGTGGTAGCGGCACTCATTTTGCGAAACGACAAATTCCTCATCGGGCAACGCACGAAACATCAGCCGATGCCGCTGAAATGGGAATTCCCGGGGGGCAAGATCGAAGAAGGGGAACAGCCACGAGACGCTTTAAAACGTGAATTGGAAGAGGAGCTTGGGATCGTAGCAACCATAGGCGACGAAGTGGCGCGATTCCGCCATGAGTACAAGAGCGGAAACGCCGTCGAACTCAGGTTTTATGCGGTCCTGGAGTACGCTGGTGAAATCGAAAACCGCATCTTCCGAGAAGTGAAATGGGTTCAGAGGCAGCAGCTTCCGTCATTCGACTTCCTGGAAGCAGACCTTCCGCTCGTTCGTGAACTGGCATCAGGAAAAATAATCTGAAAGCGGGTTGGAACTCGCTTTGGATGCTACGAGCCGGCTCGCAAAGACCAGAACCATGCGATTGTGAGGCCAATCATCGCAATGGTGGTCGCCCACGCGATGACGTTGAATACGCGGGAATTGACGAACTCTCCCATGAGATCCCGCTTATTAGCTAGTAAAAGCATGAAGATCAATACAAACGGCAAAACGACGCCGTTGATGACTTGGGAAAGTATCGTGATCTTTACGAGCGGTAATCCCGGCGTGAGAATGACTCCTGCGCCAGCAACGATCAAGATGGTGTAGAGCCAGTAGAAGACGGGGGCTTCGCTGAATTTTTTCCCGATGCCGGATTCAAACCCCAAACCTTCGCAAACCGTGTATGCAGTGGAAAGCGGCAAGATGGATGCGGCAAATAGTGAGGCATTGAAAAGACCGAGGGCAAACAGAATGTAAGCGTATTGCCCTGCCAGTGGTCGAAGCGCCTGGGCGGCATCTTTCGCGTCTGCCACGTTGTGATAACCGTGCGCGTACAGTGTGGCCGCGCAAGCGACGATGATGAACCACGCAACCAGGTCGGTAAAGAAGCATCCCGCAATGACGTCAATCCGCGAGGCTCTGAGCTGTCTTTTTGAAACACCTTTTTCCACGATAGAAGCCTGCAAGTAAAACTGCATCCATGGGGCGATGGTTGTTCCGACAACTCCGATCACCATGTAGACGTAACCGTTCTCCACCCAAGTGGATTTAGGCGGGAGAGTGACGGTGGCGGTGAGAGCTTCAATCCAAGCCGGCTTTGCAAGCACTCCTGCGACGATGTAAGTGATGTAGAAAAACGAAGCTGCGAGAAAGACCTTCTCGACGCTTTTGTATTGTCCTTTGACGATAATGAGCCAAACGATCAACGCACATATCGGGACAGAGTAGTAGCGCCTAACTCCGAACAGCTCGAGACTGCCCGCGATGCCCGCGAACTCAGCCACTACGTTGCCGAAATTCGTGATCAAAATGCCGATCATCATGAAGAACGTGACGCGGAGGCCGAATTCTTCGCGAATGAGGTCACTGAGGCCTTTCCCTGTGACAGCTCCCATGCGAGCGGTCATTTCCTGAACAACAACGAGCGCCACCGTGATCGGAATCATCGTCCACAGAAGCATGTGGCCGAATTGGGCGCCCGCTGAGGAGTACGTCCAAATTCCGCCGGCATCGTTGTCGACGTTCGCTGTGATGAAACCCGGTCCCACGACCGCAAGGAACACCAGGAGCCGAGTTTTCCAGCGTTTTAAGAATTTCATGGATACACTTCGGAGCGCACACACCGCACATTAGCAAACGCTTCAGAATAAATGGAGTTGCTTGTTCTGTGTAGGTGGAACTCGATCAGATTCGATCGCGCAGCATACTGATGACGTCGTCGGAAGTGATCACTCCGCTGAGACGGCTTTGATCATCGATTACGGGAAGAGTTAACAGGTTGTACTTATCGAAAAGTTCCGCGACTTCCTTGTCGTTGGCACCCACATGGGCTGCGATCAGCGGTTCTTGGGTGAGTGAAAGCAAGGCTGTTGCGCGGGGCGCAAGAACAAGCTTAGCCAGCGGAACCGCCCCCACCAGCGTTCCCTGCGAATCGACCAGATAAATCGTGCTGACTGTCTCCACACCGCCCTCGAAATGCCGGAGGGCTTCGATCGCATCGTGCGAATTGGCCGTAACTGGCAAGGAGATGAATTCCGTAGTCATCCGGCCGGCAGCACTGTTTTCCTTAAATTCCAGTAGTTCGGAGACTTCATCCCGTTCCTCGGGTTCCATCTCCTCAAGAATTTTTTCTGTGTGTTCCTCGGGCAGTTCCGCAAGAAGGTCGGCAGCGGCATCTGGCTGCATTTCTTCAACAATGTCAGCTACGCGGTCGGAATCCAGCGATTCGATAATTGCCTTCTGCACCTTGGGATCGACTTCTTCCAGGGCTTCCGCGGCTACGCCCTCGTCCAAGGTTTCGAACACAGCTTCGCGCTCATCAGGGGCCAGTTCCTCGATGATGTCTGCAATGTCGGCGGGATGGAGGGTGGCCAACCGATCATGTGAAATCTTCAGTTTCACCCGACGAGCAGGGTCTGTCTCGATTAGGTCGACGAAATCCCATGGAATCAGGCGCGGTGGAATATGCTGCAGCACTGGCCGCAATGCGGCCATCGGCACCACGCCTTTTAAAAGTCGGCGGACTGCACCTCTGGCTCCCACGTCGACGGAACCGACCTTGAGAACTGGCCGATCATGGTGGGCATCGCGGTGCATATCGATATCGTTCACGCGAACCACTTTGCGGCCGTGAACATCGATCACCTGCTGGTCGAGAAGATCTCTAGCGAGCAAAAGGTAGCCTTCTGCTCCCGCGCTAGTGGACCACGTATCAGCAGCCGTAGCTGCTCGAACGCCACCATTGATTTTTGACACGGCGGCGAGCGGGAGAACCCGGTCACCAGATTTGGTTTTTACGATGAATACCGCGATCCGCGCACGGTCTTCCTGGGGGGCGAGCCCGACTTCACGCACGCGTCCGCTGGCCTGGCCGGTGGCGTCGTAGACAGGCAAGCCTAGCAGTTCGGAGAGCGTGACCGTGCTCATGAACCTGAGAATACTCAGTTGCCCGCACGTAATCCAGAAGGAATGTGTGACGGGGATCTGAAGGCGGATGCAACCGTAGGGTCGACTGCACCTTCCAAACGGCCCTTGCAGGATCAAGCAGGCAGTTGGAAGGCCGCGTTGACAATTAAGGAGCAGAAGGGCAAACTACACGATTCGCCGATGATCCGCGGCTCACAAGGCACGCGTGGGTTGCGAGTCATAGACGGAGTGCTACGGTGATACGTGGTGTTTCGGGCAAAAACTAAATGAGCGCACACCGAGTCTCCTATACACTTGAGTCGACCCTGGAGACCGTCAACAGCGCCGAAGAAGTGGCTAGCCGCATGGCGGCTGATGCTGGATTCGGCGAGGAAGACATCATGAAAATCGGCATGGCGGTGCGCGAAGCGGCCGTAAATGCCGTGCTTCACGGAAACGCTTACGATCCGGGCAAGAAGGTCGCGCTTGATGTCGAGCGTACACCCCGAGACCTTGTCATCGTGATCCGAGATCAGGGCAAAGGGTTAGAAGTAGATAAAATTCCTGACCCTCTGGCCCCTGAAAATCTGATGAAGACTTCCGGGCGCGGCATTTTTTTAATTCGCTCGTTTATGGACGAGGTGGAAATTCACCCGTCGCCAACGGGCACAGAAATCAAACTAATCAAGCACGTCCACGGGAATCCCGGGGACGGCAAGGAGGCCTCCCAGTGACCATGAAGACTAGTACTCGTCAGGTTGATGGCGTCACAATTGTCGACCTGAGCGGCCGTATCACCCTTGGCGAAGGAAGCGTCATTCTGCGCGACACGGTCAAAGATCTACTTTCCAAGGGAAACAAAAAGATTCTACTGAACCTTGGCGATGTGAACTACATCGACAGCTCGGGCATTGGCGAGCTTGTCAGCGCCTTCACCACGACGAAAAACCAAGGTGGCGAGCTTAAGCTCCTGAATCTGACCAAGAAAGTCCACGACCTGCTGCAGATCACGAAGCTGTACACCGTTTTCGACGTGAAGGACGATGAAGCAGCAGCCGTAAAAGCATTCAGCTGAGTTCAATTAAATTGCACTTGTTGTGTCAAGGCCGGTAGTCCACCGGCCTTGCAGCCTCCTATTGTCCTTCCGCATTTCTGTTGAACCCCATTTCCATTTCGGAACGCGACGATTGAATTCTCCAGTATTCCGAGCAGCTCCTAACCGAATACGCTCTAAAATCGGAATGTGACTCGGTATTTGGGTCTACCTCGAACACTCTTCATCTGCTTGCTGAATGTCTTTTTGTTCACTTCTGCGTGTCTGGCGGAGTGCTTAGCGCCACAAGAAACGTCGCAACATATTGGCGCCATGAAATGCGTTTACGGGAAGGTGGTGCAGGTCCATGACGGCGGCCGAGGGGTGACTTTTCTAGATTTTTGCGAAGACTATCGCAAATGCCCTTTTGTTGTAGTTGTTTTCGCTCGAGATTTGAAACGCGTTGGGGATGTTCGATATCTGCAAGGCAAGCAGATCGAGGTTCATGGAAAGATTCAAGAATATGACGGACGGGCGGAAATCATCCTAAGCCGATATCAACAGCTGCGCGGCGATGCCGCTCGTATTCCGCCGCTGCCGAAGGACTATGACGTTGAGAGGCGCGGAAATTACAGAGCCGGAACTTTTTCGCGCCCTAACACGGGAAAACCATCCCGGAAACGAAATAAAGCTCCCGTGACGATTGAGGATCCGAGCAGCACAGGAAACGACGAATAAGCTCAGGCGAGTCCTTTTCGCAATTCGTCAAGAGGGTATTTTGTGCCTCGCCATGTGACGCCGCCATTCCAGAGTGTCAGTGTCATTGAACGAAGTAAGGTGTAAACGAAGAAAAGTGTGCTCAACGGATGTAAGAAGAAGTAATAGAACGGAATTTTCGACTTCAGTCCCATTCCGACGTAAATCGAAAGAATGGACACGACTGCCACTCCATAGGGAAGGCGAGCCCAACCGTGAGCAAGCCACAGACCAAGAAATGGCCCCCAGTTCAGAAATGCGAGCCCAATCACCGATGCCAGTGTCCGAATCCACTGAAATGAAAGAACCGCGAAGAAGTTTTTGGTTAGATTTCGCACAACACCCATCGCACCTTTTGCCCATCGGATTGAGATAAGGTCGGCTCCAAAAACGTTTCGCTGGCGAAATCCTGCATTTTTGATCAGCTTGCCTAGTTTCATATCGTCAAGCACATCCATGCGGAGCGCTTGATAAGTGCCGATCGCGTCGTAAGCACTTCGACGCACAAGGTTGAACGCGCCGACTCCGATGTGATCTTTCGCCTTTGGATCCGCGACTTTCCATGGACGATGTCCAAACATAAATAGCGTCTGGAAAAAAGAGATCATCATCCTCTCACCCGGGCCTTTCATGATCATGAATGGGAACAGAACTGTGTGGTCGGCCTTTTCCCTTTCCGAGTAGGCGATTGCCCTCCGAAGTGAATCCGGTTTGAATAGCACATCCGCATCTGTAAACAACAACCACTCACCCGTGGCGCGTAGAGAGGCTTGCCACATCGCATGCGTTTTGCCGAGCCATCCTGGGGGCAGTTGCTGGATATGGACTGCGTGGAGGATGCCATGAGCTTCCGGTGATGCGGAAACATCGTCGATGATGGCTCCCGTGGCGTCGGACGAGCGATCATTAACCACCAAGACTTCATAGTTCGCATAGTCCAGGAGAAGCAAGCGGCGCAAAGTCTCACGAATTGTTTCTTCTTCGTTGCAGGCGGGAACAATAATGCTAACTCGTGGATCTCCGCCCTGACATGCAGGTTTGATGTTCCACTCAGGAGAGGTGACATCGGTGACGTGCGGCATACCGAAAGCGGCTTCAACAATGCGCGAAAACCATGCCAGCGCGAGGAGTGAGCCAGCAATCCAATGAAACCAGATCATCCGACAAGTACCCGAAACGCGGCGTTGGAAGCCACTTTTAGAATCACCTCGATTACAGGTTCTACCTCGGTGCTACCGGTTGGACTTATCACTTTAGCCTCCGCGAAAATCTCCTAGCGTGTCGCCGACCGGGTATTGATCACGCCCAAATTCTGGCCACGCTTGAACGCTCGTAGCGCAACTTCCTCATGCCGTGCGCGTCGCTTACGGTTTTTCTTGATGGGTCTGGAAAAATAGAGTTCGACTCCGGTCTCAATCCACTTTCGTGCCTTTTCGGATAGCGGTTTTTCAACCTGTAGCCACTCAGCGCTGATCACACTGCGTCGCGTGTAGCCTTCGAGGATGTGGCAGACCTTTGCGGCTTGACCGCAGCCGGGGCACGGGTAAAACTCTAATTCTTCCCACAGCTCAGCCCGATATAAGCCGCATCGTGGACAATCAATTTCGATAGTGAGAACGCGGGAGTATCCCCACGCCAGCATTGGCAGGCGGACTTCCGTCCAGCTTTGCATTATGCCGAGAATTGTACACTGCACAATTAATGGTGCAATTTCGACTCTTTGGAAGGTCAATGAGTGATAATGCCTGTTGGCAACAAGTATTGTTGTACGACTAAGGACAAGCAGACTGGCGCTGAGACCGGACGCAGAAAAGACTATCGCGAGCCCACCAAATCAGGGCTAAAGGTTCGAGCTCAAACTAGTTCATGCTACACTTCTGAGCTGATCCTGTGACTCCCCTTTCAATTACCCGAGGGTTCATGAGAATCTTCACAGGGCCGAATATTCCAACCGCCTCTACCCCAAAAACCTATGGGTTCGCCCTTTTGGTCAGCATCGTAGCTCTATTGCTACGGGAAGCTCTAAGACCTCTGCTGGGTGAATCTTTACCGTTTTTTACGGTCTGGGTCGCTGTCGTGTTTGCGTCCTGGTACGGCGGAACCGGTCCAGGCCTTCTCACCACGATCCTCACGATGTTAGGAGTCTGGTTTTTCTTCCTTCCCCCGTCGCATTCATTTGCTCTTCAGAATCCCAGAGCCGACCTCACGGGCCTGATTGGTTTCTTTATCTTATCGAGCTTAATCATTTCCATGGCCGAGAGTGCCCGCCAATCCAGTAAAGCTAAAAACGAAGCCCAAAGAGCCGCACTTACGGCGAGCTCACTCTTTGAAACTTTCATGGACAACAGCCCCACGACTACGTATCTAAAAGATCGCGAAGGCCACTACGTGTACACGAACAAAACCAGTCGTGAACGCTTCAACCTCGATAGCCCGATGGGTAAAACTGATTTCGAACTTTTCCCTCCCGAGCTTGCTGCGGAATACAGAGCGCATGACCAGGTTGTCTTGAGGGAAAATATTGCCCATGAATTCATCGAACGCACTATTGAAGCTGACGGTGAGCACGTGTGGCTAAGCGTGAAATTCCCGGTTGTTCAAGCAGACGGGTCAGTATTTTTGGGCGGAAAATCAATTGACATCACGGCTCGAAAAAGGGCTGAAGATGCTCTGCGCCGAGCACATGACGAACTCGAAAGTAGGGTCAAAGAAAGGACAGCCGAACTTCTCAAAAATGTGGCGTTATTAAAATCGGAAATGGAGGATAAAGCTAAGACCGAAGAGCAGCTCAAAAACCTTTCAGCGCATTTGCTGCGCTTGCAAGACGAGGAAAGGCGTCACGTGGCGCGAGACTTGCACGACAGCACCGGGCAAACATTAAGCGCCTTGAAAATGGGCCTAGCTGCACTGGAAGCTTCTGAGATTAACGCTGACCAAAAAGAAACCTTGACAGAACTGAACGCCTTGGCAGACCAAGCCATACAAGAGATCCGTACGATTTCGTACCTTCTGCATCCCCCACTGCTGGACGAAGCTGGGTTTCACTCTGCGGCCACGTGGTACGTAGAAGGCTTTGGTAAACGGAGTGGGATCGAGACATCACTTCACCTCTCCAATATCTCTATGAACAAAGAGATGGAGCTAGCATTGTTTCGGGTTCTTCAGGAGAGCCTCACGAACGTTCTTCGACATTCGAAGAGCAAAGCCGTTCAAATCCGGCTCACTTCTCAGGACCACAGGGCTATGTTGTCAATCAGGGACTTTGGGTGTGGTATTCCTGCCGAGAAATTAGAAGGACTTAACGAAGCTGGAATTGGGGTTGGAGTGGGTATAGGAGGAATGAAGCAACGCCTTCGCCAGTTGGGGGGTCGTCTAGATGTTGAAAGTGGTGCAGCAGGTACTCTAGTGACCGCGATGCTTCCCCTGTCGTCCGGAGAGTCAAACAATCGTCAAGATCACGATACGGATCGAGCCGTGCCCGGCCGCCTGAGGTGAACTCTTACACCCTTGGGTATACCCCGCCCCTAGTTTAAGACCCGAACTGCCGAACGGATGCCACGCCGGATCGGGCCCCCTCCGCCACTCCGTCGTTGTCGTCAACTCCTTACACCATCATTCGCCATTACACTCATTGACCTGCCGAAACGACCTCTGCCCAGGTGAGTGATAACGCCTGTTAACAACAGTTTGAATGAAGAGGCGTCCGTAAGCACTGATGGCGTCATGCCGACTACCGAACCGTTCCACGTAATAGCGGAAAGTAAAGGTCGCACCACGCAAATTGCTCCGAAGATCACCAGTCTTGGAGGCAGCTTGCCCAGTATTCCTTGACATGAGTATAAGGACTTGCAGTGGTTGCAAACCCATGGCAGATATAATGCGGTGATGACCCGTGGCAAAGCGCCTTCTGATGGCACATTGAAGATCATGGGACCTGCACTGCTGATCATACTGCTAGCCACGGTAGCCCTGGTGCTCTGGCTTCAGTACCGCGGGCTTTTTAAGCGTTCCATGCTATCTGCGTCGTCTCCAACAATAGAGAAATGACTTTACAGGGGAGGCCGGACCATTCGATCGTCCGGCCATTTTTTTGTTCAGAATGGTGAGTCACCAATCAGCGAGTCTCAAACCTGAGGTCAACGACTTCCCTGAGACCACGCCCGGTATACACGATTTAATCGTAGCCACGCTTGCGTGCCGTTTTATTCGCCTGCTCCGGACCTGTTCTTAGCTTCGAAATTGATGAAGCCTTTTTCAACAGCCTAATCAAACTCTCGCCATGCAAGCGAAGGTTTTTTTAAATGGCGAGTTATCTCGGATTGGTGCCGTTGGAAAAGTCCAGCGGGAATCGGCGACGACTGGGTCACATTACCAAACAAGGAAGTTCGCTATTGCGTTTCCTGTTGGTGGAAGCGGGCCAAGTCACTGTGCGGAGTCTGCCAGAGTGGCGCGGTCAGTACTTCCGTCTGTTGATGCGGCGGGGACGGAAAACAGCGAAAGTGGCGATTGCGCGCAGCTTGGCGGTTGATTTGTACTGGATGTGGCGTCAGGGATTGGATTACGGGCAGTGGAAAAGTTCGGTTCGCACGCAGGACAGCTCGGAACAGGCGATGGTGTGTAGCAGAACACCGAGAAATTGATTGGGCATCCTGCTCCCCCTCACCGGGGAGACTGAATTAGTAATCATGATCGGAGTAGCGACCGAAGAGACGAATGGGTCGGACCGAGTTCCTGACCTGAAACGATTACGATGCGAGCCTTTGGTTGGACCGGCATTGTTCAACGAGAGCGAAATGGCGCTCTTCTCTGAGTGCATGCTGCAGTGTGCTCGAAAAGACCTTGACACCGCCGACATTGTCAGAGACGCCTGTTAACAACAGTTACGGCTCGGATGCACGACCGTTGAATTGTCGGCAAGAGCATTCCAAAATTGCTAATGGTCAAGGCGATGTTGTTCGGCTTTGTTAGTGTTCTTATCTTCCACGTCGGCTGGGCCTGGTACTTCCTCGCTGCACCAGCCAGCCGAGAAAGCGTCCTCAAAACAGGGATGGATCCTCCTTCCCGTGAGTCCCGAATTAGGGTGTTTTGAGCAGACGCTAGAATTTTGGCTGATTGCTCTGTTCATCTTCGTAGCTGTTTTTATGACTATTCGGAATATGCAGAAACAGACCAAAAAAACGCAGCTCACGCTGGTAATCCTTTGGACGTTACCTACGGCAGCAAGCTAGCCCGTTAGAGCCATTCATGTGCGTCCATGATTTAGCTGTTACGGACAGATTTGTATTGTGTCGAATTGCGTCTTTTAGACAATGCTCACCAGCACGCATTATGAAATTCTCGGCATACCCAATGACGCAAATGCTGAGCGCGTGAAACAAGCTTACCGCTCGCTGGTCAAGGCATTCCATCCCGACATGTTCCCCAGTGGCTCCGAAGCCCAAGTTGAGGCTGGGAGACGAATCAGAGAAATCAATGTGGCATATTCGGTGCTTTCACATCCCCACAAACGCGCGGACTACGATGCGATATTGACGAAGCGCAACTCTGAACTAGCACCAGCGCACTGTGTCAGGTGCGGGAAATTGACCCTATCTTGGCACACAGACAAATCCACAGCCCTTTGCAAAGTTTGTGGCGAATCGGGAATGCACAAGGAGTAAGAGAAGCAGAGGAACAAATTGTGACCCTCTTCTTGCTCGGAGATTTGAATGTCAGACGGGATGCGTCGATTAGTTATGGTACTTCGAGAGCGAGCGGCCGAATTGGCAAACCTTTCCAATGATGCGCACAGTCTCTCGACGCAATGGACGTCCAAGGATGTCGAGGATTTTTTGCTTCACCGCGCTGACATAATCAAATCGGAAGTGGAAATCCTCCAAAGACAAATACAGCGGTTGCTGAAGCAGAGTTAAACGAAAAACCTCGGTAGTTTCCTCTTGAGGGGTTGCCGGCCTTCATTGCTTTTGGTCAGTTCGAAATGCTCTACTGGTTCATCGAGCTTGCCACCTGCGAGAACGCGTTGTTGGCGTTGGACCCCAGCCAGGCGGATCGTGCCAACCACCAGCACCAGAATGACCGCGAGCATCACAGCATATTCAGCGATATCCTGACCAGCTTCATCTAACCACAGTTGCCTCAAAATGTTCATGCGCCGCTCCGTGATCAAAACAGAATACGCGTCAATTCGGCTCTTGACGATTTTCGAAAACAAAACCCCGGCAGCCGTCGTTGAGAGCATCCGGGGTTCTTACTTGCTGCCTTACTAGGTTAAATTGTGGAATGCGCTGTTAGTTTTTCCAATACCGTAGTTACCTGATAAAAGCTGGAATCCCGCACCTCGGCACGATCAGAAGTCTCGGACGGGACAAACGGTTCTTCGGAGTCTGGACACTTTTCATCTCACGCGATTTTTTTGCCATGATTGTCAGAGAACGAATCTAGACTTCTCGCCGGTAATCTGTCTGGTCTATCTATAGAAGCAGGCTCTCTGGAATTGAAAACTTTTTGGAACAGACCATGGCCGATCTCGAAGAGACTCGTCAGTATGATGAATACGAATACGCCGATTTTCCAATTGAAAGCCTTCGACACACCGACCGAAAACATCGCCAAGCCCAGAATGCACAGCAAAGTAGGTATATGAGCTAGAATTCGCCGCTTCAAGCGTTGTTGAAGGTCCTCTACTCTGCTTTTTGCCTGACGCAAGTGAGCCGCCTCCCTTCCGAACGAAAAAACAAACTTTTACTTGTGACCAAATTTCCGAAGCACAAACAAATAAACTAGGACAAAAATCAACACCGCTGTCATCCGATATCGCCAGGTGAAGAACTCCCTCTGGCGATATTCCGTCACTTTGTTTACGTACCACCGCCATCCAAGAGTGACGTAGTACCAGATCCAACCTAAAGTAAATAGTGCGACGGCGGTGAAGCCGCTCATGATGGCTTGGATTGTCGCTCTCAGCATTCACGGCACCTAACGAGAGAACAGAAGCGCGAAGACAGCTTTCAGGGAGGGAGTGTGATTGTACACCCGAAAGCCTTGCCCAGCGCGGGTTTTCAGGCTTCATGTATTTCCAGAAGAAGGTCGGTAAAGACACACTCAAACTATGAGGCCCACCTTGACATCGAAAGGAACCTGGTCGAAACTGATTCCACTCCTCCCCGTGCTCCTATCTTTTTTCCCCAAGGAAGAAATGGATTGCGCCATGTTTAATGAAATTCATCGGCACTTTGTGCTCTTCAAACGTTCTCCTAATGGCAGCGAAATAACGTATCGGCACATCACACTAGTCGAGCGCGAACAGTTCGAGGTAGGAGTACTCGATTGTCAAACGATGGACGTGAATACATCGGTACTCGCAAAAGCGGAATCCGCTGAATTGCAACTCTGCGAAAATCTGGAACTGGGAATTTTGGAAGCAGAAAAGGAATACAAGCTGAGCATCAAGAGTGGTTGGCGAGCATTAGACTCTACTCTGACAGCGTACGCGGCATTGAGAGGAAGTCGTGCCGTCGCCTAAACACCTGTTCAGTGTTCAAGTGCAGAACCAACTCTAAGATGCCCGGCTAAAAGTTCCCGAACTGTCGCATTTTCAACAGTTCTCTGGTCAGAGCTGAAACTGCAAGTGACAAAGCAGAAAACCAGCGCTCACCGGTCGATTTGCAGCAGCCCTTGTGCTATCTCTCGCGCGTGGGGTGCAACATGAACACATTTAAGACTCCGCCATACGGAGCCCCATGGCAACAGATATTCGTTCATGCAATGTTGGAGCGACGCCGCGCACGCAGCTCTTC
The DNA here is from genome assembly GCA_036265385.1 of Terriglobales bacterium. Classification (GTDB taxonomy): domain Bacteria; phylum Acidobacteriota; class Terriglobia; order Terriglobales; family Acidobacteriaceae; genus DATAPD01. The sequence goes on from DATAPD010000025.1 coordinate 303,098, forward strand.
AAAGATCGCGGCAGCCGAAAAGGCGATCACAAAACGCCTGAATGAGCTTCCCGTCAGCAAAGAAAATGCCGAAGAACTTCAAGCTTTGATGAGTGCCATCAACAAGCTCAATGGCGCAAAATCGACCTGCAAAGTGATCGCATTTCCGAAGTTGAAATGATTGCGACGCGATGAAGTACAAGACTGATCTGGAGATGATTCTTAAGGCACTGAGCCATTGGTATCTGAGGTGCGTATCTCCGATGATGGAGTGTTGGCTGTGATCAAGATCGGTGAGAAGTACATGCCACGAAGGCTATCCCCTTTAGGCAAACAGTTTCTTCGCAGCGGCTCAGAGGTTGAGCTGGCTGAGGACGAGTCATTCCTGGAGCCGGAATAATCGATCAGTAAAAAAGATCGAGTCTGCCATTCTGGAAGCTATGCTTTTGGAAAAACAATTCCC
>DATAPD010000026.1:0-1719 GCA_036265385.1 Terriglobales bacterium
ATTCACATCGCGAATAGCGAATCCCTACGCACACACCTTGCCAACTATGTCTGTATGTATCTATTCGCCAATGACTCGCAAAACCAAGAACCTTTAACCTGGATTCGGCAATTGATACTCCGCGGGCCTGTGGTTGTATCCGTTGGCCTAGCAGCGTGTGGTTTTAGTCGGACTTAGCGTGCTGAAACATGTTACGTAGGTAATGTTTTGGTCGTCATGTAACTATGGCGATGGGAAAGCGGCGAGAACGGCAACAGGCTCTTTGGATCGCGACCAAAGACGTTGTCGGCGGCCCACGAAACGCTTTTTACGACCAGTTGAACGAGATCCTGAAGCAACACAAGTTTGATCGCAAGGTGGAATTGCTCTGCTGCCGGTTTTATAAGAACAGTCCGCTGGGGCGCCCAAGCATGGCACCCGGAGTGTACTTCCGCTTGATGTTGATCGGGTACTTCGAGGGACTGGATTCCGAGCGCGGTATCGCCTGGCGGGTCGCCGACTCACTTTCGCTGCGACGCTTCTTGGGCTTCTCACTCGATGAACCAACACCTGATCACTCAACAATTTCGAGAACGCGGCGGCTGTACTGGCTGTCGACCCACAAAGCCGTGTTCGGTTGGGTTCTCAAACTGCTGACCGCCGAAGGTCTGGTGCAAGGACAAACCATCGCGATCGATGCGACGACGTTGGAAGCAAATGCGGCGCTGAAGAGCATCGTGCGGCGAGATAACGGCCAAAGCTACAACGAGTATCTGAAGGGATTGGCGCAGGCTGCTGGCATCGAGAATCCGACGCGGGAACAGTTGGCGCGGATGGATCGTAAGCGGAAGAAGAAGGGCTCGAATGAAGAATGGACGAGCCCTGCCGATCCCGATGCCCGCATCACCAAGATGAAGGATGGGCGGACGCATTTGGCGCACAAGGCTGAGCACGCGGTGGATCTGTCCAGCGGCGCGGTGGTGGCAATCACGCTGGCGCCCGCCAACGAAGGCGATACCAGCACATTGCACAAAACTCTGGCAGAAGCGCAGAAGGCCATGAAACCAGCCAATCCACTGGGCGTCGAAGAGTTGGTCGCGGACAAGGGGTATCACAGCGGCGAAATGCTGAAGACACTGCACGCGGACGGGGTGAGAAGTTATCTGCCGGAACCGGAGCGTGGTCGCCGCAAATGGGAAGGCAGGGCCGCTGAACAAAAGCGAACCTACGAAAACAGGAGGCGAACTCAAGGCAAGCGCGGTAAACAACTGCAGAAGATCCGAAGCGAACTAACCGAGAGGACGTTCGCCCACATGTATGAGACCGGGGGCATGCGGCGAGTGCACTTAAGAGGTCGAGAAAACATTCTCAAGCGCCTAGTCGTGCACGCAGCGGCATTCAATCTGTCGCTGATACTGCGTCGGAACTGCGGCGCAGGAACTCCAAGGGAGTTCCAAGCGCTTTATCTGCATATTTTTGCGTTGCTTTGGATGACTTTAGAAGAGAATTCGCTGATCGATAGCCTATTCGAGATAAATTGGCTCACGACCGGCCATGGAGGCGACATCCGGGAGACGCTTGCCTCACGGCGGAGTTCGGCTGCCTGACACGCACTACTGCCACGGGCTGCTAGGGATAAGACGATGAGTTTGTTCATGGTTTTTTCCTGAATTTCGTTCATGATGCGGACTTAGTCCGTTTTGTGCTTCTCTTCCCGGGATGAATACTTGTTGAGCTCGG
>DATAPD010000027.1:0-39496 GCA_036265385.1 Terriglobales bacterium
GCGGTACCGGACGTCCTTTGCACTGAACCTTCTTGGCGTTCGGCGGGGGAGGAGGCGCGGTCGGATGCTGCTCCTGACTCAAACCCATCGATGCAAGCAGCACCGCTGCGCCGACGAGCAGGACGCGAATGCAAAGTAATGGTTGTGGATTCAATTGCTGCACGTCACGCTCAAGTTCATGGCTTCTTGTCTTCTTTCTTTTGCGGAACCTGCCCGGGGACAGTCGTCCCCAGTTCTCGCAGAACCGTGCGAGCCTCATCATCACCCGGGGCAAGTGCCAGCGCCTTTCGCAATGCCCGGATTGCTTCCGGCTGGTTCCCGGCGCGATAGGCCGTGAACCCGAGATTGCGCATCAGGTTGGGTACTTTGGGATCCCATCCCTCCGCTTCCTGATAGTGTCCGAGAGCTACGGCATACTGCTCCTGCATTGCTTCGACCGTGGCCAGATCAGCGAAGGCACCGCCCAGAACAGAACGCAAGAACTCTTCCTGGGCCGCTGCCTGTCTCTTCTGGGCTTGTGTCAACTTGGCGTGCGAGAGCGCATTATTGCCTAACGGCGTGGCGGCATCCTTGCCCGTCCCCCCGAGAGGAACCGGCGGCTCGTTTTCCTGAAGGCTGGAGACATCGGCTGAGGAAACTCCGGAGCCACCCGAATTACCCATGCCACTCTCTTCCTGGTTCTCGGCGATGATGTTTTGCTGAATCGCGCGCGCCTTTTCGAAGTATTGCTTCCCTTCCGCCGATCTTCCGGAAGCAATGAGGATCCGGCCCAGACTGGTGTAGGCCTTCCGGATATCGTTGTGAGCTTCTACGCCGCTACGCTCGTTCAGTGCAATTGCCTTACGAAAAAGCTGCTCCGCACGCTGATTTTCCTTGCGGCGATAAGCATTCATTCCCAAGTAGAGCCAGGCTTGCGATGAAGACGGATTCAATCTCGCCGCCTCCACCAGATAGCGATCCGCCTCCTGCGACCGGTTCGAACTGAATGCCATATAGCCCAGGAGATAGTTCGCAAAATAATTTGCAGGGTCGACTCGCAATTGCTCGAGAAATTGCCGGCGGGCCTCCGGCGTGAGCACCCATTCGTTTTGCATCAAGTAGGTCAGGCCGAGAAAGTAGTGTCCGTTTGGAACTTTGGGATCGAGTGAGAGCGCACGCTGGAACTCCCGGATGGCGTCATCGTAGAGGGTGGCACTTCGATAAGCGTCGCCGAACAACAGATGGAGGCCGCTGCGATCACCGGACTCTGACGTCATCTGCTGGAAAATGGCTGCGGCCTTTCCCTTCTCTTTCAATTGGAGCAAACAACTGGCGAGACGGTAGCTGGTTTCGCGGTCGGGACGAATCTCGAGAGACTTCTGGAAAGACTCCGCCGCGGCTCGGTAATCTTTTTTCTTAATCTGCGCCTGGCCCTGAATGGTCAAGGCGGTGGCGTTGCGCGGATCGGCGGTGAGAGCAAGGCTGGTCTCTTTGAGCGCTTCGTCAAACTGGCTGGTAAACAAGTTGAGAGCGGCGAGATCGACGTGCGCATCTGCAGCGTCCTCGAACTCGAGAGACCTGCGGGAGAACTTGGCGGCCTCTGGATATGCAGCTTCCAAGAACCGCAACTTCCCCATTTCGCGGAAGGCGAGGGCGATTATCTTCCCGCTGGCGGCAGCAGCCGCGGGCAAGTTACCTGCCTCCTTCGCCGAGTTCGCAGCGGCAAAACGGCGGTCAAATTCGTCGAGTGGTGACGCGGGCTTTTGTTGCGCGACGGCTTGCAGGCACTTAAGAACGGCAAGCAGGAACAGGCACGCGCCAAGCGCAGACCATCTCCAAAGAATGACGTTCGAAGATCGGGAAGGTGGGGTGTGGATCAAAGCCGAATGTCCCAGGTTGGTACGTAAAAGTACACGGTTGGTGGCGCGCTGTTCAAGTCGCGGATCGGGGAGAAGTCGCCGTTTTACCAACGATCGGTTAATGACTGATATCCGACATCTGAGAGGACAAAGAAAACGAGAGCACTCGCGATAGGCACAGTTTCAAGACGGCACGATTCGTCCGCCAATGAACTTCGTGAGTGTCTGCTGCGGTATTGCCAGGGGCGTCCGATTTTTTTCTCGAAAAGTGAAACACCTGCATCTCTTTTCACACTAACCAATAACAAAATTGCTCCTGCGCGCGGAATCAAGAACAGGAAGACGTTCGACGGCCGTCGGATTCTTCTGAAAGCTCAATCACCCAAGGGTGCCTTTCAGGCAAGGTAATCAACCATTTCACCCAACATCAGGAGGAAAAGATGAGAGGTTTTGTATTGGCAGCAATCTTGGCAGGCTCGATGGGATTGGCATTCGGGCAAGGACAAGTTCAGTCTCGAAGTTCGTTTCCAGTCAGTCCTGACGCAACCACAACGTGTCAATCGACATTCACTTCCGGAAGCGGCCCATCCTTGTTCAAATACTGTATTACGGCGAACGGAAACATCGTACAGCTCGAGAGCCCGGCGGGCTTTGAACACGTACGCGAGGGCAATTTCTATGAAGGTTACGGAGTTTGTGACGTCAACGCGAACAAATCGTATTCTGATTTTGCAGACTTCGACTCCGGAAACTGGAACGCGCCTACAAGAACCCAGCCCAATGGGCCCAATACCTTCCCGTTGACGATTAAGCGGACAACCTCGGATGGTCTGTTTACGCTCACGCAAATTTTCAGTCAAACCACGGTTGAGCGAATCATCAAGATCACCGAAACATTGAAGAACAATGTTCCGGTATCAAAACCCATCTACCTGGTGCGCTGGATGGACGTTGATGCAGATAACACTATCACCGACGACTACGCTGACCACGGAACCGATGCAGCTTGGGACTATCAACCCGCAGGCCACGGGGTGATGGTGTATGTCACGGCACAGGCAGTCAATCATTTTGCGAACGTGCTCGACCAATCTATTTTCTTCCTTGATCCGTGTACGCTCGCTGGTTCTTCCACACCAGCGTTCGGAGACAACACTATCTATGCCGGTTACAACTTCACATTGGGTTCCGGCGGATCAAAGACTGTCAGCTTTGAATACAAGCGGTTCTAACGTGCTCCCAGTGTTTTAGAAAATCCCCCGTCCTTGTCGCTGCGTGTTCTGGTGTGACCGGACGGGGAACTTTCGCCACATCGTCCTGCTGGGAGGAGACATGCCTGCTTTTTCAGTCGACGAACACCCGCCTATGCTCATTGACCCAGATTGTTAAACGAACGGCGCAGGCTGATTTTGGATTAGTTTTCCGAAACAGGTTGGCAGCCGCCCTGATGACCACGTGGCAGCCAACAATTCTTCGTTTGACGGCAATCCTGATTGAGAGACTTGTTCCACTCGCGCCACCAGTATCGATTGGCTTTTTTGGCTGCGTCGGCGGGATCGACTCCGGCATCGTACTCGCGTCGGTAGTCGAAGGCCCCTAGTGCCTGCCAATCTGCCATCGGCAGATTCAATGAGTCAAAGGCAGTGCGGAGTTTCTTCATCCACTCGTCATATGGCTCAGATGCGGACTGATTTTCAGAGGACATGCCGATTTGAATAGTAGGCGGGAAGAGTTTCAAGCCCTCCCGGACGAGGACGCTGGTTTGACCTCTGCTCCGTTGCTCAAGCCTCTTCCCGACGTTGCAGCGTAAATCCGTTCTGAACACGGGCAAAATGGCACGTTCGAGCAAAATGGTAGCACTGACGCGCCATAGCGAGATCAAATCAGGACGGCGTTGGCCTATCTCGCATTGGAATCCACCTGGAAGATGCCGAATGTGTTTCCCTCAGCGTCAACGAAATATCCCTGCCAGCAAGTCTTAGGAACCGCGAATTTGGGCAATGCTACGACGCCTCCGAGGTGTTCGATTGTCCTTGCTGTCTCGTCGAAGTCCGCCACTTCCAAGGAACACACAAAGGCATTCGTTCCACACTGTGCCGGAGGAGTTGTGGCTGGCCGCTTCAGCAAGCCGCCCCGTGACCCGCCAGTCTCAATTCGCCAGTAAGGAATCGGAAGGCCTTTCACTTCGTCGAACTTCCAACCGAATACCTGTGAGTAAAAACTAATGGCGCGAGCGGGATCATCGGCCTGGATTTCGAAGTAGATGTGTCCGTTGTTCATACAAGCAAATATAAGCGCAAAAGTTAGTGGTCTTGAATCCCCGATTATTCACTCATCCAAGCGTGAAAAGCTACAATCGCGAGCCCACTGTCTCTAGAACGTGTGTGTCGTTTCGATTCTAATTGCGAGTAGGTGGTCTATTTTTCGCGCCGAAAAATCTTCCAGACTCTTGAGCGGGAACCGCCAACTGAGGAAAAGAGACCGTCCGTGCCGGTCGGCCTTGCGTCCAACGGCAAATCCGTTTCTTCCTCTTCGAGTGGAGGACGGACTTCTTCGCCAGAGCCCGCGTTTTGGTCAGTGCTCGAGATTCCGTCAGTGTGCGGCTGTTCGGTACTCGCTTGCTGCTCAGCGTCCAGTTGCTGGTCCGCGGAACCTTCGCCAAGTAGCGAAACAGCGATCCTGAGGCTTTCAATCTCGTGACGAACACGAGCGACATCGGCTTCTTTTTGCTGCAAGACTTCGTATGGATTTTTCATAAAGGCACTCACAGGGTTCAATGATTTTGGAAGAGTACACGGTCATCTACTCTGTCTCAAATCCAGCCAGCATTCCAGGTACTTATCAGTATGGGATTGGCTTACAATCCGTGCCATTCGCGTTTTGAGGTGAAGAAAGCAGATGAAACGACTTCTCATTCTGACGTCAATATTTTTGGCTTTGATTGCGACGGCGCAACAGTCGCCCACTCAGTCACCTCTGCTCGACCATCTGGCGGGTAAGTGGTTGATGGAGGGCATGGTGGGCAAGCAGCAGGTGACGCATGAATTGGATGCGGAGTGGGTGCTGCAGCACCATTACCTGCGCTTCCACGAAGTCTCGCAAGACAAGAACGACAAGGGAGAACCGCAATACGACGCAACTGTGTTCATCGGATGGAATGAAAAAACCAAGCAATATGCCTGCGTGTGGCTGGATGTGTACGGCGGATTGACGTCCGAGTCGATTGGGGTGGCGACGCCCAAGGGAATGAGCTTGATTTTGTGTTCACAAATGAGCGGGGCGAAAAGAGCTTCACGAATAGTTTTATCTACGATCCGAAAACGAACACGTGGGAGAACCGGCTCGACAATATTTTGAAGGGCGAAGCCAAGCCATTTGCGCGATTTAAGTTGAGGAAAGAGTAGACTCGCCTTTCGGCAAACAGAATCCGAAGCTTAGCTTAAACAAAAAATCGCTTCTCAATTGGGGGGATTGAGAAGCGATTCTTCTGCTCGAACTAGCCCTGCCCACGGGGCCTAGCCAGTTCTTCAAGTGGGCACCCTAACAGGTCGCCCGCCGATTGCTATCGGGCGATTCCTGTAGATTTCAAGGTCAAACCGCGGGGCATTCATCTTCGGTTCAGAAGAGATTTGGTTCTTCGGCAAGGTCGCAGTTAGTTGGGCAGCAGGAACTTAGCGAGCCACAACCTCCGGCTTAGCAAACTCCGGCGAAGACGCGATAATGTCGCATTCCTGGGCGTCCACAACCGCAATAGCAGCAACATTTACGATCTCTTCCACCTCAGCACCACGCGACAGCACGTGAACCGGGCGATTCATACCCATCAGGATTGGGCCGAGGGTCTCAGCGCCGCCCAGCTTCGCTAACAACTTGTAAGCGATATTGGCGGAATTGAGGTCCGGGAAGATCAACACATTGGCACCACCTTTGAGCAAGCTGAAAGGATAGGTCTGCTCCAGCAGCTCGGGAGAGACAGCAATGTCTGCCATTATTTCTCCGTCCACGACGAGTGATGGATCCGCGGCGTGCAGCAGATCGACTGCTTTGCGGACCTTATCGGTATGACCGTTGAGAGTGCTGCCGAAGGTAGAGAAGGACAGTAGCGCTACACGCGGGACCACATCGAATCGTCGGGCGGTTTCGGCAGTACAAAGCGCGATTTCGACCAGGTCTTCCGCGGAAGGCTCGATGTTTACGCTGGTGTCGGCCATGAAATAAAGCTCGCCGCTGCGGGTGATCATGGCGTAGCAACCCGAGACCTTATGCAGGCCTTCACGCATGCGCACAATCTGCAACGCGGGACGAATGACATCAGGAAAATGCTGGGTGACTCCGGAAACGAGAGCGTCTGCATCGCCCATGCGCACCATCAACGAGCCGAAAACATTCCGGTTATTGAGGAGCGCGCGAGCTTCGGTGAGTGTTACGCCTCGGCGCTGACGGAGTCGGAAAAGCTCGTCGATGTAGCGTTCCCGGAACTCGGATTTATCAACATCCACAATACGGGCACCAGTGATATCGACGCCTAGTCCTATGGCCTTTGCGCGGACGTCGTCGGCATTTCCCAACAGTATCGGAGCTGCAATTTTCTCTTCGAGTAAGCAATGGCACGCGCGAAGGATCTTCTCGTCGTCTCCTTCCGGAAAGACCACCTGCTTCGGTTTGGCTTGGGCTTTGTGAATCATCATGCGGGCGATCTCGTGGGCCCGCCCAAGACGGCGCTCGAGTTGCTCGCGGTAGATTTTGATATCCACGTGCTCCTGGGCTACGCCGGATTCCATCGCAGCTTGCGCGACTGCCGAGGCCTCCCACACGAGCACGCGCGGATCGAACGGCTTGGGGATGAGGTAATCGGTTCCGAATCGCAGACGATTGACGCCGTAGGCACGACACACGGAATCGGGAACATCTTCCTTCGCCAAAGCTGCCAGGGCACGCGTCGCAGCCAGTTTCATTTCTTCGTTGATCGAAGTGGCGCGCACATCCAGGGCACCGCGGAAGATGAAAGGAAATCCGAGCACATTGTTGACCTGGTTTGGATAATCCGAGCGCCCGGTTGCGATGATGAGATCGCTACGGCAGGCTTTGGCTTCTTCGTAAGTAATCTCAGGATCAGGGTTCGCCATGGCAAAGACGATAGGATGGGGTGCCATGGAGCAAATCATCTCTGGCGTGAATGCACCTTTTACGGATAAGCCAACGAGCACGTCGGATCCGGCGGCGGCTTCTTCAAGCGTCCGGAGCTTGGTTTCGCCGGCGAAGCGATCCTTGTACTTATTCATTCCTGCGGTGCGGCCTTTGTAGACGACTCCCTTGGTATCACAGAGGGTGATGTTCTCGCGTTTCACTCCGAGGCGAACGTAGTGTTCGGCGCAGGCAACGGCGGAAGCGCCCGCCCCGTTGAATACAACGCGGACTTTATTTATGTCTTTCGCCACAAGTTCGAGAGCGTTTAACAGAGCCGCGCCGGAGATGATCGCTGTACCGTGCTGGTCATCGTGGAAGACGGGAATTTTCATCGTTTTCTTCAGCGTTTCTTCGATGCGGAAGCATTCCGGAGCCTTGATGTCTTCGAGGTTGATGCCGCCGAAAGTTGGCTCGAGCAACTGGCAGAGCTTGATGATCTCGTCGGGATCTTCGGTATTGACTTCAAGATCAAACACATCGACGTCGGCGAAGCGTTTGAACAAAACCCCTTTGCCTTCCATCACCGGTTTTCCGGCGAGCGCTCCGATGTTGCCGAGTCCGAGAACAGCGGTGCCATTGCTGACGACTGCGACCAGGTTTCCTCGCGCTGTGTACTTGAAAGCGTCATGAGGATTTTGCGCGATCTCAAGACAGGGTTCGGCAACGCCGGGCGTGTATGCCATGCTGAGGTCGCGCTGTGTCCGGCAGGGCTTCGTCGGCTTGACTTCGATTTTGCCCGGGTGCGCTCCGAAGTGATAGTCCAGGGATTGCTGCTTGGTGACGAGCACAAAACCCTCCTCAGTCATGTCTGGCGTTGGAAACAGCGGTACACACTAATAATGTTTGCGCCGTGCGCATACTAAGGATTGTGACGACAATTGATATATGGGGATGTGACCCGGGTCACAGCCACGCTGGCCGTGGGACACGAAATGTAGGGATGTTTAGCTAAGCGAAGAATGTGAATACGACGTGGGAAGTAATGTAGATGGTGATTACCTTGTGCAACGCGAGTGGAAGTAGCTATTCGCTGTTCGCCAACTTGGCGCGTGCTACTTGCCATCAACACGTCACCAAGATTCTGAATCGCTGTCGGGATCGTGCGTGACTGCCGTGCCGACCAGCGCTTGCTCCTCCCAAAGTAACAAAACGGTTTCTCCGCAATGAGCACAGTAGAGTTCAACAATATGATTGGGGGTTACTTCCCTGCTTGTGGCCTGGTCCGCACCGCATCGTGGGCAAAATTTGAGTTCGCAGCCATTCATCGACATATCTCCTTCGTGGTCAACTCTCCCTTCCAGACCCGGTAGTGGCTAAACCCAGAATGTGAGGAACGGCACGCAGGCAAGGAATAGCGCGGGATCGCGGGGTCTCACAGGTTTCACACTAGATTCAGAACCTGCGGTTAGCAGTGAGGCGGATCACAGGTGGTCGTAATAACTCAACGAATCAGTACAGTCATAAGCTTGCGGCTTATGTTAGCGGCGTGGATCGTGAAGACATGAAAGACGATCGTTCAGTACCCGAGCACCTCGTAGAACTCGACCCAGCTTTGCTGAAACATAGGGTGCTGCTTTTTGGCGAGCTCGGTGTGTTCATCGCTGGCGTCAATCTGTTTCATCGCATTTTCGGCGGCGGAGAGAGAGTCGAAGCGGCATTGCCAGACGATAGTGTTGGCAGGTTCGCGTCCAGAAATTGGAATGAGGCGCTCTCCTTTTGGAAGAATGCCGCGGTGCTCAAGTTCTGCGAACTGCTTTTCCAAGGCGTGGAACTCCTGCTTGTGCTTCGGGTCATATTGCTGAATAAGACGCATCACAACAGCCACGAGAACCTCCTTTATGATTGCTAGTTTCGCTCGACGACCGGTGCTGAGCCGTCGACATCTTCAGGGACATCAAACGAAACCAAACTAGATTTGAAACCGCGAGTTCGAAACGCCCCGTAAGCAATACCGACGGCCATCCAAATTACGCCAGCGATTTTGGCGGGACGGCTGAGATTGAGCCACAACAAGAGACAAACCGTAAAGCCCATCACGGGGACGAGCAGGTTGTTCCACTTCTTCTCCGATTGGCGCAAGTAATAATGCGTGAATGATGCGGCATTAACTCCCATGAACGCGAGTAGCGCGCCGAAGTTCAACAATTCCGCCGCGCGCTCGAAGGTCAAAAAAATTGTGCCAAGCAGCGCGAAAAAGCCAACGAAGAGTACGTTGTTCCGAGGTATGCGTCGCTTCGGCTCGATGACTCCGAAGAAAGACTTGGGGAGAGCGTTGCCTCGTCCCATGCCGAACAGCAGACGAGCCGCGCCCAATTGCGAGCCCATTCCCGATCCCACAGTCGCGACCAGCAGCGTGATGTTGATCAACGCAAATAGCCATGCGCCCGCAGCGCGCCCAGCAACAGACACGTACGCGGTGTCCACATCAGGAAAAGGCTCAGCGCCGGGCCACACTAACTGGGCAGCATAGACTTCGATCGAGGCCAGCACGCCCGTGATCAGGCAAACCAGTACAGTGGCGAGGAGTATGTTGCGCTTGGGATTTTCGGCCTCTTCGGAGAGAGTCGAGATGCCGTCGAACCCGATATAGGTGAGAACCGCGAGCGACGTTCCGCCGAGCACTGCCGGCATGGAAAACGTTTGGGGATCGTAGAAGGGACGAGTAAAGAACGCGAATCCGTCATGCGGAGTTTTCAGCACATACCGTGCAGCAGCTACAAGGAAGATGACGATTACCACGCCCATACCAGCAGCAAGCGTTTCGTTGATGCGAGCCGACGTTTTAATGCCGAACAAGTTGAGACAGGTGAATAAGGTAATGAAAAAGACGATGAATACGGGGTAAGGGATCTCGGGGAGAAAGTTCAGCGCGAACTTGCTGCAGAGGATTGTGCAAACGATGGGGTTGAGCATGTAATCCATGGCCATGCTCCAACCGGTGACGTATCCCAAAGCAGGATGGATTTCGGAACCCACATAGGTAAATGCTGAACCAGCGCTGGGATAGGCACGAGCCATCTTCCCATAACTCATGGCGGTGAACAGCATGGCGACCATCGCGATCAGAACTGTTGTGACGGCATGCCCATGAGCTCGTTGGCTCATGACTCCGTAAACGGGCATGGGCGCAGTAGGCTGGATGACGATCATGCCGTACAGAATCAGGTCCCAAAGGCTGAGTGCTCGCCGGAGCTGAGGAGCGTTCGCGACAGAACTGATTTGAGTATCGGCCATGTTCCCGAACTTGCAGTTGCGATCTAGAAGTAAAACTTCAACGCGAACTGAACGAACCGTGGATCGCGAGCCGACTGCGGGAAGCCCCAGGCACAGTTCTCATTATTATTGTCGACGGGGCACCCGCTTTCACCCGGCGCAAGATCAAGTCCGTGATCGGTCGAAGGATTATCGAACAAGAACTTGGCTGGGAACAATTGCGGATTGACATGGTTCCAGATGTTGAAGAAGTCCGCGTGGAACTCGAATCGGTATCTTTCACCGATTGGGAAATTCTTCAGGAAAGAAAGGTCCCAGTTCTGGAACCCGGGTCCTCGGATGATGTTTCGTCCGGCATTCCCGAAAGTGCCGAGAACGGTATTGGTGACGAAAGCGCAAGTGTTGAACACCGTTCCAGGAATGCAGGGCTTACCGTTCGGATCACCGACTCGATCGGGACGGGCTGAGTTGGCCACGTCACCACCGCCATCAGAATTCGAGAGGTTGGTCGAAATGTCCGTCGGAGTGAAGTAGTTTCCTGTGGAAGCGGAGGTAATTCCACTGACAACCCACCCTCCGATGATCTGGTTTAGCACTCCTCCCGCATTTCCGGCGAGGCGCTTCCCGCGCCCGAAAGGCAACTCGTACGCATAACTCATGACAAAGCGGTGGCGAACATCAAAATCGGCGTTTCCATATTCCAGCTTGGGGAATCGCTGGTCGCGGAAGTCTCCGGTTGCAAACGATCCAAGGTTCGCGCTGGATGCATTATCGAGGGCATGGCCGTAGGTGTAGGAAGCCTGGAACGTCAATCCATGGGTCAAACGCTTTTCCAGGCGGGCTTGCAACGAGTTGTAAAACGAGAATGCGTTGGAACGGAATGTGTTGATCGTTGTGTCGAAGACAGAGGGATCACAACCGGGGAGCAAGGTCGTGTTGCAAGTGTGCACTGGACGTCGTGGGGCGAAATCGGCGGTCTGATCGGGCGTGGGCACGGCCTGATTCCCGTTATAGAAGGCGAAGAGCTTCAGACCGCGTGAGCCTGCGTAAGAAACCTCCATCACGGTCTGCCCGGGTAATTGATATTGGAGTCCGAGATGCCATTGCTGGTTATAGGGCGTACGAAGATTAGGGTCGACAGAGAATAACAATGGCGTGTTAGGGTCGCTCAAAGAAGTCGCGGGGAAGCCGTTCGCCAGTACGTTGAAATTCGGAATGGAGCAATCGATCTGACCCGACGCGGGATTTGCGGAAAGAGCCGAGCACGGGACGTTAAACGACTCGATCGAGAAGAATGGAGGATTGAATCCAGGACTCGGATTTGAAAAAGGTCCGTTCTCCTGTCCGCCGTAGAAGATGCCGTAGCCACCGCGCATCACTAAGTTGTTGCTGATTTGATAAGCAAACCCGAAACGGGGCGCGAAGTTGTTGTAGTCGGGATGGATCAAGCCACGCGAACCTGTGCGCAAAATGGGGATGCTCTGAGCCAATGTTGGCGTCAGTTCCAGTGGCTGACCTTTGGGAACGAGCAATGCCTGGTTGGCGAAGTCGAAGGTGGCTGCCTGATCCCGCGCTTCCTTGATGGTGCTGAAAAATTCGTAGCGTAAGCCAAGGTTAAAGGTCAGCCTTGGGGTGACCCGAAAATCATCCTGCACGTATCCGGCATAGATTTGGCGCCGATAATCCACGTTGTGCAGACTTGTAATCTCGCCGAAATCCGGAATGCCTAACAACATGGAGGCGAAAGCCGAGCCACCCGTACTTGGGGAAGCGGGATTATCGGTGAACTCCGAACCGAAGCCGAGATTGCCACGCGAGGCGGCGGGTTGGAAGATTGTGAACTGTTCAAACCGGAGCTCGGTGCCGAACTTCAAGGAATGGCGTCCGTGAATCCAGGTCAGGTTATCCGTGAGCACGTAGCTGTTCTGCTTTTCAATCGAAGGCAGAAATGTTGAGCTGCCGATGGTGGCGGAACCGTCGCCGAAATCGATTTCTGGCAGCCCACCGTTCTGCGGACCGAAGGGGATACCGGGGAAAGAAATGCCAAAACTCGGGTCGCCGGCGATGTTCTTGTCAGAGTTCAACTGGAAGCGGTGCGCATTGATGCGGTTGTAACCAAAGCGGGCTTCGTTGATGACATTGGGCGTGAACAAGTGCACTTCATTCATCGCCACGCTGCGGTAGGAGAAGTCCTCGATTCCGTCGAAGAAGCCGCCACCATCCAGCACGTTGTTAAATGGCGCAGGGATTTCGCTCGGCTGATCTTGATAGCTGAAACGTACGAAGGTGTCGTCTTTCTGCGTGATCTTGTGGTCCACGCGAATATCGAAATTGTTGCGGCTTTCTTTGCGGACGGGCTCGGTAAGGAAATTCTGTCCTCCCAGCGTGGTGTTTGGCGCTGGATAGAAAGAGGAGAGGCGGGCAGCTAATGGATCAATCAGCCCGCTCGGAAATACGTTAAGGTTGGCGCCCGATGAGATCGGCACTCCGCAAAAACCATTGGGGTTCAAGTCGAAACGATTCTGCTGTGTGAGGCGAGTATTAAAGATCTCTCCGAAGAAGGTGACATTCCCATTGCAATCCAATGCTTGGGTGCCAGGAATGGGTTGACCCGAGTCGGGGTCCACTTGGGGTGCGACGGTACCACTCAGAAGATCTGAAAAATCGCCAGCGATCATCTGAGGCGTGGGAATGGTGGACAAGATTGGCGTTGCTTGACGCACGCGAAATCCTTCGTAATCGCCGAAGAAGAAGGTGCGGTTCTTGATGATCGGACCGCCAAGGGTAGCGCCGAACTGGTTCTGCTTGTAGGCCTGCTTTCGCTCAGAGCCAAAAGCATTGCGAGCATCGAAAACGTCATTACGCAGGAACTCGTAAACATCTCCGTGGAATTGATTCGTGCCCGATTTGATGGCCGCATTCATGACGGCGCCGTTTCCGCGTCCGAATTCGGCGGTGTAAGAGTTCGTCTGAACTTTGAATTCGGCAATGGCATCGACCGAGGGCTGGATGACGTACGTGCTCTCGTTCAGCACATCTCCGAGGTTTGCGTTGTTGTCGATGCCGTCGAGCAGAAAGTTATTCTGAAGAGCACGGGCACCGTTCGCGCTGAAGCCGTAGGTTTTTTCTGCGCGTGATCCGGGTTCTGCAGGAGCGACACCGGCGCTCAGCTGTGCTAACTGAGCGTAGTTCCGGCCATTCAGGGGAAGGCTGAGAATGCGCTGGCTGGTGACAACTTGTCCGAGATCAGAGTTCTCTGTTTCCAGCTGCGGTCCTTGGCTGGTGACTACCACTTGTTCGTTGATTCCACCAACGTGCAGAGTCACATCGATGGAAGGGCGCTCTTGCAGATTCAGCTCGATAGGGCCGACCGATGTCTTTTTGAAACCCTGTTTTTCAACGACGATCCGATACCGACCGATCTTCAATGGGCCGGCAACGTATTCTCCGGTAGATTTAGTCGACGTCTGAAAAGTGGTTCCGCGATCCACGTCTTCGACGGTCACGGTTGCATTCGGAATGAACGCTCCGGACTGGTCGCGGACGGTCCCAACAATGTTGCCGGTATCTTTTTGGGCCCAGCAAAGGGTGGTGACTAGAAACAGACTAATTGTGATGCTTCGACGAATGATTCTGAGTGCATGCAACATAATCCACCCCTTCGCTACAGGCCGACACAACAGCAAAGCCAGAATTCCGGAACGCTCAATGCGGACTGGCTTCCAGCAGCAGATGCTGAGTGAAAGTCACGGTCAACTTTGGGTTGTTCGCTTCTATTTGTCCCATGGCCCGGCCAGTTTCATAATCAACTACTGCGTATTTCCCGGACTTGAGCCCACGAAGTTCTATTTCGCCGGACCAGGGTTTTTTCTTTTCCGGAGCATAGAAGGCGTAGTACATCTTGCCGTCCTTCTGAATGGCATATGCCTCGGGTTGGTCATACCCATAGGTGTACAAATCCAGAAATTCACCTTCTGAAAGCATTTTTGATTTGTAGATATCAATCCACTTCTTCCAATGCGTTTCCTTTTCCGAGGTTAGTTCCACGGTTTTCAATTTTGGGCCGTAGCCGGGCCACGTGAATTTTGTGCCAAGCACTGCGCCGACTCCGACTTCGGAGGCAAAGTCGGTACCCTTGTCGACTTCGTGCAGCGTGTTGCTCAATTGGACTTCGGTAAGCTCGACGTGATCGCCGTAAACTGCGGCCTCCGGACCAAGCAGAGCCTTGTACATCTTTGTTCGGAGGCGCACTTGTTTTGATCCCACCGGATCAGCCGTAACGGCCTGGTCGATGTAAGGGAGCCAAGCGAGACTTGGGGGAGTTCCGCACGGGCATGCTTGCGTTACGCTGTCGGGCTTGAGGGAGCGCGTGGTATCGAGAATGATTTTGTAAATCTCGCCAACCGCCCTGACGGATTCGTCGGGAGATTTGTGGTGGTGCTTCGGGTTGTAGCAGGCCGGAACGGTGTAGGAGAAGTCGAGCTTGTGTCCATCAAAATCCCAGTCGCGAATGAAGCGTTCGGTTAATTGTTTGTAGTATTGCTTGACTTCGGGAATCGCAGGACAGAGTGCGCCGAGATCAGCCGTCGCCCGAGCCGGTTTTCCATCTTTGTCGAGGATCAACCAATCAGGATGTTCCTTCACAACCTTGGCCAGTTGATATGTCTTGTGATTCAGAATGTCTTTGCCGTGACCGTCTTCCACTACGAGCGGGATCCACCATACGGTGATGTGAATACCCGCATCGTGGTACGCCTTAACAACCTTCTGCAATGAATCGCCGGGGAAAGTATCGTCGCGTGGTTCCCAGTCACCGCGGTTCTTGAACCAGCCTGCATCGAGAGTTGCCCAATTCAAGCCGAGTTCCTTGAGCTTGGGGATTGTGCCCAGCATCTGCTTTGGGGTGAAGTCCATCTCGTAACCCCAGCCGCACCAGTTCGCTTCGTAATCCGCCTTGGTCGGGTGCGCAAGGCTCACACCTTGCTTTTGGAGCATCTTGGAGTAGAGACTCAAGGGCTCGTAGAAATCACCATGGAATACCGAGACAAAAGTCAAAGGCGCCGTGTAGGTTTCGCCAGCGCCTAACTTTGTGTTCTGATCGATATCGACTTCGGCATTGACGCGGCTGTCAGTGCCGGCACGTACCGGAAGACTTAACCGGAGCGGGACAGTCTCAGCATGTCCGACTGCTTCACCAACAGAGCCAGTCCAGAACGCCACAACCGGAATGCCACCGCCGGTCTGATTCTCGTCCTTGTGCATGACGACCTGCATGGGATTGTCACGCGTGAACTTGGCGTTAATGAGCATGACGTCGTCCTTGCCCCAGGCTTCACTTGAGCCGTGGAAGGACCACATCGCGAACGGGGCCGCTTTCGGATCGCTGAGAGAAGCACTCAAAGTGTGTTTCTGAAGAACGACGCGATCCAGGGGGATAGGGCTGCTTCCGACGTTCTTATAGGAAACCCTTGTAAGCGCAAGGTTCGGCAAGTCGTCATAGACTTCAATGACGAGACTCTTCACTATTCCTGGTGTAGACGGACTCTTTCCCGACACTTCAATCCGCGTGCCTTTTGCGCCAAGTCTTCCGGATGGTGGGGCTTGGCGAAGGTGGTCGAGGTCCAGTTCGAAGTCGTTGATGTCTTTGCCACCACTGACGAGAAAATTCCCACTGCTCTTTGGGTCGGCCGCGTTGTCATCGAGCGTCAACCGTTGCCCGTCGCGCAACAAGGTGGCTTTCAGGTAGCCCGAGCGCGCCAACTCAAACTCCGCAGTCGGTGTGGTGATGACGACCGGCCCAGCGGAGTTGACCGAAACTTTGATCGCAGAACTGGTCGAACCCGCGGGCTGCTGCGATTGCTTTCGATTGCAACCGGTGATGGGAATGACCAGAAGCAGAGCCAACGTAAGTGCGGCGAAGTGAGAGTCGGATTTGCGAAGCGAAATGTGCTCCCAAACCATACGTGTGCCCCCTTTTTTGAGAACTGGGGTGAGCAAGAGAGGAATGTTTGTCTCTGGTGTAACGTTTTACTAGCCGAAGTAGATATACCCGTGCGGAAGGGATGTCAAGTGAAAACTCGGTTGGGAAGGGATGATTTGAGTCAGCTGCTTGGTTAGGAACTAAATAAAGCTTCCAAATTCTGGAGCCATTTCCATATTGCGTTTCGCCGCAAATTCAAGGAGCGTGTCAATGTTCGCCGACATGTTGATAGTGTGCGGCGAGAGACATTTGTAGCTTGCCAACAATACGCCGAACTGAAGAGCCGTATGGATTGTGGTATCCGGGTGTGAGCTTCGAGGCTGCACCAGAGGCATGCCTGCTGCGAGAGCGGCCAGGGTACCGCCCAGCAATGCATCACCTGCTCCGGCTGTGGAAGCAACTTCAACGTGTGGCGCCGGGCAAAAATCACAGGCGGAGTTGGTGATTCCATAGGCTCCGGCTGCGCCCGCGCTGACAATCAACTTTAACTTAGGATATGCGGTGCGTATCCGTTGCTGGCAGCGTTCGAGAAATGGAGCTGGCAATTCTGCGTCGAAAGGATGATCCGCAAATATTTCGGCTTCACTTTCATTCAGCGCAACCAAATTGAGCAGATCGAACATTCCGGAATTACAAGCTGGCGATATTTCTGCGCTCACAAAGGATGCCGCACAGAACGCCCCGGCGCGCGAACTGATTTCCAGAAAACGTTTCCTCGTCTCGAGCGGCACTTCGGGCACGGCTAGAGCGATGCAGCGTCGGCCACCGTTGTTGAGAAGGCTCGCCGTGCTGTTTACATCTCCACAAGATAAGGTCCCGGCAGCGGAGTTATTCGTAGTGATATTGCCGCCGCTTCCATCAGGATATTGGAAACAAACGCTGAAAAGCGTCGGCGTGGAAGGCACCACACGAACATGAGTTGTGTCGATGCCGGCCAAAGCCATCGTTTCAATGACAGTCCGGCCAGCTGAGTCATCCCCAACATTCCCTACGGGCAAGACTCGGAATCGTCCGTTCGTACCGGATCCCAACAAGGCTGCCACGTAGTGAATCACGATGTGCAGTTTGCAGTAATCCTTCACGTCGAGCAGTCGCCCAGGACGGCTTTCATTACGTCCCAGCGTGACATCGCCCTCGAGTTCAAAGAAGATGCCGGTGCCCAAGCCACCAACACCAATCAGTTGAACGAAAGGGGAGTTTTCATCAATGCGCAGATATCGCATGTCTAAAGCAACTCCCAATCCGGGTTCTCGCTGATGGGATGACGGGCGGTTTCTTCCGTGGCCGTGATGAGCGCGTCAGGATGCGTCTGTAAAAGCGTCATGGGATATTCCGGAGTCGGCTCGGAGAAAAGCGCTACCCGCAGCGCAGTCTGCTTCCAAGCGCCCGTGTCGCTGTAGACCCGAACTTTTTTCGCCGATAGACACTCTTTCACGCCAAGGGTAATGGACATGGGCGGAACGAATTGATACGCGCTGCCGAAAGTGCGCTGTGCCAAAGCAAGGATTGTGTCCCAGTTATTTTCCTGGATCCGGATGCTCGAGTTGGCTAATTCCTCGAGAGTAATGCAGTTGTATGGATGACGGCGCGCCTGGTTGTAGGCGATGTGCCCGTCCTGTCCCCATCCTCCCACGGTGATGTCGATCGGTGCAGCTTGAATTGCCGCTGCGACCCGCTCCATCGTGGAAGGCAACAGCCACAATCGTTGCTCATTTGGGACACTTAGTTCAGGTGAAACGCCTCCGTAAAAATGTTTTTCCATGAACGTCCGAAAATTGTAGGGATGGTTCACGGCGAGCGGTCGGCCTTCCCAATCGAGACACTCGTCCATATGAAATACAGTTAGGTTCGCGAGTGACAATTGACGGGAGTTCACCAGCGCAGTGAAGGGCGCATACCAGCAACTGGGACCGCAAGGGATGATGGCGCGGGTAGGCATCCCGTTCCGGTTATTGGCTTCGATCACCGCGCTCAAATCTTCCGCCATCAGCTTGCCCATCTCGGCGGAGTCTCGCACTGCCCGAAAGCGCACGCGCAATTGCGGATGTTTTTCGAGTTCGTTGCCAGGAATCTTGCACCACTTGTAGAGGTCTGCTTTTGAGACGTGATCCATAGAGGTCCGCGTTACTTTAAATTCGGTTCGCTACTTCAATTTGTCGCCGTTACACGTCATTGCGTCTGAGCAGGGCACGTGGTTTCACGAACAATCAGCTTTGGCGAAACCTTGCGATGTTTGACTGCGACCGTCCGCTTCTCGATTGCAGCGCGAACTGCCTCCTCGACGATTTCCGCGCCCAGCGATCCTTGGGATTCCAACTGCTGCTGAACGGTAGTGAGCGGCGGATTATAGAAGGCTGAACCAGGGAGATCATCAAACCCCACGACTGAACAGTCCTTCGGCACTCTGCGGCCGCTCTTACTGAGAGCTCGAATCGCGGCGCACGCAGTCAAGTCATCGAAGGCGACGAGCGCTGTGAAACCGGGGCGGCGACGTAACAGTTCCTCTGTGAGCTCAACTCCTTCCACGTAAGAAGAGTTGCGACCTTTGATTTCCAGAACCAGGTTGGGATCGATCTTGAGCCCAACGTCGCGAGCAAAACTTTCAATGCCTTGCCAGCGTTGTTGGCTGTCGACGAGGATCTTGGGCCCCCTGATGAATGCGATCTTGCTGTGACCAAGCTCATACAGGTGCTGCAGGACCTGTTTTGTCCCGGCCTCGTTATCAACCACGATGGAGCTGACTGGCTCACTCGGGAGCTCACGGCCAATCACGACGGTGGGAATGCCTCGGGTCGCAAGCGCGACCAAACGATCGGTTTCCAAATAGACAGGATTGGCAATCGCAATAATCGCCTCAACACGACGAGTCAGCAACAAGTCGACACAACGCTGGAACTGTGACTTGTCGTCCTGCAGGTCCGTGGTAATCGGAAAGTAGCCGGACGGACGCAGGTGGTTCTCAATCCCGCGGAGGATCTGGGTGCAGTACGCATCGGTGATGTCGAACACGATGACACCGATAGTCTGACTTCGTTGACTACGCAAGGAGCGCGCAAAGAGATTGGGCTGATAACCAAGCTTGGTCGCAACTTTCCAAATGCGAGTTCGGGTTCTAGGAGAAATACGAGCAGCCGATGGTCCGGCGTTCAAGACCATGGAGACCGTAGTAACCGAGAAGCCGCTTTCTTCCGCCACATCACGTATGGTGATCATGGTTAGGGTTCGCTGTTTCGAGTTGATGAAGTCTCAGTTCTGTTGAAAGGAGCAATTTGAGCGCATTGTGATCACGGACAATCCAATCTGCCGAGTTCAAATCGCCGGCGTCCAGAGTTGTGCAGATGGCAATTACGCGGCAACCGGCGGCTTTTGCGGAACGGACGCCGTATGGTGCATTCTCGACGACGATGCATCCTTTCGGATCGAGTTTCATTCGTTCCGCTGCCATCAGAAATGGCTGTGGGTCAGGCTTCGGTTTCGTCACGTCATCGGCAGTCACTACCGCATTGAAGATAGATTGCCGGTTGGATGGAAGAAGCAGGTTCACCGATTTACGAGACGATCCGGTCACCATGCCCAGCTTGTATCCGGCGTTGCAAAGATCGGTCAACAAGTCCCAGATACCCGGGAAGAGTTTTCTCGTGCCCAACGACATGTCGTAATCGCGTCGCAGTTGTACGAGTTCAGCGATTTTTTCCACGGTAATGGAGATCCCACGCTCCGAACACAAAGTGGCAATCAGATCTGGAGTGGGCTGCCCTTCCCGTAAATAAATTTCACGAGGAGTGGTGTCGATGCCCACCTGTTTCAAAACCCACTCATAGGCGAGGTAATAACTCTGAGCGGAATCGACCAGCACCCCGTCCCAATCGAAAACGACTGCACGGACGTCATCGAGTGCGGCCGTCTGCACGATGATGCCGGTGTTTTTCGAATATTGTTTGCTCGACTTCATGCTACGGACTGCTCTTTGCCTT
Organism: Terriglobales bacterium; assembly: GCA_036265385.1. Classification (GTDB taxonomy): domain Bacteria; phylum Acidobacteriota; class Terriglobia; order Terriglobales; family Acidobacteriaceae; genus DATAPD01. Next base: position 20,193 of record DATAPD010000027.1, read on the forward strand.
GGATAAAGGTTGTTGTCCATACGTGCTGTGATAGCGGTCGTACCACTTTCGCACCTCTTCTGGTGGAAGAGGCGTCGGCATGCCCAACGACAAAGCGAGATGACAAGTCTTAGCGATATCCTCCAGCATGACCGCTGCTTTTAATGCCGCCCGAGGTGTTGGCCCGAATGCGAAAGCTCCATGATTTGCAAGCAAAATAGCTGGGCTCTCCGCTCGGCGGTGTTTGATGATGGCTTCGCCGATATGATTGCCAATATTGTCCACATAGGGAACGCAGGGAATTTCCGTTCCGAATTCGTCGGCTATGGCCGTGAGATAGGCAGGAATCGGGCGGTTCAGCATAGCGAAACTGGTCGCGTAGTTGGAATGAGTGTGCACAATACCGCCGATGTCCGGGCAATTGGAATAAAGATAGAGATGGTGCGGCAGGTCGACGCTAGGGTTGAGTTCATCGCCGGGTTCTCCGGTCGTCAACTTTTTTCCGGCGAGGTCGGTGGCTACGAGTAGAGACGGAGTGAGTTTCTCGTAATCCATTCCGCTGGGCTTAATGAGCACGGTGCTGTAGTCGCGATCAATGCCGCTGGCATTACCGCTGTGCATGGTCACGAGGCCGGCTCGATAGATATTCAGGTTCACTTGCAGAACTTCCTCGCGGAGTTGAGCCAGCTTGTTCATGTGCATCTCCTGTGGCACCACTTTGAAACGCACAGCATAGAAGGATCGTTGGTCGAGCACCGCAAACGGTTGACAGCGTCCGACCGGAGGTCTAGATTTACGGCGTATTGTAACGTTTCACCGGAGAAAAAGCTTGGGAGATTTTGGGAAATCGATTCGGCTGAAGCGCATCCTGCGTTCAGAGCGGCGTTCGCTGATCGTTGCGTTCGACCACCCTTTGGTGCACGGCCCAATCCCGGGCACGCTTGACCCTGGCGGTCAGATTCGCCGGTTCGTTGAGGCACAAGCGGACGCGATCCTGCTGAACCTCGGAAATTTTCGTTACTTCGCGGAAGCACGATCTACGGAGAACGTTCCTGGCCTGATCGCACGACTCGACTGGACGACAGCATTCAATGAAGACGCCAAGAATTCTCCTGATGGATTTCAAACCGGTCTTGTAGCACAACCGGAGGAAGCGCTGCGGGCCGGCGCCGATGCGGTCATTACTTTCCTGTGCGTCGGTAGCGGTGATGCACGGTTTGACAAATCTGAGATTGAGCGGGTTGGCCGTTTAGCGCGCGAGTGCGCACGCCTGGGTTTGCCATTGATCGTGGAGTCCATCGCGAGAGGCGCGAAAGTACAGAACCCCCAAGAGCCGAAGTGGCTGATGCTTCACACCCGCATTGCCGCGGAGTTGGGCGCCGACTTGATCAAAACGGAAAACGCAAATGACACAGCGGGGCTTCGGCAAGTTGTTCAGGCCTGCCCTATCCCAATCCTGGTGCTTGGTGGGGGCCGGACGGGGTCTGATGAGGATGTGCTGCGGACGGTTCGCGGCATTGTGGAGGCGGGCGCCGCAGGCGTGTTCTTCGGTCGGAACATCTTCCAGGCGGAAAACATGCCTGACCTCATTCAAAAAGTGAAATCCGTTCTCGCCGGGAAGGCGTCGGCACAAGGAAAGTGATCTGTGAGTCTACTCGCCATCGATATGGGCACAAGCAGTTGTAAAGCAGTGCTCTTTTCCGAAGACGGGCGGGTACTCAACCATAAAAGTTGCACTTACGCAGCAGCGAAATCTCCTCATCCTACCTGGGCTGAAATGCCAGCAGAGAATTTCTGGTATGCCTTGTCAAAGGTTTGCCGCGAAGTTTCAGCCGAATCCGGCGATGCCGTAAAGGCGCTCGCGATCAGTTCTCACGGCGAGACGTTTGTCCCGGTCGATCAGAACGGAGAGGCTGTCGGGCCGGCCATCCTTAATTACGACAACCGAGCGACTGCAGAGTCTGAGTGGTTGGAAGAAACTTTCGGGCGGCGTGCGCTTTTCGACATCACCGGACTTTCTGCACATCCGATGTATCCGATTGCGAAAATCTTGTGGATCAAGCGGCATCAGCCACAGATTTGGTCGTCGGCAAAGCGTTTCCTGGCGGTTCCAGATTATCTGCTCACACAACTCGGAATGCCGGCATTGATCGACTATTCGCTTGCCTCTCGTTCACTGGCGTTCGACATCCGCAAACATGAATGGTGCGAGGATATATTGCGTGTCTGCCAACTTGAAGTCGATCAGTTTGCGACACCAGTTCCTGCGGGGCATATTGCTGGCGAGTTGTCGCTGAGTGCCGCGGCAGATCTGGGATTGAAAGCAGGCACGGTTGTTGTTGTAAGCGGACATGATCAGCCGTGCGCGGCACTCGGGTCTGGAGTACTGGAAGAAGGCAGGATTTCAGCTTCACTTGGGACATATGAATGCCTTGTTTCCGCATCGTCAGCGCCCGCTCTGAATGAGCACGCTTTCACAGCCAACTTGAACACGTACTGCCACGTGGTGCCGGACCGCTACGTGACGTTGGCGTACTTCCCTTCCGGAATCATGTTGGAGTGGTTTCTGCGCTTGATCGCATCGCGAGATGACGCAACACAACTGTCTACTCATGAAGTTTGCTCACGATTAGAGGCCGACACGCGAGATGAGCCCAGCGGATTGTTTGTCACACCGCATCTGCTCGGGACCTGCAACCCGGACTTCAATCCGAAAGCGTCGGGAGTGATCGCCGGAATCCGTCCGAACACAAGCCGCGCCGATATCTATCAAGGTATTCTCGAGGGAATTGCGTGTGAGTTTGGCCAAATGGTCGAACTACTTAAGGCGGCGGTAGGTGACTTCTCTGCGGTACACGTAAGCGGTGGAGGTGTGCATTCGCCACTTGGCTTGAAATTGCGCGCCGCGTTCTCAAATTGTGAACTTCGTATGACCCGGTGCGCGGAAGCAGTATGCATGGGGTCAGCGATATTGGCGGGAGTGGCAATTGGCTTGTACCGCTCGCATGAGGATGGCGTGAAGAAGATCCTGCAACTCGGGGATACGATTCAACCGGCCCGGACCCTTCGCGATTCCTACAAAATTTATCGAGAGCAATATCGGTTGCTGTACTCGAGTTTGGCGCCTGTACGTTGTGCAATCGGAGCGAGCAATTGAGGAGGAACGGAATGGTTGAACCCAGAGTGGGATTCATTGTGTACGGCGTTCATAAAGATGGGCTCAAAGATCCCATGGGGCAGCCGTTCATTGATGACAATGTTGTTGAGAAAGCAAAAAAAGCGCTAACAGCAGGTGGGCTCAAGTTGGTCACACATGACATTGTGATCGCTTCCAAGGAAGAAGCGATAAATGCACTCCGGCGGATGAAACATGACGAAAACATCGATGCGGTGATTTTGTTTTCAGGAACCTGGGTTTGGGCCGCGCACCTCGTGGGAGCGATTCGCGATTACGCGTGCACAGGAAAAGGCGTACTCCTCTGGACGCATCCCGGATCTCAGGGGTGGCGTCCGGTCGGCGGTTTGGTGATGCACGGAGGGCTACTCGAAATCGGCGTGCCGCACAAATTTGTTTACGGAGCGGCCGATGATCATGCCATCGTCGAGGAGATCGCCAGTTACGCAAAGGCTGCGCACCTGAAAAGTTGGTTGAACCTTTCTACTTTCGGCGCATTCGGAGGCCGAGGTATGGGGCAAACCTGTGGTGTGGCCGATCCTTCTCAGTGGATGCGTATTTTCGGCATCGATATTGATTCGCGGGACACAACTGAGTTGATTCGCGCAGCCGACGCCATCACGCAGGACGAGATCGCAGCGGTGATGCCAAGGCTGAAGCAATTGTTCAACAAGGCCCCGGAATCGAACGTGGTGAATGAGCGTTCGATCCGGCTGTATCTCGCTTTGAAGAAAGTTGTTGAGAAAAATGAATTCGATTTCTACACGATCCAATCCTTTCCCGGCCTTGGCGACAATTATTCCGCGACTTGTTTCGCACAGAGCATGATGCTGGAAGATGGGCATGGCACCTCAACGTTGGGAGATTTCAACACCGGCCTGACAGTACTGCTGCTCAACAAGCTCAGCAAGGAACGCGTGTACTACGGGGATCTGCAGCATATTGACGTGAAGAAAAAAGAGATCAAGATTATTGGTGATGGCGCATGTCCACCTTCACTGGCGGGGAAATTGGGGCCAGCAGGTTTCGCGGAGCACGGGATTCCGACGGAAGGAGAGGCGGGCGGTCTTTCCGTGAAGCTAGTTTGTAAGGTGGGCGAAGGAGTTTTAGCGCGACTGGGCCGCGTGAATGGAGAGTTTCAGATGGTGATTACGCGCGCATCAGTTTTCGAGCCACCCAAGGACAAATTGCCAGCTCGGCTGGACGAGTGCGGGATTCCCTTCTGGCCCCACGGATTCGTCACGGCACATGCCGATATGAATCAACTGCTCCAGCACTGGACAAACGAATACGCATGCCTCGGCTATGGAGAAGATCTATATCCGACATTGGTCAATTTTTGCGAGTTAACGGGAATCAAAGCCATTCTTCCATAAAGGAGTGTTGCATGACTTCATTTCAGCGTGCTCTCGGATTGATGCTTGTCATCTTTGTAGCGGCTTTTTGCCTTGCCCAGACCACTCCAGCTGCGCCGACTTCGGCCAATCCGAACGGCGATGATGAAGCGCTCAAGTCTTTCGCGGCAATGCATGCGATCGATGTGCACGTGCATGTGTTTAAGGGTGATCCCGCGTTTCAGTCGATGCTCGAGCAGCTGAATCTGAAGTTGATGAACATCCTTGTTTCCGACGACACACTTCCCTATCGGAAGCAGCTGCAACCGCAAATCGATGATGCGTTGAAACTCATGCGATCGAGCCAGGGGCATATCGCATTTTGTACGACGTTCGATCCGTACAAGTTCGACAGCCCGTCGTTCGCAGCTGACGCAATCAAGCAGATCGATCGAGATTTTGGCGATGGCGCCATCGCGGTGAAGATCTGGAAAAACGTCGGAATGGAAATAAAGGACAGCAGTGGCAATTACGTGTTTTCCGATAATCCGAAATTTGAGCCCATTTTTAAGGATATTGAGCAACATGGCAAGACTCTGATGTCGCATCAGGCGGAACCGAACGTCGCCTGGGGCCCGCCAGACCCGGCGGATCCGTCCTGGTCGTATTACCAAGAGAATCCGCAATGGTTTGTTGGTGGCAAGAAGGGCTTCCCCTCGAAGGAGAGCATCCTGACCGCGCGGGACCGTGTGCTGGAGCAGAACCCCAAGTTGCGGGTCGTCGGAGTACATCTTGGCAGTATGGAAAAAAGTCTCGATGACATCGCGAAGCGGCTCGACAAGTACCCCAACTTTGCAATCGATACAGCGGCGCGAATGGAATACCTGATGCTGATGCCTCACGACCAAGTACGCGACTTCTTGATGAAGTACCAGGACAGAGTTCTGTATGGCACTGATCTTGATCTGCTTGCCGATGCCAATGTCTCAGAAGCGTTGAAGGATTGGCAGTCGACTTATATGCGTGATTGGACATATCTGGCCACGGACAAAACGCAGAGTCTGCATGGAAAAGAAGTGCGGGGCCTGAACCTTCCGGCAGATGTGCTAACAAAAATATTCCGTGACAATGCCAAGCACTGGGTGCCTGGACTTTGATAAGAAAAGCCGGATAAGGAGAGCGTTCGGCCATTCCGGCCTCTGGTCATGATCGGAAAGAGTGTCACCGATTGGAAGTCGCTAACCAGACTCCGACGCGCTCGTCATCGAGATCGATGCCCCAAAACTGAGCGTTGGGTTTAAGGAATTCCACACCGATTTGGAATTCTCCCGAGCTCATACGCCGCACCCATGTCACGCGACACTGGGCACGCGCTTGTTTGTGTTGCAGTACCAGGATGATACCCGGCTCAATTTCTGCTCGCATCGCCCCGATTTTTGCCCCTGAAGAACTGATATCGAGAGTATGAGCGAGTTGAGTCGATGCTGGACCCTGCGGGTCTGGACCGAGTATCTTCAACGTCGCGACCATCTTCGTTCTCTTGGTCGTGCGCCTTTCCAGGATTTTTGCGTCCACGTCCACTTCCCCCAGCGGAATGTTTCTTGCAGAGTAGCTGAGTGCCCATCTCTTCGGAAGACCACTGTTGGGGTATTACGATAGTTTCAGAGTTTGGGCAGTTAGTATCAGAGCGTATGGAGTGAACGACGATCTTATGGAAATCAAAGAACTTAATGAGCAGGAGTGCCACGGTGTTTTGGAACGCGCGTCCATCGCGAGACTCGGTTGCTCGCACAATGATCAGCCTTATGTTGTGCCGATCTATATCGTCTACGACGCAGGCGATATCTACGTCTTTTCGACGTTTGGGAAAAAGGTTGAATGGATGCGCTTAAATCCCAGGGTCTGTTTGCAGGTTGACGAAATCCACAGCCAGTCGGAATGGGTGAGTGTGGTTGTGAACGGACAATATGAAGAGCTGCTAAACCAATATGCCGTGGAGCGGGCGCGCGCAAGAACGTTAATCGAAAAACGTCATCGTTGGTGGCTCAATGCGCTGGCAGAGCGACGTATTACTCTTCGCGATCAGGAAATTGAGCCGGTGTTCTTCCGGATTCGTATCGAAGCGCTTAGCGGCCTTCGGAGTCATTCGTGAAGAGAGCGAGATTCCGCTGTGAGCAACGCATTCAGATTGAGACTCTTATGATTTGAACCGCTGGCTGGAGCCGAAGCACGCTCCTCATTTTGGCTGTGATGAATTTGGAGTTCGCAGGCTTCTCGCGCTCGGCATCTGAAATAAACTGGTTTCAGAAATAGAACGGCTTATGCTTCGCGTAGTCGAAGTGACAGAGCGGAAAACACTCGACCTTGTGAAAACGAGATGGTGAGCGCGGAAGGAATCGAACCTTCAACCTACTGATTAAGAGTCAGTTGCTCTGCCAATTGAGCTACGCGCCCGCGAGGATCGTACGAAAGAACTGTTGATTGGCGGGCACATCCTCGGGAGATGCTGAGGATCACCGCCATTGATACTAAACTACGCTCCGCTGCGTCGCAACTGCCGGAACGCGAGACAGGCATTGTGCGTGCGCGCGCATCTTCAGCAAATAGAAGCGCTTCTTACTCCATCACCGCAACTCAGCGCGCAACTCAGACCGCTTATACTGCGGAGCTGCTTTCAGTCGGAAGCGCTCTCATTGGCGACGCGTCCACTCGGCGGTGCCTGCTTCGAGGAACTTCAAGTCGTAGGCGATTGCTTATCGCAGCGCGATGCCGTTTTGAACACTCGTGAAGAGACAAACGAGTCAAGAAATGCTTGTTTCCCAGGCAACTTTTCCGGTTCGTATGGGTTCTCCTCAGAATACTGGAGAATTTATGCGTCAGACTCGATTCTCGTTTCGTTCGCTCGCGGCCCTGCAGCTTAACTCAATCGCTGTAATCACGGCGATCTTGTTGGGCCTTGTTGCACTAAGCTCTGCGCAGTCCACAATCATTCCGCAGAGGCAGCCGGGCACGGCTATTCACCCGCAACGGCACGTGCGACAGGAACCCTGCTGGCAAGTTGCTGGGATTTCGCAATCGGCCATAAGAGAAAGACGGTCGCTGCAGCAGCAGGCGCGGTCGGAAGTACAGTCGGTGTGTGCTGATTCATCGCTAAATGGCCAGCAGAGAACAGCCAGGATCCGACAGATCCACCAGCAGACGCAACAGCGAGTGCAGGCGCTGATTTCACCTTCCCAACAGGAAGCATTGCGCGAATGCAATCAAGCCCGCGGACATGGCGTAAGTCACGGAGGCGTCCGGACTACAGGAGGTGGCGGTCCATGCGGATCTTTAACGTCCGGCCCCCATCACGCTTCGCCTTCTTCGTTCGATGACGAAGAAGAACCGGAGTAGGTTGCGGTGATCTCGTAAAGACTTTTCCTCAGGAGCGCTGACGAGCGGCCCATGCAGCCGAGGAAGCGTTCTCGGGTATTGCATCCACAACAGGCTTGACTGGTGAGAGATCTGGACCCAGCGGCCGACGCTCAATGGTTCCAATCAGAGGAGCCTCATTGAGGTTCTGGTGCGGCATTGCAATGAACTGATGTTCGACGCAAAGACGTTCGATAAAACGCTGTTGCCAACCAGGAAGAGCCTGATGCTGCAAGTTGTCGAAATGACGGAAAATCCAGAGCAGAACAAGTCGCTCACGGAATGTGAGACCGACATAACGCGGCCCTATTTGCGTGTGCACACGCAAAACACCGACCGCTAACCTATCTATCCACATAGCTGGGGCACTCCAAGAAATCCGGAGAGCTTGATGGCCGCCGGAAGTCGGTCATTATTGCACCCACAGCCCAGATTGGAAACACGAAAAGGCAGAATTTTGCAGTTTTTCTAGGTTGCACCATCGATGGTGCAAAGGGCAGTCAGCCTTCAATCTCTGGCAAGAGATCGAGGTTATCAATAGTGGCGGCGATACCGAAACCAGAGTCGGTAGGATTTTCTACGCGAAGGATCGACGCCTGACAACAGGCCCAGCGCTTCGTTCCCCCGGCCAGTTCAGGAGGCAGAATTAAAACAATTTCGATTTGCGCGCCTGGACGGAAAGGTTCTTTCGTGTAAAAAAACACCCCGTTGGAGCTGAGGTCGCGAGTAGTGGCTGTCTGCTCGGCGGCCCCATTTCCAGGTCGCAAGGAGACCGGCACGCTCATCTGAACGCGAGAGGCTCTACGGCGTTCGCTTCCGTGCTTTTCCATGGGCGAAAAGACTATCACGAGGGCGACAAAAAGGCAGGTTGAGTGAATGTAAATTTGTAGACGTCAAGCTGCGTTGTGAGAGACAGAGGCGAGACTCTCTTAAAGAAGAAAAAGCCCCTCTCGGGTGGAGAGGGGCTTTCAGGAGAGGCTGGTTAGAAGGTGATCTTCGCAGCGAATTGAATGCCACGAGGACCGCCGCCGCCGAGAAATGGGTTCCCGATGCCGACGTCGCCGGTGGCGGTAAGAGAGTAGAAGCCTGTTTGACGTCCTGTCGCGGGATCCGGAGAGCCTGGATCTGCGATAAAGTTCGGGAGGATCGGATTTGAGAAGTTCGGGTGATTGGGGATGTTGAAGAATTCGGCCCTGATTTGCAGATTCATCTTTTCCGTAATGGCCGTGTTCTTGAAAATTGAGAAATTCCATTCTTTGAAAGCTGGGCCTCGCAAAGAATTTCGGCCGAGATTGCCGAAATGACGAGTGCCCGGGATACAGTTCGTTTCATCCGAAGAACCATCATTGAATGGATTGCCCCACGTGCAGGGTGCAGCAAAGGAACTCAGATCCAAAAAACGATCCGGCAAACTTCCATAGCGAATCGGGCCGACGACATCTGGGCGATCAAAGCCTTGTCCTGCTCCCGAGTAATCTCCTTCAAAGAAATAATTGAGGTGAAACGGCTGACCATCCTGCAAACTGACCACGCTATCGAATCCCCAACCGTTCTTGAGCTTTGCTAAAGAACCGCCAAACTTCGGGAGTTCGTACGCCAAATTCCAAGTGAGGCGGCGTCGAATGTCAAAACTGGAGTTCCCGCGCTCCGCGGAGGGAATGAAACTATTCTGCGGTTGCGCCTGGTTGGGGATGAAGTCTTCGCTGTCACTCGCATCGTCGATGGCATGCGACCACACGAAATTGACTTGCGATGTAAGTCCGCGCCAGGAATTCATGCGAAGGCTGGTCTGCACCGCGTGATAAACCGAACTCGCCGCAGATTCCTCCTGGTTGATGTAAAAGATGTTGTCATTGAAAACTCGAGGAACGCCGTAACTATTGATGCAGTCGCATGCCAGATCTGCAGCGGTAATCTGTGCCTGACTCGGTTGATTGATATCTCGGAAACGGAACAGCTTCGTTCCTTTTGTTCCGACGTAGCCAACCTGCAGGACTGCGCGGCTTCCTAAGGCTTGCTGCACGTTGACATTGAAATTCTGCACATACGGGGTCGGGAGATTTTTGCTCGCGCCAAAGAATTCGCCCAACGGCGTGACGCTAGTGGGATCGAACACGGGTGTATCTGGGCTTAATGGCCCTGCAGATAGTCCAAGCTTGCTGATTGCGCCTGGGCCGTGACCGGTGTAGGCAGGACCAGGGCAGAACCCACAGTTCCAGGGGAAGTGCCCGAGGAAAATGTCCTGTGCGAATGCATCGTAGAAGACGCCCCAACCGCCACGGATGACGGTCCTTCCCTTCCCGCTTACGTCATAGGCAAAGGACACACGAGGAGCAAAGTTATTGAAGTCTTTGTTATAGAGCTGTCCGGCATCGACAGTGTCGGAAACAGTTGGATCGAAGCGATAGAAAAGATCGTTCTTCTCGCCGACGACGCCGAAGTAGTCCCAACGCAATCCGAGATTGACGGTGAGGCGGGGCGTCCATCGGAAGCTATCCTGGACGTAGAAACCGTGGCTGTTTTCGTACGTGTGTCGGCGTGTGTAGCCTTGCCGTTGTGAACCATCTGACGGGAGACCATTCAGGAATGTCGACAAGTCATCGAAGCTCAATTTTCCGCGGAATGTGTTTTCGATGACTTGCATGATGGTGGTGCGGCGAAATTCGTATCCAAACTTCACATCGTGGCGACCGAACTTCCACGAATAATTGTCGATGAAGTGCCAGTTGGCGTCGACACGGTTTCGAGGCACGCCGTTGGTGGCGCCGATTTGAGAGAAAGCTCCGACATTGATGGCTGGCAGTCCGCCTTCATATGGGCCAGCGCCCGTGTTGAGTCCAATCGTGGACGGATCGAAGGATTGGTCTTCGGGGAAAAACCCTTCGGCAAAGCGGTTCCAGCCTAGTCTAGCCTCGTTCACTTGCGATGAGTTCAATACTTTCACATAGGACAAAGAAACGAGTTGAACGCGGGTCGGGGTAACAGTGTTGAAGCCCGGCAACAATCCGCCCGCGAGCTGAGCGAATGGAAAGCTTTGGTCGCTATCGCCGAAATAATATCGACCGGTTAACAGGTTGTTCGGCGTGAAGTTGTGATCGATCTTGGCGATCATGCTGTCAACGCGGTTCTTGAACGGGGTCGCGGTGGAGAGATTGGGCGTGGTGATACCAGTAACCGGATCCGTGCAGCCGGATGCATCGTGATAAGCCCCTGCAATATTCGGAGTGGGCCAAGGATTACGGGCCAAAAGTGCGGATGTGACGGGATTGACCACCCCTCCACCTGCCACTATGTCAGCTTCGATGGCGGCGATATCCGATGGATCGGGGACGCAACTTGTTCCCGATTGTTTTCCTGACTCGCGTTGTCCTTCGTAATTCAAATAGAAGAACGTTTTGTCCTTGATGATTGGCCCGCCAAAAGAGCCGCCAAACTGATTGTTCAAGAAGGAATTCTTCGGATTGGGATCGAAGTTGAAGTAGTTCCGCGCGCCAAGTTGGCCACTACGCCAATATTCAAGAAGCGATCCGTGCCACTCATTCGTTCCACTCTTGGTAACAATGTTCACGATGGCGCCGCTGTTACGTCCATACTCAGCTTCGCCGTTCGATAGAACGCGCAACTCCGCAACCGCATCGATGGGAAGGATTGTCGCCGGATCACCGAAGACTCCTGCTTCATTGATGGCGGGATCGTTGCGGTAACCGTCATTCATGTCCGTGCCATCGAGCAGGAAGTTGTTCGCCCGCCCTCTCGAGCCGTTCATCGAGAAAGTGCCGAAGGAACCTGGAGAATCCGAAATCTGATCTGGAGAGCCAGCAACGCCCGGATTGAGGTAGATCAGCTTCGTATAGTCGCGGCCATTCACTGGTACGTTCGCGATCGTTTCGGTGGTTAAAACTCCGCCGATGGTGGCGGATGTGGTATCGACTTGGGGCAAGAGGTCGCCGGACACTTCCACCTTCTCCGATACCTGTCCTGTTTTTAATTGTGTATCGACACGCCGCTCAGTCGCGACGTTCACCACGACTTCACGACTGATGGAAGTCTGAAAGCCAGATTGGGTAACGGTTACCGTGTACGTGCCGATGGGTAATTCCGGAATGGAATAACTGCCGTCCGCGCTGGTTTGGGCGGAACGTTCCAAGCCGGTTGCCGTGTTTTTAACCGTGATGGTCGCGCCCGAAACGACGGCGCCGCTTTGGTCCGTTACTGTGCCGAGGATCGTTCCGCGAAAAGTCTGGCCGATGAGAGTGCCTACGAACAAAATCACGAATACCGGGAGGAGGCGCAGTTTCATAACACGATTTCTCCTTGTTTTGTGCAGCCGAGATCGTACAGGCGAAGCCTCGCAAGGTTCCCGTCTCGGTCGATTCGCGTCTGCTCTTCGCGAATGCTCACTTTCTGAAATCTTTGTGATGGGAGTCTAATGCTTAACTTGTTGAAAGGGAACATCAAAGCTGCAGAATTTTGGGCTCGCGAACAATAAATTTAACCGTGCGATCGAGGAAGCTGAGGAGCTTCGAATGTGGCCCAAGCCGCCCGTCCATGGCGCAAAAAGGCGTATCGAGCGCCAATTGGATTTTGTACGATTTGAGGTACAATCCTTGTCCCAGGCTTGTAGCGCGGGTTCTCGAGGCTCCCATGGTGCATTGGATCGTGTGTGACGATGAAAGTGCTGACGCTCTGACCGGAAAATTCAAGCGCGGTGCTGCGGAAATCCGCGAAGAAAACATGGTCGATCTGGCGTTGGAACAGCCTCATGGCAGCCTATTGATTTATCCCTCGACTTCTCCGGACCGAGTTCTCCTTGCTCGAATTCGTCCAGCTTCCGCGAAGTCGGATGCTGTGATTAACACTTCTAAACCGCTGCCGGTGCAGTCATACCGCACAGGATTGGGGTTCCGGCCTCCGGAACTCGAGACGCCAAGGTCCTGGTGGCGACGTCATATCGCCTGAGCTCACTCTAGAAAATTAAAGCGGAAATTTACCGTTGGTGTGCGGTCAGAAGGTGAACGCTACGCCGCCGCGCACTGAGCGCGCCGCTTGGACGAGATAAACCGTGCGGCCATCCTGTCCGATAACTGGCTCATAACCTTCAGCAAGCAAGTTGCGCAGATCAACGATGGCTTCCATTTTTCCGGGCAGAAAGCCAGTGCCGGGAAGTGGCTGCCGCAGGAAGACGTTCAGATAAGGATCGCTTCTTCCTGCTGAAGTGTTGAACATATCCACTGGCGTCAATGCGCTGCCATTCACCCAACGGTAAGAAGCAATCCAGCGCGTCTTAGAACGAGGAACCGTACCTGAGAATTTGGCGGCGATTGAATGCCGGCGTTCGTTTTGCATCCACTCTCGCGCATTTTGCAGTTCGGCATCGGCATGTGAGAGATCGAGAACGCCGCCGTAGGCATAGTCGAGAGTCGCAGTCAGGTCCGACAGGAGCTTCCGCTGCAGAACAACTCGCATGCCGCTCGTTTCCAAGTCGCGACCTTGATATGTAAACGTGCCGGAATACAGGTCGGGAAGAACTTCGCCATTTTCTGCAGCAACATCGCCGACACCCGTAAGCGCGGGATTTGAGACGCGGTCAACGTACGCAGCGACCTGGATATTCGTTTTACCCTGACGCCGGGAAACCGCAACTTCCTGATGCTGTGAACGCTGCACACCGGCTTGATACGCGGCCATGCTTACTTTTGGCTCTGATTCACTGAGGTCGGCGGGAGCCGAATCAAAACCTTTTTCCAAGCGTGCATCGGGTAATGAGCTCGCGTACTTGTACTCCACGATCGTGTTCGGTCCAAGATGCATCGCAGCGGAGCCAAATGGACGGAACGCGTTTACTCGTCCCATGAATTGGATGGTTTGCAACTCGCTACCGAAGCGAAGCTCGAGAACATCTCCGAGCATGATTTTGTCGGCGGTCGTTAGTGACAATGCCTGGAGAGATGCGTTGCGCAGATTCACGTCCGGCGCGGCCAAGCGGCGAAGCGTGAAAGCAACTTCGGGCTCCGAGCCATTGGCCATCTTGTGGGAGTAAGACGTTCGCAGAACCGTGGTCGAAGAGCCGTCGTGGTATCCGACATTGCCTTCGAGTTCCAGTGTGCCCGTCGAAAAAACAGAGTGCTCAACAGAGAAGGCCGTGCGCATATCGGAGCCGCTGCCGTAACCGTCGGAAGGTGAGCCGGCAACAAATGCCAGACTACCTTTCAGTTCACGATCGTTCGAATCATGATCGGCGACTAGGACAGGCGTACCGTCATCCTGAAGACGCAACACAGGGCGGTTAGAAACAGAACGCAGCGTCCATTTCCAATCGTCATCGTCAGCCGGGCCACGCGGTGCTCCAAGCTGAATGGCTTCGAATAACGTATTCAGCGTTACGTTGACGAGCAGACTGCCACCCGGACGAACGCCCAGTTGCTCGCGAATACTCGGCAAGAAGGATGCTGCAGTGACGCGGACGGAATAGATGCCGGGCAGTAAGCCCGAGGCAGAGTAAAAGCCGTGATCGTCGGTCAAGACCCGCAGCGCGCCGGCGCTACCCAAGACTTCGACAATCGCGCCCATCTGAGGGACGCCGGTGACACTTCGGACGTAGCCTGTGATCGCGCCTGGCTTCCCTGCCGCAACGGCAGGAATCGCCAGACTGAACAGCAGCACGAACCATCCGAACCGACCTGCCATACCCACCTTTAAACCTGCCGCGATCTACTCGACGCTGAACGTCGCCGTAGGATCTACGGTCTGCTTGGAGAGATTGTCATTCACCTTGATCTGAATCTTGTAGAGACCAGGCTGCAAGTTTGCCGCCGACAAAGTCTTCTGCAGCGTGACTTGGTCACCAACATTACCCATCTGATCGGTCGATTCAACCGTGTGGATCACCTGTTTATTGTTGGCGACTTCTACGACATTGTATTCCACTGTAGCCGAAGGTTTGTTGGTTTTCTGATCGACCGTCAGGCCGTAAACCTGCATCCAGAAGTTAACCTTCTGGTTCCGCTTAAAAGCAACCGGTTTCCCGTCAGCCGCTGGAACCCGGGGCCGAACTTTTGTCGTACCGATAACAAAGCTCCCGGTGCCCACGTTCTTTGCAGGAACCGTTTCCATCTGATCAGCGACGATCAACGAGGAATTCGAAAGCTTGTCGTCAAGGAACTCGGGCACTTGTACGCCACGACTCCAATTCCCTACGCGGTCTCCGTTAACGTCCTTCACAACGATATCGAAACGGTAGCGACCCGGACGCAATGGAAGCGCCTTCCAATAAACCGATGAATTTTCTGCTGTCTTCGGCAGCAACTCAGCTGGAACATCAACCTGGACGGTGTCTTCAAACGTTTGTGCAATCTTTCCACCGATCGATGTCACGCGCCCGAAGATGTTTGCCGTTCCTCGTTCCACGCCTTCCTTGTTCTGGAAAGTGATGTCACGGTTTTTGATTTGAATCGTGATCGGGACAAGAACGGTGTCACCAGTTACACGGACGAAATCGGCTCGCACATCAAACGGCATCAAATTCACATTGATCTTGTGCGTAACGACTTCTTCCAGATCTTTGAACTTGACCGCTGGCGCGCGGTTCAGTTTCGCAAACTGCTCAAGCCGGTCGAACTGCTTGGTTTGAAGATCCGTGTTGAATGGGCTTCGCCCGAGCCGCTCCATGCCGCCGCCGGTGAACCGATCGGCTTTGCTGGCCATGCCGAGCTGTTCATAAAGCGTACTTCCACCATTCGGCGTGTAAAGCAGAGCGTCTTTTTCGGATCGATCTATCGTCATGTGGTAGTCCCCGCACATGCAGGTATCCACAAACTCGATGATCACTTCCTGACCGATGTCCTCGATGTAGCGATAACGCCATTGCTCGAATGGGAACGTGGAGGTTGAACCGCCGCCTTCTTCCATGGGCCGCTCGTATGTTCCACCGGAAGGATGGGACTCGATCTCGTCCGGGGGACCAAACACGATGTACATGCGGCCGCGATCTGTCTTCCAACCCGGGATGCCAGCTGGAAAGTGCTCGTTGGCGTAGGCTATGCGACGGTAGTGCTCTTCTTTAAACTCGTTCTCGACTGTGTCTGGAGTGGGGTCGCGTCGCGCCCAGAAAGCTTCGATGAATTGGTCGCGCTCTTCGTCGTTTGAGAGCTGCTTGAAAGCGCCGCGCTCTTCGTCGGTGATGATCCAGCGCACATCCTCGTCCAACCACTTTTTATAGGTCTTGCTTAATTCCTGCTTCAACGCTTTGGTGTTTTCCTTGCGCTGCTTTTCGTTGATGGGACGTTTCAGCGGATCGACGTCCTTATCTTCTTGTTGTTGCTTGGAATCTTCTTTTTGCTTGGCTTTGGAGGGCGAGGCAGTGCTGGCCTGATCCCCATCGCTAGACTTGGCATCCTGAGCGTAGGCAGAGGTGACGGGTAGGGCGGCCAAAAACCCAATCAAAAGCCCAAATACCACACGAAAACGCCAGCAGAAACCTGCGGAATACGACATAGACGGGGCTACCTCACAGACACGCTTGGTTTGCTTATTGTAAGTTTTCGGGTGAGCGAGCGCAAGCATAAGTGGCTTTGTTATAAGAGGATTCAGACGATCCCTCGCCGGGTTGCCTTGATCGTCTTTGGTAAGCAAAAATACCTTCGGATCGCGCTATATAATTCAAGGAGTTGGACCTGCAGCAGATCGCTTTAGCCGTTCTGAATACTGAAATCCGGCACCTCAATCTTGCGTCCGGGAACTTTTGCGCCCCCCGGGCCGTACCTTCTGGCGTGCACTCAGTCGCCCCTTGCTCATGTGTGATCAGGGCCAACTGGTTGAGGCGCCAGGTTATCAGAGCTCAGTCTACGGATAGCCGGGCGCGTTCAAAAAGGGACGACGAGTATCGATGAAGACGTGGAAAAAGATTGCAATCGGAGTAGGTGTCGCCGTCCTGCTCCTGGCGGTGGTGGGGTATTTCGTTGCACGTAGTCAGAGGGATGTCGTCAAGGTGCAGACAGGCAAAGCCGTGCGGCAGAGCCTGGCTTCGGTTGTGAGCGCCTCCGGAGAGATCAAGCCCAAGACCTACGTCAACATTGGGGCAAACGCTTTCGGCAAGATCACCCGGCTTTATGTGCACGAAGGAGATCGAGTCAAGAGAGGGCAATTGCTGGCTCAACTTGAAAACGTTCAGTCGTCGGCCGACGTAGCTGCTACAAGGGCCTCGCTCGAAGCTGCTCAGACAGATACGGTGGCTGCCGATGCTGCGATGAAGACGGCGATTGCAGATTTGAAGCGTGCCCGCTCCGATGCGGAACGGACCAAGTTGGATTATGACCGTGCTGAGGGTCTTTATAAGGCAGCTTTGATCGCCAAGGCTGAATACGACGCAAGAAAAGCGGCTTACGAGGCGGCTGCCGCCGGAGAGGCGCAAGCACAGGCCCGCATCGCTCAAGCGAAAGCGCAGAAAGATTCTTCAGAGCGGCGCATCACGCAGAGCCGCGCGAATCTAACCCGCGTTTCGGATGTTCTGCAAAAAACCACGTACGCTGCACCTTTCGACGGAGTCATCACGAACCTGCCTGTGCGCGAAGGTGAGACAGTCGTCATCGGTATTCAGAACTCTCCGGGCAGCACGTTGATGACGCTGGCCGATATGTCCGTTATCACGTCCGAAGTGAAAGTGGACGAAACCGATATCGTGAACGTGAAGCTGGGACAGAGTGCGGATGTCACGATCGATGCAATTCCACGCAGGATTTTTCACGGCGTCGTCAGTGAAATTGGAAACAACGCGATCGTTCGCTCGACGGGCGTCGCCACGTCACAGCAGGCGACCGCAAGCCAGGAGGCGAAAGACTTCAAAGTTGTCGTGACGGTGCAAGATCCTCCGCAGGACTTAAGACCGGGGCTCTCTTCCACGGCGAAAATCACAACTGCTTCCCGTGAGAACGTTCTTACGATTCCGATCCAGGCGCTGACGATTCGCGCCAATGCAGATCTTGAAAAGGCGCGGCAGGAAAATGGAGCGGTTCAGGCGGCTACTCCAACTGGGACAACGAAGGAGAAAAAAGCAGAGGAAGTACAGGGCGTTTTCGTAATACGCAATAAGAAGGCCGAATTCGTTCCGGTCGAGACAGGCATTTCTGGAACAACCGACGTGGAAGTCCTGAATGGACTTCGAGAAGGTGACGAGATCATTACTGGGAGTTACAAGGTGCTCCGTACCTTGAAGCCGGGGGCCAGCGTTAAAATCGATAACTCCGTCCCGAAGAAGGCGGAAGACTCGGGCTCATAACATTTGTTAGGGTGGCTCGTCCAATAATGAAGCATGACTGCTGGATCGGAGCGGGCAGTGGCGGAAGAAAGTAAGGAGAAGAGAATGGCGACCGCAGAGGTACTCAGCATTAACCAACCCGTGGCTGTTGCAACTCCGGATCAGTGCATGATCTACACAGAGGACCTCTGGAAAACCTATGACATGGGTTCGGAGCAACAGGTCCATGCGCTTCGCGGTGTGAACCTTCGAATTCAGCGTAGTGAATACGTCGCCATCATGGGCCCTTCGGGCTCCGGCAAATCCACGTTGATGAATTTAATCGGGTGTCTCGATACACCGTCCAAGGGACAGTACTGGCTGAACAATCAGCTCGTAAGCGAACTGGATGATGACGAACTGGCTCGAATCCGTAATAAGGAAATCGGATTCGTATTTCAGACGTTCAACCTTCTTGCTCGCGCTACTGCCTTACATAACGTCGAGCTCCCGCTCATTTATGCCGGGATACCCGCCGAGGAGCGCATGGAACGCGCCAAGCAAGCACTTGCGGCTGTAGGCATGGAAGCTCGAATGATGCATAAGCCGAACGAGCTCTCGGGCGGTCAGCGTCAACGCGTGGCGATCGCACGAGCTCTCGTGAATAAGCCCTCGATCATCCTGGCAGACGAGCCGACCGGGAACCTCGACTCACAAACCGGAAACGAGATCATGGCGCTGATGGATCGCTTGCAGGCAGAAGGCAATACGATTGTCCTCGTTACCCACGAACATGACATTGCCGACTACGCGCATCGCGTGATCAATATTAAGGACGGAGTGATTGCTGGCGACGAGCGTAAGGCTCGCTAGCACGAAGTGTTGCGCGGAGCGCCCAGCTAACAGGCTGGGCGTTTTCGTTTTCACGACGATGCCGAGTCTTTTGGGCTGGTAGTGGAAACCTGCAAGTGGGACCGTGGATGGAAGGGTTCAGATCGAAAATCGAACTGCCGCCTCTACCTGAGGAGGGAGCAAAAATAGAGAGTCCCGAGGTGGTGTTGGTCTCATTCGTCTCGGCCAGTAGCTCGCTTTAGACCCTTGTTTGACCTGCCTTCGCAGCTTCCTTGCGGGTCGCTACGCGCGATCGTCACTCGGGCTCCGGGCTTACCGCCAA
>DATAPD010000028.1:0-90181 GCA_036265385.1 Terriglobales bacterium
CGTAGCACGCGGTGACTTGTCGCGCAAAATCACGGTCGATGTGAAGGGTGAAATTCTCGAATTGAAAAACACCATCAACACGATGGTGGATCAGCTGAATGCATTTGCTGGCGAGGTGACGCGTGTAGCCCGCGAAGTAGGGACAGAAGGCAAGTTAGGTGGACAGGCACAGGTGCCGGGGGTGGGCGGCACGTGGAAGGACCTGACAGACAACGTGAACTTCATGGCCAGCAACTTGACTGGTCAGGTGCGAAACATCGCCGAAGTCGCAACCGCTATCGCTCGCGGCGACCTTTCCAAGAAAATTACGGTCGACGTTCGCGGTGAAATCCTGCAGCTCAAAGAAACGCTCAACACCATGGTTGAGCAGTTGCGTTCGTTCGCGGCAGAAGTGACTCGTGTTGCCCGCGAAGTCGGTAGCGAAGGGCGGCTGGGAGGTCAGGCCAACGTTCCTGGCGTGGCGGGAACGTGGAAAGATTTGACCGATTCCGTCAACGCTATGGCCGGCAACTTGACCGGTCAGGTCCGAAACATCGCGGAAGTCACGACGGCTGTTGCGCGTGGTGACTTGTCGCGCAAAATCACCGTTGATGTGAAGGGCGAAATTCTCGAGTTGAAGAACACCATCAACACGATGGTGGACCAACTCAATGCCTTCGCCGCAGAAGTGACCCGTGTGGCTCGCGAGGTAGGAACGGAAGGCAAACTGGGTGGACAAGCCAAAGTTCCAGGTGTGGCGGGAACCTGGAAAGACTTGACCGACAACGTCAACGTTATGGCTGCCAACCTCACCGAGCAGGTCCGCGGCATCGTGAAAGTTGTCACGGCCGTCGCTAACGGCGACTTAACGCAAAAGCTGATCGTGAACGCCAAGGGAGAAGTCGCTGCCCTTGCCGAAACAATTAACAACATGACGAATACACTCGCGACGTTCGCCGATCAGGTGACGACTGTCGCGCGTGAAGTCGGTGTGGAAGGAAGATTGGGGGGACAGGCTAACGTGCCTGGCGCTGCCGGAACTTGGAAGGATTTGACCGGAAACGTCAACCTGCTGGCCGACAACCTCACCAACCAGGTGCGCGCTATCGCGGAAGTCGCTACTGCCGTTACGAAAGGCGATTTAACGCGATCGATTCAAGTGGAGGCGAGCGGCGAAGTAGCTGAGTTAAAGGACAACATCAACACCATGATCAACAACCTGCGCCTGACCACCGAACGTAACACGGAGCAGGACTGGCTGAAGACAAACCTTGCACGATTCACCGGCATGTTGCAGGGTCAACGTGATCTGGCAACAGTCGGTCGGTTGTTGTTGTCGGAGTTAGCCCCTCTGGTGAATGCTCACCACGGCGTGATCTACCAAATGGAGGCCGAGGAGTCAGGACTCGCGCTTCTTTCCGCGTTCTCCGGCGATGGTGGCGATGGCCGTCTGAAACAACTAGATCTCGGTGAAGGCTTGATTGGCCAATGCGCCGTCGAAAAACGACGCATGCTGATTACGGACTTACCGCCCAATACGGTCTCTATCCGTTCAGGCTTGTTTGAGGCAATACCTCGCAACGTCATCGTGTTGCCGGTTTTATTCGAGGACCGCGTAAAGGCAGTCATTGAACTTGCCTCATTAAGCCATTTCACTGCATCCCACCTCGCCTTTCTGGAGCAACTGACCGCAAGTATCGGCATCGTGCTGAACAGCATTGAAGCCACGATGCAAACTGAAGGACTACTCAAACAGTCGCAGCAACTCGCTCGAGAGCTGCAATCGCAACAGCGCGAGTTGCAACAGACGAACGATCAATTAGCGCAAAAAGCGCAGCAGCTCGCCGAGCAAAACGTAGAAGTGGAACGGAAGAATGAAGAAATTGAGCAAGCGCGACGTGCTTTGGAAGAAAAGGCCAAGGAACTTGCTCTCACGTCCAAATACAAATCCGAATTTCTTGCCAACATGTCTCATGAGTTGCGCACGCCGTTGAACAGCATTCTGGTTTTGGGGCAACAACTCTCAGACAACCCGGAAGGTAATCTCTCTGCCAAACAAGTTGAATTTTCCCGAACGATTCACGCAGCCGGCACAGACCTGCTGAACCTCATCAGCGACATCCTCGACCTCTCCAAGATCGAGTCCGGAACGGTTTCGGTCGAAGCGGAAGAAATCTTTTTTGCGAGTTTGCTGGATATCGTCGCGCGGCCGTTCCGTCACGAAGCAGATAACCGAGGCCTGGTTTTCGAAAGCGAAATTGCGCCGCACCTTTCTCGCTCGATCATTACGGACTCGAAACGTTTGCAGCAGGTTTTGAAGAATCTGCTGTCAAACGCCTTCAAGTTCACGGAACACGGTACCGTTCGTTTAAGTGTCTTTCCAGCAACGAGCGGCTGGTCTGAGGATCATCCCATCCTCGGAAATGCGGGAACGGTCGTTGCCTTCCAGGTGTCCGATACCGGAATTGGAATTCCGCCTGAAAAACAACGCATCATCTTTGAGGCCTTCCAACAAGCTGATGCTGGAACAAGCCGCAAATACGGCGGAACTGGCCTGGGACTAGCTATTAGCCGCGAACTGGCCAGTCTCTTGGGCGGCGAGATTCAGTTGCGCAGCGTACCTGGGCAGGGCAGTTCCTTCATTCTATATCTTCCACAGATGTATGCCGGCCCCACAATGGTCGCTGGAGAACGAAGCTTTGCCACCTCGCTTCCTGTTCAAGTTTCCAAACTGAACGTAGTCGATGCTACGGCGGAGCCCATCGTTGACGACAGGGAGGATCTGAAGGCTGGTGACTCCGTGCTGCTGATCGTCGAGGACGACCCTCATTACGCACGCGTATTGCGCGATTTAGCCCGCGATAAGGGCTTCAAAGTTCTTGTCGCCTCGCGCGGTGCGGATGCCCTGGCCCTGGCACGTGAGTTTCGTCCTTCAGCCATTTCACTGGATGTATTTCTCCCTGACATGCTGGGTTGGACGGTGTTGAACCATTTAAAACAAGATCCCACAACACGTCACATTCCGGTACAAGTGCTAACCCTCGACGAGGATCGTCATTACGGACTTGCGCGAGGTGCGTTCGCTTTCGTCACAAAACCGCAAACTCGCCAGGAAATTGAAGAGGCACTTGCCAAGGTGAAGGAGTACAGCGCGCCGCGCCGCAAGCGTCTTCTTATCGTGGAAGACAATCCTGCTGAGCAATTGAGCACTCGAGAGTTGTTGGGCTCGGATGACATTGACATGGTCGTTGTTTCAACCGGCAGGGAAGCACTCCAAGCTGTTTCCGAGCAAACCTTTGATTGTGCAGTTGTGGATTTGCGTTTGCCCGACATGTCTGGTTTCGAGGTGCTGGAGCAGTTCCGCGATAATCCAGCTTTGCGTGACCTGCCCGTTGTTGTTTTTACCGGAAGAGAACTGTCGGCAGACGAGAATACACAACTGCAGACCTTGGCGCGCAGTGTGGTCGTGAAAGGTGTTGAATCACCAGAACGGCTTTTAGATGAGACTGCGCTATTCCTGCACCGTGTTATCTCTGACCTTCCGAAAGAAAAACAGAAGATGCTCGATCAGCTACACCGATCGGATGACGCTCTGGTTGGCAAGAAGGTGCTGGTGGTTGACGATGATGTACGTAACATCTTTGCTCTCAGCAGTGTCCTTGAGCGGAGAGGCATGACCGTACTGACAGCCGGCACGGGTCGTCAAGCGATCGAAACCTTGGAGTCCACTCCCGATGTTGCGATTGTGCTTATGGACATCATGATGCCGGAAATGGACGGATACCAGACGATGCAAGTGATACGACAAAAGAGCGAAATTCGACGTCTTCCAATCATCGCGCTCACCGCCAAAGCGATGAAAGGGGATCGCGAAAAATGTCTTGAGGCTGGTGCTTCGGAGTATCTCGCTAAGCCGGTAAATACGGATCAGTTGCTCGCGACATTGCGAATCTGGTTGCATAGATAAGCGTCAGTCCTGGGCCAAAGGATGAAGATGGGAACACGAGAAGCGATCAACATTTTGATGGTGGACGACCAGCCGTCGAAATTGCTCACCTACGAGGCAATGCTGGGTGAACTTGGGGAAAACCTTCTCAAAGCGGGGTCAGGACGAGAAGCCCTCGAAATACTCCTAAAAACCGATGTGGCTGTCGTCCTGATGGACGTCAGCATGCCGGAAATCGATGGTTTTGAGCTTGCCGGGCTGATTTGCCAGCATCCCCGTTGTCAACGCACCGCAATCATCTTCGTATCGGCTGTGCACCTCACGGACTTGGATCGATTGAAAGGATATCAACGGGGCGCCGTGGACTATGTTTCCGTTCCGATTATTCCAGAACTACTGCGCGCCAAAGTCACTGTCTTTTCCGAACTCTATCGTAAGAATGTCCAATTGGAACGCTTGAACTTGGAACTACGCCGGTTATCGAGCCGATTACTAAGCGCGCAAGACGAAGAGCGGCGGCGATTTGCACGAGACTTGCATGATGGGATCGGCCAGGATCTAGCCGCCGCGAAGATGATGCTCGATGGCACCATCTTCCGGCCGACTACGAATGTGAACGGCGGGCCTATTCACGAAGCCAGCGATATTCTCGACCGAGCGATTCAGCAGATTCGCACAATGTCTCATCTATTGCATCCGCCTCTGCTTGATGAGGGCGGTCTGTTGTCTGCATTGCGCTGGTTCCTGGATGGAATGACTGCGCGAAGCGGCATTCGCACGTCCCTCGACCTGCAACCCAGAGATTTTCCGCGGCTGCAACCGGAAATGGAGCGCAATGTCTTCAGAATAGTGCAGGAAGCGCTCACGAACGTGTTTCGTCATTCTGAAGCGATGGCCGCCTACGTCAAAATCATCCGGAATGACAATTCGTTGCTGTTGATGATTGGCGATGATGGCAAAGGACTCGGTGAACAAACCATCAAATTGCAGCCAACTAGCATCGGGGTAGGCATTGGAAGCATGCGTGAGCGTGCACGAGAGCTTGGTGGCGAGTTGAAGATGCGCAATGGTAATCCGGGTACGATTGTTGAGGTTTTAGTGCCCAACATAGTTCTCGCCAATTCCTATGCCGGTGCCGGAGCAAACTAAGGCTTCGTTTACTATTACGCCCCAGATGTGTCAGAGCGTCCCAACGAACGGCTGAGGCGCAACTCTATCCAATCTAAACGCGTCCTACACTGAATCATGCCAGGTACCAGGCCTCCATCCCGATTCATGTTACGTAGTGTTTTTCTGCGCCTGGCTTTATTTGTTTGCGTTCTGCCCGCTTCCGGGTGGGGTCAGTCCGAAGCTGTGCAGGCGGTTGTGCAGGATCCGACGGGGGCTGCGATCGTATCGGCGGAAGTTCGGTTATCGGATGCGGTAGGCGGGCAATTAATCATTACTACGGATGAACAGGGTAGATTTCAATTTCCAAAATCGATGGGAATTCCAGCACACGTTGAAATTCACGCCAAAGGTTTTAAGACGCTACAGCGCACAATCAATGGGCCCCAAGCAACTGAACTTGTTTTCACGATGACGCCTTCCGCTCAACGTGAAGACGTAACAGTTTCCGCAGCTCGAACGGAAGTTCGTCTTTCAGAAACTCCCGGCAGCACCATTCTGCTTTCAGAAACGGACGTCATTAGCACGCCCGCATTGCGCATAGACGATGTTTTAAGACAAGTGCCGGGCTTCTCACTTTTTCGCCGTTCTGGCAGTCGGACTGCGAATGCGTCAGCACAAGGTTTTTCATTGCGTGGCTTGGGTGGCTCGGCTGCATCACGCGCTTTGGTGTTGCTTGATGGTATCTCGTTAGTTGATCCGTTCGGTGCTTGGGTGAACTGGGACCGCATTCCTCGCGTTTCACTCGCAAATGTGGAGGTCTATCGCGGAGGCACTTCCAATCTTTACGGAAGCGCCGCCCTCGGCGGTGTTGTGCAGTTTCGTATGCGTGAACCTGACGTGCCCAGTCTCGTCATCGAGGGAAGTTTCGGAAATGAAACGACGCCCGATTTTTCGATATGGACGGGCACACGAAAAGGTGCGTGGAATGTTTCCTCGTCCGCTGAGTTGTTTCGAACAGATGGTTACATTCTTGTCCCGAACGACGTTCGGGGTGCTATCGACACCGCCGCCAACTCCGAAAACGCAAGTATCTACGCACGCGTGAGTCGCGACTTAGGCACGAGCGGAGACATCTTCGTCCGCGGAAATTTCTTCACTGAGTTTCGGAATAACGGCACACCATCGCAAACGAACGATACGAGACTCGGAGAGGGCGCCCTTGGACTTGACCAGCAATTTGGGGCAAAAGATTCTCTCAGCTTGCGGATTTACGGTGAAGCCGAGAACTATAACCAGCGGTTCTCAGCTATTGCGCCGGATCGAGACAGCGAGATTCTGACGAATATCCAGCACGTTCCAGAGCAGGTCATTGGCGGGGCAGGCCAGTGGACTCGTTTATTAGGCAACTTGCAAACTCTCATTGTCGGCTCTGATCTCAATGAAGTCATTGGGTCGAGTAGGGAACTGCTTTTAACAGGACTTAATCGGGGTCGGATCGGTGGGGGCAGACAGCGCACTGCTGGATTTTTCGGAGAAGATATTGTTCGTTTTCGACAATGGACCGTGATTCTCGCTGGACGTGTCGATTATTGGCAAAACTTCAAGGGAGAACTGCTCACCAGTCCTCTATCTGGACCTCCAGAGCTGACCCAATATCCGGATCGCACCGAGAGCGCCTTCAGTCCACGAGTTTCTGTGCTGCGAACCATCAACAAGCACCTTTCGGTAACAGCCTCAGCCTACCGTGCCTTCCGTGCTCCGAGTCTAAACGAACTCTACCGGACGTTCCGGGTAGGAAATGTCGTTACCTCCAACAATGCTTTTCTGAAAGCCGAGAGGTTGACCGGCGGAGAAGTAGGATTGAACGTGTCTGGCTTAAAAGACAAATTGAACCTTCGCGCAAATTTTTTCTGGAGTGAGATCAAAGATCCAATTGCTAATGTGACAGTGGATAGCACATCGGACCCGATTCAACGTATCAAAGAAAATCTCGGACGTACCCGGTCCCGCGGCATCGAATTTGATGGGGTGTGGAAGCCCAATCGCGATTTTCAAATTTCTGCTGGCTATTCATACACTGAGGCGACGGTTATAGCTTATCCGGGTAATCCGGGCGGAGTTTCACTCGTTGGGCTCAACGTTCCACAAGTGCCGAGGAATGTATTCACGTGGGAAGCGCGATACTGGAATGCCTCACGTTTTCTCCTGAGTTTTCAAGGCCGATTCATTGGGCAACAATTCGATGACGATCAGAATACTTTTCCTCTCGACAGGTTTTACTCAATGGACGCACAGGTAGGGCGTGGACTTGGGCGGCACATGCAAATCTTTGTCGCCGCTGAGAACATTTTCAATCAGCGTTATCAGGTTGCGCGAACGCCCGTCTTGAACCTCGGCCCTCCAGCTCTCGTGCGTGTTGGATTACGTTTTGAGTATCCGGGAAATCAATGACTAACTGCATCTCAAGCTTTCTTTCTGAGTGGCAAGACCGTTTCGCCCTCTCGATCATATTTGCCGTGCTGCTCTGTTCAAACGTTGCGGCGCAAACCAAGTCCCCTGAACAAGAACATCGTCAGAAGGACCAGCCTGGTGTAGCCACCGAGCAGAAGATCTCTCCGCAAGAAGCGCAAGAGCTATTTCGTTCTGTGGATGAAATATTAAAAATTGTCTCGCAGGATACAGGACTGCCAATTAAAGAGCCTGTGAAGCGGCGACTAACGAGCCGGGACGAAGTTGTGGCTTATGTTAGTAAGCACATGGCCGAAGACGAAGACGCTCAGCGTCTGCGGCGCTCCGAGGCGGTCTTGAAAAAGTTCGGCCTGCTGCCGCGCGATTTCGATTTAGAGAAGTTCCTTATCGCTGTGCTGCGTGAGCAAGTCGCTGGCTATTACGATCCAAAGACAAAATATGTGAATCTCCTGGATTGGCTGGAGGCTGAGCAGCAAAAACCGGTAATGGCCCATGAGTTGACTCATGCGCTGCAGGATCAGTCCTTTCATCTGGAGAAGTGGATGCAACAGGGCGAATCCGACTTGGGTTCGAAAAAGCAACCTATGCCAGCGGATATTGCAAATGACGAAGTGACTGCAGCTCGGCAAGCTGTCGTGGAGGGCCAGGCCATGGTCACCTTAATAGATTATTTGCTTCTGCCCA
Source organism: Terriglobales bacterium (assembly GCA_036265385.1). Taxonomy (GTDB): domain Bacteria; phylum Acidobacteriota; class Terriglobia; order Terriglobales; family Acidobacteriaceae; genus DATAPD01. The sequence goes on from DATAPD010000028.1 coordinate 8,189, forward strand.
CCGGCAAGGACGTGGTGAGCGCACCGCAAATCGTGGATGCAATGAAAGTAGGAATGGCTGCCGGAACCATAGATTCCGTCGAATTTCGAAATGCGCCTCTCTTTCTGAAAAAAGCATTGACCTTCGGATACCTGTACGGGCTCGACTTTACGATCGAGTTGCTTAAGTCGGGAGGCAAGCAAAAAGCTTTTACAGGAGCGTTCGCAAATCCGCCTCGCACCACGCGGGAGATTATGGAACCTGCAACTTATCTCTCGAACGAAAAAATAGATCCCATGTCCTTGCCCGATTTCGAAAATGATTTCAAGGATTACGAACGCTATGACATTGGTGCCATCGGCGAATTCGATGTTGCAATCCTGCTTGAGCAATATGCCGGTGAAAACGTCGCTCAACCGCTCTACCCAAAGTGGCGCGGCGGATACTACTACGCTGTAAGGAGTAAAAAAGACTCCTCATCTCCAATCGGCCTGCTATACGTATCGCGCTGGGCCGATTCGGTTTCAGCGGAGAAGGTCGCAGGAATCTACGCTGGTTCGTTGAAGACTCGTTACAAAACGGCTGAGTTGGTTCAAAGCAGTAAAGAAACACCGGTGGATCAACGAACATGGAAAACAGAAGAAGGTAATGTTGTGATTGCGAGAAAAGACGATCTCGTGATGGTGACAGAAAGCCTGGACGCGGAAACTACTCGCAAACTTGCGAAGGATTTGTTGCATGCCGAGCTAGTTGCGTCCGCAGCAGCCAAATAGTATTTTACGGCCTGCGCGGAGGCAGAGGCGCAATCGTTCGCCCGTGTGGCTCTTCCTTTCGCTGGCTGGCTTCAAGAAAACGATGCACGAGCGCTTTCACGGTGAACTGTTTTCCGTCCCGTTCCAGCGTGAGAACGCGAGTGTCACCGGGACGGCCGCTCAACAAAGACCAGATTTGTCCCATCGTTGAGCCCTTCGCAGGTGTGCGATCCACTGCCACGAGCAGGTCTCCCGTTTTCACGTCCGGAACCGAGGGCTGACCGTCGTACTCGGCAACCCCCACAATGCGGTAGTTGCCATCGGCCTCCGGGCGAAGGACCACGCCGATTACGTCCATATCTGGAGCTTTGAAAGCGGATCCTATCTCCAGGAATACAAGTTTTTTCGAATACGCGATGCCAATCCGCTGATTGAGCAGTGCATTGCTGCCAATGAGACCCGCTGTTTCAATGCCTGCCCTCTGTGAAAACCACTTCATAGTGTCGGGCGAGAATGCGACCATGGCCACATCGGTGAGGAACGCAGATCCAAACTGCAGACGAGCCAGTCGCGTGATCGTCCACTGCGGTTCATCAGGAAGTCCCCATAGATTTGCGTTACCGATAGCGCCCGTCATCTGTGGCCAGTCTTTATGTTTGCTGGTGAGACGTGTCAAAACTTCTGGTGCGATGAAACTTGTTGATGAGCCCAAATCAAGTGCGAAGTTATAGCTTTTTCCATCGATTTTGCTCGGAACTTGTATCAGGCCATTTGTTTCATTAATGAAAACCTTGGACTGCAAACCCACGAACCTGAGACCACCCGACGGTGCCAGCGTGAGTTCGCGATTCGGAAAATCAACCAGAACGTCGTAGTTTCTCAACAGGGTGGAAGGAAGATTGATCTCAGCCGAGAGGCCCGGTCCGATGCTGTCGGCGAGTACAACTTTCGTTTCCTTAAGTCCCGTTAAGCTCAGCGGAAAATCTCCTACGAAAATCTGCTTTGGAACAGTAGCGTTTCGGGTCTTGGCGCCGCTTGAATTGTTAGGTGTTGGCTTGCTCGTGTATTCGAGACCCAGGAGTTGCGAAACACGCTCGTCCACCCAAAAGTCGGGATTCCCATTGTCAAACCAACCGCGAACTCGCTTTTTTGTTCCATCTGCCAGAAGGAGATAAACGTCGACGATGATCCGGTTGTGGTCGACAGTGATCGGAACCGTCAACGGTTTTTGCTGGGCGGAGCAGAGGAAAGACAGGAACAGAGCTATGACGACCGTTCGCATGGAGAGATTGTAGAAGATTTTCTTGCCACGACACGCATCGAGTGTTCCGGCCGCGCTATCACTATCTTGTATAATCGCGAGTTTGCTCAACCTATTCAGGAGCTTTTCGTGGCGCAGGCAGAGATAGGAATCATCGGAGGCAGTGGGCTCTACTCTATGCCCAGCTTCACCGATATCAGCGAGGTACAAATAAACACGCCGTTTGGGGCACCGTCTGATTCCTATGTACTTGGAAGCCTCGAAGGACGCAGGGTCGCGTTTTTGGCTCGCCATGCCCGTGGTCACCGGCTACTTCCTACCGAACTGAATTTCCGAGCCAATATCCACGGCTTCAAACAGCTTGGGGTTGAAAGGATTTTGTCGGTCTCTGCCGTTGGCTCGCTCAAGGAAGAACACAAACCGCTTGAGTTTGTGGTTCCAGACCAGTTTTTCGATCGCACGAGACATCGAATCGACACCTTTTTTGGAGACGGAGTTGTCGCCCACATCGCCTTCGCTGATCCAATCTGCAGCGAGATGGCCAATGTCGTTACGAAGGCGTGTCAGGACGCGGGCGTTGTTGGCAAGCGCGGAGGTACGTACCTGTGCATGGAAGGCCCGCAGTTTTCTACGAAGGCTGAATCGAATGTCTATCGCAGCTGGGGCATGGATGTCATCGGTATGACCAATCTGCAGGAAGCAAAGTTAGCGAGAGAAGCAGAGCTTTGCTATCTCACGATCGCAATGGTGACAGACTATGACTGCTGGCACCCGCACCACGATTCCGTCACGGTTGAGCAGATTCTGACGATATTGCAGAAGAATGCAGAAAATGCTGCCAAGGTAGTAAAGGCCACTGTTGCCGCGATGCCTAAACAAAGGTCCTGCAAATGTGGCTCTGCTCTCGCTCACGCTATCTTGACCGACCGCGCGAAGGTGCCCGCCGCGACTAAAGAAAAGCTCAAGCTGATCTTGGGAAAGTATCTTTCTTAGTGGCCGAGGTTGACCACGATAGTTCCTGCAGTGTTCGGATGGAAAATAAAGTTTCCGGAGCTCTATGAGCATTCTTGTCGTCGGGTCTGTTGCTTTCGACACTATCGCGACACCTTCGGGGCGGGTAGATGACATTTTAGGGGGCGCAGCCACCTATTTTTCACTGGCTGCCAGCTACTTCACGGACGTTCGAATGGTTGCCGTGGTCGGGGATGACTTTACTGCCGAACATGAGAGCGTGTTGAAGAAGCGCGGTATCGATACGCGGGGAATTGAACGGGCTTCAGGCAAAACGTTTCGGTGGGGTGGACAGTATTTGGACAATCTCAACGAGGCGAGAACAGATTTCACCGAACTAAATGTTTTTCAGAATTTTCATCCCCAGATTCCAAAATCCTATCTAGATACACAATTCTTGTTTCTTGCGAACATCCATCCGCTACTGCAGTCGGCAGTGCGCCGGGAGATGTCTAACATACGCCTGACCGGCGGCGATACGATGAATTATTGGATCCGGGAAACTCCGCAAGAATTGCGAGACACGCTAAAAGGTGTGAACGTACTCCTGATTAATGATAACGAGACGAAAATGCTAGTAGGAGAGAAGAGTCTTCCACGAGCAGCACGCCATGTCCTTGCGCTCGGGCCTCAAGCTCTCGTTGTAAAGCATGGGGAGTATGGCGCCACCATTTTTTTCAAGGACGGCGCATTCGGCATCGGGACACATCCATTTCGGGCGCCCGCTTTGCCGATCGAGGAAGTAAAAGATCCGACTGGCGCAGGGGATTCCTTTGCTGGCGGTTTTATGGGGTACATCGCCTCGCAGGGTGAACTAAATCGAGAGGTTCTGAAAAGGGCACTTTTTTACGGCGGCGTCATGGGCTCGTTTGCCGTCGAGGAGTTCGGAACTCAGCGTCTGCAAGATTTGACGCGCGATGAAATCGATGCGCGATTTCAAATTTTCCGTGAATTGACCCATCTCGAATGACGCAAGAATCGAATCGGCGCGAAACTCCTGATATTGCCCTAGTCTTTGCGCTCGCGACTTTTGCCTCGCTATTGTCCTTCCTTTATTACCTGCGCCAAGGCGATCTCTTGCTTTATGGCGATGCGGTGGCCCACATCAACATCGCGCGAAAGACCTTCGATTCCCAAACACCTGGCCTACTGCAACTCGGGACGGTGTGGTTACCGCTTCCCCACGTTCTGATGGTGCCCTTCCTGATCTCAAATTTTATGTGGATCACGGGCATCGGGGGCTCGGTGCCTTCTATGGTGGCGTACATATTTCTGCTCGTCGGAATCTTCCGGCTTGTTGGAAGCGGTTTGAGCCGGTATCCGGACTTTGTTCACGTCTCGAATCTAGCTGCCTGGACCGCGACTGCCATCGTGGGGCTGAACCCTAACCTCCTGTATCTACAAGCGACTGCGATGACCGAAGTGTTGTATCTCTGCTTTTTCGTTTGGTCGGTTGTTTATTTCGAGGAGTTCATTACGGAGACGCTTGCCAGTGAAAGAGAGGTCTCTAAGCAAGCACGAAGCAGTCTAGGAAAATGTACTGCTTGCCTCGCCGCCGCCGAATGGACACGCTATGACGGCTGGTTCTTGGCCGTGGTAGTGCTTGTGTCAGCGATCGCTGTCCTACACAGGTTTCGACACTTGAAAGGCATCCTGCGCCTTGCGGCACGTTCTCTCTTCATCGTGAGTATCCCTCCGCTGATTTGGCTTATTTACAACGCAGCCGTCTATCGGAATCCGCTCGAATTCGTCAATGGACCCTACTCTGCACGAGCCATTGAGCAGAGGACAGCAACAGTTGAAGGTGCTGCTGTGCATCCTGGTTCGAACCAGCCCGGAATGGCAGCGCTTTATTTCACGAAGTCCGTAGAGTTGAACATGGCCGAGGGCTGGATTGAGCGAATTTGGATCTTTTTGCTTGTGATCGGAGCGATCATTTGTGCCGGGTCGAGTCGGGGTTTGCGCCCCATTTTGATCCTGTTAACGCCGTTACCCTTTTATGCGTTATCCGTTTCATACAGTGGCGTACCCGTATTCGTTCCTCCGTGGTGGCCGTTCTCTTACTACAACGTGCGTTATGGAATCCAGTTGCTTCCAGCAATCGCGGCTATGACAGCAGTCGTGATGTCTGTAGCTTGCGAATTTAGAAAAGGCCGCTGGATTCGATTGGTGATCATCGCTGTCATCGTAGCGATTACTGGAAGTAGCTATGCAGGTGTTTGGAAAAACCAACCAGTTTGTTTTCGAGAAGCGTTTGTGAATTCCCGTTCGCGATTTGCCATGGAGGGCGAACTGGCAAAAAATCTCAAGCTGCTCCCGGATCAAAGCACGTTTTTGATGTACCTCGGCGATCACGTCGGAGCTTTGCAGAGTGCAGGTATAGAGCTGAAAAGAGTGATTCACGAAGGAAATCATCGCCCGTGGTTCAAACCCAGCGATCCCCAAGGACTCTGGGAAAAAACTTTGGCCGATCCGGGGAGCGCGGTCGACTATGTAGTCTCATTCGATGGAGATCCGGTCGATCGGAAAGTAAATCGTGCGGGTTTAAGTCTCAAATGGGTTGTGCAAACACCCGGTCAATCAACTGCAAGAGTTTGGGCAACAAGAAGAGTTGTTCAATCCGACGTCAGCATGGATCGTGAAACAGCTCCAGTGTGCCCGAAATCTTAGCTCCGGCACTGAAACGCATGAGATCACGCCGGTTAATGGCCAGCGAATCAGCTTCTAAGCCAAGCTTAATCCGAATGTTAAAATCGCCACGATTCCCGCTATGAGTTCGGCTTGGCAGCACATCTTAGACCTCTTGGCCAATGAGAGGGGAACTGTTGTCTCATTCACGATTATCCGACTTTTCCTGGCCGCAATTTTAGGCGGCATCATCGGGCTTGAGAGACAGTTGCGTAAGAAGCCTGCTGGACTGCGAACCAACATTTTCATTTGCTTTGGTTCGGCGATGTTTACGATCCTCTCCGACCAATTGGCACGTGATTACGGAGGCGATCATACGCGTGTAGCTGCACAAATCATCCCCGGAATCGGTTTCATCGGAGCCGGGTCAATTCTTCACGCCAGAGGATCTGTTACGGGGTTGACTACTGCCGCTACATTGTTTGTTGTGGCCTCAGTTGGCATGGCAGCTGGCGGGGGGCTTTACCTCACGGCCATTTTCGCGACCGGAGTGATGCTTATCACCCTGGCAGCGCTAGGACGGCTTGAACGGATCTTCGAGTTGAAAACTTACCGCCAAAGCTATGAGGTAGTTGGGCGAAGCGTGGAAGAAGTGCTTGGGACCGTTAACCGCATTCTCTCTGAAGAACATCTCTCGATGCAGGGTGTGCATGCCGTTAGCGTAGGCGGCCAGTCGCGAGTGGTTTTTGAAGTGGACGGTCCGAGTGAAGAGCACAAAACTCTCAGTCTTCGCTTAAGACAAGCCAATGCATTCGCCAGTGTTCACCCTCTAGGTGGGACGGAACGAGAATGAAGTCTGTGCCTAGAGCCATCCCATTTTTCAAAGGCACGGCCTGCGGTAATGATTTTCTGATTGTCGAAGGCAATTACGCTACAAGTGATGTCGCTGCCTTTAGTCGACGGATGTGCGACCGCCAGCATGGGATTGGTGCAGATGGAGTGGAGTGGCTGTATTCAACAGCAGACGCCGATGTGGAAGCACGGCTTATAAACGCAGACGGATCTCCGGCTGAAATTTCTGGGAACGGTACAAGGTGTGTGGCTGCATACTTAGCATGGAAGAATAACCAGGAACGAATTTTAGTGCGGACTGGTGCAGGCCTAAAAGAAAATAGGCTCACAAACCGCAGCGGAAATTTATTCGAATTCGAAACAGCAATGGGCACACCGATGCTGGAACCTGAGATTCCGCTTGTACTCCCCACTGGAGTCGTGCGCGGCATTCCAGTTTCAATGGGAAATCCCCATTATGCAGTATTTGTTGACACGATGGCCCACAATTGGAAGGAAGAAGCAGCCGAGATCGGCCGCCATACTCATTTTCCAGACGGCGTGAATGTGGAATTCATTGTGGTCGAAGACCAGGCGAGAATACGAGTTTGGTTTTACGAGCGTGGGGTCGGAGAGACCTTGTCGTCAGGAACGGGCTCGTGCGCGTCGGCCGTCGCCGCGATTCATAAGGGTCTTTCCACTTCCCCTGTTGAAGTCTGTGCAGAGGGTGGCAAGCAGACGGTTCACTGGAACGGCGAGGTTCTGTTGCGTGGCGAAGCAGAGTTGATCTGCCGCGGAGAATTTTTTGCGTAAACCTCCCAGACTGTGTACTGGCGATAAGGTGGGTATCGCCGCACCGGCGAGTAATATTCAACGGGATGCGCTGGACCAAGGTTGTGACAAGATTCGAGACCTCGGGTTCGAGCCTGTCTATGACGAGTCGATTTTTGAGCGCGATCTGTTTTTCGCCGGAACGGTGGAGCGGCGCGTTCACGAGTTGGAGCGGCTGTTTGCGCGTGATGATGTGAAAGCAATTGTCTGCGCACGCGGGGGATACGGCACGAATTATCTGTTGTCGCGAATCGATGTAAACGTAGTTAAAGCCAATCCGAAGATATTCATCGGCTACAGTGATGTGACCACGCTGTTGACTCATTTCCTGGATCGTGCACAGGTTGTCAACTTCCACGGGCCGATGGTGACAAAAGATATCGCCAATGAAGGTGGAATGGATCTCTCCTCTTGGAGAGCGGCGCTTTACGGTGAGCAATCCTGGACAATCCGATCAGACCAGGCCTCTGGCTTCTTTGGTATTCGTGATGGAAAGTGTCGCGGCGTTCTTTACGGCGGATGTCTTTCTATGCTGGTTGCCAGCTTGGGGACGGCCTACGAATTTCAAGCTACCAACGCTGTACTTTTCCTTGAAGACGTAGCCGCGAAGCCCTTTCAGATTGATCGAATGCTGATGCAGCTTAAACTTGCAAACAAGCTGGTTAATGTGAAAGGAATCGTATTTGGTGAGATGCTTGATTGCGTTCAAAGCCAGCATCAGGATTACACGTTGCAAAATGTCGTATTGCGTGTCCTGGAAGATTTAAATGTCCCAATCGCCTTTGGACTTCGCTCGGGACACGTCACGCGCGAAAACATCACGTTACCATTCGGTGTGGAAAGTGAGCTTACTGTGCAGGGGACGGCTGCCGAGCTAGCGATTCTGGAACCGTCTGTATCCTAGTTCTTGATCGATCATAAACGTGGATAAAAATAAGCACATTCACATTATCGGCATATGTGGGACGGCGATGGCCTCCCTGGCTGGCATGTTGCAGAAACGTGGCTTTCATGTGACCGGATCCGATGCGGCTGCCTATCCTCCGATGTCGTTATTTCTCGAATCTCTAAACATTAAAGTTGCTCAACCATTTGCCGCGGCAAATTTAGATCACAAGCCGGATCTGGTGGTTGTTGGGAATGCAATTTCTCGCGGCAATGTCGAATTGGAGCGGGTGCTGAACGAAAAGATCCCATTCTGTTCAATGCCTCAGCTGCTGCACGATGAATTTCTTTGCGGGAAAGAAGTCTTGGTAGTTGCTGGAACTCACGGCAAGACGACGACCACATCGATGCTCGCTTGGATTTTCGAATCTGCCGGTCGCAAACCATCCTTCCTGATAGGCGGGATTGCCGAGAATTTCGGATCGAGCTTTGCTGTCAACAATGGGGAATACTTCATACTCGAAGGTGACGAATACGACACGGCTTTCTTTGATAAGGGACCGAAGTTCCTCCATTATTTTCCCGACTCAGTCATTTTGACGTCGGTAGAATTCGACCACGCTGACATCTACAAGGATCTCGAGGCAGTTGAGACGGCGTTCAAGCGGCTAGTAAATCTGGTTCCCAGACGCGGGAAGATTATCGCTTTCGATACAGGAAGGAGTCTGGACGCTTGCCTCGCGAAAGCATTCAGTCCAGTCGAGCGTTACGGAAAGGCCGACGGCTCCGCCTGGAAAATTACCGATATGCGAATGGAACCCGCAACAACCGCATGGAGGGTTGAGCACAACGGTCGGCATTGGGCTGAATTTGAGTACGGACTGGCTGGCGAGTACAACATTCGCAATGCAACCGCCGCTGCTGCAATGGCAAGCCATTATGGCATTTCCACCGAGGAAATCGCGGCAGCACTAAAAACATTCAAAAGTGTGAAACGACGCTTAGAGGTGAAAGCGCAAGTGAACGGGATCACAATCATCGATGATTTTGCGCATCATCCTACTGCGATTCGCGAGACGATTACTGCACTTCGAGCGCGTTATCCGAATAGCAAGCTGTGGACCATCCTTGAACCGCGGTCGAACACGATGCGGCGCCGAGTCTTGCAAGACGACCTCGCAGCGAGTCTGGCACTTTCAGATGAAGTGATTCTGGCGAATGTCTATAAGTCAGAAGCTATTCCCGATAGTGAACGTATGGATCTTGATCACGTGATCTCAAATATCGAAGTTAAAGGAATTCGAGCGAGAATTCTTTCAGATGCCGATTCCATCGTCCAAGTGGTGGCACCCGAGATGAAGTCGGGCGACGTGGTCGCGATTCTTTCGAACGGCGGTTTCGGTGGCATTTATGAGAAGCTGCCGAATCGGCTGAAGGCCCTGTCCCAGCCGAAGCGTCAGGAGCAAGTTCCATTCAACTGATGCGAAGGATCCTTAAAGTTCGATTGTTAGGCTGCGCCATAGTTGTTTTCTGTTTCGCAGTCGCGCTGCCAGCTCAACAAAGCCCCCCTACTCGGTATCGAGTCTCTCTTGCGAACAAGCAAGAACATATGGTGCGGGTCCAAATAAGCCTGGGTCATGGAAAATCTGAACGTGAACTGCAACTGCCGGTATGGAATGCCTTGTACCAGGTCAGAGATTTCTCCCAGTTCGTGGATCATGTTAAAGCCACTGACTTGCAGGGTCATGCGATGAATGTCAAAAAAATCGACAAGAGTCGATGGGCTGTTGGAAACGCTGAGAAGGGCGCAATCATCCAGTACGACATCTACTGCGATTTGCAAGGTCCCTACGGTGCGCAATTGAACGAGCACCATGCATTCTTCAATTTAGCCGAAGTTCTCATGTACTCCGTCGACGCAAAAAATAATGCAGTCCAAATCGAATTCACTGATCTTAACCCGAAGTGGACGATCGCTTCGCCACTCCTAAATTGTGAGAAGAAATTCTATTGCGCCGACACCTATGACCAGATGGTGGACTCGCCAGTGGAGATCGGGTCTTTTTCGGAGAAAAACTTTGAAGAGGGCGGGGCTCGCTACCGTGTCATCGTGGACGCAGACCAAGATGACTATCGCATGTCGGAGTTGGCGGAGAAGTTACGAGCCATCGTGCACGCTGGAGTTGAGTGGATGAATGATAGACCGTATGCAACATATATGTTTATCTACCACTTCCCGCGACAACCTTCCGATGGCGGTATGGAGCACGCGTACGGCACCGCGATAGATGTCTCTGCTTCACTTCTGAAAAGTAATCCGGAATGGTTCGATGCGGTAAGCGCGCATGAATTTTTTCATTTGTGGAACGTCAAACGAATACGCCCATCCTCGTTGGAGCCCGTTGACTATACGAAGGAAAACTACACTCGAGCGCTCTGGTTTAGCGAAGGTGTCACCAGCACCGTGCAGGGATACATTCTGCTCCACAGTGGACTCTTGTCAGAGCGTCGTTACTTGGCGCTACTAGGGGAACAAATTACAAATTTGCAGACTCGGGAAGGGCACCGCGATCAATCGGCGGAAGAATCCAGTCTGGATGCTTGGCTGGAGAAGTATGCCTATTATCGTGAACCCAATCGAAGTATCTCCTATTACAACAAAGGAGAATTGCTGGGAGTGCTCCTCGATCTGAAAATCAGAAATGCAACGGGAGGGAAAGCGTCGCTTCGAGAACTGTTCAGGTGGTTGAATGAGACCTACGCCAAAAAAAGTAAGTTTTTCGATGATTCAGCGGGAGTTCTGCACGCAGCCGAGACTGTGTGCCAATGTGAGATGCGTGAATTGTTTCGTCGATACGTTGCAGGAACTGACGAGATTCCGTGGGACGACTTTTTCTCGACTGTTGGATTGAAAGTCGACGCGGAAACGACACAAACCGCAGATGTTGGATTCGCAATGCAGCGGATGTTCGGCGGAAGTATTCAAGTGACTCAAGTGAGCCCATTGGGCGGGGCTGCAAGTTCCGGCTTGCTCATAGGGGATGAGATTCTGACTCTAAACGAGCGCCCTGCGGTTGGAAATCCCCAGGAACTGCTGACAAACCTACGGCCTGGTGATTCGGTTCGACTCGTAGTGCGGCGAGGAAGCGCCGAACTCAAAATGAATTTCAAATGCGGCGCTCAAAACAATATCGAATACCACTTGGGCGATGTTCCCAATCTCTCGCCCCAACAAAAAGCTCGCAGAGCTGAGTGGCTAGGAATTCAGACTCGGGGAGTTAAGGCGAATTGATCCATACCATCATCATGTTGGTTTTTTGGGCGATCGCATTGCCTTTTGCGGCATTGGTGTGTTTCCCCTGGACTTTTCTAACCGGCAATATCTCTTTTCTCTATCGAGTCGGAATGTGGGCAGCTTGGACTGGTGTTCGCCTTGCAGGGGTCAAGGTCAATGCTGTGGGACTAGAAGAAATTGACGCAGCTCGTACGTACATCTTTATGTCCAATCATGTCTCGAATATTGATCCTCCGATCCTTCTGCCCTTAATCCCGCGAAGAACCTCCGTTATGGCCAAGAAGGAGCTCTTCAGTTATCCACTACTGGGTCGCACTATGCGGATGGGTTCGCTCGTCCCAGTCGATCGAGGCAATCGGGAGGCGGGAATTGGCGCTGTTCGAGAAGCAGCAAAGGTAATTCGCCAGGGGATCAATATGACGATCTATGTGGAAGGGAAACGATCGTTTGATGGCAGATTACTGCCATTTAAGAAGGGTCCCTTCTACTTGGCAGCAGAATGCAACGTTCCTGTTGTGCCCGTGACGATGCTTGGCACGCAGAAGATCATGCCCAAGGCGAGATTCGCGATCGAACCCGGAACGGCCACAGTCGTTTTCCATCCGCCGATCGAGCCCAAGGACTTCGGAAGCCGCGACGAACTAATGGCTAAAGTGCGAAGCGTGATTGAAAGTGCCTTGCCCGCAAACTCGCAAGAGCAGGTTGCCTAATTCTAGCTAGGGCCTGCTTGTCGAGTGAGTCGCTGCAGAGCCTTCAGCAAGTCCGGAAGTTTATTGAACACAGCGGAACAGCGAAGCCACAACTTGTTATCGATAGCCGGATAGCCACTGACAACAGCACCCGCCGCCACGTCATTTGGGATACCGGTTTGCGCCGTCGCGATAGCCCGATCACCAATTTTGCAGTGTCCGGCAACACCCACTTGTCCGGCCAGGATCACATCGTTGCCAACTTCGGTGGAACCCGCAAGCCCGACTTGAGCGCAGAGAAGCGTTCTCTGTCCAATCTTCGAGCCGTGTCCAACCTGCACGAGGTTGTCCACCTTCGAACCGCGCCCGATTTTTGTTGATCCCACGCTCGCTCGATCGATACAGGCGTTTGCTTGAACTTCAACCTCATCCTCAATTACGACTGGTCCAGATTGAACGATTTTGTGCCAATGCCCTTGGTCATCCTTTGCAAATCCGAAGCCATCGCCCCCGATGACGACTCCATTTTGCAGAAGCACGTCATTTCCAATCTGGCATCCCTCGCGCACAACGGCGTGAGCGTGCGCAAAGAATCTGTCTCCGATCCGCGCTCCCCTATAGAGGATAACGTGAGAAAGAAGAGTTGCGCCCTCTCCAACGACAACATCATCCCCGACCACTACGTATGGGCCGATATGCGCACCCTCACCTATTCGCGCTGACGAAGAGATGATCGCCGTTGGGTGGATTCCGGCAGGATAGGTGGGTGGCTTATAGAAAAGCTGAATAGCGCGAGCGAATGCAAGATAGGGATTCTTGGATCGCAACATCGGAAGCGCCAGAGCTGGGAATTCATCTGACAAGATGATGGCAGATGCGCGAGTAGACTTGGCTGCCGCTCCGTACCTCGGATTGGCAATGAAGGTCAGATCTCCCTCTGACGCTTCATCGATTCCTTTCACGCCGGTGATTTCAGTGTCGGACGAACCGTTTTCAAGCCGAAGGTCGAGAGCAGTCGCAATGTCTATCAATTTCATGGGTGTGATGTGAGGGATTGTAACCAGAAACTCCGACCGGCGCCGTGTCGATACTTATTGTTCGAACATCGGCACTTGCCGAACGTCTTCGAGTGCGCCCTTCTTCCGCCGGCGAGTTCCGCCAATCACGGCCAAAACTGTCATCGACAGAATGGCTGAACGAGGAACAAAAATCCGCTGGGTATTGGAACGAAGATCCGGCGGATTGATCAGAAAACCATCGGCTCCGTTTTGAGCAAGTTCATTTGGCATCATGCCTTCAAGTGTTTCATTGTCCTTGAACTTAAGCCGAACCCAAAGACCTTCCGTGCGCGGGCGAGTAGTGAAGGTCTTTCTGGTGAGATCGTCAGTGTCCCCAAACTCCCGCACGAAATGAACACTTTTGATGTCATTGAGTGCGATTGAGATAACGGTTCCAGCAGTGTTGAGGAGCTCAAGCTTTCCATCGACAATGTAATTCGCCGGCGACACATAGCCATTTACCGTGTCCCGGTCCATCTTGCGGACGACGACTTTCTTGTGTGTCGAAGGCATAGTGTTGCAGGGGAATGGCTCTAATTGCAGCCGAGTCCTGTCTGGATTTTCGCATTTTTCGCTCCGGCGCGGAATTCCAGCCTATGCCGGTAGCCACATCGTCAACCTAGCACGCACAAGCAGTTCTCGTTGGCCAGACGGACACGCCCGGGATGTCCCAATAACCGGCCGTCTTGATACCGACGTTCCTTGAGATCGATTCATTTCCGTTGTGAAATGGCTGCCTAGGAGAACGCAGCAGCCGCTGTGGGCTCCGGTCGAGCCGAGGCATCCAGCTTTTTGACCCGACCACGAAAGGTTCCCAAAGGAACCCATTCCCCTTCGGAGGTTGAGTAATGACTTTAGAACGCTTAGCTGCCTGGACCTTGGTCGCCCTCTACTACTGCGTTGGTTGCGGTGTTATCGTTCTCGGACTGCGCGGCGCCCTCTAACCAATTTCACAGCTTTTCTGACTCACAACCGCCGCGGGGCTTCCCCCCTCCTCCGGCGGTTCGTTTCTTCCCGCCACTTAGGCCTCTCCTCGCAAAATACTGTCGCATAATGCTTTCGGTTGCACCTGGAATACGGTTGTGTTATTTTCACTTGCTTGTCTCGCCAACATACCAGCTGTGCAAGTCTTTTGTTCTTAAGTGATTACGCCGTGGCAGCGGCGTCCGGTACCCGGCATGGATTGGGTTCTGTGGAAAACCTGTTGAAAACCACCATAACGCGGATGTTGCGTCAGCGTGGCAGAAAAAATGGCTGATTACATCTACACAATGGAACTCCGGTTGACGCCGGACCAGCAGCGGGCGGTTGCACTGGTGCAGGATGCCGCCCGAGCAGCTGAGATGAACGTTTATCTCACCGGCGGAGCCGTTCGAGACATTATCAGCGGCTTCCCCATCCGTGATCTCGACTTCACCGTTGAAGGAAATGCCCTCAAGTTGCAGAAAGACCTGGAGCGGGCAGGCGCAGTCGTGGGATACGCCGACGAGGAATTGAAGACTTTGTATCTGACTCTTCCCGGTGGCGTTCGTGCCGAGTTGTCTATGGCCCGAACGGAGCGGTACGAGAAGACCGGCAAGCCACCCATAAGTAGTCCTTCGACGATGACCGAAGACCTCCGGCGCCGCGATTTCACCATCAATGCAATGGCACTATCGCTGAATGAAGGATCACGCGGCCTTCTTATGGATCCCTTCAACGGCGTGGCAGATATTGAAAACAAGCTTCTCCGAATCGTCCAGAACTACGCTTTTCTCGAAGATCCCTCTCGCATGATCCGTGCGACGCGGTTCGCGGCGCGATTCCACTGGCCTCTCGAAGAGCGCACGCAGCAGAGGTACGATGCCGCACGAGAAAACAAGTACATCGATCACATCAGTCATCGTGCGGTGGGGTACGAGATAGAGCAACTGGCATATGAAGACGACCCCGTGAATATCGTCAAAACATTAGAAAAAGAAGGCTGGCTACAAATTCTTCACCCGCACTGGAGTGTCACGAAGGCGGATGCTAACGGCTTAGCTCAAGTGATGAAAACTCGCCAGCAGATGAATGATCTGGGGTACTTTCCGGACACCTCGGCCTCCGTGATGTACTTCTTAACGTCGCGCATGGGAGACAAAGACATCGCCGACATGCGTCGCGCGATCCCACGCAAGGACATGGTCGAGGCGTGGAAGGATCTGGAAGAAAACGCTAAGAATCTAAGCAAACGTCTCGTCGGAAAAGAAGCCGCGACACCTTCACGAACATGGCAACTCTTGTCGCGGGAACGCCCGGATATGATTCTCTTCTTGGCGATCACCGCGCGACAACAAGCGGTAACTCAGAAGATCAAAAACTTCTTCACGAAGTGGCGCCAAGTCCAGCAGCGAATTCCGTTACCTGAAATGACGGAGCTGCGCATCACTCCGCAAATTTCTGAGTTCTCCAAGATCGCGGAGGATGTGTTCCTGCTCCTGTTAGATGGAAAACTCCGTTCACATAACGAAATCATGAAGTACTTGAAGCCGCTGGCGCCCCCGCCGCCACCGCCGCCTCCGCCACCCCCGCCGAAGCGCGGACGTGGAGCGAAGGCGGCAGCTGCGGCCGCGGCGGCAGCTTCGCAATCGCAACCGGGTAAACAAAGTCCAAAACCGAAAGGGAAGGCTGCTAAGAGTGCTGACCTTAAGGCGACGCCCCCAGCGGCACCCGAAAAGTCTCCACCTAAAGAGAAAACAAAATCAAAGCCCGCTCCCTTACACCCAGCCAAGGTGTCGAAACCGGCTCCTAAGTCGCCTAAAAAGAAGCCTGTAAAAGGGAAGTCAAAGAAGAAATAAAATTGTCAGATTGCTGAACGAATCAGCTGAAAACAAAGCTGATTTTCCGATGTTGTACCCTCGTTGCGAGTTCTGAGCCAACGCCAGCCACGCAGGCACTCAAGCCATTAAAATGGAAAGGGCGCAGCCAAGCTTCCTATGAGTTCTCAGTTCGTTCATCTCCATTTGCATACCGATTATTCGATGTTGGATGGTGCCTGTGACGTCGAAAAACTGGTGAAGCGTGCCAAGGAGTTGGGAATGCCCGCTGTGGGCATGACAGACCACGGCAACATTTTCGGCGCGGTCCACTTCGTCAATGCCGCGATCAAGGCAGATATCAAACCCATTATCGGTTGTGAGCTCTACGTCTGCAAAAAGGATGATCACGATACTCGCCGAACGCCGCCTGAGGGCGACACCTACAATCACCTCGTGGTTCTGGCTGAGAACGAAGAAGGATATCGGAATTTAGCGAAAATCACCTCTGAAGCATCTCTTCACGGTTTCTATTACAAGCCCCGCATCAGCAAGAAATTTTTGTCGGAGCACTCCAAGGGGTTGATCGGACTTTCTGGATGCCTGAAAGGAGAAGTCGCCGAGCGTCTGATGGAAGGCAAGTATGAGGCGGCTCGGACGGCAGCGGCAACTTTCAATGACATCTTTGGGAAAGGGAATTTCTTCCTTGAGATTCAGGATCAGGGTCTCGAGATGGAGCACCGAATTCGACCGGGTCTTTTTCAACTTCAAAATGACTTGGGCATCCCGATGGTGGCGACGAACGATAGCCATTACCTCTGCGAGGACGACGCCCACGCTCAAGACGTGATGGTTTGCATCCAGACCGGGAAATCGATTCTGGAAACGAATCGCATGAAGTTTGAGGGCACGCAGTTTTTCGTGAAGAGCTACGACGAGATGGCCCGCGTCTTCAAAGATTCCCCGGATGTGCTCCAACGCACCCTGAATATTGCGGAGCGCTGCAACCTGCGTCTGGAAAAAGTTAGCAATCCATTTCCTCATTTCGATGTTCCTGAGGGTTACTCCCTCGACAGTTATTTCGAACATGTGAGCCGGGAAGGGTTCGCAAAACGCAAAGAAGTTTTGATGGTTTTGGCGGGCCAGGATCGCCTAAAGCATGCCATCACCGATTACGAGCAGCGGCTTTCACGCGAGATCAGCATCATTCAGCAGATGAAATTTTCCGGATATTTCCTGATTGTTTGGGACTTCATCCGGTATGCGAAGGAGCACAATATTCCAGTCGGGCCGGGTCGTGGTTCTGCAGCGGGCGCACTAGTTGCTTATTCGCTCGGAATTACGGACATCGATCCTCTACAACATGAACTGCTGTTCGAGCGCTTCTTGAATCCAGAGCGCGTTTCGATGCCCGATATAGACATCGACTTCTGCATGAACCGCAGAGGAGAGGTCATCGATTACGTTACCCGTAAATACGGCCGCGAGAACGTCGCTCAAATCATCACATTCGGCACCATGGCTGCAAAAGCGGCGATCAAAGATGTTGGTCGCGCTATGGACATGCCCTATGCAGATGTTGACCGTATCGCCAAGATGATTCCGACGACCCTGAATATCAAGTTGGACGACGCGATCAAGGAATCTCCGCAATTGCAGGAGGTGTACGAGAAAGATCAGCAAATCCGGCAGCTTCTGGATACCGCGAAAAGACTCGAGGGATTGGTTCGGAATGCTGGGGTCCATGCGGCTGGGGTGGTGATCGCTCCGCGACCCTTGACCGACCTTGTACCACTACACCGCACAAAGAACGATGAAATCGTGACTGCCTACGACATGCTGGCTATCGAAAAGATGGGCTTGCTGAAAATGGATTTCTTGGGCCTCACGACCTTAACAATCTTAGATGACTCGCTAAAGCTGATTGCGCAAACGCGAAACGAGCAGCTCGATTTGAATGATATCGCTCTCGACAATGCGGAAACCTACGAAAAGGTATTCCACAAGGGGCTCACTTCCGGCGTGTTTCAGTTTGAATCGCACGGCATGCGTGATGTTCTCCGAAGATATCAGCCGAACTCAATTGAAGACCTCACGGCCCTGAATGCCTTGTATCGGCCGGGCCCGATTCAGGGCGGAATGATTGACGACTTTATTGAGAGAAAGCACGGTCGCCGCAAGATCGAATACGAACTGCCGGATCTGAAAGAGATTTTGGCTGAAACGCTCGGCGTGATCGTTTACCAGGAACAGGTCATGCAGATTGCGAATCGTTTGGCAGGCTATTCTCTGGGCGAAGCAGATCTCCTGCGTCGTGCCATGGGGAAAAAGAATGCAGAAGAGATGGCAAAGCAGCGCGAACGCTTCGTACAAGGGGCTGTTAAGCACGGTGTTCCACAGCGAAAAATTGAAAAGATCTTCGATTTGATGGCGCAGTTCGCAGGGTATGGCTTTAACAAATCGCATTCGGCCGCGTACGCGCTCCTCGCATATCACACCGCCTATCTCAAGACCCATTATCCCGTCGAGTTCATGTCTGCGCTTTTGACCTCCGTCACGGGAAGTACAGACGACGTAGTCAAATACATCAATGAATGTCGCGAGATGGGCATTGCAGTTGAACCACCTGATATCAATGTCTCCGATGCTAATTTCACTCCTCACGGGAATGCGATTCGATTTGGATTGGCAGCCGTGAAGAACGTCGGTGGAAACGCAATCGAATCGATCATTGCCGCTCGGAAGAAACTGCAACGATCATTCACTTCGATTTTCCAGTTCTGTGAAGAAGTCGATCTCAGACTGCTCAATAAACGCGTGTTGGAGTCTCTTATCAAGAGCGGTGCAATGGACTCCATGGGGCGTCGAGCCCAACTGATGGAAGTGCTGGATAAAGCGATTGAAAGGGCGCAGAAAGCGCAGCGCGACGCGGAATCAGGCCAACATGGATTGTTCGGCGTATTTGCGGAAGACGAGAAAAACGCAACGCCCGAGTCGCTTCCAAATGTTCCTGACTGGGATGAACATACAAGACTTACCGCCGAAAAAGAGATCCTCGGGTTTTTCATTACAGGCCATCCACTTGAAAAATATAAGGAGAAACTCGCAGACCTCAACGCGAAATCGACTGCAGATATCTGCGATATGAAGAACTCCACCGGGAAAGACGAAGTAATCAGTACAGGTGGAGTCATCACCGGCTTGCGGGTTGCCAAGTCCAGAAAAGGTGAGTTCTATGCGCAGGCCACGCTGGAGGACATGGAAGGCAAAGTAGAAATGATCGTGTTTCCAGAGGCGTACAGGCGCCTGCAAGAGAAAGTGAAGCTGGAGGTTCCCGTACTGGTCAAAGCCGGAGTTCGGGTCGAAGAAGGCGCAAGCCCCAAAATTACCGTTTCCGATATTGTCCCGTTGGACGAAGTTAAACTGCCTTTACCCAAATCCCTTCGTATTCGGATTCCGTTAGATAGCGCGACTGCCGAAACCGTCGATTCCTTGCATGGACTCTTCGAAACCAGCAAAGGCGAGGCCAAAGTGTTATTCGACGTGGAACGACAGGGCGAATTCATGGTCGTGATGGAGGCGCAAGGCTATAATGTGCTTCCGGACCGCAATTTCATCGCGCGCGTCGAGCAGCTGTGCGGGCGAGGCAGCGTGCGTATCATCAACTAACCACCGAAAGTCTTGCACCGCATGCGAACTGCGAAAATCAGAGTGGCCGCGGCCGGAATCGGCACAGCTGGAGGGCTAGATCAGCCCGTGCAGGGTGCGGAGTTTCTGCTTTCAATGGTGGAAACACGTTGGAATTCCAAGAACGGCAATGGAAGCCATATGGACTCGGGACTGAAAGCGCAGCAGGAGTTAGAGCAGATCGAAAAACAGATCGCGCATTTGGAGTCGGCCGTTGGTCCTAACGAACAGACGCGCCGACAACTCGCTACGCTCCAGGAGCGTGTCAGCGACTTGCGACGCGAAGTTAATTCACATCTGAGTGCGTGGGCCAAAACCGAACTTGCTCGGCATCCGCAACGTCCGTATATGCTCGATTACGTGGAGCGGATTTTTACAGACTGGAGCGAAATCCATGGTGACCGCGCTTTTGCCGATGATCCAGCGATTGTGTGCGGTATCGCACGATTTCATGGTGAGGAAGTTGTAGTCGTCGGACAGCAGAAGGCTCGCGATACAAAACAGAAGGTGTACCGGAATTTTGGAATGCCTAATCCCGAGGGATATCGCAAAGCGCTTCGGGTCATGCACCTTGCAGAGAAATTCGGTCGACCCATTTTCACGTTTGTGGACACTCCCGGCGCCTACCCGGGCTTGGGTGCCGAAGAACGCGGACAAGCAGAAGCGATCGCTCGCAATTTGCGCGAAATGGCGCGCTTAAAGATCCCCATCATCAGCACTATTACTGGGGAGGGCGGGAGCGGTGGGGCCCTCGCTATTGCAGTCGCTGATCGTGTCCTAATGCTCGAAAATTCAGTCTATTCCGTAATCTCTCCCGAGGGTTGTGCTTCCATCATGTGGCGCGACGCCACAAAGAAGGACATTGCTGCGCAGGCGATGAAAATAACGGCGATTGACCTACAAAGCCTCGGGTTAGTCGACGGAATTGTCCCAGAACCTACCGGGGGTGCCCACCTGAATCATGAGGAAGCTGCAGCGTTGCTGGACGCTGCATTAACCAAGGAATTGGCGGAATTGAAACAGCATCGAGCCGATGAATTAGTCGTATCCCGATACAAAAAATTCAGAAACATGGCGCAATTCTATGCCTCAGAGGCACAGTAAGTAGCTGGGTTCGATCATGTTTACATCACGCCGACGTGCCCTCTCTACCGTATAATAATCTGTTTCGCCCCTTCAAATTAAAACAAATGAGCGGTAAAAGCTGCTTTTAGACCACAAGGATGGAATAGGGATGGCCACCACGGACGTAGTGCCACAGGAATCATCAAGCCTGAGGCAGAAGCCGATCACTAACGACATGAGTATCCAGGTCGCGACGGTGAACGGATCGGGATCACAAAGCTCAAACACAGTTTTGCTGCGCAGCATTTTCCAGATGGGGGTTCCGGTTTCGGGCAAAAACCTGTTCCCTTCCAATATCGCGGGTTTGCCTACTTGGTACACCATCCGAGCCAATAAGGACGGTTACATTGCTCGCAAGAAAGAAATCGATTTCTTGGTCGCGATGAACGCCGAAACAGCTCAGGAAGATGTTCTTTCGTTGGCGCCAGGAGCCGTGGTTCTGTATGACGAACCATTGGGGCTCGATAAGCTGCGCAGCGACTTGGTCTTTTACGCGGTGCCCTATGACAAGTTGGTAGCTCCGGTTTGTCCAGAGGCCAAGCTGCGCAAATTGGTCAAGAACATGATTTATGTCGGTGTGGTGGCGCATCTGCTGAACATCGACATGAACGAGGTGGAAAAAGCCATAGGAAAGCAGTTTGCCCGAAAGGCAAAGGCGGCGGCTCTCAACATGGCTGCCGTTCGTGCTGGTTACGACTATGCCGCATCCTCACTTGCCAAGCGCGATCCTTATCGCATTGAGCGCCTGGACAAGAACCGGGGGAAGATCATTATCGACGGCAACTCGGCCTCGGCTCTTGGCTGTGTTTTTGCGGGCGCCACAGTTGTGAGCTGGTACCCCATTACTCCGTCCTCCTCGCTGCCTGAAGCGATGATTGAATACTTGAAGGAGTACCGAATCGGATCTGACGGCAAGGCTACATTCGCGGTCGTCCAGGCTGAGGACGAATTGGCCGCCATCGGAATGGTAATCGGTGCGGGTTGGGCTGGCGCGCGAGCCATGACGGCCACGGCGGGGCCCGGAATCTCTCTCATGTCTGAATTCGCAGGGCTAGCCTATTACGCGGAGGTTCCAGGTGTCATTTGGAACATTCAGCGTGTGGGACCTTCAACGGGCTTGCCAACTCGCACTTCGCAAGGCGACATGATCTCCACCGCTTTTTTAAGCCACGGTGACACGAAGCACATCATGTTAATCCCATCGTCGCCGGCAGAATGTTTTTCAATGGCGGGAGATGCATTCGAAATGGCCGAGCAATTTCAGACGCTTGTCTTTGTCATGTCGGATCTCGATCTCGGGATGAACAACTGGATGTCGGAGCCGTTTACCTATCCTGAGAAGCCGATCGCACGCGGAAAAGTATTGGATGCCGAGGCGCTGAAGAAGCTTGGAGGTTTCGAGCGTTACAAAGACGTTGATGGTGATGGCATCGGCTATCGAACGCTGCCGGGTACCGAACACCCCGCGGCCGCCTACTTCACGCGCGGCAGTGGACACAATGAAAAATCCCAATACAGCGAGCGGCCGGATGATTTCGAGCGCAATATGGAGCGGATCAATCGGAAGTTTGAAACTGCGCGATCGTTTGTGCCCCGCCCCGAGGTTTCGACAGGCAAATCGAAGATTGGAATCTTGGCTTACGGAACCTCTCATTGGGCCATCATCGAAGCGCGAGATCAGCTGCGTAAAGAATACAACTTGGAAACGGATTATCTGCGCTTGCGAGCCTACCCCTTCACCCGCGAGGTCGAACAGTTTATAGCTGAGCATGACCGTGTTTACGTTGTCGAACAGAATCGGGATGCTCAAATGCTGGCCCTTTTGAAACTTGACCTGCGGGTAGATCTGTTGCCTCGTTTGCGCAGCGTCGCTCACATTCACGGTTTGCCGATGGATGCACGTTCCGTAACTGATGAAATCATGACCATGGAGGGCAAGTAACATGGCCACAACTCCTACTAGCACACCGGCTCCGAAAACAAATCGTATCGGCTTGGCCGTAATCGACTATCGCGGTGGAAAGACCACTCTGTGCGCGGGGTGCGGGCACAATGCCATTTCAGAACGCATTATCGATGCGATGTATGAAATGGGCGTAGGGCCTGAAAGAGTCGCTAAATTCAGCGGCATCGGGTGTTCTTCGAAAAGCCCGGCGTATTTTATGGCACGGTCCCATAGTTTCAACTCCGTACATGGCCGGATGCCCTCCGTGGCAACCGGCGCGATGTTAGCCAACCGAAATCTGATTGGCCTCGGAGTGAGCGGTGATGGAGATTCAGCATCCATCGGAATTGGGCAGTTCGTTCACCTCATGCGTCGTAACCTGCCGATGATCTACATCATCGAAGACAATGGTGTTTACGGGCTCACCAAGGGCCAATTCTCGGCCACCGCGGATGTGGGATCAAAGCTCAAAACCGGCGTGATCAATGATCTGCCAGCTATCGACACTTGCGCCCTGGCAATTGAGCTCGGAGCGACATTTGTAGGGAGATCATTTTCAGGCGACAAAAAACAGCTTCTCAGTATGCTCAAGGCCGCGCTCGCACACAGAGGAACCGTCATGCTCGACGTCGTCTCTCCCTGTGTGACTTTCAACGACCACGACGGATCTACGAAATCCTATAAATACATGAAGGATCACGAGGAGCCGTTACAAGACATCAGCTTTGTGCCAGCCTTTGAAGAGATCGATGTGGAATACGATCCAGGAACAACAGTAGAAGTGACGATGCATGATGGGTCACGGCTGCGGTTGCGAAAATTGGAACAAGATTATGATCCGACGAATCGCATTGAGGCAGTTCGGCGGCTGATGGAGTCTCACGAGAAGGGTGATGTGCTGACGGGAGTTTTCTACGTGAATTCAAAAGCTCCAAGTTTCGTTGATATGCTCAATCTTGTAGAGCAGCCATTGGCGACTTTGCCGGAGTCTGTAGTGCGGCCTGGAAGGGAAGCATTAGAAAAAGCGATGGAAGAGTTGCGTTGATAATCAATTTCAAATACACAAAGGCCCTCCATTAAGGAGGGCCGTTCTTGCTTTTATTAGCTTGCCTGTTTAATGCTTTCCTGGGCTCCGGTGTGTTCGGGGTTTTCGCCGGGTTCGGGGAAATCGGTATCAGCAGACTTGAGCATCGGATCCTGATCGCGATGGCCCAATTGCCCTTGAAGTGAATTATTGCCAGCTTGAGTGCGATCGTCTTGCTCCAGTGCACCCTTGAAACGATCTTGGTCTTTACCCTCGGTCAAGGTCATAGGCATGCTCCCACGATTAGAAAGTATGAACTCATTGCCAAAGGCAGCCTAACCTGAAAGTCCCGCCCATGCAAAGGATTTGGAGTTTTCAGCGATTATTTTTGAAAGCAACCTTTTGGGGCATCGAAGAAGAGTGGAGCCGTCTAAGGTGCAACTGCAGCATGATGGCTCTTCAAGCTGTAGTTTCGCACGTCACCAAATCCGGTCACCCCAATATGAACGATGGAAATCCACCGCTCCAGCTTATGGTGCCGGGTCCGATGCATCCAATAGCTGAGCCCAATTGAGGTCACGGTTCCCGCCGCTTCTAGAGCAGCGAATCCGGCGGAGTTGTTTACTACGTCGTCTGGAAGAAGGATCTCCTCACGTCCACGGCGCTGCATGTTGCGAGTTGAGGTATAGTCCAAGGCTCGCATCGCAGCGACGCCTCCGAAAAGTGCAACATTTGTCCGATCCCAGAACCGGTGAGTGCTATTAGATGTTCCCGGCTTCGTTTCTTTTCGATCCCGAACGGCAGAAGGCGAAGAAATCTCAGTTGGCTCCGACGCTCGCTGCGACTCTTGTGCATTCACGTAAACGGTGAGGATGGTTGTTGCCAGAATGCCACCAACCAAGACAGCGTGGATAACACGGCAGAAGACCGGCATGAAGCGATTGTAAAGTAGGCGGTAATTGATTCCTCGGACGCGTTCTCCCATGAGCAGATTTCCTGCATGGGTGAGTGTTTCTTTATAATTGTTGGTTTTCACTTGCAGGTACGGAGGAAGTAATGGCGGCTTCATACAATGGCGTGCCCGTTCCATCGGGAGCAAAGATTGAGTACGGCAATGGGCGCTACCAGATTCCAGATAACCCGATCATCCCTTTTATTGAAGGGGACGGTACTGGGCGGGATATATGGAAGGCATCAGTTCGAGTCTTCGATGCAGCGGTCGAAAAGGCTTACAAAGGTAAACGCAAGGTTTTCTGGTACGAGGTGTTTGCGGGAGAGAAGGCCATGTCGAAATTCAAGACTTGGATGCCTGACGATACCGTCAACGCGATTCGGGAATTTCGCGTGGCTATCAAAGGCCCGCTCACAACCCCCGTGGGCGGCGGAATTCGCTCCCTGAACGTTGCTCTGCGTCAGACTCTCGATCTCTATGCCTGCGTGCGGCCGGTGAAGTACTACAAGGGAACGCCGTCACCCGTAAAGCATCCCGAGCGCATGAACATCGTCATCTTCCGAGAAAATACCGAGGATGTGTACGCCGGAATTGAGTGGGAAGAGGGAACCGCAGAGGCTGCAAGACTCATCGAGTTCTTGAACAAAGACATGCTTAAGGGTGGAAAAAAACAGGTGCGCCTGGATTCGGGCGTCGGAATCAAGCCCATCTCTGTGAGTGGAACGAAGCGACTGGTGCGGATGGCGATCCAGCATGCTTTGGAGAATGGCTGTAAAACCGTAACCCTTGTGCACAAGGGCAACATCCAGAAATTTACTGAAGGCGCGTTTCGAAAATGGGGTTACGAGCTGGCAACAGAAGAGTTTCGGGACAAAGTCATAACTGAACGTGAGAGTTGGATTATCGATAACAAAGACAAGAATTCAGAAATCAGCGTCGAGGAGAATGCGCGCCTGATCGAGCCCGGCCTCGAATTCGCGCCAGAGGAGTTCCGGAAGTCAGTGTATGCAGAGGTGAAAGATGTTCTGGCGAAGATATATAACTCTCACGGAAAAGGCGCGTGGAAGAAGAAGTTGATGGTGAACGATCGTATCGCTGATTCCATTTTTCAGCAGGTCGTTACCAGGGCAGATGAATATTCCGTGCTTGCGACTCCCAATCTGAATGGCGATTACATCTCCGACGCATGCGCTGCGCAAGTAGGTGGGTTAGGAATTGCTCCGGGCGCCAATATTGGAGACGGTTACGCTTGTTTTGAGGCGACTCACGGCACAGCCCCAAAGTATGCGGACAAAGACGTGATCAATCCCGGTTCAGTGATCTTGTCGGGTGTGATGTTATTTCGATTCTTAGGCTGGACTGAAGCCGCCGATCTGATTGAAGGCGGTATGGAGCGCACGATCGAGCAGAAAACCGTCACCTATGACTTCGAAAGATTGATGGAAGGTGCCACCAAGGTGAAAACCAGCGAGTTCGCAAATCACATCATCAACAACATGACTGCTAGTGCACTCGCGGGAGCACGGTAAAAAGCGCGCAAGTTCTGTTTATCTGCGCCCATTCCTCATAGAAAAGAGGCTTTATGCGAAAAAAAGTGACCATTGTCGGGTCAGGGAACGTCGGAGCGACCGCTGCTCATTGGATCGCGTCCAAAGAACTGGCCGACGTTGTTCTAATTGACATCATCGAGGGCGTGCCGCAAGGAAAGGGACTCGACCTTCTCGAAGCGATGCCCATCGAGAAGCGTGACTCTTTCGTGATTGGCACGCAGGACTACAAAGATACAGCTGGCTCAGACATTGTCGTGATTACGGCTGGTGTCCCGCGGAAGCCTGGGATGAGCCGCGATGACCTTTTGAACACGAACTACGGCATCATGAAGGCCGTGGTTGGTGAAGCGGTAAAGTATTCGCCCAATTGTATTCTGATCATTGTTTCCAACCCGCTAGATGCGATGGCGCAAGCGGCATATAAGCTTAGCGGCTTTCCTCGCGAGCGCGTGATCGGCATGGCAGGCGTGCTCGACTCAGCTCGTTTCCGAGCTTTCATTGCTAAGGAACTTAACGTCAGCGTTGAAAACGTGACCGCGTTTGTTCTTGGCGGACACGGCGATACGATGGTGCCGTTGGCTCGCTATTCGACGGTGGCCGGTATCCCCATCACCGAATTGATAGAACGGTCTGTTTTAGAGAAATTGGTACAACGGACCCGAGATGGTGGAGCAGAGATCGTGAAATATCTCAAAACTGGATCCGCTTACTACGCTCCATCTGCTGCGGTGGCCGAGATGGTTGAAGCGATTTTGAAAGACAAGAAGAAGATTTTGCCCTGCGCGGCGTATCTCCAGGGCGAATACGGCGTCAATGGCCTCTACGTTGGCGTTCCGGTGAAACTTGGCGAAAAGGGAATCGAACAGATCATCGAGATCAAGCTGACGAGCGATGAAAAAGCCGCGCTCGACAAGAGTGCGGCTTCGGTGAAAGAACTCGTTGGCGTAATAGGCGTCTAATCGTTAGTACGCTCAATTGTGACCGACTGGAGAACAACATCTTTCTTCGGTCGGTCTTGTCCGCTTCGGGGGACTTTCGAAATCTTTTCTACCACGTCGTACCCTTCGACTACTTCTCCGAAAATCGTATGCTTACCCGTTAGCCACTCCGTTGGCGCGACCGTGATAAAAAACTGCGAGCCGTTCGTATTTGGACCGGCGTTGGCCATGGCAAGCTTCCCTGATTTATCGAAGCGGTGCGCCGAACCGCGGGTCTCATCTTCAAACTTGTATCCGGGTCCACCCATCCCGTTGCCCATTGGATCGCCACCTTGGATCATGAAGTCCGGGATGACACGATGGAAAACGGTGCCGTCGTAGAGTTTCTCGCGTGACTTTTTCCCGCTGGGATTAGTCCATTCTCGCTTTCCCTCGGCAAGCTCGACAAAATTGGCGACCGTTTTCGGAGCA
Source organism: Terriglobales bacterium (assembly GCA_036265385.1). Classification (GTDB taxonomy): domain Bacteria; phylum Acidobacteriota; class Terriglobia; order Terriglobales; family Acidobacteriaceae; genus DATAPD01. The sequence continues at coordinate 35,878 of DATAPD010000028.1, forward strand.
TCCTTTTCAAATAAACGGCAGACAACTAATCCCTCTGATGTATTGATATGAGCGTAGGTTCCCGCTGAACGTGCCATAAATGTCCTTTCTAGGATTTGAAACTTTTGTTTTGCCTCGCCAATAAAGACCGTGTAACCCTAATTGGGCGTGGCCGCTTTCGTAGGCGCCGCAGGACGCTTTGCTGGCGTGCTTGCTTTCCCAGCAGCGCCGGTCGAGGCAGCAGCACCCCGCTCGATCTTGATGTGGTTGATCTTAACGGGATGAAAAGGCTTGTCATTGCGTGGATCCGTCGCCATGCGAGCAATCTGTTTCACAAGGGCCACGCTTGCGTCATCGCACTGGCCAAAGATGGTGTGGTGTCCATCGAGGTGAGGAACCGGGGCTTCAGTGATGAAGAATTGAGATCCATTCGTATTTGGCCCTGAGTTTGCCATCGCCAGGCGACCGGGCCGATCGAACCGCAGCGTAGATACGAACTCATCATTGAACTTGTAACCTGGATCGCCGGCTCCAGTTCCTGACGGGTCGCCACCCTGGATCATGAAGTTGGGTATCACGCGGTGAAAAATGGTTCCATCGTAAAGTGGAACGCCTTTCTTAGTAACGTGCGAAACTGGATTTTTCCATTCACGCGTGCCCGTCGCCAAACCGATGAAGTTCATCACGGTCGTGGGAGTTTCCTTTTCGAATAACTTGCATCGAAGCGTGCCAACCGTAGTGTCGAAGACAGCTGTTGGCTCAGCACCAGAGGATGAATGGGATGCTTGAGCGGCAGGCGTTCGCTTGGGAGGCGTCGCTGGTTTGGTCGCCTGCGACCACATCGGTATGTTCGAACAAAAAAATACGAGAGCCAGAACGGCACTTCGCATGAATGCTCCTTAAAAAATTGAGGTCCTATTTAATTCTACGATAGAAAGCTATTTAATTTGACGCTGCCTTAGCCGGCGCTTCTTTCTTTTCAGCCTGCATCTGTCGGCTCACCTTTTCAACTTCTCGGAATACCCGCAGCAGGTTTCCACCGAGAATCTTGTGGATCTCCTGCTCCGTATACCCACGGTCTAACAGCGCCTGTGTGATCTTGGGTAAGTCGGCCGCAGAATCAATCCCCATCGGTGTAGCGCCGCTGACGCCGTCGAAGTCTGAGCCCAAACCAACGTGGTCAATCCCAGCTGTCTTTGCAATATGGTCGATGTTGTCGATCAGAGACTTGAGAGGTGGCCGCGGAACCTTTGCCGCCCACTCGCGTTCGATGTGGTCGATATCCACATAGCTCACCGTCTGCCCGGCGTCTTTCTTTTCTTTTATGAATGCAGCGACAGCGGCATCGCGCTCCTTCGCCTGCGCTTCGAATGTTTTACGGTAATCGTCGTCGATAAAAGCATTGAAAAAGTTGACCTGCACGACACCACCGTTTTTCGCAACTGCTCGCAGCATGTCATCTGTCATATTTCGAGGATGATTCGATAGTTCGCGTGACGATGAATGAGAAGCGATCACAGGAGCCTTAGTCGTGGCGATAGCGTCAGAAAACGTTTTGTCAGAAACATGAGAGATGTCGACCATCATCCCGAGACGATTCATCTCCAGCACCACTTCGCGCCCGAAATCGGTGAGTCCGTTATGGTGCTCCACTTTAGGGTCATTGATATCGCCTGAGGAGTCTGCCCATTCATTCGTATTCGACCAACTCAGGGTCATGTAGCGAACACCAAGGCGGTAGTAGTCCCGCACCAGATGAAGGTCGCTTTCAATCGAGTGCCCGCCTTCAATTCCCATCAACGCGGCTAGTTTTTTCTCCTTATGGGACCGCTCAATATCTGCAACGCTGAACGCCATCATCATGCGGTCAGGATGTCGCGCCGCCTGTTCATATACGGAGTCAATGAGATCGAGCGTATGCTGCGCAAATCGGCCCTGGTTCGTGTTCGGCTCGACCCATATGGAAAAAAACTCCGCGCCTAAATTGCCAGCGTGCGCCTTGTCGAGACTGATGTGTCCGTAATCGTTGGGATTGGTGTTGCCGATGTCGTACTTCTCATCCAGAAATCGCTGCGGCGTGTCGGCATGAGTGTCCACAACGATAGCCGTGGCATGGATCTTCTGTGCCTTCGGGCTGACCGTAACGTTTCCTGTCTGAGACAGCGCCTGTATCGAAATTACAACGAGCGTCGCAAGAGTGAGCTTGGCAAGCTTGTGCATAGTTGTTGGATTGGCCCGTCGATTGTACACGCTCAGCGCTGGGGACAGCAGCCTTAGCGTAGGCTCTTGAGTGCAAGTTCAATGCATGTCTGCAGAGGCTGATCAGTGTCAAGAATCACCTTCGGCAACGTAATCGTTTCGAAGCGTGTTTTCACTTCCATATAAAGATCGAATGTGCGATTGCGGGCGGGATGCTCTGACAGTTGATTGGATGAGAGACGTTTCTTAACAGACTCTTCTGAGCAGATGCATTCGATAATTTTCCAGGGCTGATCAACCCTCTTGGCAAACTGGACGACATGATCAACTTGGTGAGTCCGCGAAAAAGGACGTCCATCGAGGAAAACATACCGCTTCGCATTGCGTTTGAAAAGGAATGCTGCGGCATTCAACATGATGTCTACACAGAAATCATCCTGCGTCGCAGAATACTCCACGTCTTCTGGCGCGAAAACAGCGTGCCGGATCTGGTCTTTGCTGAGTAAAGCACCTGAGAGTTGGGTTGCGAGCGCGCGAGCTAGAGTGGTCTTGCCTGTGCCTGGCAGACCCGCCATGATGACTAGCAAGGATTAAGGCTTGGTTCCCGCGGACGCGGTTTCGGCTTCGCGCGCAGCGTTGACCGGTACGATGCTCTGGCTAGTACGCCAATCCGCATAGTGATCAGAAACCATCACGTGAAATACCCACTGTCGGCGCTCTTCCTCCGGTTCGATCAAGCCGAGAGCGCGAAGATAGAACAAGTATCTGTGAACGAACTGAACCTGCTCGCGGCTCATTCCCCGGCGTTGAATATCCAGCGTAAGACCAGCCAGGTGGGAAGACGCCGTCTCTCCTTCTGCAGGAGCCGCATTTCTGTTGTGCCGACGTAGTTTCTTTTGGACCTTCACCGTTCGAACTGCGGAATTAACTTGGATTTGTTCGTGGAAGCGATTGTAGTAAGCCTGACTTAGGTCTTCGACAAAGTCCCGAGTCCACGGTCGGCAATATCGACGTGCCGGATCTAGTCGCCGGTCCACTCTTAAGCTTTCACTCTCACGAATGGGCACCAGCGCCGCACTTGCCTTAAGAGCCTCGAGTTCGTCGTCATCCTGGATACGAGGTAATTCCAGCCGATCGATCTCTTCATTCTGCTTCAAAAGAGATTCGCGGGACGGCCGAAACATGGGATTCCAGCGCAGCCTTCGTCCATGTCGCCTGTAGCTCGTTTTCTTTCGGATCGTGGGAGCGCTCGCGGTATGCAGCGCGAATGAAGGCGCCGCGATCGAGAGCATCAGCAGAATCAGAACCGTGTATGCGCGAAGTCTCATCCGGGGAAGCAGCGCACCAGTCGACGCCTTGGCTGACGTCGCTGGGCAAAACAGGCCGCGTACGGCCAGGTATTTTCCGAAGCAGGAAATCGTCTCTTTCGTTTTCGAGTACCAGTGGCGCACAGGTTACCCTTTGATTACTGACGATTTTTTAGACACCAGAGCCCACATTTCAAGAGCACGCAAAAGGCCGTACAGGTCGATACCTTGCGCTTCGGAAGCCGATGAAAACGATCAGGTGGTCGTATCCCAAGCCCAAATACGTAAACGTGGTTACTGACAATCTTTTGCGATTGCGACGCAAAGCGTCATTTATGGAAAAACGCCCTACTTGCGGAATAGGTCGCCGACAGCCTGTTTCATGACCTCCCGCCCAACCTCGGAGATCGATTTCGTTAGCGGGATGTCTTTGGGACAGATTTCAACGCAGTTCTGAGCGTATCCGCACTCTTGGATTCCACCATCGCCCATCAATGTAGTCAGTCGGTCACGTTTTAGTGCAGCGCCGGTTGGGTGAGTATTAAAGAGCCGGGCTTGGGAAATTGCGGCTGCGCCAACGAAGTCCGTGTCCTCGTTGAACTGTGGACACGCCTCCATGCAGCAGCAACACGAAATGCATCGCGAGAGAGGATAAGCAGCCTCTTGCTCCTGCATACTTAGCCTGGGGCCCGGACCGAGATCGTATGTCCCGTCAATCGGTACCCATGCCTTCACAGCCTTAAGGTTCTCGAATAAAACGGAGCGATCTACAGCTAAATCACGCACAATCGGAAACTTCGAAAATGGCTCTAGTTTGATGGGCTGTTCAAGCGAATCGAGAAGCGCTGAACAGGCCATACGGGCGCGACCATTGATCAACATGGCGCACGAGCCGCACACTTCCTCCAGGCAATTTGAATCGTAAGTGACAGGAGTGGTTTTTTTGCCGTCGCGAGTTACGGGATTCGCCGCAATGTCCATGAGCGCGGAAGTGACATTCATGTTGCGGCGATAGGGGAGTTCGAACTCTTCCCAGGCCGGTTTGGCGTCGGGAGTGAGCTGACGTTTGATCTTGATGATTACTGTTTTCTTATCGTTTGCCATTTGCTTCTAACTGATAGCTCCCGACTTCTTCTAATACTTCCGCGGTCTCGGTGGAATTAGCGATGCATCCACTGGCTCGAATTCAAATTTAGGTTCATCCGCATCCGGAGCGAATGTTGCTTTCGTCGTTTTCATCCAGTTCTTATCGTCTCGATCGGGGAAGTCCGGTTTGTAATGCGAGCCACGAGATTCGTCCCGCATTCCAGCTCCTTGGGCGATTACACGCGAAAGCTGGAGCATATTGTAGAGCTGACGGGCAAACACCACGCTCGTATTAGCCCACTGCGTTCGGTCGCTCATGTTGATTTTCTGAAAACGTTCCAGCATCTCAACGAGCTTGGCATCGGTTTCCTGCAAATTCTTGTTGTAGCGAATGACCGTGCAGTTCTTAGTCATCAATTCGCCCAACTCGCGCCATAGCAGGAATGGATTTTCGTTTCCATCGGCGCTCATCAGGCGGCCATTGAACTCTTCTTGCCGCTTCCGCTCGGCATCGAAATCACCGTTCGCTGGCGCTTCGGTCAGATTTTTGGCGTAGCGCATCGCATTTGGACCGGCCACAAAGCCACCGAAGATGCATGAGACCAGCGAATTTGCGCCCAGCCGATTCGCACCGTGGTATTGGTATTCCGCTTCTCCTGCCGCGAAAATGCCGGGAATATTGGTCGCCTGATCGTAGTCAATCCAAAGACCGCCCATGGTGTAGTGCATACCCGGAAAGATCTTCATCGGCGTGTCGCGAGGATCATCTCCCACAAATTTCTCGTAAATCTCCAGAATGCCTTCGAGTTTCCGGTCAAGAATCTTACGATCGATGTGAGTCAGATCCAGGTACACCATCGGTTTGCCATCGATACCGAGGTTGTACTCGTAAACGACCTTGAAGATCGCGCGGGTAGCTACGTCCCGCGGAACCAGGTTTCCGTATTTCGGATACCACTCCTCAAGAAAATACCAGCGTTCGCTTTCCGGTATTGACTTCGGATCGCGTGTGTCTCCGGGTGTTTTCGGAACCCAAACACGGCCACCTTCGCCGCGGGCGGATTCCGACATGAGCCGGAGCTTGTCCTCGCCCGGTATCGAAGTCGGATGAACCTGAATGAACTCACCGTTGGCGTAATAACACCCTTGCTGGTAAAGCGCCGATTGAGCAGATCCCGTGCAAACAACTGAATTCGTGCTCTTGCCGAAGATTGCACCCACGCCACCGGTCGCAATGATGATTGCGTCTGCAGGAAATGTACGCACTTCCATCGTGCGCAGATCCATGGCGCAGATTCCTCTACAGACTCGATTGCCGTCGAGAACGGCTGAAAGAAACTCCCAATGCTCGTACTTCTTTACCTTGCCTTCTGATTCGTACCGCCGAACCTGTTCATCGAGGGCATACAAAAGCTGCTGTCCAGTCGTTGCGCCGGCGAATGCGGTCCGGTTGTAAAGAGTTCCGCCGAAACGACGGAAATCGAGCAGCCCTTCCGGTGTCCGATTGAAGGGAACGCCCATGCGATCCAGCAAATCGATGATGCCTGGAGCCGCATCACACATCGCTTTTACAGGGGGTTGGTTGGCGAGGAAATCTCCCCCATATGCCGTGTCGTCAAAGTGCTGCCAGGTGGAATCGCCCTCGCCTTTTAAATTCTTTGCAGCATTGATTCCGCCTTGTGCGCACACGGAGTGCGATCGTTTCACCGGCACGATCGAGAACAGGTCCACGTGACCGCCCATCTCGGCAATCTTGATGACGGCTGAGAGACCGGCTAACCCTCCACCTACAACGATTATTTTTGGAATCGCCATTCTTTTATCCGATTTTGAAACCTACTCCGGCATTCCAGGTCGCGCATTCTCAATGGCTGCAGCTCCGGCAGGATCTGTTGGCTGTCGGGGCGTGCTGCGGAACTTCGACAGACTTGCCAACCCCACTCCGCTCAGCAGAAAAAAGAAAGCAATGCAAACGACTAGAAAACGCTGCCTGGCTTTTTCTCCCGTCGTCAGACCCCATTTTGCTGCAAACAACCAAATCCCGTACGCGAAGTGCCAGGATGCTGCCACTAAACCAACTACGTAGAAGATGAACAATCCGGGCTGCAATACCTCGGCTTGGACACGTCCGAAGGATGCGCCCGCATACTCGTGCAAGTCGATCCCCGTAAAACGGAGCGTGTATGTGTGCCAAACGATGTATGCGAACGCGATACCCCCCGTCCAGCGTTGCATCGTGTACATCCAATTTCCACTCCAGGGATACTCAGATACGTTTCCGTCTCCGCGAAACCAAATGTAGAAGCCGTAAAGCCCATGGAAGAGTATTGGCAACCAGATGCCGAACAGCTCGAGGGCTGTTACCAGCGGGAGGCTCGCCAGGAACCGAACCTGTCTTGCGTAAGCGCTCGGTCCTCCAATCGCGGAGGCATTCGAAATCAGAATATGTTCAAACAGGAATGCACCGACTGGAATGATCCCGGTCAGTGAATGTAAACGCCGAAGCCAAAACGAAGTGCCTTCACCTGCGCGAAGGGGAGCCACACCTTCTCGTATCGAGGGAGCCGCAGAGCTTGCGGTTGACGCCACGGTACCTCTCCTTGTCAGTTCGCGAGTGTAAGGCGAACTTTTTATTATCCAAGTGCCCTCATTGTGAAGTCAAGAAACAACGTCCGAATCATGTTGAGTGCCGGGAAACCTCTCTTCAGACCGATAATGCAAATCGCTCTGTTGGTCGAACCACTCGAGAAATGCGCGAAAAGCGGCGCCTCGATGGCTGTACCGAGCCTTTTCCTCGGAAGTCAGCTCAGCGAAGGTTTTTTTAAGGCTAGGGAAAAAAAACATCGGGTCGTACCCGAACCCGCCGGTTCCGCGCAGGTGGTCGATAATCACGCCCTCCGCTTTTCCATGAAAAGTTCCCAAGATTCGGCCATTTTGGGCGGCGGCAATCACGCAAACGAACCGGCCTGCGCGTTTCTCTGCTGGCAAACCTTCCAGTTCACGAAGCACCTTCGCGTTGTTGGCCTGATCCTCCGTATTGGCATCAGCTTTGTGAGGCTCGTCGGCCGCATAGCGGGCGGAATGAACGCCAGGTAAACCTCCCAGCGCATCTATCTCGAGCCCGGAATCATCTGCTAGCACGAGTCGTTCCGGAACTTGGCGGCTGTATTCTTCCGCTTTTTTACGCGCGTTAGCTTCAAAGGTCTTTCCGTCTTCCACAACGGTGGGGAAGTCATTGAAATGAGGAATTCCGCACACCCTCACGTTATGTTCGACAGCGGCGCCTGCGAAATCACGCAATTTTCCCGGATTCGATGTTGCAATTAATACCTCTCTCATTTGGTCATGATCCTCGGTCCTCTGACACGCAGAATAAGCAAGTAGGCAGTCACCAACAGCGCCACCAAGGTTATGCAAAGGCCGAGCGTCCGATCCCACGTTCTCAGAAACGACACATGGATATTGCTCTTGCCTGCTGGAACTGTGACGGTCAATTCTCCTGTTTCACCCTTTGCAGTGGCCACTTTTCCGCCATTCACCAATGCCGTCCACGCTGGATAATCAAATAACCGAACAACGATCTGGGCGGGTGCTCCCGCCAAGACTGAAAACTCCTTTTGTTCCGCCTCCCAGCGGCTGATGGTGATTGTTGTTTTTTCGGAAGTCGCGGCACTCACGGTTTTTGCATCACGGCGAATGTCCTCGGGGTCCATGCCAGCAGGGACGTATTCATCCGTTCCCTCGTAGCCAACGTGATCGTGGACCGCATCGACCATTTCTTTGACATCTGCGGCATCATCCCACCAGGGCTGTTGAATGTGATAAGCCCCAACGAGGACCACACCGAAGAGGATGCCGCACAAGAGTGCCCTTTGTGGCCACCGGGAAATTCCGATTGCGGTTAAGAGAGCAAATGGGACACCAAGGCAAAGCAGCCATCGCCATGGCAATTGCACAAACCGCAGTTTGGGCAAATGATCCCAAAGTGGCAGTGAGATGGACGACATGAGAAGAATCGCCATGGCAGACCATGTCAGACAAGAAAGCCATAGCTGTGGCTCGGCTTTGCGCCACTTGCGACTCATCCAGAACACGAATACTAAAATTACGATCTCGGTTGCCGCTACAAGTGTGACAAGCGCGTTGAATCGATTGTGGTCCGGATCCCGAATCACCGTCATCAGAAAGTTATCTTTGGGACTTACACCCGGCGCAAATATTTGATCGATGTTGATCCAGCGGGTTTCGTAAGCTGCTGGTATCAAGTAAAACGCCGCCAAACCAGTTCCGAGCAAAATGGCCCAGGTAAAATACCAGCCGAATCTCCACTCACGCCGAATCGCCATCTGCGTCAAAACAAGCACTGCAAGCGAGTACATCAGCATTACTGCGGAAGGAGCGTTGGTGAGCCAGCCAGCTGCTACTACGAACGTCAATGCAACAAATGAGCTCTTTTTGCCTTCAGAAATTTGGAGCACCAGCAGCATCAATGCCGGCATGAGGCATGCCGCAAGCAACTCGGCAAACGCACTCCGCCAATAGATAACGACAATGATGTAGGGGTTTACCGCATATAAGGCAGCCGCAAACGACGCATCACGACGATCCAAAAACCGCCGAGCCAAGAGGAACATTGATATTCCTGCCAGTGTCACGGCAATCCAGATGTAAACGCCCGGTGCTATCTTCCAAGGCAACGCAAATCCAATCAGAGCGCCAAGGTTCCAAGAAGCCGGCGGATAAAAAATAAATCTAGGTTCTCCGTACTCCCAGTGCGCACCGGCGGCCCATCGTGGATAAGTCACACCCTGTTTCCACTGGCTGACGACTTCCAACCACGAGTACATGTGGAACTCGAAATCGTGCCCGGAAGCATTACCCATCCATGCGAAAGGCACGACCGCGCCCAACGCGACAGCAGCAACGATCAGAAGTGGCGTCCATAACAAAGGACCTCCCCTGTGGCCACCCTTCTTCGAACTATGCGGATCGACGTACATTTCAGAAGCAGCACCGACGCCAATTAGATTTTCGACGAAAAGCAAGGAAGGAGTAAAGCTTCGTAACCTTTGTTTAGCATGAGTTCACAGCGAGAGACTGGAGGGAATCTGCGATCAGGAGTTGACTGTTTCTGAATTTCTTTGCTGCCGTAATTGACTGAGAAATTCTTCTTGATCCAAACCATTTCCCTCGCGGAGAAGGGTGAGCAACGGATCTTCCGTCGCCTCTGTATTTGTGTCCTCGCCCAGTTCAGCGTCGCAAGCGGCGAGTGCTTTTGGAGAGATCACAAGTTCTGGCGTCACTCCGGGACTGCTCGTCAAGAATTCGATGAAGTCGCCAACAACCTTGCGTTGCTCTTCTGTGCGGGAGGGGAATTCAATTCCCATACCGAAATTAGGATGCATCACGCGAACAGTACCGCCTGCGTGAATCTCGAGTCCTTCGACTTTTAAGCACAGATCCACGGACGAACGTTCCGGAAAAGGTGAAACTGTCTGCACATAGCATCCGCCCAGGCTAAGGTCCGTCAACTTGCAGGCGTCCACGAAGTCTTGGGTATCTGTCGCTGTGAGTTCAGGCGAGAATGCTTCAAGCCATGCCCTCAAATCCGTGCTCAATGGCTCTTCCATGTTCAGGAAGTGAATACCGCATTGACCGTTCGGATTGGCCCATGCGACTTCGGCCTCGGTCGCGACTTCGAAAGAGCCGTCCGGCAAAGTAAAGCGGCAATTCAGAAGAGCCAATGGCGTGAGCGGTTGCGCGGCCAGCACGTCCATTCCACTGTCGCTCAAATCGAGAAGAATACCTTCGACAGGAATACCATCCGCCAAGGTCAAACTCGCGGCCGCTTGTACAGGAACACGAGCGGAGCGCCTGCGCTCGCGTTTTAACAACGCAGCAGCCGCCCGTAGACTTGCGGTCACTTGCTCGATGGAAATCGGCTTTGGCGCGATGAAATGTGCGCCTGCTCCTACTATGGCGCGTATCTGACGAGCATCGTTGACCAATGCCATCGCGACGACAGGTGCCGCTTCATTGCCTCGGTTTTTGACTAGATGCAAAATGCTGGAGGCAGCACCCGGCTCATCGAAATCAATCACGACTAAATCAAACCCTTGCTCTGCAATCCGCGCGGCAGCCACCTCGGGATCGCTTGAACGTTCAACCGCGAACCCGAAAGGTGCCATGGCACGCGCGAGTGCGTCCGAAGCGTCGTCGTCTTTCGAAACGAGCAGTGCCTGAAGAGTCATGAGTTAACGAATCCGATTTACGGCCAACGTGGAGTATTGCTCCGCGTTGCTTTGGCAGCGCTCGCCGGCTGGGCTGCAGTGCCCGCACTGGCTTTCGCAGCCATAGTGTTAGCTGCAGGTGCTTCATCCTCTACTTCTGAGAGCACCACGTTGTCCTCATCTTCTTCGTTTTCGGCAAGCAGGGGCGCAACTTCTCGCAGCTTCTCGGCGGCTTGCTGAAGCATTTCAATCTGCTTAGCAAGCTGCGCATACTTCGTCTGCTTGCGCCGCAATACCTCGTGGATGTCCTTCATACAACCCCCTAGGGCGACTCTAGGGGCACCACAGGTCAGGGTCAATGCGTTTCGGGGAAGAGAAGATTACGTGCGTAACCAACGAAGGATCGCTGCTCTAGCTTTCCACCTCCCGTAAACGACTCGAATCACGGATGTTCGAATATGACGTTCGCCCCAGTCATGACTCAAGTACTGTCTCTGCAGGAGGCACCCGCCCCTAGAAACTGGTGCAGTCTGCGACCACCCATCTATTTGCAACTCAGTGCATGGCAAAAGGCCTTGCGGTTTTTGATTAGTTAACAACATTTCGAGGTAGCCGACCGGTGCCAGCGACAGGCACACTCGTGTAATTTACGAGTTTCGTGATAGCCCCTACTCTATCTCTGAGCAGTTCTGGGGGAGGGCTGTTCGGGCGTCCTGTGATCCGAAAGATCCGGGACGCTCTTTAATTTTCGCCTGCCAGGCGCTACTCTGTGCCGCTATTCGCCCATTTCTCCAGCTCTCCAGAGGAGCGCAGAAGGGCAATGCGAGCCCGCTGTAGATCGATCAGCGTATCCTGCAACACTAAATACCGTTCCGAAGCTTGGGTCCGTGCGTCGTCGAGTTCATGCAAGCTTCCCGTGCCTGTGGCGTCCCGTTCCTGAGCTGCTTCTAAACCAGATTGAGCGAGCTGGTATTCCAGATTAGCCACCTCGCTCGCTGCTCCCAGTTGGGCGACGGAGCGTTGCAATTTCAGTGTTTCTTCGCTGACTTGCGCGCGGACCGACTCAGCCTGTTTTTTTGCTTTTAGCGCATCCGAGTCTGCTCCCCTAGCGCGCGCACGCTGCGAGAAATTCAAGAAGGGAAACACAATGGAAACTCCAATCGTCGCGCTATTGGGCTCAAATCGCAGGTAGAAATCCTCGTAGTTGTTGAATTTCGTCAGCCGGGCATATTGGGCGGCAAAATCGAAGGATGGCAGCATCGCGCGATGTTCTCCGCGTGCTCTCAATGTGGCTGCAATCGAGCGCTGATCGGCGAACTGCACTGCCGGACTAGTCTTAGCCGCATCTTCAGCAAGGTTTTGCTGCTGCTCGACCGACGGCATCTCCGGTATGGATCCCGGGACAGTTTGAATCTCCTTTGCTGCAACTCCCGTGAGTGCAGCGAGATGTTGACGCAGAACGTCCGCGGAACCTTGCGCTTGCAAAAACCGCAGGCGACTCCGCGCCGCCGCCAGCCTCGCTTTATTTAAATCGACCTCTTTGTCGATGCCTTCTTGAACACGAGCGCTAACCGCTTTTTCCATTGTCTCTGCAGAGTCACGTTCTTGCTGGATGCGGCTCAGCCTCTGCTCCCAATTGACAAGTTCAGTGTAGGTTGCCGCGGTATCCTGCATTGCCTGATTCCGTTGATCCTTGGTTTGGAATTGGCTCGCGTTGTACTCAGTCCTCGCGGCTCTCAAAAACTCTCGCTGTGCAGGGTTATAGATGATCGACTGTACGTTGACGTTGAACAAAGAAGGCGCAGAGCCAGCTAACGCAAGTGGGATGCCCCAGGATGCGCCTAGTCCAGAGCCGACAGAAAAGCTTGGTATGTAGGCATTGCGTGCTTCCAGATAACTGGCGAATGCTTTCTGCTCATCCGCTTGCGCTGAAACCGCCGTGGTGCTGTGGTTGAGGGCGAGCTGAACCGCCTTCTTCAAGGTCAATTGTTCGGCAACTCCCGGCAATGTAGCTGCGATCAAAATCAACGCGAAGCGAGCGCCGACCAAGCGAAATGTCATAGCATCACCTTTGGTAAGTATGGAATTGAATTGTATCGGAGGGGTGATGGGACGAGTTCCGTCCGCAGAGGAATGTTCGACTTAGCGCTTTAGCCAGCCACGCGTTTCAGTGCTTCCTTCGCGCGGGCATAGTTGCGCGCAAGCGTCAGTGATTGTCGATACTCCTCTTCTGCGCTTTGCTTATTACCCTGCTTTTCAAGAGCCGTCCCGAGCAGATAATGCGCTTTGAAGACGGGGGCTTCTTCGACGGTCGGTCCCGCCAAGTATCGCTTTAACAACTCGATTGCGAACGTAGGATTACGATTGGCCCGCAACAGAGTGTCCGCACCATCCATTAACACTTCCGGAGGGTTTACTGCCCCGGTGGTTGCCTTGCGCAGAGCGGATTCCATGTCGTCATACCGCTCTCGTTTTCGATAAAAAACCGCGAGATCCAGCCAGGTGTCGCTCGCGCCTTTACTCAGGTCGATTGCGCTCCGATACTCTTTCTCAGCTATTGCGTAATCTTTGTTCTTCTCAGCGATTCGGGCATAGACCCAATGTTCTTTAGCGGGATGGACCTTTCCAATCAGCACAGCCTGCGTCCGTGCCTTGTCTTCGCCACCACCCATCATCCCTGGAGCTTCGAGATAAAACTCGGCTAAATCGACACGAGCCAAGAGATTGGTACCATCCAGTTGAACGGCCTGTTCAAATTCCGTCCGCACCTTTTTCGCAAGTCTGGCGGCCGTGATGAAACTTGAGTGATCTGCTTTTTCGCCATATGCTCTGCCCAGCCATTGGTGGTAGGCACTCTTGCTGCTATCTGCTTCAACGGCCCCTTCACAGTTATCAACGGCATGGTCCCAATCTTCAACAAGATAATAAGCACGGCATAACAGGTTCAGACTTTCCGCGTCACCCTTGTTGGACGAGATTCGCGCGTCAAGCTCTCGAATTGCTTCGTCGACCTTGCCTTTCGCAAGTAGGTCTTTGGCTGACTGCGCTGTGCAGAGCATCGAAAGGAGAGGGACTACGATGATTCGGAGGAGAAAGCGCATTGCTTACTGCGCCACCTTGGCCTTCAGGCCTTCACGCAGCGGCCAGGAATTGACGGCGGTCAACGCGACAAGCGCACCGGAATCTAGACCACTTGTTACCTCAACGCTCGTCATGTTGGACAGGGACGTATTAATCCACCGTTTCCGCAATTCTCCATCGATAAGGGTGTAAACGTACGGTTTGCCATTGTCCATGCGTAGCGCCTCACGCGGGATGATCAGAACATTGTGCTGTTCCGTTGTGATGATCGTGACACTTACGTTGACGTTAGGTAAAAGCCTTCCGTCCGCATTGTCTACGATGCACGTTGTCTCTCCTACGTTGCGCGTACCGAGCAGCTTGACAGCGGCCGGAACCGTACTGATGCTGCCATGCCAGATCCGCCCCGGGACGGCATCCCAGGCTAGTTCGATGGGCTGACCTGCTTCCAGTCGCCCAACATCGGGCTCATCCACAAACGCGCGTACCAGCACCTTGCTCAGATCCGCTTCTTGCAACAGCAAGTCCCCGGGATTTACGTAGGCTCCTTGACGGACGGGAATGGCAAAAACCACTCCGTCGAAAGGCGCTCGGATTGTGGATTTCGAAAGCGTGTCCTGTGCGGCCGCATAGGCCGCCTGCGCTTCTCCACTCTGCGCTTGCACTTTTGCCACTTCCGGCTGGGAATAACGCGCTGTTTGCTTCTGCTCGACTAATTTGAGGTCTGCATCGGCGCGCTGCAGTGCATTTTCTGCGGCCGTGACTTCACCCGCTGCGGCTGCGCCTTTTTGTTGCAAACGACGCAGCGCGTCCAAATTCCGTTGAGCCGCTTCTTTTTCAGCTTGCGCTTTGATTTTCTGATTTTGAAGCGTCAGCGCCTCTTCTTGTGACCCGCCACGCTCAACAGAGCTAACGTCAGATTGAGCTGCTTTCAATTGCGCAAGAGCACGCGCCGCTTGGGCCCTCGCATCGGCGTCATCAAGTTGCATCAACAACTGACCCTTTTTGACGTGATCGCCTTCCTTTACAAGAATCTTGCGGATAGTCGTTGCGGCAGGCGCATGCGATTCGAAGTTTTGGATTGGCTCGACTTTGCCATTCGTGGAAACAACACTGCGTATCTGCCCTCGCTCCGCTTTGGCAAAGCGGACAGCTAGGGGATCTTTCCGCATCGACATGAAAGCGGCCAGCACAAACACACCAACCACCAGCCCGATGGCCCACACTAACCAGCTACGCTTTTTTCCCGGATTGAGCACGTTGCTGTAAATTCGGCAGGCAACAATGTAACACCTGAACGCTCTGCAAGGAGCCTGCACTAAATTAGATGCAGCCTCAGGCGTTCGTTCTTCGAGATCCCGAAAAAGTCAGGTTCAAAAAGGTGGTATTAGAATATGCGGATGTCCAAAGGTCCTCGATATACGCCGGAGCACGCTGCTTCCGGCCTGGATGCAAAATTTCCTGAAATCGAAACCTGGCCCAATCAATTTCCAGGGTATGAAATCGTCATCGACGATCCGGAATTCACTTCCGTATGCCCGAAAACTTCGCTGCCGGATTTCGGCGTAATCACCATTCGATATATGCCTGACAAGAAATGTCTCGAGTTGAAGTCGCTGAAGGAGTACCTGCACACCTACCGCGATCTTGGAATCTTCCAGGAAAACATTGTCAATCGTGTTCTGGAAGATGTGGTTCGTTGGGCAAAGCCTGTGTGGGCCGAAGTTAAAGGCGATTTTCGGCCTCGTGGAGGCATCTCGACAGTCGTTATTGCCAAGTGGCCACGACCGAAGCGCTGAGATCTTTTCTTCCAATTAACATTTCCAATCCATGAGCAGGTGGCTGACCAGCAAATGGTCATGTTAGATTCACACCACCCGTGAACGAACAAAAAGTCTACCCACGAACAGCACTGATTGTTCTAACTCTGCTAAACCTCGTGAACTATGTTGATCGGTCAGTTCTGAATGCGGTCCAGCCTTTGATCCAAACAGAATTTCGCCTAACAAAAACACAGCTCGGCTATCTCACAAGTGCATTCCTGATTTTTTACATGATTGCGGCGCCCTTCGTGGGCCCACTCGCTGATCGTTACTCGCGAAAGGTAATCATCGCTCTCGGCGCATTCTTCTGGAGCGGGTTGACGTTGCTTACGGCAGTCACGCATAACTACGCAGAACTTCTGGTCCGGCACACCCTGGTTGGCATCGGCGAGGCAACGTTCGTGACGATTGCCCCAACGTTTGTGGCGGATCTGTTTGCAGAAGATAGGCGCGGAAGAATTCTGGCTGTTTTCTACCTAGCCATACCCGTGGGTTTTGCTTTGGGGTACCTGTTGGGCGGCCATTTGGGCCCCACGCATGGATGGAGAGTTCCTTTCTACGTCGCCGCAGCTCCAGGTTTTCTGATAGGAATTGCCGTGTTGTTTCTGAAAGAGCCTGTCAGAGGGCAATTCGACACACTCAAAGAAACTCCCGATCGTGGCACTGTGCTCGGATTAGCCAAAAATCCTGCGTTTTTAACGGCGACGCTGGGCATGGCGGCGATGACGTTTTCTTTGGGTGGAATCCTGGTCTGGATGCCTCAATTTCTTTTCAGCGAACGCCACTACACACTGGAAGCCGCAAATTCACTGTTTGGGATCATCGTTGTCGTCGACGGTATTCTTTCGGCACTTGCTGGAGGATTGCTAGGCGATTACCTGTTACCCAAGATGAAAGGATCGTATTACTTCATCTCCGCAACCGGTATGGCTCTCGGTGTGCCCGCTATGATCATCGCCCTTTTTCATAAAGGCCCGCTGATGGTTCCAGCAATCGCAGTCGCCGCTTTCTTTCTGTTGTTGAACACTTCGCCGCTGAATGCTGCTCTGATTAACTCCGTCGGAGCCCATATCCGTGCCACCGCGATTGCAGTCAACATCTTCATCATCCATATCCTGGGCGATGTGCCTTCTCCTACCATGATGGGATGGGTCGCAGATCGTAAATCGCTGCAAGCTTCTTTCGTGCTTCCTGTCGTGGCGATGATTCTCTCGTCAGCCATACTCTTCTATGGGATGAGATTCGCGCCTGAAATGGGCATTAAACATGCGAAATCCGAAGGAACTCACGTCGGATGATCTGGTTTCAGTCCCCGTAATCATTCGACGAGATTCGATATCATAGAAAACCATTGACTTAACAGGGACTTGCCGCCTATTCTCCGGGGCGTGAGCATTCGACAAGATTCGGGGAAATTGGTGCCAATTCTGCCCTCGGGTAGCACCGGAGTAGTACCGAGGTTGCCGTTCACCAAGCGAGCGATCGAAGCCCTGAGCCCACGACCACAACGTTATTACGTGTGGGACAGCGTAGTGCGTGGTCTCTCTCTGGTTGTGCAGCCATCCGGCAAAAAAAGTTTTTATCTCTATCGAAAAATCAACGGACGACCGGAGCGAATTCTCATTGGCTCATTCCCCGACTTGCGACCCGAACGTGCTAGGGCGCTGGCCGAGTCGATGAATGGCGTAATCGCTGAAGGCGGTAATCCTGCCAAAGAACGCCGACAAATCCAGAGTGAGATGACGTTGCAGGAACTGTTCGAAACGTTTAAGACGCTGTGGGGTCAAGAACGCTTACGCATGTGGAAGGTTGAAGAGAGAAGATTCAATAAGTATCTCCACAAATGGAAACTGCGTCGATTGTCGTCGATCACTCGACAAGATGTTCTCGCACTACATGCGCAAATCGGACGCGACCATGGACCTTATATCGCGAACAGGATTGTTTCCCTAATTTCCTCGATGTGGAATCGTGCGATCAGCGATTGGGGGCTTGACGCAAAAAATCCCGCCGAAAAGATTCGCTTCTTTCGGGAAAGTGCACGTGAACGCTTTCTTGATGGCGCAGAGCTGAAACGGCTCTTCGAAGCATTGGAACTCGAACCCAATCAATTGTTGGCAGACTTTTTCCGATTACTGCTCTTTACCGGGGCGCGTTCGGGCAACGTGTCCTCGATGCGCTGGGACGAAATCAATTTCCATCGACAGGAATGGTCGATTCCAGCAACGAAATCGAAGTCGGGCGAGACAATGACGCTTCCGCTGGTGCCTGCCGCGTTCGACATCCTCGTGCGGCGCAGAGCTTCTGCGCTCAATGACTTTGTGTTTCCTGCACAAAGCCGGTCTGGCCACATCACGGGCTATAAGGCCGGATGGGCAAGGATTATCAAGCGGGCTGAACTGGCCGACGTTCGAATGCACGATTGCCGAAGAACTTTAGGAAGTCTTCAGTGTGCACTCGGAACAAGTTTGCCAATCATTGGAAAAAGCTTGGGTCACACGAGCGTGGCCGCAACGGCAATTTACAGCAGATTAAATTTGGACCCTGTGAGGGAAAGCGTTTCCAATGCAGTTGCCGCAATGCTCGCCGTGAAGGCGGTGGACTAGATGAACACGCCTTCAGATACGGTCCGGCGGCTGGAAAAACTAAGAAGCTCAATCCTCTATCCACGAGAAGAGGTGGAGTCATGGTCAAACGAGTCATTCGTGACTCCACTCGAGCGTAGCCGCTTGAAGGGATATTTAATAGCGGTCGGGGTACGGCTAAAGAATATTGACACCCTTGAGCGACAAACGGTGGATGCTGACGAAATCGCAGACGGCGTACGTCTTACCAACCTCTATTGCAGACGCAAGTTTTACCTCGAGGCGGAAAGATCATCGCCGTTTCTCGAGGAACCCGTCCGACAATTGGAAGCTCTGCTATCCCATCACCTGAACCCTCACTAGAGCGATTAAAGATTGAATCGCGACTTGACGAAGCGGATCTGCGCCTCGGGGTCGAAAAGAGGTGGATACAAGACTGGAAGCGCATGTGGCCGGAGTGGCGGGAATGCTACTACGAGGTGGAACAGCGGGTGAGGAAAAGAATTGTTCTACCGGCCGGCAAGCTGGACCCCCCCGACAATTCAGAGAACAAGACAGAAACGGGAGATCTCATACGGTGGGGGCAAACTGAACGGGATTTAGTCTGCTTGATTGTGAGACAGCGGGAAAACGGCCAAATTAAGGCCGCCAGCGACAAAGAGGCGGTAAAGTCAGTTGCGCCCCATTACGCTCGTCTGCAGAAGGACGGCACACTCAAGCGGGTTGATCCCGAATCCGCTTGGCGCAATTACCAAAAGAAACTCCGCGGCGAGTAGTCCCTTACCCTCCTGCTCAAAAAAGTTCCGGAACGTTCCGGAACGGTTTTGTACGGGATTTCCACAGTTCACTAATTGCACATTGCGTTTGACGAGGTTCAGCGCAATGTCAAAATTTCTTACGCCAGCGGAAACCAGCCAACAAATCAAGCGAACCGTGCAGACCCTCTCAGAGTGGCGCTGCACCGGTCGGTATCCACTGCCGTTCTATAAGGTAGGCGGCCGAATCCTGTACAAGCAGGAAGACGTCGATGCTTTTCTGGAAGAATCGCGGGTGGAACTCGACGAGGCCGGAAAATGAGCGCCCTGCTCGAGTCCGACATCAGAGCATTGAAGCAGTTCGGCATCTGCACCGAACGGCTGAATTGGGAACGGGTTGATGATCGCGAAGCGCGAACCGTCCTAAGCCTTAACGGTGCCAGCGGGGATTTTGGCGGAATTCTCATTCCCTACATTGACCCCCGCTCTGGCCGACGCGTAACTGCGCGGGTCCGCCGTGATCATCCAGACATCGAGAATGGCAAGCCGACGCGGAAGTACGTAGCGGCATGGGGCGATAAGAAGCACCTTTATTTTCCTGCTGGCGCAAACCTCGAAGACAAGTCAATCACAGCCGTCATGGTTGAAGCTGAGAAATCAGCGGAAGCTCTGGTTGACTGGTCTATCAAGAATGGCAAGCCATTGTTGCCTGTCGCGACTGGTGGTGTGTGGGGATGGCGCGGACGCACGGGTAAGGAACTTCGCCCAAATGGAACAACTGCCGACGAGAAGGGCGTCATTGCCGATCTCGATCTAATCCACGACCGCGAAGTAGTCATTCTTTTTGATTCAAATGTTGCCAAGCGCTCCGACCTCCGACGTGCGCGGCTGCAGTTAGCACGGGAACTTGTCGCACGTGGTTGCAAGGTGCGCATAGCCAATATTCCAGATATTGATGGCGCTAATGGCCCGGATGATTTGATCAAAATTTCCGGGGACGCGGTACTTACCGAAAGTCTCGATGCGGCGCAACTGTTCTCCGAGGTAGCGGTGGCCGATCTCGACCGTCTGATTGGAAGGTTGAGCGAGCAAAGCCGACCTCAGGAAGAGGACATTAATCAAGCCTGCGAACTCATTGCGTATATCGGTACAGACACCTCTAGAGAATTGCTGATTGGAAGACTTGCGAAAGCGGTGCGGACATATTTCTCGAAGGCAAGCATTAAAAATCTTATCGATCTCAAGCGGAAAGAAATCGGGGCGGCGGCTGAAGAAGTAGTGGAGAAAGCGCACTCGGCAGCACTGCGCGGAATGCGTATTGATCCCGCTCAGCTCATCGGCGACATCGAAACATACCTGAAATCGATGGCATTTCTGCCGGAACATGCTTCGATCGTTCTTAGTGTATTCGCACTAAACACACATGTATTCGACGTGTTCTCAACGACTCCATATATATCGATGGAAAGCGCTGTTCCGGGTTGCGGAAAGACAACAGTTGCGAGTCTGCTCCGAATCTGCAAGCGGCCACGCTTCGCCGTCGGCCTAAATGCAGCGAACTTGTATCGCATCGTGCATGAGGAACACCCAACATTGTTCATCGATGAAGCCGAGTCGATTGAAGGAAAGTCAGAATCGGCGCAAGCATTACGCCCAGTAGCGCACGTAGGTTATAAGCGCGGGGCGCAAGTGCCTCGACAAGTGGGTGAAGGCAAAGACATGCGTACTGAGTGGTTTGATGTTTACTGCCCCAAAGTCTTTGCGGCCATCGGAGGTCTTACCGGCGCTCTACTCGATAGAACTATCACGATTCACATGGAGAAGCCGCCGGATGGAACCGAACTCCTGACATCCGAGGAAGACTTCGTGGAGCAAGACGCAAGTCCGTTTCGCAAACCAGTCGAAGCTTATGCGGCACAAGCCAGAAGTCATCTAGAAAAAATTTATCGGGGGCGGCCACGAACCGGGCTTTATCCCAACATCAAGCATCGCGAATCAGAAATATGGACTCCGCTTTTAGTCCACGGAAAGTTTGCCGGGACGGAAATCGAGAAGAGGTTACTGGCGGCGCAAGCACACTTCTCGGACGCAAAAATAAAGATCCAGACATCGAGCGATTGGAACACATCCTTGGCGGTGGAGCTGCTCGAAGCGATCATGGCGACCGACAAGAACAATAAGACGTTTCGCCCGGTAGATATCGTGGGGCGCATACGCGAAGGAGATTCGTGGGGGCAAAAACTGGCGAAGTACAGCGATGACGAAAAAGGCCGCCGTCTGATGGCGACGAGTATCGGGAGATTTCTGGGGACCCGCTTCCGATTGGACGCTGTGAGACAGGAGGGAGGGTCAGCCTACTACCGACAAACGGCAATCGACGTCATATCGCGCCACACGCCCCAAGGAGGTGCAAGAGGTGCAAGAGGTGCAAGCCAACCTAATGTTTCCAACGACTTAGGTGATGATGGCACCTCTGACGTGCAAGCCGACGTGCAAGCGACGTGCAAGCGCTCCCAAACCGTTGAAAACACACACCAAGCTGGCACGTCTGGCACGTCTGGCACCTCTACGGGGGGTAGCGAGGCATATATAGAGGATTCCGCTGAAGCTGTGGAAAAGCTTTTCCGAGAAATCAACCGGGCGGGGGCAGAAGGCGACCAGCAGGAGTTTACGGAAGAAGAACTGTCAGTTGTGAGCAGCGATTCAGAAGTCGGAGAGGAACTATGACGGTACCGGAACTAGTCGAAGTCATTTTTGACCGGGGCGGGACAGTCTGGGTTGAACAGGACGCGAACATGGATGCGCTGCCAGCGATTCGACACAAAAGTGCGCCGAGGATCATCATCGCAAAGCTGCGCGAATTTCCACACGAAGAAGTGGCAACTGCGATCAGGGCACGGGAACAAAAAATAGCGGGGGCGCGAGAGTGGTTTTTCGGCAACTTGATGCCAGTGACAAATGTGCGCACGTCCAAGGCAGCAATTCTCAAAGATTACGAAGAATTTTGCCAAAATCGCGGAGAAAAATCATCGCCCCGGTACGTGAATCAACTGTTAGCACCGCATTGCGCCACGGATAATGCTTTCGTCGTCGATGGGTTCATGCTCATGTCAGATTTCGTGGTCATTTGCAAAGAGCAGCGTGTGAATCAGCCCGGCAGATTTCAAAAAGGCGATGTTGTGTACTGCAGTCATTACACGTCATTCCCGAGACTCGTTGTACTTGAAATATGTGGGGCCGACTTGCTAGTTAGTGTGCCGAAATCCGGAATGACACTTTCGAATCACCTGTTCTGGTTGGCAGCACGCGATTGCGAATTAGCAGAAACGGTCTAACATCGACTGCGATAAAAAATAGGGGGGAACTTATGCCGGATCGCTTCTTGGATTTGGATTGGGAGCAAGCAAAGCCGTTGCTGATTGCATACCTGAAAAGTGCATCCGTGGCCATTGACCGCAACACCAAGCGGCTGGAAGAGATCACGAAGGAACTCGAGGAATTGCGGAAGAAAGTGGTGGAACGGACATGACAAGGACGGTGAGAGTCAAAACGGCGTCACTCGCCTCGGAGCTAAGCGATCTCATTGAAAAGAGAGACCTCCGGGGGGAGCCTGAATGTTGACGAGTTTGCTTTTGGAGACCGTTGGCCAGCGATGCGCATACTGCTCCAAAACTCAAACGCTAGTACTGGAAAGACACACATGCCTAGACCGAGAACGCCAACAGCGACATTGGAAGCAGCGGGAAGCTTCATCAGACACCCCGAACGGAGAGCCGCACGCGCTTTGGAACCGCAGCCTCAAGCTTCCCTGGGAGACGCACCAGCACACTTGAGTGAAGACGAGCAAGCAGTATGGGCAGAGATCGCATCCCTCTTCGCCTCCGGAGTGGCAACCAACCAGGACCGAATTGCTTTTGAGTTACTGGCCTGCCTTATTTCTCAATTTCGAAACAATCGAGCAGGACTGAAGGCGGGAGAACTGTCGTTGCTCTCTAGTCTGCTCGGCAGATTTGGGCTGACACCTTCGGATCGTTCGAGAGTTTGCATCAGTCGGAACAGTAGCAAGGACGCCTTGGATGAATTTCTGGCGACGCGACGTCATTGAAATGGGTAGGGTCGTTCAAATTGTTGGCTACAAACGTGCTCGCGAAGCCGGCGGCATCCAGTATAGAAATCCGCGCTATCTTGTATTTTTTTCCAAATGAGTACGGAGCAAACCTTGGGAAGAAATCGAAAACCTTTCAGCCTTCAGATCAATGAAGGCGATCCGCGAAAGCATGGGAGGCGAAAATTGATCGATGCGGCTGAACGTGTTCCAACGGGCTCGCGAGGACTACCAAAGTGCCCTCGACATTTAAAAGGGAGAGCCCGCTCGGCATGGAATTTTCTCAAGATAGAACTGGAAGCAATGGATCTTGATTACAGACCGGACGCATTGGCCCTTGAGGGCGGGTGCTTAGCCTATCAGGCTGCAATCGAAGCCGAGGAACTGCTCATTCGGGAAGGTTTCACGGTGGAGGAGCCGATTGTGCGCAAAGGTGTGGTTGTCGGCTCAGCTCGGCGTAGTCACCCAGCCAATCGCATTCGAAATGCGGGATGGGCGCGATTCCAATCTTTCTGCGATCGTTTTGGCCTCTCACCCAAAGCACGCGAGTCGATCTCGATAAAGAAGGCGGACGACTCTGATCTTGATCTGATGGCAATACTCGCGCAGCCCCGTGTCCCGAGAACGGCTCCAAATGGACCGGCACAATAAAGTGACCCCATCACAGGGCGGAGGGCGGCCAGCGGTTCTGTAAAGATCTGAACCTCGGCCACTTATTTAACCGCCGGCCATGGTTCGCACCACGAGTTGCCGCCTAACGAGGTCCCGACCACATCAGGTAGAACACAACTCGCGCACCAGACCTCCGCAACTAATAAGTGCGATTTCTGGAGGCACTATGGAAAGCAAGGCAAAATTGCTTGGGCATCCGATACATCCAATGCTGATCGTTTTCCCGCTTGGACTGCTCGCCACTGCGGTCGTGTTCGACCTCGTCGCTTTATCTACTAGCGATAGCTCCTGGTTTGGAGTTTCATTCCGGATGATTGCAGCTGGAATCCTCGGTGGCTTATTAGCGGCAGTTTTCGGATTCATTGATTGGTGGGCAATTCCTTCCAATACGAGGGCGAAAAGAATCGGGCTCTGGCATGGTCTTGGAAACGTCATTGTCGTTTTATTGTTCGCCGCCAGCTGGTTCTTTCGAAGACCGGCACCTACTGCACCCAGCTCAGGAGCGCTTACGCTCTCGTACATCGCTGTCTTGCTCGCGCTAGGAACGGGCTGGCTAGGCGGCGAATTGGTGGATCGGCTTGGCGTGGGAGTGGACCGGGGTGCGCACCTTGACGCGCCGAGTTCACTGTCAGGCCGTACTGCGAGAGAGACACCTCCGAGCGAGACTCGACGAGCGGCGTAGTCGAATCTGTTCTTGATTTTGATCAGTGCATAGTTTCGAGCCATGGATAAACCACTCCGAAAACAGCGGCCCGTCGCAGTCATTACCGGAGCATCGAGCGGATTAGGACGAGCCACAGCCCTTGAATTTGCAAGACGTGGCATCTCAGTTGTCCTAGCCGCGCGGCGTAAGGAGGCGCTTAATAAAGTTGCCTTCGGATGCAAACGCTCCGGAGTCGAAGTACTTGTCATTGTCACGGATGTGACTGACGAAGTCGCAGTCGGTAATCTCGCTCAGGCGGCTTATCGACGTTTTGGAAGGCTCGACATCTGGGTCAACAACGCCATGGTTGGCATGTATGGTGATTTTGAGCGCGTTCCGTCGGAAGACTTCCGTAAGGTAATCGAGACGAGTTTCTTTGGATACGTAAACGGTGCTCGAGCAGCACTACCTTACTTTCGTCGGCAAGGCCAGGGCATTCTTGTAAATGTAGCATCTGTGCTGGGCACCGTTGGTATTCCGCACATGAGTTCTTATGTGGCTGCCAAGCACGCGATAGTGGGGTTTTCAGATGCCCTCCGACAGGAACGCGAGGAACTGGAATTAGGGTATGCACGGTCTTGCCTTCTTCGATGGATACTCCCTTCTATGCCAATGCGGGAAATCACACGGGCCATGAGATCCGGCCCGTCCCACCCGTTTTTAATCCAGCAAGTGTTGCGATCGCCATCGTCAAAGCTGTCGAACGCAACCGCGACTACGTTTTCGTCCCTGCAGTTGCAGCTGCTATGCCAGTGGCACGCGCTATGTGGCCCGGCCTGACTTCGCGCATAGCACGATTCATAATCGACCATTTGCAGATCGGATCGGAAAGGGCTTTCCACACAAGTGGCAATCTTTACTCGCCAAAATCCTTGATCGAAAAAACGGAACACAAATCGAAACAAGGTCGCCGTAAGCGCAGCTGGCCTGTTCTTACCATTCTGGCTGTTTCAAGCGCGATCGCATTGCGAGAGCTTGGAAACGCTCGAAAAGCTGCATAGCAGCACGCTCGCACAACTAGTCGAGATCATCCAGCCAGAAAATTATCGAACCGAGGACATTACTATCAGAGTGCCGCTGCGGACTAGCAGAAGCGAAAAAGCCTCTGCTGCCTGGCCCACCCTAATCACGTAACTCTGGTGCCATGGAAATTTGCGTCAGCGAAAAATATGCACTCGCTAAAGCGATTTCAGGTACTCGACGAGATCATGTTTCTCCTCTTCGTTGAGCCCGAGATTGAATCGCGCATTGTAGCTGTTGACCACATCCAGCAATGTCTTGAAACGACCGTCATGATAAAAACGCCCTTTGTCGCGAGGGAACATGAATAAACCGCGCTCGCGAACGAAGATACCTGCCAAGTTCATGGTCCGATAGCCATGGACAGGCTTGCCTTGTGCATTGATGCTGGCTGGAGCACGTCGTGCCTCGAAGCCGTCGATCTTGATCTCACCGGGCGTGTGTTGATTCCAACCTGGCTCCGTCCATAGCGGCTCTCGGTGGCAACGGTTGCAATTTGCTTTGCCGCTGAAGAGTTCGTCCCCGCGCTCGGCTGCTTCTGGATCGAAATCAATGTTCGGCCGTGGCTTCACCGCTGGCAAAGCCAGCTGGTAGAAGTGCAGTGGTGCCAACTTACTTGTTACCTGGTCGCTGTCGGGATCTGTGGAGACATGTCCCAGTTTGGCCTTCGCAGCGATTGGGAACTGTTCGGGATTATCGAATCGCTCGTCGAAGAAGGTCCCTTTCCCGTGCATCTCATTCACCGCCACAAATGCATTCCAATAGGTGACAGTGCCCCAACCCCCAGTCCAGGTATGTAAGTTGTGACCCGAAAGACCGCGAGCATTCGGAATCAGCGTGGCACCAGGAACATGTGTTGCGGTGACTACGCCATTCGTGACTTGCTGCGGATTGAATGCTTTGCCGTCCAGGAACAGTTCAGCATCGAACTTTCCTGGTCCCCAACTGTTTAGGATCGCTCGTACCTGGGCTTCACTAATGCTTGGATCGGCTAGGCGTAACAGATCTACGACAGGCTGCAGGTTGGGTGCACTGGCAAGGATGGCCCCTACATTGAGATCACGATTGGCAAGGCCATCGATTCTGCGTCCAATACCAGGAGCGACTGAATTATTTACCGTCGAGTGACAGAAGGCGCAGGTTAGTCCAACCGAGCTTAACGTACCCGATGAATTGAAAACTCCGACTACGCCCAGGACCGCATTCAGCTTGATCAGGAGCCTTGTTACGGTGGGGTCATGCAAATTTATGGTTCTGTTCTTGATTGATTGAATCACTTCGGGCGGAAGCGCCTCAGAATCGACCTTCAGTCCCAGATCAAGAGCTTGCTGAGGCGTCAGATTGTTGATTGTCTGGTGAAGTTTGAGCTTGCCTCCCCAGAAGGTTTGGTCACCAAAGGTATCGAAACGGAAGATATGCCGACCCTGTTCGACCATTCTTTGAGAATTATCTTCTGCGCTTCCGAGGAAACCAAAATTCTCCTGAATCGTTTGGCTCTGTGCTAATAGGAGGATGACGACGACGGGAATCGAAGCAAATAACACGTGTTGTTTTCGCATGGCTTGTCTCCTCAGGCTGGCTACCCCGCGCGGATGCCTTGCTACGGAGCGAGGTTAAGCGTTCTCAGGCGGGTGTTCGACGTACGTATGTTTCTAGCCGTTGGCCAACGAATGCAAAAGATATGTCAAAAGAATGTCAAGATTGGCTGCGCTCGAGTTTTATCCTGCGACCCTTCACTCCTAGCGCTAAGCACCAGTTCGGGCAGAACTGTTGCAATCAGGCATTATCACTGATTGGCTCCGGCAGAGGCCGTTTTCGGCAGGTCAATCAGTGTGGCGATGTTACGCCAAGTACGCGGTACTATGGTGTTTCATGCCCACTGGCGCAAGTCTGCGGACTCAACAACTGCAACGCGGAATCCTGCTGGAATACCTCACTATTGGTTGGAACATGGTTGAGGGAGTCGTTGCTGTCGCAAGCGGGGCGTTAAGCGGCAGCATCGCCTTGTTGGGATTCGGGGTTGATTCGTTCATTGAGACATCATCCGGCGTCATTTTGCTTTGGCGCTTGCGTGCAGAACATCGCGGCACCCATGCGGAGCGGGCCGAGCGACTAGCCTTAGAGTTGGTCGGCGTCAGCTTTATGGTATTGGCAGCTTACGTTGTGTTCGATTGCGCCAAGACTCTGATTCAACGCGAGGCACCTGAACGCAGCATTCTCGGAATTGCTATTGCAGTTGCGTCGCTGATCGTTATGCCTTGGCTTGCGAGCGAGAAACGAAAGACGGCTCGAAACCTCAGCAGTGCCGCTTTGCGAGCGGATTCTAAGCAGACGTCGCTTTGCGCGTATTTATCCTTCATCCTACTTGCCGGTTTGCTACTAAATGCTCTGCTCGGTTGGTGGTGGGCTGATCCTATCTCAGGCCTTTGTATGGTGCCGATCATCATCAACGAAGGTCGTGAGGCATTACACGGAAAGACTTGCTCGGATTGCCGCAGTTAATGAACCTGGCTAGTTCGCCGCTCCAGGTTTACACTCATCCCTACTGATGAACTGCGCCTGTGCAGACTGGTTCGACCTTCATGGATTCAGGATTGGTGAAATATCTCCGCTGGAAATAGAACGCAACATTTACCAATGCGATCATTACCGGAACTTCCACGAGTGGACCGATAACTGCTGCAAATGCCGCGCCAGAGTTAATTCCAAAGACCGCGACAGCCACTGCAATCGCTAGTTCGAAGTTGTTCGACGCAGCCGTAAACGATAGCGTGGTTGTTTTCGAGTAGTCCGCGCCCAGTCGCTTGCCCAAAAAGAACGAGATTACAAACATCGTCACGAAGTAGATGAGCAATGGCACAGCAATTCGCAGGACATCGAGCGGGAGTCGGACGATGTACTGACCTTTGAGCGAGAACATCACCACGATTGTGAATAGTAGGGCAATCAGGGTAAGGGGACTGATGCGAGGAACGAAGTTGCGGTCATACCACTCCTTCCCCTTTGAACTCACCAGGATTTGTCGCGTGAGGAAGCCCGCGAAGAACGGTATTCCCAGGTAGATGAAGACGCTCTTTGCGATTTCTTGAATCGAGACGTTTACGACTGCACCATGCAGGCCCAAACGGGGTGGCAGAACCGTAATGAAAAGCCATGCGTATAACGAGTAAAAGAAGACTTGGAACAGTGAATTGAAAGCGACCAGCCCGGCGGCATATTCGGTGTCCCCCTTCGCAAGCTCGTTCCAGACTATAACCATCGCAATGCAACGTGCGAGGCCGATCATAATCAAGCCGGCCATGTATTCCGGATATGAGTGCAAAAAAACGATCGCGAGGGTGAACATCAGCAAAGGTCCGATCACCCAGTTCTGGACGAGAGAAAGCAGTAGTACACGTTTGTTGCGGAAAACCTCGTGAAGTTCTTCGTAACGAACCTTGGTAAATGGCGGGTACATCATCACGATAAGACCCACCGCGATCGGAATGGACGTGGTTCCGATGCTGAAGCGATTCAGAAACGGCACAACTCCGGGTAATGCCCAGCCAAGCAAGACTCCGACACTCATAGCCGCGAAAATCCATGCGGTGAGGTAGCGATCAAGAAAGCTCAAGCGTCTCGGTTGAGTAGTCATGATTCCACCCCTATCTTCCGAACGGCTGTTTCAATGGCCAATTTGTCGAGACTCTGGAGAGGTAAGGCCAAGAACAAACCGATCCGGCGATCGAGTGCCACAAAGGCATCGCGGAATGCTTTTTGAATCTGATCTTCGGTCCCACTGGTGGCGGCTGGATCGGGAATACCCCAATGCGCCGTCATCGGTTGCCCCGGCCACACTGGACAGACCTCATTTGCAGCGTTGTCGCAGACGGTAAACACAAAGTCGATCTTGGGGGCATTAGCTCCGCTGAACTCATCCCAGTTCTTGCTGCGATAGCCAAGAGTAGGTAGATGCGATTGTTCCAACTGACGAAGAGCATACGGATTGACGAGTCCTGTAGGGTGGCTCCCCGCACTGTAGGCGATGAAGTTCGGTCGCCCTCTAAAGTTTAGGATCGCCTCAGCCATAATTGACCGGGCTGAATTTCCCGTGCAGAGGAACAGGACGTTGTAGCGGCCGTGCATCACGCCTCCTCAGTTGCAGCACGTGGGGCTGCAGCATGGCTTGGCATTGCTGGGCTTAACGGCACGGACGAATGCGCTCATGAACTTGCCATCGACTTGCGGAGCAATGGCATCAGCGTCAATCCCTTCGGCGGCAAGAATGTCGCGTGCATCTTGGGCACGGTAGACACGAGTAGGCTCAATATCAATTTGCTCAAATCCGGCATCGGTTAGCTTCTGGCGATATTCGACATCTTCAAGAGCGCCAGCGACGCAGCCAACCCAGAGGAGAACGCTCTTCCGAACTTCAGGAACGATTTCGCCCCTTGTCACTACGTCCGAAACGGCAAAACGGCCACCGGGCTTCAACACGCGAAACGCCTCGAGGAAAACCTTGTCTTTGTCAGCGGAGAGATTGATGACACAGTTCGAGATGATGACATCAACGGAGTTGTCGGGGAGAGGGATGCTCTCAATCTCGCCTTTTAGAAATTCGACATTCTCAAGTCCCGCCTTCCGCTTGTTCTCGTTCGCAAGGGCAAGCATTTCGTCAGTCATATCGATACCGTACGCTTTTCCAGTGGGGCCGACTCGACGGGCCGAGAGCAGAACGTCGATGCCACCGCCCGAACCTAGATCGAGGACGACTTCTCCCGCGTTCAACGCCGCGAGCGCAGTAGGGTTGCCGCATCCAAGAGACGCCAGGACTGCTTCCTGTGGTAATTGACCGACTTGCGTCACGTCGTAGAGGTTTGACGTGATCGGGTCACAACTTCCGCCAGCTATTGCCGGGGCGGTGGCACCGCAACAGGAACTTCCTCCAGTTGTCACACGAAGAGCAGCTTGCCCGTACTTTTCCTTTACTACTTCCTTGATGTCCGCCATCGCTGTCTCCTACTTGCAGATTTGAATCACCTTCTGAGGTTTCACTGCTTTGTTGCGGGTACAGCACTCGGCATAGAGGAACTGCAATAAGTCCTGCAATGCGTCGGTGTTTGCTGTATAGCGAAGGAACGTGCTCTCGCGTTGCACAGATACGAGGTCCTCGTTTCTGAGCTTGTCGAGGTGGTGCGAAAGAGTGGAGTTAGGAATATCGAGTTCGTTCTGAATCTCGCTTACAACCAGCCCAATTGGGTGGGCCGAGAGGAGCAGTTGCATAATGCGGAGCCTCGGCTCCTGCCCCATAGCAGAGAACATGTCCGCGTACTTGGCAACACGATCATTCACCTTCGGCATCTTTCGATGTTTGCAGAAAGATGGATTACTTGTCAAGAGCCGCCTTTAGGTAACGATCAAACGGTCCTAAGTAAATCCCGGTAAATGAGTTATCAACAGTTTTTCGAAGCGCACAGAAGGATGTTTGAGATTTGTAAACTGCTTCGCGGACTATACTTCCGGCAATCGAGCTTAGAGGAAGAATCTCAAAATCGCGTGGGAGATATCCGTGAGAAACCAACTGATCTGTTTGTTGATTGCCGGAGTAACTCTCGTTGGCTGCTCGAAGATGAAACAAAAACAACCATCGCCTGAACGACATGCCCCTCAAACTGAGGCACAAAATCGGCTTGCGATGATAGAAGAGATGGCGGATGCACAACCCGCATTCAACAAATCCCAACTGGAACGAGAATTTGCTGAAGTCGAACAACATTATCCGGAGCTAGCGGAGTATATGGTAAAGCGCGAAGTCTCGCTGGTAGCCCTGTCGGCACTCGCAAAACCATCTTGCAACACGTTTCGAGAAAAGTACTATATTTCCGCTAGTGCCACCCTGTTCAGACGTTCAGTTTGCCCAGATGAGGCTATCAAGCCAAACGACATCGCAGAGAAGCTGTTGAACGATTGTGAGAAACAGTGTTTTCTCCGTACGGGAAAGTGTTTACAGAGTCCGGTACCCAACGACTGTACCGCGTTCTACCAAGAGTGCCTCAAGGCCTGTCCAGCAACGCGCTCGTTCTAGAACCTTTGTAAGCCAATAACGTGCGACCTTACTTCTTCTCCTGATTGCACTCTTTCATGCGAGGGGTGTACATTCAGGATACTGGTGTAAGAGTGCGATCATTCGCGAAGCACGTTGCGATACTTTGCCTTCTGCTGACGATCTTTTCGGCAGTCGCAGTTGTTGCGCATAATCACTCTAACGGTATCGACACCGCGAAATGCAGCATCTGCGTAGCGGCTCATTCGGCGTCTCCCAAGGCTGCTGCTGATCTCATAGTTACAGCGTTCACATCCCATTTCAACTTCCAAGCTGAATCTAGTCCTGCAAAAAAGCAGATCATTGCGTTCGCACTCAGCGTTCGGCCACCTCCTGCGATTTAGCAATCTCGAAGATCCAATCTGAATTTCAGAATCATTCTTCATTTTGCAGGAGGAATCTATGCCGACTTCTCGCAAGAAGTCTCGTGCTGCGGCTTTCATATTCTCAATCGCCCTCGTTTTTAGCTCAAACTCGTTTGCTCAAGCAGGAAGCTCCACGTCTATCAGCGGAGTCGTTACCGACTCTACGGGGGCGGTTCTCCCCAATGCAGTTATCGGAATCAAAAACCCGGTGAGCGGCTTCTCTCGCACTTCCACTACTGATGCATCGGGAAGGTTTGCCGTCCCAAACGTTCCGTTCAACCCTTATCACCTTGTTGTGAGTGGTAATGGTTTTAAAACGTACGTTCAAGATGTTGATGTTCGCTCGACAATTCCCATCACTCTCAGCATCAGTTTGCAGGTGGCCGGCACATCAGAAAGCGTTACGGTTGAGGCAAATGGGGGAGACCTCCTGGAAAATACTTCCACCTTTCATACTGACGTGGATCGTGGCCTATTCGACAAGCTCCCGCTGGAGAGTCAGTCATCTTCGCTTAGTTCCCTGGTCACACTGTCATCCCCGGGTATCGCAGCAGACTCGAATGGCTTGTTCCATGGAATGGGGGACCATGCGGAAAACTCCTTCACGGTGGACGGACAGCCGATCACCGACCAGCAAAGCAAAGTTTTTTCCAACCAGGTTCCTCTGGACTCTATCGCATCGCTTGAAGTTATTTCAGGTGCGCCGCCGGCCGAATACGGCGAAAAGACCAGCGTGGTTATTAACGCTACAACTCGTTCCGGTCAGGGACTTGCGAAACCAACCGGCAGTTTCACAGCCGGCTATGGCAGCTTCGGAACTTCTACGCTTGGGTTCAACCTGGGCTATGGTGGATCCAAGTGGGGCAATTTCATCTCGGCGAGCGGTTTGAATACAGGCCGCTTTCTGGACACCCCGGAATTTACGGCCATTCATGCCCGAGGTAACGAAGAAAACCTTTTTGAGCGTCTTGATTACCAGCTTTCCAAGGCTGACTCGCTTCAACTGAATCTGGGATTCACGCGATCGTGGTTCCAGAATCCCAACAGTTTCGACAACGTGTTGCACGAAGGTGAAACGGATCCCTCCGGCAACCCGCTTGGACCCACCGATCAAAGATCGCAGATAAAGACATTCAATATCGCGCCCTCATGGACGCGCCTGCTGAGTAGCAATGCCGTCTTTACCTTGGGCGGCTTTGTGCGTCGCGATCAATACAACTATTATCCAAGCCCGAATCTTTTCAATGACCTCTCGCCGATTCAACAGGAGTCCGTTGCTCAAGATCGCACTTTGATGAATGCAGGCCTGCGAACGTCGTTCTCTTACGTGAAAGGAATCCACAACATCAAAGCAGGCGCTACTTATCAACAGACTTTCTTGGATGAAAATGACAACTTAGGCATTGTGGACGGTGGTTTGCTGCCTTCTCTCACGGACCCTAACGGCCAACCCTGTTTTTTGGGAGGGGTTTCAGTCGCAGCTCCTTGCACAGACCTTTTTCCGTTTGATCTGACGCGAGGCGGTGGTCTGTTTACATTCCGAGGCCATACCGATGTAAAGCAGCTTGCGTTGTACCTTCAGGATCAGATCACGAAGGGAAATTGGTCATTCAACGTGGGCCTGCGCGGAGACTTCTACAACGGCCTGACCACGCACAACGAAGCACAACCCCGAATTGGCCTCGCTTACAACATCAAGAAGACGAATACGGTTCTTCGAGCCTCTTACGCACGCGTGCTCGAAACACCCTTCAATGAAAATTTGATTGTTGCGAGCCTTGGTTGTGACAATTCCGTTCTTAACCCGTTGCTTGGCTGCGCGAGTTCTCTAGCGATTCCGTTAAGTCCCGGATGGCGCAACGAATTTCATATCGGATTGCAGCAAGCGTTCGGCAAATATCTCGTGTTCTCTGGGGAATACATCTGGAAATACACGCATAACGCATACGACTTCAGCATTCTCGGAAACACACCGATTTTCTTCCCAATCGCTTGGGACAGATCGAAGATCCCAGGATTTGCAGGTCGCATCAGCGTGCCTGACCTACATGGCTTTTCTGCGCTGATGGTTTTTTCCACCGTATCAGCTCGCTTCTTCCTCCCGCAGGTCAGCGGAGCAGGAACGCCACCTTCGGCAGAAAGAGGAGTATTCCGGATCGATCACGATGAGAGATTCAACCAAACGACTCATCTTCAATATCAACCATGGCAGCGTGGCCCCTGGTTTGGTTTCAACTGGCGTTACGATAGTGGCATGGTGGCAGGTGCCATTCCTCTCGCCGTCGATTCGAGCACGCCAGTAGACCTGTCCATTCTCACAGCAGACCAGCAGCTCCAGGCGGGGCTGTTCTGCGGGAGCACAAAGCCGACTTTGGCAATGCCGCTTGTTAGCTGCGCTCCATCTCAATATGGATCAACGCGAGTCTCAATCCCAGCTCCCGGCACTGCAGATGATGACCACAATCCCCCGCGCATTGCGCCGCGTCACTTGTTCGACGTTGCTTTGGGAGATGACAATCTCTTCAAAGGTGA
The DNA here is from genome assembly GCA_036265385.1 of Terriglobales bacterium. Classification (GTDB taxonomy): domain Bacteria; phylum Acidobacteriota; class Terriglobia; order Terriglobales; family Acidobacteriaceae; genus DATAPD01. The sequence continues at coordinate 70,402 of DATAPD010000028.1, forward strand.
GAAGTACAAGTGGAGTGTTCGTTTCACGGCGATCAATATCACGAACAAAATCGCACTCTACAATTTCCTATCCACGTTCAGCGGGACCCACTTCGTGACCCCGAGGAGCTACACCGCTGAGCTGGGATTCCATTTTTAACATCGGCCATTTTCGGGAAAACAGGTGTCGGTGAACTCAATGCGTCCCTTCTGGGTCAATTGGCGTTAACAGGAGTTATCACTCATTGACCTGCGCTCATTGAGTGTGATGGCGCTTTTCGCTACTTCCCGACGGGCGCAACATTGCCATAAATCATTGATGACGTACTAGATCACTTGCTGTGGAAGGCATACAAGAGAAGTGCGGCAAAGAAGGCGATTCCAAATGCGTCAACAGCACTTGCTCGATTCTTTTGGAATAAATCCCAGCAAACTGCTGTGAGGAACACAGCAGCAAATTCGAGCATAGCCAGTCTTACTGCCGATTTGTGTCTGCCATTCACGAGTCTCGAATTACCCCGAATTCGTGAGGATTCACGCCAACCAGTGTTAATACCGGGTGATGGATGTAAAAAGCCGGAACAACGCCCCCCAGCATTGTCCGGCTCTTTTTAATGCGTCAGGGTGGATTGCCCTAGCTGAGTGTTGCGGGCCGGATGCTAACACTTTTCCCAGTGTAAAAATGTTGAAAGCCGAAAAATTTTGGCGCATAAATGTCGGCGACACAACGACCATGAAAGTGACCCCGGCTTCAAAGGCCGTCCCCCCCACGCAGTAAAAGGGGGCTGCCGGGGTTTGTCACGATTGAAGTCTCAAACAAACATCGTAAGCGTAATTGTCGGTCATCCATGTTTCTGCTTCCTCGTCTACCGGTGCATACCGATGGAGCGTGAGTTGATGTGTGTTGAGAATACGATGATAGGAGGAACGAATATGAGAGCGATTTCTGGCGTATCAGCGATCTTGGTCTTGTCAGCGGCATTGTGTCTCGCTCAATCAAACGAGACGCCCGCGAACCCTAACAACAGCCAACAAAACGCCGCATCCGCGGGAACGAGCTTCGACGCTCAGCGGAACGGCCACAATTGGGGTTGGATCGGATTACTGGGATTAGCAGGGCTTGGTGGATTGGCCGGGCGGAAGCGAAATTTGTCGAAGTCAGGGGACCGGGCAGCTCACAATGAGGTTCGGCGTGCCGCCTAAAAGGTCTGATAGCAGAACAGGCAGCACTCATGGAATGACAGAAGCTGTATTGGATTTACAACGGCTGATACGTGTAAGGATCACCTGAGCACACAAAATCTGGCTCCCAGTAGGAATGTTCAGTTCCACACGCAGGACAGGTAAGCACGAGTGGCCATTTCGCAAGCTTCAGGGCAGCGCCCTGAAATTCAGTCATGAACTCGCCTATGTAGAGAAAGTGGCTGCAGTGCGAACCGACGCACAACACGCCATAATGACGACTATCCAGCATTTGTGTTGAGGCCAGTTTCATCGGGTAAGCCAGTTGGCAATCATCTCATCATTCCGAAAACGTTTGACAAGCAATTTACGGCGGATTTGAAAAATGTTAGTGGTTCCATAGGTAAACTCGAATCAGGGCCAACAATATCGGAAAATTCCCCCCGTCCAGGCATCCTACTCACCTTCTACTCTGCCAACCTTTGTTGTATGTAGGTATCGAGCGAACACTGGAGAACGACCCTTGACAACACCCGAAGAGCTTTCCGTCCCGAGACACGTTATTGGCCACCGCATCGTGGGACCTTGGATAAGAGTCAGCGATCTTGCTTTACGGTTTTTATCGACCGTTCCAGAACTCTTGTGATCGCTTCTGGAGTTACGTCGATCAACTCTCGATCAATGCGAACCATTCGCCGTCTGTTCCAGTCACCTTTCAATCTTTGATACAGCCAGCTTGAAACATGGCTCGGGGACACTGCTGAGTCGGAAGACCACCTAAGTTCGAGGAGAACCAGGGAAGGTTCGACACTGCGTAAACTCCGCTTCTCCGTGGGCATGCGACTGACCTGGATCTTTGCTCCGCCCGGTATATTTTCGGCGACTCCGGATGAGATGAAACGCGAATCAAACAATCTGGGCAGATCGTTCAATGAGCACTCGATGATGATTGCCATGAAGGGTTCAACTTGGGGAGAAAAAAGGGCCGGAACCGTGCCCGGCCATCCCCTTACACAATGATGTCTCCGGAGAGGAGACACCTAAGAATAGCACAAAAAATCGCCCCTCAATCCGAAGGGTTGAGAGGCGATTATTGACGGTTGTCCGCAGGAGAATATAAATCACGGAAAATGAACAACCCGTCTGCTCACTGGCAACCGTACCGGAATAGGTATTTCATCTCTATCGGGTAATTGGCGTAAATGTGCTTGCGTTTGACTCGATTTTTAGGCCGCTTTGTAGCCTTTGGAACATTCCAGGTTGCCCGTATGTACTGTCTGCTCTCCCACCGTTCCGTAGGAGAAGATAATCTCTTCAAAGGTGAGAAGTACAAGTGGAGTGTTCGTTTCATGGCGATCAATATCACCGATGAAATCACCCTTTAGAATTTGCTATCCACCTTCAGCGGAACCCACTTCGTCACCCCGAAGAGTTACACCGCTGAGCTGGGATTCCATTTTTAACATCGGCCATTTTCGCGACACGATGTCGATGAACTCAATGCGTCCCTTCTGCGGGTGAATTGATTTACTCAAGCGATTACAGTGATTAACTGCAACCGAGTGTTTCGTGTGAAACGGTGATGTTACGCCAATTGGGTACGGATCAGCATGTTGGAACTCGCCGCCATAGATGCGCAAACCTTTTCACTCGGGCCGGCCCGAACCCAAATTGCCGCCCATTCAAACCTGTGATTAAATACGCGGCACGCGGAAGTTTCTGGCCCTCCGTTGTTCTCCACTAGCAAAAAAACCAGGAGGTAACGTATGTCGGTTCGCAGCTCGCGAATGCGCATCTCTTTAGCACTGGCAACACTGATCGTTGTTGCTTTCGGATTAGTGATCGCAGATAACGGTCCCAACCATCAGGTTCGCACGCAGTCTTTCGGCAGCTCAGGTGGAAACATCAATGACATCAGCAAAGCGTTTTGCTGCTCGGGGACTCTCGGTTCGCTCGTAAAAGATTCGTCGAGCGTGCAGTACATCCTCAGCAACAATCACGTGCTCGCCCGTATGGATCAAGCGGCATCGGGTGAAGATATCTCTCAGCCAGGTCTCATCGACAACAACTGCAGACCGGGCGCGATCGTCGGCGACTTCAGCGTTGCGCCGCACTTAGGGACGAACGTGGATGCAGCATTGGCTGCTCTGCGATCCGGCATGATGGATTCCACAGGAGCTATCTTGGACGTCGGCGTACCAAATTCCACTCCTGCGGCTGCCACTGTGAACGCGACAGTGGCGAAGAGCGGGAGAACGACAGGACTGACTTGCGGTCCAGTTCAATCCACGAACACGAGCGTCAAGGTTCAGTACCAGCAGGGGTGCAACCAAGGAAAGAAGTTTACGATCACCTACACGAACCAGGTCGTGGTGGGCGGCAGCTTTAGTGCTGGGGGAGATTCGGGTTCATTGATTGTAACGCAGAGCGCAGCACATCCGACGGCGTTATTGTTTGCAGGCAGTAGCAGCACGACAATAGGTAATCCAATCTCTGAGGTGCTGACACAGGTGAGTTCGAGCCTAAATAAAACAGTAAGTTTCGTGGGAAGTTCGAGTCGCACTGCAAATGTGACGTGTCCAGCAGCGGGCGGAGCCGCACCACGCAGCCGACCGTCGCAGTTCGGTTTGGATCGTGCTGCTGCAGCGCAAAGAGCGCATGTGGAAAGACTAATGGCTGATCCAGCAGTTTTGGCTGTAGGTGTGGGCGCAAGCGAGAAGAATCCCAGCCAAGCTGTGGTGAACATCTATCTCGAAACGGGACGTGCGCATGGCCCTATTCCTTCCGAGATCGACGGAGTCAAAACACAGGTCATCCGGACGGATCTGATACGCGCATATGGCTGGAATGAAAAGAATCGCGCTTCGGGAAATTCTTGCTCTGCGAAAGCCGACTAATTCGGCCAAAATGTAGTCTGAGAGAGGGTTGGATGCTTCCAACCCTTTTTTCATTTGGGCTAATCCTGGGCAGCTTGACACGCCTCTAAGCTCATCGTCTTCGTTCTCGCGTGTTCCACAACGCTTTCAGGCTGATCGAGGTTGGCATAATCAGGCGATCACGCTTATTGATTTCCGCTGGCGTCTTTGCACCATTTCAGTTGCAGTGTAGAATGCTCCACCAGTAATCGGGTGCAATGGCGAGCATTCGAGACCTCCCCCAGCGCAGACCTGCGCTACCCACTAACGGAGTACAAACCTATGGAGAAAACGATTGCTCGGTGGAGCTACTGGCTAGGCGTCACATGTGTCGTCGTAGCTACGGCGTGGAAGGCTGGGAACGCGTTCGCGTTGTGGCGGGCGCTGCCGCCAACACCAGCCGACATCTCATATTGGTCGTTTTACAACGCCAGTCTCATGTTCTTTGCTACGAGTATTGCTTCGGCATGTCGTGTCTGGCTCAAGTCGTTTAACAGAGAAGTTGGGATTAGGAAACGGCCAACGATAGAGTCTTCCGATGGCACTGAACTAAAGGCACCCTCTTCTATTGCGGCTTGAGTGAGTTTCGGTATTCGCCTCAATGAGTGTAATGGCGATATATCGCCAAAATTAGCAGCGGACTCAGCTGTTATTGGTCGCCAACCTTAGTTCCTTGAACTGTTAGCACTCTCTTTCCCGGAACGCCAACCTCTCTTATGTCCCCGGTTTGAGTAAACGACGTGTCAGTGATCCTAGACCAAACCTCGTGCCACAGCATTTTCTTTTCGCCTTGCGGGAATCGCAGATCAATTACGAGCTGTTTCCCGTCCCACTTCAATGAGCTGTTGTAATAGGAATCCACGTTGCAGGTTGTAGCTCCCGAGTTGTTACATAGCATCCCATGTAAGCTGTTCGTGCTCTTGTCCCACCAATGAAGTGCGAAGAGAAAAATCTCCCCAAATGGTGCCTGTACATGTTCTTCTTCCATCAAGGTGAACCCGCCTGGGCCGGTTCGCCACACTTCTTCGCCTTTCCCTACACCGCCGTCACTGGACATGCCGCCCGGCTCAAATTTGTAGGTTGTGGACCATCTACCCACAAAAGCCCTCTCCAGACTCTGCATTTCAGGTGCGGGAGTTGGACGTTTTTCGGCGCTTTGCTTGGTCTGGCCAAAGCATGTCAGACACACAGCGGATGCAACAAAGCCGAGCAAGAATGAGCGGGCTCGAAAGATTAAATCCATGGAATTCCTCCGTTGAGTGTGGTTGTTGCGACATTGTAGGCACTGCAGTCACGGTTTCAATGAGTGATATGGGCGATGTTTCAACAGAGTTCATTCTGGCGCAACGCGAACACCCTTCAGTCCTCGTTTTTTGATAGCTACTTGCACTACGCCAGTTCGCTTTGCCTCGACCGCTAGTTGCGCGAGTTCGCCTGAGCCCCGGCGGATCGGCCTTTCGGCAGCAGCATCGTTTGCTGAATAGTGCTGAACACAACCGGAAGGATTTTTGCCCAGGCAGCTGCGTAGCAGCCGCGTAGACGAGGCCAGAATCTGCTCCAAATAGATCAGCTTTGCCCGTGTCATGCGGAGAGCCTCGAAGACAATGAGTGTCATAGCGATGTTACGTAATCGTTAGCTATCGCATCACAGTGGCAGAGTAGAATCCGCCCGATGGCATTCCACAGCGGACGGGATGCGAAGGAGTCACGGTCGCAGATTACTAAGCCAGTCGCGCCCGCAGCGGCGACACTGTAGGGCTTGCGGAGTTCTCGCCAAAGCCCCGCAGCGCGGGCAATCGTTCAAGACAATTTTGTCTCGATCGTCAGCCTGGATTCTCTTTGCCCTGCGCTGCAGGAACGCATCTAAGCCGCCGCTTGTCAGTCGCAGCACCTCCCGGTCGTTCGATAGTCGGGAGTAACGCCGCGCAAAATAGGACTTTACGTCGTCAGGAACAACGTTGCCTTTGGCCTCCTCCCACGCGATACCGTCTTTTAGGCGTTGTTCTGCTTGGTTGAGAGGCATTGCGGAAAGTAAATGCTCATGCGCTCGCTGCTCCGTCTCATTCATCAGATTGCTTAAGAAACGAATTACGTAGCTTTCGAGTTCATCCATGGAGATCGTCACTCTTCGCTTGTCGCCGATTCATTTCGGACAGGGTCAATGAGTGTACCGGCCATATTATGCCGAGCATGGTGCTATGATCCCGTACTACCCACCCAAATGAGTTTGATCGTGTACGTAAGAGTTTGTGTGCTTTTACTTGTCTTTACGGCACAGCTTCTGTGCGCACAGTCGCGTCAACTGCCGCCGCCTGGCAATATGAAAGTCCTCGGCCTGATCGGTGGGACTTCGTGGTATTCCACCGTGGAGTATTACGGCTATTTAAACCGAAGCATCAATGAGGCATACGGGAACAACACGAATCCCCCCTTGATTCTGTACAACATGAATCAGCAAAAAATTCATGACCTTCAAGCGGCAAATGATTGGGACGGCATTGCGGCGATGTACACGCAAGCGGCTAAGCGGCTCCGTGCAAGTGGTGCTGAGGGAATCGTGTTTTGCGCTAACACTCCGCACAAAGTCTATGCCCAGGTCGCACGAAACGTAGACATACCTGTTCTCCACATTGCTGATGCAACAGGAGTTGCCATCCAAAAAGCAGGCCTCAAGAAAGTTGCAATTATCGGAACGCTATATACGATGCAGGACGGATTTATCGATGACTGGTTGAAGGAGCACTACGGGATTGACACGATTGTACCCAGTTCTGCAGAGAGCCAGCGCGAGCTACACCGCATTATTCAACAGGAACTGCAAAGGGGTATATTCAAGCCCGCAAGCAAAAGCTACATACTTCAGCAGATTGAACAATTACGAAAGCGCGGTGCCCAGGGCATCGTTTTAGCGTGCACAGAATTCCCCCTGATCATCCGGCAAGAAGACGTGAACATCCCCGTATTCGACACCACCTTACTGCACTCACAAATGGCTGTGGACTGGATTTTGGGCAAATCTGGAATGGCGCGTGTGCGTCGCCCCGTGATGAAGTAGTTGTTGAAATCAGGTGTTATCACTCAAAACACAGCGATTTACTCCCAAGGAAGCAACTTATCTTCAGGATACTTCTTTTCAAAATTCTGCCATTGCCACAGAGCTGCTAGATACCCGCCGACAAGAAAGATGGGGAGCATCAAGAGAGATGGAATCGCACTTTCCCTAAGCGAGTGCGAGGAATCAGACAAGGCGATTCCGAGGAGCACTACCGACCCCAACACGAGGCTGCCACCATTCCACGTCGCACGAATCGGGCGTTGCCTCTTGCCTTTGCTTCCAGCCACTGCCTTCGTTCGATCTGGGAGGAACTCAACATGCGAAAGAAAGTATCGTCGCTGTTCCCTAAAAGACAAGCAGTCAGTTAGTTGACGTAAACAGGCGTTATCACTCATTGACCCCAGATGGGAGCCGATTGGGCAGGTCAATGAGGGTAATGGCGCTTTTTCACCACTGATGGATCTATTTGCTTGGTCGCTTGACTGTCACCGAATCTCCGATCGTTATGGACATCAGATCCTCTCCAGCTTCAAGAGGGCCTGAGTATATCGATCGTGTACGGGCGATGATCTCCTCGATCGAAACTTCAGGAATGTCGTCTCGTCGTGGCCGTGTGTAATGTGTGTACACAGCTAATCGAGGCTTGATTCTTGCGAAGTCCCGGGCTGCATCCTCCGGACTGGAATGGTGCGTTGCGAGCATTTGCCGCACTCCCGCGTCCTTATCCAAGAGTTCGGGGCGGGCGACTCCTACCTCATGGATGACGACATCTGCACCCTGTGCATACTTTATGAAGTTCTCGTTTGAAGCCATGTCTCCGGAAATCACAACCGCGTGTCCTCGGTAGTCAACTCGAAAACCGAACGCGTCTTTAAGATTGGCGTGCTTTACTTTAAACGCGGTAACCCGCACGCCATTCTGATCATAGACAATCCCTTCCTCGATGTCCTTCGCCGCGATTGCCACTTGCTGTGGTGAGAAATTGGGGATGAACTCGCGACGATTTTCGATGTCAGATCGATACGCCTTTTCTAGGTAAGACATCATTTCGTTCGTGCCTTTTGGTCCATACACAACAAAGGGCGCGTTTCGACGTCCATAAGGCAATGGTGCGAAACCTGTTAACCAAAGGTCCGGGATTCCCACGGTATGGTCGGAGTGCAAGTGCGATATGAAGAGTTTCACTGTTCCAAGCGGGATTTTGAGTTGCCAGAGCCGAATCGTAGCACCGCGACCACAGTCAAAGAGCAATTTCTCGTTGCCCGCTTCCACAAGCGTACTCGGCCCAAAACGGTCGGGCAGGGGATTCGGGGTGGAGGTGCCAAGCAGCGTTACCTTGAACTCGGAAGCCGCCGGACTTTCTGCAATCGCGCCATTGGTAGTAGCCAGCAGCACACTGATCGCCGCCACGATGCACCGGTAACCTATCGACTTTTGCATTTGGAACTCTCCTCAGCGAGTGCAACTTCCAATGAGAGACGACAATATAATTTCAAGCAAGCGGTAAATCCCGGTGACACCTCGCAACACCCAAGAAGCCACACGCACATCTATCGGTCAGTTGACGCAATCAGGCGTTAGCACAAGCTTGCGCCGTTTATTCGCCTTTTTGATGGTCAATGAGTGTAATGGCGATTTTTCGCCAACCATGGCGTAATTTCCGAATGGCCGACAATCCAACCGGAACAGCACCCAATCTGTTGGGTCGCGTTTACGGTTGGGCGTTTGTTTCAAACCCACACTGTTGAAGCAGAACTTGGAAGCGAGGCTGGGCTCGAAAGCGGTCCCATTTGGGATCGACCGGCAGGAAGACCAAATGGACATCACGAGATGCGTAAGCATGCTCAAGGGCGTCGAATACCTTCTGGTCTTCCTCCGTGCCAGCATAGATGAGCGCTGGGGCATACGGCGGCACGTACCTGGTTCGTGAAAGTTCGTCCAACATAGTAAGCATTTCGCGCGCTGGTTTGGTTTGTCCAATCCTTGCCAGTATGTACCCTCTCAAGCCAATTGGTTTGCTGTTTCCACCGGAAAGGCGTGTTGCCGTTGTGAGCGCATCCAGGGCAATATCTGTTTCGCCGAGCTGTTCGGACGCTTGGCCCAGCATCATGTAGCCAACCCAGAATTCGGGATCAATTAAAATGGCTCGCCGTGCTCGCTCGGCAGCGTGCTCGTAGTCGCGAGCTTGAAAACTCACTTGCGACCCCATGGCTTGGTGAAGCGGCGAGAGGGGTTCGAGCAAGAAAGCCTGCTCCATCAGCAAGCGAGCTTCTTTATGACGACCCATCTGTGACACAGCATGACTTAGCATCGTGTGTGCCCAGGCGTTGCTGGGATCGAGTGCGACGGCCTTACGAAAAGCAGTCTCTGCAGCCGAAAAGTCCCATTCGAAAAACCACTGTACCTGCCCCGAAACGTGTTGTGCTTCGGAGAGGCTGGGATTGGCGCGAATAGCGCTTTCGGCCGCATCGCGTGCTCGAGGCCACATGACCCGTGGGTCCGCATCTCCATTAATCGGTGCGGAGGCAAATGCTTCTGCAAGACCCGCCCACGCCAACGCATAATCGTGATCAATGTCCGTAGCACGGTTGTAGTATTCGATTGCGAGACGTGTCGTCGCAGGCGTCAACTGGTTCCAGAAACGTCGGCCGCGGAGGTACAAGTCGTACGCAGCCGTTTCCACACTGTGTCGTCGGGCAACTGATTCCAATCGCTCGGGCGAGAGGTGCAGCTGGACCTGTTCGCTGATGGCAAAGGCCACCTCACGCTGCAGCGCCGCTATGCTCACAATGTCGCGGTGGTATGAGTGCGACCATAACTGCACCTGATCGCTTGCGCGGTTCAGCGTGCACCGAATTTGCCATCGATCTCCGAGATTGCGAATCGAACCTTCGACAATAAACTCGACGTTCAATTCGGTACCGATAGTCGCAAGTGGCTTGGGGCTGCAGTTATACGACATTACCGACCTTCGTCCAATGACCCTGAGGCGTTGTCGGTCGAGTTGACTGAGCAACGCGATCATATCTTCGGTGAGGCCGTCGGCAAGGTACTCGTGTGACGGATCGCCGCTGAGATTCACGAACGGCAATACAGCCACCATTATCGTTGTTTCGCGACTGCCAGGAGAGTGCTTCGCCTCGACACTTGCGACGAAACGGTATCCTTTGCCCGTCACCGTCTCAATGAATGCTGGGGCGTCGGACGAATCGTTCAAGGCCTGCCGAATCTTCCTAACTGCGGTGTTTACGCCGGTTTCAACATCGACGAAGATGCCGTCCCCCCAAAGTCTTGCGACGATTTCGTCGCGGGTCACCAGCTCACCGCGCCGAGTAACCAGCAGGATGAGCAGGTCCATGGGTTGTCGCTCAAGACGCAGGGGTCGTCCCTTGCGCCGCAGCTCGTAAGCGGCCGTGTCAAGTTCGAAGTGTGCAAAGCGAAGTATTTCTCGTGGGTTTGGTGCGTTCATGCCATCACATGGCAGAAGAGCATGCCATAACTATTGAAGATCTAGCTACTTACATAATCATAAAATCTCCACATCTTCTCCATGGCCTCATGTAACGAATCTCTTCAGGATAGCCGGGTCGTTGCCGTCAGTTTGGCTTCGGACGGCCGAAAGGAGTGGTTCGAGATGATCATTAGAACTGAGATCAATTCACAACGGCAAGTCGTTTGCGCGCGCAGTGTCGCGCTTCGTCCAAAGATGTCACATATTGCTGCCGCGGTCGCCGCTGCAATTATGTTGCTAACCGCGGTCACAGTCGTTCTGGGGCAAAACGTAAGCGCACCCACAAATGGGTTCCCGAGCACGATCGTGCTGCCCGGGGCACGATCGGCGGAGGGTATTGCGATCGGACGGGGTTCAACCTTTTATGCGAGCGACTTCCTGGCTGGCGATATCTTCCGGGGAGATTTACGTACAGGCAAGATCGAGCGATTTATCCATCCGCCGAACGGACGGCAAGCAGTCGGCCTGAAGGCGGATATTCGTCACGGGCTACTCTTCGTGGCCGGTGGGTTTACAGGTCAGGCATACGTTTACGACCTCGAGACTGGGGCAGATCTGGCGACGTTCCAGCTTGGTGGAATGATCAACGACGTTGTCATAACCGAGGATGCCGCCTGGTTCACGGATTCAGCACTGCCTCATCTCTATAGGATTCCAATTGCACCTGGAGGCAAGCCGCGGACGATCGTCGTTACCGGGCCAGCTGCCGATCTGTCCGGTTTTCCAAATCTGAATGGAATCGCTGCGACACCCGACGGGAAGACACTTATCGTGTCACACTCTGCTTTGGGGGCGATCTTTACCGTCGATCCAACGAAGGGTGTCAGCAAGACTATCAATGGAGTGGCGGTCCCGGCAGTAGACGGCATCCTTCTAAACGGCGGTCGAGTATACGCCGTGCAGGTGGATCTAAACCAAATCGCACAGATCGACCTCAGCCCAGACTTGTCCACTGGGACTGTAACTGCGGTTATTAACAGCCCGGATTTCGAGTCGCCGACAACGACAGCCAGATTTGGCGATCGACTTGTAGCCGTTAATGGAAAATACGATACGGGTTTTCCGCCTACCGCTACAACCTTCGAGGTCGTAACTGTTAGGAAGCCCTGACGAATTAGTTCAGGTGCTGGATTCGACGAATCTTAAGATCGAGCCAGCGGCGGAGACAGAGGTAATGGAATGGGCGAGCACCACACCAGGAGGTATTCACAGCCTTGGGACAGCAATAAGCGCCTGCAGCTCCCAGGCTAATTGATAGCGCACTTTAAATCGCTCGCTGACCGCGCTTGCCGGATCAGTAACGACGAGTGGGCGTATGAATAGGTCTTATTAGGAACGCCAGCCGTTCGGCAGCTTTAGGATCACGAGCAATTCGAAGTCGATTGTTGTAATCAGGCGTTAGCACAAGCTTGCGCCTTTGTTCGCCAAAATCTGGGTCAATGAGTGTAATGGCGATCTTTCGCCAACCACGATGCGTAACTGGGATCGTTCCTTCCGCTGAGCGGGTTGCCCATCCGTTGGGTAGACGGAATTGACATGACCTACGCCTCAGAGTACAGTAGCGCCGCTCTCGGCGGCTTTCTGCCGGAGTTTTCCGTCCATCCCTGTAACAAAGGAGAACAACATGCGAGTGCGAATGGCGTTTTTCGTGGCGGTATGTCTTTGTCTGGGTGTCGTGATCGGGTCGGCGCAGGACGCTGTAAAGGTCGATCCCAAGCACTACAGTGTTGTCTCGGAGAATGATCAAGTGCGCATCGTTAAGGTGCATTATGACGTGCACGAGAAATCAGTGATGCACAGCCATCCCAATTCAGTAGCTGTATTTCTGTCCGACGGCAAAGTGAAAATGACGATGCCCGATGGTAAAACGCAAGATATGAGCGTGAAATCGGGGGACACGATGTACACCGCGGCGGGGACGCATTTGCCCGAGAACGTTGGGGACAAGGCCTTTGACTTGATCCTCGTGGAGTTGAAGGGAAAGTAAGATCTCTACCTTAACAAAGTGGACGAAGTTATATGGCAATGTGACAACAGACTGGCTCGTCTCCAGTTTCTCTGCTTTGGGCGGTCCAAGCGTAATCATTAGTAGATTAGCTCTTCATGAAAAAAATATTCGCTATAGCTCTTATGGCTCTCTTGGCGGTCGCCATCGCCTCAGGGCAAAAACAGGACCCGACCAGAGATTCAAAAGGAATGGTTGAGCAGGTCATCAGGAAACTGGACAACGAACGCATACAAGCACAGATCCATGCGGATGAGGTGGCGCTAGAACGGATCTACGCTGATGATTTCATCGGAGTAGGGCCGAGTGGGACAGTGCGAACTAAGCCTCAGGTGATTTCAGATTTCACCTCAGGTGATTTGAGATTTCAGTCCATAACCACCGAAGACGTTCGAGTCCGCGTTTATGGAAATGCAGCGGTAGAGACTGGCCGCTCAACAATGGATGGGCAAGACAAAGGCAAGACAGTGCCCCGCGACACTCGCTTCACCAGAGTGTGGGTCAAGCAGCAAGGCCGCTGGCGATTAGTCGCCAATCATTATTCGTCCAATATGCCGCGTCAGTAAAAATTAATTCTCGCCGCTGCAATTTTGCAGTGTAATGGCGATTATTCGCCAACTTGGACGATCAGCCGCTTGGATTGTCAACTCCTCGCAAGTGCTAAAGGATTCACGGTAGAGCGGTAAAACGATTTTGCCATGTATGCTCGGGTCTGAGGTTCCCTTGGATAACAGCCGACGAATCCTCCTGATCGATGACAGTCCCACCGTATTGAAGGCTTTCAGCACGATTTTGGGGCTTCATCCTGACTGGGAAGTTATTGGGAAAGCATTGAATGGAATTGAAGGCATCGCGCTTTTCCGGGCCTTAGCCCCCAACGTTATCGTGGTCGATTACCAGATGCCCGGCATGACAGGTATTGACGTCGGCCGGGAGCTTCGGAGAATGGGTTTCAATGGGTTGTTGATCTTGTTCAGCCTTCACGCTGGGAATGAGTTGAACAGTCTCGCGGCAAAAGTCGGGTTCGACGCCGTGCTTCCAAAAACCACGACATATCCGATTGTGGGAATCATCGAGAAGATGCAAGGCGACCTGCCGCGCTCAAACACCGCAGTTGCATCTTCGTAGAGATAGTCATCTTTTATGAGTTGCTTTGGGACTCTTAAATCTGTTTCCGAGGTTCACCGATGAAAGGCGAAACGCGTGAACGTTGGGAACGTCTTTGCGAGTTGGCGGCGGATGAACAAGATCACGAGAAGTTACTGGAGCTGGTAAAAGAGATCAACGATTTACTGGAAGCCAAAGAGCAACGGCTGGCGATGCAGCGGAAGCCTCCTTCCGACGAAAGCAGTTTGGTTTCTGACACTGACGCCCATAGGGCAAGCAAGAATGCGGCCCAAATCTCAGCAGCAAAGCCATAACGTTTTTGCTGTATTGATCTACCTCGGAGAATCCATCACAATCGCCGTCGTTGTTAAGCTTCGACTCGCCTGAACTGACCTGACCGCCGCAGCAGACCGCCAAAACGGCTCATCAAAAAGCTGCTCGGACTTGATCCGGAGTTAAAGATTCAATGGCTGACGGAGTCGATCGTCTCATCGCCATCCTCGACATAAGAGCTACGGAACTTGCAGAATTATCGAACGACGCTCGTGATCTTCTAAAGATTCAACTGTCCCAAGACACACAAGATTTCCTACTCCATCATGCCGAGAACATCACGTCTGAAATTGCTGTCCTCCGCAAGCTGCTTGAGCAGTTGATAAAACAGTCGGAAGATTCATAGGCGGAGCTGGTTGTGTCGAGAGATGCCTGACTGTGAAGCTTCGAGGGAAGCAGTATTGTCAATTATCGAAATCAGGGCGATTACACTCAAAACACAACCTACTCTCAAGGACGCAGCTTATCTTCGGAATACTTCTTTTCAAAATCCTGCCATTGCCACACAGCCGCTAGATACCCGCCGAGAAGAAAGATGGGGAGCATCAAGAGAGAGGGAACCACACTTTCCCTGAGCGAATGCGAGGAATCAGACAACGCGATTCCGAGGAGGACAACCGACCCCAACACGAGGCTGCCCACCATTCCACGTCGCACGAATCGGGCTTTGCCTCCCGCCTTAGCTTCCAGCCACTGCTTTCGTTGGATCTGGGAGGAATTCAACACGCGAAAGAGAGCATCGTCGCTCTCCCCCAGAGGCAAGGGCAGTCCGTCAGTTGTTGTAATCAGGCGATTACACTCATTGACTTTCCTAGCCTAAAACATGGGCAACGACTTGATTGGGGGCGACGGTCGAAACCCGTCAGTTCTCCATGCCATCAAAGACAAACAAAAGCCTGCGCTGCCACGTTACGTGGGGACAGTTGTTGAAACAGGCGTAATCACTGATTAACCGGTCGAAGCGTCTTGAGGGAACTCGCTAGGTTACGCCTATTTTACTTCCGGTTTCCAATTTAGCAGGATTGTCAGAGGAGAACTTTGTCGGCCGACATAACGAAACATATAAATATTGCCGTTAAGACCGATGTCATAGAACGACCATGCCGGATGCAAGGGAAGATCGAATAGCTTGTGCACGCTCCCGCTCTCGAACTTTCCAGCAGGCGCTTTGATTGCCGCCACATACAACGTGGTGCGCGAAGGATTGGTAAAGAACAATTCGTCGCTGCGAGGGCTCCAGCGGGGCTGATCTCCGCCATCGGTGCTGATTTGCCAACGGCCAGTAGCCCCCACGCTGTCGGCAGATGCGTTCGCGTCAAACGGAAGTACGTACAGCTCCAGGCGTCCCGATTCGTTGGAAGTGTAGGCAAGCCACTTCCCGTCGGGCGAAAGATCTGTTCCATAGTTGACTACGTTCCGCACCAGCGCGTGTGGCTGCTGACCCGGCTTGAGCGGAACGATCCAGATCTCGCCTAGACTGTTGGGGTTAGCGACAGCATGAAATTCGCAGACAATGTAATGGCCGTCGGGCGACCAACCCCTAGGAATAACTTCGCCTTCCATCTTGAGCACAACACGTTCGCCGCCTTTTCCATCACTGGATCGAATCAGCAGTGAATCTCCTGCGAGGCCATTCTGGTATGCGACCTCACTGCCGTCTGGCGACCAAATTCCATTTGCTCCACCTACAGGGCCGAGTGTCAGGCGGCTGCGCATACCACTCGTAGACTGAACCCATAAGTCTTCACGCAAACCTGCGTAGGCACTGTAAAGGAGCCGATCACCTTTCGGAGAAATTCGCAACCCTTGTCCTGACGATTCCGTGATCATTCCTGGTATTTGTCCAACTTGCTTGCCAGAACGGTCAAACAATACGATCTCGTTTGCCGTTGAACCGGAACCTTCTTCATATGCTATGGTTCCCGGATCGGACACGCTGAAGGCTGCATAGGCGAACTGACCATCGTAGCCAACGGGTTTCGCAACAACCTCCGCCTCAGGTAGAAGCGCGTACCGTTTTAAGTCAAATAGCTGCGCTAGCAACGTTCCATCAGGACGAACGTGAAACAAACGGCCTTCGCGTAAGGCCATGTTGGAGACCACACCCTGTAAGACGATCGGCTGCTGCTTCGTTACGGACGTCACTTGTGCCTGGCTTCCGCCGACGGTTTGCGCAACGAAGGCTAAATGGTCGCCATCCGGAAAAAAGATTGGGAAGCGATGATTTGCTTCCTTAGGATTCAACTTCGTTACCGGCACGGGCTGCCCGCCAGACGCATTTACTCTTAATAATCCGGTAGTACGGGTTCCATATACGATCTCGCCTCTTGCATTCCATGTGCCGCCACGTCCCTCTTGAACCGCGCACACCTCTGAAACAGAACCGGTGCCTACATCGATCACTTTCAAGCTTGAACTCGTGAAGAAACCGATTCGCTTGCCATCGGGTGACCAGAATGGGTAGGAGGCACCAGTTGTCCCCTGCAGCGGGAGTAGAGTTGTACGGTCAAGAAATCGGAGATAAAGCAGGCGGGTGCCAGCATTGTCAGCGCCGCCCATCACGATGCGGGTACCGTCCGGAGAGATCGCCGGCGGCCCGAATAGGCCACTGAAATTGTATGCCACACCCCTCGAAGAAAGTACTGCGAGAGCTACCCGCGATTGTGGTTTTGCTGATTGAAACCACCCTAGTGAAGCACCGACCACTCCGATCAGCAAAATCAGTGCGGCCACGAGCCAACCTAGCCATGCGCTCCATCCAACTCGGTGAGCCGACTCGTTCGCTGAACTATTCGTTCCTGCAGCTATCGCTCGCAGCGTGAGCTTGACGTCCAAGGCGGACTGATAGCGCTCATCGGGCTCTTTTGCAAGACAGATGCGCGTGAGTTGATCCAAAGCACCGGGCACGGAAGGTTCTATCGTGACAATCGGTTGGGGATCCTTTTCGAGCACCGCACTCGCGACCGAGAGCTGCGACTTTCCTTGAAAGGCTCGCCTGCCCGTAACCATCTCGTAGAGAACAGCGCCAAAGCTAAAGATGTCTGAGCGCGAGTCCACTGCTTTGCCTTCGATATGCTCTGGGGACATGTACTGGACAGTCCCGACGATGGTGCCCGCCGCAGTTAGGGGCGAACCTTGGGGACTGGCACTTGTCATTGTGAGTGCCGCTGACAAGAGTGGCGCACTCGAGTCCAATGCATTCCCGGCCGTTATAGCCGATTTCGCTAGTCCAAAATCCAGTAGCTTGGCGTTGGATTTGGTCAGCATTATGTTTCCAGGTTTTAGATCGCGATGCACAATACCTGCACGATGCGCTTTGTCCAGTGCATCAGCAATCTCGATGCCGACCTTCAATGCCTGATGGAGTGGGAGCGCTCCCCTGCGCAAACGATCTGCTAAGGTCTCACCTTCGAGGTACTCCATAACCAGGAAGTCGGTGCCGTCCTGGTGCCCGACATCGTAAAGGGTGCAGATGTATGGATGTTGAAGCTGTGAAATAGAGCGGGCCTCCCGTTCAAAGCGGGCCTTCAGGTCGGCATTCTCTCCGAACGCAACAGTGAGGACTTTGATCGCCACTGTGCGGTCGAGTCGTGTATCGCGAGCGCGATATACCTCACCCATGCCACCCGCACCTACTTGATCTACGATTTCGTAAGGTCCCAATCGGCTTCCATTAGATAAAACCACGCTCTTATCCTGAAAACGCACAGCATTCTAGCCTGAGACGCGTTGACTTGAAAGGATTGTCCTCCTAGGAGAACCCGTCGGTCGTGTACGAGTTAGCGTTCATTGGCCTAGGCGGACCATTTATCGCCGTTAGCCAATTGACCACTTAACTTGTCAGGAATACGCTGTCAACCAACCAGAATCAGAACGGCAGGCTTGCCGTACAGCTTTATGGCTACGAGAATTTCCTCTCTTCCGACTTTGCGTTCTCACACTAAGTTGATTTTCTTCTTGGGATTCTTTGCACTTACCATCTTTGTGGCTCATCAAAAGAATGTGGGAGTTTTCAATCCAGCGTCATCCATTGCAAAGCACTATGCACCCGCGACCTGGTTTTTGCCCATACACGCGTTTTTCGGAATCATCGCAATGGCTGTGGCCGCGTTCCAATTTTCCAACAGCCTCCGCAGCCGGTTCCTCTCATTACATCGCGTGCTTGGATACGTTTACGTCACGAGCGTATTCATCTCGGCTCCGTTTGCGGTTGTGGTCGCAGTGAAAATTCCCAAGTCGTTCTCCCTTGTTGCTGCAAACTGCATGCAATCCTTTGGCTGGTTCGTGACTACGGCCCTTGCGCTATACAGCATCCGTAACTGTAACGTCATTCAACACCGGCGCTGGATGATCCGCAGTTACCCGTTTGCTATGGTCTTCACCGCTGCCCGTACAATACGGCTCTTCGTGCCGGGACCAGCCGATGGGGTGCTATGGATCTGCAGCGCTCTTGCAGCATTTCTGCCAAGCATCTTCCTGGATTGGCCCGCCGTTTCCCAATTCGCTAAAACGAAAACCGCTGGTGCTGGTAGTTAGGCAGGTTCAAGGCGAAACTCATCGATTCAGAACCGGGCATCCAGTCGATTACAGTCATTGACCTGAGCTGAAAGGTTTTGGGCGTAATCGCGATGTTACGGGAGATTGGTTCGCTACAAGAAGCTACACAAGAGCACGCTCTTGCTCGAACTGAACGTGTGCAGAGCCTGAAACTTGTGGACGCCCCTAGCCCAAGAGTCCATCCCTATTACGTTCGCTATCACGCGGTCCAGTGATGTGGATCACCTTCCTTTTGAGCCGCACGAGATAAAAAAAACTAACGGAGGGTGATTATGGCATCTGCCCACAATCTGATCTCATCCGCAGAATTGCGCGAAGAACTGGAGCGATTCGCTTCGATCATTGTTAAACCCAAGGGCTCGATCCTTTTTCGGCGAGGCGATGACCCCATCGGCGCATTTCTCGTGCATCGGGGTCGGATTGGTTTGTGCTTCGATTGCGAGAGCAAAGCGTTCCCTCAACGAGTGCTAGGGCCCGGAGCTATTGTCGGTCTGCCTGCAAGCGTGTCGGGCAATCCATACAGTTTGACAGCGGAAGTTATTCAAGACTCCGAATTCGCGTTCGTGCCACGTCGTTCACTCGTCCAATGTTTAAGAAACGATCCTAATTTTGGTTTCGAGATCATAACTCTGCTCAGCAGCGAGATCTTTGATATGCGATCGTTGCTCAAGACCAAGCCCTCCGATCTCCCAGCCAGAGTCTGAGTTTGCACTAAAAGGCCCTATTACCAGCATCAGCCGCAGCTGTGGGTCGATTGGTCAACTCATTCCAATAGTCACCTTGCGAAGATGACCTGAGTGCATTGCAATTGCTATCAGATTTGTTAGTGTTTGCAATCTCAGACAACTATGCAACTCCCCAACCCGCAACTTGCAAGACTAGAAAGTAGATCAATTGATCGCAACGTACTGGCGAAACGACGGAGCAGCCGGATCGCTCTCAAGATGCCAATTGGTTTGGCGGGCGAAGACTACTTGAAGTCTCCTTTCACAATTCCAGCCCGTGCGACCAACCTGAACCGGCACGGAGCTACCATTCAACTGACTCGAAAGCTGTCGGTGGGTTCGATCCTTCTGGTGCGGAATAACCGTGGGACTCAGATTTCGGCTCGCATCGTGGCGCAGGTGAGCGCAATC
>DATAPD010000029.1:0-10790 GCA_036265385.1 Terriglobales bacterium
GATGGGATGGGAGACTGGTTCGGGACCAGGGGGTCGGAGGTTCAAATCCTCTCTCCCCGACCATTCAAGTCGTAAACGCTTTACGACTCCAAATACGTTTCGCATCGGCACTCGACTTCGATGCCAGGCCAGCCAGAAGTAGACTGTAATCACCTATTTTCCCCGACGATAATCAAAACGAAGCTGCCAGGAATGTATGTCGGGCGCCCTTCGGCAGGTTCTGAGCCGTGGGTGGCGGTCACGACATAGATCTCATGCGATGTGGGATTGAGGGTTAGTGTCCTAGCGCCTGCTTGAGTGGTTACATTCTGCAGCACGGCCCACTTGCCGTCTTTCTGTCCGATCACGGTCAAGGTACCTTCGCCGTTAGAGCTAAAGGCAATGTGGGATTCTGGATCGTACGCAACGCCATCGACACCATCCCCGATCGGAAGCATAGCGAGCAGAGTTCCATCTTTCGCGTTGAGCACCGCGAGTGTCTTATTGCTACAACCAGAAAACAAAATCGCATCAGTCTTGTCGAGGGCCAACCCAGTGGGCTCTTCGCAGCCCTTGATGGACCAGCGATGGGCGACCTTTGATGTCGCCGCATCGATCTCCGCGAGCTCTGCAGTCGTTTCGATGTTGACGAACAATTGACCGGCGCCATTCGCTACTGCGAACTCCGGCTTTCCGCCAAGCGCAATTGTGCCGATCACCTTATTGGTCTTCGCATCGATGGAAGTAGTGTCTTTGCTTCGCGCATTGAAAGTGAAAACCCGACTCGTGACTGGCTCATAGGCAATCGCATCCGGAGTATCGCCAACGGGAATTCTTGCAGTTTCCTTGAGAGAGGGGAGGTCGACCACGACGACTTGACTGGCCCGCCCAGCAGAGATGAAGGCCTTCGACAGTTCAGGAGCAAGAGCCACACCGTGAACTCCGGGTGTATCGGGAACATCGGCAAGTTGTTTACCGGTGGCAGGATCGACCACAATGACATGCGTGCCACGCGTGATAAACAGCCGCTTTCCTGCTTGGTCATAGGTGAGGTAGTCCCAGCCGCCGTCGCCGCCCAGAGCAAATTTCTGTTTCACGACAAAGGAATTGGCGGCGAAAACAAAAGCGGAAAAGACGATACAGAACATAACAACTGCGGCAATCCTCGAATGTAATCGCATGACATTTCTCCAATCGCGATTTACTGCTTATTCCTCGCGCCGTAACGATGCATAAAGCACTGGCATCATCACGAGAGTCACAAGCATCGATACGGTTAGGCCGCCGATGACTGCGATCGCGAGCGGTCGCTGTAATTCTGCGCCTGACCCAAGACCTAGCGCCAGCGGAAGTAGTCCAAATAGCGTGCACAGCGTCGTCATGAGAATCGGACGCAGGCGGATCCGTCCGGCCTCTGCGAGGGCGTCAACAATCGACAATCGCCCGTGCAGTCGATCGTAGTATTCGAACAGAATGATTCCGTTTTTAACGACGAGTCCGACCATCAGAATGATCCCCATGAACGACGAGACGTTCAGAGGAGTTCCGGTGATCAGTAAAAGCAGGAACACCCCAATCAGAGAAAGGGGAGCAGCGGAAGTGATGATGAGTGCCGGAAGAAAAGCCCTGAACTGAATAACGATTACGGCAAACACGGCCGCCAGAGCTAAGGACAACACCAGCAACAGTTGTCGGAACGATGCTTGTTGGCTTTCGTATTGACCACCGATCTCGTAAATGTATCCAACAGGCATCGTGGCTGATCCCAAGACCTTTTTCACGTCGCTGATCGTGCTGCCCAAGTCCCGATTCTCCAGACGGGCCGTTAGCGTGACCAATAGACGTTGATTCTCGCGCAAGAGCTCATTGGCACCGCGATCTCTCGTGATCGTAGCCAATGATTCCAAGGGGACGATCTGCTTGTTAGCTGTGAGTATTGGGAACTGCCGAATGTTCTGCTCTTCGAATCGGAACTGATTGGGGTAACGAATGCGAATGGGAATAAGGCGGTCTGCGCGACGCAGATCGGTCGCGTCGATACCCAGCAAGCCGGCGTGGACCTGCTGCGAGACCTGGTCGATCGTCAAACCCACATGGGAAGCGAGGCCCGAGTCCACATTAATCAGCAACTCTGGATTACCGCGTCGCGGGCCTTTGAAATCGACGATACCGGGAATTTTCTGAATTTTGGGTGCGAGGTCATCTGCAATGCGGAGTAACTGCTCGTTGTCCGCACCAAAAAGTTTGATCTCGACTGGTTCGGGCGAACCTTCGAGATCGCCCAACATGTCCTGGAGGATCTGCACAAACTCCACATCCACTCCGGCGATGGTGCTTGTGATCTGGCCGCGCAAATCTTCAATGATTTCGTCTGCACCGCGATTCCGTTCGGATCGAGGCTTCAGCTTAACGAGGACGTCTCCCTTGTTCTGCTCCGTCGCAAACAGTCCCAACTCGGCTCCCGTACGACGCGAAAAGGCGGATTGTTCCGGCAGCTTGGCTACTTTTTGTTCCATCTGCTGGGCCAGAAGGTTTGTTTGTGTTAGAGAAGTTCCCGCGGGAGTGAGGTAGTCGATGACAAAACCGCCTTCGTCCATCTCTGGCAGAAATCCTGTGCTCAGGCGAAAGTAGGCAATCACGGGCAGCGCGATCAACACCAGCACGGCGATGCCGACTTGTAGCCGATGACTAAGAGCCCATCGTATCCCGCGCTCATAGGCACGATTGACGGGTTCAATAAATCTCAAAGAGGAATGCTTGAAGACGGATCCGGCTAACAGGTATTCGCATAAGAGTGGGACAAGCGTCAGCGAATAAAGCAACGAAAGCAGGACCGAGGCAGCCAGCGTCATCGAAAGAGACGCGAAGAAATCGCCGACTGTGCCTGTCAAGAATCCGAGTGGCAAGAACACGACGACGGTCGTCAGCGTAGACCCAACAACTGGGCCAATTAATTCGTGGGTGCCCTTCTCGACAGCATCCTTGATCTGTTCGCCGGCCCCAAGATGGCGATAGATGTTTTCCACCACGACCACGGAATCATCGATCACAAGGCCAATTGCGATTGCTAGGCCGCCTAGCGACATCAGGTTCAGCGTTCCGCCGAGCAATTTCACGAAAAAGAATGTGGCAATAATTGTGAGCGGAAGACTAACCGCCGCTGCAATCGTGATTCGTGCTTGTCGCAGAAAGACATACAGTATGACGATTGCCAGCAGACCTCCGATTAATACCGCGTCTCGTACACTCGCGATCGATTCGCGCACAAACTCGGCAAGGTCATACACGGTCGAGAGATGCAGAGTCGCTGGGATCACATTGCTGCTGTGAAATGCGAGATCCTTAACCTGGTTCGCGACGGTGACTATGTTTCCGCCGACCTGACGGGTCACATTGATAACCGCCGCCGGATGTCCGTTACCGGTTACGAGAGTGCGGCGATCTTGAACGCCTTCGCCGACGGTAGCGATTTCTCTCAAACGCACCGGATTCGCGGGATCACTGCTGACTATAGCGTTGCCAATCTCTTCCAGGCTTTTAAATTGCGAATTGGTAAGCACCAAGAACTGCTGGTAATTCGTGTCAAGACGACCGACGCTTGTAACGTTGTTCGTGGCCCGCAGCTTGTCTGCGAGGTCCGGCAGGCTGATGCGATGGGCCAGCGCTTTCTGTGGGTCAACTAGGACAGAGATTTCTCGAACATCGCTCGCATCCACCTCGACACGCGCCACACCTGGAACGCGGCTGAAGAGAGGACGTAAGTTGTACATCGCAATGTCGCGCAAGTCCGCATCAGGGACATTGCCGTTCAGCACCAAACTTAGAATGGGGAAAACCGCGGGCGTAAGCCGTTCCACCTCGAGTTCTGCCTCCGGCGGCAGATTGGAACGCGCCTCATTGACGCGCGCCTGCACCATCTGGAGCGCCTGCTGCATATCCGTACTGGGGCTAAACAGGACGGAAATCTCCGAGCCGCCTCGTATCGTCTTCGACCGCACGCGACGCACGCCATAAACAGTACTCACTTCTTCTTCGATGGGCCGGGTTGCGGTAACCAGCATCGCATCTGGAGAAAGATCTCCGGCGTGCACAAGGACGACAATGCGTGGGAAGTTGAGTTCGGGATAGATGTCGCTAGGAAGTTGAAAAAGTGAAATTAAACCTGCGAGTGTCAGGCCGCCGACTAACAGGAACACAGCACGATTGTTCTCGCGGCAGAATCGAACGAAGTTCATGGCTTCTGCCGCACCCGAGCTTTCTCTGGAAGGCCGTATCCGCCAGTGACAATGACGGTATCTCCTTCAGACACCCCCGAAATCAGCTGTGCTTGGTCTTTAGTCTGGACGCCTACCTCGACTGGAGTGAACTCCGCCTGGTCGCCCGTGACCTTGTAAACATGAGGTTCGCCGTTCTCATCCGGGTAAATAGCTTGTTTAGGAACAACAAGTCCTGTCGAAGCCTGCTGCAAGGGCAATTCGACGGAGAGAAACATTCCGAGTTTGAGCAAATGCTTTTTGTTGCTGATCCGGATGCGAATCGTCCCATTGTCGGTCGCGGGATCGACAGCGGGGAAAACTGCAATCACGCGTGCTGCGAAAGTGGTATCCGGCACGGCGTTAGTTTGAAAATTAAATTTGGTTCCTGGATGAATTCCGGACAATCTCGATGCTGGCACGGTGCCGAGTAGTTCGAGTTCCGTGATTTCGGCAATTTCCAGAATGGGCTGTCCACTGGATCCGTCCACTTGCTCACCCTTGCTCAAGAAGCGATGAACCACCGTTCCTGCGAATGGCGCCCGCAAGGTCGATCGATCCGCTTGAGTGCGCGCGGCCGACGCGGCCGCCTCCGCCTGTTGCAACTGACCCTGGTTGACTGCGAGCTGGGTTTTAGCATCCTCCACTTCCTTGCGTGATGAGATTCCCCGCCCTAACAGCCCTTCTTCACGATCAGCCGCCAACTTTGAATTCTGTACGTTCGCCTTGGCTTGTGCCACGGCGGCTTCCGCCTGCCTTGCTTGATCTTGCAGCGTGACGGCATCGAGATGCGCGAGTACCTGGCCTTGCTTGACGGAATCACCTTCCGTCACCAGCACCGAGTCGATGCGGCCGGGAACAAGCGCAGTAATTTTCGCGTCTTTATTAGGCAGGCTTACCAAGTTGCCACTGACCAGGACATTCTCGGCAACGACTCCGCGGCGAACTTTTGTGACCGTCACCTCTGGGACGGGTTGTTGTTCGGCATCGGACTTTGCGTGTCCGCAGCCGCTTGCGACAACTGCGCAAGCCAGGGAGATAGCCCTGAGCACGTCTAATGGATGTTTGCCCAAGTCGAACCGTTTCTCTTCGACTTCAACGCGACGCTTGATATCTTTAATCAAGAGGCGTCCCCACAGTCTCTTCGAGTGTTGAGAATGCGCTTTGCACGGCGAAAAGACTATCGAGATACGTCTTTCGCGTCTCATTCAGGCGACGCTGCGAGTCGATGAGCGTTAAGAGATTAATCTTTCCGGCCCGATAACTTTCTTCGGCCATCTCTTCCAGTTTCGATGTTTGGGGAACGATCGCATTCTTATATTGGTCCGCCTGGCGCGCTTTGGCTACATAGTCGAAGTATGCTGCGAACACCTGCACCTGCGCATTATTCCTCAGGGCCTGCAAAGATAAGCGCAATAATTCGAGTCGAGCACTCGACTGCGCAATCTCGCCCTGTCCATGATTAAACAGAGGAAGCGTTATCCCGATTTGCCCCCGTGGTCCTACATCAAACTCGCCGGGCGAATTCAAATCAACTCCTGCCTGCAAGTCGAGATTGGGAATGCGCTGTGAGCGAGCAAGCGACAACCGTCGTTCCTCGATCGCGAGTTCCTGTGTCGTACGTAAGACCTCGGTATTTGTGTGGAGAACGCGATCGGAGAGTGCGGCCAGAGTCTCGACCGTCGGCAGCTCTTCCACGAGTCCTTTAAGATCGGGCGGGCGATCGAGAGGTTGGTTCAAAAGAACAGCCAACTGCGCATCCGCGATCTTTTGAGTCTGCGTTGCTGACTCATAATCTGTGCCAGAGCGCGCTACTTCCACCTCGGCCTGTATGACCTCGAGTTCTGCGACATCTCCAGCGTCAAACCGCTGTCGCACAGCGTCGCGAATTCGCGTGGAGAGGTCCAATGCGGCTTTCGACTGCAGAGCCTGAGCGCGAGAAAGCAATGCTTTATAGAAAGCGTCGCGCGTGCGGTGCCGAATTTGACGCCCAAGAACTCCAATGTCGATTTCGGTGGCTTTCAGTTCTTCATTTGCGACAGCGATTCGCTTACTGCGTTTTCCTCCCAGTTCGAGCGGCTGATCCCAAAGAACGCTTTCATGGGGAGTGTCGCGTGCTGCGGAAAAGGACAGAGTCGGATTCGGTAATTGGCCTGCCACCTTGATTCCAGCCAAGGAAACTGCCCTTTGTTGCCGCGCCGCCCGCAATTCGAGGTTCGATGATTCCGCCAATGCGAGGACAGTCTTCAAGTCCAGGGAGTTCGCAGGGACTTGCGCTTGCCCGAAAAGGCTCAGAACTCCGGGTGTACTCAACAGGATCAGCAGTTTGAGTGCGCGCATTTTCGAATATCACACCAACAAACCTCATAGTTTGTAGCAAGTGGAGTTTTTTCGGTTGCTTTGCAAAAGCGTCGCTGCAAGGTTTTTCTACCAAACTGCGGGAAAACATCGGGCAAGTCACTGAGCACGAGGACGTAGACTCAGCTTTTGAAGGGGCTGATTAGCCAGGATCATTGGTGTAACATCGCCATTTCATCAACGGCATGCTGTACATTCCAAGGGCACGTGGACATTCGAACGGGTTGTATTGTCGATGAAAGTGTCATTGTGAAGCGCAGTGAAAATGCGGATCAAGGAGAGTGGCATGCTTTCTTTGTGGATTGATCTAAGAAAGAAGACGATCGCTTTAATTTTTTCGGGAGGGCTGCTCTGTTTCGGTATGAGTAATTTGTTAGCCGCGCAACCCTCGGTTGCTTCGGGAAAGAACGGAATTGTCGTTGCTGGAGAGAAAAGGGCAGCGGACATCGGCACTGAAGTTTTGGAAAAAGGCGGGAACGCCGCCGATGCAACAACGGCAGCTCTGTTGGCTTTGAGCGTGACGAAAATCGGCGCTTTCACTTTTGGTGGTGAAGCTTCGGTCCTCTACTACGATGTGCATCAGCAGAAAGCGCATGCACTGTGGGCGCAAGGGGCTGCTCCGCTCGATCCTCAAGCGATTTCGTGGTACCTGAAAAATGGCATGCCCGATGGCGACATCCGAACCGCGGCGGTGCCTGCTGTAGTGGATCTATGCGTTACGTTGCTGAAGCAGTATGGAACGATTTCGTTTGAAGAGGCCGCGAAACCAACTTTAGCTCTGCTCGATGCAGGCGGGCCAACCTGGTATATCGATACCTCCGATAGAAGAAGAATCGAAACTGGCCGAAACTGGCAGGCGGATTTGGCGCGGACACTGCGCAAACTGGTTGAGGCAGAACAAAAAACCAAGGGAAGCCGCGAGGAACGACTGCAAGCAGTGTCGGATCGCTTCTATCGGGGCGATATCGCAGAGGAATTGGAGCAGTGGTACATATCGCAGGGCGGGTTCCTTCGAAAGCAGGACCTAGCGGCCCATCGCACATATATCGAAGATCCAGTTTCCATCAACTACCGGGAATATCAGGTGTTGAAATGTGGTCCATGGACGCAGGGACCTTTCTTGTTAGAGGGGCTGCGTTTGCTGGAAGGATTCGACCTGAAAAAGATGGGGCTGCTCTCGACGGACTACATCCATACCGTGACGGAAGTGATGAAGCTGGGCATGGCGGATCGAGATGAGTACTATGCCGATCCGCGATTTGTGGATGTACCGATGAAGCCACTGCTCTCGGAGGAGTACGCGAAAATCCGGCGGCCACTGATTGATCCGCAGAAAGCTTCGCTTGAACTCCGGCCTGGCGATCCTTACGCGATGAAAGCGGTCAAGAAAGCATTACGATCTCACCCAACCCAAGGTGGAACGACCACGCTTACGGTGGTGGACCGGTGGGGAAACATGGTGGCGGCTACGCCCAGCGGGTTAGGTAGCACGGCCGGACCAGCCGGAAATACTGGCATCATTCATGGCACGCGACTAGTTAGTTTGAATACGTGGCCCGGACATCCTAATTGCATTGCTCCTGGGAAGAGGCCACGCATCACTTTGAGCCCAACCCTGGTACTGAAATCTGGGAAGCCAGTTTTCGCCGTCAGTGTTGCAGGAGGAGATCTGCAGGACCAAGCCGGGCTGCAGTTGATTCTCGATTACATAGATTTCGGCATGCAGGCAGACAAGGCGATGAGGACTCCGCGATTTGCAACCGAGCACCATATCAGCTCGTTCGGGCCGGAGGGTCCAAAATTAGGGAGTCTGCAAGTGAATCGTGATGTGCCGTCAGAAACGGTAAAGGAACTGGAACGTCGCGGCCACAAAGTGGAAGTCACCACCGGAGAAATCGGCGGTGCGGCAATGATTTCCTGCGACCTTGAGGGTGGGTGCGAAGGAACGGGATCCGCAGCACAGAACGCGCGCAAATAGCCCCTTCAGGGATTTTTCAACCCACTACCCAACAACATCTCCATTGTGCTCGACGATTCTGGTCGCGAATCGAGTTCGATCCTCCCCCTTCGCTAAACAACGTCAAGCAACCACGAAAATGTTCCAGCAGCACCCAACTAGGGCACCCAAATCACTGATCGGCTCAGTACCAATCTGATTCCGGCGCTAGTTAGCGTTATCGAGAATTTGCGAAACCATGGATGCTCCGTGAAAAGGCCGTACCGCTGATGCAGCTTAAGCGGCAGGAGTGTTTATGAAGCACAAAGGCGATTTGGAGAGAATTCTCACAGCCACGTTACAAAAAAGTGAGCCCTTACTTTCTGAGGTTCGAATTTCCGATGACGGAGTTTTAGCAGTGATCCGTGTGGCTGATACCTACATGCCGCGTAGATTATCGCCTACAGGAAAACGATTTCTTCGTAGCGGGCCAGAGATTGTGTTAACCGAGGGCGAATCGTTTCTCGAACCGGAGTAGTTGATTCCGTCGAGAGTCGCAGCTATCTCCGTGCTATTTAATGCTTGGGAGTTGTCCCGCATAGGGACATCTGACCTGCGAGCATGCGCGTGACATTGCTTTACATCGGCACTGCGTTACCGCGCCAACACCACTCATCCAATGCTTTACAACACCTTTCGGCGGAGGTCCGTTGCCATTTCACTCAGGTTCCCCATGGTTTGTTTGATGGTGAGCTTTCAAGCGTTGCAGGCTAGTCGGATCGGGTTGATGCAATTCCAAGTACTTTTTGTGATTTCTCTTTTCACGCTGGTCTCGCCAGGTTGTCGCGCTTAAGAGAAGAAAACAAGCCACAAGTCCCAGCCACCTAACGCTGTGCTTAAGAGTTGGTTCATCTCCAAATGAGAAAGCGATAAACATGAGAGCCGTAGCTGTTACCCCTAAAATCCAAGGCCAATCCGTTCCTTCGCTAAACCCACAATTCGGACATCTCTTCATATCATTCACCCGATCTGCATCTCGGAACATCCGAAGTCTAAAATAAGCCACTCGTCAGATCCATGTTCGTGAATAAATCTCGGTTATCGTGGCTGGCTTGATGAGGGGCGCGAAGCGCATTGGATTCTGCACTCGACGATTAGCTCTGTGGTGTTAATACCAAGCTGGCGGGGAGCGGAATAGAGGACTTTGCGGACATTGCTTTCGGTACCGGTGGGAAATACTGCTCCCGCAGTCTTAACGCTGGCCGCTCGATCAGCTTTGCCGTGATGAACCCCAAGAGGATGGAAGTAGCGACATAAGCACTGAAAAGCGCAAGTGTCGGCTGGAAGGCTCGAAAGACCAATCCCACCAAGACTGCATGCCATAAGTAAATGGAATAAGAGTAGTAGCCCACCCAAGCCAATAACCGCAATGCTACGTTCCGCGAATCAACGCGGGTAAGCGATGCCATCAGCAAACATCCGAATCCGAGGAATGTGAGCGTGAACGTCGCGCTCATGAACACGTGAGTTTGTGCGAGCACGAAAACGGGTGCGAGAAGGATCCCGGCAGAGCCATAAAGAATCCACCGAGGTACAGACTGGAATTGATCTTCTTCAAAATGTTTGTAATAGGAAAGTGTCACACCAAAAAACAAAGAATCTATCCGCAAGTGGGTCGGGAATTCCAAAGACCGAAAGGACTCGCCAGTAGCTACAGTGTGAGTGCGAAGCAAAAGACACACACCCGCTAGCGCTAGAGAGATCACGGGTATGGATCGGAAGGGATTGGCACTTCTCCTGCTGAACTTCACGAGAGCCACTAACAATAATGGCAATACAAAGTAGAAATGTTCTTCCACGGCCAAAGACCAGCCATGTTCCCAGAATGGCGGTAAGTAGTTTTGCAGGAAAAAACAATCATGCAGAAGCTGTTTCGGTACACTCTGCCCTGTGAGCAACAGAAGTCCGACTGTGAACGCAATCATGCAGTAAAAGGCAGGATAGATCTTAAAGGCGCGCCGCAACCAGAACCGTTTGACCGAGATGTTTCCGAAACGTTTGTATTCTGAAAATAGCAGGCCGGAGATCAAGAAGCCGCTCAACACAAAAAATAGATCAACGCCAGCCCAGCCAATGCTCTGCCAGAAACGGAAATAATCGTAATGGCGTCCTAGAACCAGGAGGATTGCAACCCCTCTCCACACATCAAGGATCTGATTGCGCGGCTTCATTTGATCATTTGCCTAATCAAACTGCACCCGATG
>DATAPD010000030.1:0-10284 GCA_036265385.1 Terriglobales bacterium
AACCCGCATCAACCACCTCTGAATCGTATTGACTCCGTCATTTTCCAGGATGGAGGCAACGCTCTCCTTCTGTGGCTTCGTAAGAGGCTTTCGTTGCTGCATTCTCTTGCGTATCAAATTGCCGAGTTGATTCACCTCGAACGGTTTGACTAATACTTCATCGGCCTGCAGAAGAATAGCGGCCATGGCTTCTTGCACATCAGGAAAACCGCTTACCACCAGGGTCAGTGCCTCAGGTTGAGAGTGACGCATGGCACTTACCAGGGTGAAACCATCCCCCGCATCCGGCATGTGCAGATCGGTGAGGAGAACGTCAAAGTGCTGCGCGACAATTTGAGTAAGAGCTTCGGTGACATTCGCCGCTGCAACCACATCAAACTCATTCCGCTCTAATGAGAGTTGCATCATGCGAAGAACAGCATCGTTGTCATCGACCAGAAGTATCTTGGGTCGAGTCATGTGGAACTCCACCTCACCATGTCACGGGCCGGGCAGAAAATATGGGTAGGGCGCTCAGTCGAGTTTACTCCTTTGCGGGTTGGCTGCTTGACCTCGGTGATGATGATCTCGCTTTCCGAAGAACAAAAACGGTCAATCTTGCACACTTACGCGGATGGGGTGAAACATCGCCATTACACTCATTGACGCCAAATGTAAGCGGCCAATGCTCATTCCAAAAGCCGTTTCCATTGTGCTCCAAGGTGTTACTTCGCCGCAGATTTAGAGTTCCTGCGTCCCATACCTGCAATCACATCATCCATTAGGAAATCGACTTCGTTGAAGTAGCCGAAGATGTTTGTGAAACCAAGGAAGATCTCGCCAGTCGCCGAATTGTAAGCCATCAGGGTGTTCACTCCTCCCCGGCCGTCACCTTCTTTATAGATGAGAACGCCGTATGACTTATGAATGGCCTGCAGGGCCCAAATGCGCTTCTTGCCCACCGGTTCCGCATTCATGCCTTGTCTAACTGACATCAGAAAGGCCTGACTCCTATTGCCGAGCAGTTTTTCCGCGAAATACGCTGAGGCAAACTTCAGCAAGTTGGAAGCATTGTCACCAATCCAGCGGCTGCATCAATGCGTTCAGCAGCATAAGAGTTGTGTTGAGCAGTTGGCCTTCAGATCGCTTTTCGCTTACCACAGGCTTGAACATGGGATTGACCTCGATGGCGTAACATAATTCATCCGTAGCGAGAAGGTAGCCTTGGAGGGTGCACCACGAAGGGTCTGCGTTCTTGCCAAGAACGGGGCCGATTATCGTCGTGAGGTATTCCATATCGTTATTCGTGGGGTAAATGCCGCTCGAATGGTCGAGGAGTTGCGATACCGTGATCCGTGCCGCGTTCGGAATCTTTGCGACTGCCTCGCCCAGATATTCCTTCAATGTTGTGTTGAACGAAAGCTTGCGGTCGTCAATCAGGCTTAAGACTGCGACGGCGGTCAGTGTCTTGTTGACACTTGCCATGTGGAAGGCATCATCGACCCGCATCGGGACGTGATGCTCGAGGTCAGAGTATCCTGCTGCGGCCGAGTCGATACTGCCGTCTGCTGACTGAATCATCATGGCTATGCCGGGGTAGCCTCGCTCTATCCCTTTCTGGAGCAGCGATCTCAGGGGCATGCTGTCAACCTCTGTGCAATATGAAAAGGCTACGATAAAAGAACTGAAGAGAACTACTGAGGTTGAGAACGGGTCAACTTTTCAGTCATATCGATTCCTTGTCCACAAAACTGCCATCTTGTCCCCTATATAAGAGATGTGGCTGCCGTTCCCAAAAAAGTTTGGATTTTCTTGCTTGCCTAATTGTTGCACAATCGCGGTTACTAGGAGGTGGCAATTTGCCGCAGAGTTGGCATGTCTATGATCGTTAGGGTTGCGCCCATTCCCTGTAGGATGTGTCGTTCCTTAAAATCTGTGAGCAATCTTGTCACTGTCTCACGTGAGGTTCCAATCATCTGAGCAATCTCCTCGTGAGTCAGTGACATATTCATTCGCCCATTTTTCAAAGCTGCGCCGTACTTGGAGTTCCATTCCAGCAACAGCTTAGCTAACCGTTCACCAGCGGAATGCGACAGACCCAGCGAGCGCAATTCTTGACAAGTGCTGTTGTATTTCTTGCTGAGTTGTTCAGCGACTTTGTAACAAACTTCAACGTGCAGCTTCAAAAAGCGCAGAAAATCATCTCGCTTCACGAAGTTCACCTGGCAAGTATCCATTGTCTCAGCACTCAGTTCATAGGGTTTGCCGGCAACCGTTGCACTAAGACCCAGCACCTCACCTGGTTCAGCAAGCTTCAAAATAAGAGTCTTACCATCATTAGCACTCAAGGAGAGCTTTACCCGTCCTTTGCACAAAACAAAAACTCCGCGGGGTGCTTGCCCTTCCAGGAATAAAGCGGGGTGCTTGCCCTTCCAGGAATAAAATTGACCCTTCAGGGTAGGCGATTGGAGACTTGATGTGTTCGAACGTCTGCAGAGCCAAAGGCGGCAGATCACAAAAGATATGCTCGGACCGCATTTTGCAGGTTAAACAGTTTTCTATGATGTCGAATCCGTATGGTGAATGCACGAAACACCCCCTGTGATTCCATTAGCGGCCCAGGGCACTTGTTATCGGATTATTCGTCGGGCTTACCTAGACTGACCGGACCGATGTGAGGGATATCACGTCCCTAGTGTCCGCTCGCTCTTCACTCTGAGCTGTGACCCACCGCACATCTGTTAGTGACGTGATGGGCGGTACAAAGAGAAACTTGAACCAAATAGGCCCACACTACAGTCAAGAGTTCGCACTCCGGATAAACAACCCACCAATATCGGGTCTGTCGGAGGTTCCTCCTATTTCAGCACTGCGGATTTGCTCATTGCGGAAGCGCCGTCCCCTACGACCGTGCCTTTTGTGGGTTTGGCTACACCGCCGCTTAAAATCGCCGACCCTATTCCAATGGTTCCGTCCTTGAAGAGCACTTTGCCTAACACACATGGTTCACGACTGCGAGCGCCTTCAGCTCGCCAGATGTCTGGAGGCCGTTTCGGTTCTGCTCACGTTGCGAAGTACCCGCTCGCCTCTTCGTGGGGACAGAGCCTATCTTGTCCGCGGGTGCACCGCTTGACGTGTAGCCTCTAGGGTATTAAGCAGCGACTCTTCCGGAAGCTTTTGGATGATCGGTTCAATGGCCCATCCGAGCCCAAACGGCACGTCACGCGTTAGCGATATGGCTCGGCACTCAAGTATTACACCCGCATCACGCTCTTCGAATCGCCAATAGGAATACAAGCGCCAGAGGAATCCATAACCGGTATCAGGCCGCAAGACTCGTTCGTCCCGGCTTCCGGCATTCTCCACTTCTGCAATTCTCGTTGTACAGGAGCGGCACACCCAGCGCCTCCGGTCCACGAGCTGATAATGCACCTCATGAACAGTATCGAGGACAACAGTGATCATTTTTTGCTTTAAGAGTCGCAGATATATCTGGAAATCGTTGTTATGCCGGCTGGCGAGCTTTGACTCAATCACTTCGGGTTTGTAGATTTTCTTGTAGTCATCGTAATCCTGAATCACCGCAAATATTTCCTGGATTGTTGACTCAGGAATGAACGCAGCAGCAATCCAGTCGTGGATCAAACCGCTCGCCACCTTGGCTGGCCCTTTGCCAGCCCAGAATCGTGCCATGATCTGCCCTTCACGGACATGCTTGGCTCGTTCCGAGTTGAGGTCAGACCAAAGGAATGGCGCGTGCTCGTGTGGCTCCTGGTCCGCCTCCGCTTCAGCTCGACGGATGTAAGCATCAAATGATTGAATCGTTCTCTGGTTCAGCTGCATAGGGTTTGCAGTTTAGCCATAGCCTCCAGCCCTTCGAATCCTAACACTACTATTAAGCGGCAGAATCTACCCACTAAACCATGATTGGAAGACGTCTCGAGTGTGATGCCGCCAGTTATCCCCTTTTCATAAAAAAACGAGCTGCCACGAAGATTACAACCACTATTATTACGATCTCCACGACATGCTGAACGGTCATCTCGTAGCCTTCCGACGTCGGCTAATTGTCTCGCCGACGAGTTTCATAAATCCTGCGCCCGCTGGCGGCGTTCGGAACTTCCGTGGGCATCGAGCCACTCGAGTAGGGAGCGAACGCTGGCACGGGCTAGGGCAATCGCACAATCCGCCGCACCGTAGTAAATGTTGAGCGTGTCCCCATCGGCGTCGAGGGTATATCCGCACGGGAATACGACGTCATCCACGTCGCCGTGACGCTCGTACTCCTCCTCGGGCCCGAAGATCCACGAATCTCCGCGCAGCAAGCATTTTTCCGGATTCTCAAGATCGAAAAGAGCCAAGCCCAGTCGGTACAAACAGCCCGAAGGCGTGTGACGCACTCCGTGGTAGAACACCAGCCATCCGCGGGAAGTTTCGACGGGCGGTGGTGATAACCCAATTTTGTTGGCATCCCACCACGCGCCGCGCCGGGCTTCCAGCATGAGCCTGTGCCTGCCCCAATAACGCAGGTCAGGGGAGTACGAAATCCACATGTGGGAACCGAGCGTCGTCATGGGACGATGTATCAGCGCCCAGTATCCGTCGATTCTTCGCGGCAGAAGTGCGGAGTCTTTGTCGTCCGGCGGCATAATCACGCCGTAGCGCTCGAAGGTGCGAAAGTCTTTGGTCAGGGCCAGCGACACTCCGGGGCCACCCCGCGAATAGGACGTGTACGTGACCACGTAGTGCTGCAATTCGGGGACAAACGTGATGCGTGGGTCTTCAATGCCCCAGATCTCCTCCGGGTAGTGCTTCGGGTCGGACATCAACGTGGGTTCACTATCGATTTGCCATCCGTCGACACCGTTGCGCGAGCGTGCCGCGCAAAGATGCGACAGCCCACGGCGATCCTCCGCGCGGCAGAGTAGCAGCGTCGTGCCATCCGGCAGGAGCGTTGCGCCGGCATTGAAGACGCTGTTAATCGGATACGGCCAGTCCTTACTCGTCAGAATCGGGTTCGCTGGATGGCGAAGAAGCGACGGCTCAAAACGAGTGCCCAGAAGGCTCACTCGCTTTTCTACGGGCACTGTCATGAAAAGATTTCCTTTTGTTGGGGCTTTTGCAGCGAGCGCATTTCGAGGAGTGCCATGAGGAACGATAGCGTTGATTCTGCACCCTGGTTCTCATTGGCGCGGTCGGGATGAAGGCCGTCCCGGCAGCCGCCCGTTCCGGAGTCATACAGAGGCAATTGCAGATCATTGTCGCCGAGGAACCAGTTGAAAGCCGACCAAGCTTCGTCGCGCCAGCGGCTGTCACTCGTTACGCGGTACGCTTGCAAACAAGCAGAGACCGCGCCCGCTGCTTCGAGCGGCTGTTGATCGAATCGAGCCTTATCGCCGTCCTGGCGATAGAAGCCTTGCGAGCCGATTGGAACAAAGTGGCCGTTGATTTCGTAGTGCTGAGCTTTCGACAGCCAATCGAGCGATTCAAGGCCCGCGGAAACCATCCGGTCATCCGAGCAGGCTGAACCTACTAGCAGGAGGGCTTGAGGCAACCTCGCATTGCCATATGCGAGGACATTCTCGAACCACTTCCACTCCGGACGCCGGATTGACTCATACATTTCGAGGAGCCGCTGACCGAGGACGGATCTTACTCTCTGCGCATCCCGATCCCCTGGATAAGAAGTGAGGTACTCCTGAATACCGAGCAGAGTATAGGCCCAAGCTCGCGGGCTGCTGAACCCCAAGACTGTAGGCAGTGAAAACTCAAACAACCGACCGGCAGCGCCCCTCATTCCCTCATCTTGCGATCGGCCTAGAATCGTTCCCAGGCTCCACAGAGCACGTCCGTGACAATCTTCCGATCCCACAGGTTCATACCACCGGCGATCGTACCCGAGGAAGTTCTTGAATCTGCCTTTTGCGAGATTGAATGCATGCTCCAGGAATGACAGATACAACGCAGGTTTTTCGGAAGGCAAGCCTGTCTCTCTAAGCGGCTCTTTCTCCAAATCTGCGAGGACGGCAAATATGAGGGCGCGAGCATTGTCGTCCGTGGTGTAGCCCTCTCCGCGGTTCGGGATCGTAAAGATCGCGTGCTGCAGTATTCCAGTGTCGTCGGTCATCTGATTCAAATGATTCAGCTTCAAGCAGGGCAGCTGATTCAGCGATTTGGGCGTTATCTGTGCTGAGAACTGGACTTTGGGACCCTCCATACGGTCACTGCGCACGCGCGCAAAACTCTCCATGTAGCCTTGAGCTACTCTCTTCCATACCATTTCACGCGCGAAAAGATAGGCGCGTTTGCGCATCGCGTGACGAATCGCAGGCGTGTCCAGCAACTCGATCGTCTTTTTCGCAATAGCATCGGGATTTTGGAATGGAACCAGCGCGCCTCTGCGATCGTCCAACAGCTCGACCGCGTGCCAATATGGAGTCGAGATGATCGCTTTGCCCGCACCTAATGCATAGGCCAGCGTTCCGGAAACCACCTGCGCTTCGTGCCGGTACGGCGTGATGTAAATATCGGCCGCGCCAATGAACTCAACCATCTCCCCGGGACTGACAAAGCGATCGTGGAATATCACCTGCGATTCGACTCCCGCTTCCTTCGCCAAAGCCTGCAAACTGGCTCGATAGATGTCGCCTTCGCGCCGGAGAATGTGGGGATGGGTCGCTCCTGCGACGATGTAGACGACATTCTTGTGTTTGGACAGAATCTGCGGCAGCGCCTGAATTACGTTTTCGATTCCTTTATTCGGCGAGAGTAGTCCGAATGTCAGGAGTACCGCATGCCCTTCCACGCCAAAACGGTCTTTGTAGAAATTCGGATCTAGGAATGGCAGGTCCGGAACCCCGTGCGGGATCGTGTCGATCTTGCGGCCCGGCACCTTGAAGATTTCCTGCAGGAACTGCGACGACAGCTGGCTCATGACAATGAGGCGGTCAGACAGCTCCGCGATTTCTTCCATGACCAGCATTTGGTCAGGATTGGGCTCGCGCAAAACCGTGTGCAGCGTCGTTACCACCGGCATTTTCAGACCGCGTAAGAGATGTAGGATATGGCTTCCGGCCGGACCGCCGAAGATCCCATACTCGTGTTGCAGGCACACCATGTCGATGTTGTTGAAGTTCAGGAACTCGGCGGCCTGCTGATATGACTGCACGTCGTCCTGGGCGAGCGACCATCTCACTCGATCAGGATAGTCGTATCCCGCCTCAGTGTCGTTGACAGGAAGAGCCAACAATCGGGCTGATCCGCACTCAGTCGATATGGCTCCGCAGAGATCGGTGGTGAAAGTAGCTATCCCGCAATGTCGCGGAAGATAATTCCCGATCACCGCGATTCGACTGGGCAGCGATGGCTTCGAACGCAAACGAGCGCGATCGACTGCGGCCCCTCCCCGAATCAGCGTACGCGGAACGACGACCTCTAAGAGAACCTTGGGCAGCACTGTATTTGGTAGCGACATTGTCCCTCTAGAGCGTGGTGGGAAAGACGACAAAAAAGTTACTCTCCCCGAATATGAGTAAACGATTGCCCGCGCGTTGAGACCGGACAACTAGTCGCGTCCACTCGCTGCCTGGTCTGCTGTTGCCTTTAGCCGCGGATTCTGGGGATTAGTATTTACCGTAGTGGACTTGTGGGACTGGTCAATGTTGACCAGTCGCGCCAGAGGGCCCTCATATCCGGGAGGCCAATTTGGGCGTGGGCTGGGCATTTACATGTACGGGCACTAACTCCGGAACGGACAGAGAATTCTCGATAGCTTTCATCGCGTCTTCGGCCGTTAATTTTCCCATCGTCAGCGCCAGCTTGCGATTGGTTGTCATTTGGATTGGGATCGGAATCACCCGCTGTACGTACGCAGGTGGACGAGCTCCACCACGGTTCACTCTCACCACATACTTGATGTTTTTCATATTTTTTATCTCTTGGCTTGGTAATAAATAAAAACGGGAGGATAGTCCACCTCCCTGTTTTTATCGCTAAGTAATGTCTTTAGGCGGCTTTGCCGTGACTCTTGGCCTCGAGGGTCTTCTCGCTGCTAACGTTCACCTTGATCTGCTTGGGCTTGGCTTCGGCCCTTTTGGCAAGGCTGATCTTCAGCACACCTTTGTCGTAGTTGGCGCTCACTTGCCCCGTATCTACCGAACTCGGGAGTGTGAACGAGCGGGTAAAAGTTCCGTACTGGCGCTCCACGCGACGGAAGTTATTCTCTTTCTCTTCCTTTTCGAACCTGCGTTCGCCGTGGACGGTGAGTGTGGTGTTCTCGATGCGAACATCAATGTCTTTTTCGTCGATGCCTGGGACTTCCATCTTCAGCGTAATATTGTGTTCGTCTTCATAGATATCCACCGGCGGTGCAAAGCTCGTGGTCGTCAACGCCTCTTCTGGATCTTCCGGACTATATATCTCACGAGCAAGGCGGTTCATACGGTTTTGCATGGTGGCCAAGTCGCGGAGCGGATCCCAACGGGTCAATAGCGTCATAAGCAATTCCTCCTTCAGAGGGGAAGCTAAGAGGACGAACTTCAGATGGGCTGACTTAGTTCAGAGAATCTGAAAGAGTAAGAAGAGTGGCTTGCTCACTTACGACATTAGGCTTCCACTCAACCGTTGTCAATGTGACTTTCCGCGATCCCGGACTCGCAACTAGATGCCTTTATAAGGTTCGTAAAGTGGTTCATGCAGCGAAGGCTGTTCGGCGTAGGGCTTATATAAAGGCTTAGGCGGCGAGGAGTCCTCGGCGTAAGGCTGATATGGAGGTACAGGCAGCGGTGGCTGTTTGCCGGGCTCCGTGTCGGGCGATGCTGCTCCTGCCGGGGTTGGCGAGGGTACGAGGCGTTTGTTTTTCTTCGTTGTCAATTGCTCGAACATTATGCTCCTCATGAAAAATGGTCGAGGGTGACCCGCGGCAATCAAGGTGTACATTGCAGCCCGCAACTTCTAGTTCTCTCACACGCTAAGGAGATGATGCGCTTCGCGGAGGGTTGCGCGATGGTCACAATTGACCATCTTGTTGGCGAGCAACCGCGCATTGTGTCGATATGAAAATCAAACAGAAGGAAGCGCTGGCCGTTCGTTGTCCCACGTGTGGCGCTAAACTGGGCGAAAAATGCGAGGTCAGCACGGGTCTGCCACGCACAGAACCGCACCGAGACCGGCGTTTAGCGGCCTCCGAAAAATGAGCGATGCCGACATGTTCAGGCGACTGCGAGCGGCAAAGCGAAACCACCAAGAACTTTGTTAATCATTGCCGCGGCCGCTGTATCTTCTTCCATCGTGGGAGTTGGGATCTGGAGTAGTCCATCGCGGTGGCGGTCGGGGGGAAGGACGAACGAGTCCTGGTGTTGCATCACGAATTCCAAAATATGGGCCAACTTTTCCGATGTGAATCCATTCTCGAAACGGACGCCGGCGGCGTGAACGACCGAGGCTGACATCCAGTACTCACACGCCACAAGCCAATGGCCGCGCGTTGGCGATGACAAGACCTTGAGGTAATCCAGCGTGCCCGTTGAAGCAAACCCATATTCCACGTGAATCAGGCCGCCTTGCGCGCCTTGCATTAAGTCTTTCCAGGACACAACAATGGCAGACTCAAGCGTTCGATCGAGACTCTGGTTCTCATCCAATTTCATTAGTCGATTCTCCGAAGCGGAATCTGTGCTCATCCTCGAGCCCATTCCAAATCGCGTTGGTAGGATTGCCGCGCCAGGGTGCCCTCCAAGTAACAACTCTGTTGCACATGGCGGGAATGCGCGGACACGGTTACATAGGGCATTCCGAGGAAATGCCGTGCAACAATCGCCGTCACCTCCAGACCATTGAAATGCTGGTGCTCAACCTTGACTAGAATCCGCTTCAAAGCGCTCTGGATCTTCGCCTTCGCAGGAGATCCAAAGAACATCGCTTTGACTTCTTCAGCCATGAAGAAGAAATTCCATCCGGCAGCGCGGATCTTACGATCAAAAGCGAATCCATTTTGACCCTTTAGCAAAGTCCAGGCACCCCAATATGGCTCGCTTTCCAGCCCGAGAGGGTGCGTCAACTCCTGCCAATCCTTCATCAGAATCGTGCCCACTTCAATCGTTGATAGCATGGCTCTCTCAATCGTATCGACGTGATTCTGGCTTTGTATGCAGTCCCAGTGTGCGGCCGTACTCGAACAAAAGCTGCTCAATAGTGACCACCTTTTAGGAAGCCTGACGGCAGGGCGGGCTTGGATCTTTGCGGATTAGGACTATTCCGATTCGTGTGAATTCGCCTCTTCTCGGACTATACTCATCAAGGATGATT
>DATAPD010000031.1:0-5786 GCA_036265385.1 Terriglobales bacterium
GACAGTGGTTCCCAAGATCAGCCAAGAGACCCTGGCCGAGATGATCGGCACCACTCGCTCGCGGGTGAGCTTTTTCATGAACCGGTTCAGGAAATTGGGCTTTATTCACTACAACGGCGGCCTGCAAGTCCACAGCTCACTCTCAATGTTGTTCTCCACGATTAGCTTCCCCGCCGAAATCCCAAAGCCCAAAGTGCGGATTAATTGGCCAGTGATGTTTCTTTCCTGGCTGCAGGAAATTCCTCGTTCATAAAATCTATACGAGTCCGCCTAGCTTTTGTATTGATCTCGAAGATATATAGGCAGATGTATGCAGATACTGGAATCGCCACCGACAGTGCCCGAGTCTCTCGATCCACGCGTTGGGCCCGCTTGATGGCAAAACCCTGTCAACGGCTGTTTGCGGCTTCTCCCATGCCGCATCTGGACGTTCCTGAAATGTGACCAACAGCCGATCCTGAGCAAACTGCGTCTGCCCACGATTGAGAATGGTGGTTCTCCATCAAGAGAGCTATCAGGGCCCGATGGCTTGCACTTTCGCACCGTTACCTTCGCGAATCTCTTTCAATGTGAACCCGCGACCGCAGACACTGCAGCGCCAACCGGAAGAGGAAACTGGTGCGATCCCAGGCTTCTGAATGTTGGGACATCTGGTGCGCACCAATTCGCTGTTGCACTCGGGACACTGTCTTTGAATCATATCGTCGTATCTCTCAGAGTTCAGGAACGATTTAAACCCTCTGTATAGCTGATCTGAATATCACTCAACAGGCGTCGGAGTGATTGCGGCTGTGTGAGTGTCAAGCTGGTTGAATGATTTGCCGCATTCCAGACAACATGTTTCGTAGCGCGGCGTGATAAGTCCACAAAATGGACACACCCGCTGGGATGAAAAATCGCCATCGTGTGGTTCCATTCCAAGCAACTTCCTCAGCGAAGCAGCCGTAAGAGCAAGAGTGCTACGAACACGTACAAGGATCAGATGAAGAGCACTATTCATGATCGAACTCCGTGTTTCCACAAATCGCTGCCAGTGAGTACCGTCACCGTTCGCGTACACCTTGATGAGTTCCCATGACCTGATCGTCTCAGCCTCGCGTGCACTTCGAGAGAATACATCTACCCGCTCTTGAGAGGCCCGGCCTCTGACCCGTTCCCGCCCGAATATCAACGACACGATTGCCCGCGACGCACCCGATTAAATGAGGGTGACCCGGGACATTTTCTACTTTGCCAATTCGGAACTGTGGCTTGCGACCTGTTTCCATGAGCCGTCCTGCCGAACGAAATTATCAGTTGACAGGATGGTCCGTGCACGATGTTCGCCGTGATACATGGAGTCATACCTGCTCTTGTAAGTCGCGATCGCGGCGTCGCCATAGATGCGCACTTTATGGGCGCGACCTAAGCGACGTCCTGCTTCCCAAACGTGAAGGCTATCTCAGCGCATGAACCTCGCTCATCAGAAACTTATTCCTGCCTGTGTCTGGGACGGTCGGGTTCGTTACAGCCCAGCACGCCCCTCCTTTAGCGTAGGTTTCTTGTCGTTGCTTTGACCGGGTTGCCAATGGGTTCGCCAGATACGAGAAGTTCTACTCTCCGGTTTTGCTGGCGGCCGGCGGAGTTATCGTTAGAGGCAACCGGCAACGTGTTACCGAAGCCCTTGGCACTGACTGAATCTTTCCCCACTCCTTGTTGCATCAGGTAATCCCGCACCGAGCCGGCACGGTTCTCAGACAGCGTGTAATTCATTTCATCGCCACCCACATTGTCGGTGTATCCGCCAACTTCAATATTGAGTCCAGGATAAGCAAGTAGAATGCCGGCAACTTTCGCCAACTTCTCCCGAGCACCCGGCTTCAACGAATATTTCCCGGTGTCAAACAGCACATCAGACATACTCACGATGAGCCCGAGCGCGCTGTCGCGAGTCTCGAGGATCTTATTCAACTGTTCGGACAACCGCACGCGCATGTCCGCTTTATCGTTTTCTGCTTGCTGCGCACTCTGCTGCGCTTGCCGTGCGTCTAAACGGGACTTGTCTGCATCAGCCTGGGCCGCCGAGAGTGCATTGGCTGATGAAGCCTGGCTGTTCTCCATATCGGATCGAGCTTGCTCGGAGTCCGATCGCGCTCTGGCGGCTTCGTCCTGGGCTCTTGCCGTTTCAGACTCTGCCTGGGCTTTTGCGGCCTCGGCTCGGGCTTGGTCAGACTGTGCTTGTTCCTTCTGTCGTGTCGCGTCGTCGGCTTGCGCTTTCGCTTGTTCCTGTGCGTGCCTGGAAGCCTGGCGTTCGTTTGCTAGCGCCTCCTCATCCATTTTCTTGATTGCGATCGCCCGTGCATCTTCGGCGGTCTGTACGACTTCGCGAGCCACTGCGACCAGCTGCTTTCTGTCGGCATGTTTGTTAGTAGCAAGTTCATCGGTGTTGTTCATTAATGTGACAGCGTGTCGATAGCTTTCACTGGCGAACGTCTCCGCGCCCTCCGATTGCGCAATGCGCAGAGCATTTCGCGCTTCGAAGAACTCCAGAGGTAACTTGGTATTGAGGACCACCGGATCGAATTTGTATCCAGTAGGGATGTAGCCGCCGCGTTGAAGAAAGTCGTGCTTGGTATTGAACGCCTCGATTGTTCCTTTGGTTTCTTCGCGAATCGCGTTCTCGATCACCACCATGTCACTAGGCTCACGTACCGCGAAATATGGTTCCGCCGTCACGACTAGTGCAAAGGCTTGAAGGTCAGTAGTGACGTCCAGTTTGCTACGATGGTTGTCGCCGACTAATACTTCGCCCAGGTTCACAGCCCTGCCCTCAGGCGAAATCGCCCACAGGATGTACGTCAGGTACTCACCGCCAAACGTGGTGGGTTTCGGAAGGTTAGCGAACTCC
Source organism: Terriglobales bacterium (assembly GCA_036265385.1). GTDB lineage: Bacteria > Acidobacteriota > Terriglobia > Terriglobales > Acidobacteriaceae > DATAPD01. The sequence goes on from DATAPD010000031.1 coordinate 2,888, forward strand.
ACTTCGATTTCGATGTAACCCTTTTTGCTTTCCACTTTGGCTTGGCCGGTGGCGCCGGGCATCAGGTCTGTGCCCGCGAAGTCCAGCTTGGTGGCCCCACTATGATGTTTGTAATTGACTGCCGATACGCTCCGGCTGACTACGTTCACACGGAACGTGGGAGTCGAACTCATAGGTTCAATCGCGATGGTCGATTGGGAAGAGGTCTGAGCGAATGCACTCAAACTGAGCGTTAAACCGGCTATTTGTAACAACTTATTCTTCACAGTATCTCCTTGAGGCAAGTGTCCCGAGTGTTGCGTCGATCTATCTTCTGGCTGCCGACATGACTTGGCAGGCTTAATTTCACTATGTTGGTCTTACGTTCCCACGTGAATGCGGGAAAGCGAATGAAAGAGTCCAAACACGTTTAGGAGCCAAAGAACCACGGCAATCACTACCACACCATTCAAAATCGACTTGATGGTTCCCTGGATTGGAAGGAAGCGATTTACCAGCCACAGAAGAATTCCTACCACGGCCAGAACTTCCAGCAATTGAATTAAAGGCATAATCTTCGACCTTTCGTACTTGCGCGGCCTCACCCCTCCATCCACATGGAGGTTTGGCCGAAACGTGAATGTTCAAGACCTCTTACGGTCTTACTTGTGCTTAGTCGCTAAAGTTCGCAGCATACGCACGGATGAGCAATGCTGATTAGCTGGACGCTGGCTGCTTCGCCATGATTTGATGGAACTCGATCCTCACTGCGGCCCAATAACCAGAGCTACAAATTAGCGTTCCCGATCTATCTCGACTTAGGAGACTAAACAATGACAGTTGCGCGCCTTCGCGTCTGAGCAAGATAGCTCACAACATTGCAGGAGGCACCAAAAAAGTTCTTGGACCCTTCTTTATAGCTTTGAAGCTGATGATTGGGCTTCGCGGGCTGCTAGGAAATACGTTATGGCAAGACTATGTTTTAACTTGTGCAAAATTGATCAGATTTTGGATTCCAAGGAATTTATTTTACTCGGAGCGTTGGGGTGGATGCACTTAGCGCAGCTGCCCGTGGGGGAACGAGCAGCGGCCTGAATTGTCTCCACTCCTTCAGCTTGATCGCGGTGGTAGGCACGCGCTCCGCTCGAAATCCCGACACTGGTCAAAATGGAACAGCAGCCCACCTCATCATATTGATAACTTTCGCCATTCCATAGAGGCGGTGCCATGTCCATACACTGCAGTAGCCTTGTCGCAAAGCAGGAAAATCCGTATTCCGTTCCAATCGAATATCCTTGGCAAGAAGCCTATCTTGGTGCTCTGTTGGAACTGGATTGCGTTCAGCTTCAACTGAAGATCGGCGTCGCGGAAACTGAAATTTATTCTCGCCTGCCAGAACTAAACGACAGCGTGGAAGATGCTCACGAAGTGCAAGCCGCTCGCGATGCACTGAGCGGCTTGGCTTGCGTGAAGCGATTCGCTCATTAATCAAGCGCGACTACGGAGTTCCTGTTCGGCGCGAATCCAGTCCTGTTCGGCGTGGCCATGTTCACGGCCCGATCCTCGTACAACTTGTAAGCCCGCTCCGGTATCTTGTCCTGTGGGAGAACACGGGCGGGCTTCGAGCCCGGTGTCCCGGTAAAGCTTGGCGGGTCAAGAACACGGTGGGGATCGGACTGTGGTGCAGTCTTGGGGTTAATCATATGGGGCGACTCCGTAGGTACAACAAGAGGAAAGTACTTCGGATGGGCTGACTCAGTTCAGAGGATTGAAAGAGTGCAAGACGTTTACTCATGTTCAACACTATGCCGATCGGACACGTGCGTCAAGCCGAGAAGGCAGGTCTCGACGCGGAACCGGCTTGTCCGCTAATTGTGAGCTGTGGGGGAAAATCATTCCTAAAGGTACTAGTCGCTTTGTGAGCAATATCGAACAGCGGGTCCGAGCTGGAATCGGTAGCCTTAGCGAATGACGATAGTGCGCCATTACCCAGAAGTTTCACCAGAACCAACGGGGAGCGCTTTTTCAGGATACCCGCTAGGCTTTTGGCCTCCAATCATCTCTTCATTCTGTCAGGAGAATGCGACCTACGAAGCCAGGCACAACGATTGCAGCCTGCCAGGTTGCAGCTGCGCGTGCCATTCCAGGCCAATATAAAGCAAGAAACGCGGAAACTCCGGAGGGGGCGCTTTCCGAACTCCTTGCGAGTCTTTGCCGGAAGCTGCCGCTTCAGGCCATTCGTTCCACCGGACTGTGCTGCAGGCTGAGCTGAGGTCTATCTAAAGGTCAAGTTCGTTGATTTCTCGTTATGCGTAAGATCCAGCTTAGTAATTACGGGCAGTTCCGGTTGCTCCTCAATAGCATCCTTCTTTGTCTTCCTCGCAAAATCCGAATTGAGTTCCGCTCCGACTATCATTGCGAAACGCGTCCAATACAGCCAAACATCAGCGCAATCGCCGCTCCGAGCGTGCCATAGGTCTTATTGAAGCTGGCAAAGCTGCGGAAGTATATGCCCAACAGGTAATACAATCCGATCCAGCAACCTACTGCCAAGATGGCTCCATGCAGAGTCAAAAAAACCTTTGACGTCGGGCAGCAACAAACTGAAATCCACGCGGGACAAGTTTCTTTTGGATGGTCTCGAAGATTGATTACCTGTAAAATTCGTGATTCCTGGACCATCATAGGCGCAGTATAGCCTTGGCGAAAGCGGAGCTGCCCGTGCGATACGGCCGCTGGAGAGGGAATGGCTATTGCCTCCAAGGAGCGGGTTTGCCGCAGCCGTGCAACAATGTTTTTGATGATCTCGGGAAGATGAGCAGTGCGTTCCGTGTCTGTAAGCGGAACTGAAGCTAGTTCCTTCGAGTGTCCAACCCGCATCAACCACCTCTGAATCGTATTGACTCCGTCATTTTCCAGG
>DATAPD010000032.1:0-195366 GCA_036265385.1 Terriglobales bacterium
TAAAATGCATTGCAATTTGCAGGAAGCATTGAAGCGGAGATTGTCTAATCTGATAGCGCAGTGCTGCAGTCAGAGCAGCCTAGACAAGGGTGCCTACCTAACTCACGAGAATTCGGCTCAACAGCGACTAGATGTAGTGTACCAATGCCGGACACAATCTAAATCTTAGTAGCTGTACATTGGGCCTGAAGCCCAAAGACGGTGTCCAGTTCCCACCAGTGTTTATGCGCAACTCTGCAAGATTCGACCTCCCATAAAGCTCCTGAGTTCCTGGTTGCGTAATCGTCATTCATAAATCCCACTAGAGCGCTTTCGCCAGACTTTATGCAGCTTCGCTCGATTAGAGTATTGCGCTTTTTTAACGCATATATAAGAAGGATGGGCCTTGTAGTTGGGATTTGTGCCCAAAGAACGTCGAACAAGAGTGGAACAAAACGTTGAAATTGATGAAAAAACCGTGGCCTCTTGGAGATTTTCCAGGGTAAAAAGCGAAGACGGAGCGAACAAAATCGGCTCCCGTTGCGCTCCCAATCGTATGTCCCGTAAAGTCACTTGCTGAATGAAATCAATAGCTTAAGCGACCATCCGTGCCGCGCTAAGTTGTTGATTTTTAAGATCTAATCGCCCTCATAACCCAAAGGTCGGTGGTTCAAATCCACCCCCCGCAACCAACCCACCTACTGTACCTTCGTCTGGCATTTCCCTCGCTCACAAACCCCGCAATACTGACGCCAAAACTTAGGGCGGTCTTTAGAAACTCTTCGATCATCCTCGGTTGTAGTCGTGCAGCGCGTTCATCGTCCTGCCGTCGTCGGTTGGGACCGGTGGATAGAGCGCCTCGGTAGCTAATTTGCCGAATGGGCCAACACCCCGAAGATAGCAAGATCATCCAGAGTCATGGCAACTCAACTCGGCTACCAATGACTTCCGTCTATTTAACTGCGCTATGTGACCTTGATCACTGCTGCGCTGACCTGCTGCAAGTATAAAAAGGCGGGAAGCGGTGGTCGGTCGATCAACCGCAGACAGAGTACGTCACTTGGCCGAAGTTGATAGCTCTGAGGCCACTTCGCATGCTCCCCGCGGAGCGCCCTCACTAAAAGTCGCCCAGGCAGTGAAACAAATCCACGTTGAACTATTCCCATCTCGATCCGCGACTCTGCGCTTGCTAATCTCGCAAAGTTCCAAAGGAGAAAAATATTATGAAGACATTCTTACTGTTGATCACTGTGCTGTTGTTCGCGCTACCATCAGCATTGGCAGAGGAAACGGTCGCTAAAACCGCCAAGCTGGACGAACACAAGTTCGGAAAAGCGGAATTCCTTCAAGCTACCTCAACTGGGCAGAAGAAAGCCGGGTCTTCCGTAAAGGGGACTCTGTGGTTTGACGCAGAAAATAAGAATGTCAACTTTTTGCAAGAATCCGGCACTCCAGCTTTGACCATCAAATATGACGCGATCAAGAACATAACCTACGAAAAGGCATCGAAGCCTCGCATGGCCGAAGCTGTGCTCATCTCTCCACTGTTTCTCTTGTCTAACTCCAAGAAACACTACCTCACCTTCCAGTACACAGATGAGACTGGCCAGGGCAAATACGCCATCGTTCATCTTGATAAGAAAAATGCACGCGATGCTGTAGCGTGTGCAGAAGCCCAAACAGGCAAAAAGGTAGAACAGATCGACGAGAAGTAAATTCAAACCCAACGACTTCAGGCTGAGGTTCTTTGGAAGAGAGAATCTCGGCCTGCATATCAGACATTTGCTGGCGCAACATCATTGGCGGTCAGTGAGTGATAACGCCTGTTAGCGGCAATTGAGACCGCCTTTCGGTAGGAGCCGCCGTCGTTCCCCTTTTGCCTCTGGCCCTTTTTGTGATGCCTGTCAAAGATCTGATCAAGCTAATCGCCAAATTCGTCTTATAGCAAGACTCCAACAATCTGACTTCCTTTGCGAGATTAGTGAACACCTTTTGAATTCTCGGCCCGAGTCCAAAACAGTTGCTCAATTTACGTCAATGCGGGCGGGCATCAAAAGTGCCCAATGAATGATGATTGCGCGGTCGAATCACAGCAATCAGTCCCCTGCTTAAAATTGTTTTCAACAGAGGTGTGCGAGCCACCAGGCTCTTACATTAGATATAATCTAAACTTGTTCATGAGCCATCCTGAGATGAAACGGCGCTTGGCCGCCAGCGGCCTGCGGAGCACGCCCCAGCGTCACGCTGTCATGGCGTTCCTGATGGAACACAAGAGGCATCCGACTGCTACGGAGATCTTCGCTGCTGTGAACCGGGTCCATCCGCGCTCTTCCAGGGCTACGATTTATAACAATTTGCGCGACCTCGTGGAGGCTGGCTTGGTGCGCGAAGTAGCTGTCGAGGGCCGCGCCGCGCGATTTGATGCGAAAGGCGCGCAGCATCATCACTTCATCTGCGATCACTGTGGCAATGTCGAGGACGTGGATTGGTATGACGTGCCTCGTCCTGTCCCGGCGTCACTCGGGAAGCGAGTGCTTCGCGAGTGCGAACTTATTCTTCGAGGGTTGTGCACCAAGTGCGCTTCCTCGCGCAATTCCCGATAAAACTTTATTGCTGGAAAGGATTAAAAATGGCACAAGAAGTGAAAGAGAACAACAGCACCCAGACAGCGTCGGCGGCCAAGTGCCCGGTAGCATCCGGAACTCACGCACGGAGAAACCGCGACTGGTGGCCGGACGCTCTAGATATTTCGGTTCTCCACCGCAATTCAAGTCTGTCCGACCCGATGGGCAAGGAATTCGACTACCCAAAGGAATTTGAGAGTCTTGACCTCGATGCTGTGATCAAGGATCTAAATGTCCTGATGACGGAATCCCAGGATTGGTGGCCGGCTGATTTCGGCCATTATGGCGGGTTGATGATCCGCCTGGCATGGCATAGCGCCGGGACTTATCGGATCACCGACGGACGCGGTGGTGCAGGCGCAGGGCAACAGCGTTTCGCTCCACTGAATAGCTGGCCGGACAACGCCAACCTCGATAAAGCGCGTCGGCTGCTATGGCCTATCAAACAGAAATACGGCGAGAAAATATCGTGGGCCGACTTAATGATTCTCGCTGGCAATGTTGCGTTGGAATCCATGGGCTTCAAGACCTTCGGCTTTGCTGGAGGACGCGTCGATGTTTGGGAGCCTGAGGAGCTGTACTGGGGACCGGAAGGGACTTGGCTCGGTGACGGACGTTATAGCGGCGAGCGACAGTTGTCCGAACCGCTTGGCGCGGTTCAGATGGGCCTCATCTACGTCAACCCCGAGGGGCCGAATGGCAACCCGGACCCGCTGGCGGCGGCGAAGGATATCCGCGAGACGTTTTTCCGGATGGCAATGAATGACGAAGAAACTGTCGCACTGATTGCTGGCGGCCACACCTTTGGCAAGACCCACGGCGCCGGTGATCCATCACTAGTCGGGCCGGAGCCGGAAAGCGGCGCGATAGAAGACCAAGGACTCGGGTGGAAAAGCAAGTTTGGCACAGGAATCGGAGCCGATGCCATCACGGGTGGCCCGGAAGTGACTTGGACGCAAACTCCAACGAAGTGGAGCAATCTGTTCTTTAAGAATTTGTTCGAGAACGAGTGGGAGCTAACGAAAAGTCCGGCGGGAGCGAAGCAGTGGCGGGCCAAGAATGGTCAACCAACGATACCGGACGCGTTCGATAAGTCGAAGAAGCGCGTGCCTACTATGCTGACCACTGATCTGTCGCTGCGCTTCGACCCGGCGTACGAGAAGATTTCGCGACGGTTCTACGAACACCCAGATCAGTTCGCGGACGCATTCGCCCGCGCATGGTTCAAGCTCACGCACCGCGACATGGGTCCCATCGTGCGCTACCTTGGACCACTCGTGCCAAAGGAGACTCTCATTTGGCAAGACCCGATTCCTCCTGTCGACCATGAGCTGATCAATGACAAGGATGCCGCCACTCTGAAGGCAAAGATTCTTGCCTCTGGAGTTTCGGTGTCCGATCTTGTATCGACTGCTTGGGCATCAGCCTCAACATTTCGTGGCTCCGACAAGAGAGGTGGGGCGAACGGTGCACGCATCCGTCTCGCTCCCCAGAAAGATTGGGAGGCCAATCAGCCCACGCAGCTCGCAACTGTGCTTGAGAAGCTTGAAACCATTCGAAAGGGATTCGACAAGAAGATCTCACTCGCTGACCTCATAGTTTTGGCTGGGAACGCGGCAGTTGAGAAGGCTGCAAAGGATGCTGGCGTCGAGGTGAAAGTACCATTCACGCCGGGGCGCATGGATGCTTCCCAGGAACAGACAGATGTGGCATCTTTCGCTCCTCTCGAGCCGCGGGCCGATGGCTTCCGCAACTACATCAGCGGAAGGACCCAATTTATGCAGCCGGAAGAAGCCTTAGTGGACCGCGCTCAGTTGCTGCGACTGACCGGTCCGGAGATGACCGTGCTGGTCGGCGGACTTCGCGTGCTCGGCGCAAATTCAGGCGATTCGAAGCACGGTGTCTTCACTTCAACACCCGGTGTTTTGACGAATGATTTCTTCGTGAACCTGCTTGACATGCGCACGCAATGGCATCCGGCCGACGGTAAGGATGGCGTCTACGTGGGCAGCGATCGTAAGACGGGCGCTCGTAAATGGACCGCAACCCGCGTGGACTTAATCTTCGGTTCCCACTCGCAACTTCGTGCGTTCGCGGAGGTGTATGCCTGCTCGGGATCGAAGCAGAAGTTTGTGAAGGATTTTGTGGCCGCATGGAGCAAGGTGATGAATCTCGACCGCTTCGACCGGATTGCTGCTGGACGTTGAAGTCGACGGGAATCGCAAGCTGGCAGAGAAACGGTGTTGGTGAGAAGAAGTGCCACCTGAAAGGGTCATCTTCTATCGTCGATCGAGTGCACCTGTGGGGATCAGTGAGCCTATTCCGGTAATTGGATTACCGGAGCCTCAGGGCGACAGCACAGGCCGTAACTCTGCCACAGCTTGAACCACGGGCTGTGCGCCAATGTTTCATCGTGCCTTCGATTCGCTGCAGAGATATCGTTTGCAGTGAGCGGCCTGATATCCGGAGTCTCGAACATTTCCTCGAGCTGCTGAATATCATCGATAATGCGCTCGACATCCATTTGTCACCAGTATAGCGGAGGAACTCTCATCCCATTCAAGCCGGTTGTTGCCTAGAGTAGGATATTTTATGGGCTTATCCAATACCCGATGTCCGCTTGATTGGCTGGGCCTTCGTTTGAATTCCTAACACCGTTGAGGTAGCCCTTCCGCGTGGGCTGGCACGAACCCGACATCCGCATTGCGACCCGCCGAGCGGCGCATATCCTTCTACACCAACCGCTTAACAACGGGTGTAGTTAGCAGGTCCTTCCTTAGCATCAACATCACAGCCTGATGTGACTTCCAAACTTGTTGGTAGCAGATTTCAGATGAAAGAATTTTTTCAGGCGCGCTACGCAGAGTGCCCACAGCCTGTGGGCGCGTGTGCGCCGGGATGCAGCAATTAGGGCGAGGGACTATGGGTGATGTGGGAATCGTGTTCCTCGGATTCGGCCGGATGGGCCGCGCCGCGCATACCTCATTTCTCCAAGCCAGTGACCAGCTGCGCAAAAACGGAATCGAACCACGCTTATTGGCCGTGCTGGAAACGGACACAGAAGTCATCCGTACCCTGCCCAACTACACTGAAGCGAAGGCTATTCTCGTAGAAGATGCCTCCTCGCAGCGGAACGCCATAAGCGCCTTGCTGCGCACCGAACTCGGCCTGCGTACTGAAGATGAGTTCTTGGTTTACGACGCTACTCCAAGTCCATGTCATCAGCGTAACTTGGTTGATGTTTGCGAAACTTTTCCTCGAGCACTCTACCTGGGAGAGAAGCCGCTCTTCACCTCACGATCACAACTCTCCGTTCTCGACCGGTTTGCGGACCGGGTTCTATGTGACTTTGTCGAAAGCCAAAATGAAGCGGTGCTCAAACTGCTTGAAATGCAACGCGCCGGATTTCGCATCGAGCGGCTACGCTTCTGGAGGATGAATTCCACCGGTCTGAGGAGATTACTCGAACCGGAAGAGCGAGGCGGAGTAACCGGAGGAGCCCTGTTGGACAAGGGAATTCACGACCTTGCCGTGACATCCATTCTGCTGCGCAATCAAGGCTTGTTGCCAATCACGCCAATTGTCAGTGAGGCACGGAATCTGACCTTGATGCCCGACGTCGCTCACTCTGTAAAAGCGAACGGCAATGGGAATGGCCGCGCCGATGCTGCGGGATATGCGCACATAGAGTGGCTTAGCTCCGAGCCGGTGAATACGGAGTTCAGTTACAGCTGGATTGGAGTGGAAGCGTTCGATGATTTATGTGCCCGAATCGGTCAGCCTTCCTTGCGAGCTTTGCTGGCAGAGCATGGCCTGTACGAAGACGCGTGGCTTTCCCGAGCTCCGCTGGAGCAGGAAGCTTTCGACCAACTTGAGCAGCAAGAGGCGCGGGTTCTTGTGGTTGACGGAACGGAAGATGGACGGAAGGTCCGGCTCATCGTGAACTTCCTAATCCGGCCTGGCATCCACCCTTTTGTCTTTCACACCGAACGAAGGGAGTACTTAAATCTCGCCTCGCATTGCTCTTCGAAAAGTTCCGTCGCTCGCATTTTTGATCTCGCCATCGGCAGCTATGTGAATAAGCGTCCGTTGATCTGCAGTCCGTTAGGATCGGCGGTGATCCGGCAAGTCCATCGAACTGGCTTTGATATCCGCGATTTGGCATTTACCAAACAACCGCTGTGTCCCACAGACACGTGGACGGAATCGTTCAGGATGGTCCGTTGATTAGACGCTGATGAACGATTCAATGAGGACCGCAATGCTGCGTGTTCCGCTTAGTCGCTCGCTCCGCATCGCGCGATTCCTCCCGCATCCATCAATCCGCCCACGCCAGATAACCAGGAACCATGATGTTCACCAGCGGCACGATTGTCAGAATGCCCCAGAAGTTGGGTTTGCCACGCGCTTCGGCGATTGCCATCCAAACAATGACTGAGATCACAATGTTCACAAGTGGGACCAGAAAAAGGACAATCCACCAAATCGGCTTCTTGGCCACGTTTAGCATCAGGATGAAATTCACGATCGGGATCCACGCGAGCCAGGCATTGGGCGTGCCCGTCTTAGTCGCGATGGTTTGAAGCGCGAGAGAAATGTACAGATAAACGGCGAGGCCGATAAAGAGGAAGACCATCAGAATCGCGCCGGTGAAGGCGGCAGGGATCTGCGGTTCATCTGAGGATTGGGCCAACAATGGACTGGCTGACAATAAAACGGCAACGAGGGCAACCGACGCGCCAAGAAGCGACCAAGAACGGAAACTGAGCTTCATTCCCATACCCTCCTGTGGCTACCAAATTTTCATGTGACGCCGTGGGCGATCTGTCCACGTATGGTTGGGAAGTATATCCCGAGGATGAGAAATTACCCGGTGCATCTCTTGAGGCATGGTCGTCGGGGTCGGCGGGTGGCCAACTCAAGCCCGCTTTTGGCTTGAGTGGGAGGTAGCGGTAGCAAAAATTGGGAATGACGATGCCGGTAGGCGTGCCGCCGCTCTCGGCGAAGACTAGCGCAGAATTCTTACTTCAACTCGATTTCGCTTAATCTCTCGACCGGACGCGCCAGCACAGCTTTATTCCCCCGCACAACGATTGGACGTTGAATCAGTTCCGGATGCTTCGCCATCAATGCAATCAGCTCTGAATCGTTCAGCTCTTTTCCCGCCACATATTCCCGATAAGAAGTTTCGTTCTTGCGCACAGCGTCTTGCGGCTTCAGTCCGGCGCGTCGCAGCAGTTGCTTCAGATCGCTGGCCGAGAGAGGCTCTTCCAGGTAATGCACACTCTCGTAGTCCACGCCTTTTTCAGTCAAGACACGCTTGACCTCGCGGCACGTGCTTCAGGTCGGCTTTTCGTAAATAATGATTTTGTCTTTCTTGCTCATTGCGGCCTCCAGCTTGAGCTGGTCCATCCAATACTTCAGCTCTTTTGAATGCCACTGCCTTCGACGATGGCGATGTAACGATCGATCGGAACATCCGTAAATGTTTCCACTCTCCCGCTCGGCAACGGCCACTTGATTTCAAGCTTATCGATTTTCGTTCGCGAGCCGATTCCGAGCACCTCTCGCGTGTCGTGCGACGACAAATAGCTGCCACCACCATTCTTCAGACGCGATCTCTTGAGATCGCCAGCTTGCCAGCTGATGCGTGCGCCAATCGCATCCGGATTGCACTTCTTTCCTATCAGACGCAAACCCAACCAGTGATTTCCTCGTGCCGCATTGTTTTTCAGGAGCAGCGGCGTCCCATCGTTGATCGCCACCAGGATGTCGAGAGCGCCATCATTGTTGAAGTCTCCCATCGCCATGCCTCGGGCTGCATGGCTCTCCGCAAAGACTGCGCCCGCCTGCTCAGCCATATTGATGAACTTTTTCCCGTCATTGCGGAAGAGCAGGAGCGGCTCTTTGTACTTCACATGGGTTGAATGTTCTTCGATCCGATCGTCGGGATGCCCATTCGCCACAAAAAGATCGAGCGTGCCGTCATTGTCGTAATCAAAGAACTTCGCGCCCCATCCGCTCATGAGCTGCGTTGTCATCCCAACACCTAGTGGGCCCGCCATATCATCGAATGTCAGGTCGTGGTTGTTGCGATAAACGGAATACATCTCCTGGTCGACGTTTGAGACAAACAAGTCTTGCCAACCATCCTGGTCATAGTCGGCCGCGTCCACACCCATACCCGAGCGCGCACGGCCGTCCTGGCTATAGGCGACGCCCGACTCCAAACCCGCGTCGTGGAACTTCCCTTTCTCGTTAAGGAACAGAAAATTTGGAAACGTGTCGTTCGCAACGAAGAGATCCATCCAGCCGTCGTTATTCACGTCGGTCGCCACAGCGCCCCATGCCTTGCCAAGGACGCTCGCGATCCCCGTCTGTTTACTGACATCCGTGAATGTTCCATCGCCATTATTGTGAAACAACCAGCTCGCCGCTGGTGGATACACGCGCGGGATGCAGTAGTAACGTTCGCCAGAGCGCTCGTTTCCGCAAAATTTGTTGGCCGCTTTATTGAACTCGACAAAGCGGCAGACGAAAAGATCTAAGCGTCCATCATTGTCATAATCAAACCACACGGCGCTTGACGCCCATCCGGTAGCCGCCACGCCTGCTTTCTCGGTCACATCTGTGAACGTGCCATCACCATTGTTGTGGTAGAGGATGCTGCGTTCGTACTGCGTGACATACAGGTCGGGGAAACCGTCACCATCGTAGTCTCCAACGGCAACGCCCATTCCGTAACCGCCTCCGACTGCGCCTGACTTCTCGGTGACGTCAGTGAACGTCCCGTCGCGATTATTGCGATAAAGCGCGTTGCGCAGCGGCGGCTTCGGATCATAGAAATCACAACGTCCGCTGTTCACCAGGTAAATGTCCATCCAGCCATCGTTGTCGTAGTCGACAAATGCGCAGCCTGCGCCAGTCGTTTCCGGCAGGTAGTATTCAGACGAACGTCCGTTCGCATGCTTCCACGTGATGCCGCTCGCGCTCGATGGCACGAGCTCGAACAGTTCGCTCTTCCCTGCCCCAGCCGACGGGCTTACTTGCTGTAATAGCCGTGCCCATCCGTTCGAAAGCGTGCAAGCGGGCATCGAAAACGCCAGCGCTCTTATCAGATCTCTGCGGGTGAATCCAGACATCAGGGATTTTTTCTCTCCGAACTTTGTGGGGCTGGGCCCGCGGCGTTATCGAGCAGCGGAGCCTTATCTCCATACGTAGTCGCCTTATTCTCCGCGCTGGTTGCATCATTCAGCTTGCGGAAGGCTGCGCGTGTACGTGCCGCTTCGTCTTTGCGCCCAGCCTTCGCATAGGCGTTGCCAAGCACAAACAAGAACTGCGCTTCGGTAGGAACCATGTGAGCAGCCGTTTCGAGTTCGGGGATCGCCCGCGCAGTGTCGCCTGAATCGAAGTAAAGCAGACCGAGCATGTAATGGCCAAACGGATACGACGGCTCGAGCTTTACGACCTCTGCTGCATATCGAATGCCCGCGGCCGAGTCGACCCGATACTTCAACGTTGCAATCTGCATACGCGCTCGCACATGCTGAGGGTTACGCTTAATCTCCTCTTCAAACTGCGGCAGAGCTTGATCGGGTTCTTGAATGTCCAAATAAAAACGTCCGAAGGCATAGTGCACGTTGCGAAAGTCTGGAAATTCCTGGACGAGATCGGCGTACATCTTCTTGGCGTCGTCGTATTTCTTTTGAATGCTAAGGTGCTCGGCGCGTCCTGCGCGAAGAATAATCTGACGATCGGGTGAGTCGGCAGGGGGTGCTTCTTTCGGCGTGATCAACAACACCGCCATGCCGAGCGCAGCGTCAAGCTCATCACTCTGAACGCCTTGCTTTATAAGAGGTTTCAATGCCTCGATAGCGCGTTCGAAATCACGCTTGCGAAGCAGCAGCATGCCTTCATGAAATTCAAGCACGAACGCGAGCTGATCGTTGTTCTGTATGCCAAGTGTTCTTGCAGCCTTAATGTTCGCGATCGCGCGATCATCCTGATTGAGTTGGTATTGGCAGAGGCCAAGCATCAGGTGCGCTGTTCCATTCTTCGGATCGAGCGCAACCATCTTGGTGAATGCGCGCGCCGCAGGCACATATGCGTTCTGATCGTAGAGAATCGTGGCCAGCGACCACCATCCTTCTTTCCATTTGGGACGCAGCGCAAGAGCTTGGCGATAGAGTTTCACCGCGTCGTCAAGCCGCTCAGCATCGCGAGCCGCGTCGGCTTGTGTAGAGAGCTGCTTGAAGGAAGAAGTGGTTTGAGCGAGTCCCGGCGACACGAAAATCATGCAGAGGGTGAAGCAAGGGATGAGCATCCACCGGAGACCAGGCACGGGTACAGTGTAAAAGAAGACGTAGAATCGCGAAACTTCACGTAGGTTTCACAAACTCCACGACGTGACAGCAGCTAGAAAAAGAAAAGGCGCCCCTTACGGAGCGCCTGGAATCAGCCTTGCCTCGCTCAGAAACTGAAACGAGCTTGCAATTCAATGGTGCGACCGCCTAGAGCATCCTGTGCGGTGCCGAAGTTCGGGTTATTGATATCGGCCTGCACGTTAGCAAGATTCAACTTGTTAAAGATGTTGAAGAAGTTAGCACGAAATTCCAATTTGGCATTATTGCCGAGCACAGGCATTTCAGGAAACCCAAAAGCCTTGCTCAGTGTCATATCAACCCCAAAATAACGCGGGCCACGGAACGAATTACGCCCGATACCCGGTCCAGGCGGAATCGGCCCGGGACTCGCAATTCCCGCAACGATGTCCTCGAAGCTTGGTCCCGGAGTAACCGTCGCGGGAACAAAATAGGCGAGACCGCCATTTGGGAAGTTTCCGTTCGGTAATTTGAATGTGTCTGTACTCGAACTGGAACCGCCACCACCGAGGTAGGCAACGGGCCGAAGTGCTCCGTTTCCACCACCACCGCAACTGCCCTGGTAGATCGCGTCACAGGCGTTGTTAGTTATTGGAGTCCACGGGTAGCCACTATGGGCATTGAGGATGCCGCTGATCGACCAGCCGCCGACGATCTTTTCCATCCAACCTCGGCTTCCGCGGAATATCGTTGGAGACCAGATGCCGTAGATCTTGAAGGCGTGAGTGACGTCGTAGTCTGATGGCCCATACATAGTGCCTGGATCGTACTGATAATCCCCAGTAGCAAAATTATTAGAGCCAGTATCGAAGCTCTTGCTCCAGCGATACTGGGTGTCCAGTTCAAAGGTTCGGCTAAAGCGATGCCGCAACTGGCCCAACAAAGCATTGAAATTAGCCGTCCCGTCGTTCAGATAGAAATTAACGTGCCTCACCACGGGATTGAATGCCACTCCGCTAACCGAAAATGGAACGTACAGGTTGTATTGCCTGGTGAGGTGACGCGTGGCGCTTCCTTGATAACCGATTGTTCCAACCCAGTCCGAACCCAGATCAATTTGAGTTTCCAACGAATAGTGCGCGGATCGGGTCGACGGCCAGTGGGCAGAGTACCCAGTCACATCCACGGGTGAGAAGTTCGGACCCGGGATCGGTAGGTGAGTATTGGGATCGAAATCAGCAATCGTTGCGGGGTTCGATGCGTACCCGTAGAAAGAGTTGATGTCAGGAGGAAAACTGTTTTCGTAGACGATTTGGTCGCCCGTCAGGTTTCCGGATAGATTCAAGAAAGGCGGATTGCTGCGACCATTCAGCGAAATAGCTTGATCCAAGCCGTTGTACGCAATTCCAAAGCCACCTCTCACAACGACCTTATCGTGAAACTGCGTTGGGCTCCAAGCGAAACCCAACTGCGGACCGAAGTTCATCTTGTCAGGTTCATAAAGAGTTCCGCCCAGCCTCAGCCGCATGTCTGTAAAGACGTTTGGCCCAGAGCCCAGGAGAACCGCGCTGATATTGCCTCGCTTCTCTGAGATCGAACCGAAATACTCGTAACGCAGACCGATATTAATCGTGAGGTTCGGTCGAACTTTGTAATCATCTTGCGCAAAGATCGCATACAAACCTTGTCGCGTGTCCTTTCGAAAATCTGTCGGCTGCCCTGTAACTGGATTGAATGTTGCCCGTTCAGTTGTCGGCGCGTCATTCAGGAAATCCCAAAGATTGTTGAAATAGTAATTGGGACGAGCATCCCAGGGGGCATTGTCTACGAACGTCAGTCGCGAGATCTCTCCACCCATCTTTATGGTGTGGCTCTTATAAACCTTGGTGAGGGTGTCCTTCACAGCGAAAGTCCACTGGTCAAATGTGCCAGGGGCTCCGATTCCGTAATCTAACTTGCTGTTGTCATGAATTGTGCCGATCACGCCAGCGCAACAGTTGACGTTATCGACAAATGCTTTGGGTAAACCCCATGGGCTATTGGGGTTATTTTGTAGATCTTTCCAGCGCCATCCCGCAGCGTTTGCCCGTGCTTCGTTCAGCAGCGTTGCTGAGAATGTATGATTCCACAGCACTGTTTCGGCTTCGTTGATGGTCGTGTGGTGGAACGCATTCATCAAGCGATTTGTACCGTTGAAACTGTCGTTTACCTGGGGGACGCGATAGAAGCTACCGGCGATCAAATCTTTGCTACTCAGGTTGAAGTCAACTCGCGCGTTGTACTGAGTTTGACTACCCGTATTCGGCCCAAAGTTATTGATGAACGCAAGGTCAGCGACACCATCGAGATTGGCCGAGCTCCCGGTCCCATCACCTCCCAACCCAGGATTGAAACGCTGGTTGTCACCGGTTTGCCCTAGACCGTACGAAGGGTCAGAGGTGCCCACAGGAAATGCACTTGGATCGAGTGGTCTGCCCAAATCAAGTCCTTGTCCCGGAATCGTTGCGCAATTGACACCCTCCGTAAGGCCGATATCTGTGCAGGTGTGATTAGCGTCAACGATGGTGCCAGCTCGAGGTGCAAAGCCTGGGAAGTTCAAGAATGAGGAAGCATTGGGAGCTGCAGCATTGCTTAAGAACTGAGATGTCTCGTACCAACCTTGACTATTAATGGGAGAGCTGAGCCGAATCGTTTCGTACGAAAAGAAACCGAACAGCTTGTTTTTGATTATCGGACCGCCTACGGTGCCCCCAAAATCATTAAAGCGACCTGTATTTCGCGTTGGCGATTTTCCAAAGCCGCCATAACGTTGAAATGCGTTCAAGCCTTCACGATCAGCCTTCCAAAATGCGCTTCCATGATATTGGTTGGAGCCATTCTGGGAGATTATCTTTACCTGCGCACCGCGGTAACGCCCATTTTCAGCATCGTAGTTGTTTGTCACAACTTTGACTTCTTTGATGGAATCCTCGTTAGGAGTGATGACCGAGGTCCCGCCCCATGAGACGCTGGTTACACCGACACCATCGATCTGGTAATTGTTCTCTCCGGTGCGCGCACCGTTCGCCGTGATTTGACCACCGTTTTCGATCGCGAAAATCCCAGTCGTGTTGCCAGAGCCACCAATTGTGGTGCCGGGAAGGTTTTGAGTGCTGCCACCTGCGTCTCGAGCTCCGTCGCCAAAGGCTCCGGGTGCCAATTGGAGTAGTTGAAATGGGTCTCGTCCAAAGGATGGAAGCTTTTGGATATTTTCCGCCGTAACTGTTCCGCTGATATTCGCGGTTGCAGTATCAATAAGGGGCGCCGCGTCAGTCACATTGACGGTGTCGGACACCTGTCCCACATCCAGCTGCACGTTCAGAGCATTGCTCTGTTCGGCGATGATCTTGATATCGTCGAGAGATTTTTTCTTGAAGCCATCTTTTGTGACTTCCATTTTGTACGGACGCGGTGCGAGGCCATTGAAGATATACCGCCCCGATTCATCGGTGGTCGCCTCGAGCGTGCGATTGGTCTCTTTGTCGATAAGGCTCACTTTGGCGCCGGGAATCACCGCATCTTGTGCGTCGGTTACGGTTCCTTGTAAGGCTCCACGATACTGGGCGTGCGCGACTGACCCGAGCAGCACAACACACACCAACACAAGCGTCGCCGAAGACACGCGCGTGCGTGATTTCATTTGATTGTTCCTCACCCTGAAACGGATTTGCTTGCCTCACTAACGGATCAGTGCCCCACGCTACTAAATCGCGTTAGTTCCTCACCGCGCCGGAGTATACTGTCGCGTTTCTGGCTTGTCAACAAACTTGAAATGTGTTAGCGACAGCGTTTCTCTTTCAGTTACCTCAACCCAGGAAGTGTTGCGCGGGGGATTCTCCGGAATTATGAAGCTTATGAAAATGTGGAACCGCAAGCATTCTGAAAATGGAATTTTTCAGTCGAAATTTCTTGTGAGTGTGGCTTCGTACGCTGTTTTTGCACTACTCCTCTGCTTGGCAGAAACGAGCCTCGCCCAGAACAGCTACTACCAGCACGTCATCTTCGATAACAGCATTACTCCCGACGGGTACTACGACAGTGGTGGTGGCGTAGGAAAGCCCAGCGAGCTCGAACTCGCAAATGGTCACCTTCCGGTCGAGTCGAGAATTTTCAAAACGCCTCCGAATGCGTTACGAATCAAATGGCAGTCGAATCCGGGAGGAGTTTGGGGCGCCGAGGTCCGATTACTCAGTTTTCGGAATCGTATGCCGGGGATGAGCGGGACGCATTTGTACCTCTGGTGCTATGCGCCGGAAGCGATTGCGGCGGCGGACTTGCCGAAGCTGATGCTCTCGAATCGGGCCGAAGGCCTACAGGTAGCGGAGTATCCGGGAAGTTTCACCGAGCCGCTTTCGCTGGGGAAATATGCCGGCGACCTGCCGGCCGGAAAGTGGGTAGAAGTTCGCATACCGCTAAGCGATTTCAAGACGGCGTCGATTTATCCGTTTCATCCGGTGGAGTTGCGAACTGTGATTTTCCAACAAGGGGATGCTGATGGAGTGAGGCATACGCTGATAGTCGATGAAATCCGAATGGAGGATGAGAGGGCAACCAAGCCGGCACGGATGAGTGTTCCGAAAAACTTAAAAGCAAGCGGCTACGACCGTCATGTGGAACTGCGATGGGATGCGGTTGAGAGTGCCGGACTGGCGCGATACGTGGTTTATCGCTCGCTCGAGGGCAGCAAGTTCGAGCCAATTGGGACACAGTTGCCGGGCACCGAGCGATATGTCGACTTCATCGGAAAATCGGGAGTGAAGGCTAAGTACAAGGTCGCGGCGGCGGATTGGGCTTTTCAAGAGTCGGCGATGTCGGGAGCGGCTGAGGCAGCCACGCGTGAGATGACGGATGACGAACTGCTCACCATGCTTCAGGAGGCCTGCTTCCGCTACTACTGGGAGGGAGCGGATCCGCACTCGGGGATGGCACGGGAAAACATTCCCGGGGACGATCGAATTGTCGCAACGGGTGCGAGTGGGATGGGCATTGGAGCGCTCATCGTTGGTGTGGACCGGAAGTTCATCACGCGCGAGCAAGGAGTTGAGCGGCTTACGAAGATTGTCGGTTTCCTCGAAAAGGCCGATCGGTATCACGGTGCATGGTCGCACTACATGGAAGGCGCGACCGGGAAGACGATGCCGGTGTTCGGCATGTTCGATAACGGCGGCGATCTGGTGGAAACGTCGTTCCTGATGGAAGGGCTGCTTGCAGCGCGGCAGTATTTCAATGGCACGACTGCACCGGAGCGGGACCTGTACAAGCGGATCACCGCGCTCTGGGAGAGCGTGGAGTGGAGTTGGTATCGCGAAAATCCGCAGAGTGAATACTTGTATTGGCATTGGTCTCCTCAGTGGACGTGGACAATCCATCATCCTTTGATCGGCTTCAACGAAACGATGATCACGTACTTGCTATCGATGGCTTCGCCGACGCACGGTGTTCCGGCAGACATTTACTACTCAGGATGGGCAAGCCAGGGACAACGAGCGCTCGAATATCGAAAAGGCTGGTCAGGTAGTAACGATGGAGATCACTACGGAAACGGCAATACTTATTACGGGATCAAGCTGGATGTTGGCGTGGGCACCGGAGGACCGCTGTTCTTCACCCACTATTCATTTTTTGGATTCGATCCGCACGCGTTGAAAGACAAGTGGACCAATTCCTACTTCGAGAACAATCGCAATATTGCGCTCATCAACCGAGCCTACTGCATGACGAATCCGAAAAAGTTCGAAGGATATGGAGCGAATGCTTGGGGTTTAACCGCTAGCGACGGACCTTGGGGATACGTTGCACATGCACCCGACGATGCCAATGACAAAGGAACGCTCACACCGACTGGCGCTTTATCATCCTTCCCGTATACACCCGAGGCATCCATGGAAGCGTTCAAACATTACTACCGGGATCTGGGATCGACGGTGTGGGACATTTATGGTCCGCGTGATGCCTACAACACCAAGGCGCATTGGGTGTCGCCCCTCTACATGGGATTGAACCAGGCGCCTATCACGGTGATGATGGAGAACTATCGAACCGGTCTCGTTTGGAAAAACTTCATGAAGAACCCGGAGATTGCAGAGATGTTGAAGAAATTAGATGACGTAACGGCAGAGAAGAAGTGAGTAGAAGTTGAAAGCGGCTAACTTCCCGCGTGTAGAAAGCTATGCCCCTGCAGCGATGTTGCGAATCCACTCGCAACAGACGTCCGTTACTGAGTGATTTCCAACTCAGCCGGCGTTCCGCTGGCTGAATCCGGACTGATCCACACCGTCAATTTCGCGGGCTCCACGGTGTACTGATTCTCGATGTTCCAGAGTGCGAGGGCATCGGGTGAAATCTTGAAACTTACCTTCTTCGTTTCACCGGGCGCGAGTGGCACTCGTTGCCATCCCTTTAACGCGCGCACAGGCTGGGCCGTGCTTGTCCCCTGCAACCGAATGTACAGTTGAACGACTGCTTCAGTCGCACGGCTGCCACTATTGGTGACGTCGGTCGAGGCGTTCAGAGCGACCGCAGATCTTTTGCTCAGGTCTCCATTCAGCGCTGAGGCGCGTAGCTGCTTGCTATCGACCTCGGTGTTGCCATATTTAAGAGCTGTGTACGAGAGACCGAAACCAAACGGGAACTGTGGCGTGCTCTCTTCATCGATATATCGGGACACATACTTCTTTTCGTCCGTTAACCCGATCGGCCGACCCGTGCTGAGCGCGTTGTAATAGAGTGGCTCCTGTCCCACGGATCGCGGCCAACTTACGACGAGTCTTCCTCCGGGTTCCGCTTCGCCATACAAAGTGCGAACCAGTGCAGGTCCGGCCTGGATTCCTGGGAACCAGGCGGCCAAAACCGCGGGCACGTGTTCAAATGCCCAAGGCAAAGTGAGCGGACGTCCGCTGAAAAGAATCAGCACGACTGGCTTCCCGGTGGCGACTACCTTTTCGAGAAGTTCCTGCTGTCGACCGGGTAGGTCCAGGTGTGCGCGCGAAGCCGCTTCACCTGTCATCTCAGGTGCATTCTCCCCCAGTGCCATAATCACGACATCGGACTTCCCTGCCGCAGTAACGGCTGCGTCGATATCCGCGTCCGTGCCTTCACTGATGCCGGTTCCCTTCACGTGAAATAAGTGGTCCTCACCAACGCGCTTTGCCAACGCAGCATGGAAGGAGATTACGTCCTCACCGCGACTCAGTCCGCCCCAAGACCCCAGCATGTTCGCAGGATCATCTGCCAATGGCCCGATGAGAGCGATGTTATGAACTTTGTCGGACAAAGGCAGCAAAGGGGCGCCAGAAACTGTGGAGTTCTTCAGTAAAACGAAAGAGCGTTCAGCAGCGGTCCGAGCAAGGGCCAACGCATCAGGCTGGAGCATCGCCTGACTCTCTTTACTTTCGTCGACATAAGGATGGTCAAACAAGCCGAGCGCAAACTTCAGCCGCAGCACACGGCGCACAGCGTCATCAATTTTTGCCTGCGGAACCTGTCCGGACTGGAGGAGCTTCACCATGTTGTCGTGATACAGACTGCTGGCCATATCCATATCAACGCCCGCCATCAGAGACTTTCGCGCGGCGGTTGCGCCATCATTTGCAATGCCGTGCGCCATCGTTTCTTGTACTGAGGTCCAATCGCTGTCGACCACGCCCTTGAAGCCCCATTCCTTGCGCAGGATCTGAGTCAACGTAAACGCATTCGATGATGCAGGCACGCCGTTCAGGGAGTTGAATGCGCTCATAATGGTCGCCGAGCCGGCGTTGACCGCCGAATGGAACGGAGGAAAATAGATGTCCCTTAATGTGTGTTCTGAAATTTCGGTTGTGTTGTAGTCGCGGCCGCCCTCCGCGGCGCCGTATCCGACGTAGTGCTTGGCACAAGCGGCAATGCTGTCCGGATTGTCTAACCGAGATCCTTGATAGCCACGCACATAAGCCACAGCCATCTGCGAGCCAAGGTAGGGATCTTCACCCGCTCCTTCGGTCATACGGCCCCAACGCGCATCGCGCGCGATGTCGACCATCGGAGAGAACGTCCAGCGGATACCGGTTGCAGAAGCTTCCCTGGCGGCAACACGAGCGGCCTGTTCGACAATCTGTGTGTCCCAAGTAGATGCCAGTCCGAGCGGAATCGGAAATTCCGTGCGGAACCCATGAATTACGTCCAGGCCGAATACGATCGGAATATGAAGACGCGACTTTTCTACAGCAATTCGCTGATACGTATTCGTTTCCTTAGCAGTGGAAATATTGAATAGAGCGCCGATCTGGCCACGCTCGATCATGTCGTTGTAGTCCGTGCGTCCTGTGCCGGGCCCAGTGGGCTGACCAGCGGAATACTGCACCAACTGGCCTACTTTCTCTTCCAAGGTCATCTTGCGCAAGAGCGTTTCGACTTTGGCATCCAAGCTTGAGTCGTAGATACCCACGCCCACCGGCAACCCCGATGAACTGGCAGCAGCAGGCGCTTGGGCGAGGAGGGGTTGGCAAGCCACCATTGAGCAAAGCAGGAGGGCGCAAAGTCTTCGCATCATAAAAACCGAGGTACTCCGGGTGGAATTTTGCCTATCGGGGCCGGAACCGCTACTAAATCGTGTTAGTAAAGTTTCGAAGCTATGAAAGCTTGATTTCTACGGCTTGTCAAGACTTGTGTGAGATTCAGGCACGCTTGAGCTTCCCGGAACGGAAATCTTCGAGCATGTGTTCGCAACCGCGAAGCGTAAAGGTCATGATGCTGATGGTGGTTGTTTTATCCGTCGGACTGGGGAAGATACTGGCGTCGCACGCATACAGATTCGGCACATCGTGAGTTTGCCCAAACGGATTCGTCACGAACTTTTTTGGGTCGTTGCCCATGCGGCAAGTACCCGTATCGTGCAAGCTCCAGCCTGGAACGGCGGGTTCATCCGCAGAACCTTCATAGACGCCACCAGCGGCACGAATCACATCGGCACACACCTTCTTCGAATGCTCCCACATCTTTAGGACATTCTCGTCCCATTGAAAGTGAATGCGGGCCAGCGGAATGCCATACGGATCTTTTGCTTCGGGATCGATATCAACGAAGTTGGTATCGAGAGGAAGTGACGGCGCTTGGATACTGAAGCTTACCGGTGTGGGGTATCGGCGCTTTACTTCACGCTTGTAGGAAGAACCGAAGCCTTCCGCTTGCATGGCGTACCAAGGGTATTCGGAGCAGCCGCCGTATGGATAGACTGAATAGCCGCGCACGAACGATTCTTCTTTGGGATTCTTCAGGTTTTGCCACCGAGGCATCCACACGATCGTGTTATCGCCTACGCCATCAGGGAACGAAGGCTGGCCTAGCAACTGCGGCAAGTAGCCGCGAGCAGACTCTCCATAAAGGTGGTCGCACAAGTTGCGGCCGAGTTGGCCACTGGAGTTTGCGATTCCATTGGGCCAGAAGCGCGATTTCGAGTTGAGCATGATCCGCGCTGTTTCAACGCAGGTTGCGGCGACCACAACCGCGCGCCCGTACACTTCAACTTCCTGTTTCGTACCACGGTCGATGTAGGCGACTCCCTTCGCCATCCCGTTCTCATCCACAAGAATGTCCTTGGCGAGAGCGTTAGTACGAAGTTCAAGATTTTTGGTCGCCTCAGCTTTCGGCAGAAACCGCCAGTGCGTTGAGAAAAATGAACCCGTGTCACATCCGGTTGTGCAGGCCCCGCAGAAATGGCAGGCGGGGTGTCCCTCGTGATCGCGCGTGAGTTGGGCGATCCGATCGTGCAGATACGGAACACCGACTTTCTCCGCTCCCTTTGCAAGGATGTTATCGAAACATCGGAAATTGAAGGGCGGCAGATATTCCCCGTCCGGATTACTTGGACGATTTTGGACACTGCTCGCGACGCCAATCATCCGCTCGACGCGGCTGTAGTAGGGAGCAATTTCAGCGTAGGTAAGTGGCCAGTCCACGCCGTGCCCATCGAGCGATGCAGCGCGAAAATCGATATCTCCAAAACGGGCTGACGAGCGGCCCCAGAAGTTCGTTTTCCCACCCACAGCCAGACAGCGTGGGAAAAACCATTTCGAACCAGGAGCGGTTGTGAACTTTATTTCGTGATCCCAGACACCGGCCACGTATTCGCTATCCATGAACCCAATCGATTCGGAACGGGTTGCGGGATCACCAAAGCTTCGGTACTTCATATCCCATGGCATGCGGTGATTGCGAAAGTCTTTTTCGGGATCCAGCTTTCGACCAGCATTCAGTGCACAAACCTTGAGACCGGCTTCGCACAAGGTTTTCATGGCCATGCCGCCGCCGGCTCCCGTTCCAATTACGATGACGTCATATTCCTGTTTGGCCATGGTTACCATTTCGGCGGTGGAAGATGTTTGTGCTCCGGATCGTCTTTGTGCGGACAGGCCGGTGATTCTGCATAAAACTTCAACGCAGGGTTGTCGAGTTCTTTATAACCAATTTCGGTTGTGTAGAAACCCATGATGGTCATTTCCTTCATGCGGCGGAAAAACTCTCGCCCATCTTCTTCGCCCTCTCGGTATTTCGCTTTGTAAGCCAATGGTTCGAGGATCGAGATCTGCTCTTTGTCAGAAAGTCCAAGAAAGGGCTTTCCGAGAAGACGTTCCGAATGCGCATTCAGCCATGAAAGTCCCGTGCGAAACGGATATTGCTGTTCGCGATCGCGAGAAATCATGAAGTCAATGAATTCGGCGACGCCAGCTTCTTTCGCTCCGGGAGTTTGATCCGTTGGAATGATGAGTTCTGTGAGACGTTCGACGACTGCATATTCGCCATCGGAAAAAAATTGAGGCTTGTAATTCGCAGGGCGAATCTGTTCCATTCCGCGGCTTTCATGTCCCAATGCAAAAGACCAGCGACTGAAGCCGGGAAATGGTGCGGCTGCTGCTGCAAGCGCCATGATGCGCAAGATTTCCCGACGTTGAAGATCCTGTCCGGCCATCCTCTACTCCAGCAACACGCAACAAAAGGCTAAAAGTTTGTGAGATTCTCTACGAAAGATTAGAACTGCGCAACACGAACACTGAGAACACCAGTTGCTAGCTCCCCGCGTCAGTGGTGCTGGAGCGATTTGTTCCACTCCTCCTGCACTGCCGGGGGAAGTTTATTGATACGGCTTAAGAAGCCTGTCACTTTCCAGATGTCCGTATCCGACATCAGGTTTTTCCAGGCCGGCATGCCTGTGTTCCGAATTCCGTGTTTGGTCACATAAAAGATGTGCCATTCCGGATCATGCATGGGACGGATCAACAGCTGTGGCGCGTGCGGATAAAGCTCCGCACCGAAAGCGCTGGGTTTTTTGTCGAGGTTGCCGTGGCATTCCGCGCAAGCCGTAACGTAGGTCTTCATGCCCTCGATCAGCGCCGCATCATTGATGGGAACGGGATTGGCATCTCTTGAGGCCCGCCGTTCCACGGATGCGTCCAGCGCTCGCGAGGCGAGCCAGCGTTCAGCACGACTCGGGAATTGATCGGCATCGCTGTTCACGAGTCCCAACAGGGAGAAGCTCAAAGCCACTAAGGTTAAAAGGACTAAAGCCAAAATTACGCCGAAAACAACTCTCCCCATGCTGAACAGGTCCTCTCTTGCAATTTAACTTACCGATCAACGGCTCACTTTGTGTCGCTCGCAGGCGGCGACGATTTTGGTCGGATCGATGGCTTCTTTATCCACTTGTGTCTCCAAGATCTTGCCGTCTTTCCCGATCAAGAAATTGACGCGCCTCGCGGCTTTGTACTTATCTACGTAGATGCCGTATTTGTGAGTGACGTCGCCACCCCAATCGCTAAGCAGCGGGAAGGTGACGCCGATTTGGTCTGCAAATGCCTTGTTGGCGAACGGGCTATCCATGCTCACACCCAGGACCTGGGTGTCGGCTGCTTCCAGCTTTTGAAGATTCTGCTGGAAGTTTTTCATTTGCTGCGTTCAACCACCGGTAAAAGCAAAAACGTAAAACGCGAGCACGACGTTCTTTTTACCTCGATACTGGCTGAGCGATACGTCCTTCAAATCGGTGCCATCGAAGTATTGCAGCTTGAAGTCAGGCGCGTCCTGTCCCACCTTGAGCGACATCGGCTCGGCGGCTTTCGCTTGAGCAGACAGGAGCGGGGTGGCGGCACTGAGAATGGCAGCGGTGCAGAACGAGATCAGAAGTCTGCGATTACATTTCATAACTGGACCTCCCCCAATGCTGCAAGCCTATCTTGCGTAGAGCCGAAAATGCAATCCGAGGGCGTCTTTTTGACATTGCCGGTCGTCGCAATTAGGACTAGATTTTTAATCCGGTGAACCTGCGACGCGGATCCAAGGCCCTAACTGCTCTGTTTCGAATAGCGCCTCCTGAAAACACAATGCTTCGTGCGCCTCTTCATGGAGCGCATTCATGAAGCTTCAGACACTCAATGACATTCTGACCGCAATCGTCAACAGACGAAGTGATCGTGTCATGATGCAAAGAGAGTCGATCAACTGGGTTTCCATTTCCTCGGCGGAGCTTTATCAGAAGGTGGCCGGGATCGCTCGGGGCCTGCGGGAGTGGGGTCTACGAAAGGGCGATCGGGTTGCCATTCTCAGCGAAAACCGACCCGAGTGGACGATTACGGATTTCGCATGTCTATCAATCGGCGCGGTCGTTGTTCCAGTCTACGCAACCCTTACGGATCGACAAACTGCCGAGCTCCTTTGCGATTCGGGTGTTCGCGCGATCGTTCTTTCGACGCAGCAGCAGTTGGATAAAGTGCAGAGCGTGCGTGATCAAACGCCCGTCGAGCACATACTGGTTATGGATCATGTGGAGTCTGCCCACGCTTTCTCTCTATCGCGCATGGCGCAGGCGGGTCCGAGTCAGCGCGACCCCGAATTCGAAGCGTTGGCCGCAAGCATTCGACCGGACGATCTCGCTACGATCATCTACACGTCGGGAACGACAGGTACTCCGAAGGGAGCCATGCTCACCCACGGCAATATGGCGTCAAATATCGAATGCTCGCTTGGAGAGTTCGGGGTTGGCGAGGGCGAGACCAGCCTGTCGTTTCTTCCTCTCTCGCACGTCACGGCGCGCCATGTCGATTTCGCAATGCTGTATCACGGTGTGACGTTGGCATACTGTCCGGAGATGGAAAAACTCCCGCGCGCGCTTGCGGAAGTCCGGCCATCCATCTTCGTGGCGGTCCCACGAGTTTACGAGAAGATCTACGCGCAAGTTTTGCAGAAAACTCGGAAGCACCCGAAGCGGGCAATCTACGAGTGGGCACTTGAAGTTGGCCGAAAACATAAGCCGGAGATTCTTGCTGGCCGGACTCCGAGTTCTCTCGCATGGCGAGTTGCTAATCGCGTCGTATATTCGCAGGTGCGAGCTGGATTGGGTGGCCAGGTGGAACTGTTCATTTCAGGTGGAGCGCCGCTGGGCCGAGAACTCGCGGACTGGTACGCCACGATTGGAATCCGTATTCATGAAGGCTACGGGCTCACCGAGACGTCGCCGGTGATTGCAGTGAACACACCGCGTGCTCACAAACTGGGTACTGTCGGTAAACCGCTGTCCAATGTTGAAGTCCGGATCGCCGATGATGGCGAAGTCCTGGTGCGAGGGCCATCGGTTTTCAGAGGCTACTGGCAGAAGCCGGAAGAAACGCGTCAGGCGTTCGATGGTGACTGGTTCAAAACTGGTGATATCGGAAATCTAGATGCAGACGGCTTTCTGTTGATCACGGATCGCAAGAAAGATCTCATTAAGACGTCGGGTGGGAAGTTCATTGCGCCGGCCCCGATCGAGAATGCCCTGAAATTAAATCCATTGATCGCGACCGCGGTGGTTGTTGGAGACAAGCGCAAGTTTCCAGCCGTACTGATTGCGCCGCACTTCCCTCTGTTGGAAGAGTGGGCTAAAGCCAATGACGTGGCATTTGGATCTCGAACCGAGCTAGTTGAGAACGAAAAAGTAAAAGCTTTGTACGACGGGATTATCGCCGAGACGAACCGTGACTTGGCGCGCTTTGAACAGCTCAAGAAGGTCATCCTCGTCGATGAAGAATTCTCGGTCGCCACCGGCACACTGACCCATACTCTGAAGCTGCGCCGCCGCGGGATCGAACAGCATTTCAAAGAAAAGATCGAAGCGGTTTACGAAGCTGCCGAATTTCCAGCAGTTACCTAGCACCATCCGTCCGCCTTTTTCTTTACAATAGGGACATCATGGACCCACTCATAATTGCTGGAAGAGAGTTCCGTTCCCGGCTGATCGTGGGCACGGGGAAATACAAATCATTCCAAGAAACAGCTCGTGCACTTGAGGCAAGCGGGGCCGACATGGTCACCGTGGCTGTGCGGCGCGTGAATCTTGATCGCAGCAAGGAATCATTGCTCGATTATCTCGATCCGAAGAAATACTTTCTGCTTCCCAACACCGCCGGTTGTTACACGGCAGATGAGGCCATTCGCGCGGCGCGCCTCGGGCGAGAAGTTGGGTTATCAGACTGGGTCAAGCTGGAAGTGATCGGCGACCAGGCGACACTGTATCCGGATGTTCAGGCTACGCTGGAGGCTACACGCGTTCTCGTCAAGGAAGGGTTCACCGTATTGCCGTATACATCGGATGATGTCGTTTTCGCGAAACGTCTGTTGGATGCAGGTGCATCCGCCGTCATGCCGCTCGGCGCTCCGATTGGCAGCGGGATGGGCATCCAGAATGAAGCGAATATCCGCATCTTGCGTGAAGTGATTACAGATGTGCCGCTGATCGTAGATGCGGGAGTTGGAACCGCATCTGATGCGGCAATCGCCCTTGAACTCGGGGCCGACGCGGTACTGATGAATACTGGGATTGCGGGTGCCCAAGAGCCGGTCCTTATGGCTGAAGCAATGAGAAATGCCGTCTTGGCGGGACGACAGGCCTACTTGGCCGGGCGCATGCAGAAGAAGCTCTATGCGACGGCGAGTTCTCCTTTGGAAGGTGTTGTGCGCTAGCTTCTATTTTAGCGAAAGAAAAAGGGCGGTTTCGCCCGCCCTTTTGGCTGGTCAAACTCTTACAACATCTTCGCGCTCTCGACGTGGATCTTGTCGCCTTCGACATGTCCAGTCACCGCGATGTGATGTCCGATGTGGTCTTTCAACGCATCTGGATTGTCGACGTTCAGGATCTTCTGATCCTTATCCGTGACGACGACCATACTGGCCCCGCCCTCGAGGCACTTCTTGGTGCAGTCGGCAGCTCCAGCATTCGCGCCCTTTGCGCCACACTTGGAGTCGCTGACCCAGCCATTAACGGTTTCGCTCTTCGACATGTCGCCCGCGAATACCGCGCCTACCAGCAGACATGCCACGCAGACCAGCAAACACAGTACAAACAACTTTTTCATTGAATGACTCTCCTTGTGCAGCAGTTATGCTGCGAACTTTCCCCGTGGCGGTTGCCTATGCACCGGCACATGGAGCCCTATAAGGCCTGCTTTAAGAACTACCCACTAGACGAGAGACGCGCTAATTGGCAGTAGGTTACCACAGTGACAGGATAGGTCGTGTCAAGATGGATTAATGCTTGCCTGAAGCGGAGTCGATCTGCGGTTTCGACTGAGGCGGGGACGTGGGACGGACATACACTACTTCTCCGGGACGGGTGTAGTGCATCTGCTCGCGGGCTTCTCGCTCTATAGCCTTGGGATCGGTCTTCAGTTCTTTGATCTGCTGCACATAACGATCGTTTTCTTCTTGAATCTGCTGCACTTCGCCTTGCAGATCCTTGAGCTCCGCTTTCTTCTGCCGATAAATGACCATTCCGTTGCTGCCGAACATCACGTGTAGCCCGAGCCAGACCGTTAAAACTAGCACACCCGCGGTGGCTACCCGACGTCGCTCTTCATGGATCCACGTCCAAACTGGACGCGTTTGTTCAATGGCCCGAGCAGCCATCGCCTCAGCTTGGGGGGCGCGCTCCATAACTGCACGGAAACCCTCTTCGGGTTTCGGAAGGGTCCTGAGTCTCGCGATCCGTTTCACTGAAAAATCCATTCTTTCGCTGCTGCGCTCAAATTCTTTAGATCTGCCTCAGTCCGCGCCTCCGAGTACGCGCGAACCACTGGCTCCGTGCCGGACAAGCGATAACAGACCCATGAACCGTCGGAAAGAACCAGTTTCAAGCCATCTTTCCGATTAACTTCAGAGACCTTTCGGCCCGCGAAATCCGTCGGATCTTTTCGCAACTTTTCAGTGAACTTCTCTTTCACCTCGGGCGTCAAGCGGAAGTTCTCCCGAATAGGATAGAAGGAACCAACTTTGGCAAATAGGTCGCGTAAAAGTTCCGAAATGGACTTGCCCGTGCTTGCGACCATCTCACAACACAGCAAGCCGGCAACGATGCCATCCTTCTCCGGAACGTGGTGCCGAATGGATAGGCCGGCACTTTCTTCGCCGCCGATGAGGATTTTGTCTTCTTTGATGAGTTCTCCGATGTATTTAAACCCGACTGGCGTCTCGTGAAGTTCAACACCGTGATGCTTGGCGAGGGCATTGATCAGGTTCGTCGTAGCAACCGACTTCCCCACGCCGTTCTTCCAGCCGCGACTCTCGACGAGGTAGTGAAACAAAAGCGCGATGACGTAATTCGGCTGAATGAAAGTTCCATCCCGATCGACAATTCCAAATCGATCGGCATCTCCATCAGTTGCTATCCCAATGTGGGCCCGCATGACTTTCATCTGCTTTCGAAGATCTTCGAGCAGATGATCGTCGGGTTCGGGTGCGTGTCCGCCGAAGAGCACGTCGCGATGGTCGTGGACCGTTTTTACTTCGATGCCGCCGTCCGCCAAGAGCGTGTCCGGATAACTGCGGGCTGCACCCCAGAGAGGATCGAAGGCGATACGCAGTCCGACTTTTCGTATAAGTTCGAGGTTGACGATTTCCTTCAGGCGGCTGAGGTACGTCCGGCGCGGATCGAGGCTCTGGGGCGCCAGCTTATTGGGTCTGGAACTCGCCGACCCACCATTCAATCCGGCAATCTCCGCCTCGATCTTCTTGGTGACCTCGGGCAAAGCCGGGGCCCCGTCGGGAGTGGAAAACTTAATCCCGTTGTACTCGGGCGGGTTGTGCGAGGCCGTGAAATTCAGAGCGCCATCGGCAGCAGAATTGATAACGGCGTAGGAGATAGCCGGAGTCGGGGCGGGATCGGCAATTACCAGCGGCGTGATGTCATGAGCGCACAGAATTTCTGCTGCCATTCCGACAAACGTCTCGCCTAAAAATCGCGGATCTCGGCCAACAATGACCTTGGCGCCCGAAGGCTTCTGGGAGGCAACATAGCGAGCTATTCCGGTCACCGCGCGACGCACATTAGCAAAGGTGAATTCCTCCGCGACGATGGCACGCCATCCCGATGTCCCGAACTTTATTTCAGTAGGCATAGTAAGCGTAATGTTGAATCATCTTTGATGTGGTTTCGAACCCGGAGCAAGATTTTATATGACCGATTACAAAATCGTCCTAACAACGACAGACTCCCTGGAAGCAGCGCAGAGAGTCGCACACTCTCTGGTCGAGCAACGACTGGCAGCATGTGTGAATATCATCCCAGGCATCCAGTCAATTTACCGGTGGAAAGATAAAGTCGAGCAAGCTGCCGAATGGCTGCTCGTCGTCAAGACTCAGAAATCCTCTCTACGAGAACTCGAAGAAGTCATAAAAAAACTTCATTCTTACGATGTTCCTGAGTTCATTGCTGTGAGCATCGATTCAGGGAGTTCGCCTTACCTGCTATGGCTTGCCGACTCGTTGAAGTAGCTGCAGAGTGTCAGAACTTCATGCGGGCTTGCGCGCACGAATATTCAACCTCAAATAATCCAGCTCCAAAGCGGGTTCCTCCGACCCTGCCTGCGCAGTAAGTGTCTGGACAAAATCGCGCTTCAATCTGTCTGTTGGGAGGAGATTCAGGTGCTTGTGGACAATCGCCGTGCGCACGAACTCTGAAAACTGTTCTGCACTCTTGAATCGAGTGGGCGCGGCTTCAATCCCGGTCTCAACCTCCCCGAAACCCGCCGCACTGAGATTCTTAGCGGCCGTGTGAGAGTCAGAGTAGAGCCAGGGCTCTTCAAACTTTCCGAGATACGATCCGAACGGCGCCTCTTGAGATAGCTGGACAATCTTTGCCCGGAACCGCTGTAGGTTCGCGGCTCCCCCGCACTGCGCTACCAGCCAGCCACCAGGTCGAAGCGCGCCAAAGATACTCCGAAATAAGAGCCGATGATCGAGAACCCAGTGAAAGGAGGCTGTACTGAAAACCACATCGATGCTTTTACTGAATGGGAGCTGTACTAAATCAGAACAGACAAAACCAACCCGCGCTCCCGGATCGCTCAACAGATGCGTGCGGGCCTGTCGAAGCATGTTCTCCGAAAGATCGAGCCCAATGACTCGGCCTCGCGGGAGAAGATCACGCAAACTCGCGGTTAAACGGCCAGTTCCGCAGCCAGCGTCCAGCACTGTTTCGTCTCCGCGCAGGTCCATGCGAGCCAAGACCTTGGCGCCCCAGCTGGTTTGGGGGCCGGACACACGATGGTAGGAGGAGGCGTCCCACTCTCGCGATCTTGGTTTCTCGAAACTCACGAATACTAGATCGCTGCTAGTGCTTGGTCGAGATCAGAGATGATGTCATCCACATCCTCGACACCCACCGAAATGCGGACCATGCCATCCGTGATTCCGATCTTCTTGCGCCCTTCAACGCCGACCGCTGCATGAGTCATCGTTGCTGGGTGTGAAATGAGAGTTTCGACTCCTCCCAACGACTCCGCCAGTGAGCAGACGCGCACCTTGCGCAACATTTTGTTCGCATTCGCCAGCAATCCGGTTTCGAACGTGATCATAGAACCGAAGCCGGACATCTGCTTCTGAGCCAACTCATGCTGAGGATGATCGGGCAACCCGGGATAAAAAACCTTTTTCACTTTCTTGTGCGCTTCCAAGAACGATGCCACGGCACGGCCGTTCAGATCATGTTGCTGCATACGCACCGCGAGTGTCTTCACGCCTCGCAGGATGAGCCAGCACTCGAACGGCGAGAGAATCGCCCCAGCTGCTTTCTGCAAGAACG
Source organism: Terriglobales bacterium (assembly GCA_036265385.1). Taxonomy (GTDB): domain Bacteria; phylum Acidobacteriota; class Terriglobia; order Terriglobales; family Acidobacteriaceae; genus DATAPD01. The sequence goes on from DATAPD010000032.1 coordinate 30,042, forward strand.
CCAGCTTCTCAAGCTGTTGTTTCTGGGTGCAGACAACAACTCCACCTAGGCCATCACTATGACCGTTTAGGAACTTCGTCGTGGAATGCACGACCATATCGGCCCCGAGCGCGATCGGTTGCTGAAAGTATGGCGACATGAAAGTGTTGTCTACCACGAGTTCCGCATTCCGCGAGTGACACTCTTTGCTGATCGCACGAAGATCACTGAGTGCCATCAGCGGATTCGTGGGCGTTTCTACGAACACCATCCGCGTGTTCTTGCGGATTGCTTTAGCGACGTTGCCGGCGACCGAGGTATCAACGTAGGAGAACTCCATACCAAAATTCGCAAGGACCTGGTTGAACAACCTAGGCGTTCCACCATAGAGGTTGTGTCCGCAGACGACGTGATCACCGGCTTTGTACATGCTGGCAATCGCGTTGATTGCGGCCATACCGCTGGCGAAAACCTTTGAGCCGATCCCTCCTTCGAGAGCGGCCAGATTCGTCTCCAGGCGATCGCGAGTCGGGTTCGATACACGGGCGTACTCGTACCCCTTGTTCTTGCCGATCTCTTCCTGCACATACGTTGATGTCGGATAAATTGGAACGCTCACTGCGCCCGTCAAGGGATCAGGCTCTTGTCCAGCGTGAATGGCCCTGGTTGAGAAACCCATTTCCTGCTTCATTTTGTTTTTGTTCATGTGGATTCGATCGAGCGATAGAGCAACGCGGTGCCGCCGCGCTCCGTTTAGATCCCGCCTTCAAAAATTTTCTTGGAAAGGTAACGCTCTGCCGAGTCGGGAATCAGTGTCGCGACGCGCTTCCCCGTTCCCAGCCGCTTTGCGACCGCCAATGACGCAAATACGTTCACCCCGGCACTTGATCCACCCAGCACGCCATCCAACTCGGCCAGTTTTTTCACCGTGCCAAAAGCGTCGGCGTCAGTCACCATGATGATTTCATCGCACACCGAGCGGTCAAAGTTTCCGGGCACGAAAGTATTTCCGATACCTTCGACTTTATGCGGGCCCGGTTTGCCCCCACCGAGCACAGAGCCCTCTGTTTCAACGACAATCGCAAGGGCACTAGGCAGCCGTTCCTTGATGTACCGCGCCAACCCGGTGAATGTCCCCGCAGTCCCGGACCCAACAACGACTGCATCAATTCGCCCTTCCATCTGCTCGAACAGTTCCTTCGCAGTCGTCTCGTAATGGAAATCGGGATTTGCCGGATTGTCGAACTGTGCCGCCAAAAATGCATTTGAGTCTGAAGCAGCCAACTCGGCCGCGCGCTTGATCGCACCGGCCATACCTTCTGCGTCTGGGGTCCGCGTGACCTCCGCTCCCAAGGCAGACATGATGATGACCTTCTCTTCCGAGAACTTTTCGGGCACGAACAGACGCACCTTATAACCGCGGTTCACACCTATAAGGGCCAAGCCGATTCCGGTGTTGCCAGCGGTGGCCTCGACAATCGTCGATCCAGGACGTAACTTTCCTTCCCGCTCGGCACGTTCGATGATGCCAATCGCGGCGCGATCTTTAATGCTGCCGCCCGGGTTCAGGTACTCGAGTTTGACAAAGATGTCCGCATATCCGTCTGGGACAATTTTTTTGAGTTTCAAAAGAGGTGTTTGGCCGACGAGCTTGGTGATGTCGTCAGCAACGCGTAAAGAACAGTTCTCAGCAGTTCGCATTCGCACTACTTAGGGTACGGAAGAAAACAGAAGAGCGTCAAACGCGGGAGAACTATTGTCCGCCTGCACTGGATCGGCTGGCGCCGGCATAATAGCCGCTTTTGGTGCGAACATTCAGCTTGCCGTATCCCTTGGCCTTGGCTTCGACGCGGATCGTGCGATATCCACCCGCGCTGCGCGGGTTGGTGGGCCGGTATCCGATGGTGTAAACGCTACGGATGTCGTGTGCGATCGTTTTGCTGATATTGTCCACTTCGTCCAGATTCTTGGGAAGGAACGCGATTCCGCCGGTTCGCTCAGACATCGTCTGGAGAGCGCGTCGTGCCCGCCGTTGCTTCTCTTCACCGAGAAGACCGATCGCGTAAACCGTGGGACCATTCTCTTCCTGTAACCTGCGGACAGCCTGCTCAAGTGACTCGCGACTCTCGTTGTCCTCGCCGTCGGTTACTACAAGCAGAACCTTTCGGTCCAAGCGGCCATTTTTCTTCAACTCGTCAGCAGATGCCACCACAGCGTCGTAGAGCGCCGTACCACCACGCGCATCGATTTTCTCGAGCGCTTCACGAAGCTTCTTGATGTCGCTCGTGAACGATTGATCGAGATAGTATTCATCGCTGAAATTGACGATAAAAACTTCGTCTTGAGGGTTACTGGAGCGCACAAGATTTAATGACGCCTGATTCACCTTCTGGCGCTTCTCGCGCATGGAACCGGAGTTATCGATCACGATGCCCATGGCAACTGGAATGTCCTCATGCCGGAACGACGTGATTTTCTGCAACTTGCCATCCTCGTACACCGCAAACGCATTTCGATCCAGGTCCGTTACCATGTGCTGCTTGTCATCGATGACAACGGCATGAAGAACGACTTCATCCACATCCTTCCGGAACACGAAGACACCGGAATCGCTGCTCTCAGGTTGCTGTTGAGTGTCGCCACTTTGCGTCGAGCCATTTGGGTTTGCGGGAGATGGCGATGCGCCTTGCTGACCGGCGGGCGGCGTAGACGTTCGAGGCGGCTGAACCGGCTCTTGTGAAGGTGAGGTGCTCGGCGGAGCATTCGGTTGCTGCGCTGCCGGACTCGATTTGGTCGCATCCGGGGTTTGCTGCGATGAATTCGCAGTCGAAGAAGGAGGCTGTTGGGCAGAGTCTTGCGCCACTAGCGAGGGCAAAACAAGAAACAACACCGCCGCAAGAAAAAGGCGGCTACTCCGTAGGCGCATAATATCCCGTCTTGGCATAAACCCGTAAAGGCGGCAAACCCTTTGGTGGTAACAGTTTCACTTTGATCTTACGCCATTTGCCATCCTTCACTGGATTCTTTGGACGGTATCCAAGCACATATTGGTTGCGCAGTTCGATGCCGATTTTTGTGGAAACATCGCCAAGATCATTTGGATTGTCGATCGTAAATGCCCTGCCACCCGTGAGTTCCGTCACTTCACTGAGCAGCGACGGACCAAGTTGCTCCTCCGGCGTCGACATGTAGTGATCGTAGATTCCAATGGCATAGATCATGACATCGGCTTCCTTCACCAACGACTTGATTTCGCTCTCGGTGTAGCGGCTGTGGTTGTCGCCGCCATCAGAAATGATCAGCATGGCCTTCTTGGGATATTTTGCCTGGCGCATTTTGCTCAGGCCGAGGTAAATGGCGTCGAGCAAAGCGGTGCGTCCCTTGGGAACGGTATAAATCAGCTTGCCTTGAATCTCGTCAATCGAACTGGTGAAATCGGAAATCTCCTCGGGTTTGTCCGAAAAAGTCACCATGAAAAACTCGTCGACGGGGTTTGCCGTCTTGAAGAATTCAACAACGGCTTCCCGGGCCCGTTCGATCTTGCTGCTCATACTGCCGCTCATGTCGAAGATCACACCCAGGGAAACTGGCGCATCCTCGCTCGAGAAGGTCCGGACTTCCTGCTGCTCTTTGCCCTCGAACAGACTGAAGTTGTCGCGGTCAAGACCGGTAACAAGGCGGTTCATCGGATCAGTTACTGTCACGGGAACCAGCACCATGTTGACGTCCACCTTCATCGGCTTCGTGTGCGTGCGAAGCGCAGGATCGATGGTGGCCAATGGGTCTTTAGGCTGCTCCGGCTGAATGCGTGGATTGATGTGGACATCGTCTGTTTGGTTCTGCGCAATCGCAGAGCTACAAACGAAAACCAAGCAAGCGAGAACAACTAGTGTGAATGCGGAAAAACGCGAAAAGGTCTGTGCGCAGGGCGTCAGGGCCGAAGAGAACTTCCGGTAATGGAATCTCGGGCGACATGACCCGCGCCCACTAAGGCGGGCCATAGGAAAGCTCCTCTTAAGGCGGATACTACCATAGCTGTCTGGGGCTGTTTCCACCTTTTTCGACTTAACAAATGTCAATTTCCTGTCACGACCCAGAGCGCAACAATTTGCACGGAAGAGGAAAAGCAGGGTAGCTGGACCGGTCTTGTTACAATGCTTTTCTTCCATGGCTTACATCTCTCCGTTTCGTGCCCTTCGCTACGACCGGCAACGGATTGAAATTGCTTCGGTAGTGACGCAGCCCTACGACAAAATCACTCCTGAGATGCAGGACCGCTACTACGAGGCCAGTCCCTACAATCTTGTACGTATTATCCTCGGCAAGCGCCAGCCGAGTGATACGCCTCAGGAAAATGCCTATACCCGAGCCGCGGCCTGTTTCCACGATTGGCGGCGCCAAGGCATCTTTCGTCAGGATGAGGCACCCTCGATCTACACCTACATCCAACGGTTTGAAGTGCCTGGTAGCACGCAGATTGCCGAGCGCCGGGGCTTCATCGCCCTCGGAAAAATTGAGGAGTATGGGACTGGAGTCGTCTTCCGGCATGAACAAACCCTTGCCAAGCCGAAGGCAGACCGCCTGGACCTGCTTCGGGCTACCTGCGCGCATTTCGGCCAGCTCTTCATGCTTTATGAAGACAGCGGAGAAATCGACTCTTTGCTTGAACCGTCGGAGCCCGCTGCGCTTGATCTGGAAGACGAATATAGCGTGCAGCATCGCGTTTGGAAGGTTTCGGACCCGAGCATTATCAACCTCGTCCGAGCGAAGATGCGCGATAAGAAACTAATCATCGCGGACGGACACCATCGCTACGAAACAGCCCTTAACTATCGGAACGAACGCAGGGCTTCCCTGCCAGCAGGAGCGCTGCCGCGTGAACGAACTCCAGATCGAAGCACACGGGACGAGATCGCACCATACGACATGGTGATGATGACGTTCGTGAATATGAACAGCAAAGGATTGGTTGTTCTACCAACTCACCGGGTGGTTCACGGATTGGAGACGCTGTCACCGGATGTCCTACGTTCCAAAGCTGGACGATATTTCTCCGTCGAGGAAGTAGATCCCAACGCCGATAAGGCGAGGTATTCGACGATTCTGCAACGCGCCGGCCAGACCGGTACAGCGCTTTTAGCCATCCTCAAAGATCGGGCATTCTTGCTCGACCGACCCAAGGCAAATGGAACTTCCAACTTCGAGGGCTATTCACTCCGGCAACAATCGCTCGACGTGGTTCAGCTGCACAAATGCATACTTGAACAGACCTTAGGCATTTCTCCAGAGGCCGTGCGGGATCAGACGAATGTTCGCTATCTTCGCGATGCAGGTGAAGCGATCGGCCAGGTTCGAGCCGGAGAGGCGAATGCCGCGTTTTTGATGAACCCCGTCCGGATGGAACAGGTACGGGACATCGCGTTCGCCGGCGAAGTGCTTCCTCAGAAATCGACCGATTTCTATCCCAAGCTGCTCAGCGGTCTGACCATTTATGCGCTGGAGTAGGTCCGCGACAGTTCTGTCGCTTCTGACTGCCTGCCTCTTCTTGCCACACATCGTTGATTCTGCCGATGAAAAGCGCATCTCGATTTATTCGACACTTGCCAATTACACTTTGCCGGTTGTAGACCGCGATGGACGGGAGTACGTCGGATTGCTTGAAATTCTTGAGCCTCTCGGAAGCGTAAGTTCGCGTATCGATAGCCAACGCTGGAAACTGCGCTACAAGAAAATCGAAGCTGAGTTCACCGTTCAGAAGACGCGCGCGCGAATTGCCGGACGCGAAACCGACATGACGGCCCCTTTCATCCTGGAAAATGGGCGAGGCCTTGTCCCCCTTTCCTCTCTGCCAACGATTCTCCCGAAATTTCTCGGTGGCCCTGTCACATTGCGTGAGAGCGGCCGCCGTTTGTTCATCGGGGGTGTGTCCACTCAGGTCACAGTGAACCTTGTGAAAACCACGCCGGCCCGTGTCCTGTTCAATTTCAGTGCTCCTGTGAACCCGACCATCTCGACCGAACCCGGACACCTGCGTATGGCTTTCACTCGCGACCCAGTTGTCGCGAGCAACACGCAGTGGAAGTTCGATGACCAGAGCATCCCTTCTGCAACCTTTACGGAGAACAACGGCGCTGCCGAGATCACAGTAAACAGCGCTGCTTCACTGATGGCGAGCTTCACGGCTGGAGGCAGGACAATAACAGTGACCAACCCGCCGCCTCTGAGCGCACCGACCCCACCCAACACCGCAGCTCGAGCCGGCACTACAGCTCCCCCACCCGGATCTTCCGCTGCCGCTCCTCCACTCGTAGGAGGCAGTCCTCCATCATTTGCAATTGTTATCGACGCGAGTCACGGCGGTGCGGAAAGAGGAGCAGCTCTCACGAACGACTTAGCTGAAAAAGACGTGACGCTCGCATTTGCGCGGGTGCTTCGCAAGGAACTCGAAGCCCGGGGCATTGCGGTCGTGATGTTGCGAGATTCAGATTCGTTGCTGACGGTTGATCAGCGCGCCGCAATGGCGAATGCCAGGCGCTCTGCTCTCTATGTGAACATCCATGCGGCAAGCCAAGGCACCGGAGTTCGCCTCTATTCAGCTAGTATTCCGGGCGGTTCAGGGAATCGCGGCGCATGGATCGACTGGGATACTGCACAAACTAGCGCCCTTCCCACCAGCCGGGACTTGGTAATGGGAGCGGCTTCAGAACTGCAAAAGCGGCGAATAGCGGTACGAATCCTCCCAGCTCCGCTTCGCCCGTTAAACAACATCGTGTCGCCTGCGATCGCAATTGAGCTTGCTCCGCCTTCTGCCAACGTTGCCGATGTAAATTCCGAGCCTTACCAACAGCCGATTGCCGCAGCAATTGCCGAATTCGTTGCAACACAGAAAGCGCGACTGGAGGCGGCACGGTGATCTCTCGCCAATTAGTAATCGGATTGATCGTAATGGTCGCAGTCGTGGTGATCATGGGCCTCTACGTTGGACACATGCGTCATCGCGTCACCGATCTGCAACCAACGCAAACCGATTCTCGGCCGCTCACGCCTCCTGTGTCCGGACCTACAGAAAGCGTGACGCTCTATGTGGCCTATGACGATCCCGGAACGATCCGGGCCACAACGACGAAAGTTCCTTTGTCATCTGCACGACAGCAGCGCGCAGAGCAGCTGCTTCGAGCATTGATGGCAATTTACCTCGACCAGGCCTCTCAGCATCCACTGGCAGCCGGGTCTGAAGTCAAGAGTGTCTACCTCGTCGATCCTGGAGTAGCGGTCATCGATGTAAACGCTGCCTTTGCCGATGGACATCGTTCGGGAATCCTCGTCGAAGAGCTTACAGTTGCATCGATGATTCAGACTCTCTCAGCAAACATCCAGGGAATCAGCCGCGTGAAGATTCTGATTGATGGCAAAACACGCGACACTTTGGCCGGCCACATCGATCTTTCAAGCCCCTACGAAACCTCTTCCGTAAATCAACTCGTTCAGCAATTGCAGAGCGGCTTCTAGACACTTAAGTAAAGCTCTCACTCAATACCGTACAATCGCTCATCATGTTTTTTCGCAACGATAACCGTGCTCCAGACCAGCTTCGTCCTGTGAACATCATCCCTGACTTCATTTCTACCGCAGAAGGTTCCGCTCTGATCGAGGTAGGAAACACAAGAGTGATTTGCACTGCGTCGATCGAAGAAACTGTCCCCTCGTTTCGGCGAAATTCAGGTAAAGGCTGGGTCACCGGTGAATATGGCATGCTCCCGCGTGCCACGCTCACACGCACGCCTCGCGAGTCGAGCAAAGGTCGTCCGAGCGGACGATCTCAAGAGATTCAAAGACTCATTGGTCGGTCCTTGCGCGCCGTTACGGATATGGATCGACTCGGCGAGCGTACCATCTTCATCGACTGCGACGTTATCCAGGCTGACGGCGGCACACGGACTGCATCCATTACGGGTGCTTTTGTCGCGCTCGGTTTAGCGCTCGAGCGGATGGTGGACGCTGGAACGCTAACTACGCTGCCGTTGCGAGAGCTCGTCGCAGCCATCAGCGTAGGCGTCGTCGACGGCGAACCACTGCTCGATCTGAACTATGAGGAAGACTCTCGTGCCGACGTAGATATGAATATCGTGATGACGGCAAGCGGCAAGTTCGTTGAATTGCAAGCTACAGCCGAGCACCAGGTTTTTGATGACGAACGTCTCGCCAAAATGATCGGCCTCGCGCGAAAGGGAGTTCAAACGTTGGTCGAAAAACAACAGGCAGTCTTGAACGCATCGAAAGCCCACCGCTAAGACACGCTTACTCTGTGCTTCTCGTCACAATTTCAACCATCAGCATTGGTTTACAATGATGGGCCGTCTAATACCGCAATTATCGGAGGATTCCATGAAACTTACCCCCGGAAAGTTAGCGGGTCTGAAGGCCGTATCCAATGATCGCGGCGTGATTGCCGCGGCGGCCATGGACCAGCGGGGATCTCTGCAGAAATCACTCGCCAAGGAAAAAGGTGGCGAAGTGAAAGACGCCATGATGGAGGAGTTCAAATCACTCGTGACTGAAGTTCTCACTCCTCATGCCAGCGCCATCTTGCTTGACCCCGAGTGGGGACTGCCCGCCTCCAAACGGCGCGCTAAGAATGCCGGATTGCTCCTTGCGTACGAAAAAACGGGATACGACAAAACTGGGCCCGGCCGCCTGCCGGATCTTCTCGACGTCTGGTCAGCCCAACGACTCAAAGAAGCTGGCGCGGATTGCGTAAAAATTCTTCTCTACTACACACCGGATGATCCCAAAAAGATCAACGATCACAAGCATGCCTGGGTTGAGCGGATCGGCGATGAGTGCCGCGCGAACGATATTCCCTTCTTTCTCGAGTTTGTGGGGTACGAAGAAGGTGCCGATGAAAAAGGACTCGACTATGCACAGAAGAAACCGCGCATCGTGGCAGAAAGCATGCGCGAATTCAGCGAAGATCGTTACGGTGTCGACGTCTTGAAAGTTGAAGTACCCGTGAACATGAAGTTCGTCGAAGGCACGAAATCATTTGCCGGACAGAAAGCCTATTCGAAAAAAGAGGCGATCGATCTGTTCCATAAAGCCGCATCTGCTGCCACCAAGCCGTTCATCTATCTTTCTGCGGGTGTGAGCAATTCGGAGTTTTCAGAGACGCTGGAGTTGGCCGGTGAATCCGGCGTGAAGTTCAATGGCGTTCTTTGCGGACGAGCCACATGGAAAGAAGGCATCCCCGTTTATGCGAAGCAGGGTGCATCTGCCTTCCGCAAGTGGCTCGAAACCGAAGGCGTGAAGAACATCAATAACGTGAACGACAAACTCAAGGCGGCAACTTCCTGGCACTCGATTTACAACGTCTGAAATCATGGGTGCCGAATCACCTTAGGGGTGGGCGTGAGCCCGCCCTTTTTGTTTGAGGAGAAGACTGTGCCCGATCGGAAGACAGCTCTCATTACTGGCGCGTCATCAGGCATTGGATATGAACTCGCGCGATTATTCGCTCGCGATCAGTATCAATTGGTACTAGTGGCTCGCAGCCGCGACAAGTTAGTCAAACTTGCCGCTGATTTGAAAAAAGAATGCGGTACCAATTCTCTGATCGTTGCTGTTGACCTCTCGGAAGCAGGAGGGGCAGATCTGGTTGTCGACCAGACAACAAAATCGGGAATGACGATTGATGCCCTCGTCAACAATGCCGGGTTCGGTCAGTACGGAATGTTTGCCTTGTCTGATCCACGCGAGATGACGCAGCAAATCCAGCTGAACATCACATCCCTCACACAACTCACTCGTTCTTATTTGCCAGGCATGATGGAGCGCAGTTACGGCCGTATTTTGAATGTTGCTTCTACCGCGGCCTATCAGCCTGGTCCCTTGATGGCCGTTTACTACGCCACGAAGGCTTACGTTCTGAGCTTCTCAGAAGCGATCGCCAATGAACTTCAGGGATCGGGTGTGACCGTCACCTGTTTATGTCCCGGACCGACTACGACGGAGTTTCACAAGCGCGCAGACATGGAAGACAGTCGTCTGTTGCGTTTTGGCCGAATGGATGCCGCCTCAGTAGCGGAGATCGGGTACCGCGGCATGAATGCTGGTCGACGAGTTGTCATTGCAGGTTTACAGAATCGTGTGATGGCGCAGGCTGTCCGCATAGCCCCTCGAAAGCTCGTAACATCGATCGTTCGCACGATCCAGGAGCGATCGAGAACGCGTATCTAATAGCCTCGTTTCATCGGTTCCAAATTGAAACTTACAATGTTCAGCGGATCACGATTTCTCGTGCTTCTCCGCACAGCCTCCTTCTCCGTCCATGACTAGGTTGGAATTGTTTTCTTTTCACCTCGATGAAAACTTCCTTCCTTATTGCCTGCCTTGGGCTTCTCTATTTCATTAGTCTGGCTTCATATGGACAGGAATCGTCCGCAACGGATCAAAGAGCGAGGAACGTCAGGACGGATTGGTTCTTGAGCGGCCGAGTTGCGCCCAGGGGACAATCCGGTGCGGATTTTCGAGAACGGGCACACCAATTCCGACTACAAGCCACTGATAGTCGTAGAGTCTTTTCACAACAAACTTCCGTTGTTGCTGGCGGGGAAGGGTGGGTTCCGCTTGGGCCCGCACCACTGGCATCAGACGCGAGCGGCTTCGGACTCCACGATTACGGATGGGTTTCCGGACGAGCGACTTCAGTAACTATCGATCGAAGCGACATCACTGGAAATACTGTCTATCTCGGCGCTGCCTACGGCGGTGTTTGGAAATCGACCAACGCGTCGACTCCGTTAGCAGCGGATGTCATTTGGATACCGCTCTTCGATGATCAGCCAACGCTTGCCGTGGGAGCAATGGCTGTGCAGCCGGGCAGTTCGCGTGTCATACTTGTTGGGACAGGCGAGAGCAACAGTTCGACAGACTCCTACTACGGCTTGGGCATCTTCAGAAGCACAGATGCCGGCGCAAACTGGAGTCAAGTCCCTTCCAGCTCTGACGGTCACTCCTTCAAAGGTCTCGGCTTTAGTCAGATTGCGTTCAGCAGCGCAAATACTTCGTTAGTGGTTGCTGCAACCGGCGCCGCCCCGCAAGGCAGCATGGATGGACTCGATTCGCGCACAAATCGCGGAATATACGTCTCCAGCAACAGCGGCCAAACCTGGCAGTGGTCATCCATCAAAGATGGCAGCACAGCGATCACACCATCATCAGTAACGAGCGTTGCTTATGACGCCGCTGCACACAAGTTTTTTGCAGCAATCCGGCGTCATGGAATCTATTCCTCCACGGACGGGTTCAACTGGTCGCGCTTGGCATCCCAACCAGGGGCAGCCAGCGGACCAGGCGCTTTGACATCCACAATATGTCCACCCGATGCTGCAACCAACTCCTACGCATGTCCTATATATCGAGCCCAGATCGCCGTCGTGCCTGGGCGAGATGAGGTCTACGTATGGTTCGTCGATCTGCCGGCCAATCAGGGTCCGACCATAGACCGAGGCATCTGGCGTAGTGTGAATGGCGGTCCATGGATCCAGATCTCCGACGCGGGCTTCACTCTCTGCGGCGATTCGAGTGGCTGTGGCGCCGACAGCGGAGACTACGCTCTTACCCTTAACGCAGTTCCGAACGGGGCAATCGCCACCGACGTTTACGCCGGAGCAACAAATCTCTTCAAGTGTTCGCTGAACGACACCAGCACCACAAGCTGCAGTGGAGGCGCATGGCTCAATCTGTCACACGCATATGGCTGCAGTGAGATAGCAAAGATTCATCCTCACCAACACGCTGCAGATTTCATCATTTCGTCGGGAAAGGCAATCGGCTACTTCGCGAACGATGGTGGCATTTACCGCACACCTGACGGATATCTTGGCCTAATTGCGGGAGTAAACGGTTCGTGCAGCGGCAGCAATCATTTCGATAGCTTAAATGAAACGATCGGATCTCTCACGCAATTTGTATCGCTTGCACAAGACCCTGTTGACGCAAACACGCTGCTCGGAGGAGCACAGGGCAACGGCTTTCCTGCAACAAACCAGGCCACATCCAGCTCTGAGTTCGTGAACGTTATGTCTGGGGACGGCGGCACCGTCGGAATGGTTCCGGGCTCAACGCGGTGGCTTGGATCTACTGGAGACTTGCCGCCTAGCGGTCTCAACATAAGCGCATGCGACTCAGGTGTCGATTGCAGAATGGGAAATTTCACAACTTTGCTTTCCAGCGTCGACTTGGCTGGAGACGATGGTGCCTACTACGTTCCCTTCGCGTTCGATCCTCGCGCAACAAGCCAGCTGCTGCTTGGCACTTGTCGAATCTGGCGTGCTGCGGTCGATGGAAGTTCCGTAAGCCAGCTCAGCAATAATTTCGACAACGGCTCTGGCAACTGCTCTGGGAGCGAAGCCAATCTGGTTCGTGCAATCGCCGCGGGAGGGCTGGCAGGCGATCACGGCTTTTCAAACGTTATCTACGCCACGACTTACGGATCTGGACCACTCGCCGCATCCAGTCCCGCTGGCGGAAGAATTTTCGTTTCCACAAACGCAGATACCGCAACGTCGACGTTCAGAGACATGACAGGTTCACTGAACCCGGAACAGTATCCGATCTCAAGCGTTGCTATCGATTCCTCGGATGCCACCGGACGTACCGCATTCATCTCAGTCATGGGCTTCGGAGTTCCTCATGTCTTCAAGACAACCGACGCTGGGACGACTTGGCAAGTGTTCGGGAATCTTGCGAAAGGACTGCCCGACACTCCCGCAAACTCCGTACTGGTGGATTCTGAAGCGGCCCAGGTTTATCTCGGCACAGATGGTGGAGTGTTTGTGAGTTCCACGACGACGCCGTCATGGGGAGAAGTCGGGCCCGCTTCAGGCTCGGGCCATCTTCCAAATGTTCCAGTGACGACGCTCCTGCTGTTTCGCCCCGATGCCAAAAACAAGAGGCTGCGCGCCGCCACGTATGGAAGAGGTGTCTGGGAATACGTGTTGGCTGCTGCGCAAGATTTCAGGGTTGCCTTCAACCCCAACATTCTCACCGTATTCGCCGGTCAAGAAGCAAGATTTTCTGGAACACTATCCGCAAATTACGGATACGGCAGTTCAGTGAATCTTGCTTGTATAGCAGCTGAACATCTATCGACGTGCAAGCCCACTCCCTCCCAAATAGTTCCAATCTCGGAAGGAATACCGGTAAATGTAATCGCCTCAGCCGCGCCCGGCAGCTATCCATTCACTCTTCGAGCGAGTGGGGCAGATACTGACTCCACGACTCACGATTCAGCGCTCACGCTGAAGGTAGTCGACTTCGGATTGAGCAACGCCTCTCCCGCGACGATCACAGTTACGAAAGCAGGCACGTCCACTCCGGCAACGTTTAGCGTGAGTGCCTCAGGTCCCTTTGACAGAACTGTCACCCTGAACTGTGCGAGTGGTCTTCCATCCGGCGCCGCTTGCTTGTTTTCGCCTCGAGCGACAGTCACGCCAAGCGACAGTCATCCGAAGCCGTAACTCTAACAATCACGACCACGTCGGAAACTCCCGCCGGATCCTTCCCGATCACGATTGAAGCGGATACGCCCGAAGCGCCCGCCTCCAAGAAGACCTCACTGGCACTGACCGTCTCGTCTGCCCCAGATTTTCATCTCGCTGTAAATTCTTCGACATTGTCAGTTCCCGCCGGAGACACCACAGATTTCGTCGGAACACTGACCAGCGTTGAAGGGTATTCGAAGTCAGTAACCATTTCCTGCGGCACTGGGGCCCCCTCCACCTGTACAGGTGGTTCGGTCATTCCTACTTCCGCTGGAACCGAATTCCGTGTGAAAGTTGGCAGTTCATCCGCGCAGACTTTTCACTTTGATCTGATTGCCCGAGGCACAGATGCCGCAAGCACCCAACACGCACTGCCTGTAACCCTCAACAGTGTGTCGAACTTCTCAATGAGTAGTGATGCCGATAGTCAAACAATTCCTGCAGGTGGAACCGCCTCTTTTTTTCTTTCACTCGTACCCGGCGGTGGTTCTTTCAACAACAGTGTCTCCTTTTCCTGTTCTTCGCTTCCTTCGCTCTCGCGATGCATCTTCCAACCCGCCACTCTGCCTGCAAGCTCGCCTGCCACTACCGTCAGAGTGGACATCGCCACCACGGCAACAAGTTCTGCGAGCGCCCAGGCTCCAAAACTGATTTATGCCTTCCTCATTCCATTGCTGGGGCTAGGAATGTCTCGCGGATCTCGCTCACTTCGTAGAACTGCTCTCACTGCAATCGTCGCGTGTGCAATCACTATGTTCCCAAATTGCGGCGGCGGACTGAGTGAACCAGGACCTGGCGAAGGACACGTTGGAACGCCTCCCGGCAGCTACAGCGTTAAGGTGACGGCTACATCCGGATCTCTTTCGCAAAACACAACGGTGATCGTCAACGTTCAGTAGGCCCACAGGCGAGACGGAGCATACCGGCCAACTGGTATCCGCCCGCACACGCGTAACGAATCGCTGCTACTCTTATTGGCATCCGTTCATCCAAGGAGCATTCTGTAATGGGGACCAAACCTCAGAAGAGGAAAGTTGCAGTCCTGGGCGCCGGAAAGCTCGGCAGCATTCTTATTCAGGCATTGATCAAGGCTGATCTCCTGTCGCGCGACAACATCCGGGCCACCGTACGCCACGCTGATCGCGCCGAAGCTCTCAAAAAGAAGCTGCATATTCCCGTTTCAACCAGCAATGTGGACGCGGTCAAAGGTGCAGACATTGTTTTTGTTTGCGTAAAACCTCAAGTGGTGAGCGAAGTAATGCGAAATATCCGTGGACAATTAAGCCCGCAACAGCTCGTTATCTCTGTCGCAGCTTCTGTCCCCACGAGCGACATTGAAAAGGCTATCGGCAAAAAAACGCCTGTCGTTCGCGCCATGCCCAACACGCCTTGCGCTCTCGGGGCCGGAATGACTGCCATATGTGCAGGCCAATTCGCGAGTGCTTCGGACATCGAGCTTGCTCGCTCCATGTTCGAGGTTGTAGGCCGAACTGTCGTGGTGGATGAGAAACACATGGATGCCGTCACCGGTCTCTCCGCTAGCGGTCCTGCCTACATCTACATCATCCTCGAGTCGCTTGCGGAGGCTGGCGTGAAGGTCGGCTTACCGCGCGATGTTGCCACGTTACTCGCAGCTCAAACCGCTCTCGGCGCAGCACGGGTCGTGTTGGAAACCGGCGATCATCCAGCACTGCTAAAGGATGCGGTGACGACCCCAGCCGGCTGTACGATTGATGGGATACTTGAACTTGAAGAAGGTAAGCTACGAGTAACGCTCATTAAAGCGGTCGTCAAGGCAGCTCAAAGAGCTAAGGAGCTAGCGTACAGCTGATCTCAGACGGGCTCGACTTCGTAGCCTTCGACGCGGATCGATAATGACCGCTGGATCGGATCGACAGAAATCACAAGACTGCGATCCCCGTTTTCTGCCACGAGTATGCCTTCGAGACCGTCGAGGGCTCCGCCTCGGATCCGTACGCGTTGACCGATACGCAAAAACCCGTGCTTTCGAAGTGGAATTTTGTTCGTTAGCAGCTTACGAATGTCGTCAATTTGCGAGTCAGGAATGGGCACTCCAGCACCCTGCACACCTACCAATCCCACCGCGCCATGGGACCGCAACACTCGGATTCTCTCCTCGTGCGAATAGGTAAAGCGCACGAACGTGTAACCCGAGAACAGAGGCACCTCGACCACCTTTTTGCGATCACTCCAGCGGTGCGTTTCGGTCAAGGTCGGTAAGAAGGTCTCAAAACCGTTCGAAATTAATTGCTGGTTCACCACGCGCTCGTGTCTCGATCGCGTGCGTAGCGCGTACCACTGGAGTTCCGATGGGCTTGCGCCTGTTGTTTGATTTTCTTTGGAATCCGCCATTCGAGCGTTATGTCCAATCATCAGGCTCCGATAACGCAGCCGATCGGTGATTCGTTAGCGCTTAGGTCCTGATCTCTTAAACTTTAAAAGGCGGGAGTTGCCTTCTGCAAGTGGAGTAGATACTGAAACGAAACGGCTACCGTTGGACAGCGGCAGACCGGAAGGTAACCCGGGTCTGAAAACCCGTTCGCGCTTCATTCTCACGCAGTTCGTAACGCCACTTTCGAACCGCGGCTAAAGCGGCTGACGCCCTCACTGGATCTCCAGAAACCACCGTTGCACTTCCGACAGACCCGTCCCTGTCGACGGTAATCTGCAGAACAATCGGCTGGTCCGAGGCAATTGAATCGCTGCCATACTCCGGTTCCACCCGGTGGATGAGCCGTTCATTGGCCGTACTCTCGTCTAAGGCGGGTATGGCGGCTGCACCTGGTTCGGATTCCTTCAGAGCAGCGTTTTCAGGGCGGGTTCGATAGACTTCCCTGCCGTCCTCATACACCACCAAACTGCCTGACGACCGGGCGGCGCGCAAAGCCTGCTCGCGATCCTGCACGGAACCCAAATTCTCCCGTTTGGCGGTAGTGACCCGAGACGAGGGCTTTTCCACCTTGCTCGCCTTAGCAGGTTTTTGAGCGGCGGCTGCCGCTTGTTGCGGTACCCCTTGCATAAGACGTTCACTTAGAACTCCTGATCGCCATCCCGCAAGAATTCCAAGCCCAACTCCGGCCCCAATTACAAGGACAGTCATGACCGCCGTCGTGAAATCCAGTTGTCGAGGAGCCGGTAAGCTCGGTTGAATCCATTGCGCCTGAAAGCTTTCGGATCTCACCGGAATGGCATTGGCTCTCCGCTGTTCCGGTTCGTACCAGGGTTGCCGTCGTGGGCCGTGCGTCCAGCTGTAGCCGCTCAATCCCGGATCTTCATTGGCGAATCTCTTGGGCAGCGGAGGCAATTCTTTTTCTTCAGGCAGCTCAAAACGCTGATCGGGTGGCGGCGCAATTTCGGCCGGTTCCGGCTCCGGCGGCTGTGTGATGCGTTTGACTGCCGCATCCCGATCTTGTTGAATTTTTCGCGAAAGGGCCTGCAAGGTATGAATATCCCGCTCGCTGAAAGCGCTTGCGCGCGGAGAAAAAATCTCGAAAACTCCGGAAATTTTTTCGTCTTCGAATAGCGGAATGATCAGGATCGAGCGTGCTCCAAGTTGTCGGCTCGCCTCGGCGTCCACTCGCGGATCGGTGTCAGTGTCATCGCAAAGCTGGATCTGGCCTGTGCTGACACATGCTCCGGAGAGCCCAGAGCGAGTATCCATTTTGATTCCGAGATCCGGCGCCGTCGCGCCAGCTGTTGCTCGGCAAACCATTTCGCCGTCGCGCATCAGGGCAATCGCTGCACCACTGGCACCAGTAGCCAGTCGAGCCTGTTCCACGATGTTGTTTAGGACTAGATCCAGTGCAAGCTCTGAGGTGAGTTCCCCGCCGCCAGTCGTTGCCAGCGCACCGACTAAACGCTCTACGTTACCGCTCTCGTCTTCTTCCAGAGACAAGTGAATGTCCGGCGCAGATGGACGTGCTTTCTGCGGATCAGGTTCTGGCGGCACGACCGAGTAAAAGGGCATACGATAACGCGCCGGCTTTCGCCGTCACAGAGGCGTTTTGCAGTTTCCCTTCCCTCAAATGCGACGGAGGACGAAGTAGACCGGACTGAGCGGAGTTTCACTCGGAACATGCCTCGAAGTCAATGAAGAATCTGTACAGTGCACCTGAAAGCTTGCCGAAGTGGGGTCACACCAAGAAAATCCGACAATTCGGACAGCATAACTGCCATGTACAATCTCGACACGCATGCACCCTCCGGCCACTTCCAACAAGGCGCTAACTCGCAGCGACCAGTGGCATGCGGTGGCCGCGAGTTTCCTCGGCTGGACCCTCGACGCTTTTGATTTTTTTGTGCTGGTCTTCCTGGTCGATATCCTGGCCGCTCAGTTCCATGTTTCGGCCGCAAAGATCATCTGGACGACCACGGCGACCTTAGCAATGCGCCCAATCGGTGCGGTTCTTTTTGGCATGTTGGCGGACCGGTATGGTCGTCGAAAGCCGCTGATGGCCAATGTCGTGTTCTTCTCGGCCATGGAACTTCTTTGCGGGTTTGCTCCCAACTACACCACCTTTCTCATACTCCGCGCTATCTTTGGCATCGGTATGGGTGGCGAGTGGGGCGTCGGGGCGTCGCTGGCCATGGAGAGTGCCCCGCCCAAATGGCGCGGGATTCTCTCTGGTGTCGTCCAGAGCGGCTATTCAATCGGTTACCTCCTGGCTGCCGTTGCTGCCCGAATCATCCTCCCGTTGTGGGGTTGGAGAGCAATGTTTTGGGCAGGCGGAGTACCAGCATTGCTCGCCTTCTATATCCGGTTAAAAGTGCGCGAATCGGAGGCATGGCACCAGCATCGCGCCGCCAGCTTCCGCGAAATCCTCACGACCACCGCTTCCCAATGGAAGACCCTCGCTTTTCTGGTGCTGATGATGACGCTTTTCATGTTCCTCTCGCATGGAACTCAGGACTTGTACCCACACTTCCTGAAGACTGTCCATCAGTTTTCATCTTCTACCGTGTCGTACATTGCCATCATCTACAACATCGGAGCCGTTCTGGGTGCGATTCTTTTTGGTCATCTTTCGGAAAAGTTGGGCCGCAGACGATCGATCATCTTCGCTCTCTTCCTTTCACTGATCGTAATTCCCGCATGGGCTTTCGGAGAGTCTCTCTCAGTCTTGGTTGTCGGAGCATTCTTGATGCAGGTAGGCGTACAAGGCGCATGGGGAATCGTCCCAGCTCACTTGAATGAGTTGTCTCCCGATAACGTCCGCGGTCTGATGCCAGGACTTGCTTATCAACTGGGAATTCTGCTTGCCGCGCCCACCAACAATATCGAGTATGCGTTGCGTGACAAATGGGGCTATCAGTGGGCTTTGGCGGGTTTTGAAGTAGTCACGATATTCGGGCTTGGATTGATCGTTTTGATGGGAGCCGAGAAGAAAGGCAAAAGTTTCCATCGCACCGAACAGGTCGCTTAAGGAATCAGTCTTCGACCTCGCATTCTTCCGAGCCTGGAACTATCCCTTCTTTTCAGAAAAAGCAGCTACGGCCAGCAAGACTCCAATCGCTCCGAAGGCCGCCAGCGCCATAAGAGCAAGCATCAGGATCGGCATATGAGCCTCCCGAGACTATTCTTCCCCGCTGGACACGCACGTACGGTGATGCAAATCACGAACTGCTGTGAGCCCGGAAACCTCGAGTGATGACCGATACCAGGCTGTTCGATTACATTGAGTTCTGTTGCTCTTGGGATGTGATGTTACAAGTCTTGGGACCCAGAGGAGGAGAATGTCAAAACGTGCGCTGGTAACGGGTGGAGCGGGGTTTCTCGGATCGCATCTCTGCGACGCCTTGATAGCGGATGGTTTCAATGTCATCGCTGCCGATAACCTGATCACGGGCCGACTCGAAAACATAAGCCACCTACGAAACGATGGCCGATTCGAGTTTCGCGAACTCGACATCTGCGCGCCATTCGATTTAGGTCCCGTTGACTATGTATTTCATTTCGCCAGCCCAGCCAGCCCGATCGATTACATGACACACGGCATCGCAACCCTACAAGTGGGTTCCCTCGGCACATTCAATGCGCTCGAACTTGCGCGAAAGTATCACGCCAAATATCTCATTTCCTCCACCTCTGAATGTTACGGCGATCCTTTGGAACATCCACAGAAGGAGACCTATTGGGGGCATGTGAATCCGATCGGTCCCCGCTCCGTTTACGACGAAGCGAAACGCTTTTCAGAAGCAGTCACGATGGCCTACCACCGTTATCACAAGGTTGATACACGCATTTTGCGGATCTTCAATACGTATGGACCCAGAATGCAACTCAATGACGGCCGCGTCATACCGAATTTTATGAAGCAGGCATTGATGGGCGAACCTCTCACCGTCTATGGCGACGGCTCACAGACGCGCAGCTTCTGCTATGTAAGTGATGAGATCGATGGCATCATGCGGCTCTCACGATCGAATGAGCATGACCCAGTCAACATTGGTAATCCCGTCGAGTTCACAATTCTTGAATGCGCGAAGCGCGTTATCGAGGTCACCGGATCGAAAAGTTCCATTCGACAAGAACCTCTCCCACAGGATGATCCCAAGCAGCGTCAGCCGGACATCACGAAGGCAAGGACTCTCCTCGGTTGGGATCCGAAAGTTGGCTTGGAAGAGGGCTTGAAACATTCTCTCGAATATTTCAAAAAAGCTGTTCAGTCGTTGGCTAATTAGAAGGTCGGTTCCAGAGTGGGACCTGCGGAGACGACGTTGATCAGTTGCTGCACTTGTTCGCGCTCAGGCGCATCTTTCAGCGAGAATCGCACACCCATCCCAAATCCTGGATGTGTCGCCTGAACCAGACCGCGCACCCGAATCTTCATGCTCTGCGTGCGAACAATAATTTCTACCGGACTATTTGCTTCAAACGGCGTAGGCATTTCTACGTAGCATCCGCCGCTACTGATGTCTGAAAGGCTGCAGCGATTCGGTACCGTGCTGCCTAACCTATAAACTTCAGCACCAAGGCTGCAAGCATGGCGCGATTCCCCACGGCGGTTCCCTGGTAATGAGCGTAGCCGCTGCATCGCGCTCTGCTCCGCATCTGACGCGGCCGTCGGCGTTGCCAGCGGCGTGGTGATCGTTTTCGGCGCAGAGTTCTCTTTCCGAAAATTATTGTGCAGCAGCCATTCGTTAAGAATCCGGCGCGAGGTCTGAGGAACATCGACAAACCGTATGCCAACGCGCCCGGTGGAATCTTGCCAAGCCACTTCACCAGAAAGCCGTACCAATTTCGTTTGTCCGGGAAGGGTGAATTGAAAATAAACCTTGCAAGCGGGCGGAAGTCTCCGCTCGCTTTGAATCGCGGCTCCTTCTTCGCTCACATCGAGCATTGTGCTCTTAGAGTCCTCAACGTTCGCGTATGCCAGATTCGCCGGCGTGTATACCGGAATGCGCGGCACTCTACGCCGCTCCCGTCTCATTAGACCCTGAGCAGCCTTAAGACTTACCTTCGCTCTTTCTTCAGAGATCGGTTTATACAGGACGAAATTGGTTCCTAGTGAGAACAGGTGTCTCACATTGTTCGCACTCCCGACCAGTGCGATAACGAGTGTCCCACTATTCATTTTTGAATGATGTGCTTTCGAGATCACCGTGCTCGCGCCTTGCTCATCTTGCGCGTCGAGCACCAGTGCGTCATAGCGTCGGTCAACGACCATCGCCAGAGCTTCCTCGACCGAAGAGACATGATCGGTGACCATGTCTTGCTCGACCAGAACTTTGCGTAGAAGATCGCTGGTTCCGGGATCACTGCACAGCAGTAGAACGCGCCATTCCATCCTGCCGCTCATCCTAGTTTTGTTGCGAGGGTACCGACAAGTTACTCAAGTCATAGAAGTGATCCCCTCTTCTCCAGATTTTGTGCCTGAAACTTTCGTTATCTAGCCTCTTTCACGAGGGACATCTAGTGTTTCTGAGGGTCACCTTCCGCAAGTTACTGACCCAGATAACGCCTTCTCACAAGGATTTCTGCCATGCCAGAAAATGCGAGTACCTGGGCGATTGGCTCCGGCAGTGTTGTAGTTGCATTCTCGCTCTTCCTTCTTGCCGCCACGATGGCCGACACCACCGACCAGCATCTATTGCCGGTCGGCGCTTGTATCTTCTCGCTTGGCATTCTCATGATTGCCAGTGGCTTCTATCTCAAAGCTCGAGCCCTGCAGACCCAGTTCGGGGGTGCCCCACCAGCTCCGCGCCCTCAGTCCGGCGGTTGTGAGAAATGCAAAGCCGAGACCCCAGTCATCCACTGCCGCGTACACCACGTGCACCTGTGCGGACATTGTCTCGCGGACCATTACGATTTTCGTTCCTGCGCTTATGTGCCGAGCACGCGCCGACAAGTCGCGAAGAACAACCGCAGCATGGCCGCGAAAGCTCGCTAATCGAAATAAACCACGCTGTCCGGGTTCAGAACCCGGTGCATCCGATTCCTCTGTTGCAGCTCTGCACATAACAACCTTCGCATAGGTTGACGGTTTACCATAAGCAGCGGCACCATAAAGAAACAGTCATGCAAGCCAATGTTCGACTCGCCCCGGGCCTTAAGCTCATCTTCTGGATTTTCGCCTTTGGCACGTTCGCTCTTTTTTTCATCCCAGCCTTCATCATTCGGCCGTTCCGATACCAGTCGCCACGCGCGCTCGCGCTGGCTTTCGAAGTAAAAGCTATCGCCCCGCTCGCGACCGTGGTGTTGGCATTGGTCTCATTGCTTTTGGGCTGGATCCTTTGGTCGCGAACTTCGCAAATACAGCGCGTATTCCTGGCGCTCGGTATTCTCTTGGCGGCTGGCTCGGCGGTGATGTCGCGCCTCAACTACTTTGAGTGGATGTTTCATCCCATCCAGACGCCAGGATTTCTATCCGCGCAAAATGCCAAGCTCGATCCCGGCGAAATGATCATGGCTGTTCGTTTCGGCAATGACGCTCGCGCGTACCCGATCGTCCAAATGGCTTACCACCATGTATTCAACGACGAAGTGGGCGGAATACCAATCGTGGTCACGTATTGAACGCTCTGTCACACCGGTCTGGTGTGGAAAAGTACGATGCAGAATCGTGTACTGCATTTCTATCTCGCGGGCATCAACAACCAGAATTTCCTGATGCGCGACCGCGAGACGGGAACTTGGTGGCAGCAGGTCAGCGGACTCGCCCTCTTCGGGCCTTTACAAGGCGCCCGTTTGGAACGTGTGGTCAACGACGAAATCACATTCGCTAGTTGGAAATCAGAATTTCCTGCCGGACAGGTTCTGGCGCCGATCGCGAAGTTTTCGGACAAGTACGAGAAAGACTGGGAGACCAGTGTGGGCAAGCTCCCTGTAGTTGTTAGCTTCCCGGGCCAAGGCCTCGCCGACCGAGATGTGATTATCGGCCTCTCATTAGGGAATGAAGCCCGCGCCTATCCACTCGCAACAGTCCTTAAGCAGTCACCGATTCAGGATCAAGTGGGCGGAGTGCCAATCCTCCTCGCTGTCGGTCCCGATAAACAATCCCTTCGTGCTTTTATCAGCCGCGATGGTGATCAGCGTCTCGAATTTTTTCAGAAACCGGGCGCAGCCGATTGGACACTCATCGATACCTCTGGCAGTGAGTGGAATTTCAAGGGATGCGCCACGAGTGGCGCGAAATCAGGAAAATGCCTGGAGCAGATCGTCTTCCTCAAAGACTATTGGTTCGATTGGCGCAACTACCATCCGACGACTTCAGTTTATCGTCACTGATTGTCGATTATCGCCCCTGGAATTCGACTTTCGCTTCAGCCTCGGTAGGTACGCCGTTACACATCGCTGGACGATAACGCCAGTGCTGGATGGTCAGTAGAACATTCTGGTCCTCCGTCTCGCCGCCGCTCTCAAGGATGAATGGGCTGTGAACTCGCCCATCCGTTCCGACGATAAAACTCACGGTAATTTTCAGGTCCTCCTTCGTCACGTCGAACAACGGATCTGGTGTCGCCAATGCCTCAGGAGGCCGGTCCGCTTCGCATTGCACATGATCGGAGGTATGTTGCGCCATCGCATACTCCAATTGATCTTGCCACGGAGAGTGCCAAACCTTCGTTTCCTTAGGTGCCAGTAAAGCACGGCTCATGGCCGCCTGTACCAGCGCTGGTTTTGTGGACGCAGAGCAAACGAAAGGGGTAATCAAAAGTGTGATGGCCAGAGTTTGAAACGTGCGCGTCATGGGACCCTGTTCGGCCGCAACACTGCCAAACACAAAATGGATGCGCAATCTGACTGCCGCCGCATTTTTCTAATATCTATCACCGCTTCAGTCACTTACGTCTGACGCGTCTTCAACGCGATTCCAATCTCCTGTGAAAAAGCTTGCGCCGAAGCAGTATCCGCCTGCCTCTTCCTCGTGTGATTTCCGAACACTCTTTTGTGCGCAAGATCACACCAATGTATGAGGTATTTGGCGAAAATCGCATTGACCGCGTTCTTCTCGATGGCTGCGAGAAGCACAGGAGGATGTCATGTTTGAGCAGGAAATCGAGCTGGAAAAACAATCATCTTCGGTTGTTCCTCTATTGCTCATCGTCGGTTTGATCGTGAGCATCGTTGGCGTTTCTGTCTATTTCCTTCTTGAGAACCGGAAAGTGCTGACGCTCCAGGAAGCCACTCCTATTGTCGCTTCCTCACTCGAATCGCAGGCCCCCCCTACGCTGCACTTCCACACGGGCATCATCAAGGCGAGTGTGGATGAAAGACCGCACGATCCCCACTATCGTCTGCTTGAGAAACTCGGATTCGTGAAAATTGGCAAAGACAACGACTGGAAAACTCCCGTTTCGCTTACGCCCAAAGGAGAGGCATTCTTGGGAGAATTGACAGGCGTTCAGAAGTCCGAAGAAAAGGACAAAACTCAGTCTTACACAATCCCGGTAGCGCAACGGAAGATGGTCGAGATCAGCAAAATTAGCATGCAGAGTCCGACTCGGGCTTTGGTCGAGTACTCCTGGAAATGGGAGCCGAACAAGATGGGTGATCTGCTCGATGCTGCTGGCCCGAACGTAAAGAGCTTCAACACATGGGACCGCGCTACGCTCATCCAGAAGTATGGCGCGAACTTCTATCACGATGCGCCGACTAAGGTCGTTCTTGCGATGGTAAAGACCGACAAAGGTTGGCAGATCGCACTTGAGTAACGCTGGTCAGCCGATTCCGGGCTCAAACAGAAAGGGCGGGAAGCGACTTCCCGCCCTTCGTCTTTCTAGCAATAGCTGTTACTGCAAGCCATTCTGAGTCAGCTTCACAGCCCCGAATGGAAGTCTTTGCACCGAGAAGTAAATGCTTGAGGCCTGTCCCGCTGTGCTGCTGTTATCGATCACAATTCCGCTTGTGCCACCCGGTTCCGAAACGAATGTCGTAACTCCGGCACCGGTCCTCTCAATAACGCAGCCGTTTGTATTGGCCCCGGAGCAATCGAACGAAACGCCAAAGAAGAACAAGTCTGTTCCCCCATTTATGTTCGGATTGAAAAATTCGGTAATGGGAGAACACCGTGCACGCGTGCTGTTCACAATTTGTGTTCGCGAAACTGGTGTCGTGTTCACCACTCTTCCGGTGAAACTCAACGTGTAAAGATATGGCGTGATGTCCGCCGGCCCCGTCCCACAAAGGAGCATTCGCCCACTGCTTGGCGACGTGTAGTAAGCGTCACTAAAAGCGCCATCGTACAAGTTCACGAACGTCCCCAAAGTACTGCCCGCGCCAATTCTGACGCGCGCTAATTCCGCGAGTGAAGTGGTATCTGCTTCAACAAACACCGCGCTGGTTCCGTCGTTGGACGAGCTTGCAAACACAGTCCCGTTCACCGAATCCACCAAAGGTGAATCGATGACGTTGGCGTTCGACTGCTGCGGTGTGCTGACATTGAGGCGTTTCAACAGTTGCGTGGATAGGTTGTATTGATACAGTCCTCCACTTGCTTCACCGACGAAAATATTATTCGTGAAGCTATCGAAGATTGGTGACGTCAGCCTTCGGTTGCCTTTGACTGTTACGGGCCATGTTCCCCCCGCCAAGGCTGGTACACCTTTAAACACTCCCGTGAATTTGTAGATGCGGCCATCATCCGCACCAACATAAGCGACGTCATTGTTGTAATCGATGAACGGCGACGATCGCGTATTCGTTGAATTCGAATACTGAATGCTGACCATCGACGCGGTGTTCCCGCCGCCCGGGACGGCTGACGATGTGGGGGACGTGCCATTTCCTGCTCCGGTCGCCCATTTCAATACATGAAAAATTGAGCTTCCCGCGGTACTTTCGACGAATGCGATCTTTTTTCCATCGGCGGACAAAATCGGTGACGTAAGGACTTTGCCCCCGGTCTGAGTGGTTACATTGTAGGAGAACATCACGCTCGGACCGGTCGTGCACAACCCGCCGGTGCCCGCATAAAGATTATTGATGGCCACCATGTTTCCTTGCCCACCGGTCACACCTGCAAGGATCAACCCGAAAACTACAAAATCATTCGCACAACTCGGGGGTGACGTGATGTCGAAGCTGTACTTTGCGGGAAACATCCCCGTCGCCACCCGAGCGCTCGTTCCGAGTGGCACACTCCAGTCACGTTGTGCGGCAGCCGCTTCCACCAGATTTGTGTCAACCCGAGAGCCGAATTGCGCGGCTTTTTGCGCCCGCACACGCTGGAGAAAGGCGTGCACGACTCGCTCATCTTTGCCGATCAATTCCGGCCGTTCCACCGCGACGTTCCCGCCAAACACTAGGCGGTGATGCGACCAGTCTTCCGGCACTCCCAGACGCACATGTTTTTCGGAAACCCGCGCACTTAAGGCGGTCAGCACAAAAACGACACCAAACAACGGAACAACCTTCCGAGCCATATCCCTACAGATCATGCGCCACTCCAAGTCCCGCAACTCGCGAGTATTCTAGCCACAGTTGATCTTCATTGCGAAAGGTTTTGGCGTCTCCGTGTGCACAAGCAGATTCGCCGTGTACCTGGGCAATGATCGCTCTGTACAATGGCGGAATTAGTGCAAAAAACTGCATGTAGCGCATTGAATCCTTCAAATGCATATACCTGACGGATATCTGAGCCCTGCCAGCTGCGTCACCCTGTACGGGCTTTCGTCCGTTAGCTGGTACTCGGCTCTTCAGCGAATCAAGCGGAACATAGCCTCCCGCACAATTCCGCTCATCTCCGTCTTTGCAGCGTTCACCTTCGTGATAATGATGTTCAATCTTCCCCTTCCGGGAGGAACTACAGGTCATGCTACGGGCGTTGCCATCGCAACGATTGTGCTTGGTCCAGCAGCCTCGATAATCGCTGTTTCGATCGCCCTGGCGCTTCAGGCTTTGCTGTTTGGCGATGGAGGTATTTCCACGCTCGGCGCAAATACTTTCAACATGGCGGTAGTTGGCTCTCTGGTGGCCTACGCGCTGTATCACGCGATTGCCGGCTCATCCGAAATAACCTCGCGGCGCAGGATATTGGCCGCCGCCGTAGCCGGATACCTGTCCTGCAACGCGGCAGCGCTCGTCGCCGGCTTTGAGTTGGGAATTCAGCCAACTCTTTATCACGATCCGAGCGGCGCGCCGCTCTATGCTCCCTATCCCCTACGCATTGCGCTGCCTGCCATCATGATCGGACACCTCACGATTGCCGGCCTAGCTGAAGCTGTCGTCACAGCTGGCATAGTTTCCTATCTGCAGCGCGCGGATTTGGGGTTGTTTAACCACGCGCAAGTCGCCCTTCCTGCGTTTCCTTCGAAAGGTTCGGGAGCAAGCCGCTTGTGGCTGATGGTCGCTGTACTCGCTCTTCTCACGCCTCTTGGAGTCCTGGCTGTGGGAAAGGCATGGGGAGAGTGGTCGGCAAGCGATTTCGAGAACCAGCAAGCGCGCGCGGAAATTGCCAGAACCTCTCGTCAGGTTGAACCACCTCCTACCCCGTCTGGCATCCGCAAACTTTCCGGACTATGGACCGCTCCCTTTCCCGATTACGCTCCCGCGTTCATTAAAAATCCGATCTTCGGCTACGTGCTGTCTGCCATGTTCGGAGTTGGAGTTTTGGCATCGGCCAGTGCTGCAGTTGATCGTATCCTCCGCAGAAAACCGAAGGGCGAACTGGAATCGTGAGACATTCGATCGAATCGACCTTGCACCATTTCTCGCACGCGCTTTCCAATGCGCTCATTTCCGAGAAAATTGCGGCTCGTCAGACACTTTTGCAAAAGATCGATGTCCGCATACGCCTGATCGGAACGCTTCTTTTGTTGATCGCAGTCGTGCTAAGTCACACCTATCGTGGGATTCTGGTTCTATTAGCGATTGCCTTGTGCCTTGCAATCTTGTCCGGAGTGTCACTATTCACACTCGCAAAGCGAGTCTGGACTGTCGTGTTCCTCTTCACCGCCGTTATTGCGTTTCCAGCGCTGGTATTAACTCCCGGTCCGCCGATTTCATCGGCATTCGGTCACTTCCAAGTGACCGAAACCGGCCTTCGAACGGCGATTTTGCTGGTGTTGCGCGTTGAAACCGCGATTACCATTACGGCCGTCCTGGTCTTGAGCACGCCTTGGAATAAGCTACTGCTAGCTACACGGGCGCTCGGCCTGCCCGCGGAGATCGTCACGATCCTTGGTATGACACACCGTTACATCTTTCTCTTGCTGGAAACAGCGAGTCAGATGTTCGAGTCGCGCAAAAGCCGCACGGTCGGCATCCTTCACAATGCCGACCAACGCAGCGGCGCCGGCAAAACTGCAGCCGTTCTGATGATGAAAACCATGGACCTTGGGAATGACGTCTATACCGCTATGATTGCGCGTGGATTCTCTGGTGAAGCGCGTATCCTCGAAGAACCGCGGCTTCGATCGAGAGATTTCATTGCGCTACTCGCTTTCGCTTCAGCAGCTTTTTTCTGTTTCTGGATAGGACGATAACGATTGCAAGTGTTCCAAATCTCCGCCGCCAGTTTCCAGTACGACGGGATCTCGGCCATCCGCGATCTGACGCTGAACATCTCAGGGGGCGAGCGGACAGTTTTGCTGGGTGCGAACGGTTCCGGAAAATCCACACTACTCCGAATGCTGGATGGACTTTGCTTTCCTTCTCACGGTTCGATAACAGCATTTGGAGATCCGCTGACCCAGCACTCTCTTAACAACCTCGAATTCAACTTCAATTTCCGACGTCGCGTCGGCCTCGTCTTCCAGAATCCAGACGCGCAGCTCTTCAATTCCACGGTCTTTGAAGAAGTCGCGTACAGCCCTTTACAGCTAGGCTGGACTCGAGAAGAACTGCATAGGCGAGTGGAGGAGACTCTCGAGTTCATGGGAATCTCTCACCTGCGTGACCGTTCGCCTTATCGGCTATCAGGCGGCGAAAAGAAACGGGTCGCGATCGCATCCGTTATCGTTCTGAATCCGGATGTCCTACTCCTCGACGAACCCACAGCTACTCTCGATCCTCGTTCCACCAGTCAACTCGTAGACTTGATTCAGCAGTGGAAGGGATCGACGAAAACTGTCATCACTGCCACGCAGCAGCTTGACATTGTCGAAGATATCGCCGATCGCGTTCTTATTTTGAAAGAAGGAAGCCTGCTGGCGGATGGCACGCCTTCACAGATTCTGTCCAACACACAGTTGCTGCTGACAACGAACCTC
This sequence comes from Terriglobales bacterium, assembly GCA_036265385.1. Lineage (GTDB taxonomy): Bacteria > Acidobacteriota > Terriglobia > Terriglobales > Acidobacteriaceae > DATAPD01. The sequence continues at coordinate 59,234 of DATAPD010000032.1, forward strand.
ATACATGCCCATCGGCACACCCATGGAAATGTGATTCACGCCCATCCTCACCTGCACCGTCATTCGCACGACGAACATGAGCACTGATTCCACCCAATGGGAGCAGTCGAGTCTCACGTTCACTTCAGCAACCGGGGAATGACGTTGCCAATCAGGTCCACCAGCGTGTGCGCCACCATGTTGGCGACCAGATCTTTCTTCCACAGATAGAACACCGTCAAGATCGCACCAATCACGAATGCGATTGCGATATTTGCCCATCCGCCACGAAAATGCCCAATGGCGAAGATCACGAGCGGTATCCCCGCCGCCGCCCAGCGCTGAAGCCCCAACGTTTTCAGGCGCTCAATGGCATATCCACGAAAAAAGAGTTCCTCCAGAATCCCCGCCCGAAACACGGTACAGGTCACTAGCCAGAGCGGGAGGCGATCAAACGCCTGGGAATTCTTGCCCTGGCCATACCCCGTCACATGCGCCAGCATGATGGCCACTAACAAGCTCACCGCGGCCAATACTGGACCCCATGCGAGCGATTGCCACATTTTCGCCGTCCCAATCCCGATCGTTCGAAGCGACAAACCTTCTCCACTTCGAACGATCCAGATGAGAGCGGCCCCCAAGAGCCAAAAGAGACTCTCTCTCACAATGGATGACGTCACGGTCGATTCAGGCCAGTAGAAACGGATCACCTGGGCAATCGCGACCATTCCGAACAAGCTGATCGCAAGGCCCACCAAAGTTATGGGTTGTATTGATGCCTTCGAATCGGGCAGCGCTATCCTGTCTGTCGACATGGGATTCGTTACGCATCTCCTTTGGGAAAAGTTCCGCTCACTTCCCGTGCTAGTTCAGGTGCCAATGGGTTGCGCGTTTCAGCGGCTGCCGATAATACTAGAGAAACACATGAAGACTTCTATTACGCTCTCAACTCCTGCTGAAATTGTTACCGAATGTCTTGTTGCCGTGGTTCTCGACAAAGGCGAAAAAGATAAGCCAGTGCCGTTCGCGGACGCTTCCGATCCCGTTCAAAAAACTGCCGCTGCAGTTCTCGCCAGCGGTGATGTCACTGGAAAAACGTTTGAGACCACTCTGGTCCATACTCCGGGCGGATTGAAGGCTAAGCGGCTTCTGCTTCTCGGCGGCGGAAAAACAAAGAACTTTTCTCCTGCCGAATTACGCAAAATCGCCGGAGCAGCAGCTCGCTTCCTTAAATCTCGCGGCATCCGCGAATTCACGTTCGTAGCACCAGAGAGCGTGCGAGCGGAGCAGGCCGTGCGTTCGATCGTCGAGGGAGCTTTCGTGGGCGACTTCGATCCCGACTATTACAAGTCCGATCGCAAGGATCAGAAACTCGACTCGGTCGCAGTGGCTGCCCGAGGCGATCAGGCGGCACTTGAGAATGCACGCAAAGTCGCGCACATCATCGGCGAATCGCAAAACTTCACCCGCGATCTCGTGAACGAGCCTTCGAATCGAATGACTCCCACCATCATGGCTGACCGAGCAAAGAAGATGTCCCAGGAAGTGGGACTGAAATGTGAGGTTTATGGCGCTGACAAGATCAAAGAACTGAAGATGGGTGCATTCTGGAGCGTCGCGCAGGGCTCAGACGAACCTCCGGCACTGATCATCATGAAGTACGAACCTGCTGGTGCGCCGGAAAAGCCGGTCCTCGGCCTCGTCGGAAAGGGCATCACTTTCGATACAGGTGGCATTTCCATTAAGCCCGCCGACGGCATGGAAAAGATGAAATACGACATGGCCGGCGGCGCCACCATGCTCGGCGTAATGCGCGCGATTGCCCTCCTTAAGCCGAAAGTGAAAGTGATTGCAATCGTCTGCGCAACGGAAAACATGCCCTCTGGAAAAGCGCAAAAGCCAGGCGATGTGCAAATCGCCATGTCAGGCAAATCCATCGAAATCATCAATACCGACGCCGAGGGACGCCTCGTGCTTGCAGACGGCCTCTACTACGCCCGCCAACTTGGCTGCACGCATCTGGTCGACGCAGCCACTCTCACGGGTGCCGTTGTTGTTGCGCTTGGTTATGCCAACGCCGGCATCTTCGCCAACAACGACGAAATGTACGATCGGTTCTCGAAAGCATTAACCAAGGCAGGCGAAAAAATGTGGCGTCTGCCCTTGGATGACGAATACAAAGAGATCATCAAGTCGAATATTGCGGACATCATGAACTCCGGTGGACGCTGGGGTGGCGCTATCACAGCCGCCATGTTCCTGAAGGAATTCGCAGAAGACACTCCTTGGATCCATCTCGACATCGCAGGAACTGCCTGGACCGAAGACGCGAAGCCTTGGATTGCGAAGGGACCATCAGGGATCGCAGTGCGCAGCTTGATCGAGTTCGTGCAGAACTGGGCGGAGTAAAAATGCCAGACTCGCGACACAAATCTATTTATATTTCGGATCGAAGAATGGCGGGACCGCTCCGCGTCTCGCGGTAACGACCAACTCGGAAGCAAAAATGCCGTGCCTGTTCACGCCAAACAGCCGGTGTTTAACCGCGCTCTCTTTTAGAAAAACACGACGCAGCGCATTCCCGATCTTTTGTTTCGAGTTTGGCTTGTGGAGTGTCGGTCGATGGAATCGAATTTCGTCGAACCCACAGATATCGAGCAGAGACTCTAAATTGGAAGAACTGAATCCGTATTCGTGCGCAAGTGTCACGTAATAAGACGAGTTCGCGCATGGACTCTCCATGTTCGGTGTTCGCAGCATCAGCGTCCCGCCGGGTGTCAATGATCGATAAAGCGCATCCACGACCCACAGCAGCGAATACTTCGGAATGTGCTCGATCACGTGGGACATGTGAACGAAATCATATTGTTCCTCGCGATCCGCAAGAAAGTCGCCGATATTGTCCTTGATCTCAAACAGGCGTACCCCCTGCGGACCCCAGTCTGCAACATGCATCTTGTTGCCGATACCGAAGTCGGCGCCAGATAGATTCGTGTACCCAAGTGTCAGGCACGCCGCCAGGAACCACCCGCTGCCAAAGCCAATGTCGAGAATTGCCGCATTAGAGCTTTGCGGCAACAGCCCTTGAATCTCATGCGCCGCTTGCCGCACCTCGGCATGAGTCTGCATCTCGCTCCAGTTTGGCCGTGCTATCGCAGCTGCATGCCGCACCGACATGCGTCGATATACTTCCTTGACGAATGCGTGTGGTTCCATGAGTCAGACTACCTATGAACGTGATTTGCCGGGACCCGCATGTTCACACACCCTACAGGCGCTCACAAGACTTTCCTTTAAACTAAAGATAAGCCGCTCATGGACCTTCACCAGAAAATCCGCACCTTACCCGCCTCTCCCGGCGTGTACCTGTACAAGAATGCCGAGGGAGAGGTCATTTACATTGGGAAGGCCAAGAATTTGCGGAATCGTGTTTCGTCCTACTTTCACGAAGGACGCCTCTATGACGCCAAGACCGGCACACTTGTTCGCGAAGCCGTTGACGTCGACTACATCGTCGTCGCCAACAATAAAGAGGCCCTCGCACTTGAAAATAACCTCATCAAGCAGCGTAAGCCCCGATTCAATATCCTCCTGCGCGATGACAAGACTTATCCCTACGTTAAGCTGACCCTCGGAGAGCGATATCCCCGCGTCTACGTCACTCGTCGCCTACGCAAAGACGGCAGCAGCTACTACGGTCCCTACTTCCCTGCCAATCTCGCGTATCGCATCGTGGATTTGATCCATCGGCACTTTCTCGTACCCTCGTGCAAAGTCGACCTCACGCGATATCACCCACGTCCCTGTCTCCAGTACTACATCAAGCGATGCCTTGGCCCCTGCGTCGAAGGACTTACGACGCCCGCGCTTTATTCCGAAGCAGTTCGTGATGTGAAGCTCTTCCTTGAAGGCAAACGTACCGACTTGGTCAAATCGCTCCAGCAACGAATGGCAGACGCGGCAGCAGCCCAGGAATATGAACGAGCCGCCCGCTATCGCGACCTGATTTCCACTGTCGAACAGCTGCAGGAGCGTCAACGCATTGCGACTACCGAAGGCGACGACGCCGACGTTTTCGGATATCACTACGAGAACGACATGCTGGCCGTCAACCTCTTCCACATGCGGGGTGGGAAGATTGTCGACCGCCGCGAATTTTTTTGGGAAGATCTGCCGGATTTAGGATCTGCGAGTGTGGGGACCGGCGCCTCGCCCGTACATTCCGAGCAAACCTCGCCGGACCGCACTTTTCATCCCGACGCGTTGTTCTCCGCCTTACTGAATCAACTCTATATCGGCCAGCCCTATGTGCCTCGTAACATCTATGTGCCCGTCGACTTTGAAGACAGGAAGGAACTCGAAGATCTACTCTCGGATCAGCTCACCGCAGCTAGCAGTCGTCCAGTACGCGTGCATTTGGAAGTGCCACAGCGGGGCGATAAGCGTTCCTTGATCGACCTTGCTGCCAACAATGCCAAACAGTCCTACGATCAGCGCTTCCGGGTAATGAAACCCAACATGCGCATGATTCAGGAAGCCTTACAGGACGCGCTCGGGCTTGCCGACCTTCCACGTCGGATCGAGTGTTTCGATATTTCGCATATCCAGGGCGCTGAAACCGTCGCTTCCATGGTGGTTTGGGAGGACGGGGCGATGAAGAAATCTGATTACCGCAAGTTCATCATAAAAACCGTTCAGGGCGTTGACGATTTTGCTTCGATGCAGGAAGTTGTAAGCCGCCGTTACAAGCGGCTCGTGGAAGAAAAGAAGCCGATGCCGAGTCTGATCCTCATCGACGGCGGCCTTGGACAACTTCATGCCGCAGCGCACGCGCTCGATTCACTCGAAATCATTAATCAACCGCTTGCTTCGATTGCGAAACGAGAAGAAATCATCTACGTCTACGGACAGGAAAGTGAACCAGTTGTGCTCGACCATCACAACCCGGTCCTGCATCTTGTTCAGCTGATTCGCGACGAGGCCCACCGCTTCGCTGTCACCTTCCACCGCAAGCGACGGCAGATGCGAGACCGCTCGACCGAACTCTTGGAAATTCCCGGCGTGGGCTTGCGGACCACGCGACGTTTGCTCGAACACTTCGGCAGCCTGCAAGCCGTAAGGAATGCCGACGCAGCGGCCCTCTCAGCCGTCGTGAACAAAACACAAGCCGAAGCAATCCGCGAACATTTCAAAGAGCATTAGCCGTTGCCCATCAGTTTTGCTCGGATCCTCGCGTGATTCGGCGATCATTAGTACTCCTCTGCGTTTTTCGCGAACGCTTTGCAGTTGAGATTTTTCCCAATGAGGCTTGAGCTGAAGCCTGAAGCCTGACGCCTGCCCCCGTTTGCCTCCCCATTTTTGCCTGTGCTAGTCTGACTGAACTTCGGAAAGACTTCTTTCCGTTTACTTCCGCCGCGCCATTCTCGTCTCGCACGTACTTCAATTAATTCCTCAAGGAGGTTCCTCATGGCTGATCTGAATCAACTCAAACAGAAATACCAGCCCGTGCTAGACGCCCTGCACAAAGAAGGGGGAAATGTCGAAGCCGTCGACCTGCAAGGTGACAAACTCCACATCAAAGCGACAGTCGACTCGGAAGCTAGCAAGAACCGCATTTGGGATGCGATCAAGGGCGTAGATCCAACCTTCGCCGATCTGCAACATGAGATCACTGCGAGACAGGGAGACCAGATCTACGTTGTCAAAGCGGGTGACAGTCTTTCTAAAATCAGCAAGCATTTCTATGGCGATGCCAACCAGTACCAGAAGATCGCCAAGGCAAATAACATTCCTGATCCTGACAAAATCAAGATCGGTCAGCAAATCACAATTCCAGCTGCTTGATCTCTAATTCGGGCGCCCCTGGTCGGAGGGGCGCCTCAACTCTACCCACCCTCCATCTAGAACGAAACCACTCCTCGCAATGACTTCCCGCGGCTATCCCGATCACGCGTGTTTTCTCCAGCGCGTGGAAAGCCTGCCTTGAGCGAAGCCGACGGGGATCTCGCGCGCATCTCACGTACTGCTCGCCAGCAGGCACCTCTTCACATTGTCGGGCAAACGCGATTTCTGCAGAATTTCTTCTAACAGGCCCTTCGGAATACCCTGTGCAAATTCAAGCGCACGCGCCAGCGGAGTGTGCTCACTTCTCAACAGCGCGATCCGAATGTCGTTCCGTATTGACCACTTTGGATGTCGGCACAATTTTCCAACTGTATCTTCAGAAGCCTCGCTTGCCGCCTTCGCGACCATCGCCTCGGTCACTCTTGGATTTTCGAGTGCCACGTCCACAATCCGCTGCTCGCGATCTACGATCAACGCGCCAGCAATTCGGCCAGATCCGCGCCGTGCCAAAGTCAATCGAACGCCGGCAGCACTGCTGTCCAGTTTCGTCATCAGGATTTCTTCCGCCGCACGCTTGATGTCCGCTGGCGTTGTCGGAGTCAGAGCAACGTTCATGAGATCTAAAGTGAATAGATGTCGTAATGCGCTCAGCGTTAACCGTCGCGGTGCCTTTGGGTGACACACTGCAGCCATCCGCACTTTGCGCGATTTCATTACCAACTGGTCCTGAAAGATTTGCTCGATCGCTTTGGTGCCGGAGTTGGCGTCTCTCAGGGATGCAAGGGCCTGATCCTCAGTGATATTCGTGAAGCGCGACCGCGGAAGGTGCGTTGCAGTTGGCCCGATTGCTTCATCCGCTAGCATTTCTGCATTGTTATCCTTCAGAACCGCAGCTTCGAGTGTTCTGTCCAAGCTCCTCTTGGGCGGCGACCTCCTGTACAAGACTTTAACTGCCTGTCTCTTTTCACTCTTTCCGGTTGGCTTCTCTTTGCGTTCTTTGCGAGCCTTGGCGTTCTTTGCGGTTGAAGATTTTCGATTGCGCTTTTCGTTTGTACCCGCCATTTCAGATTTTTTTCAACTTTCGAAACTCAACAATCAAACGATGCCCTTCCTTGCCAACGCCAGTGCACCCTCCGCAGCATCGACCACATTTGTGTGAATAACCGCCGTAGGACATATCTTTACGACATGTTCGCGAAAAGTCTGCCGCACGGACCCAGCCCTGCGAAACACACCGCCCGACATAGCTAGCGCAACACTCTCTTCCTTCGGAAACAAATGCCTTATCACCAGCGCCGCCAGTCTCGCGAGTTCTTCCCCTGCTCGGCTGAGGACTCGGATTGCAACTTCGTCCCCAGCTTCCGCCGCTTTCAGCACAGTCAATAACAAGTCCGCGAAGTTTGGGGGCGGCACGGAATTCGCGGACCGGATAAACGAGTCCATATCGGTTACGTTCCACTGCTGACGGATCATGTCGAGCAGTTCAGTCGGTCTGTTTTCATCGCGAGCGCGGAATACTTCGGACACCGCCGTTCGTCCGATCCACTGTCCCGATCCTTCGTCCGAAATTGCGTGCCCCCAACCACCGGCGCGAAAAATTTCTCCAGAGGCGTTCCGTCCAAATGCGATTGATCCGGTACCTGCAATCACGATCACGCCCGGCCCATCCTCAAATGCCGCATACATGGTCGTTTCGGTATCTCCGACTACGATCACCTCTGAGGGCACCAGTTCCGCGATTGCCGTGCGGACGACATTTGCGATCTCTACTCTTCCTGCGCCTGACGCGCCCGCACACACACGTACCACATCTGTCGGACTGACACCGGCTTCCACACAAGCTTCCTTGATAGCTGTCTGCAGGTTCTTGCGCGCGTACTCCTCTCCGCTGCGCACGATGTTGCTGCCACCACTCCTCGCGATCCCCAGCACCCGCTGCTCATCGCCGACAACACATGTTGTCTTGGTGCCACCTCCGTCAATACCCAGATAGATCGCCACGGCGATAGTTCTACCACACGCCTTTCTGCGCGGGCATAATGGCGCAGATACACACTCACCTCATGGGACTCAACTTGCTCGATATCTCCATCATTGCCATTTATCTCGTCGGCATCACACTGTTCGGGCTCCGCTTCCGTAAACGCCAGAAATCTCTCAAGGATTATTTTCTCGCCGACCGCAGCATTCCATGGTGGGCGATCATGCTCTCGATCGTGGCTGCGGAAACCAGCACGCTCACTATCATTAGCATTCCCGGGCTTGCTTATGACACGAACCTTACGTTCCTGCAGGTTGTTTTCGGATATCTCGCCGGACGCATTCTCATCAGCTTCGTCCTTCTGCCGCACTATTTCCGCGGGGACCTCTACACGGCCTATCAACTCATCGAAAAGCGTTTTGGATCACATCTTCGTTCGCTGACCGCCGCACTTTTTCTTCTCACCCGCGCTGCTGCCGAAGGTGTTCGCGTCTATGCCGTGTCCATTGTTGTGGCGATTGCGCTCGGGACAGGCGAAGTAGCCTCCATCGCCATCATCACAGTACTCACGCTGGTTTACACGTTTGAAGGCGGACTCGCGGCCGTTATCTGGACCGATGTCGTGCAGACCGCAATTTACGTTGGCGGAACGCTCGTTGGACTTTTCACCATCCTGCATCTCTTCCCCGGCGGATGGCCTGCGATCCACTCGCTTGCCGCGAGTGCCGGAAAATTGCAGGTATTCGATTTTTCACTGAATTTTTGGCGACCTTACACGTTCTGGGCAGGTGTGATCGGCGGGACATTCTTGACTACAGCGAGCCATGGAACCGATCAATTGATCGTGCAGCGATTGCTCGCGGCCCGCAATCAGAAGCAATCCATGATTGCTCTCACTACCAGTGGCATCGCCGTTTTATTCCAGTTCGCACTCTTCTTGGTAGTTGGCCTCATGCTTTGGGCTTTTTATCGCGTCCCATCTGCAGACTTCGGCAAGGCCGATCGCATCTATCCAACTTTTATTGTGCAGCACATGCCGCACGGCATCTCCGGACTCCTCATCGCAGCTATTCTCGCCGCCGCCATGTCAAACCTAAGCGCAGCGCTGAACTCGTTGTCATCCAGTTCGATTATAGATTTTTATCTTCGTCTTCGTCCCGCAACGACTGATGCCGAGCGCATGCGCGCTTCGCGGATCTCTACCGTGGTCTGGGCGATCATTCTCTTCGTGCTCGCCATCCTGTGCCTGCATCGGGTAAGCCGCGTTATCGAAGTCGGACTTCAGATCGCATCCGTCGCCTACGGGGCGCTCCTCGGCGTCTTCTTGCTCGGCGTGCTCACACGCCGTGCATCTCAGGCAGGCGCAATGGTTGGCATGCTTCTCGGCTTCGCCACCGGACTTTACTTGTGGACAAAGACGCAGGTGCCGTTCACCTGGTACGTCCCTATCGGAACGTTAGTGACATTTGTGTTCGGCTACGTAAGTAGCAGCCTCCTCGCCCGTGCGATGAAGAACGCTTAGTAGTAGGTTCCTTCGCCAGCTCAGCTCACGTATGGACAGGCGCCCTCGCCTGTCCGGCCGAGCAAAGCTCGGCTCAGTGCGCAAACTTGCCCTGTATACTCCAACTCCAATGTCCGAAGTTCGCCCTCATCTCGCCCGCGACCTGGGTGTCGGCGCTGCCACCTCCGTCGTTGTCGGCACCATCATCGGCAGCGGAATTTTCCTCGTCCCAGCAGAGATGACCCAGGCAGTCGGGTCCGCGAAGCTTGTCTACCTCGCGTGGATCCTAGGCGGTCTTCTCTCGTTCGCGGGCGCGCTCACCTACGCCGAACTGGGCGCAATGAAGCCGCAAGCCGGTGGAGAGTACGTCTACGTTCGCGATGCCTACGGCCCTCTCTGGGGATTTCTCTACGGCTGGACGTGGTTTGTCATTGCCAAGCCGGCATCGATTGCCACCATCACCACTGGGATCGTTCGCGTCCTTGGCACGTTTCCGTCCTTGGCTTTTTTCAATAGCGACTTCCTACACACTCCACTCCCTCTCTCTTACGGACAACTTGTCGCCATCGCAGCCGCCATCCTCATCTCCGTCCTCAACTACCTCGGCGTGAAAAGAGCCGGCGACTTTCAGTTCATCTTCACAATCTTGAAAATTGCAATCATCATCGGCATCGTGATCGTCTGCTTCACGGCTCCAAAAGGTACCTGGACAAACTTTGCGGGAGACTTCGTCGGCGCAAAAGGCGGTGTCGCAGGTTTCTTTGCTGCTTTGGTTGCCGCACTCTGGGCTTACGACGGATGGAATGACCTCAACATGGTCGCAGAAGAAGTGCGCGAACCTGAGCGCAATATTCCCATCGCCCTGATTGCGGGGGTTGCAATTGTCGGAGCGCTCTACATCTTCCTCAATGCCGCGGTCCAGTACGTCCTTCCCATCGATGCCGTGGCTGCTTCGCCGCGCGCCGCATCAGACGCAGTCGCGTCAGTCATCGGTCCGCTGGGCGCCAGTATCGTGTCGGCTGGCATGGCGCTCTCCATGCTCGTCACCCTGAACGGTACGATCATGAGTGGAGCACGCGTTCCATTCGCGCTTGCCCGCGACGGATATTTCTTTCGCGCTCTCGCTGATGTCCACCCTCGCTTTCACACTCCATCGGGCGCGATTATCGTGCAATGCATTCTTTCCATCGTCTTACTGGCCGGCGGAGGCAGTTTTCGCCAATTTTTCTCGCTCGCGATTTTCGCCGAATGGCTCTTTTACATGATCGCCAGCAGCACCGTTTTCGTCTTCCGCAAACGTGCCCCTAATGCCTCGCGTCCGTATCATGTTTGGGGATATCCATTTGTTCCCGCGGTCTTTGTAGCCGTTGCCGCCGTTCTTCTCTGCTATACGTTTGCCGATAACTTCCGGAACTCTTCTCTCGGTGTCCTCGCGATCTTGGCCGGCGTGCCGGTTTTCTACTACTTTTCCCGGAAAAACAAGGGCAAAGCTCCGCTCTAACGTCACTTCTTTCCCTCTTTGAAACGCTGTTCTACCGCTGTAAGTCGTTGGTTACCAAAGGACACGCGCGGGGGACACGTTTACCCCCTCCCCGTTCCCCCTTACCTTTGAGTCTCCAACCCCGAAACTCTCCCCGCGGTTCGGGTTCTCCTTGGAGCACTTGCATGCCTATGCCTGATCGTGGCTTTCAACTCGTCATGTTGCCGGACCGCCGGATGGATTGGCGCACTCTTGCCACCAGCTACGGGCTGGAAGTCCTCTTCATCCTCATCATCGTTAACATCAGTATCTTTATGCCAGAAGAGATCAAGCTGAAGGACCATTTCCGGGTGACTGAACTGATTCCCCGGCCTAGCTTGGTGCCTGAACCGGCCCCGAAACCGAGGCCGCTGCCCATTCACGCGAAGTTGTTGCCAGCGGTCCCGATTGAGAAACCGCACCTGATCGTTCCGCGTGAAGTTCACGTGTCGAAGCCGCAACAGCCCAAAGAGGTTGAAGCTCCCAAGATTGCAATGAATAACTTCGCCCCGGCCGTCATTAAGCCCACCGTTGGGGGAGCGCGTCCGGTACTTGTGCATACCGGGTCTTTCGAGGGAAGCTCAGTAACACCGACTGTGAATGCTCCAGTTCAAAAAGTTCAGACCGGCGGTTTCGGCGATCCGAACGGCCTTAAGGGTGAAGGTAAAACCGGCGCCCATCTAGTCGCGGCCGCGACTGGCTCATTCGATATGCCCATGGGTCCAGGACAAGGCAATGGTTCTGGAGGGGCGAAAGGAATTAAAGGTACGATCGCCAGTGCCGGATTTGGAAACGGCATCGCTTCGCCCGGAAACGGCGATGGCCGAAGCAGCGGACGCGGTAACGCTGTCGCATCCGCTGGATTCGGAGCCCAGGAGATTTCGAAGGGGGGCGGGATCAAGACAGCCCAGCTCGATCAGGGCCCACCCACCACACCAGTTGAAATTACTTTCAAGCCCAATCCGGCATACACTGAGGAAGCTCGCGCACTCAAACTGGAAGGGGAAGTTTTGCTGGACGTCAGCTTTTCAGCAGGCGGACAATTGCACGTGAACCGCGTTGTGCGCGGTCTCGGGCATGGTCTGGATGAAGCAGCCATTGCGGCTGCCAACAAAATTCGTTTCAAGCCCGCTCTGCGGAACGGGCAACCCGTGGATTCGACCGCAGTCGTCCACGTGGTGTTTCAGTTGGCGTAGTACACAATGGAGATACGAGTTATGCGTAACATGAATTGGATGATCACCGCGGTCTTCGCGGCTTCGCTCAGCGCGTTCGCCCAGCAGCCTCAAGCTCCTGCCGCGCCCGCGCAATCCACAACGCAAGCTTCGACCCCTAGCAGCAGCCAGCCGCAAGCGCCGGCTTCCTTGCCAGCTCCAACCACGATGGATCAGGTTGTGGACCGCTTCATCGACCGCGAACACCAACTTGCCAAGATGCTTGCCACTCGCACGCCCATCGTTGAGACCTATCTTCAAAACCTCGTACAGGACCCACAACTCGGTCCCGTGCCGAAAGATGACCGTTATTTCCTCGGCCGCATGGACCTCAGCGAGTCGATCGACCGCACCACGTATCTCAAAGACGAGAGCATGGAGAAGAGTCTGCTCGGCGGCTTCACGAAATATTTCAAGATGCAGTATCAGCCGCTCGGATTCTCATGGATGGTCTTCGCCGATCGCAACGACTTTGATCGCCAGCATTATGATTTTCACTATGTCCGCCGCGAATTTATCGGCGATGTCCGCACCCTGGTATTCGATGTCACTCCCAAGAAAGACGCTGGCAAGGGTCGCTTCCTCGGCCGCATCTGGGTTGAAGATCAGGAATTCAACATTGTTCGTTTGAATGGCACCTATGCACCTCGTCCGCGCAATGCCTTCTACTTCCACATGGATAGCTGGCGTCTGAACCTCTTGCCCGGATACTGGGTGCCTGCTTACATCTACAGCGAAGAAGGTGACTTCACCGCTGGCGCCAAAAACAAAGTCGCATTCAAAGCACAGTCTCGTCTCTGGGGATACGACCTGAAGACCGGAAGCAAAGATGACGAACTCACGCAGATCCGAGTCGATAGCGTGAAAGACGAATCTCCTTCCGCACAGGACGCTTCGCCTCTTGCAGCAGAACGCGAATGGCAGCAGCAGGCTGAAGACAACGTTGTCGAACGTCTCCAGCGCGCCGGATTGGTTGCTCCTGAAGGCGACGTCGACAAGATTTTGATGACAGTCGTAAACAACCTGCTCATCACGAACAACCTGGAGCTAGCGCGTCCGGTTCGTACGCGCGTTCTGTTGACCTCGCCACTTGAGACGTTCAGCGTCGGCAACACGATCGTTGTTAGCCGCGGGCTGATTGACACCCTGCCAGACGAAGCCAGCCTCGCCATGGTTCTCTCTCATGAGCTTGCCCACATCGTGCTTGGACACAACTTGGGCAGCCAGTATGCGTTTAACGACCGCATGCTCTTCTCTGACGAGAGCACCTATTCGAATCTGGGCTTTAAGCACATTCCTGAAGAAGAAGCTGCGGCCGACAAGAAGGCAATAGAGTTCCTGAAGGCATCTCCATACGCGCAGAAGCTCGATACCCCAAGCCTGTTCCTGAAAGCGCTGCAAACACGCGCCTCGCAATTGGGCGCGCTGCTCACAGCTCATCTCGGAAACAACCTGACGGAAGCCGGCACGGTCACGCGCATGGCAGCCCTTCAGACCTCCGGGCCTGCGCTCGATATGAACAAGTTGGATCAGATTCCCGCGTTACCGCTTGGTGGTCGCGTCAAGTTGAATGGATGGAGCAACAAAGTCGAACTCATGAAGTCGCAGCCGGTCGCCATAACATCCGCTCGCGACAAGATGATGTTTGAAGTTACGCCCTTCTTCCCACGCCTCACGCGCGCGGGTCAGGAAGGCCAAACCACGGCTCCGGGTAGCGCAGCGCAAACTGCCAGCACCACGCAAGCCGCCCCCAGCAACTAAAATCTCGACGTTGCCGTACACAGAGGCCGAGACCGGAAACAATTCCGCGTCCTAGCCTGCTGTTTTTCCGCTATCGACTCTCCACCCGACGTTTGCAGGGACACACGAAGCCCGTAACCGGTGCGCGGTGTTCTGAGCGTGTTCTTTGCGCCCTTCGCGCCTCTTTGCGTCCTTTGCGGTTAAGAGCTCTTTCTTTTCGCCTTTGCGTCACTTGCGGTGAGATCTTCAGCCTACTTCCCTAACCCATCTCCCTGGTGATAGTTCGGATAAGCCGGCTTCTTGTACTGTGGCAGCGGATTCTTCTTCAACTCCTCCATGACAACTTGCACTGCCTTCTCCAGTTGCGGATCACGTCCCTGCCTCACAGCAGCAGGATCTAACTCCACATCGTAGTCGGGCTTGATTCCGTGCCCTTCCACTTCCCACTCGCCATTCAATCCATAAATCCCCACGCGCGGTGCAGTGACACTCCCACCGTCGATAAATTCCGGATAGTCATAGATACCGACCAGCCCGCCCCAGGTGTTTTTTCCAACCAATGGCCCGATTCCTGCTTTGCGGAAATACCACGGCATCGCGTCTCCTCCCGATCCGGCCATTTCGTTGATGAGCATCGCCTTCGGTCCATAGATCGACCCGAGTGGACTGTTGAAATCGTCGCCATCGCGAGCCGCGATTCTGCTCATCAATGGGCGATGTAGCGAGTCGATGATGTAATCCGCGATCAATCCGCCTTCGTTGAACCGATCATCGAGCACCGCGCCTTCTTTTCCAACCTGCGCGAAGAAGTAACGATTGAAGTTGCTGAACCCACCACCGCCCGTATTGGGCAATTCGACATATGCGACGCGTCCGCCTGAAAGCTCATCAACCTTCCGGCGATTGCCCTCAATCCACGCGAGCCGGCGCAGGCCGGCTTCGTCAGGAACCGGGACGACCGTCACTTCCCGCGCCTGTTTCCCTTCCGGATCTGTGCTTACCTTCAAAAGGATCTGCCGTCCTGCTGTGCCTTCAAACAAGCGGTAGATGTTGTCTGTTCCTTTCAGTTCCTCGCCATTCACCCCCAGGATGTAATCTCCGGCCTTCACATTGACGCCCGGCTGCGTTAAAGGCGCCTGCAAATCCGGATTCCAGTTTTCCCCGTTGTACACGTGCGCAATCCGGTATCGTCCGTTTTCGATTGTGTAGTCAGCGCCCAGAAGACCTGTCTTCGCACCTTTCCATTCCGGCGCAAATCCTCCGCCGACGAACACGTGGCCCAGTTGGATTTCACCTAGCGCTTCTTCGAACAAGTAACTCAACTCGCCGCGTGAGCCCATTCCTTCCAGGTAAGGTTGATACTTCTTTTCGATCTTTGCCAAGTCGAGCCCGTGGAAGTTCGGGTCATAAAGGAAATCCCGTTCAACCCGCCACGCTTCGTGATATTCCTGTTTCCACACATTTCTCGGCTCGATGTACACCTGCATGGCGTCAAGCTTGAGTGGACCTTCGCCGGGCTTCGGCTTCCCGCCACCGTCGCTCGGTTGCTCTTCAGTGTTCCAGATCGCCCACTGCTCGCCTTTGCGATACAAGATTTTGCTTCCGTCCGCCGAAAGCGAGAATTCATTCACCTCATCCAGAAATTTATCCAGCTTGCGTTTACTCAAGTCGAACTTTTGCACCGTGATCTTCAGGTCTTCCAGATCGGACTCGCGGACTACGGCAGGCGCTTCCGCCAGGAATAAGAACCCGCTCTTGCCCGCCGAGAGCTGCGTATAGTTTTTGGCCGGGATGGGCAGTGCCAGCACGCGCTGTCCGATTCCATCCATGTCAATCTTTACGACTGGAGTTTCCTCTTTCTTCTCTGCGGACTTTTTGTCCTCTGCCTTTTCATCTTTCTTTGCAGACTTGGCTTTTCCGGAGCTCTTGTCCTCGCCAGCCTTATCCGCAGACTTCGCATCCTGATCTTTATCTTTCCCGGCGTCTTTAGCCTTTTCCTCGTCGCTCTCGGGTGCCAGGGGTGATCCTTCATCTTTAGACAACACAGCCACGTATACAGATCGCGTCACCGGATGTTCAAGACTCGACATATCGAGCCATCCCGCCGTCAATCCCACATCGGTGCTGGCCGTGAAGTAGAGCTTTTTCCCGTCAGCATCGAACGCCGGATACTGCGCATCGCTCAAGCCATCGGTTACCTGCCATGCTTTTCCTTGTTCAAGCGAATACACGAATATCGCTCGCAAATGGCTGGACAACTGCTTGTGGTAAGTAAGCCACTTACTGTCTGGCGACCACGAATGGCTCATTGTCCAGGCAGGAACGTCGTAGCGGTCACTGTCCACTTTCGTAATCTTTCCGCTGTCAACGTCGACGTACCAGAGATTCATCCGCTTGTCCGTGTACGCGATTTTCTTGCTGTCTGGTGACCACAGCGGCTTATAGAAAAACGACGGCGGCGTTCCCAGGTTGATATGTTTCACCTTGCCGAAGCGGTTTTGATCGCGAATCTGTAATTCGTATTCGCCCGGCTCATCGGAGAAATAGGCAATCCATTTTCCATCTGGCGACCATGCGGGATCGCGGTCTGCAACGGCGGAGCTGTGCGTCAGGTTGCGGACATCTCCTTTGTCGGAAGGCACCGAGAAAATCTCTCCCCACGCCTCCATGAGCGCGCGAACGCCCGTCGGTGACAAGCTCGTATTGCGGATTCTCCTCGGCTCGACCTTCAAAAACTGCGGACGCAACTGCGGCAGGTCTCCGCCAACCGTGATCTCGAGGTTCTTAACCTGCTTGGTGGCCACGTCATACAACTTCAAAGCCCCGAACTGCTCGATCACGATCGCATCCGGGCCCGCCGATGCGGTTTTGAAATCGAGACCATCGCTCTTAACGACTTCCGATACCTGTTTCGAAGCCGTGTCGTAGGAATACAGGCTCACTGGGCCATTCCGGTCCGACAGAAAATAGATCGTGTTGCCCATCCAGATCGGATTCTTGTCGTTCGAATTTTCTCGAGGGATCTTGTCGACAACGCTCGAATCAGCGAGCGCGGCAATCCAGATCGGCGTGGTCTGCCCGCCGCGATAGCGTTTCCACGCGGGCTGCCAAATTCCGTGCGGCACATAGGCGAGGCGCTGCCCATCGGGAGAAAGCGACCCATCTTCTGCAATAACGATCGGAAGTTCTGTCGGGAAGCCGCCTTCGACGGGAACGGTGAACAGGCGCTCGTTGAATCTGTAGTAGCTCGCGCGCGTGGAACGGAACAGCACCCGCTTTCCATCAGGCGTCCAGCCGAGCACTTCATCTGCGCCCGGATGGTACGTCAACCGTCGCGGTGTCCCACCAGAAACTGGAATGACGTAGACGTCTTTGTTGCCGGCAAAGTCGCCCGTGAATGCGATCATGCTGCCATCTGGCGAGAACGCCGGATCAGTGGCTGTACCAACGGACGAGGTCAGTCGCCGCGCCTCGCCTCCATCCCGACCGACTAGCCAAAGATCGCCCGCGTAATTGAACGCGATCAGCGACTTGCTCACAGCCGGCTGCCGCAACAACAACGGAGGATTCGCAGCCACCGCCGTCGTCATTGCTACTGAGTGAAGAAGACCAATCCCGATAAGAGCGCACACCACCAGACGCAAGAAACGCATACCCGCCTCTCTTTCCATGAGAACCGGGAATGGTAGTGCCCGCGCTACACACAGGTCAATCTCAAGCGTGCACTACGGGATCTGGTTGTCTTGCAATTTGAGAGCGCCCGACCGATCAGGGTGATGAGACCAGGGCAGGCGCAGCCGTGACGCCTTGGTTTATGACTTTTGTGGAATATTTCGAACCATGACAGCCGGCTGACTACTGACTACTAGCTACTAAACTACTGTTTTCAAGGTGTGCAATAAAAAATACGCGCAGGCAAGATATTCCATGGCTGGAATTCCTGCTGCACGAGACCGAAGTTCGACTTCAAGTGTGGCAGCACCGCCGTCGTGAACTGATACACCAGGTGCGTCCCCGTCGGTTCCACCAGTTCGCGCGTTTCTTCACAAATCTCGCTTCGCAATTCCTCGGAGAACGTGCTGTAAGGAATGCCTGAAATGACGTAGTCGGCTTGGGACAGCCCTACACTCGCCAGCAGTTTCCGCGCGTCGGATGCCGATCCCCGCAACACCATCAACCGCGGGTCGCGGATTTCCGTGGTCAGAAATCTCACAAAGTCATCATTCAACTCAATCGCCACCAGCACTGCATCCCGATGCATACGCTTCAGGATGTGCTGCGTGATAGTGCCCACCCCCGGCCCATACTCCACGAAGACACGGGCGCGGTCCCAGTTCACCTGCGCGAGCAGATCGTTAACCAAAAAGCGCGAGCTTGGAATTACCGAACCGAGCATCCGCGGATGTTTAAAAAAATTGCGGGCAAACAGGCCCCATCGCGAAGAAGCCGTCTCTGTCCGCTTCCTCTCCGAAACTCCTGAAAGTCCTTTAGTAACCATGATCAGTATGATTCCCGCTCGATTTTGTTGTCCTGACTTTGTGTGCGAACCTGTGCCGCCTTGTAACAGCCTTAAATCCATCCGAAAACGGTACTTTGGTTATCGTACCCCGTCCGATGCCCTTTGCGCCGCTTCGCAAGAATAGCGCATCCTATTGGAGACGGGCAGGATAGCCCATTTCTCTGCGCATTCGCTTCGCGCCAATACCACTAACGGAGACGACTAGTTGAAGAGCATCGCAGCCATCGTTTTGAAGCTTTTCTGGACTGGCTTCCTGCTCCTGACGTCTATCTATTGCCTGCTCACGTTTTTGCCGTATACCTACGCGGCACTTATCAAAGCTCCCGCTTATGAGTGGATGCCGTGGTTTGTACATCATCATGCTGCCCTGTATTGGTTCGGCTGCATCGGAACAATTTTCTGCCTTGCTCGTGAAAACAAGAGCCGCTATCACTTGGCACTGTTTTCCATTCTCTCCGTTGCAGGGATCGGGCTACTCGTTCATCCCGTGCTCGCTGGACTCCGCAGCGATTGGATGGCCTTGCTTTGGTCGTTGGTGGCTTTATTTCTTCTCCTCCTGACAACGGTGCCTGAATTACAAAAGCAGCTTTCACGCGAAGATGTTGCAAAATCCGAGAAACCTCTCCTGGGATACGCGAATGCCGTCCTCACAGCTGCTCTTGTTGCGTTGATTTACTCGGCCAGTGCGCAACAGCGCCTCTGGGGCGATGCCTCGACGCTTCACACGGCCGCCGCAAATTTGCGCCTGACTCTTTGGAGCTTGGCTACCCATCTCCTTGTTGCATTGATAGTTGTCTCGATACTGAACCTCGTTTTCCTGGTAGCAGCCCGTTTTTCCCGGCCACGTAGGATGCGCCTCTCGTTGATCGTGCTGCTCACGGTTGGCGCGCTTTGGACCGCGATTGCACTTTTTCTTGCGAACGCGCTCAGTTTCGAGGGATTAACCGCCCAACTATTCGCGGGCACGCTGGCCTGCGCGATTGCGTTTTCGGTCTTTTCGCTGATCTTGCCTTTGACGCAAAATCAAGATGGCAAGTCGCACTCACGTCGTGTACAAGCCATATTCGGACTGACCGCACTTTCCCTAGTAGCCGTCGCTGTTGGCCTTCCAGCCTGGACCACCGGAAGCGATTGGAACGGTGTTATCGCCAACACCTACACTTTGTTATTTTGGGTGACCCTTACGGCCTTGATGTACCTGCTACGACCCGATCGTGCCAATTACAACCTGGCCACGATTCTGGCTGTTGTGATCATCGCGATCTCAACTTACAAAGGACTTCAACTCACTGGGATCTTTTGGTCGCAGCCTCTCGGACAAACTGACGATGACATTGCGCGCGCGCTTGAAACTTACGCGGCCGAGGACGCTTCTTTTCAGCTCACGCGTCACCTGGTCACAAATTCGCGCCGCGAGCCCTGTGGTGATCTTTGCCGTATTTTGCGTGAATACACGGACATCCGGGATGCCTCGGCGCCGTTCGATGTGCAGCTCGTTAAAAAGCTCGAGCCTACAAAAGCCGACAAGCCGAACATTTTCATCTTTGTGATCGATTCGCTCCGACCAGATTACCTGGGCGCCTACAACTCTAAGGTCGATTTCAGCCCCAACCTCGACTCATTCGCACGAGACAGCGTCGTGGTACGCAATGCATTCACTCAATATGCAGGAACAACTTTGTCCGAACCGGCTATCTGGTCCGGAACCATGTTGCTGCATTCTCATTACATGCAGCCATTTTCCCGCGTGAATGCATTGGAAAAGCTCGCCCGCACTGACAACTATCAGATGGTAATCAGCTACGACACCGTGCTTCGCGAGCTCCTGGCTCCCTCCGACAACATAGTCAAGCTCGATACCGACAAAAATCTCTGGGGACGATTCGAGGTCTGCTCCACCATTGAACAGACCGAGCACGCGCTCGAAGCGCGCCGAGACCAGTCGCAGCCGGTTTTGTTTTACGCGCAACCGATGAATGTTCACCAGTTTGCGCGGAATAACCTTCCAGGCCCACAACAAACGGGATGGCGCAATCGTGCCGGGTTTAACAACCGCATTGCTTATGAAGTGCACCAGGTTGACGACTGCATGGGACGTTTCTTCTCCTACCTGAAAGCACGCGGTATGTACGACTCAAGCATCATCGTGCTCACGTCCGACCACGGCGATGCGACTGGCGAATTCGGCCGAAGAAGCCATTCCATATCGATCTATCCGGAAATCATGCGAGTGCCGCTTGTCGTTCATCTTCCCGAAAAGTTGCGCTCACGAGTAAAACACGATGATTCTCGCGTCTCGTTGCTCACCGACATCACGCCGTCCCTCTATTACCTGCTCGGACATAGGCCAGTTGAGGTAAATCCGATGTTTGGCATTCCGATCTTTGTCGATCATGACGACCAATGGTCGGAACGATCCAAAGATATCCTGCTTGCTTCGGATGTGCGCGCTGCTTATGGAATTCTCGCGGACAACGGACGATACCTGTACGTCACGTATGACTCGCCGGCGAAAAGTCAGTTGTGGGATTTGAAGAACGATCCGAATGCAGTCAACGACATTCTCACGCCCACTCTAAAGAAACGCTATGACGAGCGCATCATCGAACATCTGCATGCCATCGCCGACTTCTACGATTACAAACCTGGCATGGGATCACTGCTCGCTTCAAAGAAGCAGTAGCTGGTAGCATTAATCAATCACTGCTAGCTAATGGCTAGCGGCTCGAAAAGACCCATTCATTGAGCTGAAGCGTGGAGCCTGACAGCTGAAGCCTGCTTATTTCTTCTTTCCCGGCAAACTTGCAGGGTTCTCGTGAGTCCTCTCGCGGAAGCCGCCTTTCATTCCAGTCGCTAAGCCAACGCTCGATTCTCCAAACCTGTCGCGTACTTTATCCGCGGCTGCCAACGCTTGCTTCCACCGATCATCGCGTTTCGGATCCAGCAGGTTCATCTGTCCCGCATCTTCATCGAAGCCTGAGGTTTGCACGCCCAAAAGTCTGACAGTGAACCCCTTCTTCCAGTTCTTGTGAAACAGACGCCGCGCTTCTTCAAAGATCTCCACGTCCACTTGTGTGGGACGCGCGAGGCTGTGCGCGCGTGTGATTGTGGTGAAATCGGTATAACGCAGCTTTAACTGGATCGTTCGTGCACGCGCGTTCGCTTCCCGCAAACGCCGTCCCACCATTTCCGACAAGCGCATTAACGTCGACTCGATCTTTTGCACATCCGCGGTGTCATCGTTGTAAGTATGTTCGTGGCTGATCGACTTCGCTGCCGTGTCCTCGCCCACTTCCGTATCGAACCATCCGCCGGCATCAAATCCGCGAGACTTGCCCGCCAGCGCGAGGCCCCACTTTCCGAACTTCTCTTCCAATTCGTCATCCCCGAAGCGCGCCAGGTCTCCCACGCGCTCAATGCCGAGCGCATGAAGATTCTGCTCGGTGACTTTGCCGACGCCGGGGATGTCACGTACATCGAGTGGCGCCAAAAATTTCGCCTCTTCCCCAGGCACGACCCACAGCACGCCATTCGGCTTCGCCTTCGCCGATCCCACCTTGGCGACCAGTCGTGAACTTCCAATTCCGACCGAACAATTCAGTGAAGTTTTCTCTTTCATCGCCTGGTGAAGACGATGCGCCGCTTTCAGCGGCGGGCCGTGCAGGCGCTCTGTACCGGTCATGTCGAGGTACGCTTCGTCGATCGACGCCATCTCGACAAGCGGAGAATACGTGCAGAGCACGTCGTGAACTTTGTGCGAGTACTCGCGGTACCGCTCGGGATGCCCGTCGACAAAAATCGCTGGCGGACAGAGCTTCGCTGCCGTGCGCAGTGGCATCGCCGAATGCACGCCATACTTTCGCGCTTCGTACGAGGCTGCTGAGACAACTCCACGCTCATCCCGTTGTCCGCCTACCACCACCGGTTTGCCTTTCAAGGTCGGATCGAATAGTTCTTCGACCGAAACAAAGAAAGCATCCATGTCCACATGGAAGATGGTGCGGGGAAACGGTGGGGCCGATTCGACAGGCGTCGCGTTGAGCACGGGGGGTGTCATGGCGAGATCCGCGGACCCAGATTGTCTGATCTCGCAAATTGTATCAACGGTGACAACACGTGTTTTTCACAACGCTTAGCCGATCCGATAGTTGAAAACTATTACTTTCGGCTGGGTCGGTTAACTTTGGAGTTTGCCCAAAATAGCCGGAACGCTTTTAGAAGCGTTTTAAGGCTCCTCTTGATTGTCGGACGACCTCAGCGTCGTCCCGAGCCTCAACAAGGTCACCAGGGGGCTGCAAATGCGAGGAATGCCATTCTAGGCGGCCCTCTGAACAGCTTTTAGGCAATCTAATCAACCGTGGCCCGGGTAATCGGCAGTCCCACTTTGTAGTTATCAACAGCTTATACGCAATTTCAATAAGTTAACAACGATCAGCTCGCTAGCGCTGCTATTTTGGCTTGTCGAAGGCGTTCGTAAAGCTTGCTGTACTCGCGCGCCGATGTTGCCCACGAGAAGTCCTTGGCCATTCCATTTCGCATCAGCTGCTGCCAGGATGTGCGGTCTCGAAAATCTTCGAGTGCACGCTTTACGGTTGCGAGCAGTGCTTCGCCGCTATAGTCAACGAACTTGAATCCAGTTCCCTTCCCGGTACGCGGGTCCCAAGGCTCGATCGTATCGTCGAGCCCACCGGTTGCTCTCACGATCGGCACGGTCCCATACTTCAAACTGTAGATCTGGTTCAATCCGCACGGCTCATAGTGCGAAGGCATCAGGAACATGTCCGCGCCCGCTTCAATCTTGTGAGCCAGTTTGTTGTCATATGCAATCTTCACGGCGATCTTGTGCGGATAGTGACGTTGCAGCCGGCGGAACATTTCCTCGTAAGATGCGTCACCTGATCCCAGCACGGTAAGAATCATCTCCTCGCGTGCCAATCTATCCACAATCTGCGAAATGAGGTCGAATCCTTTCTGCTCAGCGAACCGCGAGACGATTCCAATCACCGGCAGTTCCGTTTCCGCGTTCGCGATTCCAAACTGCGCGAGCAAGTCCTGCTTGCATTTCTTCTTGCCGGATAAGTCCTGTGCTGAAAAGCTCGCCGCGATGCAATTATCCGTTTCGGGACTCCATTCGTTGTAGTCGACACCGTTCAAGATTCCAGCTACGTTCGAATTGCGCGTTCGCAAGACACCTTCAAGGCCAAATCCATACTCGGAGGTCTGAATCTCTTGCGCATACTTACGGCTGACGGTACTCACCGCATCCGCCGTGACCAACGCGCCTTTAAGGAAATTGACTTGCCCAAAAAATTCCAACCGCGAAATCGTGAACAGGTCCCACGGCAACATGAGTAACGGAAGGATTTCTGGCGGGAACAGGCCCTGGTAGCCGATGTTGTGCACGGTCAGAAGCGTCGAAACTTCACGAAAGGCGGGATCCTGCGCGTACACAGTGCGCAGCAAGATCGGTACTAAAGCGCTCTGCCAGTCATGGCAATGGAATATGTGCGGCACACCGAGAATTTTCGAGGCCTCGAGCGCAGCACGGCAAAACAAGGCAAACCGTTCCGCATTATCCGGGAAGTCGCCCGACGGAGTTCCATATAGACCATCCCTTTCGAAGTATTCGGGATAATCGATGAAGTAATAGCGAACTCCAGCCGTGTTTTCCCCCGTCACTACTGAGCAAAAGCGGTATTGGTCATCGAAGGGGACGGTAATGCTTCGCACAACCAGCTGCGGCTCATAGGGCCGAGTGGGCCGATAACGAGGGATGTAAACACTGATCTGGTGTCCGAGGTTTGCCAGCGCTTTCGGCAATGCACCCACGACATCAGCGAGGCCGCCCGTTTTGGAGAACGGCACGCACTCCGATGCCACGAACGCGATGTGCATGTGGTAGCGCAACCTCCGTTGGAACCGGTCAGGCCCGGTCCACGATATGATGGTAAGTGTTCGGCCCCACCCACGAAGTTCGGAGGCCGCGGCAAGAACCGTGCCAGTTTAATTGGCGCGATGAAAGAGGGTCAACGTGCCCAAAACTTCCGCGCGTCCCCGCCGCAGCTCGAAGCCAAAGCTGGGTCAGCATTTCCTGGCGAGCGAATCGGCGGCACTGCGCATTGTCGAAGAACTCGGCGATATCAGCGAAAGCACGGTCATCGAAATCGGGCCCGGGCGAGGCGCGCTCACCGCTCTGCTCGCGCAACACGCGCGGCGTCTCATCGCGATTGAACTGGATCGCGTTCTAGCCGCCCAATTGCGAATGCAGTTTAACCAAACTCCTAATCTTGAAGTGATCGAAGGAGACGTTCTGTCGATCGACTTCGACACCATTCTCGGCCCGCGGCCCGGATTTCAGAGGCCTGGTCTAACCCTCGAACCCGAACGCGCACATGTGGTTGGCAATCTTCCCTACTACATCACTTCGGACATCCTGCTCCATCTATTTAAGTATCGCCGCCACTTTTCCTCGCTGGTAATCATGGTTCAAAAAGAAGTCGCGGATCGGCTCGCGGCAAAGCCGGGGACCAGCGAATACGGATTGCTCTCAGCCACCGCGCAGCTTTACGCGCGAGTGGAGAAGCTTTTCACTCTCCCTCCGGGAGCATTCGTTCCGCCCCCGAAGGTGCACTCAACCGTAGTTCGTCTCACGATTGAGCCTCGCCTCGAAAAACTGCTCGTTCCCGAAAATGATTTCATTCAGTTTTTAAAATTGTCATTTGGTCAAAAACGTAAGACCTTGTGGAACAATCTGAAAGAAGAGCATGATGCCGGAGCGTTGAAAGCCGCGCTCGCGGAAACAGGGATCAAGCCGACGGTGCGCGCTGAAGCACTTTCGCTGGAACGAAGCGCAGCGCTGTTTCGCGCGCTCCACAGTACTGCCAGCTGACTCGCTCGCAGGAAGGAGTTAGCCATGTCCACCGCCGTGCGCACCCCCGCGGTCGCGGGAAGGTTTTATCCGGGTGACCGCGAAACGCTGTTGCGTACACTGGATTCCTTTCTCGGTGAAGACTCGCTTCCGGTACACGCCATCGGCTGCATCGCACCACATGCCGGATATATCTACTCGGGCGGAGTCGCGGGCGCTGTGTACACCCACGTTGTCATTCCGCAACAGTGCATCGTTCTGTGCCCGAACCACACTGGCATGGGACCGTCGCTTTCAATCATGAGTTCCGGCACATGGCAGACTCCACTGGGCGAAGTGTCGATCGATGCTGGCCTCGCGGAAGGGCTCAAGTCCCGAATGTCGCAACTCACGGAAGATCAAAGCGCGCATTATCGCGAACACGCGATCGAAGTGCAGTTGCCTTTTCTCCAGGTGCGCCAGGATTCCCTTTCTTTCGTTCCGATCGCAGTGGGCACAAGTCGTTTCGAAGTCATGGAGCGGCTCGGAATGGTTCTTGCCGAAATCTGCTCGGCGCTCCCATCGAGTGCATTGATCATCGCTTCAAGTGACATGAATCACTACGAGTCGGACGCCCTTACACGCATGAAGGACCATCTCGCTATCGACCGCATTCTGGAGTTGGATGCGAGAGGTCTTCACGACACCGTGATGAAGGAAAACATCAGCATGTGCGGCTTCGGGCCGACGGTCGCGATGCTGACCGCGGCGAATGCGCTCGGCGCAACGAAATCGGAGTTGGTACAGTACGCGACTTCAGGAGATGTCTCTGGCGACCGGGATATGGTGGTCGGATATGCGGGCATGGTGGTTTGGTAACGGGCTCGCTCTTTTTTCTCATTCCGAGCGGAGAACCATCTGTTTCAACCGTTCCCTAACGTTGTCATTCCGAGCGAAGCGAGGAAGCTGCTCTTCCTAACGGCCGTCCTTAGCGGTCCCTTTGCCCCGTAGCGATCATATGACTGCAGTTACCCGCTCGGGAAAGGGGCTTCCCCACTCTGCCGCCAAGTCGGCCCACGCGGGATTCATCTGCTCGACGAGCGCGATCTTCTTTTCGCGCCGCCACTTCTTAATTTCAGTTTCCCGTAAGATCGCGTTGTTCACATAGCGGAAGGCTTCGTAGTACACAAGCCGCGTCGTTCGGTACCGGCGTGTGAATCCGCCTGCCTCTCCTGATTTGTGTTGGAGGACTCGTGCGAGGAGGAATCCTGTAACACCGACATAGAGCACTCTTCCCTTGCTTGCCATGATGTAAACGTAATAACGCTTCTCTCTTGGCATGCAAGTTTCTCTTGTAAGAATAATGAGGCCGCCTATTTCGAGCGGCGCTCCACCTCACATTGTGGCGTTCAGATTTACCACGGCATGGAAAAAAGCAGATTCCTCCCTTTGGTCGGAATGACAAAGATGTTAGAGATAAAAAATGGGCGGCCAAACGGCCGCCCGATTCATTTCAGTTCGGTTTCACCGATGCGGAGGAGACGAACTGCGTGGAGGTGACGATGAACGACCGCCGCCGCTCGAAGGCATTCGCATGGAAGGCGAACTCGTTCGACCGCCGCCAGAACCAGACCGTGCCGTCGAACCCGATGAGGTCGTCGTTCGAGAAGAGGTGCCCGTCGTCGTAGACGTGCTTGTCCTCGCTGACGGAGCCACCATGACGGCCTCGGGTCTTGTTCGAACTGTTACGGCACCCTCGTTCGAGACTCGCTTAGCAACTTTGTTTAAGTCTTTCACGCTGCCGCGAGTTAGGCCAAAGCCTGCCGAGTCTCGGCTGATCGTCAAACGGCGAGGTGGAATGTTAGTCGCTCCAGTTACCGGTCCACGTCCGACACTGACCACCGTTGCGGTCCGATTCGGTGGAGGTTGCGGCGGACGGAACCGATTCGGCGGATTAACAACTCGCGGAACCGTGTACCAGTTGTTCCAGCCACCTGGTTGCCACACCCAACCGTAGCCGGGCACGAAGGCCCATCCACCATAGCGGTACGGCATCCATCCCCACGGATACGACGACACCCACGTGTAGCCAAATCCCGGATACCACATCCAAGCGCCGTCCATCCAAGGATTCCATCCGGCGCCGACGAAATATGGCTGCCAGACTGTACCGTAGCCCGGGACGTTGTAATAGTTTCCGTAGTAGTTCAGGTCGCTTACACCGTAGCTGTACGGGTAGGAGCTCGAAGATTTACTTGCGAGATAGCGATCGTGATAGTCCAACTGCTCGCGATCCCATGCATCGTACGGATCATCTTCGATTTTCTTGGCAATCTCGTACTTGTCACCGTCGGTGAGGTTGAAGGTGGCAGTGTGTTTCTTGTCGACCTCAAAGTTTCCGGAAGCACCGGACACAGGCACTTCACCATCGAAGACGGCCACGTTTGCGTCCAGCGTCGTCACTTCAAGACGGAAGTGCGCTTCCTTCTGAAGTCGTATGGATTCTTGCGCGAACTTGACGGTGAAGTCATCGTCTTTTGCGCCGCGGAAATTCACGTAGGCGAGTCCCTCGTCGACGCTGGTGGTTGAGACCCGCACACCAGAGTCGCGCAAAGAAAGCTCGCTAAAAGTCAGTTTCGTGTCGGGCGCGATGCGGATGACACTGCCATTTTCGAATTCAACTTCCGCGCGGCCATCGTTCTTTGTTTGCAGAACGATGCCTTCTGTCACCGGCATGTTGAGAATTGCTTTTTCAGGACCGTCGCCCGTGTTGCGGTCAATCGTGACTGTCCCGCTGACATTACTGAGGCGAACGATACGAGCATGCGACTCAGCGATTGCAGGAAAAGCTGCCGAAGCTACAAGCAGCATGCTAAGAACCAGCCCCATAGCTAGTTTCCAAGCGGACATAAAGTTGTCTCCCAGGATTCTTCCCTTAATTATTAGAACACGGTTTATATCAGCGAGTTGCATGAATTCGGCGTGACCGGTAAGTAGATGTGGTGCCGAATCTTGTGCAGCTGGGCAGCAGGACACCCGCGCTGGTTTCGGGTGGCTCCATGACAGCACGGAGGTGTGCTTTGTTGATAGGTTAGGAGTTAGCCGTCCTTCTCGATCAGTTTGTCCAGAATACCGGACGCCGCTTCGAGGATCTCCTTGTCCAGCTTCCGGTTGGAGGCAATGGCTTCGGCCAGAGGAATCGAGACAATCTTATTCCCTCGCAGCGCCGCCATGTGTCCGAACTCGCCGCGGTGGACCATGTCGATGGCGCCTAAGCCGTAACGTGTGGCGAGCACGCGATCGAAAGCGCTGGGAGAACCGCCGCGCTGGATGTGTCCAAGAACGACTGATCGGCTCTCAAAGCCAGTGCGCTTCTCGATTTCCTTTGCGAGAACTGCGCCAATTCCGCCGAGTCGGAGATGACCAAACTCATCACGTCCAACATCCTGGAGTACTGGCGCTCCATCGTGCATTTCGGCGCCACCGGAAAATTTGGCTCCCTCAGCCACCACAACGATTGAGAAGTATCGTCCACGCGCATGCCTTTGGCCGATAAGTTCTGCGACTTTGTCGACATCGAAAGGCACTTCGGGAACAAGGATGACGTCAGCGCCGCCCGCAATGCCGCTGTAAGCAGCGATCCAACCCGAATCGCGTCCCATGACTTCAACGACGATGACGCGGTTGTGCGCTTCCGCGGTGGTATGTACGCGATCGATTGCGCTGGTAGCTACGTTGACCGCAGTATCAAAACCAAATGTAAAGTCTGTACCGGCGAGGTCGTTGTCGATAGTTTTGGGAACGCCGACGACTTTCGCGCCCCGCTCCGTCAGTTTCTGCGCGACTGATAGGGTGTCATCGCCACCGATCGCGATGAGCGCTTCCACTTTGTGTTTATTCATGCATGCGACGACACGGTCGAGACCGTCGGAGTGTTTCGAAGGATTGGTGCGCGAAGTGCGCAGGATCGTGCCACCGCGCGGAAGGATGCCCGCGACCGTTTCCAAATCGAGCGGCATCGTTTTGTCTTCGACCAGTCCGCGCCAGCCTTCCATGAAACCAACGAATTCGTCCTCGTAATGAAATGAACCTTTCCGCACAATGGCGCGGATGACAGCATTTAATCCAGGACAATCGCCTCCGCCGGTCAGGACTCCGATTCTCATTGCCAACTCCTAAGATTGCAGAATGAATGCGTGTCTCGCGCGGTTGAATACACGTATCGCGTTCAGCTTGCGGGTCTTTGAACCTGCGCGGAACGTACAAGGGTATCAAAAATCGTTTCAATATTGGGGTTATGGCGTTTATGCCGTCAAACGATGGGTTTGGTACACTCGCGCGCAATGAATAGGGCGTGCAAGACCGCGCTGCTGGGAATGCTCGTGATGCTCGGCGTTAAATTAGGCTCTCACAGCCAAGAACAACCGAAGCAGCAAACTCCAACAAGTATCGAAGCTGGGGTGAAGGATTCGACGCAGACGCCACTCAAAGTCGGCGGTAAAGTATCGGCGCCAAGAATCATCACTGCACCCCAACCGGAATACTCAGAAAGCGCCCGAAGTAGGGGTTACGAGGGAGTTTGCGTTCTATGGCTTGTGGTCGGGACAGATGGGAAACCTCACGACATTCGGATCGCCCGGTCACTCGGTTTGGGATTGGATGAAAAAGCAATTGAGGCAGTGCAACAGTGGCGATTTGAACCTGCGAAAAGAGACGGGAAGGCTGTTGCAGTGCAAATCAACGTGGAAGTTAACTTTCACTTACTTGGATCTGACCTGGAAATTACGAACTTGATCAGAAATGCTGAAAGAGGTGATGCCGAGGCTCAATTTAAAGTCTCGTCATTATTTCTCAAAAGTGACTCACGCCAAGTTCAAGAGCGCGGTTTATCATACCTTACCCGAGCCGCAAATCAGGGTCTCGCAAAAGCACAGTTCCAACTAGGCGAACGGCTTTTTCATCACGCACCGAACAATGCTCCAGATTATTTGGCGGCCTACGTCTGGTATGCACTCGCTAATAACTCCGGCGAAAAGAAGGCTAATAAAGCATTGAAAGAACTTACTTCTAAAATGTCTCCCGAGCAAATCACTGAAGCGCAGACTCGGGTTGCAAACTGGAAGCCCACTCCCTCAAATTAATCCCGGTGCGGGCTGGTGCCCACGCTGATACCGTGTTGCCGATTGCGCCGTTCGCGCGGATTCGCCACAATACCCTTCAACGTCTGCGTTCTGGGATCCTTCATGCCGAAATGGTCGAAAGCTCTTTTGTGGATTGCCACCAGCCTCCTCGGGGCGGTGGCGCTAGCCACCATCGCACTTCATCGTGGAGAAGCGATCAATGCCATGTGGCTCGTGGTCGCCGCCGTTTGTACGTATGCGATCGGGTATCGGTTTTATAGCAAGTTCATCGCGGCGAAAGTGCTGGCTCTCGACGCCACTCGCGCTACACCCGCGGAGAGATTGGAAGACGGACGCGATTTCGTACCTACCAACAAGTGGGTGGTCTTCGGACATCACTTTGCAGCGATCGCCGGACCGGGGCCTCTTGTTGGTCCAGTGCTGGCCGCGCAATTCGGATATCTGCCGGGAACGCTTTGGATTGTGGCAGGGGCTGTTCTCGGTGGATGCGTGCAGGATTTCGTCATTTTGCTTTTCTCCGTGCGTCGCGACGGAAAATCGTTGACCGAGATGGCCAAGTCGGAAATCGGGAAACTGGGTGGCTTTGTCGCTTATGTCGCCATAATCACCATCATCATCGTTTTGCTGGGAGCCGTCGCTCTCATCGTGGTCAATGCGCTCAAGGATAGTCCGTGGGGCACGTTCACCATCGCCATGACCATCCCCATCGCGTTGCTGATGGGCATTTATCTGCGTCGATTTCGTCCCGGAAAAGTGCTGGAAACGTCAGTGATCGGAGTTGTGCTTGTGCTGCTGGCGATCTGGGAAGGACAGAGTATTGCGCATCATCCAACCTGGGGACCGGCCTTCACTTTAACTGCGCCAACATTGGCGATCTTAATCATTGTGTACGGGTATGCGGCCTCTGCCCTTCCCGTCTGGCTTCTGCTCGCGCCACGGGATTACCTCAGCACGTTCGTGAAACTAGGAACCATCGGATTACTCGCCATCGGAATCGTTGCACTGCGTCCCACGCTCCACATGCCGCCGCTGACGCGTTTCGTCGATGGAACCGGCCCGGTATTTGCAGGCAAGATTTTTCCGTTCGCATTCATCACGATCGCTTGTGGCGCCATCAGCGGATTCCATTCGCTGATTTCGAGCGGCACCACGCCCAAGCTCATTCGGCGCGAAACGGAAACGCGCATGGTTGGCTACGGCTCCATGATGGCGGAGTCGTTGGTTGCGATTATGGCGACAATTGCAGCGTGCGTTCTGCAGCCCGGAGTTTATTTCGCGATTAATAGTCCCGCGGGCGTAGTCGGCCAAACGGCTGATGCTGCAGCTGCCACGATCAGCAGTTGGGGATTTCCTATCAGTGCCGCTGATATGCAAGTGCTGGCCCAGGCAGTCGGAGAAAAGACGCTGTTCAATCGCACAGGTGGAGCGCCTGCGTTCGCTGTTGGCATGGCCCACATCTTCTCGAACTCGCTCGGCGGACAAGCCGTCATGGCGATCTGGTATCACTTCGCCATCATGTTCGAGGCCCTGTTTATTTTGACGATTCTCGATGCGGGCACGCGCGTGGGCCGCTTCATGTTGCAGGATGCGCTCGGCCACATCTGGAAGCCGCTCGGGCGCACGAGTTGGTATCCATCGATCCTCACAACGAGCGCCCTCATTGTCGCAGCCTGGGGATATTTTCTGTGGCAAGGGGTGAAAGATCCGCTCGGCGGGATTAATTCACTGTGGCCACTGTTTGGGATTTCTAATCAACTGCTGGCGACCGTGGCCCTCTGCGTGGCAACTACCATCATCATCAAGATGGGCCGTGCTCGATACATGGCCGTCACGCTAATACCGCTCGCGTGGCTCGTTTCTGTAACTTTCACGGCGTCGTATCACAAGATTTTCGATTCCAATCCACGAATTGGCTTCCTGGCACACGCAGCGCAACTGAGTGCGAAAGCGGCTGGTAATCCCACGTCGGAAGTGTCGCACTTGATCTTGAATGACCGTCTGGATGCCGCTGTAACAGGTGTGCTCGTCGTAATGGTGGCGCTGATCCTGATTGAATCGGTCACGCTATGGGCGAAAGTTCTAACTGGACGCCGACAACTTCATACTCGCGAAACACCGTTCGTGATGACTCGCTGGGTAGAGGAGCGAGGATGAAACTCGTTCGCCAAATCACGAGCACGCTGCTCGCGACGCTTCGCGAGATATTCGACGAATCGGCTTACGAGCGTTTTCTGGCACGCCACGGCGTCGCGTCTTCGGTTTCGAGCTATGCCCGATTTTGCCGGGAACGCGAGGCCGCCAAGGCACGTCGTCCTCGGTGTTGCTGAGATTTCGGAAAAGAGGTGGATCTATGCCTTGTTGTCTTTTTCCGCACCAGTCTCAGTATCTTTCATCGCGGATTTGAAACCGCGGATGCCATCGCCGAGACCACGGCCGAGTTCTGGCAATTTCTTTGGGCCAAACACGAGAAGGGCAATTCCAAAAATAACCAGCAGATGCATAGGCTGAAACAATCCTTCGAACACAAATCCTCCATGGCGCAATGCGCATTTGAATAACGGGCACCGAGTACCGCGATGGCCTGAGTGCCCGCCTTCAGAATTGAATATTTGTTAACTGTGACGACGGGCTGCGTCAGCTTCCCGCGCGAGTTCATTCAGGAAATCGAAGAAGTCCGGAGATTGGCCTTTAAACAGTCCGCTGTCGACAAATCCTTTCAGGGCCGCGGCAGCAGCGCCTTCCGTTTTCGTTGGACGAATGATTGAACATACCGGGAAATTTGTGCTCAAAAACGTGGTTGGCTCCGGCATGATCAGGTTGGTCTGAAAGTTTTCGCCGCCGAGCGGAGGAGAATTCAGATCCGGAAATGTCACCTTAACCCCGGTCACCGGATCCACAATCCCGCTTAAGGGAGGTGCGTTGCCAGCTTTGTCCTGCCAAGTTTGGAAATGCATGATCTCAGTTCCGCCGATGCTGAGCAGGATGCGCAGCACTTCCACGTTGTTCGCACGTTGCGCAAGCGACGGATACATGCTCGACCCGCCCTGCTCGATGGTTGCGAAATGGAATCCGGCGGTATTCGCGATCGCCTGAGTGAAATCGGAAATTCCGTTCGGCTTTGATCCATCGGGCTGCACATCATCGTCGGTTCGTGGAATTGCCGTGTGTTCTCCTACGACCAGCGTCGGGATGGCCTGGCGAAAGGTGTCGCCGAGGTCGGGATTCTTGTGCCGTGCGCGGTAGCGCGTGTACCACGTGGTATCGACCGCGAGCTGCATGAGATTCGTAAGACGTCCGATCTGGCGTGCACCCGTTGCTCGGCTGCTTGGCAGGGTACGGAATCGGTTCAGGTTCACCGGCTCTGCACCTTTCGCAATCAGATAAGCATTGATGAACTTTTCGTGAGTTTTCTCATCTTCAGTGTTGTCATGGATGTACTGGTCCATGTCTTCGTCGAGCTGGCCCACGGCGAGAGTGAAGAGCGGGTTGCCACCGGTGAGGCCGGGCAGTTCTTTGTCTTGTGTGCCGGCCAGTTCCGTATATTGCAACCAGAGATCGGTTTCAATGATCTCGGCAGCACAGGCGAAGCGCAGCAGTGCTGCATCACCTTTCGAGATGGGAGCGCTCGACATTTCAGCTAACAGATCGGCCGAAAGAATGCCGCCTGCGGCAATCGCAGCGCCGAGAGTTCCGGCGCCTTTGAGAAATGAGCGCCGGTTCACCGCGCGTGATTCCGGGGTTTCGAGGGTCTCTTCCGCTGACGCTTGATTTGCGCCAGCGGCTGCAAGAAGGGGGCGATCTTCTGCGTGCATATGAACTCCATTCTGATGTGCGGCGGTGGATCCGCCTTTGAGTCCAAGTTAGGCGCGGCGCATCGCACCCGTGTCACAAAGCGGTAACGTGAATGTAATAAGTTTGTTTCTGGTTGAAGGGCGCACCAGATGGATGTGCTTGCTGTGTGCGGTACACTCAAAGTGGAATGCGCGTCCTCGGAATCGACTGCGGCACGGAGTACACGGGCTATGGCGTTGTCGATCTGAAGCCAGATGGCGGCCTGAGATGTCTTTGTTGCGGCGCGATCAAACTTTCACCGCGTGAACCACTCCCGACACGGCTTTCGCAAATCTTTGATCGCCTGTCAGAGTTGATCGCGAAACATCAACCGAACCAGGTCGCCATTGAAGATGTGTTTTACGCAGTGAATGCGAAATCAGCGCTTAAACTCGGACAAGTACGCGGCGTTGCCATGCTGGCAGCTGCAACAGCGAAGCTCGAGGTCGCAGAATATTCGCCACTCTCCATCAAGTCTTCGGTTGTTGGATACGGCAGGGCAGAAAAGCAACAAGTGCAACACATGGTCATGCGGCTGCTTGATTTGGCTGAAATACCCGAGCCTCCGGATGCGGCGGATGCTCTGGCGATTGCTATCTGTCATCTGCACACAGCGGCGACCCTGGCGCGGCAAGCTGCGAACTGAACCTTCGGTCTTGGCCGACGTTCTCCCGTAAACGCTTTATCGAATCGAAGACTTGTTAAGTTATCGGTTCATGACCCACCCGATCACCGCCGCGCCCAACACAAGCCACGCGGAGTTGATGCGGAACCGGATCAGCGCCACAGCGCTGGCGATAGCCATGATTGCTGTGGGGATGTCGACGAGTGCAGCCTTTCCCAATTCCCAAGTCACCCCAATCATGAGTGCCAGTGATCCGGCGACGACGCCGTCAAGAAACGCAGAAGCCGTGGTGGACCGACGGATGCGCGGCAGCAGCGGACCGCTCATCGCTACGAGGAAAAATCCTGGTAGGAAAATGCCTATCGTTGCAACAACGGCGCCTTTGATTCCACCCACTAAGTAGCCAATGAATGTTGCCGTCGTAAACACCGGGCCTGGAGTGACTTGCCCGACCGCGACCGCATCCAGTAATTGGTGCTCGTTCAGCCAATGAAGATTGGTGACGAAATCGTCGCGCAGAAATACCAGCAGCACGTAGCCGCTTCCGAACAAGACGCTCCCGATCTTCAGAAACGTGAGAAACAGGCGGGCGATACTGAACGGAATCTGGTCCGCGACTGTAGGAGAGGCAGGCAAGAGCGTGGCGAACCACGCGATGAAGGAATGAGTCGAGCCGCCCCGAAACAATGGAACAACGAGAGCCGCAATTCCCGCGACCAGCAGAATCAATAGCGGAGGGACATCGAGGAAGTAGGCAAGCAGGCACGCTATTGCGATCATGGCTAGCCAAGCTGTCCGGATCGCTGACTTCCGCAACATCCACAATGCTTGCGCGACGACTGCGATCACGACCGGCTTTACGGCGTAGAGGACGCGAGCCACGCTGGGCAGCGATCCGAAGCGCACGTAGACGGCTGCGAGGCAACAGAGGATGATTGCCGCCGGAAGAATAAAACAACATCCTGCAACGACGAGGCCTCTCCATCCGCGCTTCTGAAAACCGATGTAAATCGCCAACTCGGTGGAACTGGGCCCGGGAATAAGGTTGGCAGCGGCCAATCGGTCGAGAAATTCCTGGTGACTAATCCAGTGACGGCGGCGAACGAACTGCTCCTCCATCATTGCGATGTGGGCCGCTGGGCCGCCGAAAGCAATCGTTCCGAGTTTTAAAAACGCGAGCGCCAACTCTGGCAGAGACGGTCGCTCAGAGTTCATCGATGGAATCTCATTTACGGTTTGGGTGGCGGTGCTGGTGTGAATTGCGCAAGGTCGGTCAATCCTAGTGACCCTTCGATGGTCGTCATGGTTTGTTCCGCGTCCTCGAATCCATCTTTGCCGAACATGCGGTGCTCGATGTCTTCAAACTGATCGGAGAGTTCATCGAGCTGTTTGTTCGTGAAGTTTTTCTTCCAGGAAGGAAAGATGATCGTATCCTCGCGCGCCGCGTGGTTTTCATACATGCGAACAAAACTCTCGAAAACTTTGGCCAAGGGTTCGGCATGGGCCGCACTGACTTTACCGTTATTCGTTACAGAGAGGATGTAGTCCGTAATCTCGCGTCCGCGCGCATGTTGGGCGGTCAGAACATCAGCATAGTGCGCTAAATCTTTGTTCATTTTACGCACGGTGGGAAAGATGTGTTGTTCTTCCAGCATTTTCTCGTGGTAGTCCTCGCCAAAAGTGCGGAACAGCTGTGCAGTCCGGTGTAACGCGCCGCCATCTACTGAGGCTGCATTGCCGCGCAGTTTGGGGACCGTCTCAGCATAAACGAGCAATGCGCGGCGAATCACGCCGTGCTCCCGCATGAGGTCTTCGGTCGCGGTAACTTCAGGCTCGTCTGGTTTCTTGTTCTCATCCGATCCCCAACTAAGAACGGACGCGGCTGCGATGGAACTAGCGATCAATGATTGTTGAAGGAGTTTGCGGCGACTGGAGCTTTGGGTCATAGGGCCTCCGGGCGTGTTTAGGTCTCAGATGCAGCATAGGTCTTTTCCGTACGTCTTTTTGAGCGGTTCGAGGAAGCAAAGTTCGAGAAGTGAATATTCGCGCAGTTTGCGGACTTTGAGGTAGGCTTTGATCTCTGGAGAAGCCAGTGAGATTTGTACGAACTAGAAACCAGACGCTGATCGCGATCGCGTTGATGTTGATTACAGTTCTCGGCATTGAACCTACTCTTGCTGCTCAACAGTTCTCAACCGAAAAACGCACGCAGATCGAAGCCGCCGTGTCGAAGTTCATGGCTACGTCTCATGCGCCTGGGGTGTCGGTTGCCGTCGTCGAGAATGGCGCTCTCGCGTGGTCCACAGGGTTTGGTATGGCGGACCTGGAAAATTCTGTGCCCGCTACCGAGCACACGCTGTATCGGCTGGCCTCGATCTCAAAATCTCTGACCGCGATTGGCGCAATGCAACTGGTTGAGCACGGCAAACTCGATCTGGATGCGTCGGTGCAGAAGTACTGCCCTGCTTTTCCGCAGAAGGACATCACGATAACAACGCGCGAGGTGCTTGGACATCTCGGAGGCATACGCCACTATCGCGAAGGTCCGAACGACCTTGAAATCGGGAACACGAAGCACTTCGACAAGCCCATCGAAGCAGGTCTGAACTTTTTCAAAGACGATCCCTTGGTTGCGAAGCCCGGAACGGAGTTTCATTACTCAACTCAAGGATTCACGCTGGTGGGTTGTGTCATGGAAGGTGCATCCGGGAAGAGCTACGTGGACTACATGCGCGAGCAAGTTTTCAGTCCCGCCGAGATGGCCGTCACGCAACCTGATCAACGGTTCTCGATCATTCCGTACCGCACGCGCTTTTATCAGCTGAACAAGTCTGGCACCGTTGAAAACGCTGATTTCCTCGATTCCAGTTACAAGATTCCCGGCGGAGGTTTCATTTCATCGGTCGAAGATATGGCGCGTCTTGAAGTCGCCATACTGCATGACAAGTTGATTCGCCGTCCAACACGCGACCTGCTGTGGACACCCTTGAAGCCATCAAATGGCGGCGAAGACAACTACGGCTTGGGATGGGACACGGGGAAAGTCGACAGCGTGTTCTATGCCGGCCACAATGGCGGACAGCAAGGGACGAGTACTGCGTTCCGTATCGCTCCCGCACAGCAGGCCGGAGTGGTTGTGCTGACGAATCTGGAAGGAGCGGATGCCGGCGGACTGGCGATGGACATCCTGAAGATAATGACAAACACTTCCACGGAGTCTCCCTCAAGTCAGCCCTGAAGGTCCGCCAGTTTACAACCTCCGCCTCTTTCACGTACCCTCTCGCGCATGAACCGACGCACATTTATTCAGGGCACTGCCGCTACCGCTGCGTTCTTATCCACTCCGAAATTTTCTCTTGCTGCGCAGGCGGATTTGCAGCCTGTGTTTGCTGAAGTCACGAAGCGCCATGATGAAGCCGTGAAACGCTTGCAGACTTGGATCCGCCAACCATCAATCGCGGCTGAAAATCGCGGTATGACCGAAGGCTGCGAATTGACGATGCAGATGTTCAAGGAAGCCGGCTTTCAGTCGGTTACCAAAATTCCGACGGACGGCCAGCCCGGCATTTTCGCGACGCTCGATGCAGGCGCGCCGCGCACAGTCGGCGTCTATTTCATGTATGACGTGAAACAGGTTGACCCGGCAGAATGGTCATCACCACCGTTCGATGCCGCCCTGGTCGACAAGCCAGGTCTCGGAAAAGTTATCGTTGGGCGCGGCGCCGTCAATCAAAAAGGTCCGGAAGCTACATTTCTAGCTGCTCTGCACGCGATACAAGGCACTGGAAGCAAGATGCCAGTGAACCTCGTGATGGTGGCCGAAGGTGAGGAAGAAATTGGATCGCCACATATCCCGCAGCTTGTGCGCCGTCCTGAAGTTATCGCCGCTTTGAAGAAAACAGATGGACTCTTTCTGCCAGACGCCGCGCAAGATCTCGACGGCAGCGTGACCGTGCAGCTTGGCGCAAAGGGCGTGATTGAAGTCGAACTCGTTTCAAGCGGCGAGAAGTGGGGGCGCGGCCCTTCACACGATGTGCACTCGAGCGAGAAGGCTCGCATCGATAGCCCGGCCTGGCATCTCGTACAGGCTCTTGCCACTTTAGTTTCGCCCGACGGCAACACACCGGCAGTTGCTGGACTCGCGGATAAAGCGCGTCCTCTCTCAGACGCAGAAAAAGCGATGATCGCGACTGCTGCCAAGCGAATGGACGAGAACATCTCCAAGCAGTCGCTCGGGATTAAAACTTGGCTTCACGATGTCAGCTTCCAAGAATCACTTGAGCTGCTGATGTCGAAACCAACCATCAACATCGAAGGCCTGGTTGGCGGATACACAGGCCCCGGCGGCAAAACGATCCTGCCGCACCGGGCGGTTGCGAAACTAGATCTTCGTCTCGTGCCCGACATGAAAGCTGATGAAACGCTAGCTGCGTTGAAGGCGCACCTTGCAACCAAAGGCTTCGGCGACATCGAAGTGAATATGACGGGCGGATACGATCCGAACAGTACCTCAGCAGACGCTCGCATCATTCAAAAGCAACTGGGGCTCTATAAGCGCGCCGGGATCGATCCGATCGTGCTGCCGCGCAGTGCTGGTTCGTGGCCAGGGTATGTGTTTACGGGCGATCCGCTGAATCTGCCGGCTGGCGGATTTGGTCTTGGGCATGGCGATGGAGCGCATGCACCGAACGAATACTTCCTCATCGAGTCGTCCAACCCCAAGCTGCAAGGAATGGACGGAGCGGTGAAATCGTACGTGGAATTTTTGTACGAAATGGCGACATAGAATCTCGTCGCGAGGTTAGTTGTTTTGCCATTGCGAGAAGCGCCGCGCGAGGCTATCCTCCACACCGCGCGGTTCGCCTTCTGGCATAATCACTATGGCATGACAAGTTGGACATTTTCGGCTCTGCTTCGCTTTTGTCTCTTCTTAGTTGGAAGTGTCGTCCTGGCGCAGGGGCAAGCGCCTCCTGTCATTACATTCACGCTGGATTTTCCGGGGTCGTCCCCGGAACGCTACGTTTTCGAGATCCCTTCAAAAGGCAAGGCCAGTTATGACTCGCGCGGCCCGCTCGATCCAGAATCGGAGGCGCGTGATGATTTTCACCTGGATTTCGATATCACCGACGCTACGCGCACGCGCATCTTTGAACTAGCGGGCAAGACCCATAACTTCTCTGGCGACCTCGACTCACATCGCAAGAATTTGGCTTCCACCGGGAGTAAGACACTTACCTACAGCGATGGAACGAAACAGACCAGCGCGACCTACAACTATTCGCAACAGGCACCCGTGCAGGACCTCACGCGACTTTTTCAAGATATGTCCAGCACTCTCGAGTTCGCGCGACGTCTCGACTTTTTTCACCGCTATCAGAAACTGGCTTTGGATGCTGAACTCAAACGAATGGAGCAGATGGCTAAGGGAAATGGGCTGGTCGAGTTGCAGGCCGCTGAACCGATCCTGCGGCAGATTGC
Organism: Terriglobales bacterium; assembly: GCA_036265385.1. Classification (GTDB taxonomy): domain Bacteria; phylum Acidobacteriota; class Terriglobia; order Terriglobales; family Acidobacteriaceae; genus DATAPD01. The sequence continues at coordinate 99,453 of DATAPD010000032.1, forward strand.
TGACGATCCAGCCGTAATCAATGTCGTGCGAGCCCGGGCCCGAAGTCTGACGGAGCGTCAGACTCGATAGCTGTTCAGCTCGAACTCGTTCCCTGACGATCTTGCAGGTGGATTAGTTTGAGCGACTTGTAACGATTTCCTCATTTTGCACATTCGTTAGTCCCCTGGCCATGGCTCACAGGTCTCTGTGACATCCATTACGTGCCCGCTCGCCTGACAGCGAAATAATTAAGTTGCAGCCAGAGCTGTACAGAAGGAGAGAACGCGATGAGAGTCTGGCGAGTCACAGTTACGCTTTTGTTCGTCATAGCCTCCGTTTTGGTTTTGGCACAGCAGAAGAACTCGACGGAAGCGGTGCCAAAGTATGACTCGTCCGCGGAAGCGGTTTTCAAGGGCACCGTGGATGAGGTTCGCGATCGTGAGTGCCCGGTCAGCCGCGGGATGGGTGCACATATTATCCTGAAGACTGGTGACGGAAAAACGATCGAAGTTCACCTGGCCACGACCAAGTTCGTGAAGAGTTACGAACTGGCTTTCAACAAGGGCGATGCCTTGGAAATCACGGGAGTGAAGGTGAAGTTCGAGAACGTGGATACGATCTTTGCGCGCGAAATTAAACGCGGCAACGACACGTTCGTCTTTCGCGATAAGGAAGGCCGCCCGATCTGGTAGCTACATGGCGAGCGGAGGAAGTATCTCTTGAGCATGCGACTTTGCCAGCGCGCTATGATGCTGGCGCGTGCTGACTCCGCTGATTGACCAATTCTCGAATGCGCTGACGCCGCGACGCTTGACGGCCCATGCTGCCCTGATTGCGATCGCGCTGTGGTCTGTATTTGCCTGGGACTACTCAACCCTAGGGTTACTGGATCGCAATGGCCTGCTCAAAGGCACGGACTTTCTTCATTTCTACACAATCGGAACACTCGCCCGCGAACACCGGTTCGCAGAACTCTACGACATCAGGGCACAGGCAAAACTAGCGGGTGAACGCGTGCCGGAAGCCAAAGGGCTGATTTATCTTCCGCTTTACGGTCCTCAGGTGGCCTTGCTCTTTGCTCCTCTTGCCGGATTGCCGTATGGGACAGCGCTAGCGGTCTGGATGTTGATCAATGCTGCGTTGTACGCGATTTGTTGCGGAATCGTCTGGCGCGAATGCCGTGCATTAAAAAGAGCGCGCGTCCCAGTCATTCTGGCAGCACTGGCCTTTCCCGCTTTCTTTCATTTACTCACATGGGGACAAACCTCAGGCATTGCCCTGCTCTGCTTCACGCTGATGTTTTTGGCGTTTCAACACGGCCGGAATTTCTTCGCGGGACTCGCCTTCGGATTGCTCTTCTTCAAACCGCAACTGGGTCTGGCAGGCTTCGTTATCTTTCTGCTCGCTCGAGAATGGCGGGTGCTCATTGGGGCGACGATCACCGCAGTAGGACAGTTGGCGATAGCATGGCCGATTGTTGGACCAGAAACCATGCGTCGCTACTTGCTCAGTGGCGCACAAATTCCCCAAACGATTCGACTGCTCGAGCCGAAGCTCTATCAATTGCATTCTCTGAAAGGTTTCTGGGAACTGTTGATACCGTGGCCGATCCTGTCGGCGATACTGTTTGGCATCTCCACCGTGATCGCGTTAGCGATTGGATTTCGCGTGTGGCAATACTCCAGGTCTTTAGCGCTTCGATTTTCTGCCCTGCTGCTCACGACCGTGCTGGTTTCGCCGCACCTTACGATTTATGACCTCGTACTCTTGGCGCCGATGTTTCTGCTTCTGACGGACTGGGCCGTGAAATTTCCCAATGGATCATCGAGCATGCGCGTGCTCTTGTATTTGTGTTTTGTGCTGCCACTCGCGGGACCATTAGCACGCTGGACGCACGTTCAACTCACGGTCATCATGATGTTTGCTTTGCTGCTTGTAATCGAGAAAACCGTCAGGACCGCAGATTGGAAAGCCGCTCATTGAGAACGAGGCCGGGGACGCACCGCTATGGGTGGTGCTGTCCGAAGAGGAATGTCAGTGCTTCAGGAAATCTGGCCGCCCATGCACCTTCGCTGTGATTCGCGTCCTGATGAATGTTGACCCGCAGTCGATCCGGGCCGAGACCTCGACGACGCAGGATAGATTCCAGTTCACGTAGATCTTCCACGTAAACCGCATCGCGATTTTCATTTCCCGATTCGCGGGTTCCGATGCCCAGATAGACGTGATGGGCCCAGTCGATCAGTCCGCGTGCCTCCCGCAAGATGGAGCGTCCGGACAAATACAGCGACGGGCTTTCAATCAGCAAACGCCCAAACGTTCCAGTTGCGGCGATCGCGGTGTAGAGGGAGATCAAGCCTCCAAGCGAGGATCCGCCAATCCCGGTGTGTTCCGGGCCCTTCGCAACTCGATATTCCCGTTCGATGAATGGCATTACTTCGCGGAGCATAAATTCCGGATAGCGCTTGCCCTGCGGCCTGAGTACGGGAGGGTTAAACGAACGGTACGGGATGTACTCGCGCATACGGTCCCTGCCGGTGTTGTCGATTCCGACGATAATCATTGGTGGAATCGCGCCTTCTCGAATCAATCGATCGGCCGCTTCATCCACTTGCCATTCAACCCCGCCGAAGGCTGTAACGCGATCAAATAGGTTTTGTCCGTCCTGCAGATAAAAGACCGGGTAACGTTGTTCGGCAGGCGCTTCAGCATAGCCAGGAGGAAGCCACACGCGAAGTTTCCGCGTATTGCGAAAAATTCGACTTCGCAACTCATGCACGCGCAGATCGCCCGTGATCGAAGAATCCGGGTGACGGTCAGTCTGGAGTTGAGTTTCCTGCGCGATTTCCGGCATCGTTTATGAGATTCGCCATTCAGTGCGGAGTTTCATGAAGTGCGCCTGCTGCTGTAGAGCCAGGTCGCCGAGAAACTTGCAATCAAAATAATCAACAGCAACGAACTCAGGCAAAGAATGCAGTACGCATGCAGCAAGAAAGCTTCTACATAGGTCAGATACAACGCGAAAGCTACTCCTGCCAACGCGCCTGCAGTCAGCATTCCAGGTGTATCACGATTCTCTCGGAACACAGTCGAGAGCAGCAGCACAACGGCGTATCCGAAGATGCCAATCCCTGCGACCGGGATGCCCGCGATGGAAGAGTACTGACTGCGATTCACGATGTCACAGTTAAAGCTTTCACCGAAATCGCAGTACGCAGTTTTGGATTTCGCGTAATGATGGTAGAGCGACAAGGACGACACGCCGATTCCTGCCAGCGCGAGTATGCAAATGATGATTGGGATCGAGCGCGCAGAAATCATGGCAGAGGGCAGGATGTCCTGTTGCTGAGCTCGATCATCGGAAGTACGGCCTCCACCCGCTCGCCCGTGGGAGGAAATTGCCAGGTCGGAAAATGTTTGATGCCCGCATCTTTGCATTCCTGCGACTCGGCGTGGACGTTCCCGGGAACACCGCACTCTACATATGGGGCTAAGGCAAACGAGTCCGCAAATAATTCTTTCTGCTCCGCGCAATGCGGGCACCAATACGCGCCGTACATTTTCGCGCCGCGGCTGGCAAGACAGCGCGCGAAGGCATCGTACTTGTGAGCGCGATTGTGGTAGTCGTAGTAATAAAGCCCTCCTGCTACAAGGAGAACCACGCCGACAAGCGCGGCCTTTTTCCACAAACCGCTCGGCTGCTGAATCGGGGGAACCTGTTTTTGTTTTCGCGCGTCAGGCATGAAAAGGTTTTATACCACGACCTCGAGTGCCGAGGACACGACATCAAGCGTCTCGCATTGCAAGGTGAGCACCTCACCATCCACCATCACGTCGACAGGAGAATCGAGCTCGAAATCAATTCGACGCGCCTGATGTCGTTCTGCCAAGGGATGCTGGACGTGTGTGCCGTCATAAAGAGTATGCAGGTTGTGGATCAGACCCAGACGGGAGATCGGCCCCCAACGCACATATTCGATCAAACCGTCGTTCGTGTCAGCCTGCGGGGCGATCATCATCGTTCCGCCCGTGAATTTACTGTTGTTGAATGTGAGGAACAAGCAAGGTCGCTGATCGAATTCTCCTTTGCCGTCCAGCTTTAAAGGGAAGGGTCGGCGGTTCAGCCGTACAAGCTCGTAAAAGATCGCTATGAAATAGCCGAGCTGTCCATAGGCGCTGAAACGGCGCGCTCGCACCGTCGCTACATCCGCGGCGAACCCCACGCTGAGTAGATTGATGTAATAGATGACACCATCCTTGTGCTTCATGCGCAAAACATCGCAAGGCCGTGATCGCTGCGCCAGCAGCGCTTCCATGGCATGATCTACACCCTTGTAGCTGAAATCGCGTAGAAAAGAGTTCCCTGTTCCGAGCGGTAAAAAGCCGAGCTTCGGTCGCGCGCCGGAGAGAGCCTCCGGGAAAAGACCGTTCACAATTTCGTAAGACGTTCCGTCGCCGCCAACCGCGAGAAAGCTACGATAGCCTTGCGCATACCCCTGCCGCGCGAGAGAGGTAGCATCGCCGAGCGCGCGAGTTTCCACCACATCAAGAGTCAATCCGCCCGCTCGAAGTTTGTCGAGAGCTGGTCCCACTAACTTTCGGCAGCGCCCACCACCAGCCGCCGGATTCACAATGGCGAGGAACTTGTCGTTCACAATGTAATGATGGCTGCGCGGTCCTTGGTTTTGCCGATCTCTTCGGCTAGTGCCGCACGTTTGATTTTCATGGAGGCAGTGCGAGGGAAATCGCGGTCCCAGAGCAGGTATCCGCTGACGCGCTTGTAGTCCGGCAGGTTGCGGTTGGCAGACCCCATTTGATCCAGCAACGAGTCGCTGAACTGCTGATTATTCTCGAGGTGGATCACCAAAAAGAGCTGCTCTTTTCCGAGCTGTCGGGCCGGCCACACGAAGTTTCCTGCGAACACGCAATATTCCTTGACAGGCAGATTGTCGAAGGCGGTCTCGATGTCCTCGGGATAGATGTTCTTGCCGCCTTCCGTCACAATCATGTTCTTCTTGCGCCCGAAAAGCTGTAGATGATCGTTGCCATCGAATCGACCTAAATCTCCGGTCAGCAACCAACCGTCAACGATGGTTTCTGCAGTCAGCTGCGGATCATCGAGGTAATGCGACATTACCGTTCTGCTCTGAGCTGCCACTTCCCCGATTCCTTCCGCATCGGGATTCAGAATTCGCAGCTGCACGCCGGGCAGCGGTTTGCCAACGGTATCAGCACGAAACGGCTTCAGATCATTTACGGTGAGAGCTGTCCCAGCTTCTGTTAATCCGTACCCGTTGGCGACAGGAATTCCGAGGTCGTAGAAGAACTGCAGAGTGGAGGGCTCCATGAAAGCGCCCCCCACAATCAAAGCGCGCAGTTGACCACCGAACGCTTTGTGCACTTGCGGCAGGAGCTTGCGACTCAACTCAACATTGGGCTTGCGCTTGGTCAGAAACTTATTCAGTGCGATCAACTTGTCGAGCATGTACTTTTTGTTTGGTGGCAATTCCGCAAATTTTGCTCGCAACCCGCGCTCAAGATTCTTCAGCACCATCGGCACCAGGCTCATGTAAGTGATCCGGTACCGAACGAATGCGTCGCGTACGAACTCCGGCCGAAGCGTTCGCAGGTGGACGACGCACGCTCCGCAGACGAATGGTCCGATAAACCCGACCATAAAATCGATGGCATGGTTCGTGGGAAGAATGCTCAGGTATCTAACACCTGGCCAAAACGGATACCACGCCGTTAGCGAACGACACTGCTCGAGGTAATTGTCATGAGTGAGGACGCATCCCTTCGGGCGGCCGCCCGTGCCCGACGAATACACGATGCAGGCGATGTCCTCCCGCTTGCGTTCGATGAAGCTCGGCTCGCCCTTGCGCTTGAATTCTTCCCACCGAAATGCGCCGCCCAGATCGGTGCTGGCGGGAGCTTCTGTGACCAGGACAATCGGTGGCTTCTTTGCATGAAATTCGGGCGACTGCATGATCGCCCGCCAAAGGTAGTATTCAACTACCAAAACCTTGGAATGTGAGTGCGCGAGCAAGTCCAGGTGCTCGGCGGCCGACAGTTTGTAATCAAGAGGAACCAACACTCCGCCGGCGTAAAAAATGGCGTAAGCCGAAATCAGCCATTTTGACTGGTTCGTCATGATGATGGCAGCGCGGTCATCGGACTTGAAGTCAGCGTCTTCAAGCGCGCGCGCCAGCGGCATCGCCATCTCTCTGAAATCGGAGTAGGTGAGACGAGTCTTTTCCTTATCCCGATCGGCTTCGATCAGACAAGTTTCGTTAGGCCAGCGTTCGACGGCGGCACGCAAGGCACCACCCAAGCTGGAATATTTTTCGAGATCAAGCATTCAGAATGATTTTCAATTGTCGCTTGACGATTGCCAATTGTCTTCTAGGTACGGCTCAAATCGACAATAGCAAGCAGAAAATTTTACAGTCTCGCCTGGATCCGACTGGCCAGAGTTCGAAAGTCGGAAACGCCCTGTAATTCGTAGTCCGGCAGTTCAATCCGGAAATGATGCTCCAACTTTGTCAGCAGATCGAGAGCTTGCAGGCTATCGATACCGAGGGTCTTGAAAAAATCGTCATCAGGCGCGAGTTTCTCGCGCGGAACCTTGAAATGCGTGGCAGCGAGGCCGAGCACCTCGTCCAATGTGTCATCCATCGTGGGCATGTTTTCTACATTACCAAATCGCAGAATTGGCAACCTGAAACTCTACGCTACGGCAGATACGGCAAAGCATCCGTGCTCTCAACGAACTTCTTCAATCCTGATTCCACCGCAGGTTTTGTAAATAAGTCACAGAAGATTTCGATTTCCTGCTGCAGTTCCTCGTAAGGAATGGGCTTGATGAACTTCTTGGCAGCCGCCATCGTCGCGCGATCGAACTTCCCGGCTTGCGCAGCGGCTGCTCTGGCTGCCCGTAATGCCTCGCCTTCCGCCGCAACCTGACTGACAAGTCCAATTTGTTGTGCCTTGGTCACGTTGAAGCTGCGCCCGGTGAGAAGCAAATCGCGTACGACCGCATTTCCCAAATCCCGCTTCAATCGTGGAATGCCGCCGAAACCGGGGATCAGACCGAGCCGTAGCTCTGGAAAACAATAACGCGCTGTGCGGTCTGCAATGATAAGGTCGCAGACGAGGGCCAGTTCAAATCCTCCGCCGAATGTGACGCCATGGGTCGCCGCAATTGTCGTTATAGGTGCGGCATCAATAGCATTCATCACGTGGTGGATGCGCTCGAGAAAGTCGCGCACTCCGTCGACCGCAGACGCTTTCTGCATTTTTTGTGAGCGTTCAAAAAGCTCGCGCAGATCCGCACCGGCTGAAAAACCTGCTCTCAGAGAGCTATAAAGAATGAGCGCGTGATGATGGCGCCCCAGCTCAGGTAAAGCATTCGAAAATTTCTCCAGCTCTTCCAGGGTTAGCGACCCGATCTCGTTTGCTGGATCGCGATGGAACTCCACCTCGATGACTCCATCTTTCGAGCCCCAAGAGAGTGTTTGTCCTTGAAAAGTTTTCATGGATGAAAGGAGCGGACGAATCGCTACGCGCTCACTCCGGACTCCTGGCCACTGGAAATTGGGGTCTTCGAATACATTCCTTCGATTTCCGCCTGCAACGTGGTGGCAATTCGATCGCGCCTGAGCTTACCGTTCGCGGTCAGCAATCCGCTCTCGACCGTAAATGTTTCCTCGCGGACAACAAACTGACGTACTTGCTTGTAATGCGGGAGCCTTGAATTGATGCTGTCGACCGCCGCCTGCACTTGTTCCCGATTCACCTTCCCCGTGATGATCGCGGAGAGATAACCGCGACCGTTGCCCACCAGTACCGCCTGATTTGCCGTCGGTAACTCACGCAAAATCTCATCTTCAATCGGCTCTGGAGCAACGTTGTGTCCCGAACCGAGAATGATCAGATTTTTGATGCGTCCGACAACGCGCCAATTTCCGTAGGGATCCACCTCGCCCTGGTCACCGCTGTAAAACCAGCCATCACGAAGGACCTTTTCAGTTTCCTGAGGACGTTCCCAATAACCTGAAAAAATATTCGGGCCACGCACCAGAATTTCCTCATTGTCTCCCAGCCTCATCTCGACGCCTGGGATTGTGGGGCCAACGCGACCCGGAACCACTGCTTGCGGATCATCCATGGTGCAGATTGCGGTCGTCTCAGTCAGTCCGTATACCTGAAGCACCGGGACACCAAGCATCATGAAGTAGAGTTGGGTGTCGATCGCAAGCGGAGCGGACCCGCAAATCAGGGCCCTCAGCTTTGGCCCGATCATCTTTTTACGGATCGCAGGAAAAACCGCAGCCCGCGCCAAAGCGAGCCAGAACATGTCCACGAACTCGCTTTGCTTTTCGATTCGCCGTACCCATGCTCCCTTTGCCCTGCTGTAGATGGTGAGCGGGAAACCGCCCGTCTTCCACAGCTGCTCATCGACTGCTTTGCGCATCCTTTCCAACAAAGCCGGAACATTCAAAAAATAATCCGGCGAAACCATGCGCATTTCGTTTGCGATCTTGGTGAGATCCATGTTCAACGAAAGCAGGCTGCCTCGCCTAAGACTCGTCAGCAGCATGATCCATGAGCCCGCGAAACAAAAAGGAAGATAGTGATAGACGCGCTCTTGCCGCCCAGCGCCACGCATCAAGGAATCTAGACGCGCCGACGTGCAGCTAAGCATGTGCTTGATGTTGGCTGCTGTCAGCACAACACCTTTCGGAACACCCGATGTTCCTGACGTGTAGATGATGGTGACCGGCGCGGTTTCTACAGCATGAACCGGTCCCTGGCCGTTCCCCTCGCGGGTGAAGACATCATCGAGTCGGATATGTGGAGGCCCATCCGGCCACAGCTTCTCAATGGCTTCCGAAAGAGCGATGTCGCCACAGACGATAGCACCCGGCCAGCAGTCCTTCATCATTCCGACGAGTTCCACCGGAGCTTGTCGCGCATAAAGCGGAACGACAATCAGTCCCTCCGCCATGATCGCCAGATCCATCGCGACCCAATGAATGCTGTTCTGCGCCAGTAATGCGCAGCGCTCACCTTTTTTAAGACGCAATTTTCGAAGAGCTGCGCGAGCACGCCCGATCTTGGCGAGCAACTCCGGACCGGTGACTGCGAGGAATTCTCCATCGCGAATCTCCTGCAGCACAGGCGACTTCGCCTTTTCCAGTCGTCCCAGAATGTCTTCAAGGAAGGTCATCGATTCGGAATTACGCGCTTACCAAGGCCGGGCTTGCCAACTCGTATCGTTCCATTAACTCACGCAATCCATTGCTGATGGGCGGAAGGTAATCCTCCCAACTCCACTCGCCGCGGCGGGTTTCGAAGTTTGGGTACCGTCTTTGTACTTCTTCTTCGAAATACACGCCCATTCGCGCCATCACCTTCAAATTGTTTACTACGCATCGGCCGATACCATCGGCCACGCGATCTCCTTCACGGCTGAGCTTGTCCAACGCTCCTATCAAGCGAGGCTCAAGGTCCGCGTCTTCGACGCCCATCAGAAGGTCGGTGTGACCGCGCTCGATCATCAGGTTGCGTATGCGCTCATCCATCGTGATTCCTGCCGACGGCACAAGGGCTGGCATGGATGTGACGATTCCGTGATAGCGCGAAGAGGCCATCATATGGCAGGCGCGCAGGATGCTTACGAGTTGATACATGTCGTATTCATCTGACGTCAACACCGGAGCACCCCCCAGCTTTTCCGATATTTTTTTCGCCGGACGAGCATCCAGACGTTCGGTCGCAACCAGGATGACGAAAACATTTTTCTTCTCGCGGAACGCAGCCACAGCATTCGTGATGGAGCTCAGATAATGCGCGTACTTGCGCTCCTGCTCCGGACCAGCATTATGGAAATAGACGGATCGGTAGTGACTCTCCTTATAGGCTCCCGCCACCTTGTGGGCAATCAGCTTTCCGATCGATGCCTTGACCGGCCACTCAAACGGGTTGATGGGACAAACCACCAGCACCGGTGTCTTTCCGTCCCAACCGACCGCACGCAATGCTTTCTTTCCGTACTCTGGGCCTAGCGGCTCGAACGTCCAGGCAGTATCAGTGCCCAATTCAGTGGGCACACCCAGATCGCGCAGAAGCGCTCGCGACTCCTCGTTGCGAGTGATGATCAGCGAATTCTGACAATAGCGTCCGCACATCTTGGCGATGAGGGGATCCATGTGTCCGGCTTCGGCACCATATCCGACAGACACTTTATTCTCGGCTGCTGCGATGCCAAGAGATCCGATCATCATCGTGGTGAGCGCATTGGCGAATTTCGACTTGAACATCGATCCTTCGCACGCGACGACGCCGTGATGCTTTGGAACTTCTCTGGAGAGGAAAGGCGGGAAAATGTCCGGCAGGTGTACTTGGCGCGTATCCTCGAAATAGCCGCGCGACCGATCGAAATTTTGCGTCATCACGCTGAAGTCGACGCGATCAGCGCCCAGTACGTGACGCAATTGACGCAGCATTTCGGCAACGCGCACGTCCGAGCCGGTGTTACGCGTGCCGTTGTATCCCGCAAACAAAAGCTTCAACTTTTCGCCGGCTTTCCAACGCTCGCGTTCGCCAAGCATCCAGCCGGCTTTCGTTCGCTCGATGATGCCGGAGACCCACGTCTCCAGAATGAAATCCATCATGCCGCCGACCCTCCGGCCTTTTTCGATACGGGCCATTCTTGGTAGGGATAGGTGAAATTCGTTTCGCGGCTGAACTTCAGAAGCGGAAAACTGTAACTCGAAAACGGAACTGGCTTGCGTCCAAGTTCTGTCGTCACACGCGTGTTGTCGAAAACCGTATTCCAGACGAGATACGGCATGAACACTTTGAGTAGCGCTGCGCCATGTCCAAGTGGCCCCTTGCGATTGGAAAGTGAATTCACAGATCCGCTGAAGGGCTTCTCCATGAACGGCAGGAACACAGGTGGACGCTTCTCCTGCGAGGACGCCAACGCGCGTGTGAGTTCTCGAAACGTCTGCGAATCCGTTCCCGAAGACAAATGGTACGTGTCGTACTGCGGATTCTCTTTCACATGCAATGTGGCGATCGCGTCCGCCACGAAATCGACGTTGACGATGTCGATGCGATCGTTGGGACGGAACGGGAGTGCCGGCAATCCTGCCAGGAATACGAAGGCCTTGACCATGTCAAACTGCGTGGTCTGCGCATAGCGACTATCGCCGAGCACGATGCTGGGGCGAAAAATCGTAATGGGAACATCCGGCAGAAGTTCCCTAACCATGTGCTCGCAGAATTTCTTGGTGCGTGCGTAGGGATCATAATCGGAGCGATCCCATTCGATCGCACGATCCTCGATGACTACTTCGTTGGCGCGCTTCCCTGCGACAGCCACCGTAGACACGTTACTGAAACGGCGAAGCCCATGATAGTGATGCGAGCGCCGTGCCAACTGCACGACCTCAAGCGTTCCGCGCAGATTCACGTTCAAACAGCTCTTTTCAGACTTCCGGTTCAACGACGCAGCACAGTGGACTACGGAGTCCGTCGTGTGGATCAGTCGATCGTAAGTATCGCGGTCCAAGCCAAACTGCGGAGTCGTCAGGTCGCCCACGAAAATCCGAATGCGGGTTTGCAGCTGCTCGTAGAAGCGCGGGAAATCCATGTGCAACTGCATGGCCTGCCACAATCGCATTTCGGCATCACGCGCATCTTTGCCGCGCACCAGCAGATTCAGCCCCGCTCCGTACTTATCGAGGAGATTGGCCGCCACATGCGCGCCGATGTATCCGGTCGAACCGGTCAGGAATATCGCCACGTTGCTCCGTTCGTGCCGGTGGACACTGTTTCAGCACCATTATTCGATTCGACAGCTTGCAAGCTGCGGGGCGCCCGCGCCTCGAGAGGACGTCCTTCGATTAAAGGATACGTCCAGCGTCGCAATGCTGGTATGTGCACGTTGATCCAATAATCCCACCAGTCCAGGCTGCTTGTGTGATAGCCGAACGTTTCCCGCTCTCCCGGAACGAGCGCGTATGAAAGTTTCTCGATGTTGTCGGCAACAAAATCGTGCTCGTTGTGAAGGATGAAAGGTTCGAACAACGCAATCAACTTCTCAACTCGTTCGAGACTGCGCTCGGTTTTCGCGAGAGGAGTGCGCTTGAGTGGCAGCGGCGCCATGATCATCTGGATCGACTTCACGATCGCTTTCTGCGCCGGGGCCGACATCCGGTTGTACCGAGCTTTCGATACGGGAATCGCGTCGAAACGTAATCGCAGCCAGTATTCGAGGCCTTCCTGGGCCCGGTAGTGTTTTCGATGCGCAAGTGACGTTAGTTCGATCGAGCGCCGCATATCGCACGGGTTCGTTACAGATGTCGCCAATTGATACAACGGATCCTGTCGCCGTTCAATCAGAGCGGCCGCGATCAGTGTCATTCCGGCGCAAACGGAATCGACGGGAATGATATCGAGCCGCTTGTGTTCGTTCGTGGGTAGCTGACGGAAGAATGTTCCGAGCAAATAAGAAAGCGAAGCGGAAGTGTTGATTCCCTCGTTCCAGCCGATGAACGGCTTCGCGACCGAGGTCTCCACAATTGCGGGGCGGACGACTGCAATCGGAAGACCGGCACCATATTTCGCCAGCAGTGACTCAGCAAGGCTCTTCGTAAATGTGTAAGTATTCGGCCAGCCTAACTCGGCCGCGCGCGCCATGCCTGCATCCGTGAGCGTCGTTTTTAGCCAACGGACACGGTTCTTTCGAATCTGGTTTTCAAGAGCTACTCCGTGCAGGTCTTTCGCGGCGTGCTCTTTACCCACGGCCTGCTGCCGCAGTTCTTCTGTGACCTCAGGGCCCTCAGCGCGAGCAACTGTTTCCTGAACGAGTGCGTGGAGAGCCTGCCACTCTTTTTCTGAATCGAAGTCGGGCACCCCTGCCGGCGTGTAATTCGGGCGGAGCCTTTCGATCACGCGACCGTCACGCGCTCCGGCCACGTAGCAGGTCGAAAGATGCAACAACGCACAGTGATCTGATTTTTGGACAAACTCCAACAGGTAAGCCGTGGCGTCCACATTGATGGCGAGGGCATCCCGAAGATCCGGATTGAAGTCCGTAAGTCCGGAGCTGTTGATGATGACGTCAAGATGACGGGAGAGGCGCTCTGAGTCTTCGACAGAAAAACCGAGGCCGTCCTGCGAAACATCGCCCTCGATGACCTCAACCTTCTCCGCTAAGAATGCCGGAAGTCCCGACCCGTATTTTTCAAATAAGGGGTCAAACACCGGCGACTCTTCCATGATCTTCTCAAAACGCTTTTGCGCCGGATTCGATTTCTGCTTGCGAATAAGAAGATAAACCTTGCCGATTTCAGGCAGGTCAAGGAGAGTATTCGCGAGCCAAACTTTGCCGATAAAGCCGGTCACGCCGATCAGCATGACGTGCTTGCCGGCAAGCGCCTTGCGCACCGATAGCGGCTGTTCATTCTTCTTTCCGTCCCAGTGCACAACCGGACGCACCATCTGCGGCGATTCGCGCTCCGATGGAATGATCGCCTCTTCGATTCTCTGCCACGATGGCATACCCAGATCTTTTGCCCATTGCTCAGGAGAACGGCGGCCGTCTGGACCTGCGTTCTTCATGCGCGCGAACACGCCGCGCGGGCGGATTACCGGATCAATCAAGCGACCTGTCGCCAATTCGTCTCGGTATTCGAGTCGGTTGGAAACCAGCCATCGAACTCCGAGATGACGTGCTAAGGGCCGCATGACGTGGTCTAATCCCTGGCTCACCAGCACCACGTTGGCACCGGAATTGACCAGTCGCTTGAGGGCGCTCACGCCTTCGGGCCTAAGCTGCGGCTTTAGTTTGTATTGGAATTCCTCTTCGCCCAGAAGATCGAGACGGTCACGACTAACCCCGCGAAGGACGCAATAAACGAGCCGGGTTGCGAATTTACGGTTCGAAACATAAAGGAGGGGTCGCAACAAGGCGATCACCAGCACCAAACTCCGTCGAATCCACCGGCCCGCGAAGGTCTGCGCGTTCCAGGTGAAAAAAGCCACCGGGCGCACAGTGGTCAGCTCCAATAAGCTGCCCTCCACCCGCCAGTACACAGGGGAAACCGGACCGGGGGTGCCGGATTTGAGATTCTCTGCTGCCAAGTCCTTAGTTCGTTCCGAGTTACAGTGGGTCAATGGCCCGTGCTTGCGTTTGGACCGCCTCCTCCAAACACAGCATGGGGAGGCTGTTTGATGCGAAGCCTCTATTGTAAACAATTGCCGCCAAAGGGAGAAACGCCCCGTGGCGTACCATGTTGCCCGCGATGATTCGCAGCCTGTCTGAAGATGACGTTCGCCGTCTTACGTTTCCTGATGTGATTAAGGCGATTGATGCCGCCTTCCGGCATCGGTACCCGCACTGCGTTATTCCCGCTCGTGTCCACATTCCGACGGTCGATGGCGTGTTCTTGATGATGTCCTGTTACGACCCCGCCCAAAACACACTCGGCATGAAGTTGGTTACTGTTCGGGATAATCCACAGTGCCCGGAAGATCGCGTCGAAGCAACCTACCTGTTGTTGGATCCCGTCACAGCCCGGCCTCGAACAACGATTCAAGCCCGATATCTTACGGATTTGCGCACATCAGCTACGTCTGCTGTCGCCACCCACTATCTAGCACGCGAGGACGCCAAAACTCTTGGCATTTTCGGAACAGGCCGAGAAGCGGATGCACACATCAGAGCAATGTGCTCGGTTCGAGAGTTTGAGCGAGTGTTTGTTTGCGGCCGCGATCCATCGCGAACTGAGGCGTTCGCTCAGAAAATGAGAGCTGAACTCAATCTACCCGTAGAAGCCGCCGATTCGGCTAAGTGCGCGGCGGAGTCAGACGTGCTTTGCACTTGCACGAATTCAAGCGAGCCTGTCTTCGACGGAACGTATTTAAAGCATGGGGCGCATCTAAACGTAATCGGCGCGTTCCAGCCGCATACCCGCGAAGTCGACACAGCGACGATCCAACGCTCGCGCATTGTCGTGGAGACCTACGATGGTGTGCTGGCCGAGGCCGGTGATCTGCTGATTCCGATCAAGGAAGGCGCTATCGCTCGCGACCATATTCTCTCTGACTTGCACGAAGTCGTGAGTGGGAAGAAAACGGTTCGTAGCAGCCCTGAAGAGAACACACTTTTTAAGAGCGTTGGTTGTGCCTTGGAGGACTTGGTCACCGCCGAACTCGCCGAGAAACTTGCTAATGCGTAGCAAAGCACCGAACGATTCGAGAAGTTTCCGCCACGCGACTCTTGCTGACTCCGATGCCATTGCAGCAGTCATCAATCGCGCATTCCGCTGCGAGCAGTTCTTTCATGCAGGGGACCGCACCAATCCGGACGAGGTACGATCTTTTATCGGGAAAGGTACATTTCTCATCGCCGAAGATGATTCCGGGATCTTCGGTTGTGTGTACCTGGAGAAGCGGGGCGATCGCTACTACCTGGGACTTCTTTGCATCGACCCCGCGCGCCAGCGTTCCCGCGAAGGTTCGCGCCTCATGGATGCTGCCGAGGACTATTGTCGCGAGTGTCAGGCGAGAGCGATCGATTTAAAAATCGTCAATCTCCGCACCGAACTTCCGCCTTACTACTCTCGTCGAGGGTACGTCGAAACTGGCACGGCACCGTGGCCAGCAGATGCCGAAACTTCGCAGCCATGTCATTTCATCACCATGTCAAAGTATCTAAGCGACTGATCGATCCAACCCTCTGCCTATAAGTCGATACTCGGTTCAACTTACCGCCAGTGCTATAGTGTGCTCGCATAGCCGACAAACAGGAGTGCTCCGTGTATTGCTCACGATGTGGCACACATAATTCCGATGGCAGCCAGTTTTGTGTGTCCTGCGGACAGTCTCTTCCTGCTGTCCCTCCGCCGGCGCAATCATCACAGCCAACTTCGCCAATGACTGGCGAGCCGCAAACAAGCGGGAAAGCTATTGCTAGTCTTGTATGTGGTTTCTTCTCGATCATCTTCCCTGCTGCGATCGCGGCTATTATTCTCGGCCATGTTTCGCGTTCGGAGATCCGGAAGAGTCAAGGTCGGCTGCAGGGGAGTGGCATCGCGCTGGCCGGACTTATCTTCGGCTACATGGGAGTTGCGTTCATCCCCTTGCTGATTATCGCCGCGATTGCGATACCAAATCTGTTGCGGGCGCGCATTTCCGCCAATGAATCTTCCGCGGTCAGCTCTGTGCGCACCATCAACACCGCGCAAGTCACTTACCGCAATACTTATCCGAACGTCGGCTACGCCTGCGACTTGAAAATGCTGGGGGGAAAGGGCGGCTCAGAACAGTCGGCCGGTTTCATTGATGAGAAGCTAGCCAGTGGTGAGAAAGCTGGCTATCGCTTCCATATCGAGCAATGCTCTGCTGACGGTTACGCAATCGTGGCTGAACCCGAGACTCACAACACCACGGGTGTTCGATATTTTTGTTCAAAGGAAGATGCTGTTTTGAAGACCAGCAAGACTTCTCCCGAGGATTGCCTCGAAGATGGCGAGAATCTCTAGGCACTCGTTCCGGGAATGTACAATTCTTATGTGCCGATCATGTATGAAATCGACAGGGAAAGCGGGACGATTCGCACGAAGTGTTTCGGGCAGGTCACGCTTCCCGAGGTGATTGATCACTTTCGCACCCTCGGCGAAGACCCCAATTGTCCCAATCGCCTCGATGTTTACCTGGATGTTAGCGACGTCGAGATGATTCCAGAGAGTAAACAGCTTTCGGCAGTTGTAACGGAACTGAAGAAGTTCCAGCGACGGACTCGTTTCGATGCGTGCGCGATTGTTGCCAGCAACGATGTCCTCTTCGGCATGATGAGAATGTTCGAAACGCTGGCTGAAGAATACTTCCGCGTCAGCCGAATTTTTCGTAGTGCCTCTGAAGCGGAGGCGTGGCTGGCTGACCAAAAGACCAAAGCTTCAAAGTCCGCAGCCGAACATGGATGAAACCAGGTTTCGCCCACCGCAGGCTGCAGTCTTGCTAGACTCCCTTGATGCGGTCGGACATTTTACCTCTGTGCGATAAGCACTTCCGAACGATGGCGCCTTCAGTCGCTCCGTTCAGCGCAGACTATTCGATTGAGTTCTTCCGCTGCACTGCCGAGTTTTGCAACCGTTGTTTCAGTGAACGCCTTGGCTACGTAACACCGAAGTGGGGAGAGCCTCCGGTGTTTGCGCATGACCAGCCCCGCTGCGATCACCATAATCGTCCCATGTTCATCTCCAGCCTTGACCGGCAACGAAACCTTGTTCGCTACGCTTGTCCGGAACCCAACTGCACGGACTCTGGGACGGAAAGAATGGAAATGGTCTCTCAGCAAAAACGTTGATTTTGGTTTTTGGCGTTCTGTCGGACCTGTCCTTCATCAGCCAGAAGTGCCATTGCTCCAACTTCTGCGGCAGCTACAATTACTTACTCCCCATTACTATGCACCTAGTCACAAGTTGGAATTTTTTCACCGCAGCCTTGGCTGGCTCATTGGTGATCCTTGCTCGACGCAGGGAACGGACTGACTGGATCGTGGCCGCAGGTCTCCTGATCTCATCATTCGGCATTACATTCCTGACGCTTCTTTCGGCTCTACAGCCCAGAATCCTTGATGCCACACTCTACAAAATTGATTTGTTAATGAGATTCGATCCGCTGATCTTCGCACGGTTTGTGATCGCTCATCCTTGGATCCGGATGATCTTAAAAGTGGCTTACGAAGGGCTGCCGCTCATCTTTGGAATTGCCTATGCATGTGAGCGTTCAGAAATGATGATCCGCACGGCTCTCCTCGCCGGACTTGCGGGTTTCGTCTTCTACAATCTCGTGCCCGCCATTGGTCCAGCCTACGCATTTGTGAACTATCCGCACGATGGATTGCTGGTCGTTACAGAATCGCTCAGGCCACGGAACTGCTTTCCCTCATTGCATCTTTCCTGGGCTATCCTGATTGCCCGGAGCGCTGTTGGAAGGGGGCTGCGCTGGCTATGTTGGCTTTTTGTTGTGCTGACTGGATGCGCCACGATCGGACTCGGCGAGCACTACTTCATCGACTTGATAGCATCCATTCCGTTCGTTTTCTCCGTTGAGTATGTGGCAGCGCATGCAATATCAGCATTTCGCACGAAAGCAATGGCCGAATGGAGCTTGCTTTAGTTTCAACAACTTAGCTCCACCCAGACCCAATAATCCCCGTTTAACCTCTATATTCTCCCGTTCGCTGCCTTCTGTATGGTTAACCCGCTGATCTACAATAAGATCACCCTGTAAAACACCCAAGAACTGAGGCTCCCAGGTGGCGCCTCCATAGACGTAATTGCATCCTGTAAGAATTGGGGACGGAAGCACGTTGCGTAAAAACCAGAACACTTCTACCCAGAATTGGCAGGGAACGAAGCTGCCAACAGTGGAGAGCGAGAGGACATGCATAAACCAGTAAAGTATGTTGAAAAAGCAGTCACCGTCGCAGCGACCGGAGCGTGGGCGGTTTTCGAACGACTGAATCGCATCAAGCCTAATGCTTCCCCCACTCCGAAGTGGTCTGACAAGCCCCTCCTCAAGTCTTACGAGAAATCGAAGCCACCGCTTGGCTGGCCCCGCTCGACAGATTCGCTCTGTCCGAAGTGCGTGCCCGAAATCCGCCAGCAGATTCTTGACGGCAAGCTGCCCTACGACATCCTTCTCAACGAAAAAGTCGGCGAGATCAAGGCCCAGATCGTTGAGCGCGATGGAAAAATTTTGATGGTCAAAGAGTGTCCGAAGCACGGTAAGTTCGAAGATTTAATGTCGATGGACACAACGTTTTCGCAGCACCTCGAAGAAGTGTTTCCAGGACGCGACATTCGCGCGCACAACGACGAGAAGCTCCACAACCACGGGACGTCGACCGTGAAGTATGGCCGCGGTGCGGTCCTCACCATCGACCTCACCAACCGCTGCAACATGATGTGCGATCCCTGCTTCATGGACGCCAACCAGGTCGGCTTCGTGCACGAACTGACTTGGGAAGAAATCAAAACGATGCTCGACAATGCCATCACCATCAAGCCGAGACGCCAGATGTCGGTGCAGTTCTCGGGTGGTGAGCCCACGTTGTCGCCCTACTTCCTGGACGCCGTCCGCTACGCGCGCAAGGTCGGATACAACAGCGTGCAGGCCGCGACCAACGGCATCGAGTTCGCAAAGAGTTTCGAATTCGCGCAGCAAGCTGCCGAAGCTGGTATGCGCTACGCGTACCTGCAGTTCGACGGAATTGGCAACGCTGCCAACTCGCATCGCGCGGTCGGCAACCTGTTCGACGTGAAACTGAAAGCCATCGACAATCTCCACCGCGCCGGTGTTGAGATCGTTCCTGTCATCACCATCGTGAACGGCATCAACAACGAGCAGGTTGGACGCATTATCCAGTTCGCGCTCGACAATCCGAAGAAGATCGGCTTCCTTTCGTTCCAGCCGGTCAGCTTTACAGGACGCGACGAAGCGGTCACCGACGATCGACGCAAAGCGCAACGCTATACGCTGTCTCATCTCGCGCACGACGTGAAGAACCAGACTGGTCTCGGCGAACCGGCACGCGACTGGTTCCCGATCTCATTCATGCAGACATTCAGCGATTGGGCTGACTTGATGCACGTCGACGATGCCAACAACAACTGGGGCCAGCTCTCCTGCGGATGCCATCCCAATTGCGGAACCGGCATGGCCGTCATGATCGACAAAGAAACCAAAGAGGCCGTTCCGGTCACTGCGTTTCTAAAAGGCGATCAGCTCGCGAAAGATATAGCTAAGGTCAACGACGCCTCCCGAGGAAAGTTCCTCACGGTCGTCGGCATGGCGTTGTGCCTGATGAAAAACTACGATCCGTTCCAGTCACCGACGCACTTCAAACTGATGGATCTACTCAAGAAGTTTGACAAGAACTTCAATGCCACGGGACACAATTACGGCAAGGTCGGTCCGGACCGCACCATCGACGACGTCATGAAGCGCCGGCAGGACCGCTGGAACTTCCTGTTCGTTGCCGGAATGTGGTTCCAAGACCTGTTCAACTACGACTTCCGTCGTACCGAACAGTGCATCATTCCTTATGCCACGCAGGAAGGCGAAATCAGCTTCTGCGCCTACAACACGGGCGTGGGATGGCGAAACATCATCGAGAAGATGCACATGACTGCCACGCTTACCAAGTGGTACGAAGAGCATGGACGTCACGAAATCTTCGCGGGCGGCAAGAAAGTAAACATGGACGACGCGACACACTCGCTAACGCTGCGCGAAGAGATCGTCACGAACGAAGTGCAGCACGATCTCGACAAGCTCGGCATCGCGAAGACGGCCCGCGAGGAGAAAATTCGCGCCCGCAACGAGAAGATCAAGCACGATGCCGCGCACGACGCACGTATGGCGCAGCTCTATCGTGAAGTGATCCTGAAAGAGAAACCTGCCATTGCAGAAAACGGGTTCCTGCCGCTCAACGCTCTGACTCCAGCGAAGAAAACTGAGACAGAGGAAGTCGGCGAGCCGGTCGCGGGAGACTAGCTGCTTATTGGCTCTGGGAGAGAGTCTGAAGGCCGCCCGAAATGGCGGCCTTTTTCTTTTCGCTTCGACCAACGCCTCGCAGCGATTGATGACAAACGAACACATTGCCACTCGATTTCCAATCCTCTAATACATTCCTACTATTGTGAGTAAGTAGCTTCCCTCTTTAAGGTTTCCGCATTCTGTGAGAAGTGTCGGCAGTGCTCAACCGGCAGTCTCCCGTCTGGGGTGCGAAATTGAAAAAGTTCAGTCTGTTCTTCGTGTGCCTGTGGTCTGCACTGGCGCTTGCGCAAAGCAATTATGCGGTCTTGCGCGGCAGCGTGAATGATCCACAGCATCGATCCATCACCGGCGCGACCATCGAACTCAAAGCGAAAAGCACTGGTGCACTCCGCCGAGTCGTGACCAACGAACAAGGGCTATTTGAACTTCCCAGCTTGCTGCCCGACGAGTACGAACTCACCGCGAACGCCCCCGGGATGGCTCCTGTCACCCAGACTCTCCGGTTGGAAGTGGGACAACGACTGACGATCGATCTCTTATTGCGTCTGCAATCTGTGGCGCAGACAGTGGACGTTGCCGACTTGCCGGAAACCGTTCGCAGTAATGATGCATCGGTCGGAGAAGTCATCGAGCCACAAGCAATTCGCGAGTTGCCACTCAACGGCCGCATGCTGATTGATCTTGTCCTGACAGTGCCAGGGGCCCACGTGAGTCACGGCGCTCAAACGGGTTCCACCAGTCCTCTTTATTGGCGTCCTGGACAGCGCTCCGCTGTGAGCATCGGCGGAAACCGTCCCAATGCAAACTACTTCCTTCTGGATGGAACCACCGACACGGATCCAACCTTCAACATGCTGAACCTCAGCCCGTCGCCCGATGCCGTTCAGGAGTTCAAAGTACAAACAGGAAGTTACTCGGCTGAGATGGGTGGCGCCGGCGGCGGACAAATCAATATCGTTACGCGCTCGGGTTCGAATCAGTTTCATGGCACCGCTTACGAGTTCCTGCGGAATGGTGCTCTCGACGCACACTCCTTCAACATGATGGGCAACAATCATTTGGTTCAGAACAATTTCGGTGCCTCCTTTGGTGGCCCCATCATTCGCAATCGCACGTTCTTCTTTGTGAATTACGAGGGTCTGCGCAATGTCCGCGCGCAAACCATGATCGACACTGTGCCTTCCGTGATGGAGACACTGGGCGACTTCAGCATGAGCGGGACAACGATCTATGATCCTGCGACTGCGCATCCGAATCCAGGTTTTGATCCATCGCAACCGATCAGCCCGACGAACCCGCAAATCATCCGAGATCCATTCCCGGACAACATGATTCCCGAGGACAGGATCAGCCCGGCAGCTCAACTCTTTCTCCAGAAATATGTGCCAGCCCCAAACGTCGACACGTCGATGGATATGGGTACGACCTGCGGCATGACCATGATGGGCTCCCCCACCGTCGTGGGTGCCGGGACCGATTGCAACAACTACATCGATACTCGTAACGATCAACACGATACCGATCAAGGCACGGTACGCGTCGACCAAATGTTCGGTAACGGAGACAACATAACCGCTCGTTATTCGCTGAGTTCAGAACATGGTTTTATGCCTGGAGAGAACGTTCCCGGAAGCGGAATGCTGCTTCCAGGCTTCGGGTCGTTCCATGACAACTTTTCGCAGCAAGGAAGCGTGGCATGGAACCGGCTCGTAAGCCCTCGCGTGGTCAATACTGTCGCCCTTACCGTGTCACGCTTGGCGATGCATCGCTCTTCCGAAAATAGCGAGACCAACGACATCGTGAGTGAACTCGGGATCCAGGGAGTGGGATTCGGCGGCAAAGGAGCATTCGGCGCGCCTTTCTTCAACCTTCAGGGCTATTCGCCGATGGGCGACAACTACATCGCTACCCCTATGAAGGCGTGGGACACAATCCTCGAAGCGCGCGACCAACTCAGTTGGCAGAAGGGTCGGCACAGCCTCAAATTCGGCGGGAGCTATCGCAAATACATCTGGCCGATGTGGGGATTTTTCCAGAACCGCGGCTATTACCAATTTACTCGCGGCTTCACCACCGAAACCGCGACAAATGATGGAACCGGTTCCGCGCTCGCTAGTTTTCTGCTTGGACTGCCCGCGGTAAAGCAACGCCAGGCCGGTATTCCGCAGATGCAGCTTCGGCAATGGTATGCAGACGGTTTTATCCAGGACACCATTCGCGTCTCCGCTTCCACCACTATCGAGGCTGGACTGCGATACGAGTACATGAATCCTCTCGTGGACATTCGATACACAAATACCAACCTGATTTTCCAGGATGGCCTGCCGTCCGTTTTCATCGGCGGCCAGAACGGCTATCCCGATGGCCTGAAATATCCGAACCGTCTCAACTTCGCGCCTCGGCTTGGCCTTTCTCAGGCAGTTCGTGGCGGCGTGTTCCATGCGGCTTTCGGAATGTTCTTCACCCCGGTCGACATGAATACTTGGTGCAATCAGCGTCACAATGTTCCTTACGTGTTTCCCGAGACACAGCAAAGCGACAATTTTATTCCGTCACCGGGAATCGTCGACCCCGGGCCGAATCAGGGTTTCAACTTCGGAGAACCTGTGCTCGGTCAGACCACCGTTAGCTTCACGGCCATGGATCCACACGCGCCATCGCAGTACATCGAGCAGTGGAGTTTTTCATTTGAGAAGGGACTGGATCAGCACACGACACTCGAGTTGGGGTACCTCGGCTCGCACGGTGTTCATTTACAGCGCGCACACCTGATCAACAATGCGCCTCCTGGGCCAGGTGCAATCGGACCGCGACGCCCGTTCAAAACGATCAGCTTCGTCCCAGATAGCGTTATTCCGCCGGACGTCAACGTGGTGAGCACTACGTTTCCTGTAAGCACCATCAATTTGCTGGAAAACACCGCAACTAGTTCTTACAACGCGGGATACATCAACGTTCGTCGCCGGTACGCTCAGGGGCTTACGTTCCTGGCGAACTACACCTGGTCGAAAAATCTGACCGATGCACCAGATTTCCGTTCGCCCATGTTTGAATCGTCCATTCCGCAGAATAACAATGACCTCGCGGCCGAAAGAGGGCCAGGATGCGATGTTCGCCATCGTTTCGCATTGAGCGCGGTGTACGACATCCCTGCCGGCACCAATTCCGGTTGGCTGAGGGCGATTACGAAGGACTGGCAAGTCTCCACCGTTTATCAAATCCAGAGCGGCTTCCCCTTCACCATTTCTGTTTTTGGTGACACTGCGAATTCGGGCACCGTGCTGGGCGAGAATCCGATTCGAGCCAACTATACCGGCCAACCAATCTTTACCGATGGCACGGAAACCGCGGCGCGTTGGTTCAATACCGCAGCATTCGCAGCTCCGCCGGCATTCACCTTCGGGAACTCGGGACGCAACGCAGTCTACGGGCCCGGATTACAGACACTCGACTTCGCCGTGGTGCGGAACTTCTCAGTAACAGAACGCGTTCGCTTTCAGTTCCGCAGCGAGTTCTTCAATGCGCTTAATCACACGAACATGGGAACACCGGATCGTTTCGTGAATACGCCGCAGTTCGGCACGATCACCGAAGCCACGACTCCTGGTCGTGAGATTCAACTCAGCGCCAGGCTGTCGTTTTAGGTCTTTATTTGATAATGACTGAGCTATTGTTGCGGGTTTGGCAAGTTGCGTCTGACACGCCGGACAATTATCTGGATCTGCGAGGCAGCATCATCCGCTTCAGCCCGAGCGTCTGAAGGCGCTGATACGATTTCATACTGAGCGTTGGTGGTGAATTCGTCAGGTACAACCGTCAACTTATAGGGTCCGTGTTTCGAAAAACGGGCGCTGAAGTGACCTGTGCTGTCGCTGTATGCGATCTCTTTCCCGATGTGGAGTGCGGCCCCTTCTACGGGTTCATGATTCTCATCCGTCACCATACCCTGGATCAAATACTTACCGATTGAGAATGCGTCCGATCCCTGCATGCCCATGGTCATGCCGCTCCGGCGGTAGAGGTAGGTGCTCGCGCCAATCGAATAGCGGATTCGCCCGTCAGGCGCCACGTTTGAGGCCACCGTGACTTGCAAAGGACCAGTGACACGTATGGCAGCATTTACCGCGAGCGCCTGCTGAAAAGGACGATCCGGACGAAAAGGCAGATAAATATTTTGGTAGTCCACTCGCAGCATCAGCCGATTGCTGGTGAAATCTCCGCCAAACGAAAAGGTGGTTTGCCCACCCGTGCGGGAAATGAGTTGTAACAGGCTGAATCTCGACGAGAACGCTTCGCGCACTGTTCCCGAAAAGACCGTTGTCGTTTCTCCACCTTGCGGTTTGCTGCGAAAATAATTCGTATTCACTTCGAGAAAATTGCGGAACCGCCGCCCCACATATAGGTTTGTACCTTCCGTTTTTCGTCCTGAGGCGTTGGAAGTAAAAAGTCCAGACCCGAAATAAAATTTCTCCACGTGGAAGTCGGTTGAAAGCTGGTTGACGGAGGCCTTCTCCATCTCCCCGCCGGGCGTGAGTGGCTCAAGAATGTTCTGGTGTCCCGTGGTGATGCTGACGTGCTGGTTGGGTTTGTAGAGGATCTGTATGTTTTCCTTGTTGACCTCGGAGCTCATTGGGCTGAGTACCGTGACACGCTGGAACCGATCACCTGTCAGCACGTAGCTGGTTCGCAGTGCAATCTTGTCTGTCTGGATATCCAAACTCGACGCTAGATATCCCTGGTTCGAACCAATCCCGCCAGTAAAGGAACTGATCAGCCACTTGCGGGGTTTCCAGGCCACACCTTCGAGTAACGTTTGCCGGTCGGAAAAAATACTGCGCGAAAAAAATGTGAAATGAGGATTTAGCTTGCGTTCATACAGAAAGAGGGCGACAGGACGATCGCTGCTCGCTGCGTTGAAGAATCCAGTGCCGAGCGAAGTTGAAGTCGTGCCAGCGAATCCAAGAAAGCGGCTGCGCTCATCAGAATGAGAAACCCCTGCTCCCCGCGCCGAGAAGTAATGACTGCTATCGAAGACGTCTGTAGGCAGAATAAATGGAATGTTATGGTCGCCCGCCAGGATCGTGTATCCGCGAAACAAGTAACGCGCCTGGGCCCCAAGCTGCATATGGCCCTGGTAGAAGCCAAGGCCGAACGATCCGTCGTAGTTGGGAGCTTTGAACTCGACCGAGCCGCCTTGCGCATCCAACATGGACGACTCTCCGCCCTGGATGCGAAATACCTGACCTGAGACCGAGATAGCCAGCAGCATCACCACTAGAACCGGCGCGCATTTGGCGGGGAGTGACATGGCGTGAAAGCTACGGAGTCTTCCCTTCCGTGTTGTTCGCTTGCGCGGTCACAGAATCGGGCTGTACCGGAGCTGTTGCAAAAGAGCTGCGCTGGAGTTTTTCTTCGAGTTTGAAATTCTGGAATTGCAGCGTGACTTCGACGGGAACATTCTCGCCTTCCGGTTTCTCGTCGAGCGCGACTTCAAGAATGCGGCGGCTGTGCGGAAAAACTGGGAATCCTGGCGCTGGTTGCTGCTTCTTTTTCGAGTAAACAAGCTCGGTGTCCAGGATGCGACCGAAATTGTCGCCGGTATTCTCGACCTCGATTCGGACCTTACCATCTACGGCATTCAGTTCCGCGCGCGTAACGCGAACCTCCTGCTGGGTGACCGTCTGCTTCGGCAAGAGATAGACCGTGTGCGGCAGTTCCAAACGCACATTCATTCCCTGTGCAGTGCGGAATGGGAACCCGGAAAAAGCCGCATAGATCACGAACCACGTCGGACTCTTTGGAGCAGTGGCTTCGTAGAAAACGTAGTACGTTTGCTGCGGCTGAACGCGAAAACTGGTAGCAGACAGCTTGAGGTGAACATCTGCGTCGAGCGGCCTATAAGAGATCTCGCCGGTTTCCGAAACCGAGAAGCTTTTCGCTTCCAACACCACGTTGAGAGGGGTAAGGCTGTCGTTTACGTATTCGACGCGCCCCTTGGCCGGGTTCCCAAGTTCGCTGATAACAGGGCGGACCGTTTGAGAAACACAGACTACGTTCCATCCAAATGCGAAGAACGCGCCAGCCAACAGCCGGCACGCTGTCCAAAAGAAACTAGATTTCACGTTGCACCTACCTGCAAATCAAATCAAATTGCCTGGGCCTGGATGGTCAAAGTTCCCGTATAAGTCCCCGCCGGCAAGTTGGGCAGAGGAACGAGATTGATGTTGAAGTTCATCACGTCGGTGCGAGTTCCCGTCTTGTTGTTGCCGAGAATCGGGGTGGTCGACAGCCGCAACCCGGCGTTAGCACCACCAAATGGAACGGTGTTGGTCAACGCCGTGAAAGCGCCACCATTGTTCGAAATCTGAAAATCGGCCGACGGGATGTTGTTCCCGGTTCCATCCGTCAGAGCCGAAGCAGAATTGCTGAAAAACGCATAGACGTTCAGTGCGCCCACGTTGGGACGAAGTGTCCAAGTCGTGGTCGCTGTTATCGAAGTATTTCCCGGGTTATTCGCGCTGCCGCTCGTCAGGTTGAAGTTCACGGCATTTCCCGAGAGAGTCAGCGTGACGGACTGGCTGAGCACAGCCTGCAACGTGATGGTTTGGGCCGTTGAGTTCAGCACCTGCGCGCCGCCAGGCTTTGTAAGCCCGAGCACCAGGAGGCAGAGAACCATCAGTTGTGCGAGTTTTGGCTGCTTATGCATCGATCAATCTGTCGATTACAACGACTGCTGTGATTCGAACCCGAGGAAGAAGGGGTTCCGTACCTTGCATCTGGTCAAGGGCGCGAGCCACACTCACGCCCTTGCCGAAATGTCGAACTACGGAGTTGCCTGGGCCTGGATGTTCAGGGTTCCGGTGTAAGTCGCGGCCGG
The DNA here is from genome assembly GCA_036265385.1 of Terriglobales bacterium. Classification (GTDB taxonomy): domain Bacteria; phylum Acidobacteriota; class Terriglobia; order Terriglobales; family Acidobacteriaceae; genus DATAPD01. The sequence goes on from DATAPD010000032.1 coordinate 126,893, forward strand.
AAGCTGGGGCAACGTGGTCAGGTTGATGTTGAATGCCATGACATCGGTGCGGTTGGCAGTCTTGTTTAAACCGGTGATGGCAACGTTGGCCAACTGAAGTCCGCCATTGGCGCCACCGAAGGCCACCGTGTTGGTGAGCGCTGTCGAAGCACCACCGTTGTCAGAAATGAAGAAAGCCGAGGACGGGATGTTGTTGCCAGCGCCGTCCGTCAATGCAGCAGCGGCGTTGCCGAAGTAGGCATACACGCCTACGGCTGTCCGTCCAGGCTTGAGCGTCCAGGCTGTCGTGGCAGTGATGTTGGTGCTACCCGGATTCGCCGCGCTTCCAGCGGCCAAAGTGAAGTTTACCGCGTTCGCGGAAAGGCTTACGGCCAAAGATTCAGTAAGGTTGGCGTTCAGCGCGATCGTCTGCGCGCCAGAGTTGAGCTGAGCGGAAGCGAGCGATGCGGCGCAAAGAACCACCAGCGCAACGGCCGCTGTCCGCAGGAATTTGCCTGTTTTCATTGTTCCCCCGAGTGATTTGTAACTATTTATTTGTGCGTTCCGCGATGGCCCCAAGCACGGTGGCGCATTCACGACAACAGTGATTATTGGGGTTATCTCGAAGGCCGACTACAGTACCGAGGTAATGGCGAGTGGCCCAATTCAGGATTAGGTTTCAAATCGAAAAAAAGCGGCGTAGCTGCTTCAGTGCAAGGTCTCGGAAAGAACTGAAACAACGATAGTTACATCGTCATGAAGATTGTCGGCAAATCGTTCCGCATGACTGAGGTACCAACGGTCAGGGATACTCTGGATTCAGGATGAGATCGGTAAAAGCCGCGGGTTTGCGTTGTCGATGAGAGAGGAAAAGCGTAGAGTCCGAACATGCTGCATTGTGCATGTCTCGGGCTCTACGCTGCTCGTGCTGCCCTGCAAATTCTCGCCTATGCTGCGCGACGATAATTATCCTGCACTCGGCTGACTGCCGGTGCGGATTGAAACAGCAAAGTCAAACAATACAATCCTGCCAAGCCCACTAACGAATACACAATTCGGGACAAGAATGACATGTTGCCGAAAAGCGCGGCTACAAGATCGAATTTGAATGCACCCACGAGCAACCAGTTCAATGCGCCGACGATGACCAAAGCTAAAGCTGTTTTAGAGATCGCGTTCATACCATTCTCCTAACCACGCTAAATTGGCTGACGGCCCCTCACTCCTAAGAAAGTTGAATCCGAAAATTCGGCTCAACAGCATCCATCGCAGCCGTCATGAAATAAGTCTACGAATAGTTCTTTTGGACTGGGCGCATGTACTCTCGAAATCACATGATCATTTGCTTCGCTGTCGCAATTCAGCCTTCCATTTTTTACTGGCTTTCAAAACGTTCAGAGCGTCGGCTTTCACCCGAGATATCCCTTTGTTGGTCAACAGCGTTGTTCCCTGACTCGTCGTAGTACACTCTCCTGTTTTCTTCGACAGCTCCTGATCAGTGAGCTTGTCGTACCTGGATCAATGTCACTGGAGGTGTACTCGTGGCGCGAAACCTCTTCCTTGTACTCGTTCTGATCCATGCAGTAGCCGCAGGGCTGTTCGCACAGGCGACAGCTCCTCCCGAGCCGGCCGAACCTGGTTCCGTCGAAGCGATTGCCGCAGCAACCGACGATCCGCATTTCCTATCACCTTGGGTGTCATATCTCCCAAACTCGACAACGGTGCCTTCGCCTACGAAGTTTCTCGGTCGCATTGCCGGAGCGCCCGGAGAGTTAGTCAACAGCGCCAAAGCCTATGCCTACTGCCGCGCACTCGCCGCAAGTTCTCCACGAGTGAAAGTCTTTACGATCGGCAAGAGTGAAGAAGGTCGCGAAATCGTCGTGGTGGCCATCGCCGACGAGGCAGGCATTCGCGATCTCGAGCGTCTCAAAGCCGCAACGTCCACGCTAGCCGACCCTCGCAAAACCGACTCCGCTGCTGCCGAACGTCTCATCCAGACCGGCCGCCCGATTTATTACTTCAACGCCGTCCTGCATTCGGATGAAACGGGCTCGACCGAAGCGATGCTCGAGATGGCATACCGCCTTGCTGTTTCTGAGCAGCCGATGATCAAACGCATCCGCGAACAGCTCGTCGTTCTGATCAATCCCGTTTCGAATCCCGACGGCCGCGATAAGATGGTCGACTGGTTTTATCGTTACCTGAAAGGCAAAACCGATCGTGGTTCTCTTCCGCGCCAGTCCCCTCCCTATTGGTCAAAGTACGCCTTCGTTGACATCAATCGCGACACGCATCAGCAGACCCACGAAACGACCAAGGCCGTTCACCGGATGTTTCACGAGTGGCATCCCACCGTCGTTCACGATCTGCACGAAGGTTCGCCATTTCTAATGTCCTGGAATGGCACTGGCCCATATAACCCAAACATCGATCCCATCACCTACACGGAATTCCTCGAGTTGAGTTTCCACGAAGTCCAGACCCTCACCGCCATGGGCATGCCCGGGGTCGCCACCTGGGATTTCGGCGAAGCCTTCGCGCATCTGTATCTCGATTCCGTCGCCATGAACCACAACAGCATCGGACGAGGCTACGAAACCTGGGGCAATGGCACAGCTGAAACTCTGAAGCGAGACATTCCCGCTGATGATGCCGTCATGGAGTGGTACCGTCCGCTACCTCCTCCAGCTGGGGAGGTAACGTGGTCAGCCCGCGACAACTTGAACTATCAAGAGACCGCAGCACTCGCCGCTCTCGACCAGAGCGCCATGAATGCGAAGGCAATGCTCCGCAATTTCTATAAGAAAGGTGTGGACTCCTGGCAAAAAGGCCTGAACCAGGCGCCTTATGCGTTCCTCATCCCCGACGGACAAGGCGACCCCAAACGCGTCGCGCAACTCGTCGGACGATTGCTCGGCCAGCACATCGAAGTCAGCCGCACGCCATCAGAAATCAAACTGAAAGATGGAACCTACCCGGCAGGTACCTATGTCGTGCGACTCGATCAGCCATATCGAAATTACGCCGTCGACCTGCTCACACCGCAGCACTACCCAAAAGACGGCAGCGAACCCTATGACGATGTCTCTTGGGAATTACCCGCGCACTACAAGGTGAATGTTGTCGGCACTTCGGACACCTCTATACGATCCGCTCAGCTCACTCCATTGACCCAAGAGCCGCAGCCCGCGGGAAGTGTCACCGGATCAGGACCAGTATTCGCTCTTGCCGATACTGGAGAAGAAGGACTCCTTGCCGCACGCTATGGACTCTCGGCATTCCGGGTGAACATCGCGGAACATGAATTCGAAAGCGGTGGAAAGCACTTCCCTGCCGGCTCATGGATTCTTCCCGCACAAGATGGCCTCGCTGATTCGCTGCGCACCGTCGCCAAAGATCTCGCGCTCGATTTCGTGAGTCTTCCGTCTTCTCCCAATGTTGCGCAGCACGATGCGCCCGCTCCCCGTATCGGTGTGTGGGTCCCGTGGGCTGACACCGACTCGATCGGATGGGTTCGCTACTCTCTCGATCAGCGCAAAGTTCCTTACACCTACCTGCGCGATGAAGATATCCGTGCCGGCGGATGGCAGGACCGCATCGATGTCCTTCTTTATGGTCATGTCGACCTCGAGCTCGCAGAACAGATCCAAGGATTGCCCAAAGCCTGGGGGCCAATGCCGTTCAAGGCAACTCCTGAAACGCCAAGTTTCGGAAAGCCAGCCGAATCGGACGACATCACTGGCGGCATTGGCTGGGAAGGTCTGGCCCAAATTCAGAAATATGTTGAGAACGGTGGCTTGATGGTCACGCTTGGCAGCGGTTCAATGCTTCCTCTCGAAGCTGGAATCGTTCGCGGCGTTCGCCGATCTTCTGGTGGCGTTCCCCGCAGTACACAAGGGGGCGGATCAGATTCCGCATCCGCAGCGCAGAGTGCGGCCACGCGCACGCCAGGCGCACACGTGCGTGCATCTTTTGATCAGCCCGACTCACCGATCGCTTATGGATACCCTGCCAGCACGTACGTCTTTCGTCAGAATTTCCCGCTGTATGACACGCCCCGTCACTGGTTGCGCATGGCCTACTGCACCACTTGCCTCGACGGACCCGAAGATACATCTCATGTCGTTATGGAATGGGGCGACAAAAACGGAGCTCCATTCGTGATCAGCGGACAAGCATGGGGCGAGCGCGCACTTATTGGACGCCCTGCAATCCTCGATATGCCAGTCGGCAAGGGTCGCGTCGTCACGTTCAACTTCAACCCACTGCATCGCGACCTGAATCGTGGCGATCACCGCCTTGTTTGGAACGCTCTGCTGAACTGGAAGATGAAAAGACAGTAGTCAGAAGTCAGTGTGCAGTTTTCTGGCGTCATCCCGAAGGTTCGCGCTTTCACCAGCGAACCGAGAGCCTGCCCTGAGCGAAGCCGAAGGGGATCTCGCGCGTAGCTAAAAACCGTTTGAACTAATCCACTGTTATCCCAGTTGCGAAGGGATACAAGAAACATGGTCACGAATCCTGCGTATCGCACAACTCCCTCCCCAGCCCGAAGGGCGGAACAGAATAGCCCAGGACGGAAGTCCTGGGTACAGTGACACGAATCAACCCCAGTCCCGCTAGGGACGACACCCCTATTCCGACGGCCGGGTGCTCAACGTTGGCGCCACCGTTTTATCTTCCGGCGCACTCGATTTCGCCAGCTCCACAACCGACATCTTGCCATCGGTGACGATCACATCTCCCGTTGCATTCGAGAGCTGCTTTGGCGCTCGAGGACGATCAATTTGCGCATACGCCGTCGCCGATCCGATAAACAGCAAATCGCTTTCCACCCAATCCCGCTCGCGGTCAACATGCGGATCGATGCGGTGAGACCACTTCGTTCCGCCGCGCTCGTTCGTCGTGGCGATGTCATGCGTCGCAGCCGCCACCCAGACATTGCGTCCGTTATGTGTCGATGTCAGCTGCCAAACACGAAGGTGATGCCGCTTCGCAAATGTATTCAATGATTTCTGAAACACCAGCTCCGGCGGACGACCCTGCAGCATCAACGTAGACACGGGAGCGTCGTTGTATCCGGTCTGACGTAGCGTAGCCGTTGCTGTCTTCAGCGCAGATTTCACATTTAAGTCGTTCGCTTGCAGCCACCCTGCTTCCGTGAATGCCGCAATCAATTCTCTTTGGGACCCGATGAACATCAGATTGGTCGGATCAGAAGGCTTGTTTCCGGGTGTAGCCGTTCGCATGGGTGCGTTATGAACAATCTGCTGCAGAGAATCCGTCACTTCCATGCGACTCCAACCAGTCCAGTCGGGTTTCTCCTTCAGCATGGAGTAGCGGACGACTTGCACCTGCACGTCAGTGCCGACGGGATACACGATCTCGCGACGAAGAGACAATCCATAGACCGCGGACACGCCTTTAATCGCATATCCCGCAAAAGGATTGGCCGCGCTGGCGGCCATCAGCGCGAAAGAGAGCTTCTTCCCCGCATGGGGCTGAATGATTCCTAAGATTTCGTTGTTACGGACCGTTTCGCGCGCGTTATCCACATCGAGCACGTGCGCATACAGCGGAGAAAGCTTGTCTTCTTTATGGAAAATGTTCGAAAAGTCGAGCACCAGGATCGGCCGCGAGTATTTATTCGGTGCTTTCTGCGCGAATAGAACAGTACCGTTCACTTTCGTCCCGGGTGCAATCAGCAGTTCGCCCGGTTTACAGTGAACATCTTCGCCCGTCTTGCACAGCGGATATGTCACTGTCGCTTCAATCGGATCTCCTGTGCGCGAGCGATCGCTGTATACGGCAGTATCTAATCGAAGGCTCAGCGTGAGCCCCGGCGATAAATCAGCATTTACGACCTGAGGCATCTCCTCTTTCGGGCCACCGTCATCCGAGCAACTTGATGTTTGCTGCCTTAGAAATTGATAAGACGCAGCTAGGAATCCGCTACTCGCGCCATGTTCGATGAGCAGGGTCTGCATCTCAAAGCTTGGTGAGTACAACAGGTAGTCAAGCGCGGTGTCCTGATACATGTCCTGCTTATTGATGTCGATGCCACGCTGGATCAGCGCATCGGCAATTTCCTCATACGCGACCAGCACCTTTGCACTCTTGCTATAGCTCGAGCCGAAAACCGTCCAATGCAATGCGGTACGTCCGCGATCGTCGATCGCTTTTACATCTGCAGCGGGCACCATGGCTTTTGCGCGTTGCAGGCTCGCCAGGACTTTGTCTTCCTTGGTCTCGCGCGTCGCTTGATACAACGCCTGAATCAACAGCGGGGCCTTCGATACATCGAGTTCTACGGCCGCGGGCGCCAATTCGCCTTCTGGCAGTTCTTCGTCATCGGACTGCGCCGCATCCTGGGCCGGAGCTGCGGTTAGAGTATCTTGCGCTAACGCGCGACCTATCCCTGCAAACACCAGAAGAGAGATAACAATAAGAGAAAGAGAAAACCGCTGAAACACGATGGACATACGGCACCCCGTTGGGGCGCAATTATAAGAGAGACTCCGAATATGGCGATACTAACTGGGGGAGCAGCGGATATGGGTGTCATCCCAAACTCTCGCGCGCTCTCAAGCGAGTGAGAGCCTGCCTTGAGCGAGCGCAACGAGTGCGAAGGAGATCTCGCGCGCATCGACACAAGAAACGATCTTTAAATGTATCGCATGAATCGACCCCGAGCCCGAAGGGCGGAAGAGAATAGCCCAGGACGGAAGTCCTGGGTACGTTGCCGCCGCTGACTCCGAGTCCCGCTAGGGACGACACACGCCTGCGTCATCCCGAACGCTCGCGTACTTTCCAGCGAGCGGAGGGATCTCGCGCGCATCGCAACTACGACAAATCTACGTCAACAACTCCCGCAACCGCTTCCCGATCTCCATATGCTGCTCGCCGAGCAATGTATCCACCGCAACCACCAGCTTGTCATCAAGCACGACCGTTGCAATCGACGGCTCACCCGCAAGCAATTCTGCACTGATCCGTTCCGCCTCAGGCGGACCTCCAGGAAACTCCACCGTCATACAACTCACCGGCTCCGCAACCAGCCGCTCATCCATCGTGAAGTACCTTGCATTGGTGCTAATCCCGTTTAAGCCTGCCAGTCGTGATCGCATCTCTTCGACTTTTCTTGCATAGCTCGCCCAACGTGCCTCGTGATCCATCGCCAACCACTCTTCGAGCGCGACCACTGTGGCGGCAATCGTGTGACGATCCAGCTTGAACGGACGTCCGAAGGTCAGATACTTGCCCGATTCGTATCGGGTGAAATCTATTCCGGCCACGGCCTCAATCAGATCGCGGCGACCACATATAAATCCGCCGGAGTTTGGGCCCCAAAAATATTTTGCGCTGAAACAGACCAGGTCCGCACCGGCATCGAGATAACTGTGCATGATGCTGGTCGGATAATTCATGTACGCCGCATCGACCAGCACCGGGATGCCGTGTTTGCGTGCGATTTCCGCCACCGCGCGCAACGGCAGCGTGCCGCTCCTCGTTTCGAGATGTGCCGGAAACATAACCGCAGCCGTTCTTGCCGAGCACGCCCTTTCCAGATTCTCAGCAGTTGTCTCCACCGTGGATCCAGTTTCGATCAGCCGCGCACCGGCAATGCGCACCATGCGGTCGTACTTGTAACGATGGGCCTTTTGAATCAGCACCTCACCCTTCAGGCCAGTCGTATCCGGCAATTGTTCCCAGGCATGACCATCTTTGCCGGCAATGCACGCCGCCGTTCCGAGCGTGATTGCCGCCGATGCTCCGGGCACCACGCGCGCCGCTTCTGCCCCGACCAGCGATGCCAGTATTTCTCCGGAACGGTCCAGCAACTCCGTCATCCGAACAAAACTTTGGTTGATCTCTTCCATCGCCTTCCAGACTCGCGGCGAGAACACCGTACCGCCCAGGTCGGTATAAATTCCGCAGGCGTTGATAACAGGACGAACATGAAAATGGGAAAAGGTCATAGGTTAGTAGTCGGTAGTCAGCGCAGGATTGTACCGGAAACCGCAACAACCCAGCGGGTACAAGGGGTCGCAAGAATGCCACTCAAATCACTGGGATATCTCACCCACTTGCCCAGTCGTGCTCAACCCAGATCGGGTCGAGTTTCAGGCTTTAAAACGACGTCTCCACCGCGAGCGTATAATCTGCTTGATGCTGCGACGTGCCGCACTGGCGCTGCTGGTTCTGTTTTTCTTGCCGGTGTCCCTGCGCGCTCAGCGATCAAGCGTTTCGATCGGCTCCTCGGCGCGCTCAGTTATCTCAATGCCGAGCCATGTTCATGGCTTTACCGGACATGGAGGCTTCGCCCATGCGCGTCATCGTCACGGATATGGAACAGCTATCTATCCGTACTATTGGCCTTACGATTACGAAGAGGAAACCGATTACGAGAGGCCTTCTACCGTAGTCAAGGTCGAACGTGAGACCGCTCCTGCGGTCAACGCGCCGCCTGCCATGGAGCCTGCTCCACCGAAAGCACAAGTCATCGAGATTCCATCTGCCGCTAATTTGGCCGACGACAAACCGTTACCGCTGACCATCTTCATCTTGACGAATGGTGAGCGTTTCGAAACCCGTCGATTCCTTCTAACCGCCGCCAATCTTTCCGTGAATGTTGAGCGCCGGCAGCGCACGATTCCTCTGGACCAGCTCAACCTCGACGCGACCATCGCCGCCAATCACTCGCGCGGAATCGAACTGCAAGTCCCATCCGACCGGAACGAAATCTCAATCCGGTTCTAGATCCTCCAAGATCCTCCGTAAGCCTTGTTGCGTTGGTCACCCGTCAGCGGGATACCTGCGAAGGTCAATGAGTGTAATGGCGATGTTACGCCAACTTGAGGCGGTATTACTCATCTTTAGAGGGTATGAGGCATTGAACGAAGTCACGTCCAAACAAGAGAATCAGCGTCACGCCCCACAACATTGGAAACCCGAAGCATGGAACAAACCACAGCCAGTCTGGCGATGAAACGGGTACCGGGAGACTATACGCACGGTTGCGTGATAGAACGAAAAACCACATGGTGCCGATGCCAACGGCTATGGCATCTCCCGTGAGTCTCAGTGGTATCCATGAAAACATGAAGACTCGGCGGCTTTGCTGCCAAGATTCGATATTCAGCGACACCCAATACCAAAATATCCCAATCGCCACTACGAGAGTTATGTGGTCCCACCAACCGGGCAGATAACGGAACATCAACGCTCCGGGCATCGCCAAAGGAGCATTGATGGCAATCAGAAGCGTGAAGGAAGGTGGAGTACCGGGCATATCCTGAAGACGCATCAAAGCCAGTTGCCAACGGTCAGTCCATACCAGCAGAGCAACCGCCAACAGCATCTGGAGGGCCGGAAGGACGTATTTCAATTTCAGGCGCATATACAAGCCCTATCGAGAAAGCCGCGTTCATTTCCTTCCTGATTAGACACGCTACCAATACTCGACGGGAGTAACTGTTGTTATCAGGCGTTGTCACTCATTGACCCTAGGCCGAGGCCGTTTTCGGCAGATCAATGAGTGTAATTGCGATGTTTCGCTAATTACGTCGAAAGCGGCAGTGTAATGTGAAGTTCTTTTCCTTTGCGGTTGTTCAGTTTCACCCGACATCGAACCTCGTTGAAGCAGCACTGCTTCGTTATGAAACGGAGTAAGTAGGTCCGGCGTCCTGAAACGACTGGAAGCGACCAGCGGCCCTTTGCGTCTGTCGTCGTGCTTCGGATTGTGGTCTGCCAGTCGGGCGTGACCTCGACTACCTGAACGTTACTGAGAGGAGAGTCAGCAGGGTCAGCGACGGTTCCGCCCAGAGACTTGATAATTTGCGCGTTCCCAATCTCTACGATTTCCACTCCCGCAAAGCACGGTGACATCAGCAAAGCAACTGACACGATTAAAGCAACTTCGCGGCGCAAGGTTGGACGGAGCATGTGTTCCACGCGAAGAACTCTACGCCGAAACAGCCACGCGTTCCAGCGCTCGGTGTAGTTGGCGAAAACCGCGTTATCACACATTGACCCCTCGACAGACGGGCTTTCCTGGGAGATCCATGAGTGTAATGGCGATTTTCCGTCAACTACGAACCATCGGCAGGTTGTCGTCGCTACTTCTGTTTAGGAACTAAGACCATTCCCCCAATCCACTCTGGAAGATGCAACTCCTGCGGAGCTTTGTAGGCCCAGAATAAGAGCACGTCTGACTCTTTTAACGCGTTAACATCTCGGATCACGTACCGCAGATCAACGTCGCCCGTTAGCGATTCACCCGCTTTCAAAGATGTCTTGGTCGGTCCGGGGTCGTCGATTGGTAGCATCAGATCGAGCGATTCTCCGCTGGGCCTCACTGCGGCAAACACCATGCTGTACCGATTGCCCCACGGCAAATCGGCGCGATAGATCGTCACATCGCTGGCAGCACCCGACCTTAACGTTACTCGCAGATGTAGGGGGCTTCGACGATCTAGCTCCGCTACAACGCCAGCTTTCGTCGTGGTTTGTGCAATCACCGTAGTCGTGAGGATACCAACGCACATAAGGCCAACGCGGAAAAGACGCATACCTTATTGGACACCGGAGCTTTGCGGCTCAGCATCGTTACGTGGGTAACTGTCGTAATCAGGCGTTATCACTCATTGGCACTGCACATGGTAGTTATTTCCTTCCAAGAATCCGGATGCGTCCCGTAAATGAGCGACCGGTGAATCCACTTAAAGTAAGGAACTGTGGTGAGTCGACGTTGTTGTTTACGAAGCCGTAGTTCTTGTGGGCGGTGACATTATCAAAGCCTCCGCGGACGGCCCAATAAAAGCCGAAAGCATGGAACCTTTTCTCCAAGTGTGTATTCAACGTGAAATAAGCGGGGAAGCGCATGAATGTCGGAATCTTTTCGGTGCCCGGTAGCGATGCAAGTTGTTGCTGATTGTCTACCAGGTAAAAGGGGAAACCCGTGCGCGATTCCATTGAGTATCCGAAGTCGAAGCCTTTGATCAACGGTAGAAATCCCCACGACAGAAAGCGGTTCGGTGCGTCCCAACCGTAAGGGCCAGGCCGTTGCGTGCTGAAGATAGGATTGTCGACGTTGAAATCGAGAACCTGTGTGGAGTAAGTCTTGGAGCGGATGTATGAGGCCATCACAGTGTGTCCCTTTTCGAAGACCCGGCGAAGCTTAATCTCGAAGGAATCGAAGCGATCTTCGCGCCCATTCTGAAGCTGAAAAGTTGCAAGGTAGTTCTCAACACCGGGAGGACCAAGCTCGACCGGATTGATCCAATTGAATGCCAGCCCATTCGAACCTCGCCTCTGAATGAACTCGGACTTGAAGTAGATTTGCCAGGGAAGTTTCTGCTCGAGACCTACGCTCCAATTGACATAACGAGGAGCTTCCACGCTCGAACGATTGACCGTGAAAATCGAAGACACCGGACCGGAGGTCAAGGCCCCAGCCGAATCATAAAAAAAGTCTGTGCGTCCTCCCGCCTCTGGGCGAGCGAACAGGAACAGGGGCGTGGCGTCATAAAATACACCAATCCCAGCAGAGAGTTTTGTGTTTCCCGATTCCCTTAACGCGTAAGTTCCAGCCAATCGAGGCGAGAACAGTGGATCACGAACGAGTTCATCCCAATCGAAGCGCAGGCCAGCCTCGACTAAAAGGCGGTTCGTGACAAGCCATCGGTCCTGCGCATAGGCGCTCAATTCCGCATCGTGAATTTCGCCGAGTGATGGTCCGGTGAATTCTGAATAGCGCGAACAAGGCGAGGGAACAATCGTTTGACATCCGCTCGGCGGGAGCGGTTCGACATCTCGCAAGTAAGAAATCGTTTGTCTTTGAAAGTTGAAATCGTATCGCAAGCGGTCGAGATCAACTCCGACTTTGAACTGATGATTGCCGTGCCACACCTGCGGCTTGAAAGAAAGATTCGCATAGATCTGCCATCGGTCGGCCTGGGTATGTGCCCGCAGATAGTAGTTGCCTCCGGCCGTATCCGGATTGATGAAGTACGGTTCCGTGCCACGCGGGTTCTGATCAAGATCGTAACGATTGAATGCGAAGCCGGTTTCGAGCAATCGGCCACTCGGGAAATAGTATTGATCCTTTAGACTCGCCAGATACATGGGTTCAGTTACAGCGGGCGTGGAAAGAGGAGGATTTTGGAGAGACATACCGGCGTGCTGATCGTGGTCATAATTGAAATTCACACTTGAGATAAGAATGTTCCGAGATGTGGTATTGGCTTGCAATTTGAAAAGATTGCCCACGCGCCAGTAAACGTCATGGTTCATTCCAGGGGGTAGCTGTTTTTCGATGATGTTGGCATACTCCGCATCGGCAGCTTCATAGAACCAGATGCGACCTTTGCGAATAGGGCCAGAGAATGTGAGGCGAGGATTAACTTTATCGAGCACCGGACCATTCCTGTTCTGGAGGGAGGGAATAAAATCCGTCACTGCAAAGCGAAAATGGTCGTCACCATTAGCAGTGTTCAGTTCAAGCACTCCGCCAGAGCTCTTCCCGTATTGCGCTGCGATGCGGCTGGTCTGAACATTGATGGACCGGAACGCATCGGTTGAAACTCGCAAAAGGAGTTGCCCATTCGCGGGTTGAGTGACATCTGAACCATCGAACAACACTCGCGTTTGATAGGTCTCGGCGCCAGTGATGTGCGGCTGTCTGAAGATGTCCTCCACTACTTGTGGAACGTAGTTCAAGACATTTCGATAATCGCGGGTGACAGGGTAAGGAAGATTCAGTACATCAACACCGCTTATTTGTTCCTGTGAAACGATCTGCTCCGGGTTGATTGCAGGCTGGGATTCAACAACATTGACGACTTCGCGCACCTCCTGCACATGGACCAACGTGAACTCGACATTCGCGTTTGGGTCAAACTGGACGTCGTTAGCCGTTGCCGAATAAAACCCTTCTCTCTCGACTTTAACCTTGTATGGTCCGGTACTGCCCATGAAAAAGTCGCATCTGCCGCTAGCAACAGTCTGACATCGGGAATCTGCTCCTTGAGTGTTGGTAACCGCCACTCGCGCGTCCGAGACCGGGACATTATTTTCATCCACGACCTTGATCGTAATTTGGCGCGGGGATTGAGCCTGCACAACCGGTGAGACCAAAAAAATCCAGCAGCACCAGAGGACAATTCGCTTCATAGGATCAGCACAAGGCTGGCCACGAACGACACCGCACTATTGTCGCTCATTTCGGACACACCGGACGCGTACCGGGGAGAGCCTGGTTCGTAGCTCTGCATTCATTCAACCCAGCAGCTTAAACAATTTCTCGCTTGCGAAGTGATAAGCGAGCGCATGACAGTGTTGTAATCAGGGCGATTACACTCATGGATGACGCCTGGGTGGATCGGGCAGGTCAATGATTGTAATGGCGATGTTATGCCAACTCGTTTCTTGGTGACTTTTTCGCGCTTGTATTTTCAAGAAGCTTTCGGTTAAGAAACTCTTCCAAAGCATGATAGCTCTCATTGTTTGGAAGAAAGGCGGGCAGAATCTTAAAAGCCTGCTCTTCGGTCGCTACGTTGAGCACAAATCTGTATTCGTACGGGCGCATATAGTGCCGCCAAATGCGCCTAATGCTTTTGTACTCGATCCTTGCTGTCCTCATCGAGAACGGACCTACTGGAAGTACCATGCTGTCGTGATCGAGTAATAGGTAGCGTTCACCCCAAATCCGGCGCACAGCAAAAATCAATGACCACGCGATGGCTAAAACCAAGTTTGAACCCAGTAGGAATGTGTCCCGGGGGGAGCCAATCAACAGCGATCCACAGAACGCCACCGCCGAAAGACAAAAAGATAAGCGACACTGGCGGATTGTACGGATACTGATGCGGCACTTCCATTCAATTGGTGTAGCACGGAAGGGAGAGAGTGACTAGATAACGGACGTAAACAGGCGATTTCACTTATTGACTTGGGCAGAGTGATCCTGACAGCTTAATGAGTGTAATGGCGAAATGAGTTTTTATTTTTGTGGTGGGTAAGCTGGTGGGAACGGAACCGGATCGCGAAAGGCTTGATTCCAAGTTCTCACACCGTGAAAGCAGCCAACCAGTACAGATAAGAACAAGAGCTTCACAATTGAGAAGCCCACTCCGGGAGAGTCGTGATCTAAAACGCCAGCAACAGTCATTGCCAATCCAAACATAAGTCCATAGCCAGCCACTCCAAAGATCAGAATGTACCGAAACTTACCCATTTGCTTTATACGTTCTCGCCTGCGGACGGACTCCTCGGCCTGAATGCTGAAAGCTACGATACCGAACGCACGAAGCAATAATGCCCAAATTGCCAGCCATGCAAGGCCGACCACTATTCCGCCGACAATGGAGATAAACCAGTGCACACCGAGATTTTACTCTTCACACTAAACCTCAGTTGATGGAAGGACGCGTTAGCACTCATTGACCTGTCACATGCGGTTTTGGCGTCCAGGAGTGTAATGGCGATTTAACAACAATCCGACGGTGCGGCTTGAAATTAGCTCTTCTTTTCAAACTGGACGGCGTCACCGGAATCAGGGTCTCCAATCGTGACGTGGAGCTTGTAAGGCGGCTTCTTCCCATACAACACGAGTTCATAGCCAAAATCGCCCTTACATACATTGTTCGCTTCTTCGTTGACGATGCTTGCAATCACAACCCAAAAATCGCCGTTCTTGACAAGACGCCATGTTCCCTGTCCCGTTACGGAGCATGCGGCTTCACCGCGATACTCCTCTGGTACATGTGTAAACCGTGCTTTGTGATCCGGCGATAGCATGATCTCCGCCGTATGGTTCACGGGAAGCGTGCCGTGATGCATTGGCAGCTGAATGTTCCGTTTCTGCGAGTCCGAATCAACAATATACGTACCGACCACATCCTTGTCGGCAGGCTTTTCTGTAAGGAATTTATCAGCCCAAGGATCGTATTGACATGCAACGAGTAGCACGCAGGCAAACGTCAGGATCGAAAGCGCACTTCGGTTCACGATACTCACTTTAACGCTGGAGAGGTTTACCGCAAAGATTACTGTTGTTAACAGGCGATTACACTCATTGACTTGACCGTCCCATTGAGGTTCGAAAAGCCCGCGCTAAACCAACATAACCTCACGCTTCCTTTCCTGCACCCTGCAACAGCCGCCCCCGACTTCGTAGTTTGCGACACAAGTTAAAGCAATCAACAGGCTGCTTTTTTCATTTGGAGAAAAGGTGAAAAGCAAGGCACCCGCCTTTGCTTTTGTTGGCACAAATTTCCCGTCTGCGACTAAGATGGTCGTCCGAAAAAATCCACAACTAAATGTGCATAGGGGTGTGGCGTCGTATGCGAATTAAAACTCTTGGAGCTCTCTTCCTAGTGATGTACCTCTGCGCTGTAGTCCTCGCGCAAAACTCGCAATCCAGCAACGCAGTCATCAATATCAACGTTTCCCGCACTATCCAGACCGTAAATTATTGGGCACGCGGATCAACCAAGGTCGACTTCGTCGGCACCGCGCTGATGCCACGGGCCGAAGGCACAGCGAAAGTTGAAAGCAAAAGCGGCGCTCTCGCGATCGACGCCGAGTTCAAAAGCTTCGAGTCAGCTACGACATTCGGCACTCCGTACCTTGTCTACGTGCTGTGGGCGATTACGCCTGAAGGTCGCGTGGCCAGCCTGGGCCAGGTTCCCATCAAAGATGGCAAAGCCAAAATCTCCGTTACGACAAAACTGCAAACTTTCGGCATGATTGTGACCGCCGAACCTTATTTCGCAGTCACCTACCCCAGCGACGAAGTCGTGCTTGAGAACAAGGTGCGCAGCGACACAAAAGGCGCAGTTAATACTGTCGATGCCCGCTTCGAACTTCTGCAGCGTGGACGCTACAACGCCGCGAACCTGCCAGCTATTCAGATCGATCCCAACGTCTCGCTTGATCTCTACCAGGCGCAGAATGCAGTTAATATCGCGAAGAGTCAGCAAGCCGACAAGTACGCTCCGGAAGCATTCGCCAAAGCCACGCAAGCCCTGGCACAGGCGGAGGACTACCAGAAACGCAAGCAGCGGAACGCGGTTCCAACTGCTGCCCGCAACGCTGTCCAGGCAGCTGAGGACGCGCGCACGATTTCGGTTCGCCGGCAGGAAGAAGAAAAACTTGCAGCCGAGCAGAAAGCATCGGCCGAAGCCCAGGCTCAAGCCAAAGCGGCGCAGGAAGCCGAAGCTGCTCGTCGGCAACAAGCGGAGTTAGAAGCTGCTCAGTCGGCCGCCGCAAAAGCGCAGGCTGATGCAGCTCGAGCCCAAGCTGAAGCCGCTGCCGCAAAAGATGCTGAAGCACGCGCCCGAGCCGAGGCTGCGCAGAAGTCAGCAGAAGCCGCTCAGCAGTCGGCAATGGAGCAGGCGGCGCAACAAAAGGAAGCCGCCGAGCGTGCCGAACGTGAGAAGCAGGAGCTTCGTGCTCGTCTGCTCGAGCAATTCAATCGCGTACTTCCCACCACCGACACTCCGCGCGGACTCGTCGTCAACATGGGAGACGTTCTCTTCGATACGGGCAAAGCCGACTTACGCTCTGCCGCGCGCGAGGCGCTCGCCAAGCTTTCGGGTATTGTCCTCAACTATCCCACTCTGCATCTGAACATCGAAGGACACACCGACAGCACCGGAACAGAAGAGTTCAACCAGAAACTCTCCGAGATGCGGGCCAATAACGTGCGCGATTACCTCGTGAGCCAAGGCCTTGCCGCCGATTCTTTGACCGCGCAAGGATTTGGCCAATCCAATCCCATCGCGGACAACAAGACATCAGCCGGACGCCAAAAGAATCGCCGCGTAGAGATCGTCGTCTCGGGCGAAGTGATCGGGACCAAGATCGGCAGCGTCGGCAACTAAGAATTGTTTTGCAACAGCAGATGGGCTGCTCTTCGGAGCGGCCCTTTTTTTGTTCTTTGGTTTCTCTTTCGCTTCGTGGCTCAACCACATCTACTTATCATTCCGACGCGCGAGCGTAGCGAAACAGGAGAAATCCCTATCACTATCCAGGCAACTCTCACCCCTCGAGCACACTGTGCTCACCCTTCAATGCTTTTGTCATTCCGACACGCGAGCGTAGCGAAACAGGAGGAATCTCTATCACTATCCAGCCGCCTGAATTCCTATGTAGCGTTTACAAAATGTGACGCCTTCCGCCTAAAACGTCATCCTAAGGCTGTGGCCTCAGCCCACTAGGAGACAAGATGGCGAATGCGAAAGTTGGACTGCTGGTGATCCTCGAAGCGAAGCCGGGCAAGGAGCAGGAAGTCGAGAGCTTTCTGCGCGGCGGCTTGGACCTTGTGCAGCAAGAACCCGCAACTCTGCAGTGGTACGGAATTCGCCTGGGCCCATCAAAATTCGGAATTTTCGATACCTTCCCCGACGAGGGTGGCCGCCAGGCGCACCTTGAAGGTCGCGTCGCCGCGGCCCTCATGGCAAATGCCGCTGAGTTGCTGGCGAAAGCGCCATCGATCGAAAAGGTCGAAATACTCGCTTCGAAGTAACTGCAACTCGGCAGCAACGCCCAAGTTGGTCCCAACGCGTTGCGGTATGCTCACCTCATGACCGCGCGCAGACCAGCAGGCGACAGCAAACTCGTGCAGATCGTGGATCATGCACTTGCGGATGCCGCCGAGCGTGCGGGTGCTTGGCTTGCCTGTCGTCCCGGATGCACGCAGTGCTGCGTCGGCGTATTTGCGATCAACCAACTGGATGTCGTCCGCCTGCAACATGGATTGCGAGAGCTTCGCAAATTCAATCCCGCTCGCGCAGCTGGGATCGTGTCCCGCTCGCGTGCTCAGGTAGCGCGCTTATCTTCCAATTTTCCGGGAAACTCAAAATCGGGGACGCTCGGCCGCACTCCTGCCCTCATGGGTCGTTTCGAACAGTTTGCCAATGACGAAGTCTGCCCTGCACTCGATCCGAACTCTGGGTTGTGCGAACTCTACGAATACCGTCCGATGACTTGCCGAACCTTTGGTCCACCCGTTCGGTCGGAAGAAGGGCTTGGCGTTTGTGAATTGTGCTTCCAGGGCGCTTCGGATGAAGAAATTGCAAAGTGTGAGATGGTCCCCGATCCCGATGACCTTGAATCTGAACTCCTCAGGCAAGTTGAGAACACAACCGCGAAGCGCGGTGAAACGATCGTTGCGTGGTGCTTGGCCAAAGAACCGCTATGACATCAGACATCACAATTCGCAGGGCAATGCGCACCGACCTGCCCCGCATCACCGAGATATACAACTACTACGTACTCGATACTCCCGTCACGTTCGACTGCGATCCTTATACGCCCGAACAACGCACTCGCTGGTTTGAACAGTTTGCTCCGACTGGACGCTATCGCCTGCTGGTCGCCGAAAAGGCTGCTTCGATCGTGGGGTATGCCGGCACAACGCGCTTCCGGCCGAAGGCTGGGTACGACACCACCGTCGAGATGACAATCTATCTCGCACCGGAAGCTGTGGGCCTGGGTCTCGGCAGCAAGCTCTATTCCGCTCTCTTCAAGGAAGTTCACGGTGAAGACATTCATCGCTTCATGGCTGGATACGCGCTTCCTAATCCAGCGACCGAAGCATTGCACCGCAAGTTTGGCTTTACCGTCGCTGGAATTTTTAAAGAGAACGGCCGTAAATTCGGGAAGTACTGGGACGTGTGCTGGTCCGAACGCCCCGGCAATCAAAATACTTGAGGCTGAGCGTGAAGCGTAACCTTGAAGCCTGGAGCCTGAGGCCCGAAGCCCGGAGCCTGCATCTCAGGTCTCCCTTTCGTAACTCGAATCCACGACGGGTGCTTTCTATACTCAACTGGTAAAGCTTGGGAGTATCCCGATGCGTGCACGTTATCTGGCCGTAGTTCTTTTTCTTTTACTTTCCGCCTCCGCTCAAAACAACAACACTGGTGAACAGCTTTATCAGCGCGCCATGGATGCAGTCTCCGGTTCGGGCCCATCGCGCAATGATCTGGAAGCCATCGACTACTTCAAGCGCTCGGCCGAACTCGGCTACATTCCGGCGCAGGTGGCAGTCGGTTTTTTCTATGACACAGGCACGCTTCTCCCCGGTAGCGACAGTCAGGCCGCCGAGTGGTATCGCAAAGCAGCGGACAAAGGCGATCCGCTCGCGCAATGGCTGCTCGGACGCGTTTACTTTCAAGGCAGCGGCATTCCGCAGGATGTAAGTTCAGCCGAAAAATATCTTCGTTCGGCAGCCGCTCAGCAGAATCCGTTCGGCCAATATCTTCTCGGCCGTCTTTATAGTGACCGGGATTACACGAAGTCTCCTGCGCTTTATCGCGCGGCCGCCGAGCAGGGGCTTCCACAAGCTCAGTACTACTACGGCAAAGCGCTCAAAGACGGACGCGGTATTCGACAGGATCGAAACGAAGCATATGTCTGGCTGCTGATGTCCCTTGATGGTGGCTACGACCAGGGTCGTCTGGATCTCACCGAAATTGAAGGCCTGCTGCTTCCTGCGGAGATTGCGCGCGCCAAGAACAAAGCTCGTGAAATGGAAGAAACCATGACGCGCGCGGTTGTGGCCAAGGGTTGTACCGGATGGGAAGGCGAATTCTATACAACTCCATCGCCACCGCCACTTCGCACCCAGCGGTTTTGCCACGGGGGAAAGTAAGTTTCAGGCAGGCTTCAGGCTCCAGGCACCAAGGCTTTAGGCTCACATTTTTGGAGGCGTCATCCCGAACGCTCGCGTACTCTCCAGCGAGCGGAGGGATCTCACGCGCATCATCAACAACGGCGAACGGGAACCATCAGTTCCATTTCACTCGCTCACAAACGGGCAGACACTTCGTCGGCCCAGCCGAGCATGGCTGAAGCCTGTAGCCTGCACCCTTGCAGCCTGCTCTTTTTCTTTCCTCCACAATCTGTTTAAATCGCTTCATCCGTGATTGATATCCACTCCCATCTGCTCCCCGAAGTCGACGATGGACCAAAAACGTGGGAGATCGCAGTCGAAATGTGTCGCATGGCGGCCGCCGACGGAATCACCCACATGGTCGCCACTCCGCACGCGAATGATCGCTACGCATACGACCGACCTTATCTCAGAGACCTGCTCGCGCATCTACAGCAACTCGTCGGTGATACACCGCAGCTCACTTTAGGCTGCGACTTTCATCTTTCCTACGAAAACCTGCAGAACGCTCTCGACCGACCACAGGGCTACACGATCGGCGATACACGCTACATGCTGATCGAGCTTAGCAACTACAGCGTGCCGCTCCAAATTTCAGACTGCTTCATCAAGCTGGGCGATTGCGGCATCACTCCGATCCTCACGCATCCGGAGCGCAATCCGATCCTGCAGCAAGCGCCGCAGCGTGTTTTGGAATGGGCCGAGCAGGGATGTCTCGTTCAGGTCACCGCGTCCGCGCTCACGGGCAGTTGGGGAGAACGCACGCAGTCGATGGCGCGCGGATTACTCGAGCGCGGTGCCGTGCACATCCTCGCATCCGACGCGCACGACACGAAACGTCGGCCGCCCGTGATGTCCGCGGGACGTGCAGCGGCGGCAGCGATTGTCGGACAGGAAGCCGCTAACGCCCTGGTAGAAGATAATCCCGCCGCCATCCTAGCCAGCGAAGCTCTTCCCTACCTTCCGAAACCGGTCTTGGGCAAGTAGTCGAAGCCTTATCGGTTGGACAACTCTGAGCTAATAATATTTGTATTTGTATATCTTAGTAGAATCAACTACTTCTACCTGTGCTCAACAACTTACCGGCTTGGCCGCCAAGATCAAGCCCGTAAAACGGCTTCGGACCTTCAATCAAAATAGCGTTTGCTTGCGTTCTAATGGGCCGCAGATCGCGATCGGGAGCTCAGGAGATGCCTGAGGCCGTCGCCAGACGAGCGGGCCTTAAAACGCGTTTAAACGCAAGGTTCGCTTTGGGAAATCTCGGGTCACCGACTAACCACCAGCGAGCTATGGCACACTCCCGGAGCGTTCAACGTGAGAATCGACGTCGAGGAGAGTTTCGTGAGCTGCTTATACTGGCAATTCTGCCTGCAGCCACCCGGTTTCGGGTTTCGGCTCGGTAGTGAGGTCCAGAACAAGCTTCTCGAGAACCAGGCGCTTGCTCGGAGGATTGGACCGCAATGCAAGATCAGTCTTGGCAACTAACCGAATTGCCCGCGTCAATTCTCGTTTTGATTTGTAACGACGCGCTTGCCGGATGATGTCATCGGCCGCAAACGGTGGCACGCGGAATCCTTGCCACAGGGCTGCCCATAACATCCGCTGGTCGCGAACATTGCGCTCGAGAATGACAAGCATTTGCCGAAACGTTTTGGCCAGCATGTAGAGATGCCCGATCGAAGCCTCTTCCCCATCGCCCGTGGTGAGAATCGCGTCGAGCACTTCCAGCGCACGCACGCGGTCCTTCGCGGAGATGGCATCAGTCAACTCATAAAGCGAACGCTGCTTTGCGGCCAGCACCATGGTCTCGACATCGCCGAGCGTTACGCGTTTCTTCTCACCTACGTAAAGAATGAGCTTCTCGAGTTCATTCGACACCATCATCATATCGCCGCCGAGCGCATCGACGAGTTCGCGCGCGGCGTCAGGATCCATCTTCACATCGCGTGTCGCGCAATACTCCGCAATCCACCGAACCGCTTCGCCTTCTTCAACGCGTGCCAATTCAACAATTCCGCAGAATGGTCCGAGATCTTCGCGGATGCGCTCGTAACGTTCTTTGTCGGTCAATTCCATCTTCCGGACATCGGCTGGAATGCTGATGTGGTCGGCAACGAAGATCAGTACAGCGTCGGGGTTGGGATCTTTGCAGTAGGTCTCGATGGCAGCGATTTTTTCTTCGTTCGAGCCGCGTCCGAATAAGCTCTTCACGCCACGCACAAAGAAAACTTGGAAGGGCGCCATCAGCGAGGGAGTGCGTGCCCGATCGAGAATTTCGGCGAGATCGGTTTCCGCCAGGTCGTAATCGAACAAGCTGAAATCGCGGACCTCGGCAGGGACAAGGTGTTCGAGGATTGCTTCGCGGCATCGCTTGCGAAAAAAAACTTCATCGCCGACGAAGACGTACGCAGGCTTGAGTTTGCGCGACACGACTTCCGATAGGAAGCGGTCGGCCTGCGCGAAGGCGCGCATCAGAAGCCCTCCAGGATGCTCGAAACCAGCGTACGGGCAAAGTCGCGCGACAGACGCTCCATCGCAGGTGAATCTTCTTCGAAGAAACTCGATAGCTCGCGCGAGACTTCGTACTGCTCATGAAACAGGTAGCTTGGATTTTCGAACAGAACTTTGCCGTCGCGAGCGGTGAGCGTGACTCTCATGCTGATGGTGACGAGAACGCTGGCGGCGCGCCCCGTTTTCGAATCATACGCGAGCGGAGAGGTGGAAGTAGAGAGAACAATGCCGCGCAGGGTTGCGTCCGCCGATTCCTCCGGTTCGTGCAGCACGTGGTAGTGCGTGCGGGTTGTCATCTCCCGGACGACCGCGCCGGTCAGTGTCTGCTCGATGCGAAATGTCTGGGTCTGATTGACGAAGCTTGGAATCGCGATGGTCTGAACATTGTCTGGCAAGTACGTCGAATGTGCTGCCGTGTGATAACCGCATCCAGACAACAGCAACGCGAACCCCAGCAAGGAAACTAACGCCAGGCAGGTTGGGAAGCGGACCATGCTATTGAATTTGCCCTTTCGGGCGCGAGGCGATCATCGACTCGGCGCATTCTACTGCCGTCACAACTGCAACGCGTAGATTGTCGGTGGCGGCCCATAGCCACGCACCATTGCTGTGCGCTGCATCCGGACTGACGCGCACGAGAATGTCGCCTTGTCCCGCCGCATTGACGTTGCTCGGTGCGTCTTCGGCGGACTGAGTTACAGAGAGATGTTCTCCACCGAGCGCATCCGCAAGTGTTTCCGCCGTAACTTCCCGATCGAATTCCAGGTATGCGCTGAAAACGTGTCCGTGGAAGATTGGCGCTTGCACAAGTTGCAACGAGAATGGTGGTGCCGCGCTCCCTGCGATCGCTGTGTAGTGACGGCGGACACGCGCTTCGATGCTCTGGAGCGTAGGAGTGGACTTCTCCCCGTATCGCGCGACCAGGTTGAAGGCAACTTGAGTGTCGAAAATATTCTTCGGCAACTGCTGGAAAGAAAGCAGGTTTACAGTCTGCTCGTGCAACTCATCCATTCCTTTTTGTCCGTGCTCCGACGCAGGCTCGTAGACAGTCGCAATCAGTCGCTGAACAGCGCCAATCTTCCCTGCTCGCAGGCCGAGCAGAGCGAGTACAACAGATGCTGGATGCGCAGGCACGACCGGGCCTGGCTGCAGGTTCGGGACTAAGGCCTTGCCCAACTGTCGTTCCACCCAAGGCGAGCGGATCGTTACGTCCGGCTCGTTTTCAAGCGCATAGGAGAGATCGAGTATCGCGCTGCCTGCATCGCGGACATTCTTCCAGTTGTTGCGAGTGCAGTCTGCGTCGGAAGCGAAAAAGGTGAAGTCCACGCGCTCGAACTGCTCATTGCGTACGCTTTGAATAAACGTGACCTCATCGCCCATCGCTTCGAGTTGACCGAGCGATTCGTCGTCATCCAGCAATTTGACGTCGACCGCTGGGAAGTTACGGTCATTCAGAACTTCGGCGACTTCTTTGCCCTTCAGAGTGCCTGCGCCAACGATGGCTACTCGATAAAGATTCCCCGTGCGGAGATCCTGGTGTGATGCAGTGGCGGGTTTGGCGGGTGCTGTCATGAAGATAGGGATGCTTCCCGATACGCCGGAGGTGCAGGCGGGCTCGGTTTACGGCGAAACAGCCACATCAGTCTCCAGAAAATTCCGGAGAGCATATAAAGAATGGCAATTACGAATAGCACTGGTTTCGAAAAGAACCAGATCGAGGCAAATAGCGCTGCAACGAACAGTATCAGGCGGAACGGGTGTCGGGAACGGAAGTCGATGTCTTTGAAGCTGTAAAAACGCCACGTGCTGACCATAAGGTAGCCGACACAAATAACGGTCAGAAGCCAGAGCAGCGTCGACCAAAGAGCAGCCAGCGGATCACCACCGGAAAAATGCACAACCGCCGCAATCACACCAGCACCTGCGGGAATTGGCATTCCAACGAAATATTTCTTTCCTGGACGGCCGGGATTGGAGGGCTGAGCATTCGTGGTGATGTTGAAACGCGCCAAGCGACTAGCGCCCGCCATCAAAAAGAGGAATGAGGCGATGGCCCCGAGTTGGATGATCTTCGTATGTACATCAGTGGAAATGAGCGTTGGCAAGAGCCGGAATCCCCACATCCACGCGAGCATAGCCGGGGCCACTCCGAAAGTGATGACGTCGGCAAGCGAATCAAGTTCCTTTCCGAAATCGCTGCTGGTGCCCGTCATACGCGCAATACGTCCATCTAACCCATCGAACAGTACGGCAAACCCGATTGCTTTGGCAGCATTATCGAAATGCCACGGTTCAGATAAGGACCCCGTAGTCACCTGCAGGATTGCGTAGAAACCAGCCGCGATGTTGGCAGTCGTGAAAAGCGACGGCAGGATGTACATGCCGCGACGGAAACGGCGCGCCCGGCCGTCGGTACGGCGCGGGAGTGGGATCACTTCGCGGTTCATCGCGCCTCCGTCGGAATGGCCGCAGCACTCGCTCCGACAAGTTCTTGATCTCGCCCAGGTAAGTAGGCCAGAACTGTTTCACCGCCTTTGACGTGGTCCCCGACCTCGACTGAGACTTGCGCGGCGGTATCGAACACGACGTCTACGCGAGAACCAAACTTGATGAGCCCGACCCGCTGGCCGCGCGTTAAGCGATCGCCAACTTTGTGGTTGAAGATAATGCGACGAGCGATTAGTCCTGCAATCTGTTTGAAGACAACGGTTTGGCCATCGCCTTCCACCGTCACGATGTTCTGCTCGTTCTCCTCTGCGCAGGTTGCACCCATGGCGTTCAGGAACTTGCCACGCTGATAACGAATATCCCGAATGACTCCTGAAATTGGGGAACGGTTCACATGAACGTTAAATACATTGAGAAAGATGCTGATGCGAGTTCGTGGTTCACCAGAAACTTTGACAGCCACAATGTCCGTTACTTTTCCATCGCCGGGAGATACGACGGCCCCCGGATCTTCGGGAATGACGCGTTCCGGATCGCGAAAGAACCACATGCAGAACGCTGCAAGCAAGATAGGCAGCACGGCCAGAATGGGATAGGTAAGCCATCCGATGAGGATTGCAGCCGCAATCAGACCAGCGCCGTAATAGTAGCCATCACGAACCATGTGAAATCTATTATAGGCTGCGCACTTGCGAGATTATTTGGTACTTGCCAAAGTGGCAGCATAGCGATCGATCCAGTGGCGCTGCTCTGCCGTTTCAGGCACGTCCACCCCGCGCGCTGCGCTGACAGAACTTACTGCTTCCCCAGAACTGATGCCCTTGAGTATAAGAAGACAAGCGCCAATCAAGCCGCTTCTTCCGACGCCCTGCCTACAATGAATAACGACGTTTCTCCCAGCGCCGAGCTCGGCGTCCAGCTTTTCCAAACTTGCGACAACACCTGCATCCGAACCTGGCGCTTCCCGATCTGGTATGGGGAAAGAAAAATAGCGTAATCCTGCTCGTTTCACTTCAGAAGCTTCATTCTTGAGATCCAACGAGCTTTCCTCCTCGGGAGTGAGCAACGAAAGCACCGTGGACACTCCTTCCTTCTTCCAGCCGGCAATCTCGTCGGGGAGCCAGTCGCCACCTCTAGGCCTTGCTGCAAGCGCCATTTTGCCTGGCCATGGGCCCTGCACCCAGTACAGTTTCGTCGACATCATTCGACTTCCTTCTCGATCACTTCACGCGGAAGCGAATCAACAGCAACACGTCGCTGCCGCAGAATGTAAATTCGATGATGTCCGTCGAGTATAGTGCCATCCGGACGGGTTTTGAGACAGTCACGCTGCCCAGGCAGCAGCGAAAGCAGCAATGTATCCGTCGTCAATTGTTCTATCTTCGCTAGCTTCACGGGGTTCAACGAGGAATCAGGATGTAGAGCGATCAATGGCGGCAAACAATCTTCGTCACTCATATCTCATTATGGATTTTAAGGTACTGAAGGATCATTCCACCTAAGTCGCAAGAAAAAGGGCGCTTATCAGCGCCGGGGTGGAAGACAAATTTTTCCTGAGCGGCTGGTGCCGCGGCTGGGTTCGACGTGAAATTACGCTACCTGGTGCTGAACAGCTTGTTGCCGAAACTGCCGCTCAATCGATTCCATCTGGTCCTTGAGACGGAGTTTGAGCTTTTTCAATCGAACTTCTTCTAATTTTTCGTCGTCGGTGAGATAACGCTTTTGAGTGAGGGAATCGAGTCTTTCGGAGTATTGCGTATGCTCCTGAGCCAGTTTGCGGAATCCATCATGACTGGCCAGGAGCTGGTCTCTCGGAGTCATCCAGCAGACCTCCTGACTTGTTTTACGAGCTCAAATTAACATAGCTGTAATGATGGTTCAACCGATTTCGAGAGCGGAATCTCGATTTCTGGAGGACTCTCAATTGGCTTTGCTTCTCGCCGCTTAGACGGAAAATATCAACGAACACAGGCACGATTCACAGGGTGTTTTCTCAAAGGTAAACGGGCCCAAAATGGTGAATCGCGGCTTTTCGCAACAGTGATGCATACCAGTCGGCTAATGGTTAGTCTTTCATGCCGAGCGTGTAGAGAATTGCGTCTTCGGTCGGGTTGTTGTAGTAGCGGGGACGGCGGCCAGTCTCGCGGAATTTGTTGCGCGTATAGAACGCGCGAGCCGGATTGTTAGACGCACGGACTTCCAGAAAAAGCGAATGAGCGCCGGATTGGTGAGCGTTCTCGATTAAGGCGTTCAAAAGTAAAGTTGCGAGACCTCGTCGCTGCTGTTGCCGATCTATGACGATGTTTTCCAATTCCCATTCGGGTCCCTTCGTTTGCGCTACGAGAAATCCCCGCACAGCTTCGTCCTCCACCACCATTACCAACCGCGATTGATTAACAAACATTTCTGAGTATTGCGAGGCGGACCATTGCGCACCGGTCGGTGCGGCCTGGGCAAGTTGAATAAGTTGAGGGATGTCGGCTGCAGTGGCCGGGCGGATTTTCACGGAGGAAGCATACCTCGGGCTCGAGTGCTCTTGACAACACGATACCTTGTTATACATAGTATCGACATCATGAAACCCGCGAATACGGGCGATCCAGAGCAGTCCGACAAATGGGAGGTGCAACTCCGCAAGGGGTGTTTGGAGTTGGCGATCCTTGCCGCACTTTGGAACGGCAGGCTGTATGGGTTGGAAATTCTGCGGCGGCTGGAGAGCGAATCGGACCTGATCGTGTCGGAAGGAACGGTGTATCCGCTGCTAAGCCGCTTGAAAGCGACCGGACTCGTACGAAGCGAATGGGTGGAGTCGGAGGGCGGGCACCCACGGAAATACTACGCATTGACGGCGGCGGGAAAACAACGGGCATTGGAGATGAACGAGGTCTGGGCGCGTTTTTCATCGAGCATGAGCAAGCTGCTCGCTTCCGTGCGGAAGGGGAGGTGATCGAAATGGCGAGCGAAGGCGGGAGAAAGATCGAAGCTTACCTGCTGCAACTGCGAGCGTGTTTGCGTGGGGTAAGTAGCGAGGAAGTGCGCGACATCGTTGAGGAGATGCGCAGCCATATTGTCGAGAAATCGACCGTCTATGGAGAATTGAACGCGAATGCCCTAGACGCAGCGCTGGCCGGGTTAGGGCCGCCGAAAATTCTCGCCAACGAATACTTAACGAGCGCTTTACTAGCGAAGGCGGAAGTGAGCCGATCACCGTGGCACGTTCTGAACTGCTTGTTTCGTTGGGCAAGCCTGAGCATCGGCGGATTTTTTGTGCTGGTAGGAACGGTCATCGGGTACTTCGTTGGAGGCGCACTGCTTTTATGCGCGTTGCTGAAGCCTTTTCATCCGCAAACAGCAGGACTCTGGAAAATTCCGGATGGAAACGATGTTGAACTCTCGCTTCGTCTCGGCTTCGGACCGCAACCACCACAAGGGCACGAATTGCTGGGCTGGTGGATCGTGCCGATCGGTTTGGTCGTGGGATGTGGGCTCGTGGTCATCACGTCAAGAGTTGCGCTCTGGTTCGTGCGCCGATATCGCACTCGGAAAACCTGGATTGGGTATGTGCCGGACGGAGTGTCGTTATGAGCGTCTCCACAGATGTGAGCACCGTCGGAGTAGTGAGTGAACCGAGGTCGACCACTGGCAAGCTCTCGTCAGGAAAACGTTGGTTCTCGCTGATCGAGTTCCTGATCGGCGGAGCAATTGTGATCGGACATAACGTTTATCACGCCCTTCCGAATGAAGTTCCAATTCTGTTTGTATTGGGGATGATCTCAGTGCGATTGCGGAATGGCAGCTGGGCAGCCATGGGACTGAGTTGGCCTGCGTCATGGAGAAAAACAATTCTTATCGCGCTGGCCGCCGCTACAATTCGCATTCTTCTGAGCGCCGTAGTGATCGATCCTGTCACAGCGCACTTCTGGCCGCCTGCCATTGCTCCGGGCGGTATGAATGAAATCTCGGGGCACCTGCTGGTTGCGTTGCGATGGCTGCTGCTGGTGTGGACTTTCGCGGCCTTTGGAGAGGAAATCGGATATCGGGGATATCTCGTAACGCGCGCTGCTGAGGCGGGTGGACGATCGAAGTTCGCATGGTGGCTCGCGGTCCTCGCCGTATCCGTGCTTTTCGGATATGGGCACTACTACAAAGGCCTAGCGGGAATTATTGACTCAGGGATGGCAGGGCTGGTTTTAGGCGCAGCATACCTCTGGTCGGGAAGGAATTTGTGGGCCTGTATTCTGGCGCATGGGTTCATTGATACGTTCGGTGTGGTAGCTGTGTTCTTCGGGTGGGATGGTTAGGCTTCTGGCTTCGGGCTCCAGGCTTCTGGCTCCAGGTTTTGCGCGTCAGGCTTCAGGCTTTGGGCTCCAGCAAAGCAAACCGCGAAGAACGCGAAGGTTGCACAAAGAACAGACGCGACAAAACTTGTGAGTGCGAGCTCTTCTTAAACTTGGGAATCGAGCATAACGAGCTCGACACCGTGGGTTTACTTGCGATCACCCCTAAGCCGGATGCTGCGGCTACAAGCCCTAGCTCTAAACCTGAAGCCCGAATGCTGAAGCCTGGAGCCTGTTTTATTTCGGCTTCGAGAAAATCTCGGCATCGGAGCGGCGGATGTAGTTCGCGTCGAGCTCCATGGGAGCGACAGTTTGCCCAGCCTGCAGCTTGCGCCAACCTATGCGAGCAATGAGGCCTGTGTCTGGATAGAAAACCTGTTCCGCTGATCCGCCACTACGCTGAGAGAGTTCGGCCAAGGTCGCATCGGGTGTAACGATAGCGGTGGTTCGACAAATCTCAACGAACTCTTCCCTGCTGAGAAGGCGCTCTTCAACGAGAGTTGCCTCTCGAGAACTGGCGTCATTATTCGACTCAATTGCTTGAACGTTATATGTACCGGCGTAAACGTCACCACGTCCCGCTTCCAGGGCAGCGGTCGTGCGTCCGGACTTCGGACTAAGCAATGAAATTGCTTCGAGAAGAGACACGGCCACGATTGGCTTTTGTAAAACTTCGGCGAGTGCCTTGATGGCAGCAAGGCCGACCCGAAGTCCAGTAAACGAGCCGGGCCCTGAGACCACGGCGAAAACTTCAATGTCTGCCTTCGATTTCTGGTGACCGGCGAGTAGATCGGCGATCTGCGGCACGAGTTGTGCAGAAAACGTGCCACCGGCAAGTGGAATGGTTTCCAGCACCTCCAAAGCACCGCGTTGTTGCGCCGGTAATCGCGCGATCGTGATGCCACCATTTTTCCCGGAGGTGTCCACCGCCAAAAGAACGCCCACGCGCTATTTGGCTCCTGCAGACTGACTGGACTCGAAAGGTTGCAGTTCGCCGAGAATGGTGGGAATCAGTTCGGAAACCGTCGGATGGATGTGCACGGCGCGCTGGATGACCGTGTACGGCTTCTTCGCGTACATCACATCGAGCACGCAATGGATAG
The DNA here is from genome assembly GCA_036265385.1 of Terriglobales bacterium. Classification (GTDB taxonomy): domain Bacteria; phylum Acidobacteriota; class Terriglobia; order Terriglobales; family Acidobacteriaceae; genus DATAPD01. The sequence goes on from DATAPD010000032.1 coordinate 156,946, forward strand.
CTTCATCTCCTCCTGGTCCGAGAACAGCGCCGCCTAGAATCTCCTTCGTATCTGCATCCACAAGAACTTTCATGAAACCTTGTGTTTCACCTTTTTCGATTGCGCGGGACACGCGTGTCATCGGTCGTTTGCCGATCAGGAGCTTGCGGCCGGTGCGCATTGCTTCAGCCTCGGTCATACCGGCGCGACCGAGCGGTGGATCGATGAAAAGACCGTAAGTCGCGATGCGATCGGAAACTTTTCTCGGATCGTTGTCGAGCAAGTTGGCCACCACAATCTCATAGTCGTTGTAGGACGTGTGAGTAAACGCGCCTTTCCCGTTGCAATCGCCTAAGGCCCAGATCCCGGGCACGTTCGTGCGGAGCTGATCGTCCACGGTGATGAAGCCGTTCTTGTCCATGGCCACACCAGCCTTGTCGAGCCCGAGATCATCTGTGTTCGGGACGCGGCCGATAGCGAGCAACACGTGCGAGCCGATGACTTCCGGCGAACCCTGCTGGCAATCGACGCCTGCCGCGATATTTTGTCCGTCCTTGCGGAAGGAAATACAGGTTGCATTCAGACGGATGTTGATTCCTTCGTTATCGAAGATTTTGTGCACCTCGGCAGAAACGTCGGGATCTTCGCGTCCGATGAGGCGAGGGCCCATTTCAATGATGGTGACCTCACTGCCAAAACGCCGGAACATCTGCCCGAATTCCAGCCCGATGTAGCTGCCCCCGACGATGACCAGATGACGAGGTACAAAGTCCACATCCATCATCGAGGAATTCGTAAGGAAGGAAATCTGGTCGAGGCCGGGCATCTTGGGAACGCGAGCGCGTCCACCAACATTGAGAAAGATTTTTTCGGCCGTGATGTGCTGGTCGTTTACAACAACTTCTTTTTGCGCGACAAAACTGGCAGTCCCAGTAAGAACCGTTATGTTTTTATTGCCGCGCAACCAGTTTTCTACGCCAGAAGAAGAGTCGTGGACGATCTGGTCTTTCCGCGCTTTGACTTTGCGCATATCGACCGAGACCTGGCCGGGGCCATTCACTCCGTAGTCTGAACCGCGGCGGGCGAGTTGCGCTGCATAAGCGCTGGCAACCATGGCCTTGGTCGGAGTGCATCCGGTATTCACGCAGGTACCGCCAAACAGCTTGCGTTCCACGAACCCGACCTTCATGCCGGCAGTGGCGAGACGGTTGGCGAGCGGGGGCCCGGCCTGGCCGGCGCCGATGACGATGGCATCGAATTCAGTAGCCATAAGATGCACCTTCCACAAGTTCGAGGAGCACACCGCCGGTGCTTTGGGGATGAACAAAGATGTAGCGATGCCCACCAGCACCGATTTTGATTTCTTCCGAGACGAGCCGCGCGCCATCTTCCTTCAACTTGGCGACGGCAGAAGCAAGATCAGGAACGCGCAGGCAGACATGGTGAAGTCCTTCGCCCCGCTTAGCAATGAATTTCGCGATTGTGGAGTCGTCCGAAGTGGCTTCGAGCAGTTCCAAACGGCTTTCACCAACCGGCACCATGACAAGCTTCACTTTTTCCTGTTCAACGGTTTCTTCGGTCGAAACCTCGAGACCAAGTTTCTGGTAAATGGATTTCGCCGCGGCCAGAGATTTCACAGCAATACCGAGATGATCGATGGTGAACATGTTCCGGTTAATATTACGTGGTTTTTCTGGTGGGTGGGCGAGCGCGGAATCGCGTTCGGGTTCGAGGAGGAGGCAGATTCGATGGTAGTGGGCTATTCAGGAACTCCGCTTCACAAGAAACTGGGTTTCAAGCCGGGAGCACATGTCGCACTGGTTGATGTCGCGGAGGATGTTCGCGCCGAACTGGCAGATGCAGTCGCACAATGTCAACTCGTTAAGACCGGCAATGGGCCGCTAGACTTGGGGATTCTTACAGTGACAACCCAATTTCAGTTGCGCAAGGCGTTCGCATCCTGGAAGAAACAGCTTACGCAGAATGGGGCGCTGTGGATTTCGTGGCCTAAGAAGAGTTCGGGGGTTGCATCGGACCTGGATGAAAACAAAGTGCGCGAAATCGGATTGGCGATCGGCCTTGTCGATGTCAAAGTGTGCGCGGTGAGCGATGTTTGGTCGGGACTGAAGTTCGTGATCCCTGTGAAAGATAGGAAGTAGCTGGTAGCTAGTTCTCGGTTGCGACGATTTCTTCGATGAGCGTGTAAGGATCTCGTTTGTGGCTGACGATCTCCTCGGCGTAAGCCTCGAGGCGATCTTCGGTCAATTCTTGGCGCGCCCGTTCGAGCATGGCGTCGCGAAGCATCTCAACAAGACGATCCTTCCAGTTGTGAATGCTCCGTTTCCGCGCGAGATTGTTTTTCTTCAGGAATGACTCGTAACCTGAAATCGATTGCGCGAGTTCCGCGACACCGCGGCCCTCGCTTGCAATGGTTTTCACGATCGGCGGAGTCCATCCGTCGCTGCGCGCGGCAAGGGACTGCAGGGCGCGGATTTCACGTTCGACGTGTTCAGCTCCATCGCGATCACTTTTGTTTATGACAAAGATGTCTGCGATCTCCATGATGCCGGCTTTAATCGACTGAACGTCATCGCCCATGCCGGGGACAAGTATGACGACGGTGATGTCGGCGAGCCGGACGATGTCGATTTCATCCTGACCTACGCCAACGGTTTCAATCATCACCAAGTCGCGCCCCGAAGCGTCCAGCACGGAGGCGACATCGGCCGTGGTGCGGGCAAGACCTCCGAGGGAGCCGCGCGTTGCCATGCTACGAATGAAGATACCCGGATCGGCGTGGTGATCCTGCATGCGAATGCGATCGCCGAGAATCGCGCCGCCGGTATAGGGACTGGTCGGATCGACTGCAATGATGCCAACCTTCTCGTTTCGTTTTCGAAAGTACTTTGCTAATTGATCGACCAAGGTGCTCTTGCCTGCGCCTGGAGCGCCTGTCAAACCGAGCACGCGAGCGTGTCCCGTATAGGGGAATAAAGCTTTGAGCAGCTCAGCGGAGCCACGGGTGCGGTTTTCTACGGCTGTAATCACCCGGGCTAGCGTGCGCGGATCTCCGTCGCGAAGGCGATCAATGATGATGTGATGGTCGTGAGCCAAGCTGATCAGTGTAGTAGGAGCGAGTCGCAAGTAGCTAGTCGTTCGAGGATGCGGACCGGCAACTGGCGCAATATCCTCCAACCTCGAATCGGGAAACGACAATGTGGAAGCGGCAATCGCGCTGGATTTGGCCTTTGAGCCGATCAAAAAGATCACTTTCGAATTCCATGATTTTGCCGCACCGCAGACATGCCATGTGAATGTGGTCGCGCTGAGGGCGGCGCTCGTAGTAATGCTTTTCTCCCTGGAGATGCATGAGGTCGAGTTCGTCCACAAGACCATGACGCTTCAGCAGGTTCAATGTGCGGTACACCGTTACGCGATCGATCTCCGGATCAACTTTCTGCGCACGACGCAAAATCCCCGCGGCGTCGAGGTGCTGCTTGGCAGTTTCAACCACGCTCAGGATGGTTTTGCGTTGACGAGTCATGCGGAGTCCGCGCGACATGAACTCGGCTTGGAGGCGGCCAGGCTGCTCGGTTTGAGGAAAGGGCATCGATCAGGCTCCAGGCTGCGGGCTTCAGCTTTCGGGCTTCGAGCTTCGCCCAAAGCTTAACGCAACTCAGTTGCATGTAGTGTAACAGACCTCAGAGAGGAGTCAGCAGTCGGAGTCTGCAGATTCTTCGGTCAGTTCCCTTTCATCTTTTCGCGGACGTTGTGGGCGAGCTTTTCGATCTCTTCCGCTTTTTTGACCACATCGAGCGAAAGCATGTTTTCGTTCGATTTATCCACCTGTTCCTTGAGCTGCTGCGCAAGTTCCACAAGCTTATCTGTGTCGCGCTTGAGGGCAGCGTGGCGCTCCGTGTTTGCTTTTTTTTCCATGTCCTTGCGCATACGGACAGTGCCCTCATCTTCCTGGGGCGCCTGCTGTCCTGAAGGCATTTGCGGGTTCTGGAGACGCGAAGCAACCAGAGTGTTCGAGAGAGGATCGAAAGAAAGCATCAAGAAGACAAGCAGACTACAGTGGAACAATCTCAACACGGCCACCTCGAATCACGAAGCTGACAACTATTTCTCATTATAGGTTCGGGGCCGCGGCGTGCGGAAAGGCCGTAAGCGATTGCTATAATCCGGCGAGTTCAGGGATGACTTTTCAATTCATGAGCTTCGTGTTCGCACCGGAAACTCCGGGGCTTCCCGCGTTGCTGCACAACTGGCGGGAGGACTCGCTGGAGTTTCTGCGCAAAGATGCGCCGAAGCTGGTGTTCGTCGTCATTGGCGCGATCATTTTGATCCGCATACTCCGCTGGATCACGCGCGGGATCGGAACACTTCGCGCACGCCGCTTTCCTACCGGTTTGCGGACCCAGCAAGTACAGACAATTGCGGCCGTGATCAACGGATTCGGGACAGCTGTCATTTTGATGATCGCTGGGTTTGAAGCCTTATCACTGCTAGGGCTAAACCTTGGACCGCTGTTGGCGAGCGCGGGCATCGCTGGCCTGGCCATCGGATTCGGAGCGCAAACCTTGGTGCACGATGTAATCAACGGGTTTTTTATTTTGCTGGAAGATCAATTCGACATCGGCGATACCGTCCGACTTGCGGGTGTGAAGGGTACGGTCGAACAAATGAGCCTGCGGCACACTGTGTTGCGCGATGACGACGGCACATTGCACATGGTGCCGAATAGCCAGATCACGATCGTCTCGAACCAGACACGCGATTGGGCGCAGGTTTCGTTGCGAGTGGCAGTCGCCTACGACGAACCGAGCGATCGCATCGTGAACCTGCTGCAGAGGGTAGGTGAGGACGTACGGCACGATCCAAGATTCTCAAACGACGTAGTTGGCGATGTACAAGTGCCAGGGATTGAGCGTGTCGGAAAAGGCGAGGCGGATTATCTGATCTTGATGAAGACACGACCAGGAAAGCAGTATGAGGTCAGCCGCGAGTTGCGAGCGCGCATCAAGCAACTGTTCGAAGCAGAAAAAGTGAAAACGCCTGGGCCGGGCGTGGTGTTCGTGGGAGAACAGTAGTCAGTGGTCAGGGGTCAGGAGTCGGTGGTCAGTAGTCAGCAGAAATCCGAGATGCATCCTTCGTTTTAGCCCTCAACTCATATTCGCGACCAAACCTTGTCAATCGGTAATCCAAAGATCGACAATCTGAGCTTTTGAGGACCCATGCCCGAAAACAATTCCCGCCACATGTCTCCTGCAGAGTTCCGCCGTCACGGACACGAAGTCATCGATTGGATAGCCGATTACTACGAGCGGATCGAAGAGTTCCCTGTGTTGTCGCGAGTCCCGCCTGGAGAAATACGCGCCAAGCTGCCCGCCCGAGCACCTGAAAAAGGTGAGCCGTTTGACGGATTGCTTGCGGACATGGAGACCGTGATTCTGCCGGGCGTCACGCATTGGCAATCTCCGAACTTCTACGCGTACTTCACCTGCAATGCATCGGGACCGTCGATTTTGGGCGACCTGTTGTCGTCGGGGCTCGGCGTGCAAGGCATGCTGTGGGCAACAAGTCCTGCTTGCACGGAACTGGAGACGCATGTGCTCGACTGGTTGGTGCCCATGCTCGGGCTGCCTGATAAATTTCTGTCGAGCAGCACGGGCGGAGGCGTCATCCAGGACACAGCATCCAGTTCGACTTTATGTGCGCTGCTCTGCGCGCGCGAACGGGCAACCCAGTTTGCGAGTAACCAAAAAGGATGCGAGGGAAGGCTCGTGGTGTATGCCTCGACACAGACCCACTCGTCTCTGGAGAAAGCCGCCAAGATCGCCGGCCTCGGCGCCGATAACGTGCGGCTGATCGAGGTGGATTCATCGTTTGCGATGCGGCCCGATGCCCTCGCCCGTCAAATCGATCAGGATCGCGCAGCGGGATTGATCCCCGTGATGGTCTGCGCGACGGTTGGTACGACATCATCGAATGCAATCGACCCGGTGACAGAGATCGCACATATCTGCCGAGCTCATCAACTTTGGCTGCATGTAGATGCAGCGATGTCCGGGACAGCGGCGCTCTGCCCGGAGTTCCGCTACATCCATGCGGGCGTGGAGTATGCCGACAGCTATTGCTTCAATCCACACAAGTGGATGTTTACGAACTTCGATTGCGACGTGTTTTATGTTGCCGATCGCAAGCACCTTATCCAAACGCTCAGCGTATTACCGGAGTATCTGAAGAATCGAGCGACCGAGTCAGGCGCTGTCATTGATTATCGCGACTGGCAAATCCCGCTGGGGCGCCGGTTCCGCTCGCTGAAGCTATGGTTCGTTATTCGGCATTACGGTGTGGAGGGCTTGCAGCATCATGTCCGCGAGCATGTGCGGCTGGCGCAGGATTTCAAGAAGTGGGTGGAGGCGGATGCGCGCTTCGAAGTTGTTGCACCCGCACCGCTGAACCTCGTCTGCTTCCGCGTGAAGGGGGATGACGAGGCGAATCAGCAGTTGATGGACCGTCTTAATCGCAGTGGCGACTTGTATCTCACGCACACAAAACTCGACGGCCGTTTGACTCTGCGTTTGTGCGTCGCGCAAACGAACACAGAAGAACGCCATGTGAGACGGGCATGGGAGAGGATCAAGGAGTCAGTCGCTAGTAGCTAGTCGCTGGTTGTTGGTTTCCATAGCTAGCGACCTTCAACAGGCTTCAGTGCAGCGATCCGATTGATAACCACTTTCGGCGCCAACCACCTATTCACTTCTGGCAGCGCTTCGCGCATAGCGAGTTCGCCCGCTTGAATCAACTCTGCATTGCGCGCGAAGTCGTCGTATTCGAACCCATTCACATCCGGTTCGACGACAAGGTCCGCAGAACCGCGCCAACTCGGTGCCGTCATGTCCTGCGCGATCGCGAAACACTGACCAACCACATCGAAGACATGCCGAGGTGCTTTCGATTTAGACCAGCTGCCCTTGAGGTGCACAGCGATTACGCGCTCGGCGCCCATTTCCCGCAGCGGCCGGGTGGGCACTGCGTGCGCCAGCATGCCATCGACCAGCCACTGACCATCGATAAGGACTGGCAGGAACATCCCGGGATAGGCGCAACTCGCTCTTACCGGGTCGATAAGTGGTCCTTTGCGGAAGACGACCCCGCTGCCTGTCGAGAAATCGGTAGCAGCCACCGCAAGGGGAATGCGCAGCTCTTCGAATGTCTTTGCTTTTAGGACAGAGGTCAAAAACGAAATCATGCGCTGATTGGTCGCAAAGCCGTAACGAGAAAGAGTCCAGCGCGCAAAGTCTCGGAAGCGCACACGGCGGGCTACGTGTTCAAGGTCTTCAATAGACAAGCCGCTGCAATAGGCCGCGCCGATCAGAGCACCCACACTCGTACCGGCAATGAAATCGACGGTTAATCCGGCCTCTTCAATAACCTTGAGCACGCCGATATGGGCGATGCCGCGGGCAAAACCGCCACCGAGTGCTAAGCCAATTTTTGGAGGTGATTCCTGAAGACTAACCGGAACAGCTGTGCGTTTCAGCTCGCGGCCGAACGCTTGTACGGATCGAACGATCCTACCGAGTTGTTTCACCGGAAAACCCCACTGTCCGGTCCCGTCCCAACCCCGCTGGAACGACTTACGACCTACATCCTAAGTTGCACAAATGGTATCGCTGGTTGGCTTACCCAGAAAACGGCACCGTTGTGCTGTTACTCGTAGGTATCTTTTGGCTCTGGGTTTGCAAGTACATACGGTAACTTTCGTATTACCGGCAGGTGATTCCTGGGGGGAATTCTGCTACTGTGCCCCGCATGGTTCGCGAGATTTCTTCCGGTGGAGTTGTCATCCGGCGGATATCCGGCGTATGGATGATGGCGGCAATCGAGCCGCAGAGAGAAGAAGATAAGCAGCCGTCACGCACGCGTCGCACCGTACTCGCCCTTCCAAAGGGAATTGTCGATCCCGGCGAAAAACCTGACCAGACTGCATTGCGCGAAGTTCGCGAAGAGACAGGCATCACAGGCAAGATCATCGTCAAGCTCACGGATATCAAGTACGTCTACGTGCGGAGCTGGGGGGACGGAGAGCGCGTGTTCAAGATCGTAAGCTTCTATCTGCTCGACTATGTGAGCGGAGAAATTGATGACGTAACCGAAGCCATGCGTATAGAAGTGAAGCGTGCGCTTTGGATCCCCCTAGCTGAGGCAGCTCGCTCGCTCGCATACTCGAGCGAGAAGAAAGTTGCGCGCATGGCAGAAGAGTACGTAGCCGCACATCCCGCATTGGAAGGCGACGTTGAATCGTGATGGAGATGCAGGATCGTGCTTGAGCAGAGCTGCGTGAGGCAGTCCGCTACGTGGTAACAAACGTCACACTAACTTGTGACTTATGAACATCGCATAGCGTCTCGCTGCGTTCTAGTATGTTTATATTAGAGTAACGATTTTTCTTGACACGAATTTCGCGGGTGCTAGCATCGAATCAACTTAATAGAGCGCAGGCCGTTGCCATCCTCACCCCACATCTAACACGGTCTGCGCTCGTAATGTTTTTGGGGCAATTCTCTCCTCAAGTTCATCAAGCCGGTTCAGAATTAAGCGCGTCAATCACGGTTGGCAGACGTACCTCGTCCGCTACCATCAAGCAGAGCTGTAGCAGCTAGACTGAGAAAAACAAACTCAGGAGCTGTAGTTGCGAATTCTCGCCCTTTGTCTGGCGCTCTGCGTCTTTGCTTCGCCCGTTAGCGCGAAGACGAAGCCCAAACCAAAACGTGCAGTGCCGTCTGCGCCGGAGCTGTCTTACGTTTCCGCGCTGGCAGTGGCCAACCATTTTCTTCGCGCATGGCAGACCGGAGACATTGAAACTGGCATCATGCTGATGAGCGATACAGCTCGCCATCAATGTTCCGAAGACCGCTTACGAGATTATTTCGCGGCTCCGATGCAGCGGGGCTTCGAGATCGGGCGCGGAAGCAAGGTCCGGACGGGGCGCTACTCTTTTGCGATCGCGATGGTGGAAGAGACGGAGGATCACCGCATTCGACGAAAAGCATCTACGATTGTGATCACCTCGACTGGAAAGCAGGACTGGACAGTCGATACACTGCCCTAGGGAACCATTCGATCTGCATTTCCCAATAACAACCTTGTCACAGACTTGTCGCTGAGAGCCGAAGATAATTGGCGCCGCCAGAAATAGGATTTCGATCTAATACTCATATCTGAGTAGTGCAGGCTTCTTATGAAATCGATTCAGAGAGTCGCCATATTAGGCGCCGGCACGATGGGCGCCCGGATTGCTGCCCATTTTGCAAATGCTGGGACACCCAGTCTTCTTCTTGATATTGTCCCGCCGGATGCTGATGGGCCAGCGCGGAACAAGATTGCCGCCGCGGGACTGGAAGCTGCGAAGAAATCAAAACCCGCCGCGTTCATGGATGCTTCGCTGGCGGCCCTGGTGACGATCGGCAATTTTGAGGACGATCTTTCCAAGCTGGGCGGCGTGGATTGGATCATCGAGGCTGTTGTAGAGAATCTCGAACTCAAGCGCGGACTGCTGAAGAAAGTCGACGCGGTGCGCAAACCTGGAACGATCATCACGACGAACACCAGTGGACTTCCGGTCGCAAAGATTTCGCAAGGATTTCCTGACGATTTCCGGCGAAGCTGGTTTGGAACTCACTTCTTCAACCCGCCGCGCTACATGCGGCTGCTCGAGCTGATTCCCACGTCAGACACGGACCCTGCCCTACTCGACACCGTGGCGCATTTTTCGGACGTTTGGCTCGGTAAAGGAATTGTTCATGCGAAGGACACGCCAAACTTCATCGGCAATCGTATCGGGACATTTTCCGTGCTGAACGTCATGCGACTGATGCAGGAGCTCAATTTCTCGATTGAGGATGTGGACGCGCTTACCGGGCCAGCTGTTGGATGGCCGAAGTCCGCGACGTTTCGCACGATCGATCTGGTAGGTCTTGACATCCTGGGTCATGTCGTCGCAAACGGCGCAGAGAACGTTCGAGACGAACGCAGCGATTTGAAACTTCCGGATTTCTACAAACAGATGTTGGAGCGGAAATGGCTGGGCGACAAAACGAAAGGTGGTTTCTACAAAAAGTCCAAGGGAGCTGACGGCGGCGACGAGAGGCTTGCGTTGGACTGGAAAACCTTCGAATACCGTCCACGCCAGAAACCCAAATTCCCTACGATCGACATGGCCAAGAATGTCGAGGAGACCGGCGCGCGCGTTCGCATGCTTCTGGGTCTTGATGGATCGGGGACGAAGCCCGATGCGGCGGGACAATTCCTCTGGGCCGCACTCTCGGACCTGTGGACTTATGCGGCAAACCGTATTCCCGAAATCTCAGACACGGTCGTCGAGATCGATCGAGCCATGAAGCTTGGCTTCAACTGGGAGATGGGACCGTTCGAACTCTGGGACGCTGCCGGTGTCGAAGCCACAGTCGAGCGCATGAGAAAACAAGGCAAGCCGGTTGCGGCCAACGTTGAGAAACTGCTCGCGTCCGGAAATAAGACCTGGTACGGCGAAGAGCCGACGACCAAGTCCGGACGAAAGTTCTTTGATTTGCCCACTGGCGGCTGGCAACCCGTCACTGTTGCGGATGGAGTCTGGTCGGTCACCGTCGCGAAGAAGTCGAACGGCGTGGTGAAGAAGAACTCCGGTGCGTCGCTCGTGGATTTGGAAGATGGCGTCGCCTGCATCGAGTTCCATTCGAAAATGAATTCTCTTGGCGCCGATATCATCAGCCTCATTCTCCAGACGCTCAAGCCAGGTGGCCCTGGGGACAACTTCGACGCTTTCGTCATGACCAATGACGCGACGAATTTTTCAGTGGGAGCCAATCTGATGCTGCTGCTGATGTCGGTGCAGGAAGAAGAATGGGACGATGTCGACCTGGCTATTCGGCAATTCCAGAATATGACCCAGGCAGTTAAGTTTTCACCCAAGCCCGTCGTTGTCGCCGCGTTTGGGCTTTGTCTTGGAGGTGGAACCGAGATCTCGTTGCACGCACCGGCTCGTCAACCACACGCAGAGCTGTATACCGGCCTTGTGGAAGTTGGTGTCGGGCTGCTTCCGGGAGGGGGCGGTTGCAAAGAAATGCTGCTGCGAGCCATGGATGCGGCGGAGGCAGTTCGGCCGGGCGGCCGTGGCGAATCCGTCGAAGTAATGGAGGCCATGAAAAAAGCGTTCGAGATCATTGCGACCGCCAAAGTCGCAACTTCCGCCGAGGAAGCTCGAGGAATGGGGTTTCTTTCGAAAACGGACCGCATCAGCATGAATCGTGACCGCGTACTGTCGGATGCGAAGGCGCGCGCGCTCGAACTTGTGCGCGCGGGTTATCGTCCGCCGGTGGCGCGTATGGATATTCCTGCGCCTGGAGAAAACATATTGGCGGCGCTCAAGATGGGCGTGCACCTGATGCGTCAAGGCGACTACATCAGCGATCACGAAGTGAAGATTGGACGGAAGATTGCAGAAGTTCTGTGTGGTGGAAACATCACGCCAGGCACTCCGGTGAGCGAACAATACATACTGGATCTGGAACGCGAAGCCTTCAAATCGCTGTGCGGAGAAAAGAAGACGCAGGAGCGGATCCAGTACACGCTGAAGACGGGAAAGACACTAAGGAATTAGGAATCAACTGAAACCGAGAATTGAGAACTGCCATGCGTGACGTAATCATTGCTTCTTCCCTACGAACCCCTGTGGGGCGCGCCTTCAAAGGCACGCTTCGTTCCACGCGTCCTGACGATCTTGCTGCCGTGGTCATCAAAGCGGCGCTCGATCGTGTTCCGGAACTCGATCGCAAGGAAATTGAAGATGTCATTCTTGGTTGCGCCATGCCTGAGGCTGAGCAAGGAATGAATGTAGCCCGCATTGCCGCACTTCGCGCAGGACTGCCGGTCGAAGTTTCCGCTATGACGATCAACCGCTTTTGCTCGTCGGGACTACAGGCGATCGCCATGGCTGCCGAACGCATTCAAGCGGGCGGCGCAGAAGTCATCGTGGCAGGCGGAACTGAATCGATGTCCATGATCCCGATGGGTGGGAACAAGATCTCGCCGAATCCATGGCTCGTGGACCATTACCCAGATGCTTATCTTTCCATGGGCTTGACTGCGGAGCGTCTGGCACAACGATTTGGGATCACACGCGCGCAGTGCGACGAATTTTCGCTCGCCAGTCACCAGAAAGCACTCGCCGCGCTTGCAGCCGGCAAGTTCGACGACGAGAGCGTTCCTGTGCCCGTGATATTTACCATTCCCAATGGTTCGAAACCCAAGAAGACTGAGATTGTCTTCAAACACGACGAAGGTCCTCGGTCCGACACTTCGCTCGAGGCGCTCGGCGCTTTGAAGCCTGCGTTTCACATGAAAGGCGTCACCACCGCCGGCAATTCTTCGCAGATGTCGGATGGGGCGGCAGCCGCTGTCGTGATGTCGGCCGATCGCGCGAAGGCTCTGGGAATAAAGCCGCTCGCACGTTACGTAGCATTTGCCACCGCTGGATACAAACCGGAAGAGATGGGCCTGGGCCCGGTGTACGCTGTTCCGAAAGCTCTCAAGCTTGCCGGACTCAAGCTTGATCAGATCGATGTGATCGAATTAAACGAGGCCTTCGCGGCACAATCGCTTGCCGTGATCAAGGAAGGTGGGCTTGATCCTGCGAAAGTGAATCCGAATGGCGGAGCGATTGCACTTGGCCATCCGCTGGGGTGCACCGGCGCGAAACTGACAGCAAGCGTGATCCGCGAGCTCAAACGGAGAAATGCCCGCTACGGCATGGTCACGATGTGTGTAGGGGGAGGAATGGGCGCGGCGGGTATTTTCGAAAACCAGAACTGAAAAGAAAGAGGACGCAGGATTTGATTCACTGCGTCCTCAACACTTCAGGCTGCTAACCCAATCAGACCGTATTCAGCACCTTCTCGCGTTCCTCGGCGTCCTGCCGCTCCTCTATAGGAGTTGAAGGCAACGCGAGTTGGAGCACTTCATCGATCTGTTTGACATAGTGAACTGTCAGGCCCTGCAACTGTTCTTCGGTCAGATCTTCTTCCACGTTCGTGCGATTTTCTGCGGGCAGAATCACATCTCGGACGCCAGCTCGCTTTGCCGCTAGCACTTTTTCCTTAATGCCTCCAACCGGAAGAACATTTCCGCTCAGCGTGATCTCCCCAGTCATCGCGGTCAGCGGACGAACTTGCTTTCCGGTGAGGAGAGAGACCAACGCAGTCGCGATGGTAACTCCAGCCGAAGGACCATCTTTCGGGATGGCTCCTGCAGGCACGTGGATGTGGATGTCGTGACTCGAGAAGAAGTCTTCGTCGATTCCCAACTGCACCGCATTCGATCGGACCCAGCTGTGTGCGGCCTGCATGGATTCGCGCATCACGTCCTGGATTTGCCCGGTGATGGTGAAACCGCCTTTTCCCTTCATACGGCTGGCCTCGACGAAGAGAACATCGCCACCAGCGGGAGTCCACGCGAGTCCGACGACGACGCCGGGACGTTTGGTGCGCTCGGCAATCTCGCCTTCGCTGCGAATTTTGAAACCACCAAGAAACTCCTGAACGACCTCCGTAGTCACAACGAGCTTGTCCGTTTTTCCTTCCGCGAGTCGGCGAGCCTGCTTGCGGCAGATCGTGCCGATGTTGCGCTCCAGGTTACGAACGCCTGCTTCGCGAGTGTAGTGACGAATCGCGGCGCGAACAGCTTCGTCCGGGAATTCAATCTGCTCCGGCGTGATGCCGTTTTCTTCGATCTGCCGGGGAATGAGGTACTGGAAAGCGATGTGCACTTTCTCGTCCTCGGTGTAGCCCTGCAACTCGATGATTTCCATACGGTCGCGAAGAGGCTCCGCGATCGGATCGAGCATGTTCGCCGTCGTGATAAACAGGACCTTCGACAAGTCGAATGTCACATCCAGATAGTTATCGCGGAAAGTCGAGTTCTGCTCCGGGTCCAGTGCTTCGAGAAGAGCTGAACCAGGATCGCCCCGGAAGTCGCGACCGACCTTATCGATTTCATCGAGCATGAACACGGGATCTTTCGTTTCAGCACGCCGGATTCCCTGGATGATCTGCCCTGGTAGTGCACCGATGTACGTTCTGCGATGTCCGCGGATTTCCGCTTCATCGTGTACGCCACCGAGAGAAAGGCGCACAAACTTACGCCCCAACGCACGGGCAATGGATTTTCCTAGCGAGGTTTTGCCGACGCCCGGAGGTCCGACAAAGCACAAAATCGGCCCTTTCATCCCGGGTTTCAAGCGGCGGACCGAAAGATAATCTAGGATGCGGTCCTTGACCTTTTTCAAGTCGTAGTGATCGGTATCAAGGATTTCCTTCGCCTTCGGGATATCGACTTCACCGCCCGAAGTCTTCGCCCATGGCAACACCGCCAGCCATTCGATGTAGTTGCGAGTGACAGAATAGTCGGCTGCCATCGGAGACATCCGTGATAGGCGACCAAGTTCCTTGAGCGCTTCCTTCTTCACGTCATCCGGCATGCCGGCAGACTCGATCTTGGTCTTGAGCTCTTCGATGTCGCGCTGGCCTTCGTCCGCTTCGCCGAGCTCCTTCTGGATCGCCTTCATCTGCTCGCGCAAATAGTACTCGCGCTGCGTCTGCTGAACTTTGTCCTGCACCTCATTCTGGATCTTGTTGCGGAGCTGCTGGACTTCAAGTTCTTTAGCAAGGTGCTGGTTGATTTTCTCCAGGCGCGCGCGAACATCGGAAGTCTCCAGTGTGTCTTGTTTGTCTGGCGTCGAAAGCGACGGCAGCGACGACGCGATGAAATCCACCAAACGCCCGGCCTCTTCGATATTCATGGCAACGGTGGAGAGTTCGTCCGACAACGTGGGCGAACCTGCAACGATCTGCTGGAATAACGTAAGGACGTTGCGCTGCAACGCTTCGATTTCGGAATCTTTCGGCGGAATGGCTTCCGGAATCGTTTCGGTCTGAGCACGCATGAACGGCGTCAGCTGGGTGAACTCGGTCAAGCGCACACGCTCCAAGCCTTCTGCGAACACAAAAAGACTCTGGTTGGGCATCTTGACTACCTTGTGCACTACGGCCAGCGTGCCGACTGCGAACAAGTCCGTCGGTTGTGGGTTGTCAACGCGCGCTTCGCGTTGGGCCACGACGATGATTGTCTTGTCTTCGCCTAACGAATTGATGAGCTGAACAGAACTCTCCCGGCCCACGGTCAGGGGCAAAACTGCGTGCGGGAACAAAACTGTGTCCCGAACTGGAAGAACGGGGAGAGAGCGTTCCGAATTCTCCAGACCGCCGCTGTTAGGTGTTTCTGAGCGCGGATTTGTGGTCATATTTCTCCTTGAGTGTATCTCGCTCAAGTTTTGATGAAACAGCCTGCCAAAAGGATGCAGATTCGCCGCTAGATGATTGGAACGTAAGCGCTTTGGCGACTTGTGGGTCGCAAAAGGCTTGAGGCGTTTCCAGGCGTCAGAACATACATCGGCAGGTCGTCGAAAAAGTGCACCAAGAGCAATACGCTGGTTTGGAGGCCCTGACAAGAAAAAAGAGGCCTTGGCTGCCCCAAAAGGGTAAGCCAGGGCCTGAACTGAGTGGCAACCAAGAGCCGACGTTAGAACACGTGTTTCGCCAAGTCTCCCCGGAAAATCAGTTCGCGCAGCACGCGCTCGTTGGCGGCGTTGAGAACATAAATCTTCTGGGTCTGGTCCGCTTTAACCTGAAGTGGCACAAGCGAGCATTTCACGCGCGCTTCGAACGGCTTATTGACCCCAGTTTGCTTGAACAACATGATGTGGTTCTCGCCTTCCATCTGATGGCGGACCTCATAATTGCCTTGCGGCAACACCACATCGCCGATCCGGATCGGATCCAGGAACGTGATCTTCTGAAGATCGGATACCCCAAATTTGTTTTGCCCAGCCGTGGCGAAGGTAGCCAAAACCACCACGACCACAAGGATGAACAGTAATTTTGCGGTGCGCATGATGTGAATTCTCCTATGACAGCGGGAGCCCAAGCGGACTCTGACTTGAGGCTACTCCGGCCTTTTGAGGTGCACCGTGCCTATCCTCACTTGGACACGTGATGGGAGTTTCTTGAGTATGTGACCGCGAACACGTTCCTAGTTACTGTGATTACGGAGTTGATGGAATCAGGCGGCCGCTCGGTAAATCCCGAGAAGTTTCACCAGATCAGCGACTTCCGCGAGATGGTGGAGGGCATTGCGTGCGGCATCATCATCGCCACGAAGAAAATCCACGTAAAAGACGTATTCCCATGGCCGTCCTCGGAAAGGCCGGGACTCGATCTTGCTCAGACTCAAATCGCGTAGAGCAAAAACACTGAGCGCTTTGAATAGTGCTCCGGGCAGGTTCTTCACGCTAAAAGCAATTGAAGTTTTATTGGCGTTTTTAGTAATGCGAGATGGTCCTTTTCGAAGCAGGAAGAACCGGGTAAAGTTGCGTTTGTCGTCCTCTATGCCCGCTTTTAGGATGCGAGCCCCGTAAACTTTCGCGGCTCGCTGGCTTGCGATTCCAGCAGCGTTGACAATTTTCTGTTCGATGATGTGCTTCACACCTCCGGCCGTGTCATAGAAAGGCGTCGCCGTCATGGTTGGGAACTTTCGGAAGAGTTCTCGACATTGGTCCAGCGCCACAGGATGCGAATAAACCTGATGAATTGCATTTAGCTTCGCGCCTGGAATCGCGATGAGATTGTGAACGATGCGCAGCCGGAATTCCCGCTCGATGTGAACATTGCGCGCAAGCAAGAGGTCGTAGTGTTCAGCTACGGATCCGGCCAACGTGTTTTCAATCGGAATTACAGCACTCGACACGCTGCCTTTCTCTAATCTGTCAAATACTTCAGACGAGCGGGCGCATGGCACGAGTCGGGCGCCCCGTACCATTTTTTCGGCAGCCTCGTGGCTGAATGAACCGAGTTCTCCCTGGATTGCGATTTTCATCGCGATGAACTTAGCTGTCCGATGGCCTGGGATGCAAATCTTTTCTGAGCAGGAGGGCATCCAGCACGCCGTTGTAGTAACGCGTAATCGTCTTCTCAACGAAGTATCCATGGCGCTTGTAAAAGAGAAGGGCGCTTGCGTTATTGACGGCGGTCTCGAGGTAAACGCTATGACATCCGGCTGTTGTTAAGCGCTGCTCCGCCTGCTCGAGCAACTTTGAACCAACTCCATGACGGCGCATGTCATCCACCACGTCGATTGTGACGATGTGCCCCTGGCCTCGACGATTGGCCTCAGCCACGATAAATCCTGCAATCAGAGATTTGGGTGCATCCGTCTCGGCGATCAATGTGAAAGCGCCAGATCGGCGCATATAGGTACTCAATTCCAAACGTGAATACGCCTGTTCTGGAGGAAAGCATGCCTGATCGATCCTCCACAGTTGCTCGAGATCTTCCCCCGTCCCTGAGCGCATCTTGATGTTCACGCAGACATTTTATTTCCAACTTTCCTTGTGAGCGACTTGGATGTGATAGGTTGATCCGCCATGACCGCGGACTCGAGCCAGCTTTCACAGGTTTTCATAGAGTTGGGAGCTGCTGTACTTGGTCTGAGTCTGGTCGCTCGAATTGCAAGCAGACTCGGATTTTCCGCGATTCCGTTGTACCTGTTAGCGGGGCTCGCGTTCGGAAATGGTGGCTTGGCACCACTTCCCTTCAGTGAACACTTTATCCACACCGGCGGTGAGATCGGTGTGTTGCTGTTGCTTTTCATGATGGGGATTGAGCACTCGGGCGCGGAACTGCGCCATCATCTTCGTGTCGGATATGTCGGTGGCTTGGCGGATTTCATTTTGAATTTTCCACCAGGCTTCCTGGCGGGGCTTTGGATGGGTTGGTCTCCACTGGCAGCGGTCTTTTTGGGCGGCGTGACATACGACTCCTCCTCCGGCGTAGTCGCAAAGCTCATGAATGAGCTCGGTTGGAAGAAAAATCCAGAAACACCCGTCGTTATCTCGATTCTGGTTTTTGAAGACCTGGCGATGGCTGCCTATCTGCCACTTCTCGCAGTGCTGATCGTTGGCGGTGGTCCGGGGAAGATTGCAACATCTGTTTCCATTGCTTTGCTCACTGCATTTCTGGTTCTGGTCCTGGCACTCCGGTTCGGAGAGCAACTGAGTCGCATCATCGGCCATCCATCCGATGAGGTTCTGCTCCTGACCAGTTTTGGGGCTGTGCTTTTAGTCGCCGGTATCGCACAAAGATTCCAGGTCTCAGCGGCCATCGGTGCTTTTCTGTTGGGCATCGCACTCTCAGGCCCCATTGCCGAAAGGGCGGGGCAACTATTGAGCCCACTGAGGGATCTATTTGCCGCGACGTTCTTTTTCTTTTTCGGATTGCAGATCGATCCGAAAGCATTGCCGGGTGTTTTTTTTGCAGCAGCAGTGCTCGGAGTTGTTACCGGCGCGACTAAATTGCTGACTGGTCATTTGGCCACTAAACGGGTTTCGTCGAGTAAAGGTGCTGGCTTGCGAGCAGGAATCGCACTCTTGGCTCGCGGCGAATTCTCGATGGTCATTGCAGGACTAGGTGTCGCGGTCGAGCCTCGGTTAGGACCGTTCGCCGCGGCATATGTTTTGTTGCTGGTCATTCTCGGTCCGCTGCTGGCGCGAGCCGTGAAATAAGCTCAAGGTTTACAAAACTTCGCCCGTGCATCCCTTGCCCAACCAAGGGTTCCGGACGTACCATCCGCATAGAGGCTTTTGTGGGGCGCTTGGTCCTGATCGACGGGGTGGCTGGCTTAATTGCCGCCGGACTCCTTTTGGGAGTCTGGTACGTGTGGTTCGCACACTACAACCGGCGTCGCGGAATACTTACCCTCAAGCGCATTCAAGCTGCATGCGTCGGGAAGGGTTCGGTTTTCGAGCCTCGCTGGCGCACCTCTTCGCTACTTCAAGCCAGTCTGCATCTGCCATCGCGATGGTTCGAGGACGCGAAACTCACCGTCCGCCTGGTACCGCGCCCGATTCCGTTCCGCTGGTTGCTCAGTCATTGGCGCCATCAGAAAGAAACGGTCACATTCGAGGCCGATCTCGACCACCATCCTGATTTTCAGCTTGTTGTTTTGCACCATCGCTGGGCAGGCAGTAGTAATGGCTCGTCAGCCAAGAGCCGGACCTGGGACGTGACGCGACCTGCGCCAGTCGTGCTTACCACACGTCAGGAGTGGAGCCAGGAATTAAGTCCTCTAGTAGGCGCGCTGATGTCCACGCGAGAAAAGAATTTCTTGTCGGTGCGATTCCGGCCGAATTCGCCTCATTTCAGCGCAACCGTAGAACTGGATATTCTGTCCGACCAGAAAACAGCCACAAGCCTGATTAGCACTCTGCGCGAACTGGCTTCAGGCGCTTCCGCACGTCAGCACTGAACACCGCTCACTCCCCGTCTGGCTCAGCGACGAATTTGTATCCGACCCCTCTCACGGTCAGCAGATGGCGCGGACGACTGGGATCTTCTTCGATATAGCGCCGTAACCGAACGACGAAGTTATCGATGGCGCGTGTGTCGGTGTCCTCGTGCAAGCCCCAGACATCTTCAAGAATGGACTTACGAGCCACGACTCGTTTGTCATTTTTGATCAGGTAGCGCAAGAGTTCAGCTTCCATGACGGTGAGGTGAATCGTGTTACCGAAGGTGCGTAATTCCAGCTCCCCAAAATCCACGGTCTTCCCGTGGAAGGTGAAGGCATCCGGCTCGGTTCGCTCCTCAACAGGATCGACGCTTGCGGCTGGTCGGTTCGGCACTGAGGCTGCAGATGCACGAACCCATTGACTCCGTCGCAACAAGCCTTGCAGCCGCGCAAGCAAGATCGCGAGCTCAAATGGCTTAGGAAGGTAATCGTCGGCGCCAGCAGCAAAGCCTTTCAGAACATCTTCCGGTCGTCCGCGCGCAGTCAGCATCAAGATCGGGATGTAATTTTGGTGACTGCGTAACTCGGACGCGACGGTGAAGCCATCTTTTCCTGGCAACATCACATCAAGCACGAGCAGATCGAAGTTTTCATCATTCTCCAGGAGACGTTGAAGACCGGTTTCCCCATCGCTTGCCACCTCGACTTCGTGTCCTTCGGCGACTAGATTGAAGGCCAGTCCACGTGCAATGTGAGCTTCGTCTTCAACAACCAAGATGCGGCTCATGCCACGCTCCGCGGAAGCTCAATCGTGATGGTCGAGCCCTGGCCAGCCCCCTCGCTCTCGGCGAACACACGCCCACCATGCTTTTGGGCGATAGACCGCACGATGAACAGTCCGAGGCCGGTGCCTTTCACCTCTGAGAGCGCACGGTCCCGCACGCGATAAAAACGCTTGAATACTCGCTTCAGATCCTGAGCCGGGATTCCAATGCCGTGATCCCGCACACGCAGCGCAATGTGCTGGTCGTCGGGAGCAGCAAGCTCAGCCAAGATTGACACTTGTTGGGGCGAGTATTTCACGGCGTTATCGAGAATGTTGATCACGGCAGTTCGGAGTTCTTCAGGGTCACCCATGATCCGTGAGGCTGCCCCGCTTCCGTTTTCGTCGAATCGAAGCGCGGTCTCGTCGAGATGGTAGCGGGTACGGGTCGTATCCACACACTCCCGCACAAGGCCGGCAAAATCTACTGCTACTTCCAGATGCTTGCCACGTTTGTGACCGGCTTGCCCAGCTTTTAAGACCTGCTCAACTGTGGAATGCAGGCGATCGGTGTCCTGCAACATGAGGCGATAAAACTCTTGCTGTTTTGCACGATCGACCTCGCGACGTTGAAGAGTTTCGAGATAAAGGCGAATCGACGCGATCGGCGTCTTCAGTTCGTGAGTGACTGCATTGATAAAGCTGTCGTGCTGCTCGTTACGGCGAATTTCTCTAACAAGGAAAATCGTATTGAGAACGAGACCGGCGATGATCAGCAGGAAGAAGATGGCGCCGAGAAAAAGCAGCACGCCTTCGCGCCAGTTGAGGATGATCCAGCCGATGTTGAGAGTGACCGCGAGGGCAATGAGGCAGATGCCCAGCGTCAGCGAGAACGCGATCGCCCTGCGCCGGCTTGTAATGCGCATGCTGCGATTCTAACGCGGGAGTTGAAAAACAGATGCGGGCGAAACGCCCGCATTCACACTAATCGTTGCCGGAGGCGGTAGCGGTCAGCTCTGTCGTGGTGGCAAGATCTTTCGTCAATTCCGGCTTGGGCGGAAGTTTATCGAGCTGGACTTTGTAGATGTGGCGTGCGAGACCGAGCTTTTTCAGTGCCCAGATGCCATACCAGTTCAGGTCGATTTCGTACCAAGTGAGTCCATGACGTGCGGAGACTGGATGCGCATGGTGGTTGTTATGCCAGCCTTCACCGAAGGTCAGGATTGCGACCAGGAAATTATTCGTCGAAAGATCTTTCGTAGCGAAGCGCCGTGATCCCCACATGTGAGTGATTGAGTTCACGGCCCACGTAGCGTGCAGGCCAACCACGGTGCGAAGGAACACGCCCCAGAGAAGGAACGGCCATCCGCCAATGGCAAACAGGATCACTCCGAGAACAATCATCGGCACATAGTGATATTTCGTGAGCCACACGTGCACAGGATCTTTCGCGAGATCGGGAACGTAGCGGGCGAGCGTTGTCGTATCGTGATGCATGGACTTGCCGCTCAGAATCCATCCCATGTGCGCCCACCAGGTGCCATCGATCGGGGAGTGCGGATCGCCTTCCTGGTCAGAAAACTGATGATGAATCCGGTGCGTAGCTACCCAGAAAATCGGACCGCCCTCGAGCGCAAGCGTCGCGCACAGCGTGAGAAAATATTCGACCCACTTCGGAGTCTTGTATCCACGGTGCGTGAGCAGCCGGTGATAGCTCATGCCGATACCAAGACTGCCGGAAACCCACCACAAGAAACACGCCACAAAGAACGCTGGCCAGGTAAAGAAGAAAAGCGCTGCCACTGCGCCGACATGAAAAGCGGCCATAAAAATCGCAGTGACCCAATTGATGCCGTCGCTCTCAGAACGTTCTTTTCGCAAAGTGGTGGTGTTGGTTTCCATGAATCTCCCCAAGTGAATGAACGCAGTCGCGCCATCCCCGTTGAAAACCTTATCAGCGGAACAGAGTTAACCTCTGTAATAGTTGTGTAATAGGTCTGTGAAGGCGTTACCTGCGTAATGCTCAGCGCTCGATTGAGTGCTCATTTGAAGGTGACGCAAATGCGTTTATCGTTTTTGAAGTCTGCGAAAACGATCTACTTTCGCACGGTTTCCACAGACTTTCATGTCGCACCAGCGACGGCGGCCCGCGCGACTGGTATCGACGAATAACCAAGAGCAGTTTGGGTTCGAGCAATGGCGAACGCGTCTTAACGCATCCGAAGTCAGCAGGTCGCCAGCGGCCCTCGCAACCTCCGCCAGAATACGCTCTGTGGGGTGCACAGAAGCGGGCCAAACCAGTTCGAAATGTCTCCCTTTTCGCGCAAAAACCTGAGTGCGTACCGAATTCCGGTAGAGGGTTTGCAATCTGAGCAGGTCATTTGAGTGAGGGGCACGATTCTCGGAAATACTGGAAAACACTTGATAGAGAATCTCGCGAAACACGAGTGCTCGGCGGAAGTTACGGCCAACATAAATTTCCGGATACATCGTGAAGTCGATGGGTGTTTTGAGAATCCCAGCCTGATGCGCCCATTCCTCGAGATCGTGGATGCTAGTCAGATCATCTCCAGGATTTTTTGCACCGTGAAGATGAACGGTGTTGACGAAATCAAGCGCCAGGTTTCCACCAATAAATTCGAATTCCATAGGTTTTGTCTGTAACCGTTATAACACGTTTGACAGGTTACAAACCCCAGTTTAAAATTCCTCCTCTCGTAACCTATATGAGTCGTTTTACCGGTTACATCTACTATGACGATTTCGACATTTTCATTGCCCTACTCGGAACAGGCAGTTTTCGATTTGCGTGATCGTCTCGAGCGCACGCGCTGGCCCGACACCATCGAGGGCTCCGGATGGGCGTACGGCTTCGACCGCGATTATCTGGAGGGGATGTGTCGCTATTGGGCACAAGCTTTCGATTGGAAGCACGAGGTCGAAAGCCTTTCATCGTGGAAACATTTCGTTGCTGACGTCGAAGGGACACGCATTCATTTCGTGCATGAGCGAGGGCGCGGTCCGAATGCGATCCCGTTGTTGTTGCTGCATGGATGGCCGGGATCGTTCCTGGAGATGCTCAAGCTCATCCCTCTGCTTACGAATCCGGAGGCGCACGGCGCAGACTTGGCCGATTCGTTCGATGTGATCGTCCCTTCCCTGCCCGGCTTTGGTTATTCGGGCCCGACGAGATCGGCGGGAATCAACACGAGGCGCATTTCCGAATTGCTCGCCTTATTGATGTGCGAGCTGGGCTACGAACGCTTCGCCGCACATGGAGGAGATTTCGGAGCAGGCGTCAGTTGCTGGCTGGCGAGAAAATATCCGGAACGACTCATTGGCATCCATCTGAATTACATCCCCGGATCGTACTTGCCTGGACTCGCATCCGACACTCAACTGTCTGCCGAGGAATTCCAGTTCCAGCGCGATGAGCAAGAATGGGAGGAGCGCTGGGGCGCATATTCGCACCTGCAGCTCACCACACCTCTGACGCTGGCTTACGGATTGAACGATTCGCCGGCCGCCTTGGCTGCTTGGGTCCTTGAAAAGTTTCGTGACTGGGCGGATTGCGACGGTGATCTCGAAAAGCGTTTTACAAAAGACGAATTGCTGGCGAATGTGACGCTTTACTGGATGACAGAAACGATCCACTCTTCGTGCCGCCTGTATTTCGAAGGACGAAAGGCTCCGCTTCATTTGAATCGAGGCGAGCAGATTTCAGTACCTTGCGGGATCGCACATTTCCCAAAAGAAGCGCCATTCCCTCCGCGATCGTGGATCGAGCGCGGCTACAACGTTCAGCACTGGACCGAAATGCCACGAGGAGGACACTTCGCGGCCATGGAAGAACCGAAGTTGTTGGCTCAAGACATTCGCACATTCTTCCGGCGATTTCGCTGAGAACTAATCAGGCAGCGCTGCTTTTGACTTCGACGCCCGCCCATTTCTCGAGCAACGTGAGCGTGGCTGCGTAATCAAGGTCCTGATGGCCATCTTCCGCGGCCATTTCGTAGATGTCATTCACGGCCTCAAGCCCTGGAAGGCGGACCCGGGAATCTTTAGCGGCGTCGAGCGCAAGGTGGATATCTTTGAGCATCAGTCGCAACGGGAAATTCGGCGAGAAATCTCTCTTCATGATGAATGGAGCCTTGTAGTCGACAACGCCAGACCGAACCATCGAGGCCTGAACAAGAGGCATCATGCGATCGATATCGACTCCAAGTTTCGCCGCTAGTGTGAGCGCCTCGGCAAATCCTTCGTAGATGAGCGCAATCTGAAGATTCATGGCCAGCTTCGTAGCCTGACCTTTGCTGGTTTCTCCCATGTGGAAAACCTGCTTGCCCATCGCCTTGAATAAAGGGTCCAGACGCGCGAGAGATTCATCATCAGCGCCCACCATGAAAATCAAGCTGGCACTCTGCGCAGCGATTTTGGATCCTGTCACAGGCGCATCAACATATCTTGCCCCTCGGGCTTGCACACGCTCGGCAAACTGACGAGTTGCAGCGGGCGCAATCGTGCTCGAATCAACAATGATCATGCCTTCAACCAGGGCGTTCTGCACACCGTTCTGGCCGAAAAGAATGGATTCCACAGCTTTTGTATCGGAAACGCAAAGCCACACGACTTCCGCGCCCTGGGCGGCTTCTGCCGGAGTTGCAGCCACGCGTACGCCATCAACAGTCTTTGGCGTGCGGTTCCAAACGGTTACATCGTGACCTGCCTTCACAAGGTTTACAGCCATCGGCAGTCCCATGATGCCCAATCCCAGAAATGCAACTCGCATGTTTCCTCCGTTCCCGGATTAGAAACGAGATGATCATCGTGGTCAATACACGCGGTGCGTCAAATTGCATATAGAATAAAAACAACAAACCGGCGACGAACGTGGGTGTGTCACCCTGCGAGTAAAGTCGCCCAGCCGTCATCAAGAATGTTTAAGGTCACGCTCCAGAATCCCTCGCTGCGAAAGCGTGCACGCCAGTTCACCCGACTGGTGCGGCATTCGGCGATGACTCCTCGTACAGGGGAAACTCGCAAGCCGAAGCTGGTCAGCAACGGCGACCTTGGACTCACTTTCATCGGCCATTCAAGTTTTTTCGCTCAGATTGGCGGACAAAACGTTCTGCTCGATCCGAACTTCGCACCATGGCTGTTTCTGCTGAAGCGACTTCGCAAGCCGGGCGTTCGAGTGCGAGATCTGCCGCCGATTGATCTTGTACTGGTGACGCACGCTCATTTCGATCATCTGCATCGGCCGTCGCTGCGGACGATCGTGCAACATACATTGAGGCTGCGCGGAAAAGCTCCCACTCTCGTCGTGCCTCATCATTTGTTCGATCTGGTTTCGGATTTGCGTTTCCACGAGATTGTCGAACTAGAGTGGTGGAACAGTTTCCGCCATTCGGGATTAACGGTGACTCACGTGCCTTCGCGTCACTGGGGGGCGCGCGTGCTGAAGGATTCGCATCGCGGATATGGCGGCTACGTTCTGCGTTCCGGGAAACACTCTCTCTACCATGCGGGCGATACTGCGTACTTCTCAGGCTTTCGCGAAATTGGGCAGCGCCTCGCTCCTGAGTTGGCGCTGTTGCCTATTGGCGCCTATCAGCCGGAAACCTTTCGAAACGTGCACACGAATCCAGCTGACGCCACGCGAGCCTTCCTTGATCTCAAATCTCGCTGGATGGTGCCAATGCATTACGGCACGTTTCAGCTCTCGCATGAGCCAATGGATGAACCGCTGCAGTTGCTGGAAAAGGAAGCGAAAGCGCACGGAGTCGCTGATCGCGTGGTCGTCCTTGAGGAAGGTCGAACGAAGATTTTTTAGAGCGCGCGCTTCAGTAAGCGAGCAAAATACGCAAATCGCGCAGGTTGTTTCCCGTCGGCCCAGTGATCACCGCATCTCCCAATTCATGGAAAAGTGGATACGCATTGAACATCCTGGCCGCGGCATTGGCATCTAGTCCGCGAGCTTCCGCGCGGGCGATGGTGCTCCCATCGACAATCGCGCCAGCTGCTGGACTGTTGCCATCGATGCCATCGGTCCCGGCGCTGAGCACCGTGATGTCCTCTCCTTTGATTTTTGGGGCACAAGCTAGCGCGAATTGTTGATTGCGCCCGCCGGTGCCGCCATTTTCAACATGGACAGTCACTTCCCCGCCAGAGATGAGACAGACTTTTGAAACGCTCTTCCGCAATTCTCTCAGTCGGTCCAGAAGATAGTCGGCAGCGCGGCCGTAGTCCCAGTCATCGCAGGAATTGTTGACTTCCACGGCGAAACCATGACTCGTGGCCGCAACTCCAGCTTCCTCAACCGCGACGCGGTTCGAGAGGACAGGCCACCAACGCGAGTAGACGAAAGCGGGATCATCCGACTTCGGTGTTTCTTCCAAAGCGTGGCGTTCGAACAAATCGGAAACAGACTTGGGTAGCGTTTCAAGCAAGCTGTGTTCTGCGGCGATACGCTGACAGTCCTCGACTGTCGTTGAATCAGGCATAGTGGGTCCCGAGGCAAGCGCGTCTGGCGTGTTGTCGGGGACATCACTTACGAGAATTGAAACCTGGCGCGCAGGATACGCAGCCTGCGCCATGCGTCCACCTTTTACGGCGGAAAGGTGCTTTCGGATCGCATTGATGTCTGCAATCGGCGCAGAGGAATGGACCAGCGTGCGATAAGTTTGGACGATGTCGTCAAGTGAGATCTCATCGTCCACTGGCTTTTCGACCATCGAAGACCCGCCGCCGCTTAAGAGATAAACAATCAGCGAGGAAGCGTTCTGCGCTGCTAAGGATTTGAGAATGGATTCGGCTGCTCGAATGGATTCATGATTCGGTGTCGGATGTCCGCCAAGAAAATAACGAAATCCGTGAACCTGCGGCTGAAATTGCTCCGGACAGACAACAATGCCTTCCATGTTGCTGCCAATCTTTGATTCCAGCGCGCGCACCATGGTTTGACCGGCTTTGCCGATCGAGACAACGAAAACGCGCGTGTAGGAATGCAGATCGTAAAGATCGTCACAGACGCGAAGAACTCCACGATCGCAATCGATCTTTTTTGCAAATGCCTTCTCGATACTCGATTCGCGTAAAGCTTGCTGAAACAGATCGCTGGCAGTTTCGCGCATCCGGCGATACTGCTGTTCTCGATCAAGCTGAAGCGACATGGGCAGGATTATAGAGGGCTTCCAGGCTCCAGGCGTCATGCTGGAAGCCTTAGGCTTCAGGCTTCAGCTCGTCTCTGACCCAAACTTCGATAGCCTCACGCATCTCACGCAGTCGCCCTTCGAAGAAATGATCGGCTGCTTCGATCAGAACGAGCTTATTCGGCTCGGGCAAAGAGCTGATTACTTCCTGGAGCTTTGCTTTAGGCCCGAACTGGTCGCGTGTTCCCGATACGAAGAGTTTCGGCTTTGCACACGATTGGAGGAAGGCGAAGTCGTAATTACGATCGTCAATCGGAGCGACCGGTATGCCTAGACCGATGAGAGCTTGCACGCGCGCGTCCGGACACGCAGTGCGTAGGCCAACGGCCGCGCCAAAAGAAAACCCCGCAAAGATGATCGGCAGAGTGTATTCGCGTTCGAGCCAGTCCAATGCGGCGCGGACATCATCCATTTCGCCGGTACCGTAATCATGCTCGCCCTCACTTAATCCTGTCCCCCGAAAATTAAAGCGCAGTACGGGAAATCCAAAGCTGTTCAACGCCTTCATGGCATGGAAAACGACCTTGTTGTGAAGGGTTCCACCAAAAAGCGGATGCGGGTGGCACACCAGTGCGGCGTGTGTAGCGCCAGGCGTTCCGGCATTGAGCAGAGCTTCGAGTCGACCAGCCGGCCCTTCAAGAAAGAGAGAGCGGATGGAAGGAGAATCGGTGAGCACAGAATCAATTTACACGTATACGCGAGCGCTCGCGCGAACTCAGGCCAAAGGAATTCTCTGATACGCTCTTCAGCCATGGACTTGTTTTCACTCACCCGGCAACTGGTCGACATCGAATCGATCACGCCAAATGAAGAGGCCGTTGGAAATTTTCTCTGCGAAGAACTGCGACGTCGCGGCTTTGAAGTTTCGAAAATGCCAGTGGAAGGTGTGAGAGCCAATGTTTGGTCGACGTGGCCAGGGCATACGGAGCCGACAGTTGTGCTGTCTACGCACATGGATACAGTTCCCCCATTTATCCGTTCGTCGGAAGATGAGCATCG
The DNA here is from genome assembly GCA_036265385.1 of Terriglobales bacterium. Classification (GTDB taxonomy): domain Bacteria; phylum Acidobacteriota; class Terriglobia; order Terriglobales; family Acidobacteriaceae; genus DATAPD01. The sequence goes on from DATAPD010000032.1 coordinate 185,302, forward strand.
AATTGCTGGACGTGGATCGTGCGATGCGAAAGGAATCATCGCCGCCCAGGTCCACGCTGCCGAACGTCTACGAAGCGACGGAGTTCACGTCGGATTGCTGTTCCTCGTCGGAGAGGAGCGTGACTCGCTGGGGGCACGGGTGGCAAATCAGAGTCCGCGTGGGTCGCAATTTCTTATTAATGGGGAACCAACGGAAAATCGAATCGCATTGGCGTCGAAAGGCGCATTGAGAGTTGAGCTAACAGCACGGGGAAAGATGGCCCATTCCGCGTATCCGGAGTTGGGGGATTCAGCAATCAACAAGTTAGTGCGCGCTCTCCATCGGCTGCTGGATATGCCTCTGCCCAGCCACCCGGAGTTTGGGCCTTGCACGATGAATATTGGGGGAATCCAGGGCGGCCGCGCACCAAACGTAATTCCGGATTTAGCGAAAGCGGAGTTGCTTTACCGACTCATCGGCCCGTCAGAAGAACTCCGCAAAAAGATTTTCAACACGGTAGGCGACTTGGCGGAAATTGACATCCCTCTCGAGATCCCGTTCGTGGAACTTCAGAAAGTTCAGGGGCTGCCAACGATGGTCGCAGCGTTTACAACTGATATCCCCGCTCTCAGTCGCTGGGGTAAGCCCGCACTCGTGGGGCCCGGATCGATTCACGTCGCACACACGGAAGGGGAATACGTCGAAAAGCGGCAATTGGTGGAGGCGGTTGATTTATATTGCCGCATCGCGAAACAGTTCATGAGCTGAAAATTAGCTCAACATTCCAAGACGCCATCCCCACGCTCCTCATCAAAAGCCTTAGACTAAATTGGTATGACGACCGAGACGCTGAATTCTCTTTCTAAAGCATCCTCTGCCTACTTGCGTTCGGCAATGCACCAGCCGATTCGCTGGCACGAGTGGGGCGAGGAGGCGTTCGCGACCGCACAGCGCGAGAACAAGCCCATGCTGCTCGATATTGGCGCAGTCTGGTGCCATTGGTGCCATGTGATGGACCGCGAATCGTATGACGATCCGGAGGTCGCCAATATCGTCAATGAGCATTTTGTTGCCGTGAAAGTGGATCGCGACGAACGACCTGATATTGACAGCCGCTACCAGGCGGCTGTGAGCGCGATCAGTGGACAGGGCGGCTGGCCCTTAACAGCATTCCTTACTTCAGATGGGAAGCCGTTCTATGGCGGCACATATTTTCCGCCACATGACCAATATGGCCGTCCGAGCTTTAAGCGTGTTTTGCTTTCGATCTCAAACGCCTATCACGAGAAGCATGAGGACGTGCAAGAGCAGGCACAGTTAGTTACGCAAGCGGTCTCTAATGCCGAGTCCTTCGCGGGACGGCAGGGGAACTTTAACGAGCGAATAATTGAAACAATCATTAAGTCGACGGTGGGAATGTTCGACGCGACAAATGGGGGATTCGGGCATGCACCGAAGTTTCCTCATGCCTCTGCGATCGATTTGCTGATTGATCACTCTGCGCGAAAGAAAGATCAAGCCACGCAAAACGTGTACGTCACCACACTGGAGAAGATGGCGTATGGCGGCGTTTACGATCAACTGGCAGGCGGCTTCCATCGCTACTCAGTTGACGAGCGATGGATCGTGCCGCACTTCGAGAAGATGTCCTATGACAACTCGGAGCTGCTCAAGAATTACGTTCACGCATACCAGGCAACGCAGAATGAATTCTTCGCGAATGTTGCGCGCGACATTATCCGGTGGGTCGATGAATGGTTGACGGACCGGGAGCATGGCGGGTTCTACGCTTCTCAGGATGCGGACTATTCGATGGAGGACGATGGCGACTACTTCACGTGGACGCTGGAGGAAGCCAAGGCCGTACTCAACCCGGAGGAATTGGCTGTTGCGGCATTGCATTTCGACATCGGCGAAACTGGAGAGATGCACCACAATCCGAACAAAAACGTGTTGTGGATTCGAGTCTCGTTGGATGAAATTGCTGCCAAGCTCGGGCTCCCGAGGGACCGCGTCGAAACACTTCTAACGGATGCAAAGAAGAAGTTATACGAGTCCCGGTTACAGCGCCCGACTCCGTATGTCGACAAGACGGTTTACACCAGCTGGAATGCCATGTTTGTCTCGGCTTACCTGGAGGCATTCAAGGCGCTTGGACTCGATGAAGCACGGCGTTTTGCCCTGCGCTCACTCGACCGCATTCTCTCCGATGCATGGGATAAGGATCGAATGTCGCATGTCATTGCCTATTCGGATCCCGCTGCTCCCCATAGATCTGTGAACGGTGGCCTGGATGATTACGCATTCTCCGCAATCGCCTGCCTCGACGCATTCGAGGCAACGGGAGACCTGACTTACTTCAGATATGCGAGACAGATCGCCGACACGATGATCGAGAGATTCTTCGATCCGGCGGGGGGTGGGTTTTTCGATACAGAAGATGCCAGTGCCGAAACGACGTTGCCGGGCGTGCTCTCGGCTCGTCGAAAACCCTTCCAGGATTCGCCGACGCCAGCTGGAAATTCCGCCGCCGCGATTCTGCTGATGCGTCTCCATCTCTACACAAATGAATCAACGTACAAAGATCGCGCGGAACAGACACTTGAAGTTTTTGCCGGCGTTGCTGGACAGGCTGGATTGTTTGCTGCGACCTATGGAATTGCCGCGGTGCATTTCGCCCAACCGCAGCAGCAGATTATTGTGCTGGGGAGCGATGAGCCCGCAATGCAGCTGTATCGCGCCGCAATGCAGGGGTTCCGTTTGACTCGCTCTGTTGTGCACTTACCAACGCATGAAGCCAATCCGCAGTCGCTTCCACCAGCGCTGGCGGAAACACTTCCAAACTTACCGGGAGTCAACGGCGGTCAGGCGCTTGCCGTTGTTTGCGAAGGATTCCGTTGTTTGCCGCCATTCACGGATCCAGAAGCACTCTCAAAGTCCGTCAACGCTCTGTGATCGGAAAAAGAAAAGGGCTGACTTTTGTCAGCCCTAAACCTTTCACTTTTACGAACTATTTTAACGGACAAATAAATTCAGCTTCGCCATTGGTTAGAGGGTGCAATTGGGTCTTGAAGGGGGGCACGTTGGTATGGGGCCAATGCCGGGAGCGGGAACTCTCGGAGCGGCTGCCATGTAGGTGCCCACCAAGCTCAGCAGCAGGACCAGCATCCTGACCGCATGCTTCATGGGTTCGTCTCCTATATTTGCGGAGCTTTATCGTGAAACGATAGTTAGCGCCGCGCCGGGATTATACAAGTCCTTCAGCGATCTTCATCCTACAAGTTGAAAATATTTTTCAGTTTGGTCCCAAACTGAACCTCAGCGGGCTCAGAGTTATGAAGATTCAGGCGCCTTTATGAAGGCAAGGGCAACGCGCGCCAGTAAGATGGGAATCAAAAAATCCGGGCTGTCACTATGCAAAGTGATCAGCCCGAAAAAAATCTAGGCCAAAGGCTAGGTCAGTTACCAATGAGGTTACTTTCGTGACCTTGCCAAAAACAGCTACAAGCCGCAATTTGGTCGTGACGGTGGGCACATTGGTATCGGGCCGATCCCGGGAGCGGGAACTCTCGGAGCAGCGGCCATATAAGTGCCCATCAAGCCAAGCATCAGGACCAGCATCCTGACTGCACGTTTCATGGGTTTTCTCCTTACTAGCGAGTGAACTCTTGGAGGAGTAACTCACACGCGCACCGCATTATACAGGCGGTGCGCAAGTTTTTTTGCACAAATCACGGTGCAGCCCTCCCCTCATCCCGTTAGCTGTCCGAGCCAGCCTGCATCATCCATATCTCAAAGAGAAGCTTGCACTTAAACCCTAGAGTTTTACATTAGGAATCGAAAATAATTTGGTTGGCGGTTGGAAAGTACCGCTGCAATCTGTCGGACGGATAACGGTCAGTTGAGTTGGGTATTGAACGGACTTTCAGACGGACTACTGTCAGTTGGTTTTTGGCTCGTGTTCGGCAGGCTGAGATACAGAGGAATCGATATCACGGGGCGTGGGGTTAGGCGGATACTCGAAACGGAACGGATCGGAGCGAAACAATAAATCTGAGCTCTGGCCGGCTGCAGGCGAGTTCGAATTGTTTTTCGAAAACGCTCGTTCCACCATGCCTTCGAACATTGGTATTAGAGAGTCGGCGCCCACTGGACGCTGAAGATCAGAAAGACTCTGTTCCCAGCGGTGTGACTGTACAAGCGAGACTCTCGCCTCGCGTTCCGGACTCTCCGCAAGCATATAACCGAGCCAGATCAGGATTGAAGCATCCATTGCGATCAGGTTCGTAAGATTCATTGTGGTGGAGCTGATATAGCCGCCGATATTGAGAACGATCACTCCCATCTCCACGGTGGCAAAGGCGCCAAAGCCTAGCGCCAGACCAAAACTTTTCTGCTTCCAGGAGATTCCCAGGTATTTCGAAAACACCAAGAGGAACAGCACAAGACCGCATTGAGTGAGCCGCACGCTTCGATGCAGTGTGAAAATGGCGTGTGCGATAGGGCCCTGGTCCACAGTGGGTTTCGAGAAGGCGACTACGGCCGAAACGAGAAGCATCACTAGCGCTGCCCACTTGAATAAGACAGTGCCTAGATCCTTAAGCGTGTGATAGGGGCGAAATACATCGATAAAGATCTCGTGGATAACGCGGAAACCCAACACTACGTATACGGCCATGTTGACCCAGAAACCGTAGTAGTACCACCTGTAGCTTCCGGCCAAGTAAATAGGAAACAGGACTGAAAACTGCAAGATGTCCCAAAGCAAAAACGCGTAAAACGCGGGGAAATTCTTGTTCAGCTTGCGTTTCCACATCACGAACGCGACCACCGTTTCAGCTACGGGCTGGAAACCCCATAGGATCAAGTAGGCGAGTTGGACGTGATCGTTCATGCTAACGAATTGAATCGGCTAGTCGGTCCCATACCTACACGCCGAGCCCCTCCGTAACTTAGCAGGTCTATACGTGAGGTCAATGAACGAAAGTAACCGTGGGTAACTGTTACTTCTGGTGTTATGGGGGAGGAAGGAATCAAAACTGCTTAAATGTCAGATCTCCGACTGGATATAGGCTCGCATCATGCGAACCTCGCCATCCCTCTCATCCAGATCGTGCATCACGATGTCTCGGAGGGAAACTACGCCCCGAAGCTGGCGCCCCTCGCAGACCGGCAGGTGCCGGAAACCATGGCGGTGCATGAGTTGGCGGCAATCATCCACCGTGGTGAGTGGTTCCACCGTAAGTGGCTCATCCGTCATGACTTCAGAGACCAAGGTTTTTGAGGGATCTCGTCCCTCAACGACCACGCGCTTCATAAGGTCTCGCTCTGAAAAGATGCCGACCAAAACTCCATCCGTAATGACCGGTACTGCGCCGATATTCCTTTCGACCATGATTCGTGCGACCTCCAGCACAGTCTGGGTGGAACTGACACTGTGTGTCTGCTGGTCCCGAACCAGTTCAAAGATGCATCCCATTAACGCCTCCGTTTCTCGCGGGAGGAACCGGCCATCCTCAGTACGCCGGGCAGTTCTGAGGGCTGAGTATAGGACGAAACCAGCTTGGGTCAAGGCCAAAAACACCTGGATAATCTAGTAGGGATTCCCGTGTATCTAGCAGGTCCTAGATTGATCGTCGTCCGCAACGGCGCGGAGTACCATAGCTGTTTCATCCAAAACTCATTGAAGGAGCTGCAAATCCATGTTTACCGGCATTATCGAGGAAGTCGGACGAATTACCCGAATCACGCAACACGGCGAAAATCGACGCATTACCATCGACGCGAAAAATACTCCAAAACAACTGGGCACAGGACAAAGCGTTGCGGTTAGCGGCGTGTGCCTGACGGCACTCGATATTAAGCCGACATCGTTCTGCGCGGACCTGGCTCCGGAAACCTGGGAGCGCACGTCCTTTTCGCGAACACGCGAGGGAGTTTTGGTGAACCTGGAATTACCCATGAAGGCCGATGGGCGCTTTGGAGGACATATCGTTCAGGGACACGTAGATGGAATCGGGAAACTTCTATCTTTCGATCGCATCGGAGATTCCGAGAATTGGTGGCTGCACATCGAGATTCCACGGAATGTAGAGAAATACACCGTTTTCAAGGGCTCAATCTCTATTGAAGGAATCAGCTTGACGGTTGCAAAGTTGCAGGATCAGAAGTGCACAATCGCCATCATTCCGCACACAGTCGAGATGACCAACCTCGGCACACTCAAGCCCGGTGACGCCCTGAATTTGGAAGCCGACGTGATTGCAAAATATGTCGAGAAGATGATGAAAGGCGATCCAGAATCAAGCAGTCTCAATGTTGAAGAACTCGTTCGCCAGGGATTCTGATTGGCTAGTAGGCCCACCAGGGAGCGGCAGGCGCGCCGGAAGGCATGGTCTGGCCTCGGATGCTGGTGAACACATTGCGGCCGTAGAAGAAGGGTAATCCCCAATCGAAACCGCCCGACATTGGGCCCGCCAGCGTACTAAAAGCAGCCGCGCTTGGATTGCTGTTGAACAAGTTCTGTGCGTTGTCGACCGTAAAAGAAATATTCGTCTGCGTTCCATTCTGCCCGTGATTCACGGCGGTGAGGTGGAGCGTCGAAGGCGGGCAGAAAAAACCTGAGGCAGTCGTGCACGTGGCGATTGCTGAATCCGGGAAAAACAATCCATTGGAACCGCTATCGACGAAGCTGCTCGTGAGCGTCCGACTGTTGAAAGCGGTTGTGAAGTTGTCGACGTTGTTCAGCGTTTGAATCGTGGCGCTTCCTAAAGCATTATTCGCTTGCGTGCCAATTCCGAAGATCAAGTTGCCGCTCGCCGTCGTAGCTGTGCCGGAGAGCGACTGCATCTGAACCAAAACTCCGTTGTTGTCGACCGGAAATTTCACAACAGGATTCGTAATCTGCTCTGCCAGACTCACGAAAGCAGGCTGACATCCACCGGAGGTCGAACAGTTGTAATAGGCGGGCACTGGCGGTGTGGGCCGACCGCTGGAAGAATCACAAGCAGGGCCACAGTCTTGCGCTTCGGTTCCTACGCCCAGAATTCCATTCGCTCCTAAGGCGGCAAGCGAATTGTTATTGGACCCACCCGCTGCACAGGAGGTCGGGATTGCGAAACCGGTCGGATCGGCGATCAATTGAACAGAAACACTCGACGCCTGCTCGCCTGCAAGGTGCACGTCTGCTGCGGCAACCTGTCCCCAAAGAAACGAGCCGTCCACGAACTGCACGCAATTGTTGATTGTGCTGCCCCCGGAAGTCAGGGGCGCCAGCGGAAGTGTGACGGCAGATTTCAGTAAGCGCAACCCGAACGAACCCGTGTCGACGAGCACGCCGCCGATAGTTTGGCAGTTCGAAGTTCCCGGGACACACAAGGTGACGTTTGCGAAAGCCCCATTTGCGTAAAGTTGACCGGGAACTGGACCACCATTAACGCTAAGCGATAACACATTCGCTTGCGCACCACCGGACGTCACTGTTATTTGCAAGGTCGCAGAGGCGGCTGGATTCGCTTTCGAGGTAGCACGCACGGTTACGGTCTGACTTGACGATACCGCCGATGGCGCTGTGTACGTGACTGAGGTAGTTGTGACATCACTGAGAGAACCGACACCGGTGAGCGTCCAAGAGACTCCGCTTCCACTCGCGTCATTCGCAACCGTTGCTGTAATGGGTAAGGATTGGCTAACGGCGAGTGTCTGGGCCGTTGAAGGACTGAGCGTTACCGAGCCAACAATACGCTGCGACGAAGATCCTCCTCCGCAGCCTGCGATGAGGAGGATCAATACGAGGATTCCCGCAAATAGAAAATTGGGCAGTTGTCTCGTCAATGGATCGAATCCAGAGCTACTCCCGTAGGAACCATGGCGGGAAGGTAGGCGCGCCCGGAATAAGCGCGCATGTGCCCGGTCATCTGCACGACTAGCCCAGGCAGTTGAATGTTAATCGGCCTTCGGCCGACATAGGACGCTTTTTGGGCGCGTACCGCTTCAGAGTATTGATCGAAATATTTGCCGAGAACTTGCTGAAGATCCGGAATGAATTGTCCCTGCCACGCGACAGCAAAAACCGATCCTTGCGGGGAGACAAATTCGCGCACTTGCGTGCCATGATCATCAGAGATTTCGTGAACCGAAATTCCGTTCACTTGCTGAACACGCACCGCGCCTCTCATTTGGACTCGGTCTGCTTCAACGGAAGAAACGGTGTCGCCGAGCGCGCACCATGCAAAAGCGGGACAGATGAGCGACAGCAGCACCAAAACGTATGCAGACCGAGGAACAGTCGGGTAGCTAGCCACAAATCCCTTTGCTGAACGAAGCGGCACAATCACTATTGAAATGATGGGATGCGAAGAGGTAGAGGGTAGCTGCCTCGGATGATGTAAAAATCACTGAACAATCTGCGTAAACCTTGCCTTTTCAGGCTTCGAGCCGGAGTTCGTCCAGTTGCAAAAATTCCTGAACGATCGGTTCTTTGCATTGTTCCATTTCGGCGTAGTTGCCGTAGAAAACTACACGCGCCTCGTGCAAGAAGATGATGCGGTCTGCCAATTTTTGTGCCAGTCGCATATCGTGCGTTACGACGATGCTGGTGAGATGGAGCTGCACCTTAAGGCGAGAAATGAGATCGCCGAGCAACTGAGCCATGAGGGGATCGACCATCGTCGTAGGTTCGTCATAGAGAACACACTCAGGCTGCGCCGCCAGAGCGCGCGCAATCGCGACCGAGCGCTTCATCCCCGTTGAGAGATCGGAAGGGAGTTGGTCACGCATTTCTTTCACAGCGACCATTTCGAGCAAGCCATCGACAATCTGGTAAATCTGGTCCTCGGAGAGATCCTGACGCTCGCGTAAAGGAAAGGCTACGTTCTCTCCCACGCTGAGGGAGTCAAACAACGCTCCGTTCTGAAAGACCATCGTGACTTTCTTTCGGATGGGCTCCAGTTGCTCCTCAGTGAAGTCAGTGATGTCTTCACCAGCCACAAACACGCGGCCAGAGTCCGGCTTGAGAAACCCCATAATTTGATGGAGCGAAACGGACTTCCCTACCCCGCTGCGTCCGAGGATGCACACGGTTTCACCGGGGTACACATCGAAGCTCACGTCATTCAGAACGTGGTTGTCGCCGAATGCCTTCGAAACGTGTTTGAACTCAATGTAAGGAGCGGCCATGAAGATGGTTTCTTAGTAAGTAACACGGGCGGCGCTTTGGCTCAAGTTGCGCGACTGGCATTTATCAACGTTTCCCGGTTCGTTCGGCTGTGCGCACATCTTCGGGCGTGTTCAGGTTGTGGAATTGAGCATCGCTGAAGCCGTGCTCTGCAAGTTCAACCCCAGAAATCTCGCAAACATTGACTTGCGAGAAAAGGTGGTCAATTTTATAGTCGCGCGCCTTCAGAGCTTGCTCCGCGAACGGCTGCAAACTTTTACGGTAAATAGCACACAGCGGCTGCCATCCGTCAGCTGTGCGCGGCACCGTTACCATCGCGCGGCTGTCCTTCGCTCGCCTCAACAAGTACACCAAAAGTGGTGCCGTGATGGTCGGCATGTCAACCGCGATCACGAGATTCAACTCCGTCGTCGAATTCGCGAGGGCAGCGTGAATGCCACCGAGCGGGCCACAATCAGGAAAAATATCTTCGACGACTTCGCTGAAATTTGGGAACTTCGAGATGCTGCCAACAATGCGCACGGTGTTCGACACGCTTTGCAATAAGCGAACACTGCGGGTGAGAAGCGTCTCGCCCTCCCATGTGAGCAGCGTCTTGTCCTGGCCCATACGTGAGCTCTTCCCTCCCGCGAGCACGAAGGCGCTTACATCCGATTTTGGGTCGATGATCAATCGGAGGCTTAGGGAGAAAACGTGAATGTGATCAAAATCATCGTGAAGGAAAAGAATTCAATACCGTGGATGCTCGATTACGAACGCATCCCCGGCAGCACACGAAAGTAACCTATCCAACTCCACAAACTCAGACGATGATGGAAGCGTCCGGACAGTCCGGTCGCGAAGCACAACATGCCTCAAAAACTCCTGGATGTTCTCATGTTAGGACGCTGTTCGCACGAGTTTTCCTGGC